>JAFLDZ010000009.1 GCA_017302135.1 Lysobacterales bacterium | reverse complement strand
CGATCAGCAGGTCTTCGCGGCGGGTGCCGGACTGGTTGATGTTGATCGCGGGGTAGACGCGTTTCTCGGTGATGCGGCGGTCGAGGTGGATTTCGGAGTTGCCGGTGCCCTTGAACTCTTCGTAGATGACCTTGTCCATCGCGCTGCCGGTATCGACCAGGGCTGTGGCGATGATGGTCAGGCTGCCGCCTTCCTCGACGTTGCGCGCGGCGCCGAAGAAGCGCTTCGGGCGGTGCATGGCGTTGGCGTCGACGCCGCCGGTCAGCACCTTGCCGGAGCTGGGCACGACGTTGTTGTAGGCGCGGGCGAGACGGGTGATGGAGTCGAGCAGGATCACGACGTCCTTCTTGTGCTCGACCAGGCGCTTGGCGCGTTCGATCACCATTTCCGCGACCTGCACGTGGCGGGCGGCGGGTTCGTCGAAGGTGGAACTCACCACTTCGCCGCGCACGGTGCGCTGCATTTCGGTGACTTCTTCCGGACGCTCATCCACCAGCAGCACGATCATGTGCACGTCGGGATGGTTGTAGGTGATGGCGCTGGCGATCTGCTGCATCATCATGGTCTTGCCGGCTTTCGGCGGCGAAACGATCAGCGCGCGCTGGCCTTTGCCCTGCGGCGCGACCAGGTCGAGGATGCGGCCGGTGATGTCTTCGGTGCTGCCGTCGCCGCGTTCCAGCTTGAAGCGCTTGCGCGGGAACAGCGGGGTGAGGTTTTCGAACAGCGCCTTGTTCTTCGACGCTTCCAGCGGCTCGCCGTTGATGGTGTCGACCACGGCCAGCGCGAAGTAGCGTTCGCCGTCCTTCGGCCAGCGGATGCGGCCACTCAGATGATCGCCGGTGCGCAGGTTGAAGCGGCGGATCTGGCTGGGCGAGATGTACACGTCGTCCGGACCGGCGAGATAGCTGGCTTCGGCGGCGCGCAGGAAGCCGTAGCCGTCAGGCAGGATTTCCAGCACGCCGTCGGCGGCGACGCCTTCGCCATGGCGGGTGAGCACTTTGAGGACGGCGAAGATGACGTCCTGCTTGCGCGCGCGGGCGACGCCTTCCTGGATCTGCAACTGCTCGGCGATGTCCAGCAGCTTGGGCATGGGCATGCGCTTGAGATCGCCCAGCGAATACTGCGGGAAGCCTTCCGGGACGCTGGACACCTGCCGCGCCACGTACTGCGGCTGCTGGAAGCTGCCGGCGTCCTGGTTGCCGTCCTGGTCGCCGCTGTCGTCGCGATTGCGGTAACGGTTGTTGTTGTTATTGCTGTTGTTGTTGCGGTTGTTGCGGAAGCGGTCGCGACGATTGTTGTTGTTGAAGCGCTGGTTGTCGCCCGGCTGGCCTTGGCCGCCATCGCCCTGCATACCGCCGCCCTGCGCATTGCCGCCCTGCGGGTCGAACTGACCGCTGGGCTGGCCGCTGCCGCCTTCCTGCGAGGAAGGTTGCTGCGGCTGCTGGGATGGTTGGGGTTGCTGGTGCGCCTGTTGCGGCGGGTGTTGCTGATGATGACGCGGCTGCTGCGGCTGGGCCTCACGCGGCTGGGTCTCTCGCGGTTGATTCTCGCGTGGCTGCGACTCGCGGGGCGGCGCGGCCTGGGCGGGCGGCGGGCTCGGAGTCGAACTCGGAGGTGCGGCGACCGGCGGTGGCGGCGGTGCTGCCGGCGGAGGCGGAGCGGCCATGGGCGCCGGCGCTTCGGGAAGCGGGATGCTGGTCTGGGCGGCGGATGCCTTGGGGGTGCGCGGCTTGCGCACGCGCTTCTCGGCGGTTTCGCCGGATACGGGGGTCTTGTCGGACAAACGGAATTCCTCGCGGCTGCGAGCGTCCGCGGTGCGCGGACGGGATCTGGGGAGTGGGTGGTCGGTTAAGACTGAAGGTTACGGCGCCTGAGGCGCGTCGTTTTCAGGAAACTAGCACCCGCAAGGCGCGGCGGCAAGCCTCGGGATGAAGATGGGTTCAGACGTGCGACCGGCGGCAGGCGGCCGACGATCGCGTCCGACGCCCGAAACGGGCGCCGTGGCGGGCTGGGGTCAGAGCGCCTTATCGATCAACTGGGCCAGATGCGGCTTGCCGACCGCACCGATCTGGGTGCCGTGGACCTGGCCGTTCTTGAACACCAGCAGCATCGGAATGCTGCGCGCATTGAAGCGGCGGCCGAGGTTGGGGTGGTCCTGTACGTCGACCTTCACGATCTTGGCGCGGCCGTCGTATTCGTCGGCCAGTTGGTCGAGCAGCGGCGCGATCATCTTGCACGGGCCGCACCACGGGGCCCAGAAATCCACCAGCACCGGGACGTCGGACTGCAGGACGAGCGCATCGAAATCGGCGTCGGTGGCATGGGTGATCTTGTCGCTCACGGGGGTCTCCGGGGAGTACGGACGGCCGGATCGGCGCGTCGGAAGGTGGGGTCGGCGGGTGTGAAGCCGGCCTGTTACACTGCGGGCTTCCGTCGCCGGCTTCAAGGGTCAGAGCCCGAACCGAGCGCCACGTCCCGGCAGTGCGCAGAAGCCTGCAGTCTGCTTCCCCACGCCCGCCCGCGCAAGCGCACACGCCTGCGCCAGCCCGCATTCAACGCCAGAGCATGAGCGATAAACCCTTAACCGACATCACTTTTTCCTCCTTCGAGCTGCATCCGGCGCTGTTGGCCGGGCTCGAAGCCGCGGGCTTCACCCGCTGCACTCCCATCCAGGCCCTGACCCTGCCGGTGACCCTGCCCGGCCGCGATGTCGCCGGCCAGGCCCAGACCGGTACCGGCAAGACCCTCGCCTTCCTGGTGACGGTCATCAACCGCCTGCTGTCGCGCCCGGCGCTGGCCGAGCGCAAGCCCGAAGACCCCCGCGCGCTGATCCTCGCCCCGACCCGCGAACTGGCGATCCAGATCCACAAGGACGCCGTGAAGTTCGGCGCCGACCTGGGCCTGAAGTTCGCCCTGGTCTACGGCGGCGTGGACTACGACAAGCAGCGCGCCCTGCTGCAGGCAGGCGCCGATGTGATCATCGCGACGCCCGGCCGGCTGATCGACTACGTCAAACAGCACAAGGTGGTCAGCCTGCACGCCTGCGAGGTCTGCGTGCTGGACGAGGCCGACCGCATGTTCGACCTCGGCTTCATCAAGGACATCCGCTTCCTGCTGCGGCGCATGCCGGCCTGCACCGAGCGCCAGACCCTGCTGTTCTCGGCCACTCTCAGCCATCGCGTGCTGGAGCTGGCCTACGAGCACATGAACGATCCGGAAAAGATCGTCGTCGAGAGCGAGTACATCACCAACTCGAAGGTCCGGCAGCTGATGTACTACCCGGCCGACGACGAGAAGATCCCGCTGCTGCTGGGCCTGCTGTCGCGCAGCGAAGGCGCGCGGACGATGGTGTTCGTGAACACCAAAGTCTTCGTCGAGCGGGTCGCCCGTGCGCTGGATCGCGCCGGCTACCGGGTCGGCGTGCTCAGCGGCGATGTGCCGCAGAAGAAGCGCGAATCGCTGCTGAAGAAATTCCAGGCCGGCCAGCTCGAACTGCTGGTGGCCACCGACGTCGCCGCGCGCGGTCTGCATATCGACGGCGTGAGCCACGTCTACAACTACGATCTGCCGTTCGATGCGGAGGACTACGTCCATCGCATCGGCCGCACCGCGCGTCTGGGTGCGGAAGGCGACGCGATCAGCTTCGCCTGCGAGCGCTACGCGATGTCGCTGCCCGATATCGAGGCCTACATCGAACAGAAGATTCCCTCCGAACCGGTCACCCGCGAGTTGATGACGTCGCTGCCGCGTCCGGAGCGCGAGCGTCAGCCGGTGGTGGAAGGCGAAGAAGGCGAGAACGACGACAGCCTCAGCACGATCTTCCGCGAAGCGCGTGAAGCGCGCGAGGCCGATCGGACGGGTGGACGCACGGGTGGCGCACGTAGCGGCAGCGGCGGTCGCAGCGGTAGTGGCGGCGGCCCGGGCGGTCGTTCCAGCGGACCACGCTCCGGTGAGTCGCGCTCCGGTGGCCCACGCTCCAGTGGTTCGGGTTCCAGCAGTTCCGGCAGCGGCGAACGTCGCGAGCGCACCCCGCGTCCGCCGCGCGAAGTCGATGCCACACCGAAGCCCGCAGTCGCACAGGTCGCGGCAGCCGCCGCCATCCCGAACGCAGCGGAAGGCGAGCGCGGACCGCGCAAGCCTCGCCGGCGTCGCGGCGGCAAGCGGATCGATGGCGGTGCCGAGTCCACGAACCCCGTCAGCCAGGCGGTCCGCGCGCTGGAAACCCCGGCAGCGGTCTCGGTGGGTGGCACCTCGGCAGGCGGCATGCAGCCCGCGAAGTCCGGCGCCGAATCCAAACCGTCGCTGTTCTCGCGCCTCGGCAACAAACTGAAATCTTTGGTGATCAAGCCGCCGCGTTCGCAGCACTGAGCGCCTTCGAAACGTCAGCGCCGCATCAAACAGGATGATGATGGCCGCTGAACATGCCGCGATCAGGTCGATCCAGAGGGTCGACCTCCAGCCGTTGCTGATCGCGGCATGCCCATCGTTTTCGAGTGACGAAACGATTGCGCTGCCTTACCTCTTGCTCGGCGAGTTCGCATATCACTTGTTGGCGCTGCACAAGCGGAATTCGACAGGCGATTTTCCCGCCGTCATCGAGTTGATCGAACGGTTGCATCTGGAAGGCGATGCGTATGTGAGAGAGGCAGCGACCATTGGTTTGCTGGAAGGCATCCAGAATCTCTGGATGCATCATCGGATCGATCCCGAAGAATTCGGCCGGTTTCTTCTTCCTGTCAGCAGGAAAGCCTGGGACAGCCTCAATGCGTTCTGGGATGGAAAGATTTCGATGGTTGGTGCCGACCCATGACACCCGCTAATCTGTCCGCATGACCGTCCTCCGCTTCGACAACGTCGGCAAGCAATACCCCAGCGGGCATCGCGCGCTGACGGATGTCTCGTTCGCGGTGAATCCCGGCGAGATGCTGTTCATCACCGGCCACTCCGGCGCCGGCAAAAGCACGCTGCTCAAGCTGATCCACCTGTCCGAACGCCCGAGCAGCGGCGCGGTGCTGTTCGGCGAGCGCAATCTGCGCAAGGTCAGCGGGCGCGGGGTGGCGATGCACCGGCGCGAAGTGGGCGTGGTCTATCAGGATCACCGCCTGCTGACCGACCGCACCGCAGCCGAGAACGTGGCGCTGCCGCTGATCCTGCGCGGCGTGCGTCGCGACGAGATCCGCAAACGGGTGCGCAGCGTGCTCGATCGCGTCGGACTTGGCGCACGACTGGACGCGCTGCCCGGTCAGCTGTCGGCCGGCGAACAGCAGCGCGTGGGCATCGCCCGGGCGCTGGTCGGCGAGCCGCAGCTGCTGGTCGCGGACGAACCCACCGGCAATCTCGACCCCACCCTGTCGGCCGAAATCATGGCGCTGTTCGCGGCGCTGCATGAACGCGGCACCAGCGTGCTGATCGCCAGCCACGATCTGGGTCTGGTCAAACGCATGCGCAAGCGGGTGCTGGTGCTGGATCACGGCCGGCTGCTGGACGACATCGCGCCGGAGGAGCTGGCCGATGGCTAAGCCCACCGCGTCCGGCGCCACCCCCGCCAGGCCCCGCTCGCGGATCGCCGCCTGGGCCGAGCATCACCGCGACAGCCTGATCGCCAGCCTCGGACGGATGTTCGGCAAACCATGGTCGACCCTGCTCACCGTCGGGGTGATGGCAGTCGCGCTGGCGCTGCCGCTGGGCCTGGCGCTGGTGTTGGACAACGCCGCGCGGCTGGGCGGCACCATCGAGCGCGCCCGCGAGGTCACCGTCTTCCTCAAACAGGACATCGCGGTCGAACGCGCCCGCGCGCTGGCGCAGACCCTGCGCGCGCGCGGCGACATCGCTGCGGTCGCACTGCGCACGCCCGATGAAGGGCTGGCCAGCCTGCGCGACGACGGCGGCACCGATGTCTACGCCGATGCGCTCGCGGCGGTCGGCGAGAACCCGCTGCCGAGCGTGCTGATCGTGCGCCCGCGCGGCGACGAACGCGCACTGGTCGCCGCGTTGACCGCGCTGCCGGAGGCAGATCTGGTCCAGCACGATGCGGTCTGGCGCGAACGTCTGGACCGCTGGCTCGGTTTCGGCGAGCGCGTGGTCTGGGTGCTGGCGGCGCTGCTCGGATTGGGCGCGCTGCTGGTCGTGGGCAACACCGTGCGCCTGGATATCCAGTCGCGGCGCGAGGAGATCGCGGTGCTGCAGTCGCTGGGCGCCACCGACGGCTTCATCCGCCGGCCGTTCCTGTATCTCGGGGCCTGCTACGGCCTGGCCGCAGGCGCACTGGCGCTGGGGCTGCTGACCGCCGCCGAATTCGCCTTGCGCCTGCCGTTGCGTGCGCTGGCCGACAGTTACGGCAGCCGCTTCGCGTTCTCCGGAATGGAGCCGCTGCACGCTCTGCTTGTGCTCGCCGTCGCGGGGGCGCTGGGTTGGCTGGGCGCCGGCGTGGTCACCGGACATTTTCTACGTCAAACTAAGGTTTGATGTGCTCTCTGGCGCAAGGTTGCGCCGCTGGCCCCCTCCCGCAACCGAAGCGACCGAATCCGACCCATGCCAGCCCACGATGTCCGCCACCTGACCACCGACACCCCACGGGTGATGGTGGTCGACGCATCGAAAATGGTCCGCAGGCTGATCGGCGACATGCTGCAGCGCGATTTGCCGGGCGTGGAAATCATCGGCTGTGGCGGCCTTGCCGAAGCCAAGGCCGCGCTCGAAGAAGGCCCGGTGGATCTGGTGACGACCTCGCTGGTGCTGATGGACGGCGACGGCCTGCAGGTGGCCCGCCAGGTGCGCTCCAGCGCCGGCCAGCGCTATGTGCCGGTGATCGTGGTCTCGGGCGATGCCCAGGCGCACCTGGAAGCCCGCCGGTTCACCGAAGACGTCACCGATTATTTCGACAAGGCCGACGGCTACCCCGCGCTGGCCGCATTCATTCGCGGCTACGTGCACCCGGAGCCGATTCCCGATGCGCGCGTGCTCTACGTCGAGGACAGCATCACCGTCGCGGTCGCGACCCGGCGCATGCTGCAGGCGCACGACATCAGCGTGATCCACATGAGCCGCGGCGACGATGCGCTGGCTTATCTGCGCGAACACCTCGGCCAGGACGACGTCGGCGCCGATCTGCTGCTCACCGACGTGACCCTCGACGGCGAAGTCAGCGGTCTGGATCTGCTGCGCGCGGTCCGCAACGAGTTCAACTACGGCAAGCGCCGGCTGCCGGTGCTGGTGATGACCGGCGACGGCAACCGCGACAAACAGTCGAACCTGTTGCGCGAAGGGGCCAACGATCTGGTGCTCAAGCCGATCGAAGAACGCATGCTGATCACCAAGACCCTGTTCCAATTGCGCATGGCGAAGCTGCCGGAGCGGGCGCCGCTGACGTAACGCCGTGCGCTTGCCGGATGTCGACGCGCAGGAAACGATCGTCATGCCGCGCCGAGCCGTGCCATCCGCAAGAACGTTGGTGCATCATCGGCACCCCCACCGTTTGCAGGGATTGACCCCGTCATGGCTGACGAAGACCGCATCAGACTCGAACCTTCCTGGAAGGCCCGCATCGGCGACTACCTGCAGCGCGAGGACATCGCCGCGCTCGGCGCGTTCCTGCGCCAGCGCAAGGCGCAAGGCCTGCGCATCTATCCGCCGGGCGCGCAGATTTTCTCGGCCTTCGACGCCACCCCGTTCGACGCGGTGAAAGTGGTGATCCTGGGCCAGGACCCTTACCACGGCGCGGGTCAGGCGCACGGGCTGTGCTTCTCGGTGCGCCCGGGCGTGGCGGTGCCGCCATCGCTCGACAACATCTTCAAGGAGATCCAGCACGATCTGGGCATCGCCCGGCCCGACCATGGCTGCCTCACGCCCTGGGCCGAGCGCGGCGTCCTGCTGCTCAACGCCGTGCTGACGGTGGAAGACGGCCGCGCCGGCGCGCATCAGGGCAAAGGCTGGGAAGGTTTCACCGATCACGTCGTCGACGTGCTCAATCGTGAAAAGGAAGGCCTGGTGTTCCTGCTCTGGGGCAGCTACGCGCAGGCCAAGGGCAAGATGATCGATACGGGCCGCCACCGCGTGTTGAAGGCGCCGCATCCCTCGCCGCTGTCGGCGCATCGCGGGTTCATGGGCTGCGGACATTTCTCGGCGACGAACGAATATCTGGTCCGCAAGGGCCAGACGCCGATCGACTGGTCGCTGCCGCCGCGCGCAACCTTGACCCCACCCGGCTGATTCACGCAGCGACACAAGGTCAGCGCCGCGCACGGCCACGGAGCCCGGCATCGCGCCGGCACCGTTGACAACGCTGTCAGCAACGACTAGAACGTTCAACGCGGCCACGGGCAGAGCGCCCCTCTCCGCATCCGTCCCGCAGGGCTTTGCGGTGGTGGATGTCAGGGGGATCGACTTGCACGAGTGCGGGCAACCAGCGGTATCGTTCGAAAGCCGAACCGTCGGATCCCCCCGGTTCGGGCCACGGACAGCGACCGCCGAATGCATGCATGCTCGCCGTGGCCGCCCCTCTTCCGATGCGGCGGATCCGAACCGCAGACCGCCGTCCCCCTCCGGCGTACATTCAACGCAACCATCGCAGACGCGCCGTCGCGCATGCGACGAACGAATCCGGAGAACGACGTGAGGCTTTCGACATGAATCTTTCAACCATCGACACGATCATCGTGCTGGCCTACCTGGTCGGCATCTTCGTGCTGGCGCAGTGGGTATCGCGCGAAAAGAGCGGGCATCAGAAGGACGCGAAAGATTATTTCCTGGCCAGCAAATCACTTCCGTGGTGGGCGATAGGCGCCTCGCTGATCGCCGCCAATATTTCCGCCGAACAGATCATCGGCATGTCGGGGTCGGGCTATGCGCTCGGACTCGCCATCGCGTCCTACGAATGGATGGCGGCGTTGACCCTGCTGATCGTCGGCAAGTTCTTCCTGCCGGTGTTCCTGCGCAACGGCATCTACACCATGCCGCAGTTTCTGGAAGAGCGTTACGGCCCGAACATCCGCACGATCATGGCGGTGTTCTGGCTGGGCCTGTACGTGTTCGTGAATCTCACGTCGATCCTGTGGCTGGGCTCGATCGCGGTGACCCAGGTCACCGGCATGAGCCAGTTCGCGGCACTGGCCCTGCTCGGCGGTTTCGCACTGATCTATCAGCTGTACGGCGGACTCAAGGCGGTCGCGCTCACCGACATCGTGCAGGTCTCGCTGCTGGTGCTGGGCGGTCTGCTGATCGTCGGCATTTCGCTGGACCGCATCGGCGGCGACGCTGGCGTGCTCGGCGGCTTCAAGACGCTGGTGGCCGCGCATCCGGAACACTTCAAGATGATCCTCACGCCCGACAATCCGTTCTACAAGGATCTGCCGGGCCTGAGCGTCTTGATCGGCGGCATGTGGATCATGAATGTCAGCTACTGGGGCTTCAACCAGTACATCATCCAGCGCGCGCTGGCGGCGAAAGATATCGCCGAAGCGCAGAAGGGCGTGATGTTCGCGGCCTTCCTGAAACTGCTGATGCCGGTGATCGTGGTGCTGCCGGGCATCGCCGCACTGATGCTGGTGCCGGGTCTGGACAAGCCCGATCAGGCCTATCCGAAGATGATGGCGCTGCTGCCGACCGGCGTGCTCGGGCTGGTGTTCGCGGCCCTGATCGCAGCGATCGTGGCGTCTGTCGCATCGAAGATCAATTCGGTCTCCACCATCTTCACCCTCGATCTCTACAACAAACGCGGCAAGCAGCACGATGAAGCGCATCTGGTCAAGATCGGCCGGATCGCGGCTTCGGCCGCGATCGTGCTGGCGATCTTCACCGCCAAGCCCCTGCTCGGCAGCTTCGATCAGGCCTTCCAGTACATCCAGGAATACACCGGTTTCTTCACCCCGGGCATCGTGGTGATCTTCATGCTGGGGCTGTTCTGGAAGCGCGCCAACGAAGCCGGCGCGATCGCGGCTGCAGTCGGCTCGTTCGCGCTGTCGATCGTACTGAAACTCGCCTGGCCGGAATTGCCGTTCATGGACCGCGTGGGCCTGGTGTTCCTGCTGGCGCTGGCGCTGGCGGTGATCGTATCGCTGACCTTGCGCGCGAGTTCGGACCCCAACCGCATCCGCACCGACGATGTGAGCTACGCCACCAGCGGCACGTTCAACTTCGGCGCCTTGGGCGTCACCGCGATCCTGATCGCGCTGTACGCGGCGTTCTGGTGATCAAGCGGATGTTCGGGCTGGCGGTCATCGTCTTCTGATGCGAACGCATCAGCGACTGCGGGCCGGCCGTTTCGGCGCCGGCCCCGTGGAGGCCCGCAGCACCAGTTCGTAAGGCACCTGCACCATGCCGGCGACCTCCGGTTCGCGGATCGACAGCAACAGCTGCTCGGCCGCGATCCGGCCCATTTCCCGGCTCGCCTGACGCACCGTGGTCAGCGACGGCCACAGCTGGCGCGCCATCGGCAGATCGTCGAAGCCGACCACCGACAGATCCTGCGGAATGCGCACGCCGCGTTCCGCTGCGGCGTGCATGACGCCTGCGGCGGTATCGTCGTTGGCGGCGAAGATCGCGGTCGGCGGATGCTTCAGCGAGAGCAGCGTCTCGGCCCCGGCGACGCCGGATTCGAACGAGAACTCGCCGGACAGCACCAGATCCTTGTCGAACTCGATGCCGGCGGCCGCAAGCCCGTCCTTGTAACCGTTGAGGCGCCATTCGGACGCGCCGTGATCGCGGTGGCCCTTGATGTGGCCGATCCTGCGGTGCCCCAGCGACACGATGTGCGCCATCATTTCGCGCACCGCGCGACGCTCATCCAGACGCGCACCGATCCCCGCGTTCTTCTCGCGCGGCGAAATACTGGCGTAACGGACGTTCAACGACTTCAGCTTTTCCAGCAGCGCGACATCGTCGGTCAACGGCGGCGTGAGGATCAATCCGTCCGGCGCGTACTGGGCGACGCTGTCGGTGAGGACATCCACATGATCCCGGCTGCTGAAATCGACCGGCCGCATCATCATGCTGTAGTGCGCGGCTTCGCAGGCGTCGAGTACGCCGGACACCACCTGCATCACGTAGCTGCTCGATGGATTGTCGTAGACCAGCGAAACCAGATAGGACCGGTTGCCGGCGAGGCTGCGCGCCGAAGGATTGGGGCGGAAATTCAGGGTTTTGGCCGCCACTTCGACTTTGGCGCGCGTTTCCGGGCGCACGTTCGGCTCGTGGTTGAACACGCGCGAGACGGTTTTCATCGACACGCCGGCGAGTCTCGCCACGTCGTCGATCCTGACCCCGGAACCTGCCGATTTACCCATTCCCCCTGCTCCTCAACATCGCCGTGAAATTGTCTCCGGTGAGATTCTGGATCTGCCTTGCGAGCGATCCGCGCAACGACCGTGCATCAGCGTATCACCACGCGTCGCTGCGAAAAGGCGAAACCGGCAGATGCTCCGCACCGAGCAAGTCGGCGTCTTCGGGATTGTCGCGCCAACCATAACGCACCGCATGCGGTTCCGCGACCTGCGGACTGCTGACCGCGACAACATCGTCTCGAATGCTCGCCTGCGCGGGATGGAAGACCCGATCCGCGCCGGCCAACGCGAATCCACCCACTCGATCGCCTCCACCGCGCACAGACAACGCCGCGCCACAATCGAAGCGGACATGCGCTTCATTTGCGGCGAAGTCGACACTCTTGAAGACCGGCGGCGAATACGCCAGCGATTCCCCGTACGCCAGATGCCGCGCAGCCAGCGCCAGTCGATGCGCGACATCCTGTTTGTTCGTGGGATGGATATCGGCAGGCGTGCCAATATCGATCGTCGTCACCTGCGCGGTGAACGGCAGTGCCAGCGCTGCGGACTGCGATTCGCGCAGCAGCGCCCACGGGCTTTGCGTCGCCGTGTCGAAGCCGGACCTGAAGTTGGCCAACTGCACCCACAGGAACGGCAGCTCCGGAGATGCCCACTGGCCACGCCACTGCCGGATCATCGCAACGAATTGCTGTCGGTAGCGCAGGGCGTCTTCGGGCGTATCCGCATTCGACTCGCCCTGATACCAGATCACGCCCCGCAGCGGAATGTCGCCCAGCGGCGCGATCATCCGGTTGTAGAGCAACGTCGGCGCACGCTGTTTGCCGTCGACGGCCGAAAACACTGCGTCGACCACGCGGAACCGCCATTCGCGCGCGAGCGGCACGCAGCCGCGACCGTCGCTCTGCACACAGACCTCTTCCGGTGCGCCATGGATTCCGCCACCACCGCCAGTGTCGATCACCCGCACCGCCAGCGTATTCCTGCCCGCATGCAGCGCACGCGCGGGTACTTCGTACGTCCGCTGCGTATTCCATTGATTGCGCATGGCGCCGACGGCGATGCCGTTGACCCAGGTGTCGTCGGAATCGTCGATGCGCCCCAGCGCCAGGCGGATGCCGCGCCTTGCCTGCGCGTCGCCCAGTTCGAACGAGGTTCGATACCACGCCACGCCGTCGAGGCCGGTCCAGCCCGCCTGCTCCCAGAGCATCGGCACCGGGATCGACACCCAGTCGCGTTCGTCGAGATGCTCCGCCTGCCAACCGGTGTCGTCTGCGGGCAGCGTGCTCCAGCGCGCGAGGCGACGGCGCGTTCCGCTCAGCGCGATTTCTTCTTCCTCTCGCATGCGCGCCGCGTCCCGCGCGACCTGCATCGGATCGATACCGAGCGTTTCCGCATCCATCCAGGCCTCGATCCGGCTGCCGCCCCACGAACTGTCGATGATCCCGATCGGAACGCCGGCAGCCGCGCGGATTTCGCGCGCGAACAGATGCGCCACCGCCGAGAAATCGCCTGCGGTTTCCGGCGATGACGCGACCCACGACCCACCTTCCAGCTGCCATTGCCGCTGGCCCGACCAGGCGTGCGGAATCTTGAAGTGGCGGATCCTCGCGTCGGTCGCATTTCGGATCTCGGTCATCGCATTCTTCGTCTGCAACAGCCTCCACTCCATGTTCGACTGGCCCGACGCCAACCACACATCGCCGATCAGGATGTCGCGCAGTTCACGCGACGCACCCGCGCCGACGATCCGCATCCGGTAAGGTCCGCCTGCGGCATGCGCCGGCAGCGTCAGCCGCCATCGGCCGCTGTGGTCGGCAAGGGTCTCGACGGCGTTTCCATCGAATTCGACGCGGACACGACTACCGGCATCGGCCATTCCCCACACCGGGATCGGCCGATCGCGTTGCAGCACCATGCCATCGGAGAAGAACAGCGGCAGTTCCATCGATGCCTGCGCGAGACCGGAAGCAAACAGCAGACATCCCGCCAAGAATCTTTTCATTCGAATATCTCCCGGTCGGTCTGCGACGACATGCGGCTTCGATTGCGCCGTACGGCCATATCATCGGAAAGCTAGGACTCCGCAGGGCGGCATCCCCACCATCGCAACGCATCCGCTCCCGCGAAAAATGATCGTAGCAAAATCACATTGCGACGGTCATCAGTTGCGCAGGTTCAAGCTGTTGCGGTGGGCATAAAGCCGGAAAGCATCTTGAAAGGCGCGATTACTTGCTGTCGCACGCCTGTGCAGTAGAAACAGGCAATGTGGCTGTCGCTTTCTGCCGCGCGTAACTCAATCCGTAACCACCCGGGAAAAGAGGCGGCTCCGCAGCCATCGCCGCAGCCGAGAACGACGCTCCGCAAGGTGTGCCGGGCCACGGGAACGACAGCCGGCCGCGAAAGTCGTATTCGGCGCGACCGGTTGGATCGGCGAACAGCACGTCGGCCACGCCCTTGCCTTCGGTTCCCGGCAGCCATGCGGCGACGAAAGCATGGGAGAGATTCAGCAGATCGTTCGCATACACCGGTCTGCCGGAAACGAAGATGGTCACGACCGGCTTGCCGGCGACCGACAGCGCCTGCAGCGCGGCGAGATCTTCCGGATAGCGCTGCGTGTGCGTGAGCGTCTTAGGCGGGGCGAGATCGCCCTTGGTTTCGGCATAGGGCGTTTCGCCGATGACCGCGATCGCGACATCGAAGCTCGCGGGATCGATGCGCTCGGGCTTCTCGGCGAACACGACGTTGTCCTTGCCCGCAGCGGCTTCGATGCCGGCCAGGATCGTGTTGGCATCGGGATAATCGGCATTGGTGGTTTCGTCGCCTTGCCAGGTCAGCGACCAGCCGCCCGATTGATTCGGCACGCTGTTCGCGCTCTTGCCCACCACCAGAACGCGCGTGCCGCGACGGATCGGCAATGCAGCGCGTTCGTTCTTGAGCAACACCAGCGACTCGCGGACGGCGCGACGCGCGAGTTCGCGATGCTGCACGCCCGTGAGTTGGCCCGCGCCCACATGCCCGGACGGCGCGACGCCATCGAACATCCCCGCGCGCAGCTTCACGCGCAGGATTCGGCGCACCGCATCGTCGATGCGCGACATCGGAATCTCGCCGGCTTCGACCTGTTTCGTGGTGTTGTCGATGAAGGCCTTCCAGTCGTCCGGCACCATGATCATGTCGATGCCGGCGTTGATCGACTGCGGGCAGCTCGCCTTGGTGCAGCCCGGCACCTGTTCGATCGCGTTCCAGTCCGAAATCAGGAAACCGTCGAAACCGATGCGGTTCTTCAGCACATCGGTGAGCAGCATGCGGTTGCCGTGCATCTTGCCGTGGTCGATGCCGGTGTCGGCATCCTTCCAGCTGTTGTAGGAAACCATCACGGTCTGCGCGCCTGCGCCGATCGCGCCGTAGTAGCCCTGCGCATGCGTGCGCACCAGTTCGCGCTGGCTCGCGATGGTCAGGCCCTGGTCGGTACCGTTGTGCGTGCCGCCATCGCCGAGGAAATGCTTGACCGAGGCGATCGCGCTGTCCGCGCCGAACCGCTGCTGCAGGCCTTTGACGTAAGCGCTGGAATACGCTTTGACCAGCGCGGGATCGTTCGAATAGCTTTCGTAGGTGCGGCCCCAACGCGCGTTCTGCACCGCCGGCACGGCCGGCGCGAACACCCAGTCGATGCCGGTGGCGCGCACCGCTTTTGCGGTAGCGGCGGCGATCTCGCGGATCAGCGCCGGGTCGCGCGCGGCGCCGAGGCCGATATTGTGCGGAAAGATCGTCGCGCGATAGACGTTGCTGTGCCCGTGCACTGCATCGGTGCCCCAGATGATCGGCACTTTCACCGCCATGTCGGTCGACATCGACGCCGAATAATAGGCATCGGCAAGCGCAACCCACGCCGCGACGCTCGCGTGCTTGTCCTTGCCCGGCCACGAACCGCCGCCGTTGAGCACCGAGCCGATGTAGTACGTGCGCACTTCTTCAGGCGTGATCAATTTGATCTCGGCCTGGGTCATCTGGCCGACCTTCTGCCGCAGCGACATGCCGGACAGGATGCGGTCGATTTCGGCCTCAAGCTTGCGATCGACGCCGATGGCGCTTCTGGTCTTGCGCCAGTCGCTGGACAGCGCCGTCGTGGCTGCATTCGTCGGCGCCGTGCCCAGCGCTGCCGTATCGGCATGGGCAGGCGATCCGAGTCCTGCGAGGAGGACGACCGAAGCCGATGTTCCGGCCAGAATGCGTGAATTGATCTTCAAAGCTGACTCCTGCAATGACTGGACCCGTAGCGATCGTCGCATCGCGGCCGCATCGCCGGGAGAAACATCCCTGCGCCGGAGCGCAGGGATGTCGCAGGCCTGTGGCCTGTCCGTGGATTACATCTTGTAGCTGATCCCCAGCAGATACTGCCGCCCGTACTCGTTGTATTCCAGCGGCGTGGTGTAGAAGTCGCCACCGGCGCCGAAATCCGAACGCTGCACCGTGCGATACGGCGAGTTGGTCAGGTTGTTGACCTGGAACATCATCGACCACCCGGACAACTTGCTCGAAGGCCCGAACTCGTAGCCGATCTGCATATCGGTCTGTCGATCCGCCAGCACTTCGGTATATTCGCGCGCCGTGAACAACGTCGTGATTTCGCCCTGGAACGCGGAGCGGTAACGCTGGCTGACGCGCGCGGAGAAACCGCTCTTCTCGTAGTAAGCGGTCAGATTTCCGACGACCTTGGACAGGCCGGGCAGTCCGCGACGAAGACGCGTATCGTCCAGCGGATTCGGATCGATCGACGTCTCGGTGTACGAGGCGTTGAACAGGACACCGAAGCCATCGAGCATGGGCGTGATCGCGCCTCCCTCGAGCGATGTGCTGAGCTCGGCACCGCGCATATAGCCGCCCTTGCCATTGGCCGGTGTACTGAATGTACCGATATTGCTGATCGGCACGACCGTCGTCGGGTTACTGAACCCGGTGAAATCGTAGGCGATGTTCTGGTTGTAGACGTAACTCTGCAGATCTTTGTAGAACAGGGCGAGCGCGACGTAACTGGCGGTCCCGAAATACTTCTCGAACGACATGTCGACAGAGTCGGCGCGCCAGGGTTCAAGCAGCGGGTTGCCGCCATTGCCGCTCCATAGCCGGGTGGTGGTGCTCACGCCCGCTGACGCCGACGCGCGCATATCGTCGATGCGTGGCCGGGCCATGGTCTTGGCGGCGCCGAAACGGGCCATCCAGCCATCGCCGAAGTCCGCGACCAGATTCAGGCTCGGCAGTACGTCGTCATAGCTGGTCCCGCGATTGAGCGTACCGGCGGCGCTGTTGTTGTCGATATCGAAACCTGTCGACGACTGCTTCGTGTGCACGAGCTGCGCACCGATGTTGCCGCGCAGGCGCACCGTCGAACCGATCTCGGTATCGATATCGAGCTTGGCGTAGGCGGTTTCGATATTTTCGCGGACCGTGAAGTCCTTTCTCAGATCGTTGCCGTCCAGAGCGAGGATGAGGTCGTAGTGCCTCGCCAGCGCGCCGTTCACGTCATAGGACAGCACACCGGGAAAACCCGCGAAACCGAGGTCGACAGAACGCCGGACCAGATCGCTGTCGATGACCTGCGAGCTCGCGCCGCCTCTCAATTGGGCGAAATAGACCGACGAGGTCTTGTCCTTCACCCGGTTGGTGCCCGCGAAACCGAACTGCACCGCCGAGAATGGGCCGGACGTGAACGAACGTTCGATCTCGAAGCGCACGCCAGTGTGCTTGTCGTCCTGCTGGGTCTTTTCCAGACGGCCTTCATGACCCCAGCCGGCGGGGTCGCTCAAACGGATCGTGGCCGCATCGGTGTAATCAAGACCGGGATCGAAGGTCGGGAAATCCGAGGAATCGGTGTGGACATTGAAGGCGATGCTGTCGAGCGCGGCGGAGCCGGCATAGGTTTCCAGCGTGCTCGCATCGCGTCTGGCCCGCGAAATATAGCCATCGACGGAGCCCGACCAGTTGTCGTTGAGCTGGAATTCGTTCTTCAGGCCGACCGAGTACATGTTGTCGTCGCGGCCGTTGCGGTCGTTGCGGACGATCGGGCGAAGATTGTTCACTGTACCGCTGCTCACGACCGATACGCCACCCAGATTCGTCGTTCCGGCGTTGCTCAAGGTGACGTTGTTGCCGGTCCACGGGTCCTGCGACCACATGATGCCGCGCATCGATTCCTTCTGCTCGAACTTGGAGTAATACACGTCCAGGATGCTGTGCAGGAATTCGTTGGGCTGATATTCCAATACGCCCATCACGCCATCGCGGACCTGGTCGCGCGACCGCGCCCAGATTTCGGCGCCTTCCATCATCGCTGCGTCGGCCGGCTTGCCGGGCACGTCCGCACCCCAACGCGTGGTGTTCGCCCACCACCACGCCTTGTAATGCTGTTCCTGGAACGGCGAATTCAGTTCCGCGACGCCGATGGCGATGCCCACGGTGTTGTCCGCGAACTGGTCGACATACGACGCGCTGACCCGGTATCCGGTATTGCTGCCGTCGTGATTCTGTTTGCCCAGCGTGTTGTATTCGCCGCGCGCATTGGCCACGAAGCGACGCTGACCGACCTTCAGCGGACGGATCGTCCGCAGGTCGACGGTGCCCGACAGGCCCTGGCCGATCACGCTGGCATCGGGCGTCTTGTAGACGACGGCCGAATCGAGCAGCTCCGACGGGTACTGGTCGAACTCGACGCCGCGATTGTCGCCGGTGCTGACCTGTTCGCGGCCATTGAGCTGGGTGGCTGCGAAGTCGGGCGACATGCCGCGGATCGCGATCACCTGCGCGCGGCCGTCGACGCGTTGCGCCGCCAGACCCGGCAGTCGCGCCAGCGATTCGGCGATGCTCACGTCGGGGAGTTTGCCGAGGTCTTCGGACGATACCGCTTCGACGATCGAGCTGGATTCCTGCTTGGTGACACGCGATGTTTCGATACTGCGGCGCAGGCCGGTCACGACGATCGCGTCCAGCTCCTGCTCTTCTTCTTTGGGCGTGTCCTGCGCGGCTGCGGAGAACGACAGTACGGCCAGGGAGCAGGCGGCGGCCAGCGCGCATTTCCGGATGCCGGAATACGCGGGCGCAGCGGATTTTGAACAGGTGCGGTGATTGGATGTCATTGCTCCCCCTCATCGGATGCAAGTTGTTGACAGCGCTGTCAAATACATGTAATCCAGCACTGTGTCAATACCGATGCATGAAATAAACGACGATGTGCCGTGGATTCCTTTCTGGCGCCGGTCATCCCGCTACAGTCTGTCGTGCGTTTTTGTTGCGCTGCAATATCGAAAATGCGCGGAACTTTCGCCTCATCTGCACCGCACTTCTCGGGGAGGAATACGCAACATGAAACCGCTTTGCATGCTGTCGCTCGCAGCGTTGTTGTCCTGGCTTGTTTTCAACGGCGCTGCTGCAGGGCAAGCTGTTGCAACCCACGCTGTAAAAGAGCCCGCCGCTACCGGGCACGATCCCGCACCGATGGCCCAGGTCTGGGCAACCACATCGGATCGCAGCTATGCGCTGACGGCGTTGCCCCCCGCCACGGCGAGCGAAGGGGCGACTTCCGATGTCCGGATCGCGATCGACCCCGCACGCCGGTATCAGGACATCATCGGTTTCGGCGCGTCGGTCACGGACTCGTCGGCGTGGCTGATCCAGCGGCGGATGCGTGCGGACCAGCGCGATGCCTTGCTGCGGGAACTGTTCGGTCGCGATGGCGGCATCGGCCTGGGCTTCACCCGGATGACCATCGGCGCATCGGATTTCTCGTTGAGTCATTACAGCCTCGACGACCCGCCGCGCGGCAAAGCCGATCGCAAGCTGCGCTCTTTCCGCATCGCGCCGCAGACGCAGGACGTGTTCACCGTGGTGCGCGCCGCGCGCAGGATCAACCCGCAGTTGCAAACGATGGCCTCGCCGTGGAGCGCACCGGGTTGGATGAAAAGCAGCGGCAGCATGATCAAGGGCACGCTGCGCGACGACGCCTACGATGCGTTCGCCCGCTATCTTCTGAAGTATGTCGACGCCGCCGCTTCGAAAGGCGTGCCGATCTTCGCGCTGACCCTGCAGAACGAGCCCGCGTTCGAGCCCGAAAACTATCCCGGCATGCGCCTGAGCGCCGATCAGCGGATCGCATTGATCGGCAGGCATCTGGGCCCGCTGTTGAAGGCCTCGGGCCGCGACATCCGGATTCTCGACTGGGACCACAACTGGGACATGCCCGAAGAGCCCACCGCCGTTCTCTCGGATCCAGAGGCCTCGGCGTACGTGGATGGCGTGGCGTGGCACTGCTACGGCGGCGATATCGCCGCGCAGTCGCAGGTGCACGACCGGTTCCCGTCGAAAAGCGTCTACCTCACCGAATGCTCCGGCGGCGACTGGGAACCGGTACGCAGCGGCGGCATGACCATGCTGGCGCGGCAGCTGATCATCGGCGGCACCCGGCACTGGGCGCGCGGCGTGCTGTTGTGGAACCTGGCGCTGGACGAGAGCTCCGGTCCGCACGCCGGCGGCTGCAGCAACTGCCGCGGCGTGGTCACCATCGACAGCAGGACGGGCGCGGTGACGCGCAACGACGAGTACTACGTGCTCGCCCACGCCAGCCGCTTCGTCAAGCCCGGCGCGCACCGGATCGAATCGAGCGCCGGTGCCGACGACGTCGACAACGTCGCATTCGCCAATGCAGACGACGGCAGCGTCGCGCTGATCGTCGCGAATTCGTCGCCGAGCCCCCGGACCATCGCGGTTACGTACGCAGGCCGAACTTTCCGCTATGCGCTGGTACCGAAGAGTCTCTACACCTTCACTTGGCGCGGTTGAGCGGCAGCCCGGTGATCGTGCAGTTTGCGAAACCCTGAAACACCACACTGAAACATCGACTGGAACATCGCCAGTGAAACGTCCGTTGCGATCCACCGCCCGATCGTGCCCATGCAAACGTTTACAATGCGGATCACCAACGCCAAAGTTTACGCTTGCGGACCCCCTCGACGGAATCGGCTGTGATCACCTCTCCCGCCTCGCTGCTGACCATTTTCGGCGCCACCGGCGACCTTGCCCAACGCATGCTGCTGCCCTCGCTGTACGGCCTGCAGGGCGATGGCCTGCTGCCGGCATCGATGCGCATTCTCGGTACCGCGCGCAGCGGACTGGATGACGAAGCCTTCCGCACGTTCGTCGCCGACGCCATCGCGCGCTTCGTGCCGGCGGACCAACGCAAGGATTCGACGCTGCAGGCCTTGCTGGCGCGGGTCCACTATCAGCCGGCGTCGCTCGACAACGACGCTTCGATGCAGGCGCTGTCCGAACGCGTCCAGAGCCTGCGCAGCGGCGACATCGTCTATCACCTCAGCACCTCGCCGAAATTCTACGAACAGGCCTGCGCCGCGCTCGCGCGCCACGGTCTCGCCGGCCCCGGCACCCGGGTGATGCTGGAAAAACCGATCGGCCACGATCTGGCCGAAGCGATCGCGATCAACGACGGCGTGACCCGCAGTTTCGACGAAGACCGCGTGTATCGCGTCGACCATTACCTCGGCAAGGAAGGCGTGCAGAACCTGCTGGCGCTGCGCTTCGGCAACGCGCTGTTCGAGCCGCTGTGGAACGCGCGCCACATCGAACAGGTGCAGATCACCGTCGCCGAGACCGTCGGCGTCGAAGGCCGCGGTGATTACTACGACCACTCCGGCGCGATGCGCGACATGCTGCAGAACCATCTGCTGCAGCTGGTCTGCCTGACCGCGATGGAGCCGCCGTCGCAGTTCGAACCCAGCGCCGTGCGCAACGAGAAGATCAAGGTGCTGCGTTCGCTGCGCCCGATCGGCCGCAAGGATGTCGCCACCGAAACCGTCGCCGGCCAGTACACCGCCGGTGCGATCGGCGGCCAGGCGGTCCCGGGATATCTCGAAGAGTTGGGCCGCAGCAGCAATACCGAAACCTTCGTCGCGATGCGCGCGCATATCGACAACTGGCGCTGGTCGGGCGTGCCGTTCTACCTGCGCACCGGCAAGCGCATGCCGAGCCGCTGCACCGAAATCTACCTGCAGTTCCGCGCCGTGCCGCATTCGATCTTCGCCCGCGGCGGCGCCGCCACCCAGCCGAACGCGCTGATCATCAAACTGCAGCCGGAAGAGCGCATCGAAATGCAGCTGATGCACAAGACCCCCGGCCTGGACCGCAGCGGGCTGCGCCTGTCGCAGGTCTCGCTGGATCTGGATCTCGACGAGCGCTTCGCGCACGAGCGCCGCCGGCTCGCGTACGAGCGGCTGTATCTCGATGCGATCGAAGGCAACGGCACGCTGTTCGTGCGTCGCGACGAGACCGAAGCCGCGTGGCAGTGGATCGATGCGATCTTCGACGGCTGGGCGCATGCCGGCAGCGCGCCGAAACCCTATGCCGCCGGCACCTGGGGCCCGAACGCGGCGGTGGCGATGACCGAACGCCACGGGCACAGTTGGCGCGAATAGGCGAACGACGACGATGGCCTGGATCGAACACGACTACACCGACAGCGAGGCATTGATCGATGCGGTGTCCGCGCAGTTGTACGACCGCTGCGCAGCCGGCCTGAAGCAGCATGGCCGCGCACTGTTGAGCCTCGCGGGTGGACGCACGCCGTTTCCGATCTATCGCAGGCTCGCTGCGAGCGCGCTCGACTGGCATCGCATCGTGGCCATGCCCGGCGACGAGCGCTGCGTGGCGCATACGCATGCCGCCAGCAATATCGCCGCGCTGCGCGAGGCGTTCTCGGCCGCCGAAGGCCTGCGCATCGAATCGCTGACCACCGCCGACGGCGACCCGCAGGCTTCGCTGGCGCATGCGCGAACGATGCTCGCCGCGCATGCGGAAGCGTTCGACGCGGTGGTGCTGGGCATGGGCGAGGACGCCCACACCGCATCGCTGTTTCCCGGCGCCGACGTTTTGCCGGAGGCGATGGCGAAGGACGCGAGCGAAGACGCCTTCCTGCTGGTGCCGAAGCATCTGCCGCCGGAAGCGCCGTTCCCGCGCATCACCCTCGGCCTCAATCGCCTGCTGCGCGCGCGCAGCCTGCACTTGATCGTCACCGGCGCGCGCAAACGCGACGTGCTGCGCGCCGCGCAGACCGCGCACGATCCGCTGCGCGCGCCGATCTCGGCGCTGCTGCACGCATCGGGCACGGTCGTCCATCTGCACTGGAGTCCATAGATGTCATTGCACCCCGTCATCGAACGCGTGACCGCGCGCATCGCCGAGCGCAGCGGTCGCAGCCGTGGCGACTATCTCGCGCGCATCGATGCCGCGCGCATCGACACGCCCGCGCGCCGGCAATTGAGCTGCGGCAACCTCGCCCACGGCTTCGCCGCATCCGGCGGCGACAAACCGATGCTGAAGGTCGGCGCGGGCGGCAACATCGGCATCGTCACCGCCTACAACGACATGCTCTCGGCGCACCAGCCGATGGAGCAGTACCCGACACTGATCCGCATGGCCGCGCGCAATGCCGGCGGCAGCGCGCAGGTCGCGGGCGGCGTGCCGGCGATGTGCGACGGCGTGACCCAGGGCCGCACCGGCATGGAGCTGTCGCTGTTTTCGCGCGACACCATCGCGCTGGCGACCGCAGTGTCGCTGTCGCACGAGATGTTCGACGCGGCGCTGATGCTGGGCGTGTGCGACAAGATCGTGCCGGGCCTGCTGATGGGCGCGCTGAGTTTCGGCCACCTGCCGGTGATTTTCGTACCCGCCGGACCGATGCCCTCGGGTCTGCCGAACAAGGAAAAGGCCGCGGTGCGCCAGCGCTACGCCGACGGCAAGGCCTCGCGCGACGAACTGCTGGAAGCCGAATCCGCCTCGTACCACAGCGCCGGCACCTGCACCTTCTACGGCACCGCCAATTCCAATCAGATGCTGATGGAAGTGATGGGCCTGCACATGCCGGGCAGCGCGTTCGTGAATCCGAACACGCCGCTGCGCGATGCGCTCACAGTGGCCGCGACCGAACAGGCGCTGCGGATCACCGCGCTCGGCGACGACTACCGCCCGCTGGGCCGCACCGTCGACGAGAAGGCGATCGTCAACGCGATGGTCGGCCTCGCCGCGACCGGCGGTTCGACCAACCATGCGCTGCATCTGGTCGCGATCGCGCGCGCCGCCGGCCTGATCATCGATTGGGACGACCTCGACGAACTCTCGCAGGCCACGCCGCTGCTGGCGCGCGTCTATCCCAACGGCAGCGCCGACGTGAACCATTTCCACGCCGCAGGCGGCATCGGCCATGTGATCCGCGAATTGATCGACGCTGGGCTGATGCACGCCGACATCCTGTGCGTGCACGGCGGCGATCTGCGTCAGCAGACGCTGGTGCCGGAGCTCAATGGCGTCGAGCTGCGCTGGGCGCCACCGCCAACGCTGTCCCGCGACACCAGCATCCTGCGCGGCGTCGCCGAACCCTTCGACCGCGAAGGCGGTCTGCGCCGGCTGCAGGGCAATCTCGGCCGCGCGGTGGTGAAGATCTCGGCGGTGGCGCCGGAGCATCGCGCGATCGCTGCGCCGGCGAAGGTCTTCGATTCTCAGGATGCGATGCTCGATGCCTTCAAGGCCGGTGCGTTGACCGGAGATTTCGTCGCCGTGATCCGGGGCCAGGGCCCGCGCGCGAACGGCATGCCGGAACTGCACAAACTCACGCCGACGCTCTCGCTGCTGCAGGATCGCGGCCAGCATGTCGCGCTGCTCACCGACGGGCGCATGTCCGGCGCGTCGGGCAAAGTGCTCGCGGCGATCCACATCACCCCCGAAGCCGCCTGCGGTGGCGCGATCGCTAAACTCCGCGACGGCGACCTGATCCGCATCGATGCCGAAGCCGGCACGATGCAGGCGGACGTGCCCGAAGCCGAATGGCATGCGCGCATCGCGGCAACGCTCGACCTGCGCGGCAACGCGCACGGCGTCGGCCGCGAACTGTTCGGACTGATGCGCGCGCAGGTCGGTTCGGCCGAACAGGGCGCCTGCAGTCTGTTCGCAAACGACGACGCCCACTCCGACGCCTCGGAACACTGATCGATGAAAGACACCGTGAATCCCCCAGCGCTCGCGCTCATCGCCGATATCGGCGGAACCAACGCGCGCTTCGCGCTGACCGATCTGTCGGCGCCGACCGCGCAGGTGCTGGATGCGCGCAGTCTCGACGCGTCCGCCTTCGCCAGCCTGCAGCACGCGGCCGAACACTATCTCGCGGCGGTCGGCGTGCAGCCGCGTCGCGCTGCGATTGCGGTCGCCAGCCCGGTCAACGGCGAAGAGATCCGGCTGACCAATCGCGCCTGGTCATTCACGCGCAGCGAACTGCAGAGCGCGCTCGGCTTCGACCGCCTGCATGTGCTCAACGATTTCGGCGCGGTGGCGTGGTCGGTGCCGGCGCTGTCGGAAGCGGAAACGATCACCGTGCACGGCAGCGACGATGCCCCCTTGCACGGCCCGATCAGCGTGCTTGGCCCGGGCACCGGTCTGGGCGTCGCGATGCTGGTCGGCAACGATTCCCCTGCTCAAGGCCGGCATTGGCAGGTCGTGGAAACCGAGGGCGGCCACGTCAGTTTCGCGCCGCTGGGCGAAGAAGAACTCGCGATCGCGCGCTGGTTCACCGCGCGCTTCGGCCGGGTGTCGAACGAACGCCTG
The DNA here is from genome assembly GCA_017302135.1 of Lysobacterales bacterium. Lineage (GTDB taxonomy): Bacteria > Pseudomonadota > Gammaproteobacteria > Xanthomonadales > Xanthomonadaceae > Lysobacter_I. The sequence goes on along the minus strand of JAFLDZ010000009.1, from coordinate 95,929 downwards.
CTCTGCGGCAGCGGCCTGTCGCATATCGATGCGGTGCTGCGCGGCGCGGTCGATCACGCCACCGGCCAGCATCAGGATCTGCGCGAACCGGCGGACATCGTCGCCGCCGCGCTGGAAGGCCATGATCTCGCCGCACGCCGCACGCTCGCGCGGTTCTGCGCGGTGCTCGGCAGCGTGGCCGGCGACGCCGCGCTGATCCACGGCGCGCGCACGGTGATGCTGGCCGGCGGCATCGTCCCGCGTTTCGTGCCGTTCCTGCGCAGCAGCGCCTTCCGCGAACGCTTCCTCGCCAAGGGCCGCTTCGCTGCGTATCTCGAATCGGTGACGATCCGTGTGATCACCCACAGCAGCCCCGGTCTGCTCGGCGCGGCGATGTCGCTGCGCGCGGACGCCTCGAACGAGAACAGATGATGAGTCACTCCCACACCGATCGCATGACCGCCATCGTCGACGACATCCTGCGCCAGGCACCGGTGGTGCCGGTACTCGCCGTCGCCGACATCGACGATGCCGTTCCGCTTGCCGAAGCCCTGGTCGCCGCCGGTTTGCCGGTGCTCGAAATCACCTTGCGCACGCCGGTCGCGCTCGACGTGATCCGGCGCATGCGCGAGGTGCCCGGCGCGATCGTCGGCGCCGGCACCGTGCTGACCTCGGAAGACCTCGCCGCAGTGCAGGCCGCAGGCGCCGCCTTCGCGATCTCGCCCGGCGCCACCGACGCGCTCTACGCGGCCGCGCGCGGCGCCGACATCCCGCTGCTGCCCGGCATCGCCACCGCCAGCGAACTGATGCGCGGCCTGGAACACGGCTACAGGCGCTTCAAATTCTTTCCCGCCGAATCCAGCGGTGGCATCGCCGCGCTCAAAGGCTTCGCCGGTCCGTTCGCGCAGGTGAAGTTCTGCCCCACCGGCGGCATCGACGCCGCGAAAGCGCCCGCGTATTTCGCGCTGCCCAACGTCATCACCGTCGGCGGCTCGTGGATGGTGCCCAACGACGCGCTGGCGGCGAAAGATTGGACGCGGATCGGCGAGCTTGCCAAAGCGGCGGCCGCGCTGCGCGGCTGAAGCAGCCGTTATCGGGACAGATGCGCGCCGGTCAGCGCGCGAGGCGATCCGCCGCGACCGCAAGCGCTTCCGAATCGGCCCATTCGCGCAGACCGCGCTCGACCGCTTCGGCTTCGAACGCATACCAGGCGTCCAGTGCCTGTTCGCGTTCCAGCATGTCCTTGAAACGCGCGTAGGCACCCTGCGCGGCGAACATCGTGTACGTCTCCTCCAACCGCTCCGGCAGCGACGCCTGCACGAAACGCACCGCAAGCCGCTTGCCGAGGCGCAGATCCTGCCGCGATGGCACGATCGCGTATTTCTCGACGTCGTCGATATCGGACGGCAAATCCGGCTCAAGCTCCACGCCGAAGTCCTCCTCCGAGATCATGTAGACCCGCCCGCTTTCGCGACAGACGAATGCCATGTTTTCGGAACTCGAAAGATCGGACACCCAATCGAGCGCCAGGATCAGTTCTTCGAGCGAAACGGTGACCGGGGAGGCGGACGAGGACATCGGCGAGTCTCATGGTGGCGGGACCAGATGCAGACGATAACGGCGGACAACTCAGGCGGCAAATGATCCGAATGCGGTCCAGTCGCAGCGCTGGCGGTCCAAAACGCCGACCGCTCGAACATTCCGACGATAAACTCCACCCTTGCGAAGCGCACGGAAGACCGCACGTCCGGGCATAGGGCGTACCCGCCGCAGGACATGCCACACTCGGACAAGCACCATGGTCCAGGCGCAGCGATCAACCCCGCGACTGAACCTTGATGCCTGTTGCGCCGATACCGATCCACCATCGCGAAATGACGCTACCGTGGCCTTTGGAGGCCAGCGCATGTCACGCAGCATTGCCGATGCATCCGCGAAATCGAGTACGAAGCCCAGCGCACCCGCGCCGGCGCGCCTCCCGCTCGGCCTGCGGTTGCTGGTGTTCGCTGGCGAGCAACTGCAACAGGCGCAGACCGAGCTGTCCCGCAAAGGCGAAGCGCTGCACGAAGGCATCCACCAGGCGCGCAAATGCATCCGTCGTACGCGCGCCACGCTGGCGCTCGGCGCCCGCGTCATCGGACCGCGCGCACAAGCGCTGGACGACGAACTGGGTCGGCTGTGTCGCGGGCTGTCGCATCTGCGCGATGCGCAGGCACTGATCGAGGTCCTGCAACGACTGGAGGCACAGGCACCGGATCGCATCCGCGCGATCCTGCCCGCTGCGGAACGACTCGCGCGGCAGCGTCGCGACGAGATTCTCGAACGCGCACTCGCGCGCGATCCGGCATTTCAGGCGCGCTGCCTGCGCCTGCAGGCGGCACAGCAACGCCTGGCGCGACTGGATTGGCGTGCAGTGAAAGAAGCCGACGTCGCGCACGCGATCCAGCGCAGCCAGCGCCGCGCCGACAAAGCGGCCAAGCGGATCAAAAAACATCCGGACGACGACGAGGCCTGGCACGTCTATCGACGACGTCTGCGCCGCCTGCGTCAGCAGGACAGTCTCCTGGCCGACCTGCTGCCCGCACTGCGCCTGTCGAAAAAGCGCACCCGCGATCTGACCGATGTATTGGGCGAATCGCAGGACGATGCGCTGCTGCTTCGACATTGCGACAGTCGCTCGCCGTTTCCGTCCGATCAACGCAAGCAACTGCGCGCGATCGCGCGGGAGCGTTTGCGGAGAATACGCGACGGCTGAGCGGCCGGTCGATTCAGATCGGCCTGCCCAGGTCGTCGGTCTTGAACGCTTGTGTCTTGAACTTGTTCAGGAACGCATGGAACTCGCCCTGCGCGGTTTCGACGATGGTGCCGCCGTCCTGCCAAATCGCGTTTTCCAGATCATGCCCACCGCCGATCGGGTCGCCCTGATTCTGATGGATGTTGTGCACGCCCTTGTCGCTGGTGAACGGTTCGCCGAATACGTAGAAGCGCACGCCTTGATCGATGATCGCTTCCAGATCGGTCAGAGCCTGAAACCCGGTACCGCTGTTCCACGGCGGATTCCAGCGGATGAAATCCAGGAACCGCGACAGACAGCTGTCGTAGCGCACGTTCCAGATCATGATCGGCGGATGCAACACCGACGAACGGATGTAATCGAGCGCACCGGATGTTGCATCCGACGCCAGCGCGTGCCAGCCATTCGCCAATGCCTTGATGTCCGCAAACTCCGACGGCCGGATCTTCACGACGCGCCACTGGATGCCATCGGGCATGTTTTTCGGATCGACATCGATCGCGCATTTGTAGACGCCATCCGGCGCCTGCACGAACAGGTTGCCGTGGTAATAACGCCCGAAGTTGTCCGGCGGATCGCGTGCGTAACTCGACTTCGTGCCGATCACCACGCCGTAACCGTTGGTGAGTCCCATGGGGCATCTCCTTCCCGACAGCACATCCGCGCCACGTAGCAGTGGCATTGGCCTCAAACACCATTACGGCTTTTTTCGTGCCGAACGGACACTTCTGCGAGGCATCCGAAAAATCAACTGGAAGCCGTTTGTCGCAGGGTGCGCATTTTGCCCACCATTACAATATGTCCGCGCAATCGGCATTGAACGAAGTCATGACAGATGGCAATCACCTTTTCGTACGTTCAAGCTTCATGCGGTCGGCATAGAGCCCACCCTGCGGTCCTTCAGCATCACTCCCGCATCACCTCCGCCTAGGCTCACACCCGACCCCATCCCCATCGCGATCCAGATGCGGTCCATAGCCCGGCTCACCGCGCCGCACCGGCGCAGCGCCTGCAGCCCGCGCCTCCGCACAATTCGCGAACTCGCCCGATCCGCGCGATGCAGGCGCCACCCGCGCTGGCGTAAAACCGTTCGCCGGCATCAATCCGCTGCGCGATGAAGACGCACCGCCACGATGGCAGTGATACCCGCCATGCTTTCGATCGTGATGACAGCCTTCAGCGTTGAGTCGCCCGCCGTGTGCGGCAGCGTTCCCGGCGATGCACAGTGCGATGACGGCGAGTGCCATCGGCAATGACGCGCGGTCGGGCGTCGACTGCGCTGCGTTCCCTGCGTCTGCCTTGACCATCCTGCATTCCCCCTGTGGAATGCGCTTCGACTTTGATTCGAAGCGTGGTGCCTGTTGTGTTCCTGGGCGATGCGCTTGTCAAGCGTTTGGGCGTATCCGCCATCGCAGGGGCGCATTGTGAATTCCGGTCTCTGTGCCGGAAGCCATGAATTTTCGATACATCGCCAATTGGAAAAATGAAATCGATTCACCGCATCAATGCTCGGGCTCCATGCCGAGCCACAGCACCGCATAGTGCTGCGAGACGCGGATACCGAGTGCGCGCCAGGTGGTGTCGCGCCAGTCGCCGCGGTTGAGGATGACGCCATGATGCAGGGCGCTGCGTCGCCAACAGTCCATCGCGATTTCGGGCGTCATGCTGTCCGCGTTCCAGCAGACGATCTCGAAGCCGTGGCCGCGGTAGGCACCGCGGGTGATCTCGCGCGGCTTGTCCCACATGCAGCGCGCCTGGGCGTGATCGCGGGTGTAGCAACATGCCGACCAGCGCTTGCTCGCGGACCAGCTGTGGTTGTTGCACTGACCGCCTGGTGCGTGACGTTCCAGATCGGCGACATGCAGTGCGGCGACGGTGCTGAGACTCGGCGATACGGGAATCGCCGGCAGGCCGTTCTGTGCGCGGTAGTCGAAGATCAGGTCGGTGAGTTGTTCCGATGCCGGATCCGCTGCGGCGGCACTGAATGCGAACATCGCACAGCACACTACCGACAGCCACGCGATGCGGTGCGTGGTTCGGCGATATTGTCGTAGCGATGGTCTGGACTGCGATGCCGGCATGCCCGCCCCGGAGCTGATGACCGGTTTGGAGTCTAGGTGAGGCGGTCGGCGCTTAATGCGGCGGCGGTCTCGAACGGGTGATTCCGGCAGGCGGTTGCGGTGCGCTGGCTGCCCGGCCTCAGGCCGGCTCGTCCGGGATCAGCGCGGACTCGAAGCGGATGATCGCGTCCTTCAGCTGCAGCTTCCGCTTCTTCAGGCGCTTGATGGCCAGTTCGTCGGCGACGATGTTCTCGTGCAGGCGGGCGATGGCAAGATCGAGGTCCCGGTGTTCCAGACGCAGCTCGTTCAGCCGATGGGCGACTCGGGAGAGTTCTGCGGGGTCGGAGGGCTGGTTCATCGCCCCGAAGCTTAGCACCGGGGCACCTCAGCGGGCAGGCGTGGGCCGGATCAGCGGTCGGCGACGTAGCGGTCGGCCAGAGCGCCCTCGGTGTCGACGGATTCTTCAGGCTCGGGCACCGGAAGCGCGGCATCCGGCAAGGCCGATGCGATCGGCGAGGCGGAATCGACAACGATCATTCCGGGCTGCCACGCGCTGTACGCGCACAGCAGCAGAATGGTTACGACGACCAGGGCTCGGGTGCGCAGATAGCGCGTCCGGCGACGCGAACGACGACGATGCGGCAGGGCGTGCAGGAGCATGGACATGGTTGAAGTCCTCGCGGTCTTTCAGGACAACGCATCAAGTTCCGTGCCACGGCCAAGCGCCTGTTTTTGCAGTGTCATGGGCGAGGCCCGACATGCGTTCTGCACGGTGATGGGGGCGGATCGTGCGTATCGCGGGCGGCGGCGTCGACCCGATCTTTCGAGACATCGAAAATCAATGCGTAAATCGCTGAAAACGAAAGTGTTGCCGGCGATTCAGATCGCGCGACTCATGGCACGCAACTTGTGTGCATTCCAGCGAGGCCGCGATCTGCGGCGCCTCGTGACTTCTGGAGAAAATCTCATGTTGTATTACGCCGTTGTCTTTTTCGTGATCGCGCTGATCGCCGGTGTGCTCGGCTTCGGCGGTATCGCCGGTGCTGCCGCCGGCATCGCCAAGATCCTGTTCTTCGTGTTCCTGATCCTGTTCGTGGTGTCGCTGATCATGGGGCGCCGGGTCAAAGTCTGAAGCACGGTTTCCAGACACGACTTTCGCGATGCCCCGTGCCGGACCGGCGCGGGGCATCGTCGTTGCGTTCACGCGAGCGGTAATTCCAGGGTGAAACTGGCGCCGCCGCCTTCACGGTCGTCGTACCAGACATCGCCATCCATGGTCCGTGCACGCTGTTTGGCCAGCGCCAGACCCAGGCCGGTCGACGATTCGCCGCCGGTGGGTTGCGCGCTCAAGCGCACGTAGCGCTGGAACATGCGTTCGCGATCCTTCGGCGAAATGCCCGGACCGCGATCGTGCACCGTGAGTCGCCCGTATTTGCCCTGCCGCGAGGCGGTCAGATGCACGTCGCTGCCCGGCGGGGCGTATTTCAGCGCATTCGACAGCAGATTCTGCAGCACGTGCAGCGCGCCGGCGCGCTCCGCCAGGAGGCACATATCGTCGGCAGCGTCGGTGTCGATGTGCAGATGCATGCCCTTGCTCTGCGACTGGTACGAGAGCAGCTCGGCCACTTCTTCCAACAGCGCGCGCGCGGCGAGCGGATGCGGCGCCACGCCGTGCGACCGGTCCTGCTGCTGATCGAGAAACGCCTGCAAAAACAGGACACCGGCATCGGCGGAGGTGCGGATCGACTGCACCAGCCGCAGCCGTGCTTCGTCGTTCATGGCCGGGTCGCGCAGCAGTTCGGCGGAAAACAGGATGTTGGCGAAGTGGTTGCGCAGATCGTGACTGACGATTTCCGCGACTTTCTGGCGTTCGTCCGCGACCCGCGCCAGCCGGTCGCGCGCCTGTTTCAGATCAAGATGCGTACGCACCCGCGCCAGCAGTTCTTCGGCGAGAAAGGGCTTGGTGATGTAGTCCACCGCGCCTGCCGAGAACGCGCGGGTCAGGCTGTCGCGCTCATGGTCGGCGGTGAGGAACACCACCGGTACATCGCGCGTCTGCGGCATCGCCTGAAGACCTTCCAGCACCTGGAAGCCGTCGATGCCCGGCATCCGCATGTCGAGCAACACCAGATCCGGAGGGCTGCGCTCGGCGAGCGCCAGGGCTTCGCGACCGTCCAGCACCGGCACGACGTCGTAATCGGACTGGGTCAGCAACTGGCCGACCACCTGCACGTTCGCGGTCTGGTCGTCGATCACCATCACCACCGGCAACGCGACCGTCGCCTGGAATCTATTCGGCATCGCCGTCCTCCTCATGCCAGTGGGCCAATCGATCGAGCACGATCTTGACCTGATTCACATCGAAACGCTGCAGGGCGAGCTTGAGCCGGTGCGCTTCGGCCTGCAGGGCGGGGTCGCGCAGATCATCGGCCAATTGCAGCAGCCGCTTGGAGAATTCGCCGATCTCGCGCATGCGCATGCGCGTGCGCAGCGCCTGCAGCGGCACACCGCGCACGCTGCGCCATTCGGCTAGGGCCTGGGCACGACGACCCTCGCTGTCGGCATCGTCGGCCTGCTGCGCAGGCGCGACCGTTTCGACGCGCTGCACGTCGTCGTTGCGGAACAGGGTATCCAACACCGCGAACAATTCCAGCGGCGTATAGGGTTTGCGCAGGAATCCGTCGAACGGCGCGTGCTGCGGTCCGGCCTCGCCGGCAAGGCTGGATGCGGTGACCGCGATCACCCGCGTGCCGACCAGTGCGGCGTCGGCGCGGATCGCTTCCAGCGCGTCGAAGCCGTTCATCTGCGGCATGCGCAAATCCATCATCACCACGTCCGGGCGCAATCCATGGGCGATCTCCACGCCTTCGACGCCATCGTGCGCCACCGCGATCTGATGATGGCTGTCGTGGAGATAGCCTTGGGCGACTTCGAGATTCCATTCGACATCGTCCACGACCAGGATCTTCAGCGCCGGCAGCCGGTCGAAATCGACCCGCGTTTCTTCGGCGCCTGCAGCCAGAACCGCCGCCGGTTCGAGATCCGGAATATTGACGCGGAAGGTCGCTCCTTCTCCCGGTTGACTGACCACATGAATGCGGCCACGCATCAGATCGACCAGACGTTTGGTGATGCTCAAACCCAGGCCGGTGCCCTGCCGTATCCGACCATCCGGACTGTCGGCCTGATAGAACGGTTCGAAGATCTGCTCCTGCTGTTCGCGATCGATACCGACACCGGTATCGATCACCGCGATCCGCAGGTCGCGGCCTTGGCCCATTGGCGATGGCAACATCGACAGGCGCAGGGTCACATCGCCGCGTTCGGTGTACTTCACCGCGTTGCTCAGCAGATTCATCAGGATCTGGCGCAGCCGCTGCGCGTCGACGATCACCGGCACCAGATCGCTGTGGTCGATCTCGATCCGCAGCCGCAGGCCTTTGGATTCGGCCATCGGCTCGAACAATGCGAGCGTTTCGGTGGCCAGCTCGGTGAGATCGGTGCCCTGGGGACTCAGATGCATTTTTCCCGCTTCGATCTTGGACAGATCCAGCACGTCGTTGATCAGCGAGAGCAGCATCTGCCCGCTTTTCTTGATCGACGCCACCCATTCGCGTTGCAGCGGATCGCGCACATGGTCGCCGAGCAGTTGCGCGAAACCGAAGATCGCGTTCATCGGCGTGCGGATCTCGTGGCTCATGCTGGCCAGAAACACGCTTTTTTCTTCATTGGCGCGGCGCGCCTGGGCGGCGCGCAGTTCGCCGTGCAGCGCGTTTTCCGCTTCGCGCTGCGCACGGCGCAGTGCGAAGAATCCGAGCAGACCGGCGACCAGCGCCAGGCCATTGGCGATCATCAGTGTGGCGGTGGTCTGTTTCACCAGCGCATCGCGTTTCAAGCCCCGCTCACCGAGCAGGCGGTCTTCCTCGCGCGCCATCGAAAACACCTTTTCGCGCATGCTGTCGACGACGTCTTCGCCTTTGCCGTCGCGAAGACGTTGCGATGCCTTGCCGGCGCTGCCGTTGCGCAGTTCGGCATCCTTGATCCTGATCGAACCCTGTACGCGGGCTTCGAGCGCGACGTAATCCCGTGCGAGCGCCTGCAGCGTGGCCTGATGCTCCGCGTTGTCGGTGGTCAGGGCCTTCAGCTGCGCGAGCAGGCGGCCGATGGCATCGAGATGCGTGCGTAGCCCCGCACGATGGTGGGCTTCGCCGCCGATCATGAAACGCAGGCCATCGGCTTCCATCATGCCCAGCCTCACCTGCAGGGCGGTCAGATCGTCCTTGACCTCGAGCGTATGCGAGACCCGCTGGATGGACTCGGCGAGCGCATGGGTGGAACGCACCGAGAGGATCGAGGTGGCCAGAATCACCACGAACGCCAGCGCCAACAACCCGACGTTGGCGCGGTTGCGGAACTGCGCGGTGCGCGACGGTGGCATGCGTGATCCCCGGGGATGATCCCCTGCTGCGGATGGGTGGTTGCGGACAGGCGTAACGTTACGAGTTCATCAACCAGATCGTACCGTTCAACACCAGCGCGAACGACACCCACAGCAGATAAGGCAACAGCAGATAGCCGGCCAATGCGTTCACCCGGCCGAACGTCAGCATCGTCGACAGCAGCGCAATCCACAGCAGGCAGATTTCGGCGAATGCGAGCCCGGGACTGTGCAGTCCGAAGAACAGCGGCGTCCACGCCAGATTCAACAGGAACTGGATCGCGAACAGCGCGACCGCGCGCTGACGCAGGACGTCATCCGCATCCAGCTCCCGCCGCACGAGCCAGAGAGCGACCGCCATGATCGTGTACAGCAGCGTCCAGACCGGGCCGAACACCCAGGAGGGCGGATTCCAGGTCGGCTTCAGCAGCGCGGCATACCAGCCGTTTGGAGCGAACAGAACGCCGGCCAGTGCGCCCAGCCCCACCAGCAGCAGGATCCAGCCGAGAAGCGCGAACCAGCCTTCGCGTGGACGCGCGGCGATTTCCGGGAGAACGACAGGCGGGCGATGATTCATGGCGGGAGGGACAACTCGAAGCGGGGATCGATCTGCGCGGTCAGAGACCGAACAATTTGCGTTTGCGATACAGGGTCGAAGCGTCGATCCCCAACGTGCGCGCAGCGGCGTCCAGACTGTCGCTGGAGGCGAGCACCCGTTCGATGTGCAGGCGTTCCAGTTCGTCCAGCGAAATCGCCATGCCCGGCTGCGCATCGTTGCGGGCGGACGCGCTCAGCGCGAGCAAGTCAGGGCCGATCTCTTCGTTGCGGCCGAGAATCACCGCGCGCTCCATCATGTTCTGCAGCTCGCGCACATTGCCCGGCCAGGCGTACGCGCGCAGTTGCGACAGCGCCGCAGGCGACAGTCGACGCGCGGGCAGGCCATAGTCGCTGGCATAGCGCCGCACGAAGCCGTTGGCCATGTCTTCGAGATCTTCCGGACGCTCGCGCAGCGGCGGCAGGGTGATGCTGATGACGTTGAGGCGGTACAGCAGATCGAGCCGGAACTGGCCTTCCTTCACCATCGTATCCAGGTCGCGGTTGGTGGCAGCGACGATCCGCGCATCGGCCTTGCGCGTGACCGGGTCGCCGACGCGCTCGTATTCCTTGTCCTGGATGAAGCGCAGCAGCTTGGGCTGCAGCGCCACCGGGAAGTCGCCGACTTCGTCCAGAAAAATGGTGCCGCCGTCGGCATGGGTCACGCGGCCGACGGTGTTCTGCACCGCGCCGGTGAACGAGCCCTTGGAATGGCCGAACAATTCGCTTTCCATCAGCTCTGCGGACAGCGACGGACAGTTGACCGTGACCAGTGCGCCGGCCGCGCGCGGGCTGGCGCGATGCACGGCCTTGGCGATCACGCCCTTGCCGGTACCGCTCTCGCCCAGCAGCAGCAGGTTCGCATCGGTGCGCGCGACCTGCAGGGCCATGTCGATCGCGGCCTGCATCGCCTTGTTCCTGCTGGTGAGTGCTGGTACGCCGCTCTGCGCTTCGCGCTCGAAGGTGTCGAGGCGATCGAGGATGCGACGGGTGTCGACCTGCCGCGCCACCGAGATCCGCAGTTGTTCGGGCGAACACGGCTTGACCAGATAATCGCTGGCGCCGAGCGCGATGGCTTTCACCGCATCGTCGATCGCGGCGTTGGCGGTCACCATCACCACGCGCATCAACGGCGCCAGTTCCCGCAGTCGCGGCAGCGCCTCGAGGCCCGAGTCGTAACCGATGTTGTGATCGAGCAGGCAGACATGGAACGGCCGGGTCGCGGCCAGCCGCAGTCCGTCGGCCAGGTTGTCGGCGGTCTCGACGCTGTAGCCGTCGCTTTCCAGCGCCAGCGTGAAGTTCTGCAGCAGGCGGGTGTCGTCGTCGATCGCGAGAATGCGGCCGGCGGGTTTGAAATCTGGGTTCGGCACGGGTCGTGACTCCAGCGTGTGCGGGGCACGGATCTGCGGGGGAGTTTCCACTATATCGACGCCACCGGTGTCCGGCGGCGGTTGGCGCCATGCCCCGTTGATGGTGGCGATCGGCGATGCCGGACGGATTTGTACCGGACTGCCCTGTACCGGACTGCTCTGCACGGATCGACGTTCGAAAGTGGCGCTCATGCGGGGACTCCTGCGGGTGGCGTCTGCGGATCGCGTGCGATGGAAAGCGCGGCGGTGACGGGAAGTGCACCGCAAGCCCTGTGCCAGCCCGGGAAAGCCCGCCGTTGCTGGAGTTCCATGCCCGATGGGCCGGCGTCTTGCACGGTGCCGGAACCGTTTCGGGTATTCCGCACGATCGGCGCAGGGCCAAAAAAAGCCGCCTCGCGAAACGATACGAGGCGGCCAAGGGGACCTGTTCAGCGGTGTTGCGGAGGGTGCCGGGAGAGTTCTTCGGAAATCGCAGCGGAACGCGATCGATCGCGAGGTGGATCCCCGTCCGTACCGGCGGGGGTGGAACCTGGGGTACGGACGGGGCATCCGCTGTGTCGCTGTGGGCCTGGGGGGGAGAGTGTCAGGGCCACAGCGGACGACTCATCGCGCGCCTGCACGGGCGTCGGCGAGAGCGGGGTGCGCGACTCAGTTGTCGCGAATGGTCTTTTCGAAATCCTCGACCTGCTTCACTGCGATGTCCTTGGTCACGCCATAGCGTTCCTGGACCTTGCCGGCGAGGTATTCGCTGTTGCCTTCGGCGATGGTCAGATCGTCGTCGGTGAGATTGCCCCACTGGGCCTTGATCTTGCCGTTGAGCTGCTTCCACTTGCCTTTGATGATGTCGGTATTCATGCGTGTTTTCCTTTGTGGGAGTTGGAACGGGCGGCGTTGCCCGTCGGGGCGATCGCTGCGCGGTGGCGTCAGCGACGCGGTTTCACGGTCAGCGTGGTGGCGTCGACGGAGATCACGCCCTTGATGGCACGGGCGACGGCCACGGCCTTGTCGACCTGCATTGCGTTGTCGAGCTTGCCGGACAGCGTGACCACACCGTTGGTGGTGGTGACGTTGATGTCGAGGCCCTTGGTTTCTTCGGTGACCAGCAGGTCGGCCTTCACCTTCGTGGTGATCCAGCCGTCGTTCACCGGCTGCTGCGAATCCTCGTAGGCTTTCGTACGCTCACCGGGTGCCTTGTCGGATGTGGCCATCGATGCGCAGCCTGCCGTCAGAACCGCCAGGAGCATCAGCGAAAGCATCGTGCGGGAACGATCGAACAGGGTGTTGCTCATGCCTATCTCCAAACGCTTGGGGGATGCCGGGAAAAGACTCCGGCCCTCTCTCCCTTACAAGGCGCGTGCCAAGCGTTTCGAGCCATGAGAATCAATGCGTTACATGTCTTCGCAAGGGTCGGTGTATTGCATTCTGCCGCGCTCACCGGGCGCGGCGCACGATGTGTCGAAACACGATCCGGCTAAAATGCGCGACCCATGAGCACCCTCCTGCCCCTGTCCGAACCGCTGCCGTCGCCCGGCCGGCGCGCCGCGCATGAAGCCCACCGTCTCGCGAAGCGTCTGCGTCACCAGGTCGGCCGCGCGATCGCGGATTTCGGCATGATCGAAGACGGCGACAAGGTGATGGTGTGCCTGTCCGGCGGCAAGGACAGCTACACGCTGCTCGATCTGCTGCTGCAACTGCAGAAGAAAGCGCCGGTGTCGTTCTCGATCACGGCGGTCAATCTCGATCAGAAACAGCCGGACTTTCCCGGACACGTGTTGCCGGACTATCTGCGCTCGCACGGCGTGGATTACAGAATCCTGGAACAGGACACCTACTCGGTGGTCACGCGCGTGGTGCCCGAAGGCAAGACGATGTGTTCGCTGTGTTCGCGTCTGCGGCGCGGCGCGCTGTATGCCTGTGCGGAAGCCGAAGGGTTCACCAAGATCGCGCTGGGCCACCATCGCGACGACCTCGTGGCGACATTTTTCCTGAATCTGTTCTTCCATTCGAAGCTCGCCGGCATGGCGCCGAAACTGCTGAGCGACGACGGCAAGCACGTGGTGATCCGGCCGCTGGCGTACGTGCGCGAAGACGACATCGCCGCATACGCCGAAACGAAACGGTTTCCGATCATCCCGTGTAACCTGTGCGGCTCGCAGGAGAACCTGCAGCGCAAGCAGGTGAAAAAGATGATGGACGCCTGGGAGCGCGACACGCCGGGGCGCATCGAACAGATCGCGCGCGCGCTGGGCGATGTGCGCCCGGCACAGCTGGGCGATCCCAAGCTGTTCGATTTCCTCTCGCTGGGCCGGCGCGGTGCCGGCGACATGCCGGATGCGCATGCATGGTTGATGGGCGAACCGGTCACGCCCACGACGGAAGACGTCTGATGCCCCGGTTTTGGCCGTCGCCCCCGCGAGCGCGGGGACGCGGCGTCTTTTCATGTTCCCGATAGTTCCACGCAAGTCACTGGGTCCCCGCCTTCGCGGGGACGACGATCGCAATCAACGCATCATGGGTATTCAATGTTCTTCAGAAACCTGACCTTCTTCCGCTTCCCCGCTTCACTGAACTTCTCCGACCTCGACACCGGTCTCGCCGAATGCACGCTCAAGCCGGTCGGTGCGCTGGAAATGTCGTCGCGGGGCTTCGTGCCGCCGTTCGGCCGCGCCGACACCGAAACGCTGTCGCACCGTCTCGGCGATGCGATCTGGCTGGCCGCCGGCAGCGAGGACAAGCTTCTGCCCGGCGCAGTGGTGAATGATCTGCTGCAGAAGAAACTCGAAGAGATCGAAGAGAAGGAAGGCCGCAAACTGGGTGGCCGCGCGCGCAAGCGCCTGAAGGAAGATCTGGTTCACGAATTGCTGCCGCGCGCCTTCGTGCGCCCGGGCCGCACCGACGCGATGATCGACTGCGCCAACGGCTTCATCGCGGTCGACACCTCGTCGCGCAAGACCGCCGAAGCGGTGGTGTCCGACGTGCGTCACGCCATGGGCAGTTTCCCGGCGCTGCCGCTGAACGCCGAAGTCGCGCCGCGCTCGATCCTGACCAGCTGGATCGCCGGCGATCCGCTGCCGCAGGGCCTGTCGCTGGGCGACGAATGCGAACTGCGCGACCCCACCGACAACGGCGCGATCGTGAAATGCCAGCATCAGGAGCTGCAGAGCGATGAAATCGCCAAGCACCTGGAAGCCGGCAAGCAGGTCACACGGCTGGCGCTGACGCTGGACGATCACCTGAGCTTCGTGCTCGGCGAAGATCTGATCATCCGCAAGCTGAAATTCCTCGATGGCGCGGTCGATCAGCTCGAATCCGACGAACGCGAGGACATGCGCGCCGAACTGGGCGCCCGCTTCGCGCTGCTGAGCGGAGAAGTGCGGCGGCTGTTCCTGACCCTGGAACCGGCGCTGAAACTGTCGAAAGCGGAATGACATCACGGCGCATGGCGGCAGCGCTTCCCCGTGCAATGCGCAACGGGTAGCATTTCGCATGCCTTTCCGTTTCCGTCTTCGCGGACTCACGCACCTCGCACGCCCCACGGCGACGCGCGCCACCGAGGTCCGCACTCAACAGCGCGACCGCGTGCCGCTGCAGCTCGACGACGGACGCAGCGTCGATGTCTTGCGCGTGCGCGATCCGCGCGCGCGCCGGATCAAGCTGTCGGTGAGCGAGCGCGGCGTCCGCCTCACCTTGCCGCAGCGTGCGAGCCTGGTGGCCGGCGAACGTTTCCTGATCGAGCATCGCGACTGGCTGCACGCACAGCTCGACCAGCTGGTGAACGCCGACGACACCGCCCTGCGTCGCGACGAAAGCGCGTCTCTGCCGCTGCGCGGCGGAACAGTGCCGCTGCGCTGGGAGCGCGGACGCTTCACCGCGATCCAGCGCGATGGCGTTGGTCTGGTGTTCCAGACCAACGCACGCGCCGGCGGCCCGGCGATGCACCGCGCGCTGCGCGATTTCTACGAAGCAGAAGCGCGTGCGGACATCGGTCGCTGGATGCCGCTGTATCTGCCCTCCATACCGCGCGCGCCGCGCCGGGTGCAGCTGAAAGTGATGAGCTCGCAGTGGGGCTCGCTGGCGCCCGACGGCACGCTCGCCCTGGATCTGTCGCTGGTGCTGGCGCCACCCGCCGCGTTCGAGTACGTGCTGGTGCACGAACTGTGTCACCTGATCCACCACGATCACTCGCCCGCGTACTGGCACGAGGTCGAAGCGCGTTATCCGCAATGGCGCGACCAGCGCGAATATTTCCGCAGCGAAGGCCGCAGGATCAAGGCGACGCTGCAGGCGCTGTTGCGCTGAACTGCGTCTGGTTGAGGGGAGCAGTACTCCACTGTGGGAGGGCCTTCAGGCCCGACCGCGCACGAAACTGATGCAGCACCGCCTGCCGCGCTGCAACGGGATAAGGAATCTTCCGCGACGGACGATCTGTTCGGGCCTGAAGGCCCTCCCACGACGGCAACGCGCCTACAGCCCCAACGCCGCGATGACCTCTGCGGGATGGGTCATGTGCAGATGATGACTGCCGGGCAGCGACATGCTCCGGATCTGCGGCACGCGGGCCACCCGCGCATCGCGCATGGCCGGGGTGAAATACGGTGGGGTGGGATCGGCGACCAGCAACACCACCGGACAGACGATCGCACGCAGGCAATCGTGCACCTGGGTTTCGGACATGCGAACTGCGGTCGGCAGCGTCAGCCGTACATCGCTGCTCCACTCGAAACCACCCTCGACCGCGCGGATGCCGCGTTCGATCAGCAAGCGCGACGAGGCTTCGTCCAGCGCGGCGATATTGGTCTGCATGCGTGCCTGCACGGCCACGTCTGGATCGGTGAATACGCGCTTGCGCTTGCCGTCGAGTGCGCGGCGTTGGGTCACCGAATCGCGCAGGCGGCTGGCGGTGCTGTCTTCGGAACCGGACAGCGGGCCGAGCGCTTCGATCAGGAACAGATGCTCGATGCGCTCCGGCGCGGCCGTGGCGAGCATGCTGGCGATCGCGCCGCCCATCGAATGACCGAGCACCGCGAAACGCTCCCAACCCAGCGTATCGGCGGCGGCGAGCACATCGAGAATCGTGCTGAACAGGCTGTATTCGGCGTCGGCCGGGTAATGGAAGCTGCGGCCGTGACCGGGCATGTCCAACGCCACCAGATCGTAGCCGCCCAGCATCGGCGCCATCGGCAGGAAGCTCGCCGCGTTGTCCAGCCAGCCGTGCAGGGCCAGCAGCGGCACGCCGCCGGTGTTGCCGTTGCGCAACGCACCGAAGCGGCCGCGCGCGGTGTCCAGAACGATATCGCGCATCACGCCGCTCCGCGAAGATGTCGCCGCGCCAGCGCCGCAAGCGCATCGGCGTGCGCGGGCGAGGCATTGAGGCAGGGAATGTAGTTCAAGGATTCGCCGCCGGCCGCGCGGAACAGCGCCGCGTTCTCGACGGTGATTTCTTCCAGTGTTTCCAGACAATCCACCGCGAAACCCGGGCAGACGATGTCGATCTTCTTCACGCCCTCGGCGCCCAGGGCTTCGAGGGTCTTGTCGGTGTACGGCTGCAGCCACGGTTCGCGGCCGAAGCGCGACTGGAACGTGAGCATCGTGTCTTCGCGCACGAATCCCGGGACGTCGCCCAGCGCAGCGACGATCGCATCGACGCTGGCCTGCGACTGCTGCCGGTACGGATCGCCGGCATCGACCAGACGCTGCGGAATGCCGTGGAACGAGAACATCAATCGCTCGCCGCGCCCGTGTTCGGCCCAGTACGCGCGGATCGAATCGGCGACCGCCGCGACCCATGCCGGATCGAGGTGATACTCGTCGATGACCCGGAACTGCAGTTCGTCTTCGTCGTAGTCGCATTCCAGCGTGTCGACCTTGTCGGCGACCGATGCGGTGGTGGTCGTCGAATATTGCGGATACAGCGGCAGCACCACGATCTCGTCCACGCCCTCGGCGCGCAGCGCGGCCACCGTGTTCGTCATCGACGGATTGCCGTAGCGCATCGCGTACGCCACCCGCAGATCGGGCAGCCGTTCCTGCATCGCTGCGGCGAGATTCGCGGTGTGCACCGCCAGCGGCGAGCCGCCGGGGAGCCAGACCTCGGCGTATTTCTTCGCGACTTTCGGTCCGCGCAGCGGCAGGATGACGAAATGCAGGATCGGGCACCACAGCCAGCGGCTAAGGGGCACCACGCGATAGTCGTGGAGGAATTCGGCCAGATAACGGCGCACCGCCGATGCGGTAGGCGCATCGGGCGTGCCCAGATTGACCAGCAGGACCGCAGGCTTCGCGGACGATGCGCTCACGGACGACGCGTTCACGGACAATGGGGAGGCGTTGGCTGACATCGGCATAGGATGACAGCTGGGGCCGCAGCCGTCAGCGGCGGGGCGCGCAGACTGGCAAGGTTCATCGCTTCCGGACTACGCTCCGCGGCAACCCCGCTGGAGACGTACCGTCCATGTCGCACCGCACGCAGATCACTGCCCTGTCCCTCGCGCTGTCGCTGGTTTTCGCCGCCACCGCGCACGCCGGACCCCGCGAAGACGCCCAGGCCGAGAATGCCGTGCGCGTGCTGGCGGAGATCCAGGCGATCCCCGAATCCTCGATTCCCGACAAGCTGCTCGACGAAGCCAAGGCGATCGTGATCGTGCCCGACACCATCAAGGCCGGACTGGTGCTGGGCGGCCGCCGCGGCCACGGCGTGCTGTCGGTACGCACCGCCGACGGCGGCTGGTCGAACCCGGGCTTCGTGACCCTCACCGGCGGCAGCATCGGTTTGCAGGTGGGCGTGCAGTCCGCCGACGTGGTGCTGGTGTTCCGCAGCGAGCGCGGACTGGATTCCATCGTCAACGGCAAATTCACCCTCGGCGCCGATGCCGGCGTCGCCGCAGGCCCGATGGGGCGTAATGCCTCGGCCTCCACCGACGGCCAGATGAAGGCCGAGATCTGGTCCTGGTCCCGCGCCCGCGGCCTGTTCGCAGGTGTCGCCCTCGACGGCGCGGTGCTGTCGATGGACGACAAGGCCAACGAGGCCGTCTACGGTCAGGATACGACGCCACGGATGATCTTCGAAGGCCGCGCGCAACAGGAGCCCTCGCCAGCGATCGCCGCCTTCCGCAGCCGCCTGGCCGAAGCGAGTGCATCCGCACGCGCCGCACGCGCGGACGACGACGATGCTCCGGCACCGGCTCCCCAGGCCAACCCGGCGATCGATACGACACCCACGACCACCCCTGCGACCGTCGAACCGCAGCCGCAGCCGTTCGAGGCAGTCGACAATCCCGCCAAAGTCGAGGCGTTGCCGGCCACGCCGTGAAGTCGACGCCGCGATGATCCGGACCCCCGTCAAGGTCGGGGTCCGGCGACTGCGGTATCCTTGACCGGCTTTTTCACAGACAGCGAGAAACATCATGGGCGCTTGGGGTATCGGTCACTGGATCGTCGTGCTGATCATCGTGCTGCTGGTGTTCGGCACCAAGCGCCTGACCAGCGGCGCCAAAGACATCGGCAGTGCGGTCAAAGAGTTCAAGAAAGGCATGCGCGACGAGGAAAAACCCGCGCAGCTGAGCGACCAGTCGAAGAACGAATCTTCGAGCGAGTCGCAGCGCAACGACGACAACGTCGCGCGCTGATCTTCGCAGGGCGCCGGCCGTCATGGCCGGCCCCGCGATGCGTCCTTCATTCACGCCCATCATGTTCGACATCGGATTTTCCGAACTCTTCCTGATCGCGATCGTCGCCCTTGTGGTGCTCGGCCCCGAGCGCCTGCCCAAGGCGGCGCGCTTCGCCGGACTCTGGGTGCGCCGCGCGCGTGCGCAGTGGTATTCGGTGAAGAGCGAGCTGGAGAACGAACTGGCCTCGGAAGAACTGAAGCGCACGCTGCGCGACACCCGCCAGGCGGTGGCCGACATCGACGCCGACATCCGCACGGCGCAGGCCGAAGCCCGTCGCGAATTCGATACGATGCAGGCGCAGATCGAAAGCGACGACACGGACGACTCCGCCGACAGCACCGCGCTGATCGACAGCGACGACAAGGCCATGATCGAGGCTACCGGCGAAAGCATCACCAACGAGAACAGCGATGTCCGACGCTGATCCGGATACGTTCGAAGGCGCGGAGAGCGGACTGTTCGCGCATCTCATCGAATTGCGCGCAAGGCTGATCCGCGCCCTCGCGGGACTGATGCTGGTGTTCGTGTGTCTGCTGCCGTTCGCCAATACGCTCTACGGCTGGTTTGCGCAGCCATTGCTGGACAAATTGCCCAAGGGCGGCCAACTGATCGCGGTGGAAGTCGCGTCTCCGTTCTTCGCGCCGCTCAAACTGGCGTTCTTCGTCGCCGTGTTCGCAGTGATGCCTTGGTTGCTTTACCAGGCATGGGCCTTCGTCGCGCCGGGTCTGTACAAGCGCGAGAAAAGGCTGGCGCTGCCGCTGCTTGCGTCGGCACTGGTGCTGTTCTACAGCGGCTGCGCGTTCGCGTTCTTCGTGGTGCTGCCGTCGGTCTTCGGTTTTTTGGCCAAGGTCACGCCCAAGGGTGTGGCGATGATGACCGACATCAACGCCTATCTGGATTTCGTGCTGGTGATCTTCCTGGCTTTCGGTATCAGCTTCGAGTTGCCGGTGGCGCTGGTGATTCTGGTGATGCTGGGCTGGGTGACGCCGAAGCAGCTGTCGGAATGGCGCGGCTACGCGATCGTCGGCATTTTCATCGTTGCTGCGGTGATCACGCCGCCGGATGTGATTTCGCAGCTGCTGCTGGCGATCCCGATGTGTCTGTTGTACGAGGCGGGGATCGTTGCGGCGAAGCTGGTGGGGCGGAAGTCGGAGAGTTGACTGGGTTGTGGGCCGACGTCCTCTAGAAGTTCTCGTCGCGCGGTGGATGTTTGGTGATCATGGTGTGTGGGTAAGGCCTGACACCTTTTTCGCGCTGGTGCGCGAGTTACTTTCTTTGGCGCAAAGAGGGTGTTGCCAAATCATTTCTCTGTGAGGCCACGCAAAAGTCTGCGAGCCTCGGAAAGCCATACCCAACTTTCGGAGACCTCCACCAATCGGTCGTGATGCATCACCAAGCGCCGTGCGCGTTCCAGCCACGCATGGCTTCTTTCAACGATCCAACGTTTCGGCAGCGTTGCATACGCCCTCGTCGATGCATCGAACAAGGGCAACTGCTCTGCCTGCCAACGCCCAATGTTGCGATTTCCCGGGTGACGCACCACCTGTACGGCGATGCCGTGGCTGGCTTCGAGTCGTTCGGCACACGTTCCAGCATAGGCGCTGTCCACGAATACTCGACTGATCGTCGGATACTTTGCACATGCCTGTGCCATCGCCGGATATGCGCCGTCGCGATCCTGCACACTCGCGGCCGTCACGACGACCGCCAGCACCAGACCGAGCGTATCGACCACCAGATTGCGCTTGCGGCCTTTAACTCGTTTGCCGGCATCGAAGCCTTTCTCGCCGCCCTGCGGCGAGGTTCGCGTGGATTGCGAATCCAGAATCGCAGTGGACGGAAACTCATCCCGTTCCACGCGTTCGCGCCAGCGCAGGCGAAGCCGATCATGCATCCGCTCGAAGCGACCCTGCCGACTCCAGCGACGAAATAGCTTGTAGACCGCATTCCACGGCGGGAACGTCTTGGGCATCAGTCGCCAGGAACAACCTGTGCGAACAACGTAGAAGCAGGCATCCACGATCGCTCGACGCGCATGGACTGCGGGCCTGCCGCGCTCACCGGCATCATCGAA
This sequence comes from Lysobacterales bacterium, assembly GCA_017302135.1. GTDB lineage: Bacteria > Pseudomonadota > Gammaproteobacteria > Xanthomonadales > Xanthomonadaceae > Lysobacter_I. The sequence continues at coordinate 74,953 of JAFLDZ010000009.1, read as the reverse complement.
AATGTCCGCGACCATATCCCACTCTGCCTGCGTCAGCGATGTGGCGTACCGCTCATGATCCCCTACATCTCGATGCCGCTCGTTGTAGCCATAGCGCGGCGGCCCGTCAGGCGTCGGCTGGACATACCCGCTGACGCTTGGAGGTTTGACCCGTACGATTCCTTCGGTCTTGATCGCCTTGACCAACGTCGGCACGGAAACCGAGGTTCCGGTACGCGCGCGAAGCAATTTCACCAACTCGCCGGCCGTCGACAGTGGATGCTCGAGAATCAACTCCCGCAGTGCCTGCCGTTCCATTGCCTGCATCTTTGGGCGAGGGCCTTTAGGCTTTCGAGCTTCCATCTCGACATCTCAATCCGGGAGGTCGAATTATATGATTTTGGCAACACCCTCAAAGAAAGTAACCAAAGAAGACATTTCAAGTCCAATTCTAAACTGCTGACTGAGGCGAAGCCGGGATTTTTCGATGAGGCGTCCTGCCTCATCGAAAAACGATGCACATCCTGTGCATCGCCCTCCGGGTCTCCGATCAGAGATAGTGTGCCGCGTCTGCAAGATTATCGGGACGTTACCCTCTATTGGCATTCAAACAACAGTTCTGTCGCTTGTGTGGCCTTTAATGGATCACAGTTGCAGCACGTCATGAAGTCGTCCACTCGTTGCCGAAATTTCAGCGATCTGCATCGTCCAACCGATGTCTAGACTACGGTATCGTCTGATTAGGTTGCAGACCCGGAGGGCGGCGCATAGGCCGTGCGCCGTTTTTCGATGAGACACGGATGTCTCATCGAAAAATCCCGGCTTCGCCTCAGATAGTAGGTTTGAATTGGACCTGAGTGCTTTCTTTGGTTACTTTCTTTGCGCCAAAGAAAGTAACTCGCGCACCAGCGCGAAAAAGGTGCCAAGCCTTACCCACACACCATGGTGCGAATCTCAAACAAAGACGCCGGCTTTCGCCGGCGTCCTCTTTCAAAGCCAACAGCTCGCGGCTAAAGCCGCTCCTACTGGGTGATATCGACGTCTTTCGTCTCGCGCAGGAACAGCGAACCGATCACCAGCGTCATCAACGCAACGCCGATCGGATACCACAGACCGCTGTAGATATTGCCGGTCGCCGCCACGATGGTGAACGCGATGAACGGCAGGAACCCGCCGAACCAGCCGTTGCCGATGTGGTACGGCAGCGACATCGAGGTGTAGCGGATGCGCGTCGGGAACAACTCGACCAGCCACGCCGCGATCGGACCGTAGACCATCGTGACCAGCATGACCAGATAGGCGAGCAATGCGATGACCATCGGCTTGTTGATCTGCGCATCGTCGGCCTTGGCCGGATAACCCGCTGCCGTCAGCGTATCGCCGAGCTGCTTGGTGAACTCGTCGGCCTTGGCCTTGAACGCATCCTTGTCCAGGGCTTCGCCTTCGAAGCTCTGCACCGTGGTCGAACCGATGGTGACGCTGGCGACGGTGCCTGCCGGTGCCGATTCGATCGTGTACGGAATACCTTTCTTCGCCAGGCCCGACGCGATGATGTCGCAGGACTGCTTGAAGGTCTTCTTGCCCACGGGATCGAACTGCAGCGCGCAGCGGTCGCGATCGGCCAGCACTTTCGCCGGCGAAGTGGCGACCGCCGCTTCCAGCGCCGGATTGGCGTTGTGCATCAGCGCCTTGAACACCGGGAAGTAGGTCAGCGCGGCCAGCAGACAACCGGCCATGACGATCTTCTTGCGGCCGATCTTGTCGGACAGCCAGCCGAACAGGATGAAGCCGCCGGTCGCGAGCGCCAACGAAATGGCGATCAGGATGTCTGCGGTGTTCGGGTCGACGCTCAGGGTCTTGGTCATGAAGAACAGCGCGTAGAACTGACCCGTGTACCAGACCACCGCCTGACCCGCAGTGGCGCCGAGCAGCGCGAGCAGCGCGATCTTGCCGTTCTTCGACAGGAAACTCTCGGTGAGCGGCGCTTTCGAGGTCTTGCCCTCGGCCTTCATCTGCTGGAACAGCGGCGATTCGTTGAGCTGCAGGCGGATCCACACCGACACGCCCAGCAGCACCACCGAGACGATGAACGGCACGCGCCAGCCCCAGGCTTCGAAAACATCCTTGCCCAGGTAGTTGCGGCACAGCCAGATCACCAGCAGCGACATGAACAGGCCGAGCGTCGCCGTGGTCTGGATGAAACTGGTGTACAGGCCGCGTTTGCCATGCGGTGCGTGTTCGGCGACGTAGGTCGCGGCACCACCGTATTCGCCGCCGAGCGCGAGACCCTGCAACAGACGCAGCGTGATCAGGATGATCGGTGCGAGGATGCCGATGGTCGCGTAACCGGGCAGGATGCCGACCAGGAATGTCGACAGGCCCATGATGACGATCGTGACCAGGAACGTGTACTTGCGTCCGATCATGTCGCCGAGGCGACCGAAGAACAGCGCGCCGAACGGACGCACCGCGAAACCGGCCGCGAATGCCAGCAGCGCGAAGATGAACTGGCTGGTGTCGTTGAGGCCGCTGAAGAAATGCTTGCCGATGTGGACCGCGAGCGATCCGTAAAGATAGAAGTCGTACCACTCGAAGACGGTGCCGAGACTCGACGCGAAAATGACCTTCTTGTGTTCCCGGGTCATTGCGCCGCTCGCGGGGAGCGCTGCTGTAGTGCTGGACATGATCTGTTACCTCTTCAGAATTGGATCGTGCTTATCCGACGCTGCCGCTGTCAGAAGCTGTATTTGACGTGCGTGTGGATGCGGCGCAGATCGCCTTCGAGATCGTTTTCGAGCGAGCGCTGGCCCCAGATCAGCTCCGCGCCGACGTCGAGTTTCGGCAACGGCGAATAGATCAGGTTGGCGTGCATCGACTGCGCACTCTCGGTGGCTGCAAAACCGGTGAGCGCGGTATCGTTGTCGAAGTGCGCGGCCGAATAGAACAGGTTGCCGCGCAGCTTCGGCGAGAACGCATGGCGCCAGGAAACGAAGGCGCCGTAGCCGTCGATCGTTTCCAGATCGCCACCCGCGTCGAGCACGGTGTCGGCGCCCAGTCCGAAGCCCATGTAGCGGCCGATCCCTTGGCCGGCGTTGACCGCATAGCGCAGGTCGTCGCTGGCACCGAGGTTGAACTTGCCCGAGACGCTGACCGATGCGCCGGTCGTGGTCTCGTCCAGGCGCTTGAACTGGCGCAGCAGGCCGGCGGCGCTGAAATGGCCCCAATCGCCCTTCTTCTGCCAGCGTGCGGTGATATCGGGCAGCACGTTGTCACCCGAATTGGCGCGCGTGGCACCGCCGAGGAACGGCGTGACCGTGGTCTGGGGGTTCTCCATCGAGAACGACCACGGACCCTTGGTGTAGCGCAACTGCGCCTGGCGGACGAACACGGTGCTTTCGGTCGGGCCGACGAAGTCGACGCTGTCGGGCAGCGCAGCGACATCCATGAAGTTCGACCAGGTCTGGCCGGCGAGCCACTGCGCACCGTTCGGACGGGTCAGGCTGACGTAGGCCTGGCGGAGCGAAACGGCGTACGTATTGGTCGCGGTTTCATTGCCGACCAGCGCATTGCTGCCGCCGCCGAACATGTCGGCTTCGATATAGCCCTTGAGCTTGTCGCCGTCGCCGGTGGTGTGATCGGCGCTGAACCAGAAGCGCGAAAACTGGCCGTGGAAATCCGTATACGCGTCGCCGCCATCGGCGCCGGCCGGGCCGACCGGAATCGCGGCGGGAAGATAGAACAGACGCCCTGCGGAACCGTCGGCGATGCGGCCATCGCTGGTGTCGGTCACCATCGAGTCGAGCTTGATGAAACCGCCGTACGAGAACGTGGTGCCCGGATTGGCGGCGGTGAGGATGGGCGAGCTCTGGATCTTCGGCTTGCCGTCGTCGGCGGGTTTCGCCGCTGGCGCGGCTGCGCTCGGCGCCTGTTGCTGCGCGACCAATTGCTGCACGATTTTTTCGAGTTCGGCGACGCGGGCTTCAAGCGCCTGTTCTTTCGGTGTGGCGGCTTGCGCCAGCGCCAGGCCGGGCGCCATGAGGCACACCAGCAGCGATAACGTCAGCGGCCGTCGCAGTTGCGATCGTTGGTTCATGATGGGCCCCTCCCGAGGGCGCGTACGGATGCACGGTGAACGCAGCCTGTGCGCCGTCACCGCTTCCGCATATTCGCCATTGGTCGAACCTCACGGCATTTTCAGGCGTTTTTCGACCATGGTCTAAGCACGTTGCTGCACTGCAATACGCTGCGCATGCGGCACACTGTGGCCACTGCGGATCCCATACCAACCGCGGAGGAACGCCTCATGTCGCAGAACGACAACGCCCAATCCATCTATCCGGTGCCCGCCGATTTCGCCGCCGCATCGCGCATCCGACGCGAAGATTACGAGCGCGATTACGCCGCATCCATCGCCGACCCGGACGCTTACTGGGGCAAGATCGCGCAGCGCCTCGACTGGTTCAAAGCACCCACGCAGATCAAGGACGTGAGCTTTCATGTCGAGGATTTCCACATCCACTGGTACGCCGACGGCGAACTCAACGCCAGCGTCAACTGTCTCGACCGCCATCTCGCGACGCGCGGCGACAAGACCGCGCTGATCTTCGAACCCGACGATCCGGCGACACCGTCGCAGCGCATCAGTTATCGCGAACTCTACGAACGCGTGTGCAAGCTCGGCAATGCGCTGCGCCATCTCGGCGTGAAGAAAGGCGACCGCGTCACCATCTATCTGCCGATGATTCCCGACGCCGTGGTCGCGATGCAGGCCTGCGCGCGGATCGGCGCGATCCACTCGGTGGTGTTCGGCGGATTCTCGCCGCAGTCCATCGCCGACCGCATCGCCGACTGCGGCACCAAGGTCGTGATCACCGCCGACGAAGGTCTGCGCGGCGGCAAAAGCGTGCCGCTGAAGGAAAACGTCAACGCCGCGCTGAAGATGCCGGGCACCGATTCGGTCGAAACCGTGCTGGTGATCCGCCACACCGGCGGCGCGATCGGCATGCAGATGCCGCGCGACCGCTGGTACGACGCGGTGGTGGACGATCAGCCCACCACCTGCGAACCCGAGCGCATGAATGCGGAAGATCCGCTGTTCATCCTCTACACCTCGGGCAGCACCGGCAAACCCAAAGGCGTGCTGCACTCCACCGGCGGTTATCTGGTGTGGGCCAGCTACACCCACGAATGCGTGTTCGATCTGCGCGAAGACGACATCTACTGGTGTACCGCCGACGTCGGCTGGGTCACCGGCCACAGCTACATCGCCTACGGTCCGCTCGCCAACGGCGCCACCGCCGTCGTGTTCGAGGGCGTGCCGAATTACCCGACCGTGTCGCGCTTCTGGGAAGTCGTCGACAAGCATCAGGTCACGATCTTCTACACCGCACCGACCGCGATCCGCGCGCTGATGCGCGAAGGCGAAGCGCCGGTGAAGAAGACCTCGCGCGCGTCCATCCGCGTGCTGGGTTCGGTCGGCGAACCGATCAATCCCGAAGCCTGGCGCTGGTACTACGACGTGGTGGGCGAAGGCCGCTGTCCGATCGTCGACACCTGGTGGCAGACCGAAACCGGCGGCGTGTTGATTTCGCCGCTGCCCGGCGCGACCGATCTGAAACCCGGCTCCGCCAGCAAACCGTTCTACGGCGTGCAGCCCGCGCTGGTCGACGCCAACGGTGAGCTGCTCGAAGGCGCGACCGAAGGCAATCTGGTGCTGCTCGATTCGTGGCCGGGCCAGATGCGCACGGTCTACGGCGATCACCCGCGCTTCATCGACACCTACTTCAAGACCTATCCGGGCATGTACTTCACCGGCGACGGCTGTCGTCGCGACGAGGACGGCTATTACTGGATCACCGGGCGCGTCGACGACGTGATCAACGTCAGCGGCCACCGCATCGGCACCGCCGAAGTCGAAAGCGCGCTGGTTTCCCACCCGAAAGTCGCCGAAGCGGCGGTGGTCGGCTTCACCCACGACATCAAGGGCCAGGGCATCTACGCCTACGTCACCCTCGTCGCGGGCGAAGCGCCGTCCGAAGAGCTGCGCAAGGCGCTGGTGGCGCACGTGCGCAAGCAGATCGGCCCGATCGCCACGCCGGATTTCCTGCAGTGGGCACCCGGTCTGCCGAAGACCCGCTCCGGCAAGATCATGCGCCGCATCCTGCGCAAGATCGCGGAGAACGCGCCCGACCAATTGGGCGACACCTCGACCCTGGCCGATCCTTCGGTCGTGAAGTCGCTGGTCGACGAACGGCTGGTGAAGTGAGCGCGCAGCCATGAGCCGGCCGCCACCATTGGTGACGGCCGCCGGTCTGCGTTACCTTGGGCAGGACGTTTTCCCACGGCCGCCGCCCATGCCCACTGTTCTCGTTGCCGACGACCACCCGCTGTTCCGCGAAGCCCTGCGCAACGCGGTGTCGCGAGTGCTGCCCGACGCGATCCTGCGCGAGGCCGACAGCGTGGATGCGCTGTATGCGCTGATCGAACGCGAAACCGACGCCGACCTGCTGCTGCTCGATCTCAACATGCCCGGCGCGCACGGTTTCAGCGCGCTGGTGCATCTGCGCGCGCACTTCCCGCAGCTGCCAATCATGGTGGTGTCCGCACGCGAAGAGCCGGCGGTGATGCGCCGCGCGCTGGATCACGGTGCGGTCGGCTTCCTGCCGAAATCCGCCGATGCCGCGACCCTCGGCGAAGCCATCGACGCCGTGCTCGCCGGCGACCGCTGGGCACCGGCGTCCGCATTGAAAGCGCCCGCCGCCGGGGCCGAAGAACACGACGCCGCACAGCGCGTCCGCGATCTCACCCCGCAGCAGTTCCGCGTGCTGCAGATGCTGGGCGACGGCCTGCTCAACAAACAGATCGCCTACGAACTGGGCGTCTCCGAAGCCACGATCAAAGCGCACATGACCGCGATCCTGCGCAAACTCGGCGCCAACAACCGCACCCAGGCGGTGCTGATTGCCGGCAAGCTCGCGATCGATCCCGAAGCGGTGATGCCGCCGCCGGAAGAGGATTGACGGCCGGCTGTCCAGCAATCGACCGTCCTGCGTTCAGTCGTCTTCCGAACGCGCATCCACGCTCAGCACTTCGCCGTCTTCGGCGACGACGGTGAATACGATCGGCCGGCAGCACACGCTGCAATCCTCGACGTACTGCTGATGGTCCACCGAGCCGTCGACGACGATTTCGATTTCTTCGCCGCAGTACGGGCATTGCGTGAACGCGGTGTCGGTGTGATTCATCTGAAAATGCCGTTGAATATGGTCCGGGCAGAGTAGCGCAACCGCGCGCCTGCTACGCGAACAGCATCGGCTCTACCGTCTGCTCCAGCATGTCGATCAACTCCGGATCCATGTACTTGTAATCGTCCGGGATATCAAGCACATGGATCGGCGTGTGTTCGATCAATTGCGCGTAGTCGGCGACGATGCGCTCGCGGTGTTTGTCTTCCATCACCAGGATCACGTCCGCCCAGTCGATGTCCACATGCGAGATGCGGTGCCTAGCGCTGAGACTGGTGCCGGCCGAGCGGGCAATGATCACCGGGTGTCCCTTGAACATGCGCTCTGCGGTGGGGCTGCGCCACTGGTTGCGGCTGCAGACGAACAACACGTTCACGTGTTCGCGATCGACGGACTTGTGTTCGGGCACTAGCGGAAACTCCATAGCGAATTGATTCGCAAGTGATCGATCCATACACGAAGACGCCCGGTTCGCGCCGGGCGTTATCGCTTTGCAACGGACGCTGATTCAGGCGGTGATTCAGGCGGTCATCGAAACCGGTTTGCGCTGGTCCAGCTCGGGCGCCGCAGCCACTTGGTTCCGCGCATCGATCGCATTGTTGGCCGCGACTTCGACCGGCGTTTCGCGGGCCTGATTTTCGCTGACCCGGGCGTGATTCGGACCGAGCGGTCCGTTGTTGCCGTCGAATACGAACAGGTTGCGGTCCGGATTGCCGTTGGCATCGTTCACCGGTTTGCCGACTTCGATATTGGTCACGCCGGTCAGACGCTCGCGGGTCGCGGCGGCGTAGAGATTCGCTGCCATCGCATCGCCCTCCAGACCTTTGGCCTGCATCGCGGTCACCACCTGGCCATACATCGGGTCCTGGCGCATCCGGTCGACATTCGGCGCCGCGTCCGCAGCGGCCAACATGGTGCCCTGCTGACCCGGCGTCACCGGTGCCGCGTTGTAGCTGAGCGTGGGGGCCACCACGCCGGGCGTCCCGAGGTTCGGCCCGATGACTTCGTTCGGCGCAAGCCCGTGCTGGCCTTTGACGACGCGGTCGCTCCATTCCAGGCTGCCGTTGCGATCCACCACCACCAGCTTGCCCTGATTCAAGGACTGCTCGACCAGATTGGCCAGCTGTTCGGGCGTGGCGTTCCTGTTGGCGGCGCCGATCGAGCGCCCCACTTCGTTGTTGTAAAGATCCATCGCTTCGCGATTGGCCGTATTTCCCGGCAAACCTTCATGCGCGGTCGCGAAGGCCTTGGTCCACTGTTCACCGTACTGCTGCGTCATCAACGCATTCCAGTAGGCGTGACGGAACGCATCGCGATGGCCATCGTTGCCCTGCCATTCGCGCGCGCGATCCGGCGGAATATTGTCGGGAAGCGGATTGTTCGGAAACCGCTTGTCGCCTTCGCTGAAGGCGCGATCCTTGATGCCGCTGAAATCCTGCAGGCCGACCAGACCGCGGCTAAAGGTCAACTCGTCGAGCAGCGCACCTTCGGTCTTCGTCACCTTGACCGCGTTGGTGAACGGAATATCGATCGCGCCGAACGCACGCGGGTGATAGTCGATCATCTTGTCGTCGGCGACCTGATACTGGGTGCGGACACTGGTGAGGTCGGGCCGTTCGTTCGCCATCGGAGACTCCTTACGCGGTCGTGTTGTTCAGTCGTGTGATTCAGTCTTGTTCGGGCGCGACGCTTATCGGCGTCCCCAGCGATGGGACGCGACTTTCCCATCCTGGTAGGTGATCTCGAAGAACTCCTCGTCGATACCATAGCGTGCAACGCCGAGTTCGTAGATGTCCGTGGCGGAGGCCGCATCACGGATATCGGGTTCACCGAGCAGCGCGATCACTTCGTCGCGCGACATGCCCGCCTGCACGGCGTTCTCCGCCGACGCCAACATCGGGCCGCGCTGGTTCTGTTGGGCTGCGACGCCGCGCTGGGATTTCCACGCAGCAGTATCGAAATTGGATGTGGTTTGCATGGCACAGGCCGATAGGGAAAGAAGGAGGGCGATCGCGAGGCACCGCGCGGAAGCGCGCAGTTGCAGGGAACGATACGGAAGCGGAGCGCCCCGAACGGATGTCCGGGATGCCGCGCGGATGGGGACGCCATTGGGAAGACCGGGCACGTGCATTTCCATTGGGCCGGGATCGCTGGCCTTGAACAGGGCGGAGTTCAACGGGAAACGAAGTTAACACGGAAATACGGCCAATTCATGAACTGCCGAGCGCTGTAGTCCAGTGCCATGCGCGTGACCTCGGAGCGGGCCTCACCCATCCGAAATCCCCGGCTTGATCAGCAACGCTTTTCGTAGGGCGCATAAGCCGAAGGCGTCATGCGCCATTGCGCTTCAACGGCACCGGAATTGCCGAAAGGCGCATGACGCTTTGCTTATGCACTCTGCATCTACGCCACCGATCGGCGACGCCTTTCGTAGGATGGGTGGAGCGCAGCGATACCCATCATTGAATGGACCGCGATGTTCAGCGCGTAGGGTGGGCTTTATGTCCACCATTGCGACTGATCGGTTATCGCACACGATGATCGTAGCCTAACTTCAGATATGGAATCGATTGACATCATCATTCAAGCATCACGGTGGTGGGCATAAAGCCCACCCTACGGACCTGCCGAAACGCGGCGTCGGCTTGAACAAATTGTTAGGCTTCCCACGAGGAGCTTACTTGCAAAGCTCTATTAGCAACTTGATAGACCTCCGGAGCTCGGCCTGAGTGAAGGTGTTTCCAGAATCCGGGTGATGGATGGCGTTTCTAATGTAGGTAGGAAGCGAACTGTAGTTTGCCCTCCCGAAATTCGATGGCTTAGCATGAATTGCTGGGCTGTAATGCTGCTGCGCGAGAATGAATTCGTCACAAGACTTAACAGAATTTCTTGATTCTTTGTCTTGTAGCCAGCCATAGAGCTCGATGTGATAGTCATTTGAGATCAGGTCGAATGCAAGATAATTTGTTTCTGCGCTCGTAATGCTTGGCAAAACAGATGGTGAGTCAATCTTTCTTGTTTTGATGTTTTCGCCATCACGCTCAAGCACGATTGCGAGGTTGTTTGCTTGGTCGGTGAGGGCATGTTTCAATACGTGATCAGAGTGCGTTGCGAAAAACAGTTGTGCTTTCTGCGCTCCAGCATCGGTCGTGAATAACCCGATGTAGTACTGCAGTATTTTCTCTTGCCACTTTGGGTGCATGCTGAGCTCAGGCTCATCAATCATGATGGCGGCGTTTTCAAGAACGCCGCTATTTTTTAGAAGAAATATTCCTCTAAACACAATTTGCTTTTCTCCGGTACTCAACTTGTCTATTGGAATAGATTTCCCATTCTTTGCGAATTTGATAGTCTTTTCGCCGGCTTCGTCAATCACTTTTTCATAGGCTAGACTTTCAAAAAAATTGTCGAAGGAATTTTTGAAACGGTATATTTTTGATGTCGGATAGTAATCTGGCCATGACTTCGGCGATGCACCCAAGAGCTTGTTTATCTCCATGTAATCAGCGTTGTCTTGATTTACAACGTCAACAATCAACTGCTTCAAGGATGTGAAATCATCGTCGATATCAGTGTCGTACTTATCTGTATCAAGCGCACTAATAGACGTGGAAGTGATTTTCTTAGTCTTATAGTCGGATCTTGCTTTTGAGAATACGCAACCGTAATGCCTCGGGTCGAGGACGTTGTTTTTTATTTCATCACGATTGTTGTTTTTGTCTGAGCGGATTCTCTGAGTTGAGCCATCTGAGTTGGTGACATCGAAGAAATTTGGATGGGTTGTTCCATCAGTGGTTGGAACGGCTTTGTAGATATTTCCATTTACCGTATATTCGATATATTCAAACTTCTCGAAGGATCCGATATTTAAGAACGAACCAAGATCTTCAAGAATTGTTGATTTACCCGTCCCGTTTTCACCTGCAAAGATGATCGTCCCAAAAGGTTGTCCAGAAGCTGTATTGATGAAGTCCAGAAGAAGATCGCCTAGTACCGGGTGATCTTTCCATTTCACCTTCCGAATCTTCATCGTGATTGGCCTCTCATGGCTTGTTTGTTACGTGATTGCAAAGACGAAAAGTGTTGGCAGCCTAACCATGGTTATCACCCGCAATCGGGTACATCAACAGCCTACCAGTCCAGAAAAAAATCTTGTCGATAGATCCACCCTGCAACATCTAACAGCCTCACCCCCAAGCCCCCAACCAAGCCCGCAGCGACGCCGGCTTCACCGGCTTGGTCAACACCGCGCATCCGTATTCGCGCGCGGCGTGCTTCAGCGTGTCGCTGCCATCGCCGGTCAACAGCGCCGCAGGCAGATCTCGCTTCGCGCGACGGCGCAGCTCGGCGATCACACCAAGACCGTCAAGCCGGTCATGCAGGTGGTAATCGACGAGGGCGACATCCGGTAGCGATTCGGGATCGCTGGCATCGATATGCGCCAGCGCTTCGTCGACGGTCGCGGCGGTAAGCGCGATCGCTTTCCAGCGGCCGAGCAGGGCGCGCATGCCGTCGAGGATTTCCGGGTCGTTGTCGACGCACAGCACGCGCAGGCCGGCGAGCGCGTCGGGGGCCGGCACGATCTCGCGCAGCACGGGTTGCCGGGTGATCGCGCCGACCGGTACGCGGATCGAGAACACGCTGCCGCTGCCGACGCGCGAGTTCACGCGCAGCGGATGGTCGAGCGTGCGCGCGATGCGTTGGCAAATGGAAAGACCGAGGCCGAGACCGCGTTCGCCGCCGACGCCGGGCTGATCGAAGCGGCGGAATTCCTCGAAGATCTGGGTCAGATGATGTTCCGGAATGCCGGGGCCGGTGTCCCACACCTGGCATTCGATCTGTTGCCCGCGTCGACGCAGACCGAGCAGCACACCGCCTTCGCGGGTGTAGCGCAAGGCGTTGGCGAGGAAGTTCTGCAGCGCGCGGCGCAGCAGACGACGGTCGCTGCGCACGAATACATCCGTACCCGCATGCACCCGCAGCGTGAGACCGCGACCCGCTGCGCTGGGTGCGTACTGTGCGGCAAGCTCCTGCAGCAGTTCGGCGGCATCGAAATGGGTGAGTTCCGGCTGCAATGCGCCGGCATCGAGCCGCGAGACATCGAGCAGGCCGTCGAGCAGATCTTCGGCTGCGCGCAGTGCGGTGTCGACGCGTTCGGCGAGATGCGTGCGTTCGTCGTGATCGACGGTTTCGCGCAGCGCCGATGCGAACAGGCGCGCGGCGTTCAACGGCTGCAGCACGTCGTGACTGACGGCGGCGAGGAAGCGGGTCTTCGACTGCTGCGCGGCTTCGGCTTCGCGGGTGCGGAGTTCGACGCGCTGTTCCAGTGTCTCGTTGATGTCGCGCAAGGCTTGCTCGGCGCGCTTGTAATCGGTGATGTCGCTGAAGCTGGTGACGTAGCCGCCGCCCGGCAGCGGCTGCCCGCGCATTTCGATCACCTGACCGTTGCCGCGCACGCGTTGATACACGTAAGGCTGTCCCACGCGCAGATGCTCCAACCTGCGCCGCACCTGCTCTTCGATGTCGTCGATGATGGCCGGATCGGCGACGCTCAATTCCGCGCGTTCTGCATTCCAGCGGATCAGTTCGGCGATCGGCCGGCCGACGTAAAGCATGCCGTCGGGATAACCGAGCATGTCCTGATAACGGCGGTTCCATGCAATGAGACACATGTCGGCATCGACCACGCTCACGCCCTGACTGATGTTCTCCAGCGTGGTCGACAACACCTGGCGGTTGAAGCGCAATTCCTGACTGGCTTCGTCAAGCAGCGACACCACTTCGCCCAGCTCCATGCCGGAGCCGCGCAGTGCGCTGGTGAGCGTGAGCCGCGCCGACGCCGCGCCGATCGCGGACGCCAGCTGCCGTTCGGTGAACTGCATCAGCGCGCGGTCGGCGAGTTGCTCCGGCTGCCATTGGCGGCCTTGGCCCTGCGCGTATTCGTCGAAGGCGCGGCGCGCGTGACGCTCGCCGAGGATGCGTTCGGCCAAGGCCAGCAGATCGCCGCTGCGGATGCTGCCCGCCCATCCGCCCGGCCCCAGCGGCGAGCGCTGCGCGTAGGGATCGAGGTAGGTCGCGGCCAGCAATTGTTCCTGCAGGCGCGGCCGGCGTTGCGCCGAGACCAGGAACAGCGCGCCGACATTGAACAGCAGCGACCAGAACACGCCGTGGGTGAGCGGATCCCAGCCGGTCAGGCCGAACAGCTGTCGCGGGCGCAGCCAACCGATACCGAGCGGGCCGTGTTCGATCCAGTCGCTGCCGACCACGCCGCTCTGCGCCAGCACCGGCAACAGCAGCGTGTACGCCCAGGTCAGCGCGCCGAGCAGCAATCCCGCGAACGCACCGGCACGACTGGCACCACGCCAGTAGAGGCCACCAATCAACGCGGGCGCGAATTGCGCCACCGCCGCGAATGCGAGCAGACCGTGCTGCGCAAGACTGTCGCCCACCGCCGCACTGCGGTGATAACCGTAGGCCATCAGTGCCAGCGCGAGGATCGTCACGCGCCGCACCCACAGCACTTGCCGATCGATGCCGCCGCCTTCGGACAGCACGCCGTTGCGCAACAGCAGCGGCATCACCAGATCGTTGCTGACCATGGTCGAGAGCGCGACGCTGGACACGATGACCATGCCGGTCGCTGCGGAAAACCCGCCGATGTAGGCCAGCAGCGCCAGTGCTTCCTGATCCAGCGCCAGCGGCAGCGCGAGCACATAGGTGTCGGGCGACACGCCACTGCCGGCCAGCAGCGACTGCCCTGCCAGCGTGATCGGCACGACGAACAGGCTGAAAATCACGAGATAGCCGCCGAACAACCAGCGCGCCGGGCGGATATCGGCGGGGTCCTGGCATTCGACCACCGCGACGTGGAACTGGCGCGGCAGACAGATGATCGCGGCGAACGCGATCAGCGTCTGTGCGATGAAACCGGTTGGCAATCCCGGCGCGGTCACCACGCGCGCGGCTTCAGCGACGCGCGCGCCAAGCGGTGCATCGCCGGGCAGATGCAGCAGCGCGAAGATGCCGATGGCGACGAATGCGAGCAGCTTCACCAGCGACTCCAGCGCCACCGCCAGCACCATGCCGCGATGGTGTTCGGTGGCATCGATCTGGCGCGTACCGAACAGGATCGCGAACACCGCGAGCAACAGCGCGACGTACAGCGCAGGGTCGGCGAACAGCGCATCGTCGCTGCCCGGCGCCAGCACTTCGACGCTCATCGCCACCGCCTTGAACTGCAGTGCGACGTAGGGCACTGCGGCGATCAGCGCCACTGCCGCGACCAGCGCCGCGAGCCCGGGCGCGCGGCCGTAGCGCGACGACAGGAAATCGGCGATCGACACGATGCGGTGTTCGCCGGAGATCAAAGCGAGGCGTTCGAGAATGCGCCAGCCGAACATCAGCATCAGCAGCGGACCGAGATAGATCGGCAGAAAGCCCAGCCCGGTGCGCGCGGCGGTGCCGACCGCGCCGTAGAACGTCCACGACGAGCAGTACACCGCCAGCGCCAGCGAATAGATCAATGGCCGCGCCCAGCGCCAGCGCGGCATTGCGCCGCGCAGATCGCCCAGATACGCGACCGCGAACAGCACGCCCACATAGCTCAGCGACACCAGCAGCAGTACCCAGCCTGGAATCATGCGCGCCCCGTCGAAACAGCAGTCCGGCGAGTGTACGGCGCGCGCTGGCGCAGGCGGGCGGCTTCGACGAAAGTCGCGGCACTCATGCGCAGCGATCGACGATGTCGGCGGCGAGATCCTGCAGCCGCAGCCTGAGCGCGTCCGGCGCCAGCACCACGACCTCCGGACCGATACCGAGCAGGGTCAGCGCGGCGTGATCGATGGTTTCGATCGGCAGCGACAGACTCGACCAACCTGCGTCGTCGGCCGGCGCCGCCGTCTGCACCGCACGCTGCGCGAACGCGCCGAGCTGCGACAGCCGTTTCAAGCCCAATGCCGTCGCCCGCAACTGCGCGGTGCCGGTGCGCAGCCCAGCTTCGAAGCGCGCGGTCTCCGCCGACCACCATGAGTCGAGATCGAAGTCGGGCGGACGCTCGAAGTGGGTGTCCTGAACTTCGTGCCGCAGAATGTTCGCGACCTTGTAGATCCGCGCGACGCCTTCGCTGCGCGCAACCAGATACCAGGCGCCGGCTTTCAGCACCAAGCCGAAGGGTTCCACCACCCGCTCGCGGACGCCGCGCCAGCTGTCGTAGGTCATCGCCAGCACGCTGTGGTCGAGCACCGCGCGGGCGATCGCGGGCAGCTGCTGCAACGGTTCGTCGTCGCGATACCAGTCGACCGGATCGAGGTGGAAACGCGCGCCCATCCGCCCGGCCATGTCGCCGGAAGATCGCGGCAGCGAGGCAAGCATTTTCCGGCTCGCATTCGACGCCGCCGGGCCCATGCCCAGCGCTGCCGCCGGCCCGGGTAATCCGATCATCAACAATGCCTCCACCTCGTCCGCCGCGAGCCCGGTCAGGCGCGTGCGGTAGCCATCGATCAGGCGGAAGCCACCCCCCGGGCCGCGATCGGCGTACACCGGCACGCCGGCTTCGGCGAGCTTGTCGATGTCGCGATAGATCGTGCGCACCGAAACCTCGAACTCCGCCGCCAACGCCTCGGCGGTCAGCCGGTCGCGCAGCTGCAGCAGCATCAGGATCGACAGCAGACGGCTCGCGCGCATGGCAACTCGTTCCGGTTCACGGTGTGCAGACTGCAAGTGTATTCCTGACGATAGTTGTCAGGTATTGGCGGCTATGGTCTCGGCACTTCTTACGATCGGAGCACCGCCATGAGCCACGCCCCCGCCGACGATTCCCGCCGCACCCTGCTGAAAACCGCCGCCGCCGGGCTGGCGGTCTGCGTCACCGGAACAGGCAGCGCCCTTGCCTCGACGATCGATGCGGCTGCCGAGGCGCCCTACGGCAAACCCGGGGATTTCGACTTCCTTGCAGGCGAGTGGAAGATCCAGCATCGCCGCCTGAAGACCTTGGGTACCGACGACTGGGATGTGTTCGAAGGCGAGGCGACCTGCTGGACCATCCTTGGCGGTGTCGGCAGCATCGAAGAGCTGCGCATCCCCGCACGCAACTTCAGCGGCATGGGCCTGCGCCTGCTCGATGTCGAAAAACGTGTGTGGTCGGACTTCTGGGTCAACGCGAAGTCCGGCGTACTGACCACGCCCGGAACCACCGGCGTGTTCGTCGACGGTGCCGGGACTTTCGTCGCCGACGACATGGATGGCGACAAACCGATGAAGGTTCGCGGCGTATGGGACAGGATCACACCGAAGTCCTGCCGCTGGCACCAGGCGCTGTCTTACGACGACGGCAAGACCTGGCAGGGACAGTGGTTCATGGATTGGACGCGAGTGTCATGAGCGATCGGCACACGTCCAGTGCGGACGATTTCGATTTCTTGATCGGCGATTGGCGTGTCTATCATCGCCGTGTCAAAGAACGACTCTCCGGTTGCACCGCTTGGGTTGAATTCGAGGGAACATCGACCACCCGGAAGATCCTGGGTGGCTTCGGCAATCTCGAAGACAATATGCTGGAACTGCCCGATGGCGCGTACCGGGCCGTCGCCATGCGCGCATTCGATCCCGCGACGGGTACGTGGGCGATCTGGTGGCTGGATGGGCGGCGGCCGCATCACCTGGACGTTCCCGTCGTTGGACGATTCGAGGGTGGAACAGGCTTGTTTTACGCAGACGACACGTTCGACGGTACGCCGATCAAAGTCCGTTTCACGTGGACGCTTCTCGACGCGGACGCCGCGCGATGGGAGCAGGCCTTTTCAGCCGATGGCGGGAATAGTTGGGAAACCAACTGGACGATGGATTTCGTACGCATATCGGCGTGAATCCACGTCGACAGCGACGGGTATTGGAAACAGGGCGGTGCGACATCCCGGAAACGACGAAGCCCGCCATGCGGCGGGCTTCGTGGAAGTCAAACAAATCAGAAGTCGAACAAGTCGCGCGGACTTATTTGATTTTGCCTTCCTTGTACATCACGTGCTTGCGGACGACGGGATCGTACTTCTTGATCTCCATCTTGGCAGGCGTGTTCTTCTTGTTCTTGTCGGTCGTGTAGAAATGACCGGTACCGGCCGAAGAAATCAGGCGGATTTTGTCGCGTTTGGAAGCCATGGTTGAATCCTCCTCAGATCTTTTCGCCGCGTGCGCGGAGTTCGGCGAGCACGGCATCGATGCCGTTCTTGTCGATGGTGCGCAGGGCATTGGCGGAGACGCGGAGCTTCACCCAGCGGTTCTCGGAAGCCACCCAGAAGCGGCGTTCGTGGAGATTGGGCATGAAGCGGCGGCGGGTCTTGTTGTTGGCGTGCGAGACGTTGTTGCCGCTCTGCACGCGCTTGCCGGTCACTTGGCATTCGCGGGACATACGTACCTCTATCGATAAGAACGCGCGACGGATCGTGCGATCTGCGGTGGCCTCCCATAGCCCGGGAGACGGCGGCCCCGGTGTCGGCACGGATCGACGGATCGGTCCGGACAGCCACCTTGCGAGACGGGATGTGTTTTGGTGTCGCTGCGCTGGCGGGCGGCATCGCGGGCCGGCCCTCCGACCGTAATGAAGCGGGCCGGGCGTAACGAGCCGCGCATTATGCCCGGGAAAGCGTTCGCCGGCAAACACTTAGCTGAAAAGACTGCGGCGAAACCGGCCTTTCCCGTCTCTTGCCGGCCCAGGACGACACTGGCGTCCCGGTAGGTGAAAATGCGCCTGCCGCCATGACCCTGTCCGGGAGCAGGGCGCACGCCACCGCCAGCCTGCATTCGACGCCCAAGCCACGGAGCGACCGTCATGAGCGACAAGGATTTCATCACCATCACCCCCGAAGCCTTGCCGCGCGAGACCTGCGCCCAGATCGTCGGCTACATCCGCCAGAGCAACGGGCTGCGCCCCGGACAAGTCGGCGGCGGCGTCTATCCCGAGCTCAAGCACAGCCGCGACATCACCATCACCGGCAACCCGGAATGGCAGCAGGTCGAGGAAGCCCTGAACATGGCCATGCTCGGCAGCCTGATCCGCTACCTGCGCGAATACCCGCAAACATTGATTGCGCCGCTGATGCTCCAGCAGCCGGGCCCGGACGGCCAGCTGCGGCGGCTGTCGGCCGAGGACATGGTCGCGAAGGACGATGCCGGCATCATCGAACTGGTCCGCACCTGTCTGCGCCCGGCCAGCATCAACCTGCAGTGGTACCGCGCCGACGAAGGCGGCTACCCGTACTGGCACTGCGAGCAGTACCCGCGCGACGCGAGCTGCGAAACCCTGCATCGGCATCTGCTGTGGACGCTGTATCTCAACGACGAGTTCGAGGAAGGCGAAACCGAGTTCATGTACCAGGATCGGAAGATCAAACCGCAGACCGGCTCGCTGCTGATCGCACCCGCCGGTTTCACACACACGCATCGCGGCAATCGGCCCAAGGGTGGCGACAAATTCATCGCAACGAGTTGGGTTTTGTTTCAGCGGGCGGAAGTGTTGTACGGGCAGACGTGACAACCTTCGTACTCATATCGATGCAGTCGTAGGGCAGGCCCCGGCCCGCCATCCCTCTCGCCGAGACCAACGGTGAAAACATCTCTCACCCACTCCGGCGGGCAGAGCAAACACCGCGAGTGAAGCGCTGTTTTTGATGTCGTTGGATATTCCGTGGAAACTACTTGCTGACGGCCTGCACCAGGCGTGTCGATGACATCGAAGAGCCGCTGTTGACCCACACCCGGGATGCGCCCACCCTGCCGTATATGACAGGTTTTCCGGTTTTTTCGCTCGATCGCGTGCCTTCACCGTTGTATTCGCGCGCGGCGGGGCGTATCACGGTTACGCGATGGCCCGCAGGCTGTCTGCGGAGATTTCGGCAACGTCGACACGACGCTGGCTACGCATCCGATCGTCACTGCATCATTCAAGGAGAACACCATGCTTCGTTCGACCACCACAGTGCTGGCCGCATCGTTCGTCGTCATCGGGATAGCCATGTCGCAGGCGCAGGCCGCAAGTCCGGTGCACACCGGCGATGTGACGTTGTTGTTGAAGACTGCGAAAGGTTTGCAGAAGAACGGTTCGCCCGATCCCTCCAAGGACCAGATCTGCGCCACGCAGTTCGCGAAAGTGCTGGGACAGAAAGTACACAGCACCTACAGCATCAACACGCAGACTTTGATCATGTCGGCCAAGTCGACGCTGATGGGCAAGACCTACTCGCTGCATCCGCTGGGCATCTACGGCCAATACGCCTTCGGTTTGTACATGACGCCCAAGCCGGGCCCGTTGCCGCTGTACGGCGTGCTGTTCAGCGTGAACGACCAGTTCGCATCGCCGGTGAGCAACCTGATCCTGGAATTGAACGCCCAGACCAATTGCCTGATCAGCAGCGCCGACAATCCGCTGGGCGGCCCCGAACGCATCCGCTTCGGTACCAGCCCGTAGCGCATCGCGGCGCCTGCGTCCTCTCCCCCAGCGCGGGGAGAGGCGCAACCGGCGGATTCAGAATAACGACCCCTGCGGTGAATCAGGCTTCTCCCCCACTGGCGGCAGAATCCTCGAACAATCCAACGCCGGCAACCTTCCGAACCCGATCCGCTTGTACGCTTTCGCGAAGCGCATCGCGATGAGATCCGCGAACGGACCTTCGCCACGCATGCGGGTGCCGTAGGCGCTGTCGTAGTCCTTGCCGCCACGCATCTGCTGCACGAGGCTCATCACGTGCGCGGCGCGTTCCGGGTAATGCAGCGCCAGCCATTCGCGCCAGACTTCCTTCAGTTCATGCGGGAGGCGCAGCAGCACGTAGCCGGCGGCGCGCGCACCGTGGGCATAGGCAGCTTCAAGGATGTGTTCGATCTCACGGTCGGTGATCATCGGAATGACCGGTGCCACCATCGTGCCGACGGGAATGCCGGCTTCGTGCAGCGCCTGCACGGTCTTCAGGCGCGTATGCGGCGCAGCGGCGCGCGGTTCGAGCTTCGACGAGAGCTGGTTGTCGAGCGAAGTGATCGAGACATACACCGTCACCAGACCCTGCTGCGCCATCGGTGCGAGCAGATCGATATCGCGCAGGATCAACGCGCTCTTGGTGATCAGGCTCACCGGATGCCGGCATTCGGCGAAGACTTCCAGCAGTTGCCGGGTGATGCGATAGCGCCGTTCGATCGGCTGGTAGGCGTCGGTGTTGATCCCCAGCGAAATGGGCGAACAGCGATAGGCTTTTCGCGAGAATTCCCTGCGCAGCAGTTCGGCGGCATTGGTCTTCGCGTACAGCTTCGTTTCGAAATCGAGACCCGGCGAGAGATCGAGATACGCATGCGAAGGCCGCGCGAAACAGTACACGCAGCCATGCTCGCAACCACGGTACGGATTGAGCGATTGACTGAATGGAATGTCCGGCGACTGGTTGCGACTGATGATGCTGCGCGCGCGTTCTTCGGTGACTTCGGTGCGCAGTTGTCTGGGCAATGGATCTGCGCCGTCTTCGTCGCTGGCATAGACCGAACCCCAGCCATCGTCTTCGGCCTCAGCGACGGTCTTTTCGAAACGTCCGCGTACGAACGACGCCGCACCGCGGCCTTTCATCGGTCCACTGCGCAGCAGGTTGTGGGTCGCGTCGTCGACTTTGCCGCTTTGTGCCATCGGAGTAGGCTAGCGCGCGCAAGTCGCAATCGCTGCGACGGAGTTCTCGGGCATGTTCGAAATCTGGGGTTGGCTGTGGGACTGGCTGCACCAGATCCCGGTGATCGGGTCGAAGATCGGTCCTGTGCTGTTGATCGGCTGGGCGACGTATCTGGTTCTGCTAGGCGGCTGGATCGTGCTGCAGAAGCGCGAGCCGGTGGCGACATTGAGCTGGCTGCTCGGTCTGGCGCTGTTGCCGTACGTCGGTTTCGCGATCTATCACTTGCTCGGGCCGCAGAAGATCCAGCGTCAGCGGTTGCGACGTGCGCGCAGCCGTCTGGAAGGCGATGCGCTGGGCAACGCCGTCTGCAGCGCGGCCTGTTCGCCCGAAGCCCTGGAACTCGCGAAGCTCGCGCAGGCCGCGACCGGGCTCGCGCCGACCACCGCGCGCGACGTCCGTCTGCTGATCGACGGTGCAGCGAAGTACGACGCGCTGATCGACGATATCGGTCGCGCGCAGCATCATGTGCATCTGGAGTACTACATCTTCACCCCGGATCGCAGCGGCACCGCGTTGCGCGATGCGCTTGTGGCCTGTGCCGGGCGTGGCGTACGCGTGCGCCTGCTGTTGGATGCGATCGGCTCCGGCAAATGCTCGCGCGGGTTTCTCGCACCGCTGATCGATGCCGGCGCTGAACTCGCGTGGTTCCATCCGACACGGTTCTGGAAATTCTGGTCGCGCCCGTGGTTGAACATGCGTACCCACCGCAAGATCGTGGTGATCGACAACCTTGTCGCCTATACCGGCGGCATCAACATCACCGACGACGAAAACGAACGCCTGCGCAGCGATGCCTACCGCGACCTGCATCTGCGTATCGAAGGCGATACGGTGCGCGCGCTGCAACTCGTATTCGCCGAGGATTGGGTCTACGTCACCGGCGAGCGCGATTTCATTTCCGATATCGCACGGACATTGCCGGAGCCTGTGCCCGGCGCGATTTCGGCGCAGGTCCTGACCTCGGGCCCGGATTCATCATGGGAAGCGATCCACCGTCTGCACGTCAGCCTGATCCACGGCGCGCGCGAACGCGTGTGGCTGGTCACACCCTACTTCGTCCCTGGCGAAGCCGCGATGATGGCGCTGACATCGGCCGCACTCGGCGGTCTCGACGTGCGGCTGGTCGTGCCGCGAATGAGCGATTCGCGTCTGGTCACGTTGGCTGCACGCTCGTATTACGACGACCTGCTCGCTGCGGGCGTGAAGATCTACGAATACGGGCCACGAATGCTGCATACCAAGGCGCTGCTGGTGGACGACGCGTCGGTGATCGTGGGCAGCGCGAATTTCGACCATCGAAGTTTCCGCCTGAATTTCGAAGTGTCGGTGTTGTTCCAGGATCGCGACCTCGGCGAACGGATGACGAAGTTGATCGAGGGCGAATTCGCCAGCGCACCCCGGGTAAGAGCCGATCGGCGGCGACCGCTGTTCGGCACCCGGCTGCCGGAAGCACTGGCCCGGCTGATGTCGCCGTTGCTGTAGGCCATGCCGCCGCAGCGGCGACGGACGGCACGGCCCGGCCGGCCGGCGGCCTGTCGGCGCAGTGCAGCTCCGGAGTAGACTGACGCCCGTCCCCCATTCCTCCGGCACCCTTTCCGGTAAGGACGCGACCCATGCCTTGGCTACTTCTTCTCATCGCTGTCGGCCTGTTTCTGGTCGCACTCAATGCCACCTCGATGGCGATGGTGATCCTCTGTGTGCTGGCGTCGCTGGGCCTGAGCATCTTCGCGATCATGGGTTTGCTGGCGCAGCGCGTCGGCAACAGCGCCCGCAGCGAAACCATGCTGATCGACCCACAGGAACTGCGCAGGCTGCGCGAGCAGGCCGAGGCCAAGCGTGCGGAAGCCGCCGCCGCTACAGCGACGCCCGGCGCGGGCGACACCGCGCAGTCTTGAACGGCTTCCGCGTATCGTTTACGACTGCACCGCTTTGACCGTTCTCAGCGTCAACGTCAACAAGATCGCCGTGCTGCGCAATTCGCGCGGCGGTCACGATCCCGATGTGGTCACTGCTGCCCGCGTCTGCCTCGACGCTGGCGCGCATGGCATCACCGTTCACCCTCGCCCCGATGCGCGTCATATCCGCGCCGATGACGTCTACGCACTGGCCGAACTGACCCGACGTTATGACGTCGAATTCAATCTCGAAGGCAATCCGTTCGCGCCGCCGCGGGCGGGATACCCTGGCTTCCATGCGTTGTGCGCGGAAACGCATCCCGCACAGGCAACGCTCGTCCCGGATGGCGATGGTCAACTCACATCGGATCATGGCTTCGATTTCGTTCGCGACCTCGACGCCCTGCGCACGCAGGTCGCTGACCTGAAAGCACTTGGCTGCCGCGTCAGTCTGTTCGCGGATGCCGGCGCCGACATCGCGGCCGCGGCCGCCAGCGGCGCCGATCGTATCGAGCTATACACCGGTCCGTATGCCGAAGCCTTCGCCGCCGGCACCCCTGGATTGCAGCTGGAAGCGTTCGCGAACACCGCACGCGATGCAGCCTCGCATGGACTCGGCATCAACGCGGGCCACGATCTGAGTGAAGCGAATCTGGGCCGGTTCCTGCGCGATGTGCCTGCCGTACTTGAAGTGTCGATCGGCCACGCACTGATCAGCGAAGCGCTGTATGCGGGGCTCGATGTGACCGTGAAGCGCTATCTGGCCGTCATCGACGGACGCTGATGCGCATCGCGAGCGGCATGTTGCCGCCCGCGATCGCAATGACGCTTAGCGCTTGAAACTGATGTTGCGCAGACCCGCGTTCTGCGCAGTGGCCAGTACTTTGGCGATGATCTGATAGTCCGCTTCGCCGTTGGCGTCGATCCTCAGGGGCGGCAATTGCTTGCCGTCGCGCTCGATTTCCGCCGAAAAGATTGAGGACAGCGCCGATACCGGGACCGGTTGGCCTGCAAGGAAGACCTCACCGGTGGCATCGATCCGCAGTTCGATCGGCGGCGGCGGTTCAACCGCACCCTTGACAGGATGTCCCAGCGGCAGGGGAATCGCCTGACTGAACACGGGGGCGGTGACCATGAAGATCACCAGCATCACCAACATCACATCCACCAATGGCGTGATGTTCATTTCCGAAATGGCGTCCTGCCGGAATTCCGCTTGTGCGAATGCCATGGGCCTGCTCCTCTCGGTTGAGTGCGGTTCCACGTTACTCGCGCCAGCACTTTGCCTGCAAGCCCCCTGACGCATAAAAAAACGCCGCCCGGTCGGGCGGCGTCTGAATTGAGGCAAGCGGTTTACAGGTCGGCGACGGGCTGCAGGTCCGCCGCCGGCCGGTGTTGCGATTTACTTCTTTACGAAACCGATTTTCTTCATATCCGCGTTCTTGGCCGAGGCCAGGACCTTCGCGAGCACTTCGTACTGCGCATCCTCGTTCATGTCGATTTCGAGGGTAGGCTGATTGCTCGGATCGCGCTCGATTTCGCTGCTCATCATGCTGCGCAGTGCTGTCACCGGCGTCGGACTGTCATTCCAGAAGACCGTTCCCGAGGCGTCGATACGCAGCTTGATCGGCTCAGGCGGTTCCTTCGGGTTTTCCGGCGGGTTGGTGGTCCGCTGGGGCAGATCGATGTCGATCGGGTAGGACAGGATCGGTGCGGTCACCATGAAGATGATCAGCAGTACGAGCATCACGTCCACAAGGGGCGTGACGTTCATGTCGGCCATGGGGCCGCCACCGGAGTTGGATGCGAATGCCATGCGTCTGTTCTCGGTCTGGTGTGCGTCAGTTGCGTTCGCGGGTGGCGACGAAACCGACCTTGCGCATGCCTTGGGCCTGGGCGATGTTGACCACGTCGTTGACGAAACGGTAACGGGTGGTCTTGTCGCCGCGGATGTTGACCGCCGGCTGCGGAACTTTCTGGGCTTCGACCGAAAGCCGGCTTTCCAGCAGTTCGCGCGTCATCGGCTCGTCGTTGAGGAAGTAACGGCCTTCCTCGGTGACTGCGACCGTGATCGGCATCGCCGGAGGAACGTTGGCTTCAGTGTTATCGAGGGTCGCCTGTGGCAGCTCGACCTTCGTTTTGTGCGACATCAGCGGCGCCGTGATCATGAAAATGATCAACAGCACCAACATCACGTCCACGAGGGGCGTGACATTGATTTCTGACATCGGGCCGCCGCTGTCGTTACCGGTACTGAAGGACATGGCTGTACTCCGTCGAGGGTTCGATCGTCGTCGCGTGGATCAGCGCTTGGCGCCGACTTCGCCGACGCGTGCGCCGGTTGCGAAGAAGTCGTGCAGATCGTGCGCGAAGGTATCGAACTTGTTGTTGGTGATGCGGTTGCTGCGCACGAAGAAGTTGTACGCGAGCACCGCCGGGATGGCGACGAACAGACCGACAGCGGTCATGATCAGCGCTTCACCGACCGGACCGGCAACGGCGTCGATAGAGGCCTGGCCGGTCGCACCGATCTTGATCAGGGCGCCGTAGATGCCCCACACGGTACCGAGCAGGCCGACGAACGGCGCGGTCGAACCGACGGTGGCGAGGACGGTGAGGCCGCCTTCGAGGCCCATCGATTCGCGGGTGACGGCCTGACGCAGAGCGCGGTCGACGAACTCGGAACGGTTGAGGGACTCGACCAGACGTGAGCCTTCATGCCGCTGGTGATGCGCAGCTGCCTGGGCGGCGTCGAGCGCGATCTTCGAGAACGGTTCGCTCTTGGGCTGCTCTTCCATGAAGCGGATGGAGTCCTGTGCGTTCGGGGTTTCCCAGAACGTACTGGTCACCGAATCGCCGCGACGGCGGAGATTGATGTTCTTGATGAAGTTGACCACGATCCAGTACCAGGACATCGCGGACATGATGACCAGGGTGGCGGCAACTGCGAGCTGGACGACGTAGTCGCCAGGGTGGGACATCATCTCTGCAACCAGATGGTCGACACCCATCTGCTTCAGAGCGGCGGCGCTGTTGCCCCCGGTTGCGGCGGCGGTGGTTTCCTGCAGCATGACGCTTACCTTTCTTGTGTGTGGAAGGAACGATTCAACGGCTCAGAGCAACGGGTCAATCGGTAACGGAACGGGTAACGGGTCAATCTGGAAGCGTGAGGTCGAGCGGCAGAATGCCGACGCCGGCAGCGCCCGGGCAGAGCTTCACTTTCTTGGCCCAGGTCAGCGCGGCACGATCGAGATCGCGGTCGCGGCTGCCGACTTCGATGGAAGCGTCGGTCACGCGACCATCCGCTTCGTAGTTGATCTTGATGCGCATCTTGGCGCCACGACCGGCGCGAGAGATTGCGGCAGCAAGCTGACCGTCCGGCGGACGCACGCAGATGCTGCCGCGAAGATCGCTGTTGTTGCGCGGTGGGCCTGTCGGCGCGGGAGGCGCGGGCGGGGCCGGGGGCGCGGGCGGCGGCGCGGGAGTGTCAACCGGAGACGGTTCGTCGAAGGTGACCGGCGGTGGCTCTTCCGGCGGCGGTTCGATCACCGGACGCGGTGTTTCCTGCGGCGTCAGTTTGATTTCTTTCGGCGGCTCCGGCGGCGGCGGCGGCGGCGGCGGCGGCGGCGGCGGCGGCTCGATGATGACGACGCTGGTGTTCTGTTCTTCTTCCTGCTCGGCGCCCGGCGGAGTCACCGGGACCAGCAGCAGCATGAGCGCCGCGATATGCAGCGCAATAGCGAAGCTGATAGCGGTGATCCTCGACCAGTTCAGGCCGGGTTCTTCGCGGTCGCGCTTGTCGTGTGTCGGCAAGTGTTGGGTCATGCGCAGCAGGCTCGGTTTAGCGGATTCGTGGTACTGGCTCGGTGTCGCGTTCGCGATCTATCCATGAAGATGAACCCGACCCCGAACCACCATACCCCGGAATGGTCGAACCGCAAATGCCTCCCATATGAGAGCCAGTCGCGGGAATCTGTAAGCTTATACCAATCGCGGCCGGACTTACCAACACCCGAGAGCGTCGAGAGAACCCGACGCATGAAGGGATTGGCGAGCCCCGCCTTACTTTCCGCCGGGCAGGGCCAGAATATCGTTGGCGTCCTTCGGTTTTTTGACGCCCTTGGCGAGCGCTTCGCGCGCGGCGGCCTTGGCCTCGCTCAAACGATCTTCGTTACGCAATACCTTGGCAAGGTTCAACGACGCTTCGCCATCGGTCGCGACTTTGGAAGCACGCGAATAAAAATCGATGGTCTGCGGCACTTTGTCGTCGGCGTAATAGCTCTGGGCGATGATCGAATAATCGTTGGCCAGCGTCTGCGATGGTTTGATCGCACCCTTGGCCACGCCCTCTTCCAACACCGCCTGCGCTTGCGCGTACTTCTCTGCATTGATGTAACCGACGAACAGCGCGCGGTATTCCTTGCCATCGGTCAAGAGACCCTGCTTGCGTGCGTCTTCAAGCAGCGCGTTGGCCTTGTCGAAATTGTCGGCCTGCTGATACAGGGCCACCGCATTCATCAGTACGGAGCGATCGGTCGGATTGGCCGCCAGGATCTTTTCGTACAGGGCAGCACCTTCGGCAGGACGGTCCAATTGGCTGAGGAGGTATGCCTTGAGCGCGATCGCTTCGGTTTTTTCGCTCTTGGTTTCGTTCAGGAAGCGGTCGATGGTGGCGAGCGCATCGGCAGAGCGATCCAGTTGATTGAGCGTGATCGCGTAGTTGAACATGATCTGGTAATGGCCGTTGTTGTCGAGGCCATTCGCGTCGATGGTTTTCTTGAAGTACTCGGCACCCTTGGCGTTGTCGTCCATGGATGTCGCCGCGCTGGCGGCTAGCTGATAGAGATAGCTCTGCAGATAGGTATTGGTCGAGCCGGCAGCGGTGAAGGCATCGACTTTGCTCAACACGTCGGCGTATTTCTTGGCGTCGTAATCGGCCTGGATCGCGTTTGCAGTTTTCGCATCCTTTCCGGACACCGGCTGTTTCGCCGGCTCGGTGCGTGTCGCCTGCGGATATTGCGGCGGTTGAGTGTTGGCCTTGTTCTTGGCTTCGGCTTTGCGCTGGCGCGCGCGTTCGGCGGCGGCGGCGGCGCTGCCGGACATGCTGCCCGATTTCGGCTTGTCGTCGTATTCGTCGCCAATTTCGCTGTCCTGCGCAACGGCACTGCCGGCGAAGGCGCTGCCGATCAGCAGCGCGATGGCGGCATTGAGGGCGGTTCTGGGAAGGACACGGAAAGCGGAAGCGGTCATGGAGATTCTCGAGTCGGAGTGACGTTGGAAACGGCGCAATCGGTGAAGCGGGGTTTGATACAGAACGTTCGCAGTGGGTCGACGGATGCGGACACACCGCTGCAGTGCAAAGAGAACACGCTCAGCCGCACTTCGGCTTGCGGCCGGCGGTGCGGGACTGTTCGTAGGTGGGCATCAGCGCATCAGCGCGTTTGCGCAGCTCGCCGATACGGGATTTCGGGTCGGGGTGGGTGGACAGCCATTCCGGCGGGCGAGTGCCCGCGCTGGCGGTCAACATGTTCTGCCACAGGTCGACCGCTTGGCGCGGGTCGAATCCGGCCTGCGCCATCAAGCGCTGGCCGACCACATCCGCTTCGGTTTCCTGTTCGCGGGTGCCCGGCAGCAGAAAGCCGCCCTGGGCGAGGAGACTACCGCCCTGGGTAGCGATATTCGAGCCGCTCTCGCCGTATTTGGCGCCAGCGAGCGCGCCGAGCAGCTGCACCGCGCCGGCGGCGCCCATTTGCCGGGTGATGCGCTCGTTGTGGTGATTGTCGATGACATGGCCGATCTCATGGCCGATCACCGCCGCAAGCTGATCCTGGTTGCGGGCGACGTCGAAAATGCCGGAGTACACACCGACCTTTCCGCCTGGTAGCGCGAACGCGTTGGGACTCTTGTCGACGAACACCGCTTCTTCCCAGCCACCCTGCTGCCACTGCGGCGGGAGTTCGCGGACGATGGCGTCGACGACGCAGCGCACATAGGCCGATTGTTTGCCGTCCTGGGTCAGGGGCTTCTCGCCCTTGACCTGATCGAAGGCCTGCGCGCCCAACTGGTTGAGCTGTTGCTGCGATACCGCGCCGACGTATTGCTTGCGGCCGGTGGACGACGTGGTGGTGGCGCAGGCGCTCAGCAGGAGCGTGCAGGCGACACTCAGCGCGACGACGCGGACGGAAAGCGTGTTCTGTCGGTCGGTCATCGTGGTGGCGGCTCCGGTCGGCGGGGTGGATGTTGTAATCCGACGGGGATTAAGTTTTCGTCAATTGCATGGCTGCATGACGCTGAGCCCACCGCGCCCGTCAGGTTGGCGGGGCCGATTATCCATGCCCGCCCGGTCGCTCGAAAGCCATTCTCCGGGTTTTTCGACTTTGGGCGCCTCCTTTCGGCAGGGTGCCCCACACAAGGAGTGCTCGGACAAATGGTGTCCGAGCCCTGTAGCCGCCCCACATCAAACGTCGAGATTCGCCACCTTCAGCGCGTTGTCCTCGATGAAAATGCGGCGCGGTTCGACCACATCGCCCATCAGCGTGCTGAAGATCTGGTCGGCGGCGACTGCGTCTTCGATCCGCACCTGCAGCAGGCGGCGACTGTCGGGGTTCACGGTGGTTTCCCACAGCTGTTCCGGGTTCATTTCGCCGAGGCCCTTGAAGCGCTGGATCTGGCGGCCTTTCTTCGCTTCCTCCAGCAGCCAGGCGTGGGCCTGGGCGAAACTGGCGACGGGTTCCTCGCGATTGCCGCGGACGATCTTCGCGCCTTCGCGCAGCAGACCGTGCAGCAGCGCTGCGGCGTCGCGCAGCGGGCGGAGTTCGCCGTGCTCGAAGCTGGACAGCGGCAACACCTGGACCAGCGATTCGCCCATATGAATGCGAGTGACGAGCAATGCCCCGGACTGGGCTTCGTTCGCGGCCTGCACGTTGACGCGGTAACGCGGGCGGCCAAGGCCGGTGCGGTTGAGCCGTGCTTCCAGCGCGTCCAGTTCGACACGCTCGTCGGTGTTGCGCGCGAGCGAGGCGGCGTCCAGCGGCGTGAAGTCGATCAGGGCTTCCAGCAGCGCCGGATCGTAGCGGTAGGCGTTGCGGGCGATCGCATCGCGCGCGCCGGCGTAGGCCAGCAGCAGCTTTTCGAGATGCACGCCTTCGATCGCGCGTTCGCCGTCGGCCGGAATCAGGCCGGCGTTCTCGACCGCATTGTTGGCGAGGTACGCGTCAAGCGCGGCATCGTCCTTCAGATACAGCTCGTTCTTGCCCTGCTTGATCTTGTACAGCGGCGGCAGGCCGATATAGATGTAACCGCGCTCGATCAGCTCCGGCATCTGCCGGTAGAAGAACGTCAACAGCAGCGTGCGGATGTGCGAGCCGTCGACGTCGGCGTCGGTCATGATGATGATGCGGTGATAGCGCAGCTTGTCGGGATTGTATTCATCCTTGCCGATGCCGGTGCCCAGTGCGGTGATCAGCGTGCCGACTTCCGCCGACGCCAGCATGCGGTCGAAACGTGCGCGTTCGACGTTGAGGATTTTTCCCCTGAGCGGCAGCACCGCCTGGTTCTTGCGGTTGCGGCCCTGCTTCGCCGAGCCGCCTGCCGAATCGCCCTCGACGATGAACAGTTCGGACAGCGCGGGATCTTTTTCCTGGCAGTCCGCGAGCTTGCCGGGCAGGCCGGCGATATCCAGCGCGCCTTTGCGGCGGGTGAGGTCGCGGGCCTTGCGCGCGGCTTCGCGGGCGCGGGCGGCATCGACGATCTTGCCGGTGATCGCACGGGCTTCGTTGGGATGCTCCTGCAGGAATTCTTCCAGACGCGCGCCGAAGGTGCTCTCGACGACAGGCCTGACTTCTGAGCTGACCAGTTTTTCCTTGGTCTGCGACGAGAAACTGGGATCGGGCACTTTCACCGAGAGCACCGCGATCAGACCTTCGCGCATGTCGTCGCCGGTGAACGAGACCTTGGCCTGTTTGGCGATCCCGTTCTGCTCGATGTAGTTCGTCAGCGTACGCGTGAGCGCGGCACGAAAGCCGATCAGATGGGTGCCGCCGTCTTTTTGCGGAATGTTGTTGGTGAAACAGAACATTGTTTCCTGGTAAGCGTCGGTCCACTGCAGGGCGACGTCGACCACGATGCCGTTCATTTCGCCGCTGACCGATATCACGTTCTGATGCAGCGGCGTCTTCAGTTGCGCGAGATGCTCGACGAACGAACGGATGCCGCCCTCGTACTGGAACACGTCATGACGCGGCCCTTCATGGGTATGCCCTGCGCGATCGTCCCTGCGCTCGTCGGTCAGCGTGATCTTGACCCCTGAGTTCAGGAACGACAGTTCGCGCAGACGCTTCGCGAGGATGTCGTAATGGAATTCTACGTCGGTGAAAATGTCCACCGCCGGCTTGAAGCGCAGCAGCGTGCCGCGCTTGTTAGAAGCTTCGAGCTGCTTCAGCGGATACTGCGGTTCGCCCAGCGCGTATTGCTGTTCGTAGTGATAGCCGTCGCGCCAGACTTCCAGCCACAGGCGTTCGGACAACGCGTTGACCACCGACACGCCGACGCCATGGAGGCCACCGGACACTTTGTAGCTGTTGTCGTCGAATTTGCCGCCGGCATGCAGCACGGTCATGATCACTTCCGCCGCCGACACGCCCTCTTCCTTGTGGATGTCGACCGGGATACCGCGACCGTTGTCCGACACCGAGACCGAACCGTCTTCGTGGATCGTGACGAAGACATCGTCGGCATGACCGGCCAATGCTTCGTCGATCGCGTTGTCGACCACTTCGAACACCATGTGATGCAGGCCGGTGCCGTCGTGCACATCGCCGATGTACATGCCCGGCCGCTTGCGGACGGCTTCCAGGCCGCGCAGCACTGTGATCTTGCTGGAGTCGTAGGTGTTGTTGGGGCTGGGCTGCTGGGTGTCGTCAGTCATACGTTCTTCGGCTGCTGTGCTTGCAAAGCCACGCTTCGCGCGCCAGAGGCGCGCGATACATTAGCTATAGGGTTTGAGGCATGATTATAGCCCGACAAGGGGGATCGGCGGTCCAAGCGGGTTCCCGTAAGGTGCGGGATGAGGCGGGACGCGCCCGTCCGTTCAGCGCGCCTGAGCTGCGGCCCGTTGTGGCTCCTGTTGCGGGAGGAGCGCGGACTTGTAGCGGATTGCTCGCCGCGTCGACGCGCTGGCTGGAGTCCTGCACAGGCGTATTCAACGCTTGCGCCAGCAGAACGAGATTCACCCTGGTGGCGTGATCCCCGATACCGCCTTCCAGGGCAATCAGTCCATCGCTCTGACGGTTCATCATCACCGTATCCGATCCGACGCAGCGGATCGCGGCCTTCCCCTGCGCCTGTCGCCAGCGCCGCAGCGGCCCGCGACTGCTGGTCGTCGCTGAAGGTGCCGGCGCCGATGTTCGGCGCGTTCCGGAGAGCATCGAGCGCTTGACGCAACAGCGGATGGACCTGATGCGCTGGATCAGGAACCCCCGCTTCGGCACGGTGCTCTCTGTGGATCGACGCCATCGGGAGAACCCATGAGTTCCGGGCTACATTCCTCTGCAGTCGCAGGCATCGCATTTCAATAAAATCAACGGCTTGTCACTGCTGATGTGTCAAAACACCTTGTTCCACGTGAAACACAGCAACCTCGCTGCGGAGACCGGGCAGCACTTCAGGGACCGCAGTGCCGGTGATGAGGACTTGGGCACCAGATGCCTCCAATCGTTCGAGCACGCGGCGCTGATGGTTGCGATCCAGTTCGGACGCGAGGTCATCAAGCGCCACCACCGGCCATTCCCCACAGGCTGCAGCATGCTGCTCGGCTTGGGCCAACAGGACCGCCAGAGCGCTCAATTTGGCCTGACCGCGCGATAGGGTTTCACGTCCAGGCAGAGCGGCATAGTCGATACGCCAATCGGCCCGGTGCGGGCCGACCGACGTAAAACCATTTGCGATATCCCGGTCGCGAGCCACCAGCAGCGCATCGGCCAGCGACAGATTGTCGCGTGCCCAGCCGGGCAGGAATGCCAGCTGCGGCAGACCGAGCGATGGCGCAAGTTCAGCGGCCATCATCTGAAGGCGCGGCTCCAGCGTTTCGAGATAGTCCTGCCTTCGGCGGGTCAGGGGTTCCCCCGTTTCCGCGAGCTCATGATCCCAGGCCTCCAGCTGACTGTCGCGGACGCGGGCCTTGAGCAGGGCGTTCCGCTGCTTCAATGCTCGCGCGTAGCGGCGCCACAAGGTCAAAAAGCCACTTGTGTCGCCTGCGGTAACGGGGTTCGCCTGTTCCACGTGGAACAGCCCCCAATCGACCAGACGCCGTCTTGGCTCCCCGCCGCCGGTCACCAGGGCGTGGCTGCCGGGTTCAAAGGTCACCACCGCCAGCGCAGCACACAATTCACCCAGCTGCGAAACGGTTTCGCCATCCAGACGCCCTTCCCAGCGCTGGCCTGTATGGCGAAGACCCGCCCGACGCGTGCGGCCACTGACATCTTCGCGCCATTCAGCAAAGACTTCGACCGCATCGGAACCGGTTCGGATCAGGCCATCGCGGACGCGTCCCCGGAAGCTGCGGCCGTAGGCCAACAAGTGCAGGCCTTCCAGGAGACTGGTCTTTCCAGCGCCGTTGTCGCCGGTAATCAGATTGATACCGGGAGCCGGGCGCAAACCGACATCCACCAACCGGCGGACTGCACTCAGCTGCAGCCGGGTCAGGCGCACGAGCGCCAAGACCCGACGCGGCCGCACAAACGAATACGCCCGGCAGTAGCCGGGCGATCGTGAGCGTGTTTGGTGTGTTCCACGTGGAACTGGAGGTTGACCATCAGCGCTTGGCCATCAGAGGCGGAGCGGCATCACCACGTGCCTGCACTTCTCGCTGCTGGCCTCGCGAACCAGCGCCGACGAGTTGGAGTCGCGCAGCTGGATCACGACGTGCTCGTCGCGCAGGGCGGACAGGGCATCGAGCAGATAGTTCACGTTGAAGCCGATGACCAGGCTGTCGACGCGGGTGTCGGCTTCGATCTCTTCCTGGGCTTCTTCCTGTTCGGGATTGTGGGCGTTGATCTTGAGCTGCCCGGGCGATACTTCGATCCGGACGCCGCGATACTTTTCGTTCGACAGGATGGCCGCGCGCTGCAGCGAAGCGCGAAACGCTTCGCGGTCGACCTTCACTTCGCGGTCGGCGCCGATCGGAATTACCGCTTCGTAATCCGGAAAACGACCGTCGATCAGCTTGCTGGTGAAGGTGACATCGTCGCGCTTGACCCGGATATGGCTACGACCCATTTCCATTTCGAGCTCGCGGTCGCCGCCTTCAAGCAGACGCTGCAGCTCAAGGACACCCTTGCGCGGCACGATGATCTGGCGCTTGGTCTGTACGGTCTCTTCCAGCACGGCTTCGCACAGCGCAAGCCGGTGGCCATCGGTCGCGACGCAGCGCAAGGCCTTGTCGCGCAGATCGAACAGCAAGCCGTTGAGGTAGTAACGCACGTCCTGCTGCGCCATCGCGAACGCGGTGCGCTCGATCAATTCTTTCAGGCTGGCTTCGCCGACGCGGACACGTTCAGTCGCATCGACCTCGTCCAGTGCCGGGAAATCGTTGGCCGGGAGACTGGCCAGCGTGAAGCGGCTGCGCCCTGCGGAGACGGTGACCTTGTCGCCGACCTGGGTGATCGTGACCTTGCTGCCGTCGGGGAGCGCACGGACGATCTCGAACAGTTTGCGCGCCGGGATCGTGGTTTCCCCGGCCTCGGCATCGTCGACCTTGGTGCGGGCAACCATCTCCACTTCCAGATCGGTACCGGTCAGGGACAACAGTTCGCCTTCGACCCTCGCCAACAGGTTGGCGAGCACCGGGAGCGTCTGCCGGCGTTCGACGACATTGACGACCTGAGCCAGCGGCTTCAGGAGTACTTCGCGCTGCAGACTGAAACGCATGTGATTCGATTCCCCAGAGAAGACATTGGCCGGTTGAGCGATCAGATAACCCATGCTTTGAAGAGAGGTATAAATCTTAAAAGCTGGTGGTGATGGTGTCGCCGAAAACCGGGGGTAACAGATTCAAGTTTATGATTCTAAAACACTTTGTGCTACTGCCAACCTCTGTAGAACCAGCGGGGTTGGGTGGGGACGACCTGTGGACAACTTTCGGTGCGCAGATCCGCACCCGACTTATCCACAGCTTGTCTCCAGTCTGTTCTCAGGATTTGCGACAACCGTATGGCATCACGTGCTCACTGCAACAGAGATCACGATCATTCACTCAGCTTGCGGATCAACTTGTCCCAGTCCTCATGCAGTTTGCCATCGCTTTCGATCAACGATTTGATCTGGCGGCAAGCGTGCAGGACCGTGGTGTGGTCCCGCCCCGCAAATGCGTCGCCGATCTCGGGCAGGCTGTGTTCGGTGAGCTCCTTGGCCAAGGCCATCGCCACTTGCCGCGGTCGTGCCAGCGAGCGGGTCCGGCGCTTGGACAACAGATCCTTGATCTGCAAGCCGTAGTAGTCTGCCACGGCCTTCTGGATATTGGCGATGCTGATCGCCTGCTGCTGCGCCCGCAATAGATCGCGCAGGGTTTCCTGGGCGAATTCGGGGGTGATGCTGCGGCCGGTGAAGTTGGCGCGCGCCGCCAGTGTGTTCAGCGCGCCCTCGAGATCGCGCACGTTGCTGCGCATCTTCTTGGCGAGCAGGAACGCCACGTCCTCGGGGATCATCACGCCGCGCTCTCGGGCTTTCGACAGCACGATCTGGGCCCGGGTTTCGAAGTCCGGAGGTTCGATCGCGACCGAAAGACCCCAGGCGAGCCGCGATTTCAGCCGTGGCTCCAGGCCTTCGACTTCGCGCGGATAGCGGTCGCAGGTCAGGATGATCTGCTGGCGGCCATCGAACAGCGCATTGAAGGTGTGGAAGAACTCTTCCTGGGTGCGGTCCTTGCCGGCGAAGAATTGGATATCGTCGATCAGCAGCGCATCGACCTGCTGAAACAGCCGCTTGAACGCGTCCATGGTCTTGTCCTGCAGCGCTTTCATCATCGCGCTGAAGAACTGTTCGCTGCGCAGATACATGACCCGCATCCCGGGGTTCTGCCTGCACATCTGGTTGCCCGCAGCGAACATCAGATGGGTCTTGCCCAAGCCGGTGCCGCCGTACAGCAGCAGCGGATTGTGGGCGCGGTCGCCGGGTTTCAGCGCCGCCTGCCAGGCAGCGGCACGACCGAGCTGGTTGCTGCGCCCCTCGACGAAATTGTCGAAGGTGTAATGATTGTCGAGATTGCCTGCGAATTCGGCCACCGGCGCGCGCGCGGCCAGCACTTGGGTCGGGCTGGGGGCGATCGATGCGGGGCGTGCGACCGAGCCGATTTCGAGCGACACCATCGCGTTGCCGGCGTAGTAGCCCAGCAGTTCCCTGATCCGGTCCAGGTATTTGGCCTGCACCGCGTCGCGCACGAAGGCATTCGGGGCATACAGCACCATGCCGTCATCGTGCAGGCGGGCCTGCAGCGGTTTCAGCCAGGTCTGGACCTCTTCCACCGGCAGTTCGGCTTCGAGACGTTCGAGACAGCGGGGCCAGGCATCCATCGGAATTCGCAGAGACACTTCTTGAGACGTGCAGGAACAGGTCGAGCCTGACGCCGGGCTGCCCGTATCAGGTTCGAGGGCAGGGCGCACGCGGGTCGCAGGGAAGAGAGTCAGACTACCACCGCGCCGCCCCCCCCGCACCCGTGACGACAGCGATTCGGGTATGGGCTTGGAAGTCCGGTTGCTTGAATTTGACCACGCTGCCCCCGCGCCCGCATAATCGCTGGTTCTTGCGGTCCCGGTGTTGCGCTTCGGCGCGGTCTCGCCGTCTCCGCGTCACATCGCAACACGCAACGATCGAGCCCGACCATGGCAACCAAGCGCACCTACCAGCCCAGCAACCTCAAGCGTAAGCGCGACCACGGTTTCCGTGCCCGCATGAAGACCGCCGACGGCCGCAAGATTCTTGCCCGCCGCCGCGCCAAAGGTCGCACGCGCCTCACTGCCTGATCGCTTCGGTTCCGCGACCGGCCCGATGCGCCAGTCGCTTCCGAAACGATGTTCCAGGCATGTCGCGCCGGGCATGAACTCGCGTCCGGCATGAACGTAGATCGTTCATGATGACCGGGCTTCCCGCCGTCGAACGCACCGCCCGTTACCCGCGCAGCGCGCGGGTACGCGCACGTCCAGAGTTCGATGCGGTGTTCGCGAAGGGCCATCGTGCTGCGACGCCGATACTCGCCCTGCACTACCTTCCAGACGACCGCGCTGCCCGCATCGGTTTCGCGGTGTCGCGCAAAGTCGATACCCGCGCAGTGATCCGTAATCGGATCAAGCGTGTCCTCCGTGACTATTTCCGTCGTCATCGAATGACTCTCGCCTCCGGCGCTTATGTCGTGGTCGCACGTCCTCAGGCGGCGCGCGCGTCCGGGCCGGAGCTCATCGGCGCGTTCGAGCACACGCTTCGCCAGGCCTTGCGCCGTGCCGCGTTGCCCCCATCCCTCGCGAGCGGCACAATGCCGCCCGCTTCCCCTCCTCCCGAACAAGCGCCGGTGTCCTGCGGCGCGCCGAGTCCGTCCGCCCCATGAATCAAATGCGCACGTTTCTGATTTTCGCCTGGCTGATGGTAGCGACCATCCTGTGGATGAATTGGAACAAGGAGCAGAACGCTCCGCCGACGCCGACGCAACTCGCGCAGGCGGCAGCGCCCGCCACGCCGCCCGAAGGCTTGCCGCCTCCGACCGCGCCGGGTGTGGTTGCCGCAGCGGTGCCAACGGCCACGATTCCTGCGGCCGAAGGTCAGCCCGCTGCTACCGCCCAGATCGGACCCGCGCCCACCGCTGCGCCGCGGATCACGCTCAGCAACGACGTGCTGCGGCTGAGTCTCGACGGCGGCAATGTGCGCCGAGCGGAACTCTTGAAGTACCACGTCAGCCGCGCATCGGACGCGCCGCTGGTACGCCTGCTCGACGACACGGCCGAGAATTTCTATATCGCCCAGAGCGGTTGGACCAGCGCCCAGGGCGCGCCGAGCCACCGGACCGGTTTCGTCGCCGAGCAGTCCGCGACCGAACTCAAACTGGCCGATGGCGCCAAAACGGTCAGCGCGAGCTATGTGTGGACCGGCGCCGAAGGCGTCAGCATCCGCCGTACCTACACACTCTCTCGCGGCGAGTACGCGCTGAGAGTACGCGACGAAGTCGTCAATCGCGGCACCAAACCCTGGACCGGCCACGTTTATCGATACCTGTCGCGCGTGCCGCACGTGCTCAAGCGCGGCATGACCAATCCGGAATCCTTCAGCTTCAACGGTGCGGTCTGGTACACACCTAAGGAAAAATACGAGAAGCGCTCCTACGACGAATTCGTCGAGGATGGCCAGCTGAACATCACCACCGATGGTGGCTGGATCGCGCTGCTGCAGCATTATTTCTTCGCTGGCTGGATTCCGCAGGCGGACCAGAAAGCGAACTTCGCGCTCGTTACTGCGGGCAACCAGTCCGGTATCACCGCCACAGGCCCGGAGTTCACGGTCGCACCAGGCGCGCAAACCAGCAGCGTCGCGACCCTGTGGATCGGCCCGAAACTGCCGGAACAGCTCGCCAAACAGGCGCCCGGCTTCGAGCGCGCGCTCGACTACGGCATCTTCACGTTCCTCGCCGAGCCGATCCATTGGCTGCTGGCCAAACTGCACGGCATCACCGGCAATTGGGGCTGGGCGATCATGCTGCTGGTGCTGTTGATCAAACTCGCGCTGTATCCGCTGTCGGCCGCGCAATACAAGTCGATGGCGAAGATGCGCAAGTTCCAGCCGCGCATGCAGCAGCTGAA
The DNA here is from genome assembly GCA_017302135.1 of Lysobacterales bacterium. Taxonomy (GTDB): domain Bacteria; phylum Pseudomonadota; class Gammaproteobacteria; order Xanthomonadales; family Xanthomonadaceae; genus Lysobacter_I. The sequence goes on along the minus strand of JAFLDZ010000009.1, from coordinate 36,305 downwards.
AGAACGCTACGGCGACGACCAGCAGAAATACCAGGCTGCGATGATGGAGCTCTACAAGAAGGAGAAGATCAATCCGGCCGGCGGCTGTCTGCCGATCCTGATCCAGATGCCGGTGTTCCTGGCGCTGTACTGGGTGCTGATCGAATCGGTCGAACTGCGCCAAGCGCCTTGGATGCTGTGGATCCACGATCTGACCGCGCGCGATCCGTTCTTCATCCTGCCAGCGATCAATATGGTCGTGATGTGGTACACGCAGCGTCTAACACCGATGGTCGGCGTCGATCCCATCCAGGCGCGGATGATGCAGATGATGCCGCTGATCTTCGGCGTGATGTTCGCGTTTTTCCCGGCCGGCCTCGTGCTGTACTGGGTCACCAACGGTACCTTGGGCATGTTGCAGCAGCTTTGGATGATGCGGCAATACGGCGATAAATCCACGGCGACGGTCGAGAAGGCCTGAGTCGCGGGTAGCGTCGCACCGAACGGATCGCAACGACGCCCGCCGCAAGGCGGGCGTCGTGTTTTCCGGCAGCGCTTGATCCGGAGTTCATGCAGAATCCGCTCAAGACACTGTCTTCTCCGAGTGGGTGAGTGAATCGATATGCGCAATGCCACCGAACGCTGGATGTTGACCACAGGGCTTCTCGTTGCCATCGGGATCGCGGCGGGCGTGAACCTGATCGTCCCGAGATTCGAAGAGGCGTTCCAGAATTTCGGTGCTGAGCTTCCGCTGCTGACTCGTCTGTTCGTCGAAACCCGTTACGCGCTTTTCGGCTTGCCTCTGATCGTATTGGCGGCCTGGGCGTGGACACCGCGCCGTACGCCACCCGGCAACGAGCGCGGCATCGTCGCGCTGGTGATCGGATTCGGTCTGGGCGTGATTCTGTTGCCGCTGTGTCTGATCGCGATGTACCTGCCGATTTTCCGACTGGCCGCAGCCGTCGATGGCTGATCCGACGATGCAAAGCCAGGACACCATCGCTGCCATCGCCACCCCTGCCGGAGCCGGCGGCGTGGGCATCGTGCGTTTGTCCGGCCCCCGTGCGCTCAAGATCGCCAACACGATCTGCGCGACATCACTGACGCCACGCCATGCGCACTACGCGCGGTTTCGCGATGAACACGGCGAGACGCTCGACGATGGGATCGCTCTGTATTTCAAAGCGCCAGCGAGTTACACCGGCGAGGATGTCGTGGAACTGCAGGCGCACGGCAGCCCCGCTGTGTTGCAAATGCTGCTTACACGCTGCTGCGCGCTCGGTGCGCGGATGGCGCGTGCCGGCGAATTCAGCGAACGCGCCTTTCTCAACGGCAAACTCGATCTCGCCCAGGCGGAAGCCGTCGCCGATCTGATCGCTGCCGGCGACGAACGTGCGGCGCGCGCCGCTCGGCGTTCGCTCGATGGCGTGTTCTCGCAGCGCGTGAATGCGCTCGCGGATGTCCTGCTGCGCCTGCGCGTGCACATGGAGGCTGCGATCGATTTCGCCGACGAACCGCTCGAGACACTTGGCGGCGAGGCCCTGCGCAGCGGAATGGCGCAGGCGGCGGATGATCTCGGCGCACTGCTGCGCGAAGCCGAGCGTGGGCAGAAGCTCCGCGATGGGCTGCATGCGGTGATCGTGGGGCCGCCGAATGCCGGCAAGAGTTCGCTCCTGAACGCACTGGCCGGCAGCGACCGCGCGATCGTCAGCGATATCGCCGGCACCACCCGCGACCTGCTGCGCGAAACCGTGCGGGTCGAGGGGGTGGAGCTGACCCTGGTCGATACCGCCGGGTTGCGTGCGGGCGGCGACAGCATCGAACGCGAAGGCATGCGCCGGGCGACGTCGGAACTGAGCCGGGCTGATCTGGCGATCGTGGTGCTTGATGCCCGGGAGGTCGATACCGGCCGCGCGGCTGTCGTGGACGCCATCGCCGATGTTCCACGGCGCCTGTGGGTGATCAACAAGACCGACCTGCTCGCGCAGCTGCCGCTCCCAGCCGAGGATGAAATCTTGGTTTCGGTGCAGACCGGCGCCGGGCTGGACCGCCTGCATGCGCGGCTCCGGACCCTCGCGGGCGGCGCTGCGGAGGGCGCGGACGGTGCGTTCAGCGCGCGTGCGCGCCAGGTCGATGCGTTGCGTCGTACGGCGCAGGAACTGGCAGGTGCGCAGCAATCGCTGGATGGGGATATGCTGGAACTGTCCGCCGAAGCGTTGCGTATCGGTCACGACACCCTGGCGGAAATCACAGGTCGGATTGCGCCGGATGACTTACTCGGTCACATTTTTTCTCGTTTTTGTATTGGAAAGTAATTGCCTGAACGCAAACGCATGGCACCCGGGGACGCGGGTGAGCGAGACAAAGGGGGCTGCTGGCACAAGACGTGCTTGCAGATCATCGACTCCAGCCAGCAGGAAATCACCGTGATGTCCGTCGCCCAAGACAACGCTTCTCCGTCCTTCCGTCTGCTTCGCGACGGCTTCCGTCATGCCGCACTGTCTGTGGCTCTGGTTCTGGCGATCACCGCGTGCGGCGGCGACAAGGCCGACCCCGAAACGGCCGCCCAACCGGCGCCGGCCGCAACCACGGCCACGCAGGCACCGGCCCAGGTCGTTTCCGCCCAAGTGGCGGCGATGAGCGTGGATCAACTCCGCGAAGCCGCGCGCGCTGCCCAGTTGGAACAGCGCATGTACGCGCCCGCCGGCAACAATGCGATGGAGTACTACCTCGCACTGCGCGACAAACAGCCGAACGATGCCGCCGTCGCCAGCGCGTTGACCGACCTGATGCCGTACGCGCTGATCGCCACCGAACAAAGCATCGCCCGCGATGATTTTCCTGAAGCGCAGCGGCTTTTTGCGCTGATGGAAAAAACCGACAAGGCCGCGCCCGCGCTGCCGCGTCTGAAGCAATCTCTGACCGACGCGCAGACTTCGTTCGCCCAGCGTCAGCAACAGACCGAAGTCGATGCCGAAACCGAGAAGGCACGTTTGGCCAAACTCGAAGAGGATCGCAGGAAGGAACAGGAAGAAGCCCAGCGCAAGGCAGCGGAAAGGCTCGCGCAGCAGGCGACGCAGCAAGAGGCGGCGCAACAGCTGGCGGCGCAACAGGCGGCGGCCCAGCGCGAGGCCGAACAGCGCCTGGCTGCGGAGCGCGAAGCCGCGCAGCGTGAAGCAGCGCAGCGCGAAGCAGCGCAGCGTGCGGCGCAGGCGCAACCGGCCACGGCGACCGCCAGCGACCTGCGCGCGATCAGCACACCATCGCCGAAATACCCGCTGGAAGCGCAGCGCGCCGGTATCTCGGGCGAAGTCCTGGTCGAATTCACCGTTGCGACCGATGGTTCGGTCAGCGCAGCGCGCGTCGTTCGCGGCAACCCGCCGCGCACTTTCGATCGTGAAGCGCTGTCTGCGGTGAAACGCTGGCGCTTCCAGCCGGTGGCTTCACCGGTCACGACGCGACGCACCATCGGTTTCAAGCCCGGCGCCTGAGCGAACGGGTACGAGAACCCGCTACAGCCGCATTGCGAAATAAAACAGCCCGGCTTGTGCCGGGCTGTTTTTTCTACGTATCGATCTGCTCCAAGTCGTCCGGATCATGCTGAGTCTGGATCACACGAAGCGTTGATCAAGCCGAGATCGCAAGTTTTTCCTGACGGTAGCGCCAGATCGCCGCAAGCCACAGCACCCCGGCCAACGCCAGTGCGCAGAGCAGATAGATCGCCCATTGTTCGGGCGATGCGTTCTCGCCGCGGCTGGCTTTGACCAGCATCTGGTTCTGCGACAGGAATGGAATCGCGTACTGCCACAGATCCTGGTCCTTCAGCGGATACGCCATCAGCGCGTAGCTGGGGAGCATCGGCATCAACATCAGCCACACCATGTGGCTCTGCGCTTCCTTCATGCTTTTCGATCCGGCGGCGATGAAGGTCAGCAGCGCCGTTCCGATCAGCACCAGCGGCAGCAGCACCAGCATCATCCTGCCGATGGCGAGAAACGAGACATCCAGCGAACTCGCCATTGCGCTGGTCGACAGCGCCGCGCTGAGCTTGAACGACAGCAGGGTGAGGATCACGCTGGCGATGCCGATCAGCGACGCTGCCGCCATCTTGCCGCTGACCAGCGTTCCACGCGCGACCGGCGTCGCCAACAGCGGTTCCAGCGATTGCCGTTCGCGCTCGCCTGCGGTCACGTCCATGGTCAGATGCGCGCCGCCCATGAATGCGAACAGCACCAGGATCAATGGCAGCACGATCGACATCATCCGCCCCTGCTTCGCTTCGGGCGTGGCCACGTCGCGCTGGGTCACCGCCACCGATTGCGTCAACAGCGGGTTCACGCCGCGTGCGACCAGACGCAGTGCGCCGGCCTGGCCGCTGTAGGCGGTGAGCGCGGAGCGCAGCCGTTCGATCGGCACATCCGCATTGGTGCGGGTGGTGTCGGCGACGATCTCCACTTTCGCCGGTCGACTGGCGCGCCATTCCTCGCCGAAGTTCGGTGCGATCACCAGCGCCACGTCCTCGTCCTGGTTGCGGATCGCGGCGATAAGATCCTTCGGTGCGGGCTTCGCCCGGATATCCTGCGTCGCCAACCAGGCGACGAGATTCGGCGCGTGCTGCGCGCCGATGATCGGAATCTCCAGCGGCTTCTCCAACTGCGTGCTCATCCGCGCTTCCATCAGCTTGCCCATGCCCAGCATCAACAGCGGATACATCAGTGGGCCGAGCAGCAGCGCCATCAGGAACGTGCGCCTGTCGCGGGCGAAATCCCGGAGTTCCTTGCGCAACACGGTCATGAACATATTCAAGGACGTACTCATGCGTGCAGGCCCTCCTCCGAGCCGATCAACTGGACGAAGGCGTCTTCGAGATTCTCGTGGCCGGCGCGCGCGCGCAACTCATCGGGCGTGCCGATCGCTTTGACCTCACCGGCCGCGATCACCACGATCCGGTCGCACAGGGCGGCGACCTCCTGCATGATGTGGCTGGAGAAAATCACGCAGCGGCCTTCGGCGCGAAGCTGCAGCAGGAACTGGCGCAGGCCGCGGGTGGTCATCACATCCAGTCCGTTGGTGGGTTCGTCGAGGATCACGTTTTTCGGATCGTGCACCAGCGCGCGCGCGATCGCGGTCTTGGTGCGTTGCCCCTGCGAGAAGCCTTCGGTGCGGCGGTCGAGCACATCCTCCATTCCCAGCGTTTCGGCCAGTCGCGCGGTGCGCGCCGCGATGGTCTTCGCATCCAGTCCGTGCAGTTCGCCGAAATACGCGATGTTCTCGCGCGCGGTCAGGCGTTTGTACACGCCGCGCGCGTCGGGCAGCACGCCCAGGCGTTGACGCACCGCCGTCGCATCCTTCTGGATGTCGAAGCCATCGACCGTCACCGTGCCCTGGTCTGGCGACATCAGCGTGTAGAGCATGCGCAGCGTGGTGGTCTTGCCGGCGCCGTTCGGGCCGAGCAGACCGGTGATTTCGCCGTCGCGGGCGGTGAAACTCACGCCGCGCACGGCTTGCACCAGACCGGTCTTGGTCTTGAACGCCTTGTGCAGATTCTGGACATCGATCATGGGAAAACCCTGTGAAGAAAATTTCGTGGACAGCGCGTGCGCATCAATAAAAGCGGCGCCCTGCGCTGCGCGTGAGAGAGCAGCGACAGGTCATGGCTCCCAGCCGTAATTGCCTGCGAACGGCGGCGTCGGCTTCAGTCGTTTCAGGCAGCCCGCGTCGAGTTTTTTCGCATCGGCGGTTTCGACGAACTGCGCGAACAGTTTCGGCATGCAACCGGTGGTCAGCACGCTGTGGCCCTGGCCCGGCAGCACCAGATGCCGGCCTTTCGGCAGCGTCTTCACCACTTCGTCGCCATAGCGCGGTGGCGTGACCGGGTCGTACTCGCCGCTGATCGCCAGAACCGGAACATCGCCCGCCAACGGTTTGCGGAAGTCCGGGTCGCGCGTGCCTTTCGGCCACACGGCGCACTGTGCCTGGATGAACTCGGCGATGCTGTTGCCCAGAATGGTCTTGTCGTCTTCCGGCCGCGCCTGGATTTCCGGATCTTCGGTGCAGCTCACCGACAGATGCATGCCCAGCGCCATCGAATCGCCGATATCGCCGCTCAGCGCGCGCGACTGCGACAGCAGGGTTTCGTAGCGGCCCAGCGCCGCGTCGTGCAGGATCAACGGCAGCATCGATGCAGATTCCGGACGGTACGCGTAAAACCGCAGCAGACTGCCCAGATGTCCGAACTGCGGCACTTCTTCGCGCCATTCGCCATTGGTCGGATCGCGATAGCGCACCGGCGCAAGGCCGCCTGCCTGCAGCGTCGTTCGCACTTTGGTCAACAGCGCAGCGGGATCGCCGATATTGCGTTTGCATGCGGCATCCGCCACGCAGCGCGCGAACTGCGTTTTGATCGCCGCATCCAGGTTGAGCGCGTGTTCCTGGCCCAGCACCAGCGTGTTCGGTGCGATCGAATCGAGCGTGACCGTGCGCGTGTGTTTCGGATAGCGGGCCGCGTATTGCTGTGCGACGCGGGTGCCGTAGGAAATCCCGGCGACATTGAGCTGTTCCGCGCCGATGGTGGCGCGCAGCAGATCCAGATCGCGGATGTGGTCGGCGGTGGCGTAAAAGCGCAGGTCCGAAGTTTTGCCCAAGCGATCGCGGCAGCGCTCGGTCAATGCGCGCAGTTTCGCGGGGTCTTCGCTGTCCTCGGCATTCTCGTCGAGCGAGGTCAGTTCGTCGCACTGCAACAGGTGCGAGCCGCCGGTGCCGCGTGCATCCAACAGCAGGATATTGCGATTGCGGCGGACATCGCTCAGCGCCGGATGCAGCATCGGGTAGGCCTCGAGGATCGATTGCCCGGGGCCGCCGGCGATGATCACCACCGGGTCCGACTGGGTCTGATTCTTGGCGGGGATCATCGCCACGGCCAGGGAAATCTTGCGGCCGTTGGGCGCGTCGTGATTCTCCGGCGCCTGCAGCACAGCGCACTGCGCTTCCACACCGTCACCACGATCGCCGCCCAGCGCGCAGGGCTTGAACACCAGACTGCCGTAGCGAAGATCGCCGTTGGCGTCGGTTTTGGGGGCTGCGGTCTTTTCGGTCTGTTGTTGGCCGCAGGCGGCGAGCGCCAAGGCCAGGGTGGACAGCAGGAGAGGTTTGAGCATGTCGGAACTCTCGATGTGGATCATGTGAGGGCGAAACTGCGCTTCGTAGGCCAAGACGACAGCGCACGCCGAATGTGACCGGCCCAGGCAGAAATTGCAGCAGCGGAGCCTAATGATGCCGCGCCGGCGGCTGATGCGGATAAAGTGGCGCGGCCGTGTGGGAGGGCCTTCAGGCCCGATGGCTTTCGGGAAGGGCGTTCGGGCCTGAAGGCCCTCCCACAAACCCAGCGCTGAGGCCCGCCTACTTGCTGCTGACGTACTTCTCGCGGCGGATATGCGGCACCGGCAGGTGATGGCTTTTCAATGCTTCAAAACAGGCGTCGACCATGTTCGGATTGCCGCACAGGTAGGCGATGTCGCCGTCGGCCTGCGGTGCGAATTCGGCGAGTTGGTCCTGCACATAGCCTTTGCGCACATCGGCATGCGCGTGCGGCGAGCCTGCGTCGGGCAGTTCGCGCGAGAAGCAGGGGATGAAGCGGAAGTTCGGGTGCGCGTCGGCGAAGGCGCGGAATTCGTCGCCGTACAGCAGTTCTTCGGGCGTGCGCGCGCCGAACAGCAACACGACTTCGATCCCGCGTCCGGCGATCTGCGCCGCCAACTGCGGCAGCATCGCGCGGTATGGCGTCACGCCGGTGCCGGTGCCGATCAGCAGGTAGCGGCGGTTGGCGTCGGCGGGCATCAGGCAGAAGCGGCCGTAGGGGCCGCTGGCGTTGATGGTGCCGCCGATGTCCAGGCTTTCGAACAACGTGGTCGCAGCGCCGCCGGTCACGTAGCTGACCGCGATCTCGACCGCGTCGCCCGGCGCCAGCGCGTGATCGTGCTGGGTGGCGAGCGAATAGCTGCGCTTGGTCGCGGTGCCGTCGGTGTAGTGGAAATGCACCTGCAGGAACTGCCCGGGGATGTAATCCAGCGGCGCGCCATCGTCGCGGACGAAGCCGAGGTGGGCGACGGTGGGGGCCAACATCCGGCGGGCGACGAGTTTGAGCGGGAAATGAGCGGACACAGGGCGACTCTGTGGGAAGGAGTGTTGCCGGGCGAACATATCAAAGCAGCCGGGCACGGCCGCCTATACTAGCGGTTCCGCCGTACTGTTCCCCCTCCCTGCGGCGGGGTGAGGACCCCATGCTTCCAGACTCCGCTTCCGGCACCCAGGTGCCGGCGCTTTCGATCCGCGACCTGCGCAAGACCTACGACAACGGTGTCGAAGCCCTGAAGGGCGTCTCGCTGGATGTCTTGCCGGGCGATTTCTATGCTCTGCTGGGCCCCAACGGCGCCGGAAAATCCACCCTGATCGGTATCACCAGCTCGCTGGTCAACAAGACCTCGGGCGAAGTGCGCATCTTCGGCGTCGACATTTCCGCCGACCGCGACGCCGCGATGCGCCTGATCGGCCTGGTGCCGCAGGAAATCAACTTCAACATGTTCGAGAAGCCGTTCGACATCTGCGTGAACTACGCGGGCTTCTACGGCGTGCCGCGCGCCATCGCCCGCGAACGCGCCGAGCGGGTGCTGAAGGAAGCGCAGCTGTGGGACAAGGCCGACAAGATGAGCCGCACGCTGTCCGGCGGCATGAAGCGGCGGCTGATGATCGCCCGCGCGATGATGACCAGCCCGCGCCTGCTGATCCTCGATGAACCGACGGCCGGCGTCGATATCGAAATCCGTCGCGGCATGTGGAAGACGCTGAAGGAGATCAACGCCTCGGGCACCACCATCATCCTGACCACGCATTATCTGGAAGAAGCCGAAAGCCTCTGCCGCAATCTCGCGATCATCGACAAGGGCCGGATCGTCGAGGAAGGGCCGATGAAGGCGCTGCTGGCGAAACTCGATGTCGAAGGCTTCCTGCTGGATATCGAACATGTGCTGCCGGCCGAGCTGCCGAAGATCGAAGGCGCGACGCTGATCGCCGAAGACGATCACACCATCGACATCGAAAAACCCCGCGCGATGGAATTGAACCAGGTGTTCGCCGCGCTCGACACCGCCGGCATCCGCGTGCGTTCGATGCGCACAAAGACCAACCGCTTGGAGGAGCTGTTCGTGCGGCTCACCGGCAACGACAGCGACAAGGCGGTGGCGGCATGAGTGCGCAGCAGGACGTTTCCGTCGAAATGAGCGTGGGCCAGCGCCAGCGCGTCGCGCTGTACACCATCGTCCGCCGCGAAGTGGCGCGGATCCTGCGCATCTGGGGCCAGACCCTGGTCCCGCCCGCGATCACCATGACCCTGTATTTCCTGATCTTCGGCGGCCTGATCGGTTCGCGCGTCGGCGAAATGGACGGCATCAAGTACATGGACTTCATCGTCCCCGGGCTGGTGATGATGAGCATCATCCAGAACAGCTACGGCAACATCTCCTCGAGTTTCTTCGGCGCCAAATTCGGCCGCCATATCGAGGAATTGCTGGTCAGTCCGATGCCGGCGTGGGTGATCCTCGGCGGCTACGTCGCCGGCGCGGTGCTGCGCGGGCTGATGGTCGGCGCGATCGTTCTGGTGATCGCGATGTTCTTCACCCATGTACGCGTGCCGCATCCGTTCGTCACCCTGAGCACGGTGATTCTCGGCGCGACCATCTTCGCCCTCGCCGGCTTCGTCAACGCGGTGTACGCGAAGAAATTCGACGATATCGCGATCGTGCCGACCTTCATCCTCACCCCGCTGACGTATCTGGGCGGCGTGTTCTACTCGGTGAAGCTGCTGCCGGACTGGGCCGAAGCCGCGACCCATCTCAACCCGATCTTCTACATGGTCAACGCCTTCCGCTACGGCCTGCTGGGTGTGTCCGACGTGCCGCTGTGGCTGGCCTATGCGCTGATGCTGGGCTTCGTGGTGCTGCTGGGTGGGCTGAGCCTGTGGCTGTTGAAGCGCGGCGTGGGCATGCGCAGCTGACCCCGAGGCCGTCATCGGCCCGTTATCGCCACCGTCCAGACGCCAGGAGCGAACCATGCGAATCCCGACCTGCACTGCTGTTGTACTGATCGCCGCGTTGACCGCGTGCACGGCCACCCAGCCGCAGGCCGCCGCCGCGCCGCCCACGGATCCGCCGCAGGCGTCGCTGCCGCCGCCCGGCGCCTCCGGCAAGCTCTCGGCCGACATGGCGAACAAGGTCAGCCCGGTGCCCGCGTTCATGGGCCTGGGCGAGCACTTCAACATCGAGATCCAGGGCGAAGGCGGGCCGACCGCCGAAGGCCTGCGCCACCGCGTGCATCTGGTGTGGGGCATGGGCACCCACGAAGCCGAGGGCACGTTGTTCTATCGCGGCACGCCCGGCCCGTCGCGCGGCGCACCGATCGCACTCGACGGCACGCTCGACACCGCCAAAGGCAAGCAGGCGATCCGGGTCGAGATCGTCACCGAAGCCTGCACCGACGACGCCGATGTCGCCCACCCGCAGCGGGTGACGGTCACGGTGCAGGGCGAGTCGACGATGCGCGGCTGCGGCGAGCTCGCGGTGTACTGATCCGCCGCTGGCGTCGGCCGGTTGCGTGGCTCACACTTTCGCGACGGGCGTGGGGACGCCCGACCAATCCACGCCGCCACCATGCTCGGGGTCGCCATGTTGAAAAAATCGGTTTTGGTCGCGTTCGCGGCCATCGTCCTGTCGTTCGCACATTTCGCTTTTGCAGAGCCACCGGCGGACAATGCCACCCAGCTCAAGGCGTTCATCGAATCGTTGAAATTCCGCAGCGGCGATGTCGCTGTCTCAGAAGCCGAAGCGCGATTCCGTCTGGGCTCGCAGTTCCGCTATCTCGAAAAAGCCGACGCGCGCCGCGTGCTCGAAGAATTCTGGGGCAATCCGCCGGACGACAGCATCCTCGGCCTGATCGTGCCGACGGCCGCACCGCTGGACAGCGAGAAGTCGTGGGCGGTGGTGGTCACGTATTCCGATGAAGGCTATGTCCCCGACGAGGATGCGGCGAAAACCGATTACGACGCGATGCTCGTCGAGCTGAAGAAAGCGACGCAGGAAGAGAACGCGGCGCGCAAGGAGGCCGGTTACGGTTCCGCAGAGCTGGTCGGCTGGGCGGTTCCGCCGCGTTACGACGCGGCCAGCAAGAAACTCTACTGGGCAAAGGAAATCGCGTTCCAGGACGGCGAGCAGCACACCCTCAACTACGATGTCCGCGTGCTCGGGCGCCGTGGATTCCTCAGCTTGAACGCGGTTGCCGGCATGTCCGAGCTCAGTGCGGTGCAGACCGGCATGCAACAGCTGTTGCCGATGGCCGAATTCGATTCCGGCGCGCGCTACGCCGACTACGACGCCGGCAACGACAAGTTGGCCGGCTACGGTGTCGCGGCATTGATCGGCGGCGGCATCGCGGCCAAGACCGGCCTGCTCGCCAAGCTCGGCGTGCTGCTGATCGCCGGCAAGAAATTCATCGTGTTCCTGGTGATCGGCCTGATCGCGCTGGTGCGAAAACTGTTCAGCGGCAAGAAAGAGCGCGAGAACACCGTGCGCTGACGCGCATTCACGCCAACCGGAAAAACGCCATCGCCGTCGCGCTCGTCGCGGCGGCGACGGCCTCCAACGTCTCGCCGCGATCGCGCGCGAGTTCTTCGACGATGTGCGCCAGATACATCGGCTCGTTGCGCCGATGCGAGGGCTGCGGTTTCACCGTGCGCGGCAGCAGATAGGGCGCATCGGTTTCGATCATCAGCCGGTTTGCGGGAATATGTCTGACCAGTTCGCGCAGATGGGTGCCGCGACGCTCGTCGCAGAGCCAGCCGGTGATGCCGATATGCCAATCCTGGTCGAGATAATCGAACAGCTCCCTGCGGGTGCCGGTGAAACAGTGCACCACCGCCGGGCCGAGCCGGCCGTCGAAGTTCTTCATCATCGCCATGAAATCGTCGTGGGCGTCGCGTTGATGCAGAAACAATGGCTTTCGCGATTCCGGTGTGCCGAGTTCGGAAGCCAACTGCAGCTGACGCTCGAACGCCTTGCGCTGCGCAGGGCGCGGCGAGAAATCGCGGTTGTAGTCCAGCCCGCATTCGCCCACCGCCACGACTTCCGGATGCGCATGCAGCTCTCGCATCTCGGCGTCGCATTCGTCGGTGTATTCCACCGCATGATGCGGATGCACGCCGGCGGTGGCGAACAGTTCGCCCGGGAACGTCCGCGCCAGCAGCAAGGCTTTCGGCGAATGCTCGCGGCTGGCGCCGGTGACGATCATCTTCGTCACGCCCGCAGCGTGCGCGCGCTGCAGCACGGCCTCGCGGTCGTGGTCGAAACTGTCGTGGGTGAGATTGGCGCCGATGTCGATCAGGGGCATGCGCAAGGTCGCGACGGATGAAGCCACCATTGTACGGAAATGCCGCGTGCGTTCCGTCGACCGCAGCGGGCATCGCGAAACAATTGTTTACATCTTCGATCGCCGCAAGCGTCAACCCGCCATGCATGGCCGGCGTTCATGGTCGCGTCCCCCAACCAAGGAAGACGACACCATGTTGCGCACTCTGTTCTCCACTTTCGCCGTGACCGCACTGTTCGGTGCGGCCGGTGCCGCCAGCGCGGCGCCGAGCTACGATTTTTCCCCGGTCACCGCCGAGATGCAGTCGTTCGTGCAGACGCATCAGCTCGACGGCGCGTCTCTGCGCGTCAACAAGGCCGACAACGTGGTGTACCGCCGCGCGTTCGGCGGCTACACCCTCGGCACCCGCGTGCGTATCGCTTCGGCCAGCAAATGGCTGTCGGCGCTGACCATCGCGCGCCTGGTCGAGAAAGGCCGGATGCGCTGGAGCGACACGGTCGGCCAGTATTTTCCCAACGTCGAACCGGCCAAGCGCGGCATCACGCTGCAACAACTCTTCTCGCACACCAGCGGCCTCGCCTACGAAGAGGACAGCTGTCTGTCGAATGCGTTCTACACGCTGACGAGCTGTGCATACCACATTCTCCAGCAGCCGATGATCGGCCAGCCCGGAACGGTCTTCGCGTATGGCGGCAATTCGATGCAGGTGGCCGGACGCATGGCGGAAATCGCCACCGGCAAGGCCTGGGACGACATCTTCATCGCCGAGATGGTGACGCCGTTCGGCATGACCGGCACCGACTATTCCGGAGAATCCAGCGCGCCGGGCTATGTGCGCAACAACAACCCCACCATCGACCGCAGCGTGCGCAGCACGCTGGAGGACTACGGCAAGGTGGTGGACATGGTGTTGGCGCAGGGTTGCCTGCGCGTCCGCCCCAATGGCAGCTGCGCCGCCGATGGCCGCTTTCTGCAGCCGTCGACCATCGCGTTCATGGCGCTGGATCGCAGCGTCGGCACGGTGTCCCTGTATCGGCCGCCGACCGCGACCGGCTTCGGTTATGGTCTCGGCCAGTGGATCGATCCATCGTCGCCGTCGATCGTCTCGAGCCCGGGTGGCGTGGGATTCACGCCCTGGGTCGACTGGAACAAACGTATCGCCGGTGTCCTGCTGGTCGATGATCTCAACGTGCGCCTGGTCGACGACATCAACGATATCCGCGCGTTGATCGATGTCGTTACCGCCGATGGTCAGGGTCGCCGCCTGCAGCCGACCCTGCCGGCGCAATTGCCGGTCGATGCGCAACGCAGCGCAGGAAAAGCCATTCCACAACCGATGAAGGCATCCGCTTCCGGACGCCGCTGATCACCACTGGACCACGATGCAATCACGCATCGATATCCGCCAAGGAGCCCCGCATGACCCGTCACTCGATCTCCGCTTTCGTCCTCACCCTGCTGGCCGGCGCTTCGGGCGCCGCGCACGCGGTGCCCAATTACAACTTCGCGCCGGTCACTGCCGAGATGCAGGATTTCGTGCAGACCTACAGCCTCGACGGCGCATCGCTGCGCGTGAACAAGGCCGGCAATGTGGTCTATCGCCGCGCATTCGGTGGCTACACCCTGAGCACCCGCGTCCGCATCGCCTCGGCCAGCAAATGGCTGTCGGCGTTGACCGTCGCGCGCGTGGTCGAGAAGGGCCAGCTGCGCTGGACCGACACCGTCGGTCAATACTTCCCGACGGTCGAAGCCTCGAAACGTTCGATCACGCTCGCGCAACTGTTCTCGCATACCAGCGCCCTGCCCGGCGGCGACGATTTCTGCATGTCGAATCCGCTGTACACGCTTTCGAGCTGCGCCAACCGCATCCTGCAGCAGCCCTTGATCGGCCAACCCGGCACGGTCTTCTCCTACGGCGGCAATTCGATGCAGGTCGCCGGACGCATGGCCGAGCTGGCCACCGGCAAGGCCTGGGACGATATCTTCATCGCCGAGATGGTGACGCCGCTGGGCATGAACGCCACCGACTTCGCCACGTCTTCCACCGCACCGGGCTATGTGCGCACCGACAACCCGCGCATCGCCGGCGGTGTCCGCAGCACGCTGGAGGATTACGGCAAAGTGGTCGACATGGTGCTGGCCTACGGCTGCCTCGACAACACGCTGCTGCTGTCGTGCCTGCCCAGCCGGCGTTTCCTCAGCCGCGCGACCATCGAGCTGATGGCCCTTGATCGCACCGTCGGCACCGTGGATGTTTCGCGTCCGCCGACTTCGACCGGCTTTGGCTACGGGCTTGGCCAGTGGATCGACCCGTCGTCGCCGCTGATCGTCTCCAGTCCCGGCGCGTTCGGCTTCACGCCTTGGGTGGATCGCGTGAACCAGGTCGCGGGCGTCTTCCTCGTCGACGATCTGAACACGCGCGTGGTCGACGACATCAACGATATCCGCGCGATGGTCAATGCGGTCACTGCCGGCAACCAGGGCGTGCGGCTGAAGCCGGTGTTGCCGGCGGATGCGGCGATGCCATCGGCAATGAAAGCGCCGAACGTGCGTGGTACGCAGCGCGTGCAGGAAGCCCGGCGACGCTGAGGTTCCTTGCATCCGTGAGATATCGATAAGCTTGAAGACGCGCCCGGAGCGATCCGGGCGCGTCGCTGCGATCGCGGAGCGAAAGAACCGCTAGGCTTTGCTGTGTTCGGCGGCGGTTTGTGCATGCCGCCGAAGACGAAGTCGCGGCATGATCGCGAACACCAGCAGCAGCAACAGATAGACCGAACCCGAAACCTTGTCTCTGCTGTCGATGAATTCGGACAGCGTTCGATCCTGCAGCGCCACGGCAAGACCCAGCTCCGCGCAGACGGTCAACGCAAGCGCAAGAAAACCGGCTGCCAGTGAACGACCGGAGGAGCGGATGTCCGGAAAGCGACGCAGGATGTAGCCCGCAGCGAGAAAGATGACGACCGCCATGATCGGCATTTCCGCGAGTTCAGCCCAGCGCTCGCCGATCCGAGGCACGAGGAAAGGAACACGGAAGACACCGAGTACGAACCCCGTGCCGAGCACGATGGCGAAGTAGGCAAGTCCGGCGAGGATGGTTTTGTTCAAGGATGCGGATTGCCGGAGGGTTGAGTTGTTAGGCTTGAGTTCCGAACCCTGGGGCCAAGCTTCGGAATCGATTTGAATACAAATGTCATAGCATTTGTCTATATGGGCTGTAGGGCAGAGCCGCCGAAGACAATTACACTATCAAGACGCATCCGCCCCCACCACATGCGCAGAAATGACCAGCTTCGCTGATGTAAAGCGTGTCGCTTTTTGTGTGCTTCCGTACGGGACTTTAATCTCCAGAAGCCGTAAACGGCTTCCACAATAATGAGCAGGTTTGGTTCACCTTAACCACAGGTTGCGCCAAGTCAATTTTTTCTCATGGTTTGTAAGCCTTACTACGCCAAGCAGTTGGTCTACCGTTGAATAGCGAAGCGTTATAGCACTCGGAACTCTCTCATTTGAATGAAAAAAAATCCCCGCGTGATGTGTTTTTCCATCAGGGATACTCTTGCTCGATTCAAATTCGTATAAGGTTGAGAAGGAGCACATGCCTTCTTTCCCAACCGCCAACTTTTCAGACATTAGTGATTTTGATTTTCCATAACCGTCCCATTCGATTTGAAATCGAATAGAAAAAAATGTCTGTCGGATTGTCATTTTTCCGATATGTTCTTTGCTTCTTTTACCGGTCAACGGATTTACTATCGAGCCACAAACTTTCCATGTTCCGTTGATATTTGGAGCGACGACAAACCAAGGATGAAGAAAAGGAAGACGCCATAACCAAAGATCAAAAAATAAGATAATCACACCAAGTAATGTTGCAACAACTGCGGAAAAGCTTAGTGTCGAAGGATCGACAGGTTGCCCGCGCACGAATGAGACAGCCAAGTTAAGCAATAGTACGAGCGCAACCAAAACGATCAAATGCAATCTGTCCATACTCATGGCTCCCCCTGAAGCCAGTTAATCTTCGCAAACAACAACTTTTGGATATAGGTTGATATTTATAGCGTATATAGCTAGCGCTAACATAGAAAAATAGTGTTGGATAACCTCGATATTTTTCTCTGGTCCCCCAGAGCGATACTGTTTTGAGTTGGTTGAAGACACTCATGCAGTTCTAAAACAAAAAACGCCGGCGATCTCTCGCCGGCGTTTTCGCACATCACAGCAATGTCGTGCCGATCAATTCAGGATGCAGGTCGCCGGCTTGGCCGAAGTGAACAGACCCGAGGTCGCCCATTCCGGGTGATCGATGAACGGGTTGCGGTTGCCCTGGAAGCTGTAGATCACTTCGTTGCGCGCCAGTTCCGCAGCATCCGGCGGGTCGGCCTGGTGCCAGGCGAGCAGCGTGGACATCAGACCCATGTAGGCCGGCGAGCTGGAGGTCGCCACGATCAGGCCCGGGTTGTCGGTCAGTTCCAGATCCGGTTCGTTCTGGCCGGTGGTCGGATGCGTACCGCCTTCGTAGCGGACCGCCATGTACATCACCGCACGCGCCATGTCGCCCTTGCGCTTGCCCCAGGTCTGGAAATAACTGCCGTTGAACCAGTTGGAGTTGCCCGGATACACGCCCGTGCCGCCGCCCGCGCCGTTGTAGACCTCGGTCGCGCGCTCTGTGCAGCCGCTGCAGTTGCCGTACGGCTTGTTGCCGCGGTCCGAGTTGTAGTTGGCGTCCGACACATACAGCATGTGCGTGTCGGTGTGCGGCGAGTTCGGCAGACCGAGGTTGCCGGTTTCCGCACTGAAGCCCAACGATTTCGGCCAGGTGTGCT
Source organism: Lysobacterales bacterium (assembly GCA_017302135.1). GTDB lineage: Bacteria > Pseudomonadota > Gammaproteobacteria > Xanthomonadales > Xanthomonadaceae > Lysobacter_I. The sequence goes on along the minus strand of JAFLDZ010000009.1, from coordinate 19,089 downwards.
CGCGGTTGTACTTGATGCCTGCAGCGCCGCCTGCGCGATCGGTGATCTTGGCGTAGCTGTGGTTGCGATAGACGTCCAGCACGCGGGTCGAATTCAACGGATCCTCATCGGCGATCTCGAGGATCGTCCACGTGTTGGTGGTGCCGCCGCTGTACGGATACGCGGTGTGGCCCTTGATCGTCGCGTGCAGCGAACAGCGCAGCTGAGAGGCGCTGCTGGTGTTGACGTGCGCGTAGTAGCCGGTGCCGCCGCCGCCGCCGGTGGCGACGTTGAAGTTCACCACCGTGTTCGCAGCCGGCTTGGCGCCGCCCGCATCGGTGATGTTGTTCGCGACCACCGTGAAGGTGCAGGCTTCGCCGGCGACCAGTGCGGTGTTGGTGGAGATCGAGAAGTTGCTGCCGCTGCCCGGGTAGGTCAGCGCAACCGAACCGGACGACGCGCAGGAGAGCGTGAACGCGCCAGCCGCGGCAGTCACGCTTTCGCTGAAGGTCGCGGCCAGATTGCCGGCGGCCGGGAACGAGGTCGAACCGGCGGTCGGCGTGGTGCCGGTGACCGCAGGTGGGGTGTTCGGCGGAGTCGTCGAGAACGTCTGTCCGGTGTTGCAGGTGCCGAAGGTCGCGGTGGCCGGTGCCTGCCAGGTGAAGTTGGCGTAGGTGGTGCCGCTGCCGGCGAGCCGCAGCGATTTGCCGGCGGCATCGGAACCGGTTTCGGAGACCGGCAGATTGGTGCTGGTCAGACCGGCGGCAGGGCCGTTGCTGGCCTTGATCTGGCCTTCGTAGCTGATGAACTGCACGACCTGGCCGCTCGGATTCACGAGTGCCATACCGTCGTTGCTGCCGTTCTGGATGCCGTTGGTGGGGTAGCTCAGGGTCGCGATGCGCACCTGGCCGCCGCAGGTGACCAGGCTGCCTGCGGGCACGAGGTCGTTGTCGTAGGTCACGGCGGACAAGGGTGTCGAACCGTTGTAGAGATAGACACGGTATGCGCTGAGCGTTTCGCCCGCAGTGGCGACCACTTCGATGCGTTCGCCGGTGTCGCCGGACGACGTGGAATCGTCGTAATGGAATTCATTGATGAAAACAGCGGCCTGGGCGCCGCCGCTTGCGAGAAGCAGGGCGCAGGCCAATGGGCACAGCGAGGTGAACGCACGCGACATGAGAACCTTCCTTCCGGGGTGGAGGCCGCAATCTAGCCGAGGGTCATGACAGCCGCCACCTAATTCGCGCGCGGCGCGGGGGCGGCCCGACAGACGGCGCGCACACGTGTCCTGTTAGCCTTGTGCGATGACATCGCCTGCCGTATTCCCCATCGCCGAACTGATGCCGGAGATCCGACGGACGTTGGAAACCGGCACGCGTCTCGTGCTCGAAGCGCCGCCCGGTGCCGGCAAGACCACCCAGGTGCCGCTGGCGCTGCTGGATGCGGACTGGCTGCGCGGGCGCAAGATCGTGATGCTGGAACCGCGCCGCGTGGCCGCACGCGCCGCAGCGCAGTTCATGGCGAAGCAACTGGGCGAAGCGGTGGGCGATACCGTCGGTTACCGCATCCGTTTCGAGAATAAAGTCACCGCGAAAACACGCATCGAAGTCGTGACCGAAGGCATCCTCACGCGGATGCTGCAGGACGATCCGATGCTGGGCGAGGGTGGGCCGCAAGCCGTGGGTGCGATCCTGTTCGACGAATTCCACGAACGTCATCTCGCCGGCGATCTCGGCCTTGCGCTCGCGCTCGACGTGCAGGCGGGTCTGCGTGAAGACCTGCGGCTGGTGGCGATGTCGGCGACGCTCGACGGCGAAAAGCTCGCGGCGTTTCTCGATGCGCTGCGGCTGTCCAGCGCCGGTCGCAGCTTTCCGGTACGCATCGCACATTTTCCGGGGCGTCGCGATGAGGCGATCGAACATCAGGTCAAGCGCGCGGTGGAGCATGCGCTGGCCGAACATCCGGGCGATGTGCTGGTGTTTCTACCGGGGCAGCGCGAGATCGGCAAGGTGGAGGCGCTGCTGGCGCAACAGAGCCACTCTCCCGCCGGGAGAGGGGTTGGGGAGAGGGTCGGTGGAACCGATTCGCGATCCGACCGTCGCGCGTCGGACGAACCCTCATCCGGCGCTTTGCGCCACCTTCTCCCGATGGGAGAAGGGAACAGCCAAGATGTCGAAATCCTCGCGCTCCATGGCGAGCTGCCGGTCGAACAGCAGTCGCGCGTGCTGCAGCCGTCGCAGGACGGCCGTCGTCGCGTGGTGCTGGCGACCAACGTCGCCGAGTCCAGCGTCACCCTGCCCGGTGTGCGCGTGGTGATCGACAGCGGACTCGCGCGTGAGCCGCGCTACGACCCGAACAGCGGTTTCTCGCGATTGGATGTGGTGAGCATTGCGCAGTCGTCGGCGGATCAGCGCGCCGGTCGCGCCGGTCGCGTCGCCGAGGGCTGGGCTTACCGGCTGTGGCCGGAATCGCAGCGGCTGGAACCGCAGCGGCGGCCGGAGATCGCCCAGGTCGAACTCGCATCGCTGGCGCTGGAACTCGCGGCCTGGGGCAGCGACGACCTGCGTTTCGTGGATGCGCCGCCGACTGGTGCGATGGCCGCCGCGCGCGAACTGCTGCAGCGGCTCGGCGCACTGGATGCGGGCAACACGATCACTGCGCTTGGACGCAGGATGCTGGCGATCGGCACTCATCCGCGGCTCGCGGCGATGCTGCTGTCGGCCGCGAACGATGACGAAACCGCACTCGCCTGCGACATCGCCGCGCTGCTGGAGGCGCGCGATCCGCTGCGCGCGATTCCGGGACAGGGCCGCAGCGATGCGCTGGCGGCGCGCTGGCAGGCGTTGGCTGCGCATCGTCAAGGCCGCTCGCCGCCCGAAGCCGTGCGCTCGTCGCTGCAGGCGCTGGATGCCGCAGCGACGCAGTGGCGTCGCCGGCTGCGCTGCAACGCCAGACCACCAGCCAGCGTGCCGGCGCATGCGCTGGGCGATCTGCTGGCGCACGCGTTTCCCGACCGCATCGGCTACCGACACGGCAGCGATCTGCGCCGCTATCCGCTCGCCAACGGACGCATGGCGCAGCTGTTCGACGACAGCGCGATGATCGGTGAGCCGTGGATCGTCGCCTGCGATCTGCGTTTCGAAGCGAAGGATGCGAAAGTGCTGCGCGCCGCGCCGGTCGACGAAAGACGCTTGCGTCGTGATTTCGCGGCAAGGTTTTCCGATCGCGACGAAGTGCGCTGGGACGACGCGAAGCGGGCGCTGGTCGCCGAGCGCGTGCAGCGCTTCGACGGCATCGTGCTCGATGCGCGGCCAGCCGGTCGCGTCGATCCTGCGCAAGCCGCGCAGGCGCTGACCGATGCGGTGCGCGCGCTGGGCATCGATGCGCTGCCGTGGCGCGAATCGCTGGCGCAGTGGCGCGTCCGCGTGCGCTGCCTGCGTGTGTGGATGCCCGATCTGTCGCTGCCCGACCTGTCCGACGACGCGCTGCTGGCGCGTCTCGACGCATGGCTGAAACCCGCATTCGCCGGCAAGACCCGGCTCGATGCCTTGAGCGAAGACGAATTGAGCGAGGCTTTGAAATCGGGCATCGACTGGGCCATGCGTCAGCGCATCGACGCACTCACCCCGACCCGCATCGTCGTGCCCTCGGGCATGGAGCGGAAGATCGAATACGCCTACGACACCGCGACCGATGCACCGCAGCCGCCGGTGCTGGCTGTGAAACTGCAGGAATTGTTCGGTCTCGCCGATACGCCGCGCGTCGCCGATGGCCGTATCCCGCTCACGCTGCATCTGCTCTCGCCCGGCGGCCGCCCGCTGCAGATCACCCAGGACCTGCGCAGCTTCTGGGAAAGAACCTACCCGGAAGTGAAAAAGGAAATGAAGGGCCGTTACCCGAAGCATCCGTGGCCGGAAGATCCGTGGAGCGCGACCGCGACGCATCGGGCGAAGCCGCGCGGCACATGAACCCGCCGCAACGCCTGCGAGCCGCTCAATCCAAGCGTCGCCACATGCCCGGCTGCAGATCGTCCAACCGCCAATCGCCGATCGCCACGCGCACCAGCCGCAGCGTCGGTAAACCAACGGCAGCGGTCATCCGCCGCACCTGACGGTTGCGGCCTTCGCGGATCGTCAGTTCCAGCCACGCATCGGGCACGGTCTTGCGGAATCGCACCGGCGGGTCGCGCGGCCACAGCGTCGGCGCATCGATGCATGTCGCCTGCGCCGGGAGCGTGATGCCGTCGTTGAGTTCGACGCCGCGACGCAGTGCGTCCAGCTGCGCCGGCTGCGGTTCGCCCTCCACCTGCACGCGGTAGGTCTTCGCGAGCTTGTGGCGCGGGTCGGTGATCCGGTGCGCCAGTGCGCCGTCGTCGGTGAGCAGCAGCAGACCTTCGCTGTCGTGGTCGAGGCGTCCGGCTGGATATACGCCGGACGGCAAGCCGAAGCCCGCAAGCGTGGGCCGCGCCGGCACATTGCGGTCCGTGAACTGGCAGAGCACGCCGTAGGGTTTGTTGAACGCGATCAGCATGCGGCAGCGTCCGCGAACACGCGCCGCTGCGGCAGGCCTATGCTGTACGCAGGCCTTTTCGCGAGCACCGTCATGAGCAACCACGACCTTTCCGGGCTTTCCGATCGCTGGCTGGGCAAAGCCTGGGAACACGCCACCGCCGCCGAGCGCGCGGTGCTCACCCAGATCCATCGCCGCGAACACATCGCACGTCCGCCGAAGAGTACCGCTGACGACGATCGCACGTTCGGCGAACGCGTCGCCGATGGCGTGGCGCGGCTCGGCGGCTCATGGACGTTCATCGGCATGTTCATGGTGTTTCTTGGGGTGTGGGTGACGACCAACGTCTGGCTGCTGCGCGCGCATCCTTTCGACCCCTATCCTTTCATCTTCCTCAATCTGCTGCTGTCGATGCTGGCTGCGCTGCAGGCGCCGGTGATCATGATGAGCCAGAACCGGCACGCGGAGCGCGACCGCGAGGCCGCCGAGCACGATTACCAGGTCAATCTGAAAGCGGAACTCGAAATCATGGCGCTGCACGACAAGCTGGACCAGCTGCGCGTCGAGCAGCTGGAGAAGATCCTCGAAGTGCAGTCGCGGCAGATCGTGCTGTTGCAGCAGTTGATCGAAACGCGTTGAGCCGTCGTTTTTGTGGGAGGGCCTTCAGGCCCGATGTTCGTGGCCAAAGCACCTCTCACGGCAGCGCCTGAACGCCGCTCAATCGCGCGTTTTATCGGGCGTTTTATCGGGCGGGTTTGCGGAAGCGCAATGTCATCCGATCGCTTTCGCCGATCGCCTGATACATCGCGTCGTCCTCGGCGTCGTGGCGATTCACCGGCGGCAGCGTCCACACGCCGTTGGGATGATCGGCGGTGTCCTTCGGATTGGCGTTGACCTCGCTGCGCGCATCCAGCACGAAACCCGCCTTCGTCGCCAGATCGATCACCAGCGTTTCGGTGAGGTAGCCGGATTTCTTCATCGCTTCGGTATCGGTGCCCGGCTTGGCGCGGTGATCGACCACGCCCAGCACGCCGCCCGGTTTCAGCGCCGCGAAGAATGCGGCGAAATAGGCATCGGCGGTGCCGGCGCCGACCCAGTTGTGCACGTTGCGGAAGGTCAGCACGGTATCGGCGCTGCCCGGCGCTGCGAACACCGGCAGCTTCGGATCGAAGGTCGCGATCTGCGCGCGATCGAACTGCGCCGGATGCGCGGCAAGCCGTGCCTTGAGCGTATCGATGGTCTTCTGCTGGTTGTCGCGGCTGCGGCCTTCCGCAACGGCCATCGGGTCGACCTGCGCGGCGACATACCTGCCGCTGTCGCGCAGATACGGCGCCAGGATTTCGCTGTACCAGCCGCTGCCGCCGGGCGTGATTTCGACCACCGTCTGCTTCGGGTTCACGTCGAAGAACGTCAACGTATCCTGCGGATGACGAAAGGCGTCGCGCGCCGCATTCTTCGGGTCGCGCCAGGTGCCGGCGATCGCTGCGGACAGCGACGCATCTTTGGCCTGCGCCTGTTCGGCTTCGGCCGCAGTGCTGTCCTGCGTCGATGCGCAGGCGCCGATCAGCGGCGTGCAGAGAGTGAGGATCAGACAGCAACGCAGGAAAGGCGCGGGCAGATTCGACATGGCGAGGAGGTGTGTTGTCGTGGGAGAACGACAGCCTAGCGCAAATTCTGCTGCGGCTCGCGTGCCTGCGGCAGGCGCACGGCGTCGGGATATGGGGGCACATCGAAGTGTTCGCCGGCAGCGAGCCGGGCCTGCACATCGCGCCACCACACGGGATCGAAAATCTCGCCGTGCTCCGCGCGCAGCCGTTCGCGCAGCGCAGGCACGATGCCCAGAAACTGCGGGAACAGCTCCGGAAACACATCGTCGCGGCCGGCGTACAGCCATTCGTCCAGCGGCCGGGTTTCGTCCTCGTCGCGCATCGCCGGCACCGCACGGAATTTGCATTCCTCGACCAGGCACAGTTCGTCGTAGTCGTAGAACAGCACCCGGCCGTGACGGGTCACACCGAAATTCTTAAGCAGCAGATCGCCGGGAAAGATGTTGCTGCGCGCCAGATCCTTGATCGCCTGGCCGTAGTCCAGCACCGCGCGTTCGGCGGCCACGCTCTGCGCCTCGCGCACGTACAGATTCAGCGGACGCACGCGACGTTCGACATAGCAGTGCTTGATCAGCACCTCATCGCCTTCCATCTGCACGGTCTGCGCGCATTCGCGCAGCAATTCGTCCAGCGCGGCGGGCGCGAACTGTTGTTTCGGAAAGCGCAGGCGCAGGAATTCCTGCGCATCGACCAGCCGGCCGATGCGGTCGCGGCGGAAGACCAGCCGGTATTTTTCCTCGACTTCCGCACGCACCATGTCCTTCGGATACGCAAAGCGGTCGCGGATCAGTTTGAACACGACCGGATAACCGCGTGGCGTGAACACCGCCATCACCATGCCGCGCTCGCCGTCGGCGAGCACGAGCTCTTCGTCGGGATATTCGGCGAGATGGCGGAACACCTGGCGATAGCGTTCGGTCTTGCCCTGCTTGATCCGGCCGACCACGGTGAACAGTTCGTCCAGCGGTTTGCGCGGCAGCAGCGCGTGCAGGAAGGCGACGACATCGCCGACCCGGGCGATGTCGGCGTGGAAATAGCTGCGCGAGAAACCGAACAGGATCGAGATCTGCTGCTCGTCGACGATCACCGCATCCGCGCGCACGCCGGCCGCTTCGCTGGTCAGCGCGATCACGACCGGATACGACGCGCCCGACGCACCGTGCGCGCGGCCGATCAGATACGCGCGGCGCTCGCGATAGAACGGGGTGCGCAACATCGACACGCCGACCACGCCGCGCGACCGCAGCGCTTCGGCCACTGCAGCGGCGCTGGCATCGAGATCGGTCCAGCCGTTGACGTAGGCCAAGTCGCGGAAGATCCCGCGCCACACCGCAGTCGCATCGTGGTCGAAGCCATGGTGATGCAGTTCGCCGGGGCAGGACGCGTCCCCGGTCGGCACGATCTCGAACGCCAGGAATTCGACGTCCGGCGCGACGCCATCGATCCGGAAGAACCGCCGCACCAGCGAGTTGTAGAAGGTCTTGAACAGCTCGCGGTCCGGCAGCGCGGCGATGCGTTCTGCGTAAGCCGTGCGGATCCCGCGCCACAGCGGCCGCGAACGCACGCGGTCTTCCAGCAGGCCTTCCAGGCGCGACAGGGTTTCGCGCAGGCAAACGTCGTAGAGATCGATCCGCCCGGTGTTGTCGCTCTGGGCGAGTTTCCAGTCGCGGCGTTCGAAGCGTCGGCGCGCGCGCCGGGTGATGTCCGAGAAGCGCGCGTTGTAGTCGTCGAAGCCGTCGGCAATCAGCGCCGCCGCGCGCTGCGCGGGGTCTTGAGGGCGCGGGACGACAGGGTGGTGCATGCGGCCAAGTGTACGCCAGCAGCGACGAATCCTTGCGCCGGAATCGCAGCCTGTGAGACGCCGGAAACGTATCATTCTCCCATGTCGGAAACGCACGAAACGCCTTGAAAACAAGATGAATTCCTGAAGACTGGTCCGCTGCCATCGCAGCGTGTGAGACGCCTTCAGGAGACACTGTCTGCTCGGTACGCAGGGATGCGCCAAGGAAAAGGGGAGGCCCGAGTTCGCAGCCGTCAAGGCGCGGATGGGCAGCCCCCGGCACAAGGATGTGCCGCCGGGCAACCAGCATTCGAGTTCCGATGACGCGCCTATGTTTGGCCTTGCGCCGCACCCGGGTACGACGCGGATGTGGTGCGTGCACATCGTCCGCAATGCACCGCCTGCGTTCTGCGGGTGGAGCGATCCGTCCATCGCCGCTAAGACGGCCTGCACATGCGGGCCGCAACCGTATTCCATTGCCCATGCTCAAGGAGAGACCCATGCAATTGTTCAAAAGCCAGATGTTCCTGCTTCATCCGCCGCAAACCAGCGCCTGTCGTCGCCGCCGTCGTTACGGTTGCCGCACGCCGTCGGGCTCGCCGCCGCCGTCCACGCCGCCCATGCCCGATGCCTTGTGCCAGTCGTCTGCCGCAGCGTTTTCATCGCCGCTGGTCGGGCAGGAAGATCGCCGTGCCGCGCCCTACTGAGTAAAGACTCATGCTGCAGTGCAATAGAATACGTCCCGCCCGAAAATCGGAGTCGGGCATTTCCAGCAACAAAAAGGAATTCACGATGCAATTGTTCAGAACCGAATTGTCGATCCCCCAGACACTTCATTTCGCGGATCGTCCGCGTTCCTACCGCGCCGCCCTCCGCTACGGCCATGCGCGTCTACTTCAAGGCGCCCGCAGCGCGGCCATCCACCCTTCAGTGCCCGCATGCGTGATCGTCGAATTGCCGCGCGTGCAGGCGGTGGTCGACGCGATCATCTACCCGCGCGCCGCCTGAATCGCCAAGCCCCTGAACCGGGGCGGGTGGCAAAAAAAGAAGCCCGGCAATGCCGGGCTTTTTCGTGTCCGGGCCACGGACAGCAGAGATGGATCACAGATGCTTGATGATCTCGTCCGCGAATCCGCTGCACTTCACTTCGGTGGCGCCTTCCATCAGGCGGGCGAAGTCGTAGGTGACGTTCTTGCTGGCGATCGCGCCGTCCATCGCCTTGATGATCGCGTCCGCAGCTTCGGTCCAACCGAGGTAGCGCAGCATCATCTCGCCCGACAGGATCACCGAACCGGGGTTCACCTTGTCCAGATCGGCGTACTTCGGCGCGGTGCCGTGGGTGGCTTCGAAGACCGCGTGGCCGGTGACGTAATTGATGTTGGCGCCGGGGGCGATGCCGATGCCGCCGACCTGCGCGGCGAGCGCGTCGGACAGATAGTCGCCGTTGAGGTTGAGCGTGGCCGACACGTCGTATTCGCGCGGACGCAGCAGGATCTGCTGCAGGAAGGCGTCGGCGATGGCGTCCTTGATGATCAGGCCCGCACCCGGCTTGCCTTCGGGAATCACGTGCCAGGGGCCGCCGTCGAGTTCGACCGCACCGTAGAAGTCGCGTGCGACCTGATAGCCGAAGTCGCGGAAGGCGCCCTCGGTGAACTTCATGATGTTGCCCTTGTGGACCAGCGTCACCGACTTGCGCTTGTTCTGGATCGCGTAGCCGATCGCGCTGTGCACCAGACGCTCGGTGCCAAGATACGACACCGGCTTGATGCCCACGCCCACCTGCATCGGCAGATCGCGCGCCGGGGCGCCGATGCCTTCCAGCGCCTTGTTCCACGCGTCGCCCTTGGCCTTGGTGCCGAAGCGGATCTTGTCGAAGCCCTTCGGGAATTCCTTCTCGAGGAAATCCAGGATCTTCTGCGCGTCGGCCGAACCGGGTTCGAACTCGATACCGGCGTAGATGTCCTCGGTGTTCTCGCGGAAGATCACCATGTCCACATCGCCCGGCTTCTTTACCGGTGAGGGCACGCCCTCGAACCAGCGCACCGGGCGCAGGCAGACGTAGAGATCGAGCATCTGCCGCAACGCGACGTTGAGCGAGCGGATGCCGCCGCCGACTGGCGTGGTCAGCGGGCCCTTGATGCTGACCAGATATTCGCGGCAGGCCTCGACGGTGGCGTCGGGCAGCCAGTTGCCGGTGGCGTTGAAGGCCTTCTCGCCGGCAAGAACTTCCATCCATTCCAGCTTGCGCTGGCCGCCGTAGGCTTTGGCCACGGCGGCGTCCAACACGCGCACGCTGGCGCGCCAGATATCGGGGCCGGTGCCGTCGCCTTCGATGAAGGGGATGATCGGGCGATCCGGGACGTTCAGCCCGGTCGGGGATTTGGTGATCCTGGCGCCGCCTGCGGGCGCCGTGGGAGTGAAGTCAGTCATGCGTTCTCCATGAAGACCGACATCGGCGTCGGTCAGGCCGCCATTGTCGCGGGTCCGGTGGGCCGGGGAAAGAGCCGCCAAGCCCTCTCCCGGCGGCGACTGACTTCCGGCACGGGAGATGATTGCGATTTCGGAGAACGATGGCGCATCCACCCGCCAGGTTGCCCGCATGAACCCCGATCGCATGAATCACCACCGTCGCGATATCTTGAAGCTGGGCGCGCTGGCATTCGCGGCCGTCGCCACCGGGGCACACGCCATGACCGAAGACGAAGACAACGTCCCCGCGCCGCGCGCCGCAAAGGCGCTGGACATCCTGATCCTCGGCGGCACCGGCCTGACCGGCCCGCACCAGGTGCGTTATGCGCTGGCGCGCGGACACCGGGTGACCATCTTCAATCGCGGCCGCAAACAGCCGGAATGGCTCGGGCAGGTCGAACAGCTGCTGGGCGATCGCGACAAGAACGACTACGCGTCGATCGCAGCCGAAGTCGCCAAGGGCCGGCGCTGGGACGCGGTCATCGACAACCCCAGCAGCGTGCCGGCGTGGATCCGCGATGCGGCGAAGGTGCTCAAGGGCCATGTCGACGGCTACACGATGATTTCCAGCGTATCCGCCTACGCGGAGAACGCGACGCCCGGCCAGGACGAAACCGCAGCGCTGGCCACCTTCGACGGCGATGCGCTCAAGGAAACGAACGCCAGCCTGCGCGCCGACATGACCAAATATGCCGGGCTGAAAGCGGCGGCCGAAGCGGAAACGCGCCGGCACTTCGGCGACCGCGCGACCATCGTGCGCCCGGGCCTGATCGTCGGCCCCGGCGACGACACCGACCGCTTCACCTACTGGCCGCTGCGGCTGGCGCGCGGCGGCGAAGTGCTGTGCCCCGGCGACGGCCGCGATCCGGTGAAGTTCATCGACGCCCGCGACCTGGGCGAATGGATGATCCGTCTCGCGGAGAACAATGCGCGCGGCGCATTCAATGCCTTCGGTCCGGATTACCACCTCGACATGGCCGCACTGCTGTATGGCATCCGCGCATCCACCACCGCCGGCGCGACGCTCACCTTCGTGCCGACCGAATTCCTAGAAGCGCAGAACGTCTCCCCGTGGGGCGACATGCCGGTGTGGGTGCCCAACAGCGGCGACAGCGCCGGCTTCCATACGCGCAGCAATGCGAAAGCGATCGCCACCGGGCTGACCTTCCGCAGCATCGCCGATACCACTGCGGCGACCTTGGCCTGGTTTGCGGCGCAACCGGAGGAGCGGCGCAAGGCTGGATCGCGGTCGGGGATCACGGTGGAGCGGGAAGCGGAAGTATTGGCGGCTTGGAAGGCGAAACCGAAAAGCTGATCGCCGGCATGCCATCTTCGATACTGGCCTGATCATGCATCGATTCCGCTGCGTGCGATTCCAGCACACGCGTCCATGGCCCGCAGTGCTGGCGTGCAGCGTGCTCCGGGCAACGGGACAAGCCGTTGTTCGAGCCGGATTGTTCGCAACGTGTTCCAACCATTGATCATCGCCGCGAGCGCTTGTCTCTCTGGCGTACCCGGACCCGGGTTTCGCGGAGATGCGTTCTGGACAGGACAGAACCCCAGGCATCGTGCAGCGCAACAGCGAAGCACTCTTGCGCGGTGAACGGCGAGCCGCAGTCCATCGCCTTGCGCAGATGCGAAAGTTCGTATTTACTCCGCAACGGGGCGAAGCACCGCCGATCAGGTCGGGCGCTTGGATGAGTGTCGTATCGATGGAAGATGCTGTCATGTGTACAGATGCTGCGTACGGAAGCAGCCTTGCCGGCTTGCAGTTGGCATTCGTCGCCGTGTCGCGCGTGATGGGTTTGTCCCGGCTGGCCGCGTGGTTCTCTGCCGCAGCGCACGACATCGCCGCTCGTTTCGGGCCAGATGTTTTCGACGCGTCAGGTCTTTTCGAATCGAAGACCCCATGCGCCTGATGATGCGCAAACTCCACGATGTACTGGAGCCGCGTCGCGCCAAGCTGCAGGTGCCCGGATGGAGCGGCGAAAGAACCCGCGATGTTCCGCAGCCTTGGCACTGCAAACCGTTTTCCGATGCCGCCGGTTACGGACTTGAGCTCGTTTTCAGCTGGAAAACGCCTTGCCGGGTCTCTCTCAAGCGCGGTCGTCCGGTATGGTCCGGCGATCTCGAAGCGGAACTGCCGCCCGACGCGCCGCCGGGCTGGCGCCCCTTCAGTGTTTTCTCGCCCGGACATTTCGGCTTCAGCCCGCTGATGGACCTGCAGGTTCCCGATGGCATGGGCCTGTTCGTGCTGCCCCATCCGCGTTGCCTGATGGACACCAGCGGCACGGCACCGGTCGCGATCCCCGGTCTGCTGGAAACGCATTGGTGGCCCCGCCCCTTCTTTCTCGTCTTCAAGGCCCCGGCCGCGCGAAAAGTCATCGAGTTCAATTACGGCGATCCGATCGCGCAGCTTCTGGTCGTCCCGCTTCGGGAAAAATACGAAGTCGTGCAGATGGACGAGAAACCGGCGCTACTGCGCAACCGTCGCTCCGTCACGCTTGCGAAACACGGGGCCGAGTTCAGCACCAGGATCACCCACAGTGCGGACGGCTACCCCTCATTCGACAACAAATACAAAGCGCTGGGCGAATGTGCCAGGACCCAGGGCACAGAAGCCGTGCAAGCGCGCCTGGACAACCTCAAGCCGGGTCGACGCCAGCCCAAGGCACCCGAGCCGAAAGAGTCGCCCGGGGACAGACCACGCAGATCCACCGCCACCCCCAAGCGCAGATGATTCCGGGCCGGCGCACCCAGTCGTAGCGATGTGCAACACCGTCAGTCAGTAGCTGGATCCACCACCGCTGTTTCATGCAGTCAACACCCACCGAGTTCCACTCGAAGAACCGCAAAAGGAGCAAACACATGGCGATCATCAGAGACGATAAAGGCAACATCTACAATATTCCCGACAGCGAACTGAAGCAGTACCTGACGGTAAAAACCACGAAGAAGCATCCCGAAAAACTGTGTCTGGATCCGAAGTTCGATGCGACGCGCGGACCGCACGACGGCTGGGAATACATCACGCCGAGCGCACTCCCGCGGGCTGCAGCGAAGAAGGCCGCGAAGAAAGCTGCCAAGAAGACCGTGAAAAAGGCCGCGAAGAAGGCCGCGAAGAAGGCCGTCAAAAAGCCGAAGGCGTAATCGGCACAGCGGCGCGACGCCATGGTCCGCAGGATCATGGCGTCGCGCGGCCCCAGTCGCCCTGCCTGCGGGCAGGGCGCTTCGACAGCGGAGGCGGCAATTGGGTACTTCGATCGACTTCGAGCGGCTGATCTCGCCCCTCACCATCGGCGAGATCGTCGCCTGCTGCAAATCCGGCAAGCCGATCTTCCAGAACGGCGACGGCGCGTTCCGCAAACTGTTCAACCGCAAACGTTTCGATCAGGCTGCGCGCCGGTCGGATGAAGTCCACGTGACCTATCCCGGCAAGCACCGGCGCAGCATGCGCCCTGCAAGCAGGATCGATGCCGACGATATCGATATGCACTACGCGGCCGGAGGCACGGTCTGCATCACCGGCGTCAATCTTGCGGCATCGCAACTCCAGCGCTTGTCGAAGGCCTGCAAGATGAGTCTGGGCTGGTCGGGCATCGTGGATTGCCGGGCGTATCTGTCCAACGACAATTCCGGATACACCCCGCATTTCGACGACAAGACCGTCATCACCCTGCAGATCGAAGGCTGCAAGGAATGGCAGGTCGCCGACGCGCCCGCCATGCGCAATCCGATCACGAATGCCGGTCGATTTCCCGACGGCGTGTACAGATATTTCCGGGATGCTGCCGAACTCGAACCCTGGGAGCATTTCGAACAGCCTGAATTCCCGGGCAATGCGGCGACATACACGTTGAATGCCGGCGATATGCTGGTCGTACCGGCGGGCGTCTGGCACAGCGCCTGCGCAAAAGGACACTCGCTTTCGATCGCGATCGCGCTGAACCATGTGGGCGCAGGCAGCGCGCGGGACATCGTCTTTTCGACGCTGATGAAACAGGTCATCTCCGACCCCGACTGGCGGGGAGCCGCGCCGATGACGCCGCTGCACAAGGGCGACGGGCCGTACGAATCGCTCAGCGAGATCGACGAGTTCCTCGTCGCGCAGCTGCGCTCGCTTCGCGACTTGGTCGACAGGAACCTGGAAGACCGAAGCGATCTGATCGGCACATGGGCGCAGAGCCTGCGCACGGATCCCTGAGCGACCCGCCGCGCAAGGTCCGGACATTCCCATGCAACCGACCGACTATTTCCTCAAGCTGGCGAATGCCGGATCCGCCGTGTCGCGCTACGAGAGCGAGCAGGGAAACGCCTATCTCGCCAGTAGTGTGGAGGCGATCAAGGCCGTGTTCCGGCAGGGCGCGCAGTTCGCATGCCCTTCGCATCCTTACCGCCATCTCGATCCGCTGCTGCAGCCGCTCGGGCGTCAATGGCTGGGCATGGGATCGTCTGCGGCGCATGACGATGCCCTGCTGGATGACGTGCATGCCTTCTTCGAAAGCCACCGGATATTTCCGGGCATCGACACATTCCACGTCACCACAAACTTGCCCGCCGCAGACTTCCATCTTGCACTGAAGGCGATGTGTTTCGCTTTGGGCTGCCGTCTGCTCTTCGGCCTGTACATCGGTGGGAAAAGCGTCGATCTCGCCCGAGCCTCCGATGCGATCGAGGAGATCCGCTCCGGTGATGGCAGCGGTTCGTCTTCTTCCGGCAGCAAGGCTTCGGACCTGCGCGCCCGATCGGCGCAAGCGGAATTTTCCTGGCTTGCCGGGGAGGTACAGCGACAGTGCGGTGTGGCCCCGACCGGAGAGAATGCGCATGCCGTGCAGGAGACGATCCTGAGCGCTGCGGTTCCGCTGGCGTACGCATTGATCTGGACGCTGTCGCTGTTGGGGCGCGATGCAGCGACGCAAGCTGCGATCAGGCGCGAGGCGACGGGGATGAATTGCGGCGCGCGAGTCACGCGCGATGCGCTCCGGGCAAGCCCCGCCGTCGCCGTAGTCAAGGAAGCGCTGCGTCTGTATCCGCCAGTCTGGGCCCTGAGTCGAACCAGCACCGCAGAACAATGCCTGGCCGACATCCCGATCCAGGCCGGCGATGCCGTGGTTGTCTCCCCCTACGCGCTGCATCGCATGCGTTCGGCATGGGACAGCCCCCACCAGTTCGATCCGCAGCGATTCGATACCGGCACGCTCAAGCCCCACACGTATCTGCCGTTCGGCGCCGGTCCGCGGACGTGTCCTGCCGCGAAATCGAACGTGCATGTCCTGGTGCTCGCCGTGCATGCATTGCTCAGGCGCTATTCGCTCAGCATCAGCAAAATGCCCGGCGCCCACCCGCTGGTCGCGTTGCGCCCGGCCCCGCAGGGTTCCGTTTCGCTGCGCAAACTCGCCGAACCGAGGTGAATGGAATGGCCCATATCAAGACGCCGCTCGAACGGCGCGGCTATGTCAGGGTTCCGAAGATGTTGTCCGTCGAGATGCAGCGACTTGTCCGCGGATACATGGATCTGTCGCAGCGCAGCGGTCGGATGGTGGTTTCGGATAACGAAGTGATCGCCGGCCAGTTCGAGCAGTACGGTGCCATGCTGAGCGAAACCCTGCTGTGCACGCTACGCCCGCAGATCGAGTCGATCGTGCAGGATGCGTTGAGTCCCAGCTACTCGTTCTGGAGAATCTACGAACGCGGCGCGGTGTTGCACGAACACGTGGACCGTGCCGCATGCGAAGTCGGCGTATCCATCGCGGTCGCCTCGGAACCGGAACGCTGCTCCTGGCCCCTGTGGGTGCGCGGAAAGGACGATCGCGCGCGCGCCATCCAACAGCGTTCCGGCGACGGACTGGTCTACCTCGGCACCCGCGTCCCGCATTGGCGGGAGCCTTTCGGGGGCGATGTCCAATATCAGATGTTCCTGCACTACGTGCGCCGCAACGGCGCGCATGCCCAATGGGCCTACGACGGCCGCGACGCCTGCGGGCTTCCGCCGGTGCATGCCGCCGGGCAGTTGCGATGATGTATCAATCAGACTTTCGTCCTTAACGGCAGAGACCAGATCGACTGGATCGGCGCATGCGCGAAGTGGGCCGATGGCCGCTACGGCATCGTGGGCGACCTTGGCGTGGTTTGCGGCGCAGCCGGAGGGGTGGGGGAAAGACTGGCGCGCGCGGGGATCACGGTGGAGTGGGAAACGGGAGTGTTGGCGGCTTGGAAGGCGAAAGGCTGATCGCTATCGGACGCGCATTTCGTAGGGTGGCGGTGAGCGTAGCGAACCCCACCTATGTGCGGTTGCAACGGAGGTTATCTTCAAAGGATGCAGGCGATTGAGAGTTTGATGGTGGGGTTCGCTATGCTCACCCCACCCTACGCGCTGGCCACCGCCGCAGGCGATGACCAACTGCGCCGACAAACACTGACCATCGCCCAACGGAGTAGGATCGATTCTCGGCGGAAACCTGTGCGCCGACCCCACGCTTAGAGTCACATCTCAAGACCTTAAGATTGAATTGACAGATACCAGAGGGAGACTTGGATGTTGAAAGGATTTGGAGTCACAGGTTACAGAAGCTTTGGGCCAACGCCTCAACTTCTGTACCCACTCGAAAATGTCAATCTGATTGTCGGGAGGAACAATGTTGGAAAGTCCAACGTCCTGCGACTGATTGAGTTGTTGGAGCAGTACAGCCAGCAACCGCATCAGTTTCAGCCTCCGGCTGGGCTGGACACTCACATAGGGACTCGAAGCGCACCCTTCTCTTGGCGATTCCCATTGTCCATCGACCGCGGTGGAATCGCCCGCTTGATGGAGCAATTGTTTCAGGAACCAGAAAGGCAGAGCCAGTGGAGTAATCTCGTCAGAGCCATTCTTGCTGAATTTCCTGTTGTTGACGACGATACAGTTTGGATAACAGTCAAGGAATCAAACGGCTGGAAACCAGAGGCCCCCACGCCACAAATCCTCCTTGACGCTCTTCAAGCCAACAGGCACGGTGAGCAGGTGGCGAATGATTGGTACCGTTTGTGGAATGCGATGACCGGCTTGACGGGAGGCTCATTTGAGCAGCACCACGGACCGGTTGTTTTGGAGAAGATACTTAGTGGCGTGAGGCCCAACATGCGGCGAGTGAACCAGCTCAACGCCCACCGGCAGATTGGAGTGCCGGGCACGAATCACCAAGATTTGAATGGACAGGGGCTGATAGCAAGATTGCTGGAATTACAGAATCCAGAGCTAGCTTTTCGTGCTGGCAACTTAGAGAAATTCGAGAGAATTAACACATTTATAGCTCAGGTTTTGGAGGCCACGGATGCACGTCTTGAGATTCCACACTCCGGCAAAGAGCTCAACGTATCAATCCGTGATCGGGTCCTTCCGATAGAATCGCTGGGCACTGGCGTGCATGAAGTCATTATCTTCGCTGCCGCCGCCACTTCAGTTGATGGCGAAATCCTTTGCATCGAGGAGCCGGAAACGCATCTGCATCCCCGCTTGCAGAGACAGCTATTGAAATATCTGCAGGAACAAACGAACAACCAATATTTCATAACTACACATTCTGCCAGCTTGCTTAATGCGCCAAATGCAGCAATTTTTCACTGTACATTGAATGATTATGACGAGAGTGAGATTCAAAGGCTTGACTTGCCAGGACATCGCGCAGCAGCTGGATTCGATCTGGGCTACCGCGCGTCAGACTTGGTGCAGGCCAACTCGATCTTGTGGGTGGAAGGTCCCTCTGACCGCATTTATATCAATGCATGGATTAAGCATGTTGATCCCGATCTGTCCGAAGGGCTCCACTACTCGATTATGTTTTACGGCGGGCGCCTACTCTCCCACCTGAGCGTAGACGATGCCAGCGTCACTGATTTCATTGCATTGCAGCGCCTGAATCGGCACGTCGCTATTGTCATCGATAGTGATAAGAGGAGGCCAGATGATTCATTGAATGCTACAAAAGGCCGCGTCATGCAGGAAATCGAGAAGGCGTGCGGTTTCGGATGGGTCACGGCAGGTCGTGAAATTGAAAATTACGTCGCCACTTCGACAATGCACGCCGTTCTGGAAAAAGTGCATCAAAATACAACCTTCAAGCAATGCAAGACGCAATGGGAATGCAGCTACGAAGCAGATAAGAATAAGAAGTTTTCTGCAGACAAGGTTGCAATTGCTAGGGAAGCAGTTTTGTCAATCGACTTAGACGTGCTAGACCTTAAGGTGAAGGTCGAGCAGTTGATTTTGTTTATCAAGTTAGCAAATAGATGACAGCTATTGCATGTGCTTCTGTGACGTAAGGCCGTAAGGCGGATGCGTTTTTGTAGGGTGCATAAGCCGAAGGCGTCATGCACCTTCTTCAACAATACGGCGGTTGCAATGTTTGCGGCGCATGACGCCTTCGGCTTATGCGCCCTACGGATTGAACGCAATCAATCGATCAACGCAAACGGTGCGCCAAGGCAGCACCCTATACGAGCTGTGGATATTGCGTTGGGTTTTGTCGCGGATGATGGATTGCAGCACGCCGATCGCTTGCCGCCTGCCCCTTGTAAGTTATCTCCCTGCGTCAGGCCGTTGCCCCTGTGATTTCGAGATCGTGGATGAGCCTGGGTCGGCACAGGGTTGATCTTCATCACCCGAACAGTTGCCAGGGCGCAAAGCCCGTTTCTGCAAGGCAGGGTTCCCGAGGATACGAGCATGAATGAATGTTGGGTTGGAGTGGATGTCTCGAAGGCGCGGTTGGA
>JAFLDZ010000008.1 GCA_017302135.1 Lysobacterales bacterium | reverse complement strand
GTCGGCGCGACGCTGGGCCGCCGCCTTCGGCCTGCCGTCACTGGCCGAAACCCCTACCGCCGAAGCCTGCCGCAGCGCGCGCGCCGAACTCGACCGCCGCATCGCCGCCGCTGCCGACAACGCCCTGCCGCTGCGCGAGCGGATCGCGGCGCTGTTCGACGGCCAGCCGGTCGTACCGCGCCTGACCGGCGTCGACACGGCATGGCTCAAGGGCTTCGCGGGCGACCTCAAAGTCGCGCCGGTCGAGCTGCGCGGCTTCATCGCGAAAGCCTCGCGGGTCCGCCCCGCGCTGGCGGCGATGACCGCGCTGGACGCGCTGGTGCTGCGCGCCGACGACCCCGGCACGATGCATCGCCTCGTGGTCTCGCAGACTCCGCGCGAGCCGGGCGAGGCCTGGGTCGGCGGCCCCAAGACGCCGCGCCGTGGCCGCACCTCGTTCGTCGCCTGGCGGCTGGCGAAAGGCGGCGCGCTGGACGATCCGGCGCAGAGCGTCAGCGCGCTGGTCCTCGACCGCTGGAGCGAGCTGGTACCGGCCGCCGAGGCCGACGCCGCCATCGCATTCCACACCGATGCGCCGTCCACCACCGCGCCAAACGCGATCCTGCTGTGCGTACCGCCGAGCAATCTGGAGCAGTGGTCGGAAGCGCTGGTGCTGGACCACATCCTCGAAGCGCTGGCGCTGGCGAAAATGCGCACCGTGACGCCCGCCGGCCTCGACGCCATCGCCCAGTTCGCGCCGCTCTCGCTGATCGACAACCGCCGCTACCAGACCAGTTTCGGCCACGTCGTGACCGAGGAATCCCCGACATGAGCGAGCCCAGCACCGACCTCATCGCCCGCATCGAACCGATCCAGCGCGCCGGCGATCTGCGCCCCGGGCTTGCGGCGCGGCTGCTCGATCCGCTGTGGCTGCTCGGCCGGCAGTGGATGCTCGGCGAATTCGACGGCGAGGATGCCGGCACGCCGGTCTCGGTCGAATACACGCTGGGCCACTATCCGATCAGCCGGGTCCGCGCCGGCAACGTCGACATCAAGGTCGACAATCTGGGGACGCCGCTCGAACGCGCGATCGAATCGCTGCCCTCGGGCCGCAAACACTGGACGCTGCAGAGGCGCGTCGAAACCGGCGCGCTGTTGGCGCAATTGCTGTGCGATGCGGGCTACGCCGATGCGGCGCGATCGCTGCTCGATGCATTTTCGCTGGGCAAGGACACCGATCCGGACGATCAGGACGACACCCCCGCCGCACGCTTGGCCGCGTTGACGCGCGGCCGGGTGGCCGATGGCGAAGCGGTGCGCGAAGCGCTGCTCGCCGGCACATTGCCCGGTGCGCTGCGCGCGCCTGCGATCGAAGCGGAAATCGCCGCCTGGAACGCGCTCGTGACCGGGATCATCGAGCCGCCCGCCGTCGAAGCCTGGCAGCCCGAGCGTCTGGAATACGCCGCCGAAATCGACTGCGACGGGCTGAGTTCGCCGCTGCGGGTGTCGGAGCATCACGGCGACGGCCTGCGCTGGGCCTCGGTCGACATGACCAAGGCGCCCACCGCGCCGCCGCCAAAGACCGTCACCCTGCAACGCACGCCGACCGCGCTGCGCTTTCGCGGGATGCCGCAGGCGCGCTACTGGGAATGCGAAGACGCCACCATCGATCTGGGCGCGGTGGACGCGCCCGCCGCCGAGCTGGGCCGCACCGCGATGCTGCAGATGGCGATGGTCTACGGCAACGATGTCTTCCTCGCGCCCGCGAACGTGCCGCTGGGTGCGCTGGCCGGCGTCACCGCCTTCAGCGTGTCCGACACCTTCGGCGATGTGCTCGGCCCGACCGCGCTGACCGCCGCCACCCGCACCGGCACGGCGCCGGGTCGCGGCTGGGCGCTGTGGGCACCGCAGTGCGCGGGCGCACCGATGCCCTGGCTGTTCTTCCCGCCCGCGCTGGCCGCGCCGCTGATCGGCGAGGCGGTCGATGATGCCCTGCTGGCCCGCGACGAAATGGCCAACCGGGTCTGGGCCATCGCGCGTCTGCTCGAAGGCGAAGACGGCCGCAGCCGCGCGCCAACCGTGAACGCCTCACCCGACACCACCACGGCGACAAGCGCCGAAGACGATGCCGATTACCGCTATCGAATGGCCAACGACGCGCCATCCGGCTGGGTGCCGCTGTCGCTGCAGGTCGCGGCCGACGGCCGACGGCTGGTGCGAGAACGCAACGCCGCCACCGATACATTGTTGACCCGGCTGCTGCCGGAAGGCACAGCGGTGTGCGACGAGGAAGTCGGCCGCGATGGAGTGAGCCTGCGCATCGAAAACGTCTACGCGCGTGGGAGCGATGGTGTCACCGTGACCTGGACGCGCGTCCGTCGCTCGCCTGGTCGTGGTGGGGCGGCCAGTGGATTGCGGTTTGATCAGGCGTTGGCGATCAAGAAGCCCTGAGCGGACGTGTTTGCCCCCGGTGCGTGCCGGGCGTTCGCTTATTTTTTCTTTTGCCAGTTCACACGGCACGATGAAATCGGTGGGCGCTCGCCGCGCTTTTCGTAGGAGCGGCGCAAGCCGCGATGTTTCTGCCTTGCAACAACGGCAACCTTCAACACCGAAACCACAACCGCCCCACCTCCAACCCACCACTCCTCCGCAAACCCCATACCACGCCGGATCGACGATCGCGAAGCAATCAATGAGCGCCTTCGCGCTTCGCGTGACCGATCACCCGTTGCGAGAAATCGGCGGCCCTCGCGAGCCGCCGACCGTGTAGCAACTTACCGCGTCAGGATTAACGGCTTTGAGAACCTAATGAAGACAACATTGTCTAACCGGTTCTCCTTATTCCAGACCACCCTACTGACATAGCCGTCAGTAATTCGCCTCCTTGCAAGCCTGCTCAACACCGCAGCAGCTTCTGACGTTAAGCAATCGGTTTCAGCTTCGTCTTCGCGCCAATTGCCCGGGCCCAGTTCGCTAAGAATTCTGCGGACCTCTTCCAAACTCATTTTTCTTAAACTACTCATTTTTATTTCCTCTTGGTTGTGGGAACTCGCTCTATTGCCAGCCCCAACAGTATTTACAAGAAATAATTTTGAGTGAGCGGGGATACCAGTTAAGGGCCAAGATTGGGCCAACAGACTAGCTGATTGTCTTTTCAAAGACCGCAGGGTGTGCTTTATGCCTAAGATCTCCCCACTTATTATTCATTTTCACTCAGGAATTGCCGCCACGATTTTACGTAACCTCCGCAATAATTGCGGTGGCCAATCACATCGGCACCGCAGCCATTCCAGCCCCCGACGTTGATCGCTATGACGATTGCAATGGCTGGCTCTGGTCGTCATCGGATCCACCTCTATCGATGCCGACTTCGAGAAATTGGGTCAGGTTGGAATGGCGCTTACTTAAGCACGGCATCCAGATTTTAGTCATTCCCGCGTACGCGGGAATCCAGTGAATTCAGGCTTTCTTGACCAAGCAAAGGCGCTGGATCCCTGCTTTCGCGGGGCAAGTAAGCAACATTCGGGTCAGGTTGATTTGCCCGTCCGGAACTGGGTCTGCGCTTCCGGAATTGCGAAGGCTCGCCGAACCGGTGAGTTGCACCAACGCCCACATCAGGGGAAGGCGCAGGAGGGTGTAGCCGACACTGTTTCAAGTTTGGACCGAAGCTAATAGGTTAATGAAACTCACGTGTCCTTCCACGCCCACTCGTTGAGTTGTTTGATCGTCTCCGCACCAGCGCGGTCCCCAGCCGGCAGCACTGTATACGCCCGAACCAATTTCTTCTTGATGGCTACATCGATCTTAGGAAGCCCGTCGATAGCAGCTTTTCGATACGTTTCGATATCAGAACGGGGAAGATTTGTCCTGTCGAGCGCCGCCAAAGCGACGAACACAGCAGGTATCGCTACACTTGGATCCGCCCTTTGGATGCGGCCGTAAAGAGCATGAAAAACTCTCGATCGATCAGCATCCGAAAGGTAAAGGCACTGCCACAACCATTCAGTTGGGAACCCAACCCATGTCCAGCCTAGATCAATAAGCCGACAGATCAAAACCATGGCTTGGTCGATTTTTATCCAAGAACGTCGCCAAGCCTCAAGAATCAACGCCGTTAAGGATGAGGCGGAAATCCCCGTTGACAGTGAAGCCAACGCCCTGACGCTAACTTCCTCCGAGATCAATGTAAGTTTGTGAAACTTACCGGCATGGAAAGTGGCGAACGTTTCTGGGTCAAGTAGATCCAGAAGTTGGACTGACTCATTTGAGAGTTCTACCGTTGGAACATCAATGATCCGGCATTGACTAACGATCTTCTCGACCTTCTTCCAGAATTTCAGTAACGACACTCGGTTGGCAGCGGTGTTACCAGTTACATATAACGATCCTTCCTCATTCAAATTCATATGCCCTGTCGCCCGGCGCTGCTCTCGGTCATGTGCGTGCCAGTCGCATAGCTGGGCGACAGCCACTTTGGTGATACGAGGAAGCTTAAGGAGACGATTTGGAAAATCTTCGGCATCGATCATGGCAAGGAGGAGCACGGTAGTCGCATCAAAAATCCATCCGTTGCTTTTATCAACAACAGCTTCATCTGCTTGGATCTCAGTGGCATGCCCAGAGTGAGATTGCGGCGTCCAAGACCTAGAATGGAAAAGGAAGTCGCGAGGTGTCGTGTGGAAAAGCTTGGACATAAGAGAAGCCGGAAAATGGCCTTGCTTAGCAATAGCTATATTCTCTTCAACCAGCTTGTGATGGGCCGTCAGCACTTTTTTGGCCTCATCCATCAAAAACTGGGGCTCCCCGTTAAGCCGCTGAACACCGGTCTTCTCAGTGGAGCTCAAGCTAATCTGACGTAGAGCCTCCGCAAAAAGGAAGTCGGAGGCGCCGCGAACGGATCGAATCTTCGCAATTTTTCCGTCAAATGGTTGTCCGACAAGACGAACCTCGGCGCCAGTTTTCTGACCTATTAACTGTTCTACCCACGGATATATAGTGGGATCGAGTGACCGAATGCCAAGCATCGGCCGCGAACTTGGCTCGCTGATATAGAATGTCTCGTTTAATTCGTCTTCGATCGAAATGGTTACAAAAGTTCCGCGCCCTGCGATATCGACAGGCCGATGTGCCTTGCGGTTGACTCCAAGTGCGAAGACTTGAGAGGCTCTCTCCGGCGTAACAAATCCGCTTCGGAGTAAATCGGCTGCGTCCAAATCATCTTCTTTGATGCCGAGAATTAGCCTCGCTTGCATCAGCAAGATGTAATCATTAGGTGAATTGAGCTGAGGCTTCTCTAGGTTGGAAAAGAACTTTATCGCGTGTCGGCGACGGCCAAGGCTCACCGCAAGATGTGCCCAGTTACGCACGGAAAGCGCAGACGCATCAGGTCCAACTATCGCATCCTGAAGCATTTCGAAAGCCGCAATGCGGTCGCCAGACTGGTAATACGCTTGCGCCAAGCGCATTATATTTTCGTTTTTGCCATCCCATTCCAAAATACTTTTTAGAGTGCGGATGCACCCCGAAAAGTCAAGCGTGTCCGCTTGGATTTCTGCAAGGACGCTCGCAGCGTGTCCATTGCGCAATTCGCCAGTAGCTCCGAAGGAGATTTTCTCAAGGCGAGAAATCCACGATCCAAGTCCTACAGCGGAACTGCCCAGCGCAATAGGAGTTGCCATCGCGACAACGGCATCGTCGCTGAACATCGAAAGATCCATCTGCTGCAAGATGATGTTGATTCTTTGCCTGTCTTCTTGCGATGCCCTGCTGTGCTGCATCGAAAGCCAGTTAAGCAGGGGTAGAGAGTGTTCACCTTGCGCTACCTGCTGAAGGGCATCGGCAATAGCCTCATTTCGGCCATCAATTCTGATTCGAATGCGAAGACGTTCTACCTTTGCAACCGAAGCTTCCTCCGCAGTCGTCTCCGCTGCATCAAGCACTTCAGTCACCAAGGCTGTCGCTTCGGATAGACGGTTTACTGAGGTGAGCGCAGATGCATAGGCAAGTTTTGCCAGTGGATCGGTCGCGTGCATCCCTACCAAGCCCTGCCCGGGAGGCTGCACCTTGTTATCGTGCTCACTGAGCAGGCACCGGTGGATCCAAATTTCACGCTGCCCACTGTTTGATACTAAGACCTGATCCCATATCGAAGCGGCGTCCTGCGTCCGTCCGAGGGCCCGGAATGCTGCCCCGAGATTTATCTGGATCACCCGGCGGAACGCTGGCTCTTCTGGAGCGGCGACTGATTCGAGAATTTGTTCGAGTCTAGAAATGATTCGCAAAAGTTCGTTCTTGTCTGACCGATCGCTTGCGATGACCAAGGCCGTGGCAAGTTCATTGATCTGAACTCCGAGCGGTAGCGACGGCCGGGATTGTCGTGCCGTCTTGAACCAATAGGCTGCGCGTGAAGGATCGCCAATGGACGCGGCAGAATCTGCGAGCGCCACTGCGACCTTTTCTCCCCCACCCAGTTGCTCTTCCGCGAATGCCTCAAGAGCGGATACGCGTGCGCCGGGGCGCTTTGCGCGGAGCCGAATGCAGCCACCGATTACGTTTGCGCGAGTAGTGCTTGTAGCTGATTCAAGGGCAGAGTCGGCGAGTTTGTCTGCCAAGTCTGCGTTCCCCTGCTCCTCCGCTGCTAGCGCGCCGAGAATTAGGATCGGCGCGTGGGGTGCCAGTGCGACAAATTCAGCTTGCGCTATCGAAACAACTTCCGAGTATCTGTCCAAGCTATACAAAGCCCGGCAGCGGATTAGAGTGGCGGCAGGTTGTGATCCGCGGCCTTGTCGAGCATCTAGGGCAGATAGAGCCCTAAGTGGCATGCCGTTCTCGACCCAGTCCTCGGCGATCCTGAGATCTTCTGGCAGGGACCGGTCGCTCTCCTGCATAGGCAGAGTCGATATTGCTCCGCTGAGCGGTCCTAAGTGATCACTGATTTCCTGTATGTCCGAAGGACGCAGCGTGTAGTTGAACAACTGACTCTTGAGAATACTTGAGCTATCTACAATAGATGCCAGATCCTCAAGCGCGATAACTGAAACGCGATTCTGGTTGCCGTGTAGAAGTGCCGCGCGGGCATGGGTCTGTAGCTTCGCGTCCCTGGTGTTTAGCGTTACAACCGTGTAAAAATCCAAGCGTGGGGTAAATCCGTGGCAAAGCGCCAGTTCCTTATCTAGCAAACCCGTCGTCAGCTTCGTTTTCCCGGTGTATGCCTTGGATTGGAAGCCCATGTAGCCACAAGCGCCGACATGTGCATAGACATCCACACCGTCTTGCGACTGACCGCTGACGCCAATTCGTTGTGCCGACGGCTCAGGAAGATATTTCTCATTGACATAAGAAAGCACAAGCTCTTCAAGCATTTCACTGTCGAGTGAGCTCAAAAGAGTTTTAATTAGGCTGCTTGCCATGGGCTGCTATCGATCCCTCTTCAAGTCGGGCTGCCGTGTCACGGTAAAGCACATTATGCTTCAAGTTTGTGCAGCATGGTTCAGGGGAGAAATGGGGTCAGGTTGAGCCGCCCCTGATTTCTCGGACACCCAAAAGCGAGGACAATCCTTGCACGGAGGTGTTCGATGCAGAAGCGTCAACAGTTCACAGCGGAATTCAAGCGCGAAGCGGTTCGATTGCTCAAGGCGGGCGATCGGCCTGCTGCGGTGGTGGCGCGGGAGCTGGGTATCCCGCGCAACAGGCTCTACAAGTGGGCGCAGGATCTTGAGAAGAAGGGCACTACGGCATTTGCGGGCAGTGGCCGTCCCAAGGCGAGCAGTGATGAGCTGGCTGCTCTCAAGCGCGAGAACGCGCGTCTGAAGGAAGAGAACGAGATCCTAAAAAAAGCGGCGGCGTACTTCGCGCGGGAACTGCCGTGAGGTACGCCTGGATCCGGGGCCAGACGGGGTATCCGATACGGCGGCTGTGCCAGACTCTGGGCGTTTCGGCGAGCGGCTACTACGCTTGGCGAGACCGCAAGCCCGGCCCGCGCGCCGAGGCGAATGAGCGCCTGCTTGAACGCATTCACAGGCCCGAAAAATGGGGTCGGGTTGATTTACCCCAAGGCCGTAAGGCGTATATGCGCAGGGTACATAAGTGAAGCGTCATGCACCATTCCCGGGGATTCGGCGGTTGCGATGCACGCTTCGCGGCTCGGTAAAGCATGCAGGATGCAGTGTTGTATCGTGCATCCGAAATGTCAGCAGCGGTCATTTCAGCGTGCGATGAGGGACGGAATCCAACGACCGATGTCAGGTAACGTTCGCGACACCATGCCGGAAGATCAAGCGACGGCTATTTCGAGGCGGATTCCCAGGGCCGGAAAGCCTCGAGTGCGTCGCAGAGAGGAGACCGGCCAGCCTTGGCAATCACTGCGCCCGGGTCGTCGATGGAAAGTTGCGCGGGGCGACGATTGTCTGAACCGCTCCATGTTTCTTCAGGGGTGAGACTCGTACTTGGCACGCAACTTGATGGTCATCTGATTGAGCGCACCGCTCCATTCCAGAGATCCCCCATGAAAATCATTTCCGCAAAAATCATCGCCGCCACGATCGGCCTCGGTGGCTTGCTCGCGATTTCTGCCTGCAATCGCCAGGAAACTCCTTCGGAGACCCGCGAAGACGTGGCCGAAGCGCAGCGCGAAGGCAATCAGGAAGTCGCCGAGCAGACCGCGGATGCGACGACAGAAGCAGCGGAGAACCGGGCAGATATCGTCAAAGCCGACGATTCCGCCGAAGTCCGCGAGGCCCGTAGCGACGCGATGAAAGAAAACGCGGACGCCAATCAAGACGTGGCCGATGCCAAGGCGAAAGCCGATTACGATGTCGCCAAGGAAAAGTGCGAAAGCCTTCCCGCCGCTCAGCAGGACGGGTGCAAGAACGCTGCAGAAGCGACATACGATGCGGCCAAAGCGCGTGCCGAGCAGACCAAAGACGCCACCAAGGACGCTGCTGGCAACTGAGCTGCGGTAGTTGCGGCTTGCGGATTGCACGGAAGTCGTGCGATGTGAGGCGCAACTTCCGCAATGACGCGTTTCCTTCGCATGCGACCGTGTGATTGCGACTTGCGAATATCGCTTCAATGATACGTTTCCGGGTCGTACGCCCAAAGAAAAAGCCCGGGGCATTCGCTCCGGGCTTTTGTTTTCGATTGAGTGGGGGCGATCGAACGGGAAAATTGGGCTCGGGTTGAATTAACACCGCACCCAACACCACGCCAAAGCAAACGGTGCGCCAAGGCAGCACCCTATGGAGTGATGCGGTGAACGTCCGATCAAGGGGCGAGTCGTCCGCACAGATCAATCGCAACTTTTTTTGCGCATCGCGAAGAGCGCCCCCCATCCGGCGCTTCGCGCCACCCCGGATCGAGTCCGGGGCAGGCTCTTCTCCCCGCAGGGCTGGGAGAAGGAAGGCAAGGCATCGTGAAAACTGATTGAGGTCAATGCGGTCTTTCCTGGCTTTGTTTGAAATATCTACTCCGACCCGAAAACGCCATTTCGCGGGCCGTGTATTGGACCCGCCTATCGAAACGAATCTGGTGATTCGTACCCGCAAGGCGGACGAACTTTCCGATGTTGCTGCATGCGAAGCGATTGTTGGCCAATTGGCGGGTCAAGACCCGCCCTACGGATTCAAGGCCGCAAGGTGTATAGATGTAAGGCCGTAAGGCGTACACATACAGGATGCATAAGTGAAGGGCGACAAAGCGGGACACCTACTATCTGCGGGAGGACTCTGCAGCGTCCATCATCATTTGCTCGCGAACCCGCCTTGCTTCGCCGACGAACCCATGCATGGCTGCATTGGCCTTGCGTTGGACATACGAAAGTGTTCGTCGTTGGATGTTCCCGTGACCGGCGACAAGCAGACTACCGATGAGATCACGGTCACGGGCCACTTCATACATGATACGGAGATCTGCAAAAATGAATAAGGCTGAAGCTCGGAAACGCTGGCTCGAAGTTGCGGAGCCGATCAGTTTTACCGAAGAGGACTTTGATGTTCTTGATCTCACGTTAAGCGTGATTCCTGATTTACGAATATGCGCTGCAGTTCTGAAGCATGCTCGAGCACGACATCTCAACTACCCCGTAGAGTCCGTTGACGAGCTGATTCGCAACATCGACGACGGACATTTCATTGCGGGGCGACATGTCATAGATGTCGAGGAAATCAGAACCTACATGCCCGACGCGTTTTTCCCGATCGACCATGAGGGAGAGTTATTGTCCAAAGTCTTCGCTGCTCTCGGACGGCAGCGGTATGAGATGGCGGCCCTCGCCTCGCTTCATCCGCATAGCATTTCCCGATTCTTGGCCAATCAAGGTAAGGAGGAGGTGAAAAATGTCTAGCTCTCCACAATTCCAATACTGTCCCGGCGGGGCATGGACGACTATTTTTCGTGGCGTTCTCCCGTTTGCCGGATATTTCAACATCTACGCGGGATCGGGTACTCCCGTAAGCCCCGAGTTCGAATACTCCGCATGGTCAATATCGCCCATTTGGGCACGGACAGGAAAATCCCGTGCGTACACCCAGACACAGGTCTGGATCGGACCAACCGGATATGCCGAACTGAAGATTAGGCCAAAGATCGACTCCTATTTCAGAGCCACGGGTATCTGAGACCGCATTATCCAAAGGTTTAAAAAATGGGGTCAGGTTGATTTACCCCAGCACCCGACACCACGCCAAAGCAAACGATGCGCCAAGGCAGCACCCTATGGCGTGGACAATGCGGTGAACGTCCGATCGCGTCCAAAACGCGCGCCAGCGCCTCGTGCCGGGCCTTCTCTGACGTTGGCGCCCGCAGCGCCGTTGTGCTGGCGCACGAGCGGTGATGCCAAGCCCGCCGCTACGAGCCCCGACCCCTGCACCGCGACTGGCGGCAATCGGCAGTTGGCGATGCGCGGGCGGGGGGCGCATCCCTGGCCGTACAACAGCACGGGCGACTGACTCGACCGAGAGACCACCAGATCGCCACAGCCGTCATGGTTGAGGTCGCCTGCCGCGAAGTAGTTGAGCCGACCCTGGAACTGATAGGCCTCAACGACGTTCTCGGGTGTGAAGCCACTTCCCGTCTGAAGGTAGTACCCGATGTAGCCCCACCCGGTGTGCGCCATCGCCAAGTCGCTCCGGCCATCACGGTTGAGGTCGGTGGCGATGAGTAACCCGGCACCTCTTTGCCTGGCGATCTCGAGGCTCGGCGCGAGGTTGCCAAGCGAATCCTGCAAGTACAGGCGCAGGTTTGCGCCATCCCTCGCTTCATCCAACGCCAGGTCGCCGCGACCGTCGCCGTTGAAATCGCCGACTGCCAGTGATGACGTATGGTTGGAACCCAATGGCAGGGAGAGCAACAGCGGCGCGGCATACCCCCCTGACGCCAGTGCCGGGTAGATCTGGAATTCCTCGAACGGCCTGTTGAAGATCGTAGCGAGAATGAGATCTTCCAGTCCGTCGCCGGTGACGTCGCCCGCCGTGCGCACCGCGGATGAGGGCAGCGGCAGCGTCGATATACGGTCGATGCTGCCGCCACTGCCACCGTGGATGACTGTCGACGACGTGTCGCTCGAGTCGACGATAACGTCGAGGTAACCGTCGCGATCGACGTCGGTCGCGACCATTTCGAGGGGAAAGCCGGCCACAGTCGCGCTCGACGTGAACGTGCCATCCGCGTTCGAGCGGAGCACCATGACGCCATTGCCGGTGGAGGTAATGATGTCGCCTGCACCGTTGCGGTCCAGGTCGGCGATCAGGAGCTGGTATGCGAGATTGTTGCCCGAGTCCCCGATCTTGACTGCCGCATCGAGGTGGCCATCGCCGCGCTGGTAGGCAACGTAGATCTCCGTGCGGGTATCGATCGGGTTGGGCGTGAAGCGCCGGGACAGGAATACGAGGTCGTCCCGTCCATCGCCGGAGACGTCGCCCACGGCAATGGAATACGCCTGACTGGCCGCCGGATCCGAGAGGAATTCCGGCGCAGTCATCGAGTAGGGCGGCTGCTCAAGCGACACCGTCAGCATCGACGGGGGTGCGACGCCTGCCCGACCGCGTGGGCGTGCGCTGAACGTCGCGCCTGCATGCGCGCGTGCGTCAGGCTCCGCGCTTGCCGGAATGCTGGCCTGTGAGATGGAGGGCCGGCGGACGAGGTCGGCCAGACCCTGCGAAGCCCAGAGCAGGCCAGCGCATAGGCCGCTGGCCACGAGCATCAATACCGCAGCCGATCGCCTGTTCACTTCCACCCCCATTTTGTCATCCGAGCGGAGTATATCGGCTGGCGTTGGGGGCGCCTGAACCTACCACCGAAAGCGCTATTCGCAGCGTATACGGTGCGGGAAATGGGGTCAGGTTGAGCTATCCCAGCACCCGACACCACGCCAAAGCAAACGGTGAGCCAAGGCAGCATCCTATGGCGTGGACAATGCGGTGAACGTCCGATCGAGGGTCGCGCTGTCGACACAGTTCGACCGCAATGTTTCTGCGCATCGCGAAGAGCACCCCTCATCCCGCGCTTGGCGCAACCCCGGATCGAGTCCGGTGGAGGCTCTTCTCCCCGAAAAGCGGGGAGAAGGGAGACATCAGTGGAAACCGATTGGGGTCAGCGTGTCTTTCTTGGCTCTGCTGGAAATATCGACTCTGGCCCGAAAGCGCTCCTGATGAACGGCTGCGGCGGCAACAGCCTGCAATGGCCATGCCGCGCGCACCGTCATACGCTTCAAGGCGCGCGCATCGCAGGCGCTACCGTCGACTGGTAGTCGTTGTAGGGCGGAACCAGTGTTTTCTGGTTCTGTTCTTCCAAAACCGCGTCCACTTTCCTGGTCGACTCCAGGATCGGCGTGGTCACCGCTTCTGGCATCGGCAGCGCCACCCTTTTGCTTGCCGGATCGCCGAGGTCGCCCTGGATCGCGATCAAGCCATCGCCATTGCGGTTGAGCACCACATGATCGATCGTCTTGAGCGGGTCATTCCCTCCCATGGCGGCGGCGACCAGTGCGGCTGCAGCGCTGCGTGTCTCGTTGTAGTTCATGCTGCCGGGCGGAATGTTCGGCGAGTTTTCGATGGCCGCCAGCGTTGCATCGTAAAGCGAATTGGCCGGGTGTTCCGAATCCGCAACCGTCAGCGGCGCCGACGAGTTCGGCGGCCGCTCGCCCATCACCCAACGATCCGTCTGGTCTTCGGTAGGCGGAGGCGCCAACCCGCAAAAACCGTTCTCGAAGCAAACGTCCACCAGCTCTGGTTGAGGCTCCGGCTCCGGTTTGGTTTCGATTCTCGTGGGCGCTTCCGCTTCACAACTCTTCAACCAGTCCTCGGTGGCCTGATGGAAGGGGCTATCGGGAGTTGCGTTCGAAGGCGCCGAGACTTCCACCGTTGGCGGGCCTTCCAGACACGCGTCTGGATGAGCTTTCGACGGGTCATACAGATCGCCTGTGGGCGGTGGCGCGACGGTTGCGGTGCGATAGTCCAGGCTGCTGGCGAGTTCCGCGTCCATTGGCTCACGTCGAGTGTCCTCTTCGGGTATCGGCGAGGCATATACCATCCGGCCATTGCTGAGTAACGGCTCCGGGGTGTTGAGTTCAGCGCGAACATCGCGCTCCCCGTCCTGTCTGAAAGCATCATTGCCATAGACCAAAGGCTTGTGTTCTTCCGAATCGTGGATGACGTTGGTGCTGCCTTTGCCTAAATACGTGTCCTCCGGTTTCAGCGTCAACAGCGGGGTATCGAAATCCACCAGATTGTTGACGTAATTCTTGACGAAATTGGTGTTGCGCACTCCGAGACCGTTCGCGTAATAGCCATCGCCGACATCCGCGTGCGCACCAGGAACAACGACGTTCAATGATTGGTTTCCATCGCTCAAACCCAACGGTAAATGTCGTGACCCGATGAATTCGTCGCGAGTCTCGTCCCGAGCAGTGAGCTGCACGGCGCTGACGACGGAAGGCGCCAGGCGGCGATCGCGGTTTTCGAGCTGGCCTTCAGGCACCGGATCCACCAATGCGGCGGCTTGCGGGACTTTACCCGGCGCGACCAGGGGCGGCATGTCCGGATCGACCGTGATCGTGACGCTCTCGGCGCTGACCAGACCACCATCGCGGGTTTCGTATTTGATCGCTCTTGGATCCTGGATCCCTCGTTCGTCCACGAGCCGGGTGAAAAGCGCTACTTCTTCCGCACCCCGACTGAAACCCATGGAGGCGATGCTGATTTCGGCGTTCGGATCCTTATCCCGCCAAGCCGCCGCTTGTTTGCAGAACTCCACGTACATGGTTTCAGCCCGGTCGTCGGACGTATAGCCCAGGGCGCCGTCACGGACATCGTACCAATCGTCTCCGTACTCGCGTGACGCGGCCCCCGGGATATAGGCGGCGGCGACACGGCCGTCGCCCCAACCAGCATCAATTTTGCTATCGATTTCGGCATAGATCTGTGCGACGCCGGTGGGCGCAAAACCGGCATCGTGCCTGTCGTTCCCGGTACCGTCGAACACGGCAAAGAACACATGCTTGTTCGGGTCGTCCTGACCGGCCAGGGTGGGAATCTCCATTTCCGCCAGTCGCTCATTGGCCCCGGCATAGAGCGCCAGATCGTCCTCCGAGGCCAACGCGTATGGGACACCGTCCTTGATCGCCTTCGCGCCAGGTGTTTCGACGTCGTATTCATACGCATGTCCTGGTACGAGCTGATCGCTCGGCACCGACACGAGTCTCTCTTCTTCCGTCGCCATCGGATCATCCTCTCGCCAGCCGTTCAGTTATCGAACGCGTGCCGGGAATTTAACCGAATCCGCGTCGTTTCGCACATGCGCTCCGTTCGCAGTGAAGCAGGCTGGGCCGAGAAGCCAGCCTGGTATTCAAGGTGGTGGGCTTTTCAGCCGAGCCTGCTTGCGGCCCGGCCTGCCCGGGAATCGGTGATATCTGAAACGAGGTCGAAAACGGTCATTTTTCCTTGCGCCAATTCACCGAGCCGCGATTCTCGACAGTGCTCGATTCGATTTCGATATCGAAGCCTTTGCGCAACAGATACTTCAGCGTGATCACCTGGCCGGTGCCGAGCAGCGATACGCCGTAGCTCACGTACAGGCGCGGCGAGAGGTATTTGCCGAAGCCGACCACGGAGCCGCCGAGCGCGCGCGATTCGCTGACGCCGGCATCGTCCAGGCCGATCTTCGCGCCGAGCTGCGAGGCCAGCAGGTTGCCGGCCGACAGCGCGGCGGTCGCGGCGCTGAGCTGGCGGTTTTCGTCGGCGCTCGCGCTGGACAGCGGGCGGCCGAGGGTGAGATACGCCAGCGCTTCGGATTCGCTGGTCGCCGGGTCGCTCCACACTTCGGCGATCGGCGCCGACGCGCGTCCGCGCACATCGATGCCGGCGGTGACGCTGCCGACTTCGCGTTCGGCGCGGATATCGATCACCGGATCGCCGAACGCGGTGTTCGACCACAGCAGACGGCCACGGGTGATCTGCAGGTTCTGGCCGTAGGCGCGATAGCGACCGTCGACATCCAGCGAACCGGTGGCCACGGTTTCGCGGCCCGGGCGCGCACGCATGCGCACGCTGCCGCCGAGCGTGCCGTCCAGTCCGAAACCGTGCAGACGCACGTCGTCGCCCATCGTGAGCGCGAGGTCCAGATCCAGCGGCGTGCTGCCGTTGCGTTCGGGATTCGCCGGATCCAGGACCACCACGTCTTCCGACGCCGACACGCCCGAATCCAGTCCTTCCAGATCGATCTTCGCGCTGGCGACGCGCACGCTGCCGGCGACCGCGATCGGCTGGCCTGCGGCGTAGCGCACCACCACGTTCGGATCGATCACCGCGCGCAGTTCGCGGGTGTCGGAGATCAGCACGTTCTCGCCGACCAGCGCGAGCCGCAGCGGCGTGTCGTCGCTTTGCCAACCCAATGTGCCGTCGAGCCGCAGCGTGCCCTCGCCGCTGTTCACGCTGCCGGAGATGCGCGCGGTGCCGTCGGCCTGCGCGTCCAGGCGCGCTTCGCCGTCGCGCAGGCTCAAGGCGAGCGCGGGCATTTCGGCGCGGAACGCCGTGAGCTGCGCTTGTCCGCCCAAGGTCGGCAACGCACGCGTGCCGCCCAGCGCGATGCGTCCGTTCAAGCGGCCCTGCGGATCGACGATGTCCGGCGAGAACAGTTCGAGCCAGGTCAGTTCGGTCGTGTCGATCTCGATTTCGCCGCGCAGCGGCGCGTAGTCGTCCCAGCCGGTGGCGATGGTGCCGGCGACGCGGCCGTCCGGTTTCAGCGCGCTGCTGATGTCGGCTTCGATCCGCTGCGGGTCGAAGCGCGCGTCGATCTCAAGCTGCGCATAGCCGAGGATCTCGCGACGGCTGCGCGCATCCAGTGCGAGCCCGCCGTCGGCGGAGCGCACGCGCGCAGTGCCCTGCCAGCTGTCGCCGCGCGGACGCACTTGCGCATCGACATCCACCGCGCCGCGCAACAGCCACGCACGGCGGTCGTCGCGCTCCGGCAGATAAGGTGCGAGCAGCGCCAGCGGCAGCGATTGCCCGCGCACGTCGGCGCGGGTCGGCCAATCGATATCGGCACAGAGCGAACCCGCGCGGTCGGAGGTGGCGAAGCAGCTCGATGCGATCTGCAGACGCATCCCGCGCGGCGATGGCGTCGCACTGAAACGTGCGGGCGACTGCAGCGCCCATGCCGGGCCGGTGGTCGGCGCAAAGCGCAGCGCATCCAGTGCGCCGGTCCACTGCGTGCCGCGTTTCGCGATGTCGCCGGCCAGCACGAGCGCGCCGAATCCGGTATCGGCATCGCCGTCGATGCGCAGCGCTTCGACCGCGCCGCGCGCATCCACATGCAGGCGCGCGAACGCGAGCCCGGCGGCGACATCCTCACCGTCGATACTCAGTGTGCCCGCGATGCCGCTGCGCCACGGCAAACGTCCGCGTGCGCGCAGCGAACCCGCGCGCCAATCGTCCCAGCGCAGCGACTGTCCGGCGAGATCGACATCGATGTTCGGCTGCATGCGCGCGCCGGTGAGCTTGAGCGTGCCGCGCAGAACGCCTTCGCCGGTCGGCAGCAGATCGTTCAACTGCAGCGGCGAGAATTTGGCGTCGATATCCAGCGTATCGGCGACACGGCCCTTGGCATCGATGCGGCTGCCGCCAAGACCGAGCGCGATCTCGCCCTCGAAGTCGGCACTGTCCGCTTCGACGGCATCGCCTCCGCTCGCGGGCAGGTGCGCGAGCACATTCGCGCGTCCGCTCAGGGCGCGTCCGCGCAGGCGACCGCCGAGTTCGTTCGCGTCCACGCGTACATCGAGTCCGCCGTCGCTTCGCGTCTCGCCGCTCGAACGCAAGCGGCCGTTCACCGCGCCGCGCCAATCGGGCAGGACATAACCCGGATCGAAACCCGCAAGCCGCGCATCGGCCTGCCAGCGCAGCGTCGGTTGCCACCAGAGCTGGCCGCTGCCGTCGAGACGCCCGGTCGGCATCGTCGCGCGCAGCGTGTCGACGTGTGCGGTTTTGTCGTCGCCGCGCGCTTTCAGCGCGATCACCGCGCGCTCATTGCCGCGCAGCAACGTCGCGTCGCCCTGCGCGGTCCAGTCGCGCAGACGGCCGGCGAGCTTGAAATCGCCGTCGCCGATGACCGCGATCGCATCCTTCGTGTCGCCCTGCCAGCGCAGTTTGCGCGCCTGCACGGTGCCGTCGAAGCGCGCATCGGCGGGATTGTTGAAATCGGCGCGACCGTTCGCCGCGACCGTGCCGCCGAGCAGTTCCAGCGACAGCGGCGACAGCAGCAACACCTGGCCGTCGACCGAAATCTTCGATGGCAGCACGGTCGCCGCGAATCCTCCCTGCGACGCTTCGCCCTGCGCGATGCGGCCCTGCACGTTCGCATGGCCGCCGACGCCATCGGCGCGCAGATCGAACGCGTACGGCGCGGCATCGTCGTCGTTGCCCAGCAACGCGGCGAGCGTCACCGCCGTGCTGTTCGCCTCGAAACGCCAGCGCGGCTGCGCTTCGCCTTCCAGCCGCAGTCGCGCCTTCACCGGCGCGGGCGCGTTGCCGGCGAGCGCGATATCGAGTTTGCGCAGATCGCCGCGCGCGGCCAGACCCAAGCGTGCCGGCGTGCGTCCCGCCGCCGCCGGCAGCACCGCGCTCGCAGTGAGATGTATGCGATAGCGGTCGCGCGGCGCGTAGTCGCCGTGGGCGGTGAAACGGCCGCGATCGCTGTCGGCGACGATGCGTTCGAGATGCAGGCTTCCGTCTTCGGCGACCAGTCCCCCGCGCAGCCTGCGCAGATGGACGATCGATGTCGGCTGCGGTGCGGTCGCGCGCAGCACGCGCAGATCGTCGATCTCGATCGTATCGGCGTCCAGCGCCAGCGGCGGCGCGATCGCGGGCAGCGATTCCGGCCAGCGCGGCAGCTCGAACGGCTCATCGCTCTCGGGCAGCAGCAACGTCGCGCCGGACACCTGCATGGCTTCGA
Source organism: Lysobacterales bacterium (assembly GCA_017302135.1). Classification (GTDB taxonomy): domain Bacteria; phylum Pseudomonadota; class Gammaproteobacteria; order Xanthomonadales; family Xanthomonadaceae; genus Lysobacter_I. The sequence continues at coordinate 112,847 of JAFLDZ010000008.1, read as the reverse complement.
GCCGCAGACGGCGGCCCAGCAGCGGCTGCAACATCGGATCGAGCACGACGCGCTTCGCGGTGAACGTTGTCAGCAGCGCGGTCCTGCAGCCGGGCCATGCGACCGGCTCGCCGTCGCGGTCCGGACAGGCGCGATGCACGTAGCGCAGATCGTGCAGGGTCATCGGCCCCGAGGCCGGACCTTCGGCGCGCGACCAGGTCAGCTCGTCGCCTTCCGGCAGACGCTCGACGATCTGGTTCAACAGCACGTCGCGTCCGCGCAGGGTGTTGAACAGGAAGTACAGCAGCAGCGCCGCGAGCACGCTCATGACGAGGATCGACAGCAGGCTGCGCGTCGCCAGCCAGCGCGCCCGTGCGCGCCGACGCGCGCGCAACTCGGCGATGCGCGCCTCGCGTTCCTCCTGCGTGGATGCGGTGTCGCTCATGCGCTCACAGATCCGCGCCGAGATTGACGTGCAGCGTGAACGACGAATCCGGATCGTCGAGTCCGCGTCCGATATCCACGCGCAGCGGTCCGACCGGCGATTTCCAGCGCAGGCCCAGACCGACGCCCTTGCGCCAGCGGTCGATCTGGCCGTCGAAGGCGCTGCCGCCGTCGACGAATGCGGCGAAGCCCCAGCTGTCGTTGAGGTACTGCTCGTACTCGACGCCCGCAGTGATCACGTTCTTCGCGCCGAGCGCGAAATCGTCGCGCCCCGGCACTGCGCTGATGCGCGGGCCGATCTCGCGGTACTCGTAGCCGCGCACGCTGCGGTCGCCGCCGGCATAGAAGCGCAGCGTCGGCGGAATCTCCACCAGTTCATCGGTGAACGTCGCGCCGACTTCGCCGCGTACGATCAGACGGCTGCGCGCGCCCAGGCCCTTGAACCAGCTGCCGCGTACGTGCAGCTGCGCGAAATTGGCGTCCGAACCCGCACCATCCAGCCCGCCGCGCAGCGTGGCGGTCGCGCCGTAGCCATCGCGCGGCTGGATCCGGTCGTCGGCGTTGATGTATTCGGCGACGATCGAGGGATAGAAATACGTGGCTTGTCGATACAGCGTGACCGGACGCAGACGGTCGTCGATGGCGTAAGCCCAACGCTCCTGCAGCGCGTGCACCGAAGCGACCAGATTGAGATTGCGGTTGTACTGCCCGTTGCGGCTGAACACCGCTTCGTAGCGGCGGGTGTCGATGTACTCGGTCTGCTCGTCGTAGGCCTGCAGACTGGTGGTGTACCAGCCGTCGCGCCACGCGAACGCGGGGATGCGGTGCTGCAGGGTCAGCGTCTTGCGCTTCTGGGCGTAGTCGAGCTGCGCCAACGCCTTGTGTCCGCGCGAATTCAGATAACGCCGTTCCAGTCCCAGCGACACGCCTGCGCCGCTGTCGGTGCCGTAGCTCAGTCCGGCGCTGTAGATGCTGCGCTTGGCCGGGGTGAGATGGACTTTCACCGGCACCCGGCCGTCGACCGCATTCTCAGGCTGCGGCTCGATATCGATGCGGCTGAAATAATCCAGGCCACTCAGCGATTTGCGCAAACGGTCGAGGCGGCCCTGGTGGTAGTAATCGCCCTCATCCCAGTAAACGAATTCGCGCAGCAGCGCATCGCGGATGACCGGCTCGGGCGTCTGCTCGAACGTGATCTCGCCCATCTCGTAGCGATCGCCGCTGCTCCAGCGCAGATCGATGTCGGCCGCTTTCTCCGCGCGCGTCACCTCGACCCTGCGCGCGGCGAAATCGGCGTCGAAATAACCGCGCTCGGCGAGCCGGCGGGTGATGAAGGCCTTGCTCTGTTCGTAGCGGGTGTGCTCGAAGACATCGCCGACCTTGGGCGAGAACGCGTCGAGCTCTTCCTTCAGATAGCGATCGTCGTCGCCACCGCCTTCGATCGCGACCTTGGCGCTGCGTACCCGCACCGGGTCGCCGGCACGTACGTTGATGGTGACGCTGACCGGTGCATCGTCCGCAAGCGCGGCACCGGCGCCGCTTTCGCTGATCGCGATCTCCGGCGAGTAGTAACCGAACGGCTCCAGCGCCTCGCGGGTTTCGTCCTCGGCCACGCGCAGGAGGTAATCGAGCCGCGCATCGGACACCTGTTTTCCCTTGGCGTCTTCCAGCGACAGCGCGGCGCGCACGTTGGCGGTCATGGCGTCGTCGAGACCATCGATACGGACATCGGCGATCTTCGCCGCATGCGCGACGCCGCAGAAGGTCAACAACACTGCGGCGATGGCGGGGCGGGGGGCGTGGCGCATCGCAACAGGATACCCGGGTCCGCTGCGGGCTCGGTGAATGCCGATGGACTCGACGCGCATCGGGTGCGGCAGTCGTGCAGAACGCCATGCATCGAAGAGAGGGCGGAAGCGCCGGCACGGGGGTACCGGCGCTTCCGGGTTCGATGCGGCGCAGGCCGCTTCGACGTTGCTACGGCAGTAGGATGTCCTCTTGCGTACACACGGCAGGCACCCACTCGGTAGTGGTCAACAGGTTGAAGCTGGCGTCGTAGACCAGCAGCCTTGCGAGCATCGGGCCGGGATAGCGCCGGCAGTAGAACGTGCAAAAGGTTTGGTTGGTGCAGTCCGCCGGGAAGATCGCGTCCACGCCGTTGGAGTCGAACTGGTACATGAAGGTGACCGGACCCGAATCGCTGGCGGCATCGCCGAAACAGGCGTTGCTCTGCAGCGAACAATCGATGTAGGCATCGGTGGCGGCGGAGGCGACGGTGGGCGCGGCCAGCGCCAACAGCAAAGCCGAGAGTTTGACGGCGACGGCAGTCCGAAGAATGCGCTTCATGGGTATCTCTCCTTGAAAAGTCGAGTCTGTCTCCGCGGCCATCTCCGTGGCGTTGGCTTCCCCGCAACGGGACGCGCGAAGCGCCGCATCAACGACGCGGCGACGTCGATCCTAACAAGCGCTGTTGCGCACGGAATGGGTGTGCGTCACATCCGCCGCGATCAGGGCGCAGCGTCCACCGCGACCAGGGTGCTTTGGCCATACTTCCTGACGCAGGCCTTGATCGGACTCTCGCCCTTCACCGCCACCGACCAGGGGCGGACCGCATCCGGCGCCGCATAGTTCGCGACCAGTGCGTAGCGGACGCAGGGCTTCATCTCGAGCGTGAACGGCAGGGTCGCCAGCTCGCCGTACTTGCCGCGCTTCAGACTTGCGACCTTCAGGCGTTGCGCGCCCGGCGGCAGCTTGTACAGCGTGACGGTGTCGATATCGATGGCACCGTTGATCGACACCAGCATGACGTCGTATTCGCCGAGATCGTCGTCGGCGACACCCGCGACGCGGATTTCCGCCCAGGGTTGGTCTTTGCCGGCCATGGCGGATGGCGCAGTTCCCATGCCGACGAGTGCGGTCGCCAGCAACAGCCAGAAAGAACGGTTCAACATGATGGCAGCGTCGTGGTTCGGAGGCCGCCACGTTATCGGGTCGAGATGACAGAACGCGTGACAAGTGATGTCATCCCCGCGACGGATTTCCGGGATGTCGTCAGCAGCGCAAGCGCGAAAAGCAGCCCCTCATCCACCCTTCGGGCACCTTCTCCCCGCGCATCGCGCGGGGAGAAGGAAAAAGCGCAGCGCCTACTGCTCTCCTTCTCCCCGCACCGCGGGGAGAAGAGCCTGCCCCGGACGCGATCCTGGGTGGCGCAAAGCGCCGGATGAGGAGACGGTCAGACCGAAAGATGCTCGATCGCAGCGACGCTGCCCAAACGATCGGCAAGACGCTGCAGCAGGGCGAGGCGGTTGCTGCGCACGGCTGCGTCGTCGGCGTTGACCATGACCTTTTCGAAGAAGGTGTCGACCTGCGGGCGCAGGCGCGCGAGGCGGCCGAGGATGGCGACATAGTCGCGGGTCTTCAGCGCGTCGTCGGTGTCGGCGATGGCCTGCTCCACCGCCGCGTGCAGATCGCGTTCGGCATCTTCGGCGAACAGCGCGGTGTCGACCGTGGCCGGAATCGCGATGTCGGCTTTCTTCAGGATATTGCGGATGCGCTTGTTGGCGGCGGCGAGGGCTTCGGCTTCCGGCAGCTTGGCGAATTCGCCGATGGCTTTGAGGCGGCGGTCGAAGTCGAGGAGGGAGCCGGAGGTCGCGTCAACCCAAGAGCTCGGGGCTGAAGCCCCTCCTACGACGGCATCCGGCGCGTCGCCGCGGCCCTTCGTAGGAGCGGCTTTAGCCGCGAGCGCTCCCATCAGCGCTGCGACGGCTTCGAATTGCTGCGGGGTGACTCCTTGGTCGGCGTAGTAGGCACGAAGGCGGTCAATGACAAATTCATATATCTCTTCAACGCATCGAAAATCGTGTTTCGCAAACTCATTCTGAATTTCTTCTTCTGTCAAACCACCGACTAAATTGATTATCGGCCGTGGGCATGTTCTCCACGCTTTACGGAGCTTCTCGAAGACATCAAGTTCAACATCACTCTCAATCACAGTTCTCGCAAGACCCAACGCATTCCGCCTCAACGCAAACGGATCCTTATTCCCCGTCGGCTTCAATCCCACCGCAAACCCACCCGCCAACGTATCCAAGCGCTCCGCAATCGCCAGCACCTGCCCCAGCTTGCTCGGCGCAATGTCATCACCCGCAAACCGAGGCATATACGCTTCATCGATCGCGGCAGCCACTTCCGCCGACTCACCGGCAGCCGCCGCGTAATACCGCCCCGCAATCCCCTGCAATTCCGGAAACTCATTGACCATGCGCGACTGCAGATCGGCCTTCGCCAATTCCGCCGCGCGACGCGCCAACTGCGGATCGACACCCACTTCTGCGGCAATGCTTTCCGCCAACGCCGCGACGCGCTGCACCTTGTCGTGCACGCTACCCAGCTTGGCCTGATACGTCACCGTCTTCAGCCCCTCGTTCATCGAGGCAAGCCCTTGCTTCAGATCCTCGTCGAAGAAGAACTTGGCATCGGCGAAGCGCGGGCGGATCACGCGTTCGTAACCTTTGCGGACTTCGCTTTCGTCCTTCGATTCGATGTTGGCGATGCCGATGAAATGCTCGGTGAGTTTGCCTTCGGTATTCAGCACCGGGAAGAATTTCTGGTTCGCTTCCATGGTCGCGATCAGCGCTTCCTGCGGCACCGCCAGGAACTCGCGCTCGAACGCGCACAGCACGGCCTTCGGCCATTCGACCAGGCACTGCACCTGTTCGAGGTTGTCGTCGGTGATGCGCGGCGTGCCGCCGACTTTCAGCGCGGCGCTTTCCACTTCGGCGACGACGCGGGCGCGGCGTTCTTCGGGGTCGACCAGCACTTTCGCGGCGCGCAGGGCGTCGATGTAATCGTTCGGGGTGCCGATCCACACGGGCTTTTCGTGATGGAAGCGATGGCCGCGACTCATGCGGTCCGCTTTGATGCCGAAGACTTCGGCGTCGACGACCTGATCGCCCAGCAGCAGCACCAGCCAGTGCGCGGGACGCGCGAAACCGTAGTCGTGGTCGCCCCAGCGCATCGGCTTGGGAATCGGCATGGCGGCCAGCGCTTCCTTCAGGATCTCCGGCAGCAGCGCGGCGGTGCTCGCGCCGGGCGTGACCGCGCGATGCACGAAGCGCTCGCCTTTCTGGTCGGTGGTTTTCTGCAGCGTGGTCCAATCGATGCCGGCCTTCGCGGCGAAGCCTTCCAGCGCCCGGGTCGGTTTGCCTTCGGCGTCGAGCGCGATGTTGAGATACGGGCCCAGCACTTCGCTGCGCTGTTCGGGCTGCTCCACGGCGACGCCGGGCAGCAGCACCGCAAGCCGGCGCGGCGTGTACAGCGGTTTGGCGCCTTCGCGGTCGAAGGCGATGCCGCGCTTGCTCAGCGCGTCGATGACGCCGTCGAAGAAAGCCTGGGCCAGCCCGGGCAGGGCCTTGACCGGCAGTTCTTCGGTGCCGAGTTCGATCAGAAGGGGGGGCAGACCGCTCACGCTGGCATCCAATGGCTGTAGGGGGCGCCGCGAACGCAGGACAGCAGTCGATGACGACCGCTGCCCTGAATTTGCGGGTCGGCTACTTTAACCGACGTCGCAGGGTGGACGAACCCTGTGGCCCAGCCAGGGCCGTCAGTAGACGACGAAGACCGCGCGGCACCCGTCGTCGACCCAGACCCGGCCGTTGTCGACGCCCCAGCTGCGCCCGTAGGTGCAGGACGAATCGCTGAGCTGGCGACGGACCTCGACGTGGTCGCGGCGGCCGATCTGCTGCCCGCACCAGGCCCTGCGGCCGTCCCTGGAAGCGCAGGTGAACTCGCTGCCGCTGCGGTTGCCGTTTCCGTAACCGTAGTCGTAATCGTCGCGGTAGTCGTGACGGTAGTCGTCGCGATCATAGCGGTCGTGGTGGTCATCGCGATTCTTGTTGGCGATGGCGGCGGCGGCGATGGTGCCGAGGATCAGCACCCCGGCGACCTTGGCCGCGTCGTTGTTGCTGGAACGACTGGAACCGACCCGGAATTCGGCACGGCAGCCGCGAGTGACCCAGACGCGGTTGCGGTCGTAGCCCCAGGTGTCGTTCTGCCAGCAACCCTGCTGGCTGAGCTGGCGGGAGAGATAGACCCCACCGGAGGTGCTGACGGGACAGGATTGGTAGCGCCCGTCCTGGGATTCGCAGCGGAGGGTGTTCTGCGCGGCGGCGGTGCCGGCGCCGAGCAGCAGCAGGGCCGCGAGCCCGGTCAAGGCGTGGAAACGGAAGTGATCGCGGGTCATGTCAGCGTCCTCCTGCATCTGCGGCACTGCGGCCTGCTTCGATCTCGGCGAGACTGAGGCAACCGCTGCGGTCGGTATCGAAGCCATCGAATCGCGCGTGGTAGGCATCCTGCCAATCGTTGAGGCCGATCGGTCGGGACGCGCTGGTTTCGCCGGCCATCGGCGGTGCTTCGACGGCGTCGATGCTGTCGTCGTCGTTGCGGTCCAATGCGTGGAACCGGCGACTGACGTAATTGCGGCCTTCTTCCAGGTCGATGCAGCCGTTGCCGTTGCGGTCGAGGGTTGCGAGGACTTCGCTCAGCGGAATGCTGCCGATCGGTGGCGGTCCCTTCGCGTGCACGGGCACCGCCGACAACAGCAGCGCTGCGGCGGTCGCCGCAGCGGATGCGAACACGGATTTCATGATGATGCCTCCATGCGAAGCCGACGACCCGAATACGGGCCGTTCCGACAGCTCCGCAATGGATACGCTACTCCTGTGCCCGCGCCCGTGCCAGCAGCGCTCAGCCCCGACCGGCTTCGCCGCCTTCGGGGCCGTAGAACAGCACCCAGGTGATGAAGTCGTCGCTGAAATCGAGAAACCGGTGTTCGACACCGGCCGGGACGAACAGCAGCTCGCCGGTGGCGAAATCGCGGGTCTCGCCATCGCAGAGGAACCTGCCGTGACCGGCGACGACGACATAGACCTCATCGCGGGTGTGCGGCGTCTGAGGATCGATGCCGCGCGGAGCGTAGATCTCCACTTCCAGACTGCCGTGCGCGAACACCTGCGCGAAGCGCGGCTGCCCGCCGAAATGATGCTCGCCGAGACGTTGCGCGAGTTCGGGCGTCAGGCGCGTGGGCAGCGGATTCATGCGCCCGCCGCTCCGGTCGCATTCGGTTGGAAGAACGGCGCGTAGTAGCGGCCGAACACCGGCAGCGCTTCATAGCGCGCGACCCGTGCGCGCAGCGCCGGCCAGGCGTCGAGCGGTTCGGGCACGGCTTCGTGCGCGTAGGTGGCGAAGCAAGCGAGGGTGATGTCGGCCTGGGTCATGCGGCCGTTGTCGGACGCGCCGCCGATGAGCCATTCGCGATCCGCGGCGGCAGCGCAGACCTTGTCGAGTTCGCCGAGCGCGCCGCGCATCTGGCTGCGGCAGCGCTCGAGATACGGCGCATGCCATTTCTCCCGCGGACGGAACACGCGCTCGCCGACGATCTGCAGCGCCTTCTCCACCGCGCCGGTGGCGAAGGCGAGGATACGCAATGCGTCGCGACGATCGGCGCCGCGCGGCGGCATCAGCGCACGTTCGGGGCCGACCAGATCGTCGAGGTGTTCGAGGATCATCGCCGACTCGGTCAGCGCTTCACCCTCGTCCGGCACCAGCACCGGCACCCGGCCGAGCGGGCTGTATTCGCGGATGCGGTCGAAATCCTTGCCGACCGACCAGTCGCGGTGTTCGAAGGGCTGTTCGAGCAGGCTCATGCTGATCGCGACGCGACGCACGAACGGCGAGTCGAACATGCCGATGAGGATCATGCAGCGGCCTGTTCACCCAGCGCGGCGAGACCCAGCGCCGCACGCGCCGTCTCGTCCTTCAGCACGGGAAAGCCGAGCTTCACACGCTGCGCGAAATAGCTTTCGGCCACCGCCTGCGCCAGCTTGCGCACGCGCAGGATGTAGCGCTGGCGTTCGGTCACCGAAATCGCGCGGCGCGCATCGAGCAGGTTGAACGAGTGCGAGGCCTTGCAGACCTGATCGTAGGCCGGCAGCGGCAGGCCGACTTCGACCAGCTTCAGCGCCTCGGCTTCGCAGGCGTCGAAACGATGGAACAGTTCTTCGACGTTCGCATGCTCGAAGTTGTAGGCGCTCTGCTCGCGTTCGTTCTGCAGGAAGACATCGCCGTAGGTCACTGCGCCCTGCGGGCCGACGGTCCAGATCAGGTCGTAGACGTTGTCGCAGTTCTGCAGGTACATGCACAGGCGTTCGAGACCGTAGGTGATCTCGCCCAGCACCGGTTTGCATTCGATGCCGCCGGCCTGCTGGAAATAGGTGAACTGGGTGACTTCCATGCCGTTCAACCAGACTTCCCAGCCCAGGCCCCAGGCGCCGAGGGTCGGCGATTCCCAGTTGTCCTCGACCAGGCGCAGGTCGTGCACCAGCGGATCGACGCCGAGTGCCTTCAGCGAATCGAAGTACAGCTCGACGATGTTGTCGGGATTGGGCTTCATCACCACCTGGTACTGGTAGTAATGCTGCAGGCGGTTGGGGTTTTCGCCGTAGCGGCCATCGGTGGGGCGGCGCGAAGGCTGCACGTAGGCCGCATTCCACGGCTCCGGGCCGAGCGCGCGCAGGAACGTCGCGGGATGGAAGGTGCCGGCGCCGACTTCGAGGTCGAGAGGCTGGATCAGCACGCAGCCCTGGGCCGCCCAATAGGCGTTCAGACGCTGGATGAGCTCTTGGAAGGTCGGTCCCTGCATGGAAAGGCGCTGGCGGTGTGGGGACTGGGTAGTATAAGCGGCACTCCCCACCGCCCTGCGGCGCGCTCAGCGTCGCCCGCCCCGAACCCGTTGCCATGACCCGCCACCCGCACCGCCGTTTCCTGATCGTCGAAACCGGACAGCCGATCGATACCCTGCGCCGCCACGGCCGTTTCCCGCACTGGATCCGGGTGGCCGCAGGGCTCTCGGCGGATCAGGCCGATACGGTGAACGTCGAGGCCGGCGAAGCGCTGCCGGCCGGAGGCCGCACTTCGAAGGGCGAAGCGCTGACCGGCGTGATCGTGACCGGCTCCAGTTCGATGGTCACCGACCGCCATTCCTGGAGCGAACGCACCGCCGAATGGCTGCGCGACCGGCTGGACGCGGGCATGCCTGTGCTGGGCATCTGCTACGGCCACCAGCTGCTGGCGCACACGCTGGGCGGCGAAGTCGACTACAACCCGCAGGGACGCGAGATGGGCACGGTCGCGGTGGACCTGCACCCACACGCAGGCGAGGACCCGCTGTTCGGCCCGCTGCCGGCGCGTTTCCCGGTGCAGGTCAGCCATTTGCAGAGCGTGCTGCGGCCGCCGACCGGGGCCACGGTGCTGGCCCGGTCCGACCAGGACGCCTGTCAGGCCTTCCGTTGGCGGGATCACGCCTGGGGCCTGCAGTTCCACCCCGAATTCAGCGTCGACCACATGCGCGGCTACGTGCACGCGCGCCGCGATGCGCTGCAGCGCGAAGGCCAGTGCCACCAGCGCATGGCCAAGGACGTGAAACCGACCCCGCAGGCGCGCGGCGTGCTGCGTCGCTTCGTGCGCCACGCCGCTACACTGCGCGGCCACTGATCCACACTTGCCAAGAGAACGACGATGGAAATTCGCAAGGTCCCGGCTGCCGCCGGTGCGGAATGGTTGCTCAGCGCGTTCCGCCTGCTGCGCAAATCGCCGCTTGGGTTCGGGCTGCTGGCGCTGATCTATGCGGGTCTGTCGTTCGCGCTCATTCTGAGCATGCAGTCCATGCCCGCCGTGGGCGGCGCACTGCAGTTGATCTTTTTCATCATCGGCCCGCTGCTGATCGCCGGGATGATTTTCGCGGCGCACGAAGTCGACGAAGGCCGCGAAGCCTCGCCCGCGCATCTGCTCGCAGCGATCCGCACCGGCCGCGCCGGGCGCGTGATCAGCACGCTGTTGCCGCAGGTCGCCGTGTTGCTGGTCTGCTTCGCGCTGCTGTACGTGATCGTCGGCCAGGCGAACGTCGAAAAGTTGCTGGAACTCTCGGTGAAACTGCAGACCGAGGCGCAGACCAAGGGTGCGATCGACCCCAACCTCATGGCCGGCCTGATCGAGGAGCTGCCGCTGGGACGTTTGTTCCTGTGGCTCGTCGTGGTGTTCGCGATCGGTTTCGGCACCATTTTCTTCACGCTCACCATCGTCCCGGACATGATGTTCACCGAGGTGCGTCTGCTGGAAGCGATGAAGCGCAGCTATCGCGCCTGCACGCAGAACCTGATGGCGTTGCTGCTGTTCCTGATCATGGGCTTCGTGGTGATGATCGCGTTCAGCGTGGCCCTGGGCATTCTCGGCGCGATTGCCGCGATGGTCGGCGGGGACACGGCGATGCTGTTCATCAATTCGCTGGGCAACGGTGTGTTCGTCGCGTTTCTTGCGGGTGCGATGTATTTCGCGTGGAAGCAGATGTTGGGGGATGGCCCGACGGCGACGCTGACCGAGGAAACGTCTGGCGTCGCGATGTGAGGCGTTTGCCTCAGTCTTTGGACAAATGCGCCACGGCAGCGGTCGCCGCATCGCGATCGTTATCGTCGAACGGCGTCACCATCACCCTCTCGACCGTCCCCGCATCAAGACAACGCACATTCACGCTGTAACCATCGGGATGACTGCGCGGCACATAAAACGCCTTCACACCGCAGTAACGACAGAACAGATGCCGCGCAGCGCCGGTATTGAAACGGTACTCGGTCAGCGCATCTTCGCCGTCCAGCAGCCGGAAGCGCGCGGCCGGCACGATCAGATGCAGGAAACCGGTCATCCGGCAGATCGAACAGTTGCAGTCCAGCGCATCGACCGCTGCCGGCGCATCGACTTCGAAACGGACACGACCGCAATGACAGCCGCCGCGATGGGTGACCAGCGGAGCGGACATCGCGTCAGTCCTTGTCTTTGCCCTTGCGGCGGCCTTTGGATCCATGGCTCTCGTCGCTGCGGCCACGGCGGTCATCGTCGTCATGACCGTCGTCGCGGTGTTTGCCGTGGCCCTTGCCGCGACCGGGAAAATCGCGATCGAGATCGCGGTCGAGTTCGATCGGACGGCCCCAGCGGTCGTAGGTCGGCACCATGCCGCGCTTCAGGCGGTGGAATTCTGCCGAGCCCGGTTTGATGCCGAGGCGTCTGGCCATCGCGCCCCAGCCCTGGCTGTGGTCGCGCTCCCAGAGATCGACGACGTGGCGGCAGGGGTGGCCGCTGAGGTTCGCGAGCGCGCAGGCGAAGTAGACATCGCCCGGTGCCCAGCGCCGACGGGTCAGCAGCTCGACCACCAGATCGCGCGGCGCGGCGTGATAGCGCACCAGTTCGTCGACGAACGGATCGCGATAGCGGTTGCCGTAGCGGTTCATGTCGCCCAGCCAGGTGTCGACCCAGACGTCGCCGCTGCGCGGGTTCCAGCCGAACGTGAAGTCCTGCGCGTGGGCGCTGCCGGCGGCGAGGCCGAGGGCGAGCAGTGCGGTGGCGATGTGTTTGCGCATGGCGGGAAGTCCAGCAGATGACGGCGGCATGGTCGCACGATCCGCTGGCGGCGGGCGGCGCGCCCGGAGGTTTGTGGGGATGCTCAGCCGGCGATGAGAGAACGCACCGCCGCCGGGAGTTGCGCAGGCTGCTGCACGCTGCGCAGGCGCTCCACTGCGGACGGCGGCGCGGTTTCGGTTTCGTGCGTCCAGGTCACGTGATAGGGCATGTACACGCCGCAGCCGCCGAGTTCGAGGACGGGCACGATATCCGAACGCAGCGAATTGCCGATCATCGCGAACTGCTCCGGCGCCAGCGCGAATTCCGCCAGCACCCGGGTGTAGGTGGCGGTATCTTTTTCGCTGACGATCTCGATCCGCCGGAACAGATCCGACAGGCCCGACTCACGGACTTTGGCTTCCTGATGGAACAGATCGCCCTTGGTGATCAGCACGACCGTACGTTCGCGCGCGATCTCCTCGACCGCGTCGCGGATGCCCGGCAGCAGTTCCACCGGATGTTGCAGCAGCGACTTGCCCAGCTCGACGATGCGATGCAGATCCTGCGCGGAGATACGCGCATCGGTGATCGCGACGGCGGCCTCGATCATCGACAGGGTCATGCCCTTCGCGCCGTAGCCGAACAGCGCGAGATTGCGTTTTTCGACGGCGTAGAGCCGGTCGTGGGCGTCGTCGAGATCGACGTAGCCGCCGACGATGCGCTCGAACGTGTCCTGGGCCTCGCGGTAATAGTCTTCGCTGCGCCACAGCGTGTCGTCGCCGTCGAAGCCGACCAGTTTGATGTCGCGAGTCATGGTGCGATGCTCTTGCAGGGAATGGGAATGAGGATGTGCGGCGTGTCGTTCACGGCAGGGTGGTGCGCAGTTTGTCGGTCATCGGCACCGCGTCGGCGGGACGCAGCGGCGGTGGCGACAGCGCAGCCCGATAGGCGCGATACAGCAGCTGGACTTTCTCCAGATACGCCTGCGTTTCCTTGTAGGGCGGCACGCCGCCGTAGCGGGCGACCGCGCCCATGCCGGCGTTGTATGCGGCGATCGCCAAGGCGGGGTCGTTCTTGAAGCGCTTGAGCAGCATCTTGAAATAACGCGCGCCGGCATCGATCGACTGCGCGGGCGAGAAGGCGTCGGTGACGCCGTATTCCATCGCGGTCGCGGGCATCAGCTGCATCACGCCCTGCGCGCCCTTGGGGGATTCCGCCTTTTCGTCGAAACCGCTTTCGGCATGCGCGATCGCGCGCAGCCAGGCATCTTCCACGCCGGTTTTCTTCGCGCTGGCCTTGAACAGGCGCGCGTGGCGGTCGAGCTTGGGCGTGTCGACCTTGCCCAGGCCTTCGTGCGCCGGTTCGCCTTCCGGCGTTTCCACCGTGAAGCGCAGGTAGACGCGCGAACCCGGCAGGTTGCGGGTGCCGTACACGAGCTTGCCGTCCTGATCGCGCTCGTAGAGCGTGCCGCTGAAGACGCCCATCTCGCCCCAGAGGTTGGGCGTCTGCACCGCGCTGTCGTCGATCTGCTTCGGTTCGCACTTCGAGCCCGGCTCCGGTGCGGTGGACAGGCTTACGGTGCCCTTGTGCACGCAGCGATAGACCGTGCGCGCCTGCGCCGACAGCGGCAGGCACGACAGGATCAGGCACTGCGCGATCAGGCACAGCGTGGGCAGGAGGCGGGGCATGAACGGCATTCTAATGCGTCGCACGGAACCACTGCTTTACGCGTAGCATGACCCGTGTCCGGTGCCTCTTTCCGAACGCACGCGCGCCACGTCCGGCCGGTTTCCGTCGCCCGTCTCGCTCCCATCGCAAGGTCGCCGCCATCGCGGAACGACCGTTGGAGCACGCATGCCGGACGACCGTCCCGGTGCGGAATACCGCACCCGCCTCATCGATGTCAGCCTGTCCGGAGACGATTACCGCATCCGTGCATTGGCCGACCGGCAGCAATACGCCGATCCCGATGGCCTGGCCGAGCGTGCGGGCATCAGCTCCGCGCAGTGGTGCCTGTTCGGTCAGCTCTGGCCGGCCGGCCGCATCCTCGCTGCGGCGATGGTGGAATTCGATGTCGCCGGAAAGCGCATCCTCGAAATCGGCTGCGGCCTGGGCCTGTCGAGTCTGGTGCTGCAGCGTCGACGCGCGGACATCACCGCCAGCGATCATCACCCGCTCGCCGAGCAGTTCCTGCGCGGCAATGCCGCGCGCAACGGGCTGCCGATCGTGACCTATCACGACCTGCCGTGGCTGACGGCCGATATCGTGCTCGGGCGCTTCGATCTGATCATCGGCAGCGATGTGCTGTACGAACACAGGCACGTCGCGCAATTGGCCGCACTGCTGGAGCGGCATGCCCGCGACGGCGCGGAAATCATGATCACCGATCCCGGCCGTGGTTTCGGCAACCCGCTGAGCCATGCGCTGCACGATCAGGACTATCGCGTGGACGAGGCGCGCTGTGCGTTCGAGGACACCGATCGCGCGCCGTATCGCGGACGACTGTTGCACTACCGACGCTGAGCAGCAGTGCTTGAGTAGCGGTGCTTGTGTCGAAGTCGTTGAGTCGCCGCTGTCGATCGATCAGGGTTTAGCGGCGTCTTCCTGCGCCCAGGTGCGCGCAATCCCGCTGCGGCGCATGCGATAGCGATCGTTCTCGTCGTGCGCGGTGCCGTAGCGGCTGATTTCCGTCGTCTGCAGCATGTCCACCGCGCCGGTATCGCGACGGAACAGCAGCATGCCTTCTTCGCGCAGGACCAGATCGTTCGGCCGTCCGTCGTGTTGCGCATCCGACTCCGCAGAGCCGACCAGTTCGTCCACCAGTGTCCACAGCACCTTCGCATTGGCGCGCGGGTCCAGCGTGTGCGTCCAGCGGATGCGCGCGAGATCCGGATCGCCATCGACCAGGCTCAGCGCATACTCGCGGCTGGCCGGAAGCGGCCGGCCTTCGGTCGGCGACGCCATCGGTTCGTCGTCGCGATAACGTTTGCCCACGACGAGCGTTTTGCCGGCGAATGCGGTCATGGCTTTCGCCTGCGCGCTGGACATCGTCTCGACACCCTGCGGCGTGATGATGCTGTCGATCGACGCTTCCAGATTTTCGCGCGCGATCGCCAGTGCGGCGTCGCGATCGTATTTGGCGACTTTGGAATCGCCATCGTTGAACAGGTTCGGCAGATTCGCAGAAAAGATCGGCAGCATCGCCGCGCGCATCTTGGCCAGCACGGCATCCAGATTGCGGACGCGCCGATACTGTCCGCTGCGGTCCAGTTCGATCACGACCTCCATGCCATCCAGTTCGTCCAACATCGGCGCGATCGTGTCGACCATGCTGCGATCGCCTTCCACCGCTTCGATCCGGCTGTCCTGCGTCGTCCAGGTCAGCGCGTAGCCATGGTCGTCGCCGGCGTCGGTGCGGATGCGGGTGCGGTCGGTGATGCGGCGGACGCTCGTCGCACCTTTCGCGGCGTCGCGGACGACGGATTCGGTGTCGTAGCTCGCGACGTCGCCCACCTTGAACCCGAGGGGAACGCGCACCTGTTCGGCAGCATGCGCGAACACGGGCATGGCGAAGAGCAGCGCCGAACATAACGCGATGCAGCGGGGCGAAGCGGTCATGGGCGTTCCTTCGGGCAGGACGGAGATACGGGAATGGAGCTTACGCACTGCGCGCAAGCAATGCGCGCATGCGCTGCAGCTTCGGCGCCACCATCGGCACGGTGAGCATGGTGCTGGCCACCGCCATCAGCAGCAGCGCGGTGAAGGTGGCGCTGGTGATGATGCCTTTGTCGAGCAGCACGTTGGCGAAGATGATCATGATCAGCGCCTTGGTCTGCAGCAGCCAGCCGATGATCGACGCTTCGCCCGGCTGCCATTTCAGGATGCGGCCGGCGAGATGGACACCCGCGAGTTTGCCCACGAGCTGCGCGAGCAGCAGCGCGCCCGCAGCGACGAACACGGTCGCGCCGCCGACGCTCCAGCCGGTCTTCAGGCCGGTGCTGAGGAAGAACACCGGCATCATCACCAGCAATACATGATGGCGCAGCTGATCCATGTGTTCCTGCTCGAACCAGTCGGTATCGATGACCACGCCGGCGAGGAAGGCGCCGACCATGAAATGCAGGCCCGCCCAGTCGGCGCCGAACGCGCAGATCGCCAGCCAGATCAGCATGACGTACCAGCGGTCGCGCTCCTGCAGCCTGCGCATCAGTTTGCGGAACAGCACGCAGGCGATGGCGAACGCGATCAGGAAGCCCGCCTGCCGCCCGATCCGCACCCAGTCCATCAGCACGATCGCCAGCACGCCCCAGATCGCGATGTCGTCGATGCTGGCGTAACGCAGGATGCGTTGGCCTATCGGCTGGCGCAGGATGTTCATCTTTTCCATGAACAGGATCAGGATCGGCAGCGCGGTCACCGCGCAGGACATGCCCACGCCGACCACGAACTGCCAGGTCATGCCGTTCGGCCCGATCCAGCCGTCGAACCCGAGCATGCCCACCGCCACCGCGGAGCCGAACAGCAGCGGCGTGCCCAGCGCGAGGCCGGCGGTGATCGTGCTTTCGCGCCGATGCTCCCAGGCCTTGCGCAGGTCCAGCTCGATCCCGGCGATGCACACGAACAGCATCACCGCCCACCACGCCACGCCGTTGAGCGCGGTCACCACGTCCTTGTTGAACACGAAGGCGTAGTAATCGGGATACGCCGCGCCCAGTACGCCGGGCCCGAGCAGGATGCCGGTGATGATCTGCACCACCACCAGCGGCGCGAAGTAATCGGTGCGCCCGACCCGCCAGATCAGATACGGCACCGCGAAGATGATGGTCATCGCGATGAGGAAGATTTCGGTGGTGGTGATGGTGTGGGGCATGGGCGTCGCGGCGGGGGAATCGAGGCGGCAGCATAACGGAGGCTTCGCCGGGCCGCGCCTACACCGGTCGACAAGCTGAACCAGCGGGATAGGACCGCTTTTGATCGCGTGCTACCCTCTCCAAGTTGATTTGCAAAACGAGGCGCAAGCCCTTGATTCTTCGTGAATTCCCCCGTGTTGCCGTCATTGCCATCAGCGTCGCGCTGACGGCCTGCGCCACCCAGTCCCCGCCGCCGAAACCCACGGTGCTGGTCGCCGCACCGGAACCGGCCGCCAAGCCGCCCGCGCCTGCCGAGGCGCTGCTGCCGAAAGTGCCGCAGCCGCAGGAACGCCCGGTGGCGCCGCCGTCGGTGACCGATCCGGCGATCCCGCGCGAACAGCGCATCGCCGCTTTCGTCGATTACACGGCCACGACCTACGGCATCGACCCGCAGCGGATCCGCGACACGCTGGCGCAGGCCGAATACAAGCAGAGCATCATCGATGCCATCACCCGTCCGGCCGAGGCGGTGAAACCCTGGCGCGATTACCGCACCATCTTCATGACCCCCGCGCGCATCGACGGCGGCGTCGCGTTCTATCGCGACAATCGCGAGCCGCTGGAACGGGTGGCCGCGCAGACCGGCGTGCCGGCCGAGTACATCGTCGCGATCATCGGCGTGGAAACCTTCTACGGCCGCAACACCGGCAGCTACCGCGTGCTCGATGCGCTGTACACGCTCGCGTTCGATCATCCCAAGCGCGCGCCGTTCTTCGCGGGCGAACTCGCCCAGGCGTTCGCGCTGAGCAAGGACGAACCGCAGCTCGATCTGCTGACCCTGAAGGGCAGCTACGCCGGTGCGATGGGCATGGGCCAGTTCATGCCGTCGAGTTACCGGCTGTGGGCGAAGGACGGCGACCGCGACGGCCGCCGCGATCTGCTCACCCACAAACCCGATGTGTTCGCGTCGATCGCCAACTACTTCGTGATCCACGGTTGGCAGGCCGACGGCCCGGTGGTGGCACGCGCAAGTTTCGATGCGCAGCAGCCGGAATTCGTGCCCGAAAATCTCGAACCCGTGCATTCGCTGCAGACCCTGGCCACGCGCGGTTATCGGCCGATGCCCGGCGAATCGGTTCCCGGCGACACGGCGACCGAAGGCGCGACGGTGGTGAATCTCGACGGCGAGGCCGGCCGCGAATACTGGCTGGGCTATCGCAACTATTACGTGATCACCCGCTACAACCGTTCGCCGATGTACGCTCTCGCCGTGCATCAGCTGGCGCAGGCGATCCGCGCTGGAGCGCAGCGGTGAACGTCGCGCTGCGCGCGGCGGTTCTCGGTGTATCGCTGTCGGCGTTGAGCGCCTGCGGCACCGCGCCGAAAAAAGCCGATCCGCCGTCGCAGGCCAGCCATACGCCCGCCGGTTCCGCGCACGTCGCCGAAGCGCCGAAGCGTTCGCCGTATGCACCGGCGGCGGAAGATCCGGGCAAACGCGGCGATTACGTGGCCGGCGGCCTGTACGCGCCGCATATCCAGGACAGCGTGCCCGACCCGATTCCCGATATCGACGCGATTCCCGAGCCCGAAGTGAAGGACGAGCCGCGTTCGCGCGTCGGCAATCGCAGCTACGCGGTGCTCGGCAAGCGCTACCAGATCCGCGATTCCGCCGAAGGTTATGTCGAAGAAGGCATGGCCTCGTTCTACGGCAAGAAATTCCACGGCCGCCTGACCTCGAACCAGGAGGTGTACGACATGTACGCCTTCAGCGCCGCGCACAAATCGCTGCCGCTGCCGAGCTATGTGCGGGTGACCAACATGGCCAACGGCAAATCGGTGGTGGTGCGGGTGAACGACCGCGGCCCGTTCCACGCCGGCCGGGTCATCGATCTGAGCTATGCCGCCGCGACCAAGCTGGGTTTCACCAAACAGGGCACGGCGCGGGTCGAAGTGCGCGCGCTGACCCCGGACGAAGGACGTGGCGCCGGCCGCAGCGAACGCACCGCCCGCGTTTCTCCGCCATCCCCGGTCGAGCCGCAGCGGCCCACGGTGCCGGACACGTCGGTGTCGGCAGATGAATTCGAGCGATGGATGCAGAGCCAGGGCATCCGTTTCGCCGCCGGTAAACCCGGTGATGCCAAAGCCGTTGCCCCCGAACCGGACAAGTCGCCGACGGCCGGGCCATTGTCATCGCAGCCGGTCGCGAACGCGCAGCAGGGCGATCGCGTGCTGCTGCAGTTGGCATCGTTTGCGGCCCGCGACAATGCCGAGCGGGCGCGCGAGACCTTGCAGGCCGGTGGGCTCGATGCGCTGCGGATCGACGAAGCGTCGGTCAACGGCCAGCCGGTGTGGCGCCTGCGGATCGGCCCGGTGCCGGCGACGCGGGCGCAGGAACTTTCGGCTCGCGCGGCCGATCTTGGTTTCGGATCGGTGCAGATCGTGCGCGAATGATCGGAGGCGGTCGAACGCGCGCGATTCAACGCGCTCGATCGCATCGAAAGGAATCGGACGGAGTGGTGGCGCGATATCCGCGACCGCTCGGAATCTTACGCCGCTTGCTTCAGACTAGGCGGCTGTCCTGATGTATCCATGGCGGCTCGACCGGACTTCCGCTGCCGGAAGCCCGAGGCGCCTTTGCAGAGCGAACGATTCGATGAAGATTGACGGCAAGACGCGACAGGATGCGATGCGGTGGCTGCTGGCAAGCGCCTGCGTCGTGTGGATGACCGGCATGGTGCTGGCCCAGGCGCCAGCCCCCAAACCCGATGCCGCCCAGCCCGCGCCACCGCCGCTGAGCATTCCCGACGCGCCCGAACCGGCCAACGCCAAAGCCTGGCTGCTGATGGACGAGGCCACCGGCAAGGTGCTGGCCGGCGAGAACATCGACGCGCGTCTGGAGCCGGCGAGCATCACCAAGGTGATGACCTCGTATGTGATCGCGGCGGAGCTGAAGGCCGGCCGGATCAAGCCGAACGACAAGGTGATGATGAGCGAGAACGCCTGGCGCACCGGCGGCGCCGCCACCGAGGGCAGCTACAGCGGTTTCGAAGTGAACAAGACCGCCGCCCTGAGCGAGATGGTCAAGGGCATGGTGGTGCAGTCCGGCAACGACGCCGCGATCGCGCTCGCCGAACACACCGCAGGCAGCGAAGCGGCGTTCGCCACGCTGATGAACGACTACGCCAAGCGCATCGGCCTGAAGAACAGTCATTTCGTCAATGCGCACGGCCTCTCGGCCGAAGGCCATTACTCCACCGCCCACGATCTGGCGATCCTGGGCCGCGTGCTGATCCGCGATTTCCCGCAGGAATACAGCTACAACAAGATCCGCGAATTCACCGTCGGCCCGATCACCCAGCGCAACCGCAACCTGCTGCTGTGGCGCGACGAATCGGTCGACGGCATCAAGACCGGCCATCATTCCGGCGCCGGCTACTGTCTGCTGTCGTCGGCCAAGCGCGGCGACCAGCGTCTGATCAGCGTGGTGATGGGCGCCAGGAGCGAAGAAGAGCGCGCGGTCGATTCGCTGGCGCTGCTCAACTGGGGCTTCCGTTTCTACGAAACCCATCGCCTGTACCAGCCCGATATCGTGATCGCCACGCACAAAGTGTGGAAAGGCACGACCGACGCGGTGAAACTCGGCGTTGAAGTGCCGCTGCTGGTCAGCACGCCGCGCGGCCGCTACGCCGAACTCAAGCCGCTGATGGACGTGCCCAAGACGCTGATCGCGCCGATCAAGGCCGGCCAGAAGATCGGCACGGTGCGGGTGATGCTGGACGGCAAGCCGGTGATCGAAGCGCCGCTGGTCGCGGTGGAAGGCGTGGTCGAAGCCGGCTTCTTCAAGCGCCTGTGGCACGAATTCCTGATGTGGTGGGAGTCGGTCTGACCGTCTTCTGATCCTTCGCTCAACGGGAGCGGCGTATGGAATACAGCGAATTCGTCGCCGTCATCGGCGACCGCAAGACTCCGGAACTGAAGGATTTCGAGCGCGTCTCGATCTTCGCCAACACTGCCGACAAGGACATGCTGTGGATGGCGCTGGGCAACGGCGGCATCCATCCGATCTATCAGGCGCTGGTGGTGCAGGCGCTGCATCGACGGTTGATCGAGGCGTTGGAGCGCGAACAGGCGCAGCAGCGCAAACTCGAAGAAGACGCGCGGCACGAGGCCGTCAAGGATCCGCCGCCGCGCAAGCGCAGTCGTTGAGGCGCATCGCCATGAGCCATCGCAGCCGCCTCGCCGGATTCATCATCGATTGCCAGACCGACGATCTCGACGCCGCCACGCGGTTCTGGAGCGGCGCATTGGGTCTGCCGATCGGCGAACTGTCGCCGGAAGAATCCGCAACCTACGCCAAGCTCGACGACGGTCCCGGCGATCTGCACATCGAAGTGCAGAAGGTCGCGCATCCCTCGCGCGTGCATCTGGATATCGAAACCGACGATATCGATGCCGAAGTTGAACGCCTCGAAGCGCTCGGCGCGAAGCGTGTCGCTTACGTCCACACCTGGTGCGTGATGGAAGCGCCCACCGGCCAGCGGTTTTGCGTGGTGCGGATGAAACATCCCGAGCGCGGCGCGGCGCCGAACGACTGGTGATTTTGGCTCGAGCACGGTGCCGCCGGGTGCTGCAGGCCGCCGCTAGCAGACGCTGAATGCGATCCGGGTGTCGTGATCGTTGCCCAGATCCAGCACCCGGCCTTCGCTGTCGAAGAACAGCAGATGCTGTCCGGATTCGCGGAACTGCGGCACCACACCGGCGGCCCAATCCATCCGCGCCACCGCTGCGCCGTCGCCGAGCCGGCACAGCGCCAACTGCGTGAACGACGGGCCGGCGACGGCGAACACGAGCCCCTGCTGCGCGGCGTCGCAGTGCAGTTGGATGTCGTTGGCGGCCATGGCTGCGGACGCGGCGCCTTCGGCCTGCGGCAGTTTCACTTCCAGCCCGTGGCGGCCGCCGAAGGTGGTGAAACCGACCCGCACCGCATCGCCGGCCGGCGGCTCCATCTGCGGCTGCGCGAAGCGGCCGAACGGCATCAGCAGCACCGGCAGATCGGTGTCGATCTCGATCGCATCGCGATTGCCCAGCCGGCGCGTGGGCAGCGTGTAGGTCCAAAGCTCGAAGCCGTGCGCGGTGCGCAGCAGATACAGCTCGAACGTGGGCATGTAGCGCACCGCCACCAGCCGGCCCGGCAGATCGCCGACATGCCAGACCACATCGCGCAGCGATTTGGCGGTGTCGATCACCAGGATCCGGTTGTCCGCGATCACGCTCCAGGCCGCGCCGTCGAATTCACGCGCGTGGGCGTCGAGCCGCAGCGAGCCCAGATCGCTGGCCGTGTGCCGGACCAGATCGAGCCGGCTGACCCGCGAGAGCGCTTCGCGCCGCGCCACCGCGAGCGCGACGCGGCCGTTGTCGGCGATCACCAGCGCATCGGCCGGCACCGGATAGCGCTGCAGGGTGCGGCCGCGCGCATCGACCATCAGCACGCCGGCTTCGCCGAGCGCGATCAGATAGCGCTGGTCGTGCAGCGGGGCGACATCGTGGATCGGCGCCAGGCCTGCGGCGGGCGCCGCGTGCAGCGCGGGCGTGTCGCGCGACCACAGGCTGGTGCGCTTGCTCGCCGTCGGCAATTGCCAGGCAGGCAGATCGGCCTTGAGATAGGGGTCGCCGCCGAGGCTCAGCAGTTTGTTGAGCCGCGATTTGCCGAGCGCATTGCGGCCTGCGGCGCGGTCGGCGGCGATCGCCGGCAGCAGCGCGTTGGCGATGCCGGCCACCGCCGGATTGCGCTGTTTGACGTCGAGCAGCGCGTCGGCGAGGGCACTGCGCGCAGCGGCCGCGATCTCGGCCTGTTCGCCCTCGCCGGGCAGGGTCAGCGCGCGGATGCGCTCGCCGTACTTCTCCAGCGTATCCGGCAGCTTTTCCGCCCGGCGCACCAGCGCGCGCGCCGACAGCGCGGCGCCGCCCTCCTCGGCGATCCGCAGCCATTCGATCGCGAGATTGCGCGCCTGCGGCACCGGCCAGACGGCATCGACGGCAGCCAGCCACTCGCCGCGATCGGCCAGCGCCTCGCCCCACAGCAGCCGCAATTTGACCGCCAGCTCCGGCCGCGTCTTTTCCAGCGCCAGCACCGCATCGCCGAACTGGCCGTCGCGCCGTGCGACCTGCATCGCGCGCTCCCAGTCGTCGGCGAGCAGCAGCAGGCGGACGATGGTCGCGGTGGGCATGTCCCAGGCCAGCGCCAGTTCGGCGGCCTGCGCATGGCGGCCGTGGCGTTCGAGATAGTCCAGGCATTCCTGGCGCGCGTTCAGCAGTTCGCCGAGCACGAACACCGCTTCGTCGATGCGTCCCTGACGGTCGAGACGCTCGAACGTCTTGCGGTACATCTCGCGCAGATGCTGCTGCATCTCCGGGCCGAGATTCAGGTTCACGCTGGCGTCGCCAGCACCGCCCAGGCGTAGATCCTGGCGACGACCGGGCGCGCTGAACGACTGGCCCAGCGAGGCGCCGGTGCTGTCGATCGGCAGTGCGTGGCGCAGGGCTTCGCCGAGGTCGCCTTCGTCGAACAACTTCATCATCCGCCGCAGGTAGGCGCCCTGACGCCAGCCGATCAGCTGCGACGCCCGCGTGGCGATGACCAGCCGGGTCAGCGCCTCGCGCCACGCCGACGGGCGCTGCGGTGTGCGGCGTGCGTGGACGCCTCTGCGCTGCGTGGCGGCCGATCCACTGCCGATGCCGGCGACAAGACCCGCGCCGGCACCGAGCCAGCCGGTCAGTCTGTCGAGCAGCGTGCCGCCGATGCCTTGGCCGGGTCGGCTGCGATGATCGCGGGACTGGGCGTGGTCGGCGGCGATCGCGCGTTTGACGAAGGCCTCGCGTTCGGCGCTGGGCGGCGGGATGGCATCGCCGAGCACCTCGCGCACGTCGCGGCCTTTCAGGCGCGGTATCGACGCCGCCTTGATCGAAGCGCTGCAGTCGAAGGTGTCGTGCAGGGCGTACTCGCCGATCTCGATCCACGCCGACAGATCGAGCGCCGCGCCGTCGCCCAGCCGCAGGCCGATCGCCTGCGCGCCGCGCACCAGCACCAGATCGAAGCCCCGGGTTGCCGCAAGCTCACTGCTCCCGAGCGGCGCGCTGCTCAGGGTGCCGTGGCCGATCAGGCACAGCGGCAACCCCGGCAGGGATTCGCAGGCCAGCCACTCCGGCTTCGGCCAGCGCAGCAGATCGCCATCCGCGAACCGCAGCGCCTGCGCGCCGCTGCGCCAGCACCCGAGCATCCGCTGCGCGCGCGCCTCGGCAGGGAATCGCGCGGCATCGAACCACAGCGCGGACACCGGCCGCATGCCGGACCACAGCGGCAGATGCACCGTGCCGGTAGCGGGGTCAGTCCGCATCCAGCACCTCGCCTTCGCCGGACCATGCCAGCGGCTTCTCTCCGCCCGGAGTCAGCACCACCAGCCGGCGATGTTCGGTGACCAGCGCGATCACATCGCAATCGGTGGCCACGCTGACGGTCGCGATCGGCACGTCGGCGCCGTACAGCACGTCATGGCTGGCCGGACCGATCAGCGACAGCCGACGGCGGTCCGGCGACAGCGCGACCAGAGCGTGATCCCAGCTTCCCGGCATCGTCACCAGCCCGAACACCCGCCACTGCGCGCCGATCTGCACCCGGATCTGCCGGCACGGGCCGTCGTCGTGGCGTGCGGGATGGATCGACCACCGCCCGCCGCCGCGAAGCGTCGTGCCGGCATCGGGCATGCACCACGCGCCGTTCCAGCCGCTGCGGCTGACCCGGCCGTTGAGGAAAGCCTGCTCCGGCTCCTCGGGCGCCGCCGCATGGCCGAGCACGGTGCCGGCGTCGTCGCCGAAGCGGCGGCGCAGCACCAGCTCCACGCGCTGCTGTCGATGGCGCAGGAAGATCAGCCGTTCACCGTCGGCGCGCGCGATCGCAAGGACGTGGTCGGCGATCTGCTCCGCCAGCGCCGGCGCCTGCCCGGCCTGTTCGCCCTGCCAGCACAGCAGCCGTCCGGCCTGGTCCAGCACATACACGTGATGCGGCTTGCGGCCGCCGCTGAGCCACGCGCAGGACAGCCAGTGCGCCTGTCCGGGCGGCGCCTGGAAACGCTCATTCGGCGGTCGCGATCGCGTGCGGAAGCCGTCGATCTTCCAGAAATGCAGGTGGTCCGGGTCGGCGATGATGCCGCCGAAGTGCTTCTGGCCGAGCACGGCGCACATCAGCTCGCGACCGCTGGTCCACTGCATCGACCGGGTCGCGGCCCGCGTCTCGCCTTCCCGCTTCGGCAGGGTGTAGATCATCGCGGCCTGGGTCGCGAGCAGCGCCACCGCAATGCGCTCGCCGCCTGGTCCGATCAGCGGCGGCTGTTTGAGCGAGAGTTTCTCGACATCGTCATCGCTGCCGGTTTCCGCGACCGCCGCCACCTCGAATGCGAACTGGCAGCGCAGCAGTTTCGCCGCCGCGCCCGCAGGCGGCAGCGGCAGGGCGACGTCGCGCCGCCCGCCCGGCCCGACGATCCGTACCGCCAGCGCGCCAAGCCATTCGCGCTGGATGTCGACCTGGTGCGTGAATGCGGTCGTGTCCTCCGCGTCACCGCAGGCGGCGCCGATCCGCCAGCATTCGCCGGGCGTGCGGCGATCGTCGGCCAGTGCGCCCTGCCAGGCGCTGGCGGCAGCGGCGTCGGCGTGCGTCCAACTGCGCTTGGCGAGGAACTGCTTGAGTTGCCGGGCGCTGTCGGCGTCGTGCAGCGCGCCGGGCTCCGCAGCGGTGCCCCAGCAAAAGGCGATGCCCGCTTCCTGCGCGCGCCGGGCGAGCAGGATCCACAGTGCGATGTGCGCCAGACGCGGGGCGCCGAGCTGTGCAGGGCCGGTGTCGAACAGTGCGACGATCCGCGCGTCGACCTTGCGCGTTTCGTAGCGTGGCGACAGGAACAGATGCTCGCCGCTGCTCGCGCGGCGCAGGAATTCGTCCGGCGCCGCATCGGCGATCGCCCATTCGCTCAGCAGCAGCCGGTGATACGGCCCGCGCCGCCGCAGTTCGTCGATCCCGGCGGGTTCGTGTTCGCCGCGCTGCTGCGGGCCGCGAAACGTACCCATCGCCGACTGCAGCCGCTGCAGCAGATCGCCCACGGCGCCGACCTGCTCCGGCTCCAGCCATTCCAGCCATTGCCGCCAGGGCTGCAGCGCCACGGGCATCGGCATCGGACTTGGGGTGGCTTTGGCGATCGGGGCGGCTGTGGCGACCGCGTCTGCCGGTGCGGGCAACGCCAGGCGCGGCTGTTCGGAAGACGACATCAGGACACCCAGTGCGCGGCGATCCGCGCCAGCACCGCCGCATCGGCAGGCAGCAGCCGGTGCAGCGGCACCAGCTGCGCCGGCTGCGGCCACAGCAGCATCGGTCGCTGCGGATGCTTGCGTGCGATCGCCGCTGCCAGCAGGTCCAGCGCGATCTCCGGACGCTCCAGCGTCGGCAGCCACAGGGTCGGCGCGTCGGCGCGCGGTGCGATGTAGCGCGCGCCGTCCACCCACGGCAATGTCTCGGTGTTTCCGGTCAGCACCAGCAGATCCTGATGCGCGCTGACCTGCCATTGCGGCGTCGTCTGTGCGGCGGCGATGGCCTCGACTTTCGCGAACAGCGCACGCGCGACGTCGCCGCAGCCGACCACGCCCATCGCGGGCGGCACATCGGTTTCGCGGCGCCAGATCCAGTGCATCGTTGTGCTGCGGCCGTTGCGTCGATCAGGCGTCGATCAGGCCGGAGCCGAGACCGTCGCCAGCAGACGCGCCCGCTGTTCGGCCAGAACCTCCGGCAACGCATCGGCGGTGAAGTTCGCGTCGATCTCGCGCAGCAGCGCTTCCGCGAGCGTGGTCTGCACCGCGCGGTCGTGGCCGCCGTCGAGGCAGCTCTTCGCCGCATCCACCAGCCGCGCCACGCGCGACATCGGCTGCAGCGTGGCCAGTTCCACCGCCGCGTGCAGGGTGGGATTGGCCGCGACCGCCAGCCGGTCGCGCAGCACTTCGCGCGCGCTCAGCTGGCTCTGCTGGGTGGGCATCACGTAGAACAGCGGCCACAGATCGGCTTCGGTCGCGCGCTGGCGGCCGGCCAGCACGGTCGCCGCAGCCACCAGCCGCTGCGCCTTCACGATCCGGCGGTCGGACAGGGTCAGGCCTGCAGCGCGCAACTGGCGCACCGCCGCCGCCAGCGCGCCGCGCGCGTCCCCCATTTCGACGGCGGCGACCGCATCGCAGAGCGCGCCGAGCTGGGACAGATCGGCGCAGTGCGCGGTCGGCAGGCGTTCGCTCTGCCAGCCCCCGGCGAGCAGCGCTTCCAGCTGGTTGTCCGGCACCGGTTCGACGAACAGATGCAGCAGGAAGCGGTCGGCGAATGCGGCCAGGGATTCGTCGTCGGGCAGCGCGTTCGCCGCACCCACGCAGACCCGCAGCGGACAGTGGTGCACGGTCTGCCCGCGACGGAAGCGGCGCTCGTTGAGGATGCCCAGCAGCGTGTTCAGCACCGCCGTCGAGCCGAGGAACACTTCGTCGAGAAACACCACGTCCGCTTCCGGCAGCATGCCGGTGACATCGGTCTCGACCACGCCTTCGCGCAGCTTGCGCAGATCGACCGGCCCGAACAGTTCCGACGGCTCGGTGAAGCGGCCCAGCAGATATTCGAAATAGCGCCCGCCCAGCGCGCCCGCGACCCGACGCACGATCGCGCTCTTGGCGGTGCCGGGCGGCCCGATGACCAGCAGATGTTCCTGGGCCACGGCGGCCAGCACGATCAGTTCGGCCAGCTGTTCGCGGCCGACCATGCCGACGGTCGCGGTCTTGACCACCTCGCGCAGACGCGCGGCGGAATCGCAGAGGGATGACGTCATCGGGCTCGATCGAAAAGAGGAAAGGGAGGAATGCAGTGCTTGATCAGGATCGCGATATCGAGGATGGCGCGCGACTGCGCAACCACCCGCGACGCACGAAGAACGCCAGCGTCATCACCGCCAGCCACACGCCGTAACCCAGCGACGCCGCCAGCACCTGCGGCCAGATCCTGCCGTGACTGCTGCTGGCGTTGTCGTGCGACCAGTGGATGCTGGCCACGAACGCGACGACCGACAGCGTCAGCGCCGCGATGTCGAACATCACGCGCGCGGCGTGTCGCGGCTGTCGCGGATAGATCCAGTACAGCACGCCGAGAATCAGGAACCAGGGCAGGAACAGGACCAGCGCGAGGTTGTATTCGATCAGTGGGTTCATGCCGAGATCACATCGCCTTTGTAGGAGGGGCTTCAGCCCCGAGCTTTTGTTCCATTACAAGACGAAAGCGAGTTGCCTCTTCTTGATTTTCATTCCAGACGAAACGAGGAAACATAAATCAAGATTCTACTGCCCAAGCGGTGTAGGCATTGGCTCGCTTTCAAAGTAAAAATTGCAATCAATCAGCTGTTCTTTTTCTCAATGCGACGAATTTCAATTTCTCTAATTTCATCCAGAGCGACAAATATCTGGTTTTCCAATGTTTGATCGATTGGTTCGATTAGATTGTTAATCAAAGCTAGCGAAGAGTGTCCATCATTCTTCATTTTCGATACCCAGTTACCGGCTTCTTTAGGGTTTTCGAAGCTTAGACTTTGCAATAAAATGCGATCAGATCCGTCCACTAGTTTGAAATAAAAGCGCCCATCCGAATCGCGATATTGTTTGATGCTTGGTTGTTTTGGCGGGACGCCATCTTCAGTGACAAAAGCGCGGCCCGCCAAGAGTGAGGCCTTAACCTCGAGGATTCTTGGCATCTTCGACAAATCCCGAAACCCCACCGCCTCGCGCAATCGCCGCATCAGCGGCAGGCCATGGCGTTCGCGCGCCGCAGCAGCGCCTTCGCGCAGCATCGCCTCGATCTTCTCCGGCTGCGCCATCAAAGCGTTGTAGCGTTCGCGCATCGGCGACAGTTCGCTGTCGATGCGCTCGAACAGCATCTGCTTGGCATCGCCCCAGCCGATGCCGTCGGCGAACGCCGCGCGCATCGCCGCAGTTTCTTCGGCGCTGGCGAACGCCTGATACAGCTGGAACAGCGCGGAGCCTTCGGTGTCTTTCGCTTCGCCCGGCGCGCGCGAGTCGGTGACGATCGAGAAGATCAGCTTCTTCAGCTGTTCGCGCGAACAGAACAGCGGAATGGTGTTGTCGTAACTCTTCGACATCTTGCGGCCGTCGAGACCGGGCAGCGTGGCGACGTGTTCCTCCACCGCCGCTTCGGGCAGCACCAGGTGATCGCCGTAGAGATGGTTGAAGCGCTGCGCGAAATCGCGCGCCATCTCGATGTGCTGGATCTGGTCGCGCCCGACCGGCACCTTGTGCGCGTTGAAGATCAGGATGTCGGCGGCCATCAGCACCGGATACATGAACAGGCCGGCGGTGATGCCGAAATCGTCGTCCTCGCCCTCGGCGCGGTTCTTGTCGACGGCGGCCTTGTAGGCGTGCGCGCGGTTGAGGATGCCCTTGCCGGCGACGCAGGTCAGCAACCAGGTCAACTCCGCGATTTCAGGGACGTCGCTCTGACGATAGAACCACACGCGGTCGTTGTCCGGTTCCAGCCCGCAGGCCAGCCAGCTCGCGGCGATCTCGAGCGTGGAGCGCTGTACTTTCGCAGGGTCCTGCACCTTGATCAGCGCATGCATGTCGGCGAGGAAATAGAAATTCCGGGTGCCCGGCATTCGGCTGGCGGCCACGGTCGGGCGGATCGCGCCGACGTAGTTGCCCAGATGCGGAATGCCCGAGGTGGTGATGCCGGTGAGGACGCGGGTGACGGTCATGGGGCCGGATAGGGAAGAGCTGGCCGGCTAGTTTACCCGCCGCTGAATCCTGCAGCCGGACTGTCGAAGCGGGCGCAAACCCCATCCGGCGGCGTGGGGCGTTCATGGTGAGTGTCCACTTCGGACACCCATCACTCACGGAGCCCCGTCATGTTGCGCCCGACCGTCCTGCTGCTGTCCGCACTCATCGCCACCACCGCTTGCAGCTCGCTGTCGGCGCAGCCCTTGGTCGATGTCGACATCGTCGACCGCGACACCGGCGAATGGCTGCCCGAATACCGCCATCGCGGTCGCGACTGGGTGCCCGGCGTCCCCGGCCACCGCTACAGCGTGCGCATGACCAACACCACCGGCGAGCGCGTGCTCGTGGTGCTGTCGGTCGACGGCGTGAATGCGGTCAGCGGCCAGACCGCCGCCGCCAGCCAGACCGGCTACGTGCTGGGCCCGTGGCAGAGCACCGAGATCACCGGCTGGCGCAAGTCCTGGCAGGACGTCGCCCAGTTCTATTTCACCGATCTGCCCGACAGCTACGCGGCGCGCACCGGCCGGCCCGACAACGTCGGCGTGATCGGCGTGGCGGTGTTCCGCGAACGCGCGCAGCCGCAGCCGTATTACCAGCCGGCGCCGATCGGCCGCGACGATCGCGAATACGACCGCGACAACCGTTACCGCGACCAGGCCGGCCGTGCCGAAAGCAAGGCCGCGCCTGCAGGTGCGCCGCCGGCATCCCGCCGTGCGTCCGAATCCGTCGCATCGGACTCCGCCAACGGCGTCGGCCAGAGCATCGGCACCGGCCACGGCGCGCGCGAATGGTCGCCGGTCAGCCGTACCGACTTCGTGCGCGCCTCGCGCACCCCGGCCCAGGTCGTTCAGATGCGTTACGACGACGTCGACAATCTGGTGGCGATGGGCGTGATGCCGCGGCCCTACCGCTACGATGATCGCCGTCGCGGCCAGCCGCAGGCCTTCCCGAGCGGCTTCGCCGCCGATCCTCCGGGAAACTGGTAATCCTCTCCCACCGTTTCGAACGACGGGCCGGCTTTTTGCCGGCCCGTCTGCGTTCGATCGGCGCCGCGCAGCCGGCGACCGGATCGTGGGCCTGAGGTCGTTCACGTATCCTCAGCCGACGGGATTCAGCGCACGGGGCGCATTCATCATGAAATCGATCGCTGTCCTGCTGTCGTGCTGTGCGCTTTTCCTGTCGACAGCGTTGCCTGTTGCAGCCCAGGCTGCCGCGACGGTCGATCTGCAGCCGTTCCTGCGCAAGGACAGCTACGAGCGGATCAAGATCTCGCCGACCGGTGAGTACTACGCAGCGACGGTGCCGCTTGCGGATCGCACGATCCTTGTGGTGATCCGTCGTTCCGACAAGAAGCCGATGGCGAAGATCGAAGATCGCGAAGACACCGTCATCGACGACTTCTGGTGGGTCAACGACACCCGGGTGATGGCGAGCATGGCCAGGAAATACGGCCGCGACGATACGCCGTCGCCGACCGGACAACTGGTCGCGGTCGATGCCGATGGCAGCCGCGCGCGCTGGCTGACCGGGCCGACCGATTACACCTTCGCGCTCATGCACGACGATCTGCGTGGCGATGACGACAACGTGCTGATCCGGGTGATTCCCTACGACGACAACCCGGAAACCTCACTGGAAAAAATGAATGTCTACACCGGCAAGCGCAGCCCGGTGTCCGCGGCGCCGGTGCGTCGCGCGAGCTTCACGACCGATCATGCCGGCAACGCGCGTTTCGCGTTGGGCGCCGGCCCCGACAATGCCGTCAAGCTCTATTACCGCGATCCGGGCAACAAGCCGTGGCGGCTGATCAACGATGAGGCGGTCAGCGGTGTGATCGAAGTCGCGCTGGGTTTCTCCGCCGATGAGCGCACAGCGTACCTGCAGGTGGAGCACAAGACCGGTCCCGACGCGATCGTGGCGATGGCGATCGACGGCGGCACGCGCACGGAATTGCTGCGCGATCCGGATGTGGATCCTTTTGCGATTCTTTCCGCTGCGGACAGCGACGCGCCGGCAGGTGCGCTGTACATGCACGAGCGTACCCGCACCCGGTTCTTCGATCCGGCCTCGCAGACCGCGAAATACTACGGCCGGATGGAGAAGGCTTTCCCGGGCGATACGGCCGTTCTCACCTCGGCCACGCGCGATGGGCGTCTGCTGCTGTTTGCGATCACAAGCGACCGCAACCCGGGTGATTTCTATCTGTACGACACCGTCGCGAAGAAAGTCGACCCGGTGTTCAGTCGTCGGCTGTGGTTCGATCCGGCCCAACGGCCGCCCGCACGCAGCGTCGACATCGCGGCGCGCGACGGCCTGAAACTGCATGGTTATCTGACCCTGCCCCTTGGCAAAGAGCCCGGCACGCCGCTGCCGCTGGTGCTGCTGCCGCACGGTGGTCCGTTCGGCATGTTCGACGATTGGTGGTTCGACGATGAGACGCAGATGCTTGCCGAGGCCGGCTACGCAGTGCTGCGGGTGAACTATCGCGGCTCAGGCAATTACGGGCGCGATTTCCTGCATGCGGGCGCCAAGCAATGGGGCCGAAAACTGCAGGACGATCTGACCGACGCGACGCGCTGGGCGATCGCGCAGAAGATCGCCGACCCGGAGCGCATCTGCATCTACGGCGCCAGCTACGGCGGCTACGCGGCATTGATGGGCGCCGCGACCGAACCCGGGCTGTATCGCTGTGCGGCCGGCTACGTCGGTGTTTACGACATGGTGAAACGCCACAAGGCGCTTGCCGGCGATAGCCGCAGCGGCCAGGCATGGGCCGATGACTGGATGGGCAGGCGCGAAGACATGGCGGCGATTTCGCCGACCGGGCTCGCGGGCAGGATCAAGGTGCCGGTGTTCCTCGCAGCAGGCGGCAAGGACCGGGTCGTGCCGGTCGAGCACACCGAAGCGATGGAGAAAGCATTGAAAGCGGCGGGTGCAACGGTGGAAAGTCTCTACTTTCCGCACGAAGGCCACGGTTTCTATATCGAAGCGCATCGCCGCGAGTTCTACACGCAGTTGCTCGCATTCCTGTCGCGGAATCTGGGCGGCGCGACGGCGAAGTAGCCGTCCGCAGGATTACTCCGCGTTGCGCAGGTAGGGTTCGACCGTGCCCTTGAGCTTCATGGTCATCGGCTGGCCGCGACGGTCGAGCGCCCTGCCCGCGATCACGCGCACCCAACCTTCGCTGACGCAGTATTCCTCGACATTGGTGCGATCCACGCCGTTGAACAGGATGCCGATGCCGCGTTCCAGCAATTCGGCGTCGTAGTGCGGGCTGCGCGGGTCGTTGGAAAGACGGTCGGGAAGCGTGTCGGTCATGGCGCTGCAACGGGTGGCGAAAGTGGCCGACAGCATACGCAATCGGCCGATGCGGGCCTAGCCGAAGCGGCGCTATCCCGGGTTTTCATCGCGCTGCAGCGGGTCGGGCAACGCCTCGTCGGCGCCGACGAAGCCCAGCGACACCGAATTCAGGCAGTGCCGTTCGCCGGTCGGCGGCGGGCCATCCGGGAACACGTGGCCAAGATGGCTGCTGCAGCGTTTGCAGACGATTTCGACCCGCAGCATGCCGTGGCTGACATCGCGGACGCGGCCGATATGCGCTTCGTCGAACGGCGCGAAGAAGCTCGGCCAGCCGGTACCGGAATCGAATTTCGCGTTGGAGCGGAACAGCGGCAGTCCGCAGAAGCGGCAGACGTAGACGCCTTCGCGCTTGTTGTCGAGGAACACGCCGCAGAACGGCGCTTCGGTGCCGTGCGACAACAGCACGCGGCGCTCTTCCGGCGACAGTGCGGCGGCGAGCGTCTGGCGCTGCGCGTCGCTGGGCGGGGACAGATCGAAGGTGGACATCGGATTCTCCAGCGGATGAGGACAAAGACCAGGACGAAGATCGGGACAGGAATCAGGAGGCGTCGAAGGCGGCATCGGTTGCGCCTGCGAGATCGTCCGCGTGGCGGTCGATTCACGATGGCGATGATCGCACGCATGCGTCGATGTCCTGCCTGCGCGCGCAGCGCTTCGGCGCGACTTTGAATCGGGCACCGCAGGCCCCATCATGACGCGATGACTTCCCCACCCGTCGCCGCTGCGAATCCGCAGCCGCAAGAGACTGTCCCGGTCCCGCCTCCGGCGCACGCGCGCAGCGAAACCCAGATCCTGCGCGAAATCCTGCCCTACCTGCGCCCGTTCGTCGGACGCATCCTGCTGGCGCTGGCGCTGGTGGTCGCGGGCAAGATCGCGGGCCTGGCCGTGCCGATGGTGCTGAAAAAACTGGTCGATACGCTCGACATCAGGACCGAGCCGGCATTGCTCGTGCTGCCGGTCGGTCTGCTGCTGGCCTACGGCGCGTCGCGGGTCGGCATGACCTTCTTCGCCGAAGTCCGTCAGATCGTGTTCGCACGGGTGATGGCGCGGGTGTCGCGGCGGGTGACGCTGCAGGTGTTCCGTCATCTGCATGCGCTGTCGCTGCGCTTTCATCTTGCCCGCCGCACCGGCGGCGTCGCCCGCGACATCGAGCGCGGCGGCTCGGCGATCGCCGATCTGCTCGACTGGATGATCTACACCATTCTGCCGACGCTGTTCGAGATCGCCCTGGTCACCGGCGTGCTGGTCTGGATGTACGACTGGGGCTTCGCGGCGATCACCCTGATCACGCTCGCGGCGTACATGGTCTTCACCTTCATGGTCACCGAATGGCGCACGCGCTATTACCGCGCCGCGGTCGAGGCCGATACCCGCGCCAACGAGCGCGCGGTCGATTCGCTGCTCAACTACGAAACCGTCAAGTATTTCGGCAACGAAGAACACGAAGCGCGCCGCTACGACATCAGCCTGCAGGAGCGCGAGGAAGCGCAGGTGATGAGCCGCAAGACGCTCGGGCTTCTGAATCTGGGCCAGGTGACCATCGTCTCGCTCGGCGTCACCGCGATGATGTGGCGCGCCGCCGCAGGCGTGGTCGAAGGCACGATGACCATCGGCGGACTGGTATTCGTCAACGCGGTGCTGCTGCAGCTGTCGGCGCCGCTGAATCTGCTCGGCATGATGTACCGCGAAGTGAAACAGGCGTTCACCAATCTCGAACGCCTGTTCGGTCTGCTCGACGAAAGCATGGATGTGCGCGATCGCGACGACGCGGTACCGCTGCGCGCGGATCGGCCGAAAGTCGTGTTCGAGCACGTACGCTTCGGCTACGACCCGCGCCGCGAGATCCTGCGCGATGTCGGCTTCGAAGTGCCGCGCGGCGGCACCGTCGCCGTGGTGGGGCATTCGGGCTCCGGCAAATCCACGCTCGCGCGACTGCTCTATCGTTTCTACGACATCGATGGCGGACGCATCGCGATCGAGGATGTCGATGGCGTGCTGCGCGACATCCGCGATTACACCCAGGATTCGCTGCGCAAGGCGATCGCGATCGTGCCGCAGGACACGGTGCTGTTCAACGACAGCATCTACTACAACATCCTGTACGGACGCCCGGACGCGACCCGCGAGGAGGTCGAGGGCGCGGCGCGTGCGGCGCATATCCACGAACTGATCGTCGGCCTGCCCGATGGCTACAACACCGAAGTGGGCGAACGCGGCCTGAAACTGTCGGGCGGCGAGAAGCAGCGCGTCGCCATCGCCCGCGCATTGCTGAAGAATCCCGCGATCCTGATCTTCGACGAAGCGACATCGGCGCTCGATTCGAAATCAGAGCAGGCGATCCAGTCGGAACTCGATCGCATCGCCCAGGGCCGCACGACCTTCGTGATCGCACACCGCCTGTCGACGATCATGAACGCGGACGAGATCCTGGTGATGGACAAGGGTGAAATCGTCGAGCGTGGAAATCATGCAGGGCTGCTGTCGCAGGACGGCTACTACGCCCAGCTGTGGCGGATGCAGCAGCAGGAACGCAGCGAAGAGCCGGCAGAAGAAGCCTGAAACGCAAAAGACGCCGTGCGCAAGCACGGCGTCCTGGATCGTTGCGTCATTGATGCAGTCGATTATTTCGGCAGCAGCACCTTGTCGATGACGTGGATGACGCCGTTGCTCTGGTAGACATTCGCGATCGTGACCTTGGCGCGGTTGCCCTTGCCGTCGGTAACGGTGACGTCGCTGCCCATCGTCCTGAAGGTCAGCGTTTCGCCCTGCACGGTGGCGTAGGTGGCGTTGCCCTTGCCGGCCTTGATCTTCGCGGCGATCGCTGCGGCGTCGATGCGGCCCGGCACCACGTGGTAGGTGAGGATGCCGGCGAGCATTGCCTTGTTTTCGGGCTTCAGCAGCGTGTCGACGGTGCCGGCGGGCAATGCGGCGAACGCGGCATTGGTCGGCGCGAACACGGTGAACGGGCCTTTGCCTTTCAGTGTTTCGACCAGGCCGGCGGCTTTCACTGCGGCGACCAGAGTGGTGTGGTCCTTCGAGTTCACTGCGTTGTCGATGATGTCCTTGGTGGGCAGCATCGCCGCGCCGCCGACCATCGGGTTGTCGTGCATGCCGCCGTGATTTCCGGCAAGGGCGACGCCTGCGAACGCGATCGAGGTGGCCAGCGCGGCCGAGAGCAGTTTGATATTCATCGTGGAAGTTCTCCGGGGGGATGGGGAGTGACCGGCCCTCCGCGCTGGGGAGGGTTGGGGTTGCGCGGAAGACCGGTACGCGGAGAGTTACGCGGCGTTGCAGCGTTTGGATGCAGTGCTGATAAATAAAATCGGAATTCTCTTGCGGAGGCGGCGCATACGTGGATGCGTGCCGGATGGATGCAGTCGTTCGAAAAGAACCTGGGAGCGCTTCAGGATCTGCGGGTAAAGCCTGCACACCATGGCTCGCCGATATGCAAAACCGTTTCGCCAGAATGAATCCTGCGCAGAGATGCCACCCGCACGCACCAGGAAACCCCGCTTATTTTCCCTGTGGCGGCGCCGCAAGTTCCTTCGCGTCGAGCACATCGTCGCGATTGCGATCCTGGCGTTTGAACATCTCCGCCACGCGCGTGCGATGCGCCTCCCGGGTCAGCGGCTTGCCGCGCCCACCGGGCTGTTCCTCCGGCGCCAGCAGACCATCGCGGTTGCGGTCCATATTGTCGAAGGCGTAACTCAGCCAATCCTGATACTCGAGCAGCGACACCTTGCCGTTGGCATCCGTATCCATGCGCTGCAGATAATCGCCGGTCCCGTGGACCTGCGCATGCGACATGCCTGCAGCCCCGCACAGGGCGGCCAGAAACAGGGAGGACACGATTGAGGACAGGGGCGACATCCGCGCAGCCTGCCCGGATCGCCGCCTCGATGCAATGCGGCGGCGCGTTGGCATCGCATGCCATGTCTGTGGAATCATGGCCCCGCCATGTCGATCTACGCCCTTAAACCCAAATTCCAGGCGCTGCTGCGGCCCGTCGTCCGCCGTCTGCACGCATTCGGCGTCACCGCCAACCAGGTCACGCTGGCCGCCTGCGCGATCTCGGTCGGGCTTGGCGTATGGCTGTATGCCGCCGCCCCCGGCAGCGGGGCCTTTCTGCTGGTGCCGCTGTGGATGTTCCTGCGGATGGCGTTCAACGCGATCGACGGCATGCTGGCGCGCGAGTTCGGCCAGCAGTCGAAACTCGGCGCCTATCTCAACGAACTCACCGATGTGATCGCCGACGCTGCGCTCGCGCTGCCGTTCGCGGCGGTCGCACCCTTCGCGCCGGTGTGGGTGGCGACGTTCGTGGTGCTGGCGGGCCTCAGCGAATTCGCGGGCGCGCTCGGGCCCACCCTCGGTGCGACCCGCCGCTACGACGGCCCGATGGGCAAGAGCGACCGCGCCTTCGTGCTCGGCGCCATCGCCCTGTGGATCGGTCTTGCGGGTTCGCTGCCGGCGTGGGCAGCTTGGCTGTTTCCCGCGCTGTGCGCGTTGATCGCCTGGACCATCGTGCGCCGCGTGCGCAATGGTCTGCGCGAAGCGCACTGACCACCGCGCCGACCCACCGATCGCCGCTCAGCGTGCTTGAGCCGTCGGTATCGAACTTCGATACTCCACGAATATCGCGGGGCAACGCGTCCGCCGCGCTCCCGACACCGCGTGTTTCGTTGTCGGAATCCACCCAATTGCTTCTCCTCCGTGAGGAACACGTAACTCCCATGTCGGCCACCAGACACTGCACCGAACACAGCTTCACCACCCACGACGACGTCGCGCTCTTCTATCGCCACTGGCCCGCCCAAGGCGACGCGCGCGGCGCCATCGTGCTGATCCATCGCGGCCACGAGCACTCGGGACGGATGGCGCATCTCGCCGACGAACTCGCGCTGCCGGATTTCGATGTCTTCGCCTACGACATGCGCGGCCACGGACGTTCGCCCGGCGTGCGCGGCGACAGCCCGGATTTCGCGACCTCGGTGCGCGACCTGCAGACCTTCGTCGATCACATCGCCACCATCCACGGCGTCGAGATCGCCGATCTGATCGTGATCGCGCAAA
The DNA here is from genome assembly GCA_017302135.1 of Lysobacterales bacterium. Classification (GTDB taxonomy): domain Bacteria; phylum Pseudomonadota; class Gammaproteobacteria; order Xanthomonadales; family Xanthomonadaceae; genus Lysobacter_I. The sequence continues at coordinate 74,853 of JAFLDZ010000008.1, read as the reverse complement.
GCGTGGGCGCGGTGCTCGCCAGTACCTGGGCGCACGATTACGCGCCGAAGATCCGCGGGCTGGTGCTGGCGTCCCCTGCGTTCAAGGTCAAACTCTATGTGCCGTTCGCGCGGCCGGGTCTGGCGCTGATGCGCAAGCTGCGCGGCAATTTCTTCGTCAACAGTTACGTGAAGGCGAAGTTCCTCACCCACGATCCCGAGCGCATCGCCAGCTACGGCACCGACCCGCTGATCTCGCGGCCGATCTCGGTGAACATCCTGCTGGGCCTGTACGAAGCCGCCGACCGCGTCGTCGCCGATGCCGCCGCGATCACCCTGCCGGTGCAGCTGCTGATCTCGGGCAGCGACTGGGTGGTGCACCACGCGCCGCAGCATCGTTTCTTCGAACGCCTGACCAGCGCGCGCAAGGAAAAGCATGTGCTGCCGGGCTTCTTCCACGACACCCTCGGCGAGCGCGACCGCAAGCAGGCGACAGATCGAATCCGCAGTTTCGTGCTCGGTCTGTTCGACAACCCGCCGGCAGCGGTTTCGCTGCGCGATGCGCACCGCACCGGCTACACCGCCGACGAATCGCGCGCACTGGGCACAGCATTGCCGTGGTACACGCCGCGCGGCGCGTACTGGGCGCTCACGCGGGCATCGCTGAAACTCGGCGGCCGGCTGTCGCGCGGCATCGCACTGGGCCACGCCACCGGTTTCGACTCGGGCAGCACGCTCGATTACGTCTATCGCAACCAGGCGCAGGGCGTGCCGCTGATCGGCGTCGCCATCGATCGCACCTATCTGGATTCGATCGGCTGGCGCGGCATCCGCATCCGCAAGACCCACGTCGAGGAATTGCTGCGCAAGGCCTTCGCGCGCGTCCATGCGCGCGGACTGCCGCTGCGGGTGATGGACGTGGCCGCAGGGCACGGCCGCTATGTGCTGGACGCGATCACGACGAGCGGCATCAAGCCGGATTCGATCCTGCTGCGCGATTACAGCAACATCAACGTGAGCGACGGCCGCGCGCTGATCGCCGAACGCGGCCTCTACAGCATCGCGCAGTTCGTGCAGGGCGATGCGTTCGATCGCGACGATCTGGCGCAAGTCTCGCCCACGCCAACGGTGGCGGTGGTGTCGGGTCTTTACGAACTGTTTCCGGACAACGATCAGGTCGCCGCGTCGCTCGCAGGCATCGCCGCAGCGGTGCCGCCGGGCGGCTGTCTGGTCTACACCGGCCAACCGTGGCATCCGCAGCTGGAATTGATCGCGCGCGCGCTGACCAGCCACCGTCAGGGCCAGGCGTGGGTGATGCGCCGACGCACGCAGGCGGAGATGGACCAACTCGTCGAAGCCGCCGGCTTCCGCAAGCTCGAACAACGCATCGATGCGTTCGGCATCTTCACCGTATCGCTGGCGGTGCGCGAAGGGTGAACGCAACGTCGGCAGGCCGCCCATGGAAACAGGCCACATTCTGGCTGGTCTTTCTTGCGCCGTTCTTCTATCTGAGCTACGGCTTCGCGAATCATCTCTCGGCGCAGCGCAGCGATGTCGGCGCGGTGGTGTACGACTGGGAGCGCGGCGTGCCGTTCCTCGCGTGGACGATCGTTCCGTACTGGTCGATCAATCTGTTCTACGGCCTGTCGCTGTTCCTGTGCCGCACGCGCGACGAAGTGCATGCGCACGGCCGACGGCTGCTGACCGCGCAGTTGGTCGCGGTGAGCTGTTTCCTGCTGTTCCCGCTCGGCTTCACCTTCGTGCGTCCGGACAGCGATGGCATTCCGGGGATGTTCTTCGCGGCGCTGACCAGTTTCGACAAACCGTTCAACCAGGCACCGTCGCTGCATATCGCGCTGCTGGTGATTCTGTGGGATCTCTACCGGCGCCTGATTCCCCGGTCGTGGCACTGGCTGCTGCACGGCTGGTCGCTGCTCATCGCGGTGTCGGTGTTGACGACGTACCAGCATCATTTCATCGACATTCCCACCGGCGCGCTGCTCGGACTGCTGTGCCTGTGGCTGTGGCCGCTGGACGCTTCGAGTCCACTGCGCCATGCGCGCTTCACCGACGACCCGAAGCGGTGGCGCTTGGCATCGTTCTACGTCATCGCTGCGGCGGCGTGTTTTGGAACCGCGACGCTCGGCGGCATCGCGCTGTGGCTGTGCTGGCCCGGCGTCGCGCTGCTGATGGTCGCGCTGCACTACGCAGTGTTCGGCGTCGCGGGATTCCAGAAGCATGCGGACGGACGCATCGCGCACGGTGCGCGCTGGCTGCTGGCGCCGTACCGGCTTGGCGCGTGGATCAACTCGCGGCTGTGGACGATGCGCGAAGCGCCGGCCGCGCGGATCGCCCATCGCGTCTGGCTCGGACGCATGCCCACGGCGGCGCAGGCGCGTGCGCTTGGCATCGCGCGGATCGTGGATGTCAGCGCCGAGCTGTCCACGCCGAAGGGAATTCCCGTGCGCTGCGTGTCGATGCTCGATCTGATCGCACCGACCACCGCGCAGCTGGCGGCAGCGGCCGAAGCCATTGATGCACAACTGCGCGACGACGGCGATGTGCTGGTGTGCTGCGCGCTGGGCTATTCGCGCAGCGCGGCGGCGGTCGCGGCCTGGCTGCTGCGCACCGGTCGTGCGGAGCACGCCGACGAAGCGATCGAACGCGTGCAGGGCCAGCGCCCGCAGTTGGTGCTGCACGCGGCGCATCGACACGCGCTGTCGCAACTCGCGCTGCACGCATGAGTACGACGAGCGGATTGGAGAGCGGTTTGGACACGCAGGATCGCGCGCGCTGCGCGGTGATGGCGCGCTGGCTCGGCGCATCGTCGGCGCCCGGGACGATGGCGCTGGGCGCCGCGCTCGTGATCGCGTTCGGCTGCGTGGTGCAGGCCTGGCGCGAGGATGCGATCGCCATCGTCCTGCTGGTCCTGGTATTGACGCCGCTCGAACGCTACCTCGCACTGCGCCTGCGCTTCGATGCGGGCCTGTTCGCGGATCTGGCCGACGGACGCATCGCCGACCTCGCCGCGCTCGATGCCGGACTGGCCATGCTCGGCGTACGCAAGACGCCGCAGCGCCCACGCACGCTCGACGACAGGCTCGCAGGCAGCCGGCGGCTGTGGCGGTTCCACGCCGTCGTCGCCGCGCTGATGGCGGTCGGCACGGGCATCGCGGTTGTGTTTGCCTGATTCGCGGCTACCATCCTTGCTCGAACCGCACACGGGAACCAACGGACCGATGCTGGAAAAACTGGTCGCTGCACTGATCATCGGCTTTGTGCGCTTACTGACCGGCGCGCAGGCGTTCTGGCGCGGCGGTCGCCCCAACGCCGCACAGCGCATCTTCTTCGCGAACCACGCCAGCCACGGCGACTTCGTGCTGCTGTGGGCCTCGCTGCCGCCGTGGCTGCGCCGGCACACGCGGCCGGTGGCCGGCGCCGACTACTGGAACAAGAGCGCGCTGCGCCGCTTCATCGGCGGCCGGGTGTTCCGCGCGGTGCTGATCGATCGCGAGCGTAAAGAAGCGGGTCCCGACCCGATCGAACAGATGGTCGCCGCGCTCGCCAACGGCGACTCGCTGATCATTTTCCCCGAGGGCACGCGCAACACCACCGATGCGGTGCTGCTGCCGTTCAAGAGCGGCCTGTTCCATCTCGCGTCGAAATACCCGCGCGCGGAACTGGTGCCGGTGTGGATCAACAATCTCGCCCGGGTCATGCCCAAAGGCCAGCTGGTGCCGATCCCGCTGCTGTGCACGGTCACCTTCGGCGCGTCGCTGCCGAGGATCGACGGCGAAGACAAGGCCGCATTCCTGGATCGCGCACGCGCGGCGATGCTCGCGCTGCGTCCCGACACGCACGACGACGACCCGCCTTTGAACAGCATCTCGTCCGATCTTCCGGAGTCCCGCTGATGCACAACCCATTCCCTTCGATGTACGCGCTGCCGATCTTCGCCGGCGCGGTCGCGGTGCTCATCGTGGCCTCGGTGATCGGCTGGATCCTGAAACTGCGCTACGCGCCGGAAGAGCCGCACGGCGTCATCGACAATCTCAACAGCCGCATCCGCGCGTGGTGGTGGATGGTCGGCGTGCTGGCGGCGGCGTTCTGGCTGGGCAAGGGCGGCGTGATCGTGCTGTTCGCGCTGCTGTCGTTCTTCGCGCTGCGCGAATACATCACCCTGTGCTACACGCGTCGCGGCGATCACCTGGTGCTGCTGCTGGCGTTCTTCATCGCGCTGCCGGTGCAGTACGCGCTGATCTGGATCGACTGGTACGGGCTGTATTCGATCTTCATCCCGGTCTACGCCTTCCTGCTGCTGCCGATCTTCGCCGCGCTGGGCGCCGACACCACGCGCTTCCTCGAACGCGCCTCGAAAGTGCAGTGGGGGCTGATGATCTGCGTGTTCTGCCTGTCGCACGTGCCGGCGCTGATGACGCTGAACATCCCCGGTTACGAAGGCCGCAACCTGCTGCTGATCGCGTTCCTGGTGCTGGTGGTGCAGGGCAGCGACGTGCTGCAGTACATCTGGGGCAAATTGCTGGGCAAGCACAAGGTCGCGCCGGAACTGTCGCCGTCGAAAACCTGGGAAGGCCTGATCGGCGGCGTCACCAGCGCCACCGTCCTCGGCGCAGCGCTGCACGGCATCACCCCGTTCACAGCGCTCGAAGCCGCACTGGTCGCGCTGGTCATCTGCCTGATGGGCTTCTTCGGCGGCCTGGTGATGTCCGCGATCAAACGCGACCGGGGCGTGAAAGATTGGGGCCACATGATCGAAGGCCACGGCGGCATCCTCGACCGCGTCGACTCCGTCGTATTCGCCGCACCGATCTTCTTCCACCTTGTGCGGTATGGGTGGATTTGAGCGGCCCGTCCCCGCAGAGCAGGCAGCACCGTTGGTGATCGCGGCGGCGTCCGCCCGATGGCGCAGCGCGGCCATGAAATGGATTCCATCTCCTGCGAATACGATTTCCGGACGATCCATGCGAACCCGTCAGCCGCTACTCTGGCGGCATGGACGACCGATATCGCTCAGCCCGCCGCTGGCTGATTTTTTCCCTGCTGATTGCGGTCGCTGGCCTCTCTCCGATGGCTGCGGCCAGCGCGCTGCATATCCCGAAAATCGATAGGGCGGGCGACGATGCCGCCGCCATCACGATCGACGGTGCACTGGACGACCCGGCCTGGGCCCGCGCCGAGATTGTGGAGCTGGCCTACGAAAACAGCCCCGGCGACAATATTCCCGCTGCCGTGCGTACCACCGCGCGGATCCTGTATTCCGAGGACGCGCTGTATATCGGTTTTGTCGTACAGGATCCAGAACCCGACCGCATCCGCGCTTTCCTGCGCGACCGGGACGCGCTCTATGAGGACGATTTCATCGGCCTGCAGCTGGACACTTTCAACGATCAGCGGCGCGCCTACGAATTCTTCGTCAATCCGGTCGGAGCTCAAGCCGACGGTATACGCGAAAACGATGCCGACAACGGAGACAACGCTTGGGACGGACTGTGGAGCAGCGCCGCCCGCATCACCGCGTCCGGCTACGAGGCCGAGATGCGCATCCCGTTCGCGACGCTGCGCTTCAAGGGCGGCACGGCGTCGCGGCGGTGGGGATTGCGTTTCATGCGCATCCGGCCGCGCGATTATCTCTACGTGTATTTCAACGAGCCGCGCGAACGCGGCGCGTCCTGCGATCTGTGCGCGATGCGCACGATCGAAGGCTTCAGCGACGTAAAGCAGGGACACAATCTCGAAATCACACCCACGCTGACCTTCGGCCAGACCCAACTGCGCGGCGCGAACGGCGGCTGGGTCAGCCCTGAGGGCACCCAGATCGACCCGGGCCTCGACGTATCCTGGGCGCCGACGCCGAACCTGACCCTCAACGGCACCCTGACCCCGGATTTCTCGCAGGTCGAATCCGATAGCGCAGCGATCGACCTGAGCTCGAATTTCGCGCTTTTTTTCCCTGAAAAAAGGCCGTTCTTCATGGAATCCGCAGACTACTTCAATACGCCGCTGGAGATCGTCTACACCCGTCAGATCGCCGACCCGGATATCGGCCTGCGACTGACCGGCCGCAGCGGCCGCCAGGCTTACGGCGTCGTGGTGGCGCGCGATGCCGCCACGCAGATACTCGTGCCCGGCATACTGGGCTCGGCCTTCCTCACGCTGGACCAGACTGCCGATGCGGCGATCGGCCGCTATCGCTACGATCTCGATGCCAATGCCAGCCTCGGCGCCATCGTCACCTATCGCGGCGGCGACGATTACCGCAATGCCGTCGCCGGCATCGACGGCCGCTGGCAGTCGGGTGCGCACAGGATCACCGGACAATGGCTGCGCAGTGATTCGCGCTACCCCGTCGGGTTGCGCAGCGACGATGCGCCGGCCGGCAACGCGCTATCGCTGAACTACGCCTACGGCGACAGCAAATGGAAGGCGAACCTCGGCCATACGCGCATCTCGCCGGGATTCACCGCTGACCTGGGTTTCATCGGTCAGGTCGGTTTCGACAAGTCCGTCATCGGTGGCGGCCGGACCTGGTACGGCGTCGAAGGCGCCAAGATCAACAGCATCGCGTTCTACTCCGACTGGGACATCACCCATCGATACGACGGCCAACTGCTCGAACGCGAACTCGAAGCCAGCGTGAGAATCGCCGGTCCACTGCAGTCCACGCTCGGCATCGGCGCACTCGCCCGCGTGCGCTTCTGGAACGACAGACTGTTCGACGAACGCTGGGGCACGCTGTCGCTCGCCGCCACGCCGCTGCCCGGGGTCAAGCTGGGCCTGCAACTGCGTCATGGCGATCAGCTCGATCTGTTGGCTTCGCGTACCGGCCGCGTCAGCGAATGGCAGCCGACGCTGCTTCTGGATCTGGGACAGGGCATCAACGTCAATCTGAGCTATTCCGCGCAATCGCTGCGGCGTGACGGCGGCACCGCCTATGATGTCGCCGTGCTGGATGGCCGCTTCAGCTGGCAGTTCAACCCGCGACAGCGCTTGCGCCTGTCGGTGCAGGGAACGCAGGTCGAACGCGACACCGCGCGGTACCCCGTCCCGATCGCCGCACGCCGCCGCGATCTGGCCGCGCAACTGCTGTACTCATACCGGATCAACCCGCGCACGGGTTTGTTCGCAGGCTACTCGCACGGCGGCTATGCCGACGACATTCAGCACTCGCTGACGGATCTCAGCCGCAGCGTATTCCTCAAACTCAGCTACGCATGGCAACCCTGACGGGCACCGTACCCAGGCCCCACTGTTTTCGCTGCGCCGATGTTGTTCCACCTCATGCGCTACGGGTGGGTTTGAGCAACGTCGCCCCCTCAACATCAGGCTCGGTGATGCGTAGAGTGGAGTGAGCGCAGCGATGCCCACCTTCGACGACCACCGTATGCATCAGATATCAGGTTGGCGTGGTTCAACGCTTGCCGCGACGGCAATGACGCGATGGTGGGCATCGCTGCGCTCACCCCACCCTACGCGCTACACCGCATACGAATCGGCACGACACCGCCGATGTCGTCGCCCGGGTAAGGCCAAAGGCCGCACCCGGGGCACTTCGGCGAGGCATTCCGCCACTCGTCCCGGGTGCGCGCGTTGCGCTTAACCGGGCTACTTCTCGCTGGGCAAAGAGTCCAAGAAAATAGCGAACAACCTTTTATCACTTTGTAATTCAATCAGCACAGCCAACTGAGATAAATTTTGCTTTGTAGCAAATGACCTGAGTGAGTCAACCGCTTGTTGCAGTTGATCAAGTCTTGAGTCTAGGCCGCCAGTCACCTTGTCGATGTGGCGCGCGTCCTTTTCATTCATGGTTTCTACACTGACACTCTCTAGCTTACGAATGGCCGGCTCAAGGTCCTGCAATGTATTTCTGAGTGTTGTGGTTGTAGCGATTGCACCAATGCCACTGAGGCGCCCAACTATCTCTGTCACGTGGTAAGGCGTTCCTTGACGTGCATTGCCTGTTGCGAGCGCGAGATCTTGCTCTTTCTTCGTAGCCCTGCGGGTTTGCAGGATGGCGCCATCTCCGGTGCGGCGCATATTTCTTACGGACTCAACGACGATCTGCGGCATTGAACCAGAATCACCCGCAAGATGACGAATTGCCGAATAGAACTGGCTGGCTTCAGCCTTGATAGATTCAATTCTTGAAATAACGCTAGGCAGTCTGGACTTGATGTTTTCTAAGCGTTCCCTACGCTCTTTAGCACGGAATTCTCGGTCAAAGACTTTACGTAAGTTAATGAACGTCACAGAGAAGTTATTCTTGCCGCAGACGCTCCCAAGATTTGTCACCTGTCCATCTGTAGTTGTGACCAAGTAGCCGTTGCCATGCGGTTGACGGCAACTTTTTAACCCACATGGCTGTTTGCTATCAAAAGCGTAAACGCCGATGATCTCTTTAAGTTGAACGTTTTTCGGGTCGATGTCGCGCTTGAATCCTGGTGTTTCAAGCATGTCATCCCATGATTTGAGCCTAACGAGCCCCCTCTCGACGCTTATCGTAATCATTCGGTCAGCACCTAACTAGGTTCTATACCCCGTATGAATCGCCACAATCCCCGCCGATAGATTCTTGTACGAACACCGCGAGAAACCCGCGCCCTCCATCATCCCCTTGAGCTGATCCTGCGGCGGATGCTTGCGAATCGATTCGGCGAGGTACTGGTAGCTGTCGCTGTCCTTGGCGAACAGTTTGCCGAGCTGCGGCAGGATCTTGAACGAGTGGAAGTCGTAGATCGGTTTGAACCATTCGGCGGTGACTTCGGAAAATTCCAGGACGCGGGCCTGGCCGCCGACGCGCAGCACGCGGTACATCTCGCGCAGGGCGGCGTCCTTGTCGGTGACGTTGCGCAGGCCGAAGGCGATGGTGACCAGATCGAAGCTGGCGTCGGGGAACGGGAGTTTTTCGGCGTTGCACTGCACGTACTCGAAACCACGGACGTTGCCGCGATCGGTCATGCGGTCGCGGCCGACGCGCAGCATCGCGCCGTTGATGTCGCCCAATACCAGTTCGCCGTCGTCGCCGACGCGGTCCTTCAGCAGCGCGGCGATGTCGCCGGTGCCCCCGGCGAGATCCAGCACGCGATCGCCCGGGCGCACCTGCGCGGTGGCGACGAAGTAGCGCTTCCAGACCCGATGGATGCCGAGGCTCATCAGGTCGTTCATCAGGTCGTAGTTGCCGGCGACCGAGGAGAACACTTCGCCGACGAGTTTCTGTTTCTCGGCGACGGGCACATCGCGGAAACCGAAGTGGGTGGTGTCGGCGGGTGTGTTGTCGACGGACGTGCTGTCGACAGGCGTGGCGGCGTCGGAATCGTTGGGCGTGTTCATGCCGCCAGTTTAACGCGCCGCCCCGCCCCGACGGCTCAGTTCGCGATCACCCGCAGCACGCAGACGTGGGTGATTTTCGCGGCCGGCTCGTCGGCTTCGCCACGGGTGTGGACGGTCAGCGACAGGCCTTCGCGCTCGAAGCTTTCGTGGACGATGCGGCCGTGCTCGCCGTAGCAGGTCTCGTGCTCGAACCCCATCGCGATGAGTTCGGCGGCGAAACGGGGGTAGTCGAAGCCGCAGATGCCGGTCGCGGACGGATAGGTGCCGCTGCGGTCGGGCCGGAACGCCAGTTCGAAGCTGGGGCCGTAGGCGCCGTCGGGGTCCAGCTCGATCGACGACCACCATTCGCGGTTGAGGCGTTCGCCGAAGCCGAGCCGGCCCTCGTCGGACACGAATTCCACCTCGAAGGCGCGACGCACGCGCGCGGCGCTGAAATCCTGGATGTCGCGGCTGTCGCGGACCAGCGTCAGCAGCCGTTCGAGCAGCGCTTCTGCGGTGTGGGTGGGTGGCGAGATGGGCTCGGCGGTCATCGGGGGAGACATGACGGCTTCCTGTGGTCGGCTGCGGGCGGCGTTCGGCGGTCTCGTCCGCACAGGGCCCGGCTCGATGAGGCCGGCGATGGCGCGGGCCGACGATCGGTCACGGGCGTCCCTGTGCGATGACCTGCGCGGAATATACGCGGATCGCGGGTGCGGTGACGACCGCTGCTTTGCGCAGAACATGACCCGGGTCCCAGCCTGTCCCCGGCGCCCGATTCGCCGGAACGACGACGGCCCTGCGGCCGTCGTCGTTCAATCCTCCCGCAGCGCGATCAGCGTGCCGGTCCGGGCGCTTCCTGCGCCGGTTTGTCCTGCTGTGCGGACAGGTTGCGCGCCTGCTGTTCGTTCTGCGCCGGCGGCGGCAGCGTGTCCAGCTTCTGCTGCGCCGCGCTCAGGTCGGTCTTCGCGGCATCGGCGACCGGCAGCGGCGTCGACATGCGCGCGCCGGGGTCGGTGAGCGCGCCCTGCACGGCGATCAGGTCGGTGCGGCGATCGTTGAGCACGACGTGATCGGGCGTGATCTGCTGGGCGGCCGCATGCAGCGCGACGCCTGTGGCGACCCGCTGGCGATCCGCGCCGAAGGCATCGGCGGGGATGTTGGGCGAGCGGTCGATCGCGTCCATCGCCTGGCGCACCGCAGGATGGGTCTGCTGTTCGACCGGCGCCTGCACGGTCGGCAATGCGTTGGGCATCGTGACCGGCACATGCGCGTGGGTGGTGATGGTGTGATCCAGATTGCCTGCGGTCGGCGGCGTGGTGGAGCTGTCGAAGTAGGGTTGCCGGCCGGCGGCGGCGCCGAGATTCAGGCCATTGCGCTCCAGCTGCGCTTCGGTCACGCCGAGCGCGGTCATGTTGAGCGTCAGCTGCGGGGTGAGGCCGGCGGCGGCATGGGTCGGGGCGTTCGCGCGCTCGACCTGGGCGACGAACCCCACCAGGTTGGTGGCGTAGTAGTTCTGGTAGTTGGAATCGCCGTTGTGGCCGAGACGGGCGGAGGCGGCGGACTGATCGAAGTAATGCGTGCCCATCGCAGCCGTATTCGTCGCGTTGGGGGTCATGCTCATGTCGGCGTTGAGGGTCAGACCGGCGCGCAGCGCGTAGGTGTCCGGCGTGGCCGGCGTGGCGGGCACGGCCGGGGTGGTGCCGGTGGCGGGCGTGCCGGGGGTCGCGGGGGTGCCCGGGGTCACGGTGATGAAATCGCCCATCCGTCCCGGGCTGGCACGGTAGATGTCTTCGAGGCTGGGCGTGGGATTGGTGCTGCGCACCATGCCGACCGTGGCGTTGAAGCCGCCGATATGCGCGGTGGCCTCGTCGTTGCGGTTGACCGCGAGCATGGTGCTGAGCGGCGCGGTGTAGTCGTGGACGGCCGTCGCGCTCTGGCCGATGCGATTGACGTCGGTCGCCAAGGTGGCGAGCGCGGCGGCGGTGGTCGGGCGGTTGATCGCATGCTGCGTTTCGTGGCCCAGCACGAAGGTCAGTTCGGCGGGGTTGAAGCGCGTGCCGGGCGGAGAGCCGGGAGGCACGGTCATGCTGGTTGCCGGCAATTCCATCGTGCCGCTGGTGGGGTTGAACTGGCCGCCGGCATTGGTGCCGACCGGCAGCAGCGCGAACGCGCGCAGTTCGCCGGCAGCGACGGCCGTGTTGATCTGGTTGATCAGCGCCGGCGAATTCTGCAGCGCGTTGGAGAAATTGGTCTGCTGGTCCGGCGTGAGCGAAGCATTGAACGTGGTGACCAGCGCCTGCGCCTGCGTACTGAGCGCGGGCGGAGCGGCGGCGGCGGGAACGGGTGTGGCCATCGGGGGAATCCTCCATGCGCCCGGCGGGTTCGTCCGCGCGGGCGAAACTTACGACACGATCAGTTGATCAGGACCATCTGCACGCAGGCATGGGTGATCTTCTCGGGCGGATTGTCGGCTTCGCCGCGCGTGTACACGGTGACGGTCAGGCCGTCGCGCTGGAACAGATCGTGGATCACGCGGTTGTGCTCGGCGCGATAGGTCTCGCGGCTGAAGCCCATCTTCTGCAGCTCGGCGGCGAAGCGCTCGAAATCGACCTTGCAGATGTCGGTGAACGGCGGATAGGACCCGGGCGGGTCGGGGCGGAAACTGAATTCGACGCGCGCGCCGTAAGGATGGTTCGGATCGAGTTCGATCGACGACCACCAGTCGCGGGTCAGGCGTTCGCCGAAGCCGGAGCGACCGGAGGCGACGGCGAATTCCACGCCGAAGGTGTGCTGCAGACGCTCGGCGGTGATGTCCTGAACGGTCTTGCTGCCGCGGATCAGTTCGAGCAGCCGCAGCAGCGACTGTTCGGCATCGACGCGGGGCGAAAATGCCTGCGATGCGGTGGCGGTGGATGTCATGGCGGGGGTCTCCTGGATGGAACCGGGCGAAGCGGAGCTGTCGGGGGATGGGGCATGCGCACAGGCGGCGAGGCCGAGCGCGGCGAACAGAGCGGAAAGCCGGTAGGCCGACATCGGGGGATGTCCTTGGTTGGGGCGGCGGGTTGAACTATACGCCCGGGCGAAACGGGGGCCACCTCCGGTGTGGGTCGGGTGCGGTCCCTGCTGCGCTTTCTGGCGTGTCCCCGCTATCAACGCGAACGACGGCCCGCAGGGGTCACGCCTTGGGCACGAACCCGGACACGCAGGGACAACCGTGCCGACGGCGAACGTGATCTCGGTCAAAACGATGCCCCGGCGGCCGGACCATCATTGAGGCACAGGGGGCTGTATGACACTCGAACCATCCGCACCAGCGGCGCCGCTGCTGATCGACACCGATGCCGCGCTCGACCGCTATCTCGAAACCTATCCGCAGGTCGCGTTCGCTGCGGACGCTGCCGTTGCCGGCATCGACCTTTCCACCTGGCAGGCGCAGGGCGACGACGCCATCGAACGCAGCTATGCCGTGGCCCGCAGCCTCGGCCTGCCGCTGGCGCGGTTGTCGCGGCTGCGCCCGGACCCGCAGGCGATCGGATTGATCACGCCGGAAGTCGCGCGCCAGCTGCGTGCGGTGCCGCTGCGCGCGCACGGCGGCATGATCGCGGTGGCGATGGAAGACCCGGGCACGCAGCACGTGCAGGGCATGCTCGATTTCATCAGCCGCGACCGCGTGATCCCGATGGTGTCGACGCCGCGCGACATCCGCGAAGGCATCGCGCACTACTACGACCGCGTCGAGGACCGCAATGTCGCGCTGCAGTTGGGCATTGATCCGGAATCGACCGCGACCGAGGCCAATGCGCTCGACGCGCAGCGGCTGGCCAAGGAGCGTCCGGTGGTGCGGATCGTCAACGCGCTGCTCGCCGATGCGGTGACGCGGCGCGCGTCGGACATCCATCTGCGCCCCGGCGAAGACGGCACCGACGTGCTGTATCGCATCGACGACGAACTGGTGCCGGTGCGGCAGCTGCTGCGCGCGCTGCATCCGGCGGTGGTGGGACGGATCAAGGTGCTGGGCGGCATGAATCTGGCCGAACACCGCAGGCCGCAGGACGGCCGCGCCACATTCGCGCTGGACGATGGGCGCAAGGTCGATCTGCGCATCTCGGTGCTGCCGGCGGTGTTCGGCGAAAGCGTGGTGGTGCGCCTGCTCGACACCGACGAAAGCCTGTGGAGTCTCGAACAGCTCGGATTGACGGCGCAGGATCGCCAGCGGCTGGACGACGTGATGGATTCCAGCCACGGCATGTTCCTGACCACCGGCCCGACCGGCTGCGGAAAATCGACCACGCTGTACGCGATGCTGCTGGAGATGCGAAAACGCCGGATCAACATCCTCACCATCGAGGACCCGGTGGAATTCCATATCGAGGACATCCAGCAGATGCAGGTGAACCGCGCGACCGGATTCACCTTCGCCAGCGCGATGCGCAATTTCCTGCGTCACGATCCGGACGTGGTGATGGTGGGCGAGATCCGCGACCGCGAAACCGCCGATATCGCGGTGGAAAGCGCGCTCACTGGGCATCTGATGCTCAGCACCCTGCATACCAACACCGCCGCGACCACGGTGACGCGGCTGCTGGATCTGGGCGTCGAAGCCTATCTGCTGCGCGCGTCGCTGCTGGCGGTGATGTCGCAGCGGCTGGTGCGGCTGACCTGCCCGCACTGTCGCGAGATCGAAACCGTCTCGGCCCATGTCCGCGAAACGCTGGGCGTGGCCGCCGACGAAGTGTTCCACACCGGCCGCGGCTGCAATCACTGCGAAGGCCTCGGCGTCTACAAACGCCAGGCGGTGTACGAACTGATGGTGATGACGCCACGGATCCGCGCGCTGATCGTGCCGGGTGCCGAAGCCGACGCCATCCACGACGCCGCGATCGAAGCCGGCATGACCACGATCACCCAGGCAGCGGTGCGGTTGGCGCGCAGCGGCGCGATTTCGCTGAGCGAAGCGTGGCGGGTGCGGGCGGACTGAAAGAATCAAGTCTGACTCTAGCGCAGCCACGTCTCTCTAGATGGCTTGTACTCTACGCACCATGCGAAAGCCGATCTCGGCAACGGTACGCGCGCATTAGCGTTGTATACGATTAAAAAATCGTTGCCGAGTGGCACGGGGTCGTCCTGAACCCTCATCATCGAGTGGATGATTGCCGAAATGCGATCCGCGCCGGGCGCGGAAAAGAAATCCGTTGCGATAGGACTATTGTTGTGATTGCACAACGTGTCTCGATAGAAATTAATCGTACGGCCCGGAGGTTCTCTTGGCGTGCTCACCGGCGCTGCGGCTCTCCCAATAGGAAGCACTGCCTTCGCGAAAAGCGGGACGGCATTCACATCCTGTAGTCGGGGCATCCAGTTGTTGAATGCTTCGCCGGAATTGAGCAGGATAACGACCGCATCTTTATCGTCTATTCCTACAGAATCCTTTTCACTTATCTTCTTGAGCTTACTATTCAGAGCAGTCGTGATTCTCGTGAGAAATCGGTCTTCGTCAAATCGTTGACATTCGCCAGCTTCAATTCTCTTGAAATAACCAGCTTTTCCCTCGTCCCCCGCTGTCGCGCAGACCGCTTCAAACCATACCCCAACGCCCCCTACCTTGGAAAAGAACTCCAGTCCTTTATCGCTGATCTTTTCAATCTCAAAGTCATGCTTCGACAACGCTACGCAGGAAAGCATTTCCCAATAACGCTCCGGAAGGTGCTTTCTCGCATCGCGTGTGAAATTCTTATCGGCATGTTTGTGGTAATCCTGATAGAGCTCCTCCAGCCTGCCCTTGATGTGCGCAAGTTCCGGCTCGCGTCTGATTCGCGAATAAAATTCGCAGCTATCCCCATCCATGAAGAAACTGGGCATGGCGGCCTCCAGCATCACAAGATGTAGCGCGACAGATCCGGATCCTTCACCAGCTCGCCGAGGTGCGCATCGACATAGGCGCGATCGATCGCGACCTGCGCGCCGCCGCGATCCGGCGCTTCGAAGCTGAGCGTATCGAGCAGGCGTTCGAGGATGGTGTGCAGCCGCCGCGCGCCGATGTTTTCCTGGCGCTCGTTGACGATGGCGGCGATCTCGGCGAGCCTCTCGATGGCATCGGGCTGGAAGCGCAGTTCGACGCCTTCGGTCTTCAGCAGCTCCACGTATTGCAGGGTGAGCGAGGCCTTCGGTTCGGTGAGGATGCGGACGAAGTCGTCCTTGCCGAGCGCGCTGAGTTCGACCCGGATCGGAAACCGGCCCTGCAGCTCGGGAATCAGATCGCTGGGTTTGGCGACATGGAACGCGCCGCTGGCGATGAACAGGATGTGGTCGGTCTTCACCGAACCGTATTTGGTGCTGACGGTGGAGCCTTCGACCAGCGGCAGCAGGTCGCGCTGCACGCCTTCGCGGCTGACGTCGGCGCCGTGACTGTCGGAGCGCTTGGCGACCTTGTCGATCTCGTCGATGAACACGATGCCGTGCTGTTCGCAAGCGTCGATCGCGGCTTCGCGCACATCGTCCTCGTTGACGAGCTTGCCGGCCTCTTCCTCGATCAGCTGCACGCGCGCGGCGCGCACCGTGAGTTTGCGGGTGTGGGTCTTGCTGCCGGCGAGGCTGGAGAACATCTGCCGCAGCTGCTGGCCCATGTCCTCCATGCCCGGCGGCGCCATGATGTCGACGCCGACATTGACCTCGGTTTCGATTTCGATCTCGC
Source organism: Lysobacterales bacterium (assembly GCA_017302135.1). Classification (GTDB taxonomy): domain Bacteria; phylum Pseudomonadota; class Gammaproteobacteria; order Xanthomonadales; family Xanthomonadaceae; genus Lysobacter_I. Next base: position 58,857 of record JAFLDZ010000008.1, on the reverse strand, counting down.
GGTCGTCCAGCGCGCCTTCGCGCAGCTGCTTGCGGAGTTTCTGGCGGGTGTCGCTGGCTTTGTCCTGCGTTTCGCCGCTGCCGACATCCAGCGTGCCGGTTGCGCCAGTGGATTCCGCGCCGAAACCGAAACCACCAACGGGCTGGCGTCGCGGCAACAGCGCATCGAGGATCCGCTCTTCGGCGCTCGCCTCGGCCTGCGCACGCACGCGCGCCTTGGCCTGCTCGCGATACATCTTCACGGCGGTGTCGACCAGATCGCGCACGATCTGTTCCACATCCTTGCCGACGTAACCCACTTCGGTGAATCGCGTGGCTTCGACCTTCACGAACGGCGCGTTCGCCAACGTCGCCAGCCGGCGCGCGATCTCGGTCTTGCCGACGCCGGTCGGACCGATCATCAGGATGTTCTTCGGCATCACTTCATCGCGCAGCGCATCGTCGAGCTGCATCCGCCGCCAGCGGTTGCGCAGCGCGATCGCGACCGCGCGCTTCGCGGCGCTTTGGCCGACGATATGGCGATCAAGTTCTTGAACGATTTCGCGCGGGGTCATGGTGCTGTTGGCGTATTCGGGTTTGCTGGGCATGGCTTCGATTCTGTATGGGCGACTCTGTGGAAGCATCGTCGATCGGGCCCTGGCCCGACATTGCGATCTTTCAATTCGCCCCGCAACTGCGGCGGAGCGGCTTCGATGATTGCGGCATGATCTGATCTGCCGCGATGGCGGGCCGGGGCCTGCCCTACAACTCTTCGACGACGATATTGCGGTTGGTGTAGATGCACACGTCACCGGCGATCTTGAGCGATTCGACCGCGATGTCGTGCGCGTTGAGTTCGGTGTGCGCCAGCAGCGCGCGCGCGGCGGAAAGCGCGTACATGCCGCCGGAGCCGATCGCGACCAGGCCGTCTTCGGGTTCGATCACATCGCCGGTGCCGCTGATGATCAGCGAAGCGTCCTTGTCTGCCACCACCAGCAGCGCTTCGAGCTTGCCGAAGCGGCGTTCGGTGCGCCAATCCTTCGCCAGCTCGACGGCCGCGCGCGTCAGCTGCCCGTGTTTCTCCAGCTTCGACTCGAACAGCTCGAACAGCGTGAACGCATCGGCGGCGGCACCGGCGAAACCGGCCAGCACCTGACCGTCGCGACCAAGCCGGCGCACTTTGCGCGCGTTCGATTTCATCACCGTGTGGCCCAGCGTGACCTGGCCGTCGCCGGCCACGACGACGCGGCCGTTGCGGCGCACCGACACGATGGTGGTGGCGTAGAAGACGTTGGGTTTGTGCGGATCCATGGAACTTCCTGCGGTGCGAAGCGGGCGTTCAAAGGTTGTGGGGGCCCGGCTTGGCCGGCGCAAGGGGTGACGAACGACAGGGGAACCGGAAGCGATGATTGAAACCGTCATCCCGGCTTTTGGATTGAGCGAAGACACCATGCAGGGCTGGGTGCCGGTTTTCGCCGGGATGACGATAATGTTTCGTTCCGGATGTTTGTTCCGAATTTTCGTCTTGACGACAGCATTGGCTGCCTCTCAGGTTTTGCGTTTCGCGCGCGGATGCGCGCCGTCGTAGACCTTGGCCAGATGCTGGTAATCCAGATGCGTGTAGATCTGGGTGGTGGCGATGTCGGCGTGGCCGAGCAGTTCCTGCACGCCGCGCAGATCGCCCGAGGATTCCAGCACGTGGCTGGCGAAGGAATGCCGCAGCAGATGCGGGTGCACGCGCTTGAACAGCCCTTGGCGCTGCGCGAGCTGGCGCAGGCGGATCTGCACTGCGCGCGGGGTGATCGTCGCGCCGCCGCGCCCGGGAAACACCGGCGCATCGAGCTGCCCCTGCGACTCGCGACGCCAGTCGTCCAGGGCTTTGCGCGCGTGCGAGCCGACCGGCACGCTGCGCTGCTTGCTGCTTTTGCCCAGCACCGTCACCAGGCCGTCGGCGAGATCCAGATCGCGCCAGCGCAGCGCGCACAGTTCGCTCAGGCGCAGGCCGGAGCTGTAGAACAATTCGAGAATCGCGCGGTCGCGCACGCCCAGCGGCACGTCGGTCGGCAGCTCGACCAGCTGCACCGCTTCGTCGACATCCAGCACCTGCGGCAGTTTGCGCGGCGCTTTCGGCGCGCGGATGCCGGCGGCGGGGCTGGCGACGACGCGGCCGTGCTTCAACAGCCATTGATAGCAACTGCGGCAGGCCGAGAGTCGACGCTGCAGGCTCTTCGGCGACAGTCCGCGACGGTGTTCGGCGGCGATGAACGCGCGCAGCTGCTCGGTGTGCACGGTCGCGAGATCGTCGATGCCCTGCGTCGATGCCCACGCGACGAGCGCATCGAGATCGCGACGATAGGCGTCGAGCGTGTGCGCGGACATGCGCCGCTCGATCTGCAGATGCGAGAGGAAATCCTCGACGTGTACCGAGGCGCTCACAGCCGCGACCACACCTGCATCAGACCGACGGCATGCACGATGCCGAAGACCAGGCAGATCGCGGAACTCCACCACCAGAACGCCGCGTCGGCACGCGCGCCGAATGCCGCATACAGCAATCCGGCCAGACCACGCAGCGAATACACGGCAGCGATGGCGCACAGGCCGATCCGCAGCAGTGGAAGCGCTCGGATCGCACCGGCACCGGACAGCGCGTACAGCGCCCAGATCGACAGCACCGCAACGATCACCGACGTGATCGCCGCCGCACGCCAGTCACCGGCTTCGGCAAGCCGGGCCATGCGCTCGCCCGCGCCGAAGAAGCGATACCACGATGCGCCGAACACGATGCAGCCGACATGCAGCAGCGCGGCGATCGCACTGAGCGCGGCGCCGATGACCAGCAGCGGGTTGATGGCGGCTGCCATTCGGCGCGCCCTGCGGCGTCAGCCCTCGAACCGCCGCATCGCGGTGTCGAAGGCCTCGCCCATCATCCGCAGGAACAGCGTGCCCATCCCGGGAAAGAAGCGGTTCGCGTCGCGGCTGCCGACCGCGATCAGGCCGCGGCCGGGCAGCGGCAGCAGCGCGCTGCTGGCCACGTCTTCGGCACGCACACCATAGAGCAGCGCGTTCTTTTCCGGCTGCAGGCGGCCGCAGATCGGCTCGCCGTCCTTCAGGCAATCGCGGAACGGCGCGAGGCGGGCGCTGTCTTCGGCGATGGTCTGCAGCCAATCGGCGGCGTCCAAGCCTTCGACCGGCGTGAACAACACGATGCGCACCAGATCGCCGTTGAAATCCTCTTCCAGACTCGCTGCCATCGCGCGCGCGGTGTCGTCGGCGCGATCCTGTTTCATCAATGCCAGCGTGAGTTGGTGCGTGCGCACCGCCAGGCGTTCGTTTTCCTGCGCATTGGCGAACAGTTCCTGCAGCCTGCGCGAGAGTTCGCGATTCTTGTCGCGGAGGATTTCCAGCTGATACCCGGCCAGCGACGCCGCCGAGCCCTGCTCGCGCGGCACCACCAGCGTCAAGGCCAGATCGGGGAACTGCTGCAGGAAATTCGGATGCCGGCGCAGCCATGCGGCGATCTCGTGCGCACCGAGTTTTTCCTGCGCCTTGTCGAATTTGTCGAACGTGTCGGTCATTGCCACCATTCCCCTTCGAATACGAATGCGGCCGGACCCGACATCGCGATCTGCGCAGTGTCGTCCGGCCAAGCGATATTGAGCGTGCCGCCGGGCAGTTCGACCGCGACGTCGCGATCGATCCGACCCCGCCGCATCAGCACCGCCACCGCCGCGCAGGCGCCGCTGCCGCAGGCCAGGGTTTCGCCGACGCCGCGCTCGAACACGCGCAAGCGGATGCGATCACGCGACACCACCTGCGCGAAACCGACGTTCACCGATTCCGGAAACGCATCGTGTCGTTGGACGGCCGGGCCGAAGGTTGCGACCGGCGCGAGATCGACATCGTCGACCTCGATCAACGCATGCGGATTGCCCATCGACACCGCGCCGATGTTCAACACTTCGCCGCCGAAGGCCAGTGCGTACTCGTCCTGCACGGCATCGAAGCCGTGCAGCGGAATGCGCGCAGGCTCGAATTCAGGGCGCCCCATGGCGATGCGGTAGTGATGGATGCCGAGCACGTCCACCGCATGCGTGCCGGTGGGGCTGTCGAGTTCGAAACGATCGGCGAGGCAACGCTCGGGGTCGCGGGCGACGCTGTCGCGCAGCACCCAGGCGGCGATGCAGCGCGCACCGTTGCCGCACTGCTGCGAGGACGAGCCGTCGGCGTTCCAGATGCGATACGACGCGGCGGCCCACGCGGTGCGCGGCGGTTCGATGGTGAGGATCTGATCGCAGCCGATGCCGGTGTGACGGTCGGCGATGGCGCGGCACAGTTCGGGGCCGGGCGGCGCGACGCCGCCGCGAAGATCGATCACCACGAAATCGTTGCCCGCGCCATGCATCTTGGTGAACGGCAGGGGCGCTTGCCGCACTGCGTTCATGTTCAGCGCGCGGGCGTGCCGCTGGCAGGAGGCGGAGGCGTGGTGGCGTCGCGCAAGGGCGTGGCGTCTGCTGCAGGCGTGGCCGCGGGCGCGGGCGGCTCCGCTGGTACGGCGGTTTCGGCAGGCGCGTCGGACAGCACCAGAGGGCCTTTGTTGCCGCAGCCGGACAGGGCCAGCGGCAAAACAATCGCGAAGGCGGCGGAAGCGAGAGCGAGGCGTCGATTCATGCGCGCAGTGTAGCCGCCATGCCGGTTGGACGGAATGCGCGCGTAATCAGGCGCTCGGCAGGGGCCTGCGCCACAGCCAGATGGCGACAACGGCCATGATCGCGGTGCCGGTGGCCGCCATCCAGAGCTGCGGCGCGGTCAGGAACATGATCGCTGCGCACAGGCTCATCATGGTCGTCGCCAACCATTTCGCACGGCGGCTGACCGCGCCCTGCGACTGCCAGTCGACGATCATCGGGCCGAACCGGCGATGCGCAAGCAGCCGCGCATACAGACGCTGCGAACCGCGCGCTGCGGCGAAGGCCGACAGCAGTACGAACGGCACCGTCGGCAACCCCGGAACGACGATACCGATCAGACCGAGCGCCAGACTGGAATAGGCCAGCAGCCACCACAACCACCGCACACGGCTCGGTGCCGGCTGTGCCGGCGGCGGGTGTGCCGGCTGCAGGTGTGCATGTTGTGGCTGCGTCGGTTGCAGCCGCGCGGATCTTTGCATGGGAAGGCCGCCTGCCCGGGCATGGGCAGGCGCCGCTGCCGTCATTTGTTGACGGGAACCACGGACAGCTGGTCGAGCAGGAAGCTGAACATCTCGGCCTGTTCGCGGTAGCGGCGGAAACGCCCCGATTTACCGCCGTGACCGGCGTCCATATTGGTGCGGAACACCACCGGCTGGTTCGATGTATTGAGATCGCGCAGGCGGGCGACGTACTTCGCCGGCTCCCAGTACTGCACCTGCGAATCCCACAGACCGGTGCCGACGAACATCGCCGGGTAGGCCTGCTTCGACAGGTTGTCGTAGGGCGAATACGACAGCATGTAGTCGTAGTACTTCTTCTTCTCCGGGTTGCCCCATTCGTCGTATTCGTTGGTGGTCAGCGGGATGGTCGGATCCAGCATGGTGGTGACCACATCCACGAACGGCACCTGCGACAGGATCACCCGGTATTTGTCGGGTGCCATGTTCGAGATCGCGCCCATCAGCAGGCCGCCGGCGCTGCCGCCGTAGGCGCCGACGCGGTCTTTCGCGGCATAGCCCTTGGCGACCAGATCGTCGGTGACGTCGATGAAATCGTTGAACGTATTCTGCTTGTGGAACAGCTTGCCGTCGTCGTACCACTTGCGGCCCATTTCCTGGCCGCCGCGGATGTGGGCGATGGCGTAGACCATGCCGCGATCGAGCAGGCTGACATTCGTCACGCTGAAACCGGGGTCCATCGAAAGGCCGTAGCTGCCGTAGGCGTACTGCAGCATCGCCGCAGTGCCGTTGCGCTCGAAACCTTTCTTGTACACCAGCGACACCGGCACTTTCACGCCGTCGCGGGCGGTGGACCAGACGCGTTCGGTGACGTATTGCGATGCATCGTAGCCGATCACCGGCTGCTGCTTCAGCATCCGGCGCTCGCCGGTGACGGTGTTGAGTTCGTAGGTGGTGGCCGGCGTGGTCAGCGAGGTGTAGCTGTACCGCAGCCACGGCGTATCGGCTTCGGAATTGGTCGAGAAGCCCATCGAATACGCGGGCTCGTCGGCCTTCACGAATTCCTCGCCGTCCGTCTTCAGCAGACGGATGCGTTCGAGGCCGCCGGAACGCTCGGAAATCGCGGTGAAGCCGTCGAACAGTTCGAAGCTGTCGATGAACACGTCGTCGCGATGCGCGACCCAGTCTTTCCACTCGCTGCGCGAGGTCGCGCCGCTGGCGGCGGTCATCAGTTTGTAGTTGGCGGCCGGCTTGCCGTCGGCGCCCGGCGCGTTGGTGTGGATCACCCAGCGGCCATCGAGATGATCGGCGTTGTATTCCACATCGCGCTCGCGCGGTGCGAACACGGTGAAGGTCTTCGGATCGGCGGCGGGCGCGCAGCGCATTTCGGTGGAGACCGTGCTCTCGACGCCGATGCAGATGAACCTGTCGTCGCGGGTACGACTGATGTCCATGTAGAAACTGTCGTCTTCTTCCTCATAGACGAGGACATCGGCGCTTGCCGGCGTACCGAGCACATGCTTCTTCACCCGCACGCTCAGCAGCGTTTCCGGATCGTTCTCGATGTAGAACAGGGTCCTGTTGTCGTCGGCCCAGATCAGGTTCGCCGAGACGCCCTTGATTTCGTCGGGATAGAGCTCGCCGGTGTCGAGGTTCTTGATGCGGATGGTGTATTGGCGGCGGCCGTTGTCGTCTTCGGCATAGGCGAGGATGGCGTTGTCCTGGGTCACCGCCATGTCGCCGACGCTGTAATAGTTCTTGTCCTTGGCCAGCACGTTGACGTCGAGCAGGACCTGATCGTCCTTGCCCTGCGTGCCGTCGGCGGCGGCCTTGGCGCGCAGATAGACCGGATAGTCGTTGCCCGCCTGGAAGCGGCTGAAATACCACCAGCCGCGCTCGCGGTAAGGCACCGAATCGTCGTCCTGTTTGATCCGGCCGACGATCTCGTTGTACAGCGTCTCCTGCAGCGGCTTGAGCGGCGCCATCACCGCATCGGTGTAGGCGTTCTCGGCATCGAGATAGGCGAGCATCGCCTTGTCTTCGCGCTTGTCGTCGCGCAGCCAGTAGTACTCGTCGTTGCGTACCGCGCCATGCGGCGCCTTGACCTGGTGCGGCTTCTGGGCGGCGTCGGGCGGCGGGGGAAGCGTGGCGGCGAACGAGGACAGCGGAAGGGTCATGAGCAGCGCAATGGGCAGCAATCGGGGGGACATGATGAGGGACTCGGACCGGAGCGGTAAGACGCGGACGCGGTGCGGGCATGGATGCCAGCTGCGGATCGTGGCCGAAGCATAGCCCGACACCGGCATCGCCCCCCCTGCCATCGGTCACTGCGGGTATCGTCGTCCGGGAGTCGCGGGGACACCGGACGCCCCCAAAGCATCGCGCCACCCTGCATGGATCGCCGGTTTGACCCGCCCAAGAGCGGCGTGCTATCCAAGATCGCAACGCGCGCCGCGCAGGATGCGCGGTTATCCGCAAACCACAACCGAAAGGACAGGAAGATGCCTTATCAAGCCTCGGACGGCCGCGACCCCGCTGTCGGCGTCGAGAACGCCTATATCGCGACACCCAACGACCTGGCGACCTACGACGTGGCGCGGCAGCAGATCGCCGCCATGCGCCCCGAATCGCCGGGTTTCGATATCAGGGATCCGAACCGCTACGTGTTCGTCGCCGCCTTCGACGGCACCGGGAACGATGCGACGCAGACCCTGGATTCGCGCACCAACGTCCATGCGCTGTACGAGAACTACGACCGCTTCATCCACGGCGACGGGCCCGACGCGCCCGGCTTCAGCCGGATGCACGCCCGCTACATCGAAGGTCCGGGCACCCAGGAAAGCACGCGGCAGAACATGCCGGACCAGGCCTCCGGCAGCTCGGTGCAGGACCGGGTGTTCGAGATGTACAAGGACCTGGGCGACAAGGCGCGGCAGTGGAAGCAGGAAAACCCCGACGCGCAGATCAGCGTGATCACCTTCGGTTTCAGCCGCGGCGCGGTGGAGGCGGCGGAATTCGCGTCGGTCGTCGGCAAGTACGGGATCCAGGCGGATCTGGGCTACGCCGTGCAGCGCGACGATGACGCCCGCAGCAACACGCAGACCTGGAAGGAATGGGCGCGCGGCCAGCCCGGCAGCGTGCCGGCCGAGAAGGAATTCCGCGAGCTGTCCGGTGAGATCGTCGCTCCGGGCAAGGCGCAGATCGCGGCGGTGCTGTTCGACCCGGTCGCGACCGGCGCGGCCGAACAGCACGACCGCATGCTGCCGACCAACATCAGCAGCGCGATCCAGTTCACCGCGCTGGACGAGCATCGCACCACGTTTCCGGTCAACAAGACCGTGACCGATGCGATGGTCGATGCGAACCCCGACCGGTTCGCGAACATCGGTCTGGCCGGTTGCCATTCGGACATCGGCGGCGGCTACGCCAGCGGCAAGGGGCTGGCGCAGATGTCCGGCAATCTGGCCGGCGAATATCTCAACGATCTGGTCGGTCACCGGATCCATCGGGCGGTGCAGCCCGACCCCGACAGCCTGGTCGTGCACGATTCCAATTCGACCTTCTTCCAGCGCGTCGGCTACGCGAAGACCGGTTACTGGTACGCGGACCGCACCCAGGACACGCCGAGCCTGCAGGGCGACGTGCAGGTGGGACCGGGCATCGACAACAACATCACCGGCAAGCAGCGCGTGGCCCTGGATTCGGTGCACATGCATCCCGGGGGCACCGTCGACGACGGTCTGCGACCGACGCAGGGCACGCTGGAATCGCGGCCGCAGTTGCGTCCGGACGATCACCACACGCCGAAGCCGAACGACACGTTCATCGGCCTGCACGATCGCGACCAGATCGACCCGACCAAACTCTTTCTGGAAAGCTCGCGGCGCGTCTCGACGCTGATGGACCGCGACACCAACCCGACCACGGCGGGGATCCTGCACGAGCGCGCCAACGACCCCGAAGCGCGCCATTCGCGGCTCGCGCTGGACGAAAGCGCGCAGGGGCGGCTGTCCGCTGCGGTCGCGAACAGCGCCAAGGACATGGACATGGATCGCATCGGCGAAGTCGCGCTGAGCCGCGACGGCCGGTCGCTGATCGTCAAGGAGATGCACGACACGCATGCGGACAGCGTGAAGATCGCGCGGGTCGACATCGACACCGCGCTGCGCACGCCGATGAACGACTCGCTGCATGCGCTGGACCCTGCGCTGGCGCGCTCGCCCGACAATCCGAAGCCGCAGTCGCTGTACAGCCAGGCGCACGAATTGCTGCAGCAGACCGATCTGGGGAGACAGCATCCGGAGCAACTGGTGGAAGCGTCCGCGCGAGTGGCCTCGCAGGCCCGCCACGACGGTCTGACCGCCATCAGCGGCATCCAGATCGCGCAGGGCGACGGCGGGCAACCCTCGCTCGTGGCCTCCCAGAACGGCGTGGACGGCCAGAAACAAACCGCGCCGATGGCGGTCGCGCAGATGTTCCCGAATGCGCAGGTCGCGCAGCCGCAGCAGGAGCAGGACCTGCATCGGGGCCATCACCTCAGCTGATTCGTTCCGGGTCGGAGCGGTCCGGTACGCCGGCTCGCTCAAGCCCCCGCAGTCATCCCGCGATCAACCTCACCCGCGCGAAATTGCGCTTACCCACTTGCAACACACCCTCGAAACCGGGTGCGAACGTGGCCTGCGGATCTTCGACCACATGGCCATCGACCTTCACCGCGCGTTCCTTGAGTTTTCGGTTGGCTTCCGAATTGCTCGGCGTGATCCCGGCCGCAGTGAGCAGCGCCGCGATGCGGATGCCTTCGGCCGGAATGGTCACGTCCTGCAGCGCGAGTAATGTCATGTCGCCTTCGCCGCTGACCGCAGCCTGCCAGCCGGCGATGGCGGTGTCGGCGGCGGCGGCATCGTGGAAGCGCGCGGCGAGTTCGCGCGCGAGGCGCAGCTTCAGGTCGCGCGGATTGAGCTGTCCGCTGGCGATGTCGGCCTTGAGACGTTTCGCTTCATCGATGCCGATCTCGAAACTCAACAGATCGATCCAGCGCCACATCAGATCGTCGCCGATCTTCATGGTCTTGTTGACGATGTCGATCGCCGGCTCGGCGATGCCGATGTAGTTGCCCAGCGATTTGGACATCTTGTTGACGCCGTCCAGCCCTTCCAGCAGCGGCATGGTCAGCACGATCTGCGGCGGCTGGCCGTGGTGCTCCTGCAGGCCGCGGCCCATCAGCAGATTGAATTTCTGGTCGGTGCCGCCCAACTCCACGTCGGCCTTCAGCGCCACCGAGTCGTAGCCCTGCACCAGCGGGTAGAGGAATTCGTGGATCGCGATCGACTGCTGCGCGACGTAGCGCTTGGCGAAGTCGTCGCGTTCCAGCATGCGCGCGACCGTGTGCTGGCCGGCGAGCCTGATCATGTCGGCCGCGCTCATCCTGCCGAACCACTCGCTGTTGAAGCGCACTTCGGTGCGGTCCTTGTCCAGCACCTTGAACACCTGCTCGGCATAGGTCTCGGCATTGGCCAGCACGTCCTCGCGGGTCAGCGGCTTGCGGGTGACGTTCTTGCCGGTGGGGTCGCCGATCATTCCGGTGAAATCGCCGATCAGGAAGATCACCTGATGCCCCAGCTCCTGGAACTGGCGCATCTTGTTGAGCAGCACGGTGTGGCCGATGTGCAGATCGGGCGCGGTGGGGTCGAAACCGGCCTTGATCCGCAGCGGACGGCCGCCGGGTTTCATGGACGCGGCGAGGCGGGCTTCCAGCTCCTCGCGCTTGAGGATTTCGTCGGCGCCCCGCGCAATGAGGGCGATGGCCGAGGCGGTGGCGTCAGTGGGCATGGGAAGTCAAACCGTGAACCTGTGGGGAAGATGGGGCCAGGAAGGAGACCCCGTCGACAGAACGGGGTCGCCAGCATGAACAAGGTGTTAAAGGACAGTTAACCCGAAATGTTAAAAAAAACCAAGCCTGTCAAGGATTTGACGCAATCTTTTCGTCTGAATTATGGTGTCGGTTCTGGTCATCCCTGACAGGGGGGAATCCGTCCGATGTCCACATCCTCGAGCCGCACCGTCCACAACCGCCTGGTGCGGCTGAAGAACCTGCGTCAGGCCACGGAGCAGGAAGCCCGTCAGACCACGCCCGAATCCACTGTCCAGCCGGGCTTCAATGGCCGCTGGACCCGTCGCCAATGGGCGCACGCCAGTCTGGTCGCCACCATGGTCGCACTGCTCGGGACCATCGTGCCCGGCTTCGCGACCGTGCTGCAACCCGCCGCCGCCACGCCGATCCAGACCATGTCGCTGAAGCTGCCGCCGCTGTCGCTGGCCCGCCAGCGCGGCAACCTCGGCGACAGCTGGCAGACGGTCACGGTCAAACGCGGCGCCTCGCTGAAACACATGTTCAGCAGCCTGGACATTCCGGAATCCGAACTCGAACGCGTGCTGGCGCATCCCGGCGTGAAGGCCGAGATCGGTCAGATCACCCCCGACACCCACTTGGCCCTCGATCTGCCGGTGAACGGCAAACTGCGTGCGATCCGCTACGTGCGCCGCGACGGCCAGCGGATCCAGCTCGACCTCACCGGCGACAAGATCCGCGAAACCGAATTGAAGCGCGATATCGATGTGCGCACCGTGGTGCTCAGCGGCAAGGTCGGCGGCTCGCTGTTCCGGTCGGCGCGCAAGCTCGGCTTGAGCGGCGGGCACCTGGATCAACTGACCGATCAGATGTTCAAGTACGACATCGACTTCGATTCCGATCTCGACGCCGACGACCGCTTCAGCGTGGTCGTCGACCAGATGTGGGTCGACGGCGAACTGGAAAAGACCGGCGCGGTGCTGGCCGCTGCGTTCACGATCGACGGCAAGCTGCACACCGCGTTCCGCCACGTGCGCAACGGCAAACCGGAATACTTCACCTCCGATGGCCGACCGCTGAAGAAAAGCTTCATCCGCATGCCGATCCCCTACGCCCGGTTGAGCTCCAGCTTCGGCACGCGCCGGCACCCGGTGCTGGGACGCACCCGCATGCACAAGGGCGTCGACTACGCCGCAGCCACCGGCACGCCGATCCAGGCCGCCGGCGATGCCCGCGTGCAGGTGGTCGGCTGGCAGGGCGGCTACGGTCGCGCGGTCATTCTCGATCACGGCAACGGCTACACCACGCTGTACGGCCACATGTCGCGCTTCGGCAACATCCGCCCGGGCCAGCGCATCGCCCAGGGCACGACGATCGGCTATGTGGGCAGCACCGGCATGTCGACCGGCCCGCATCTGCACTACGAATTCCGCATCAACGGCGTGCACCGCAATCCGCTGTCGGTGACCATGCCGCCGCCGCAGCCGCTGCAGGGCGCCGAGCTGGCCAGCTTCCGCACCGAAACCTATCGCGCGATGACCCGCATCCGCACGGTCGAGAACATCGTGTTCCCTGCGGCGATCGAAGGCCCGCAGCAGGCGTTGGCGATCGCGTTGGAAGCGCCTCCGGGGCGCAAGCAGACAGCGACCCGCAAACAGAAGAAGGGCTAAGCACTGTTCAACGCACGGTCGGACCGAACCGGCCTGCGTTGCCGCGCACGGAAGCTGATGCGCTCGGCGCCGCCGCCGTGCGATGGGTCAGGCCGACCGCAATCGGCTGGCATCGTGCGCAACCATCGGCGATGATGACGCGATGCGCGACGACAGCTCCGGTTTCCCCTTGTTTCTCGGCCTGATCTCAGGCACCAGCACCGATGGCATCGATGCGGCGATCGTACGTTTCGGCGACGACGGCCGCAGCGCCGAGCTGCTTTTCGGGCGCACGTATGCATGGCCGTCGGATCTGCGCGCGCGGCTGGTCGAACTGGGGCAACGCGGCATCGAGCTGAGTCTGGACGCGATCGGCGAACTCGACCACCGCATCGGGCGCATTTTCGCCGAGGCCGCAAACCACGCTCTCCACGACAGCGGCATCCCGCGCGAACGGATCAGCGCGATCGGATCGCACGGACAGACCTTGCGTCACCGGCCGCAAGGCGAATATCCGTTCACGATGCAATTGGGCGACCCCAATCTGATCGCCGAGCAGTGCGGCGTGCGGGTCGTCGCCGATTTCCGTCGTCGCGACGTGGCGGCAGGCGGGCATGGCGCGCCGCTGTTGCCGGCGCTGCATGCAGCCTTGCTGACATCGCCTCTGGAAGATCGGGCCGTGGTCAATCTCGGCGGCATCGCCAACATCACCCTGCTGCCGACGGGCAACGAAGGGTACGGCGAGGTGCGCGGGTTCGACACCGGCCCCGCGAACGGTCTGATGGACGCGTGGTGCCTGCGGCATACCGGCGCCGGCTACGACCGCGATGGCGCGTTCGCGCTGAGCGGACGGGTGGATACCGCGCTGCTGTCGACGCTGCTGCAGGAGCCCTGGTTCTCGGTCCCTGCACCGAAATCGACCGGCCGCGATCAATTCCATCTCGGCTGGCTGGAGCATCACCTCGGCGGACAGGAAACCCCCGCCGATGTGCAGGCCACCCTGCTGGCGTTGACCGCACGCACCGTGGCCGATGCGTTGAATGCGGCGCAACCGGGGACATCCCGGCTGATCGCCTGCGGCGGCGGGGTGCACAACCCGGCGTTGATGCGAGCGCTCGCAGCGACGCTGCCGCGAATCACGGTGGAGTCGAGCGCCGCACACGGGCTCGATCCCGATCTGGTCGAGGCGATGGGCTTCGCATGGCTGGCGCGGCAGACGCTGCTGGGACTGCCCGGCAACCTGCCAGGCGTGACCGGCGCGAAAGGGCTGCGGGTGTTGGGCGCGATCTATTCCGGCTGACTGGATAAGGGGCGCTGTTGTGGGCGCCTCGGCAAAAGCTTCGGTGCTGAAGGCCCGCCTACCGCACCTCCGACGGGAGTCGGCCGGGGGTCATTCGCGTCCGCCGAGCTTGCCGCCCACCGGCACGCTGTCGATGAAGCGCGCCAGCTCGTTCGGGTCGAAGCCGGTCGGCGGCTCGTCCATCGGCGCCGTTGCCGGTGGTGCCCCCCCCACCCGCCCGATCAGCGAGAACCCCGGATCGTTCGGCACGGTTTCCAGCGCCGCGATCGCCGACTGCATCACATCCGATTCGGAGCCGTCGAAGCGCAGCGCGCCACCTTCGCTGGCGTACAGCCCGCGCTCGATCAGATGCAGGATGGTCTGGTGCACGGTCCAGCCGTTGGTCTGCGCGACCTTGCGGATGCGCTCGGCCAGCACGGGGTCTATATCGCGGAGGACGAGATCGGTCATGGCGTCATGAAGGTGCGGATGCGGGCTGCGGTGCGGAAGCGGGCGCTGCCACGGTGCGCGCGTGGCGCACCAGCCAGAGACACAGCAACAACGCAGGTATGCCGGCCAGCGCGGTACCGGTGAAGAACAGCGCATAGGCGTCGAGCAGCGTCCGCCCGACTTCCAGTTTCTCCACGACCAAGCCGGAGAACCCCTTCAGCACCTTGCCCAGCAGCGCATAGAACGAACTGAGCAACGCGTATTGCGTGGCCGTGTACCCGGCGCTGGTGAGGCTGGACATGTACGCCACCAGCGCGGTGCCGGCGAATCCCGTGGAGATATTGTCGATCACCATCGCGATCGCGAAGTTGGTCATCGTCGGCTCCTGATGCGCCAACCATGCGAATGCGGCGTTGGAGCCCGGCCCGAGGATGGCGCCCGCCAGCAGCGTGGGAACCAGCCCGAACCGGACCGCCGACAGCCCGCCCATCGCGATCCCGCACAGCGATGCGATCAGTCCGACCGAGGCACGCACCTCGCCGACCATCTCCTTGGTCAGGCCGAGATCCTTGTAGAAGGGATTCGCCATCGGCCCGAGCACGAAATCGGGCATGCGATACAGGCTGATCGCCAACAGCATCAGCAGCGCGAATTTGCCGTGCACCCGGAAGAATGCGATGAACGGTCCGATGATCGCATCGAACACCCCGCGCGCCGTCCACAGGAGCGGTACGGATTGCGCCGCTCCCACCGCGAGCATGCGGACAGGTTCGCGGGCGAGGAAGACGGCAGCCATGCCGATGCCCATCAGCAGCGCCATCACCCAGTAGGACGGCGCCCAACCGATATTCGCGGCAAGAATCAGGATCAGGGCATCGGTGACGAGCAGTGCGGTGCGGTAACCCAATTGCGAGCTTGCGCTGAGCAGACCGAGTTCATCGCCGTTTTCCGAAATCTCGATGCGCCAGGCATCGATCACGATGTCCTGCGTGGCCGACGCGAACGCTGCGATCAACGCCATCACACCGAAGGTCACCAGGCCACCTTCAGGCTGGATCACCGCCATGCCGATCAGCGCCGCAGCCACCACCAACTGCGACAACAGCATCCAGCCGCGCAGATGGCCGAGCCGCCCGAGCAAGGGCACATGCGCCTTGTCGATGAGCGGCGCCCACACGAACTTGAGCGTGTAAGCCAACCCCACCCACGACAGGAAACCGATCGCGGACAGGTCGCTGCCGCCATCGCGCATCCAGTAGCCCATCGTGTTGCCCACCAGATACAGCGGCAGGCCCGAGGCGAACCCCAGCAGCAACATCGCCGCGACCTTGCGCTGGCGCAGGCTGCGCAGCACATCGCGCCAGCCGGGGCGTTTCGCCGGTGTCGCAGTCGCCGTTAGCACAGCAGTATTCGTGTCCGCACCGCCGGTCATTTGCGGCCCTTCGCTGCGCCGCCTTCCAGTGCGTAATCGACGACGTAGGGCGCGTGATCGGAGAAGCGCGGATCCTTGTGGATCGCGCACGCCTTCACTGCATCGCGCAGCGACGGCGTGATGAACTGGTAATCGATGCGCCAGCCGACATCGTTGGCGCGCGCGGCGCCGCGCTGCGACCACCACGTGTAATCGGCCGCATCCGGCCGGAGCACGCGGAAGCTGTCCAGCCAGCCGCGCTCGGGTGCGGCGGTAGCGTCGCCGCAGGCGTCGGCGATCTGGCCGTTGAGCCAGGCGCGTTCTTCGGGCAGACAGCCGGAGTTCTTCTGGTTCGAGGTCCAGTTCTTGATGTCGTTGCGGGCGCGGACGATGTTCCAGTCGCCGCACAGGACGTAATCGCGGCCGCTGCGCAGCCATTCGTCGAGAATTGGTCGGAGCCAGCGCATCACTTCGAACTTGAACTGCTGGCGCACGTCGCCGGAAGATCCCGACGGGATGTAGAACGAGACCACGCTGAGATTGCCGAAGCGGGCTTCGATATAGCGGCCTTCGTCGTCGAACGGCGCCCAGCCCAGCGAGGTGCGCACTTCGTCCGGCGGCTTGCGGCTGTAGATGCCGACGCCGCTGTAGCCCTTCTTGGTGATCGCGTCCTTGAAGAACGCGCGATAGCCTTCCGGCAGCAGTTCGGGTGCAGACAGCTGATGTTCCTGGGCCTTGGTTTCCTGCACGCAGAGCACATCGGCGTCCTGGGCGCGGAACCAGTCGAAAAACCCTTTGGTGGCCGCCGAACGCAGACCGTTGGCGTTGAAGCTGATGATGCGCATGAAGGGCCGGAAGCAGGGCCGAAAAGCCGGACGGGGTGAAGAGTAACGGATTCGCGCGGGCTTGCATGGACAGCGCCGCAGGCCCTGCGGACCCGGCGTCGATGGCCGCTGGGTTTATCATCTGCGCTGACTTGTCCGCAGCCACGCCCGTGACCGACCACCGCACCCGTTTCCTGCAGTTGGCGCTGCGCGTCGAAGCGCTGCGCTTCGGCGAATTCACGCTCAAATCGGGGCGGATCAGCCCGTATTTCTTCAATGCCGGCCGCTTCGATTCCGGCGCCGCGCTGGCCGCACTGGCCGGCTGCTATGCCGACGCCGTGGATCGCGCGGGGGTCGGCTTCGATCTGTTGTTCGGTCCGGCCTACAAGGGCATTCCGCTGGCGACCGCGCTGGCCTGCGAATATGCGCGGCGCGGCCGCGATCTGCCGCTGGCATTCAACCGCAAGGAAGCCAAGACCCACGGCGAGGGCGGCACGCTGATCGGCGCACCGCTGGCCGGCAAGCGGGTGCTGATCGTCGACGATGTGATCACCGCCGGCACCGCGATCCGCGAGGCGCTGGGCACGATCCGCGACGGTGGCGGCGTTCCCGCTGGCATCGTCATCGCCCTCGACCGCCAGGAGTTCGCCGGTGAGCGCGATGCACGCAGCGACGAGGCGCTGTCGGCAGCACAGGCGGTGACGGCGGAAGCCGGGATTCCCGTGATCGCGGTCGCAGGACTGGACGATCTGCTTGCATTCGTCGGCGAAAGCGCCGACCTTCTCGATCAACGCGAGCGTCTGCAGGCCTATCGGGGCCGCTACGGCTGCCGCACCTCCAACCACGACGCGCCGACCGGGGGGTAGGCCTGATGCAACTGCGGACTCTGCCCAATCGCTGGACGCTGCCGCTGCTCGCAGCGGCGCTCGCCGTGGGTGCGGGCCCGCTCGCGAACGCGCAGCCGAAGCCGAGCGAAAAGAAACTCTACTGCTGGGACGAAGGCGGGCGCCGGATCTGCAGCGACGCCCTGCCGGCGTCGGCGGTCGGCCGCCAGCGCACCGAGTTCGACCAGAACACCGGCACGGCGGTGAAGCACGTCGCGCGCGCGCTGACCGCCGAAGAAAGCGCCCGCGCGGCGATCGAAGAAGAAGCGCAGAAGATCGAAGCCCAGCGCAAGCGTCGCGAAATGGCGATGGTGGCGTCCTACGAAACCGAGGAAGACCTGAAACGCGCCTTCCGCGACCGCTTCGAACTGGTCGAGGAATCGCTCAAGGGCTCGGCGCTGGCCTTGACCAACTTGCACGACAGCCTGATCAGCCTGCTGCGCCAGGCCAATGAATTGGAACTGCAGTCCAAACCGGTCGGCAAGCCCGTTCGCGAGAAGATCCTCAGCCAGCACGCCGAACTGCAGGCGCTGCGCGCGCTGAAACAGCGGCAGGAAATAGAGCGCGAAACGCTGAATGCGGACTTCCAGGACGCGATGTCGCGCTACCGCACCCTCAAGCAGGCGCAGAACGGCGGCACGACACGGACGCCGCTTCCGGCACCGATCGGCGGCTGATCACGACGCGGCGTCCGGATGCGATGCAGCGAACCCGCTCGCTGCCGACGCTCAGAACGGCAGCATCAGATCCGGTTTCAGGCGCAGCAGTCGCTCCTTGAACGCGCTCTGGATCCGCAGCATCGCGTCGGTATTGTCGGCATCGAAGCGCAGCACCAGCACCGGCGTGGTGTTGGAGGCGCGCACCAGGCCCCAACCGTCCGGCCAATCCACGCGCAGGCCATCGATGGTCGACATCCGCCCGCCTTCGAAGAACGCGCCCTCGCGGAACCGCTCCACGAACGCGTGCGGATCGCCGTCCGGGGCATCGATCTTGATTTCCGGCGTGGAGATGCCCTTGGGCAGCGCGTGCAGCACTTCATCCGGCAATTCGGGCGCGGACGCCAGGATTTCGAGCAGTCGCGCGGCGGCGTAGATACCGTCGTCGAAGCCGTACCAGCGTTCGGCGAAGAAGAAATGTCCGCTCATCTCGCCGGCCAGCTCGGCGCCGGTTTCGCGCATCTTGGCCTTGATCAGCGAATGGCCGGTCTTCCACATCAGCGGGCTGCCGCCGTTGCGCAGGATGTGCGAGGCCAGACGCCCGGTGCACTTCACGTCGTAGACGATCATCGCGCCAGGATTGCGCTCCAGCACATCGGCGGCGAACAACATCAGCAGGCGATCGGCGTAGATGTTCTCGCCATCGCGGGTGACCACGCCGAGACGGTCGCCGTCGCCGTCGAAGGCGATGCCCAGATCGGCATCGAGGCGCTTCACCATGCTGATCAGATCGATCAGGTTGTGCGGCTCGCTCGGATCGGGATGATGGTTGGGGAAGGTGCCGTCGATCTCGCAATAGAGTTCTTCGACTTCGGCGCCGATGGCCTCGAGCACGCGCGGACCGATCTCGCCGGCAACGCCATTGCCGGCGTCGACGACCACTTTCAAACGCCGGCCGAGCTGGACGTCCGAAGCGATGCGCTGGACGTAGTCGGTGCTGATGTCGCGCTCGCTGTGGCCGCCGGGCGTCGACGCCTCGAACAGGCGGCGCTCGACCACCCGCGTGTGCAGGTCGGTGATCGCGTCGCCGTACAGGGTTTCGCCGCCGACCACGATCTTGAAGCCGTTGTAATCCGGTGGATTGTGGCTGCCGGTGACCGAAATGCAGCACCCGGTGCGCAGGTGGTACGCGCCGAAATAGATGACCGGCGTGGGCACCATGCCGATGTCGATGACATTGACGCCGGCCTTGCGCAGACCGGCGATCAGGCCCTCGACCATCTCCGGACCGGACAGGCGTCCGTCGCGGCCGATGACGATGTCGTGCAGATCCTGTTCGTGCATCAGCGAGCCGACCGAGTGGCCGATGGCCTCCGCCACATTGCGATCGAGCGTCTTGCCGACCACGCCGCGGATGTCGTACGCGCGGAAAATGCTGCCGTCGATCATCAGCGGCTTCGGTTTCACCGGCTCGCGGATCTCCAGCGCCACCGGCTCGGGCGCTTGACCGGGCGCGCTGGCCACCGCTTCCTGCAGGGTCGGCGACACGCCATCCGCCTCGGTTTGCGCGATCTGGCGCAGTAGCGACAGACGCCACATCAGATACGCCAGGAACCCGAACAAGACCGCGCCGATCAGCGCCGGCACCGCGCTCAACCCCAGCGCCTGCGCGGGCGGCGGCGAAGTCCCCGCAACCAGACGCATGCCCGAATCCGACACCGGAACCGCCATGCGCTCGGCGCTCTCGGAATAGGTCTGTTCGCCACGCTCCCAGAGCGTCACCCCGCCCTGACGCAGGCCAAGGTAAGTGCCGTCGATCATGCCGATGGTGTCCAGGCCGGAGGTCAATTCGGTGGACGGCAGCTGCACATAGGCCACACCGACGACGCGGTCGCCCACTCTGGCGGGCGCGGCGATCGCCAGGCGCGGCTGGCCGACATCGCGGATGATCCAGGTCCGCAGCTTGTTCTCGGCCAGCGCCGATTCGACCACCGCGAGCCGGCCGTAACCGCCCTTGCCCAGGCTTGCGTAGGCCGCCTCGAGATCCGGCGGCAACACCTGCACCAGCGAGACGTTCGGCCAACCGGCGCTGATCACCTTCGCCGCGCTGACCAGATCTCCCGCCGCCAGCACGGTCTGCACTTCCTGCAGCGCCAGCGCTTCGGTCAGCCGTTTCTGGCCCTGCAATATCGCCTGGTGCACCAGTTGCACGCCGCTGTCGCGGGTGGTGATCAGATCGCTGCGACGCGCGTTGTCGCGGAACTGTGCAGTGCCGCTCCAACCCAGCCACAGCGCGAGCAGCGCGCAGAGCAGGGCCAGCGGTTTCATCGCAGGGCGGATTTGGACCAGTTGCTGGCGGATACTGTCTTTCATTCAGTGGATTCTCTTGCCCTGTTTCGTGCGGCGCGATGCGCCGCCGCGATCCCTCAACGCACGCCGGTATGGCCGAAACCGCCCGCGCCGCGAGCGCTGTCGACGAAAGTATCCACGACCTCGAAGCGCGCACGCACGATCGGAAGAACGACCAGTTGCGCGATCCGGTCACCGGGGGCGATGGTGAACGTTTCCCGGCCCCGGTTCCAGACGCTGATCATCAAGGGTCCCTGGTAGTCGGCATCGATCAATCCGGTGCCGTTGCCCAACACGATGCCGTGCTTGTGGCCCAGCCCGGAGCGCGGCAGCACCACCGCGCACAGCCCCGGGTCGCCGATGTGGATGGCCAGCCCCGACGGCACCAGCGACGCATCGCCGGGCGGCAGCGCCAGCGGAGCGTCGATTGCGGCGCGCAGATCCAAGCCGGCACTGGCCTCGGTGGCGTAGGCCGGCAAGGGCCATTCGCCGCCGAAACGGGGGTCGAGCAGTTTGATTTGCAGGGTGTGGTGCATCGATCCCTTCTGCGGGTGCGCTCCGGAGACTGGCCAGTATCGCGGTATCGGGTCCGCATCGCCAAACGGCCGGGCAGGCGCCGGGGCCTGTCCAGCGCAGATCAGGTCGGCAGCTCACATCGGCAACGTCCTGCAGCCCAGCGCCGACAGCACGCCGTGCAGCGCAGGCACCTGCATCAACCAAGGCGCCGCCAGGGTGACGAGGCCCGCGAACAGGACCAGAGCACCGGCGGCGATGCGCACGCCGCCGCGCTGCAGGCGCTGGCCGAGACGGGCGCCGCTCCAGGTCAGCGGCAGCATGATCGGCAGGGTGCCCAGTCCGAAGGCGATCATGGTCAGCGCACCGTGCAGGGCGCTGGCCTGCAGCCACGCGGTCGCGAGCAGGGTCGCGCTGAGCCCGCAGGGCAGCCAGCCCCAGAGCATGCCGACGGCGATGCGCTTGAACGCGGTGTCGGCGGGCAGCAGCGCGCGCTGCAGCGGCTGCAGGCGCTGCCAGAGCGCGCGCCCGGGGCGCGCCAGCGGATTGAACTTGCCGGTGGGATCGAGCAGGCGGATCGCGACCACGATCATCATGACGCCCACCGCCATGCGCATCGCGAGCGCGAGCGTCGGCGTCTGCGCCAATGCAACCAGCCCATGCCCGAAACCACCGACGATCGCACCGGCCAGCGCGTAGCCGAGCACGCGGCCGAGATTCGGCTGCAGCGCCTGCAGCCATTGCGCTCCGGCGCTGGCGGGGCGTTGCCCGAACGACAGGCCGGTCGCGATGCCGCCGCACATCGCGGCGCAGTGCACGCCGCCGAGCAGGCCGCTCATCAGTGCGGCACCGATGACGAGCCAATCGGGCATCCACAGCTCGGGCACCAGCCAATCGGGCATCGGTCAGTCAGGTTCCATCGTGCGCGTCGTCGTTCGACGGCGCTGTCTGCTTGGGCTTCTCGTCGTCCACCAGAATATCCAGCGGCGGCGTGTCCAGATCGTCGTACTGTCCGCCCTTCACCGCCCAGACGAAGGCCCAGATCGCCGCGCCCAGCAGCAGCAGGCTGATCGGAATCAGCACGAGAAGAATATTCATGCGGTCAGTGTTGCAGAAGCGGGCAGGCGCGTCAGCCGCAGCGCGTTCAGCGTGACCAGCAGCGACGACAGCGCCATGCCGATCGCGGCCATCCACGGCGTGACGTAGCCGCTCGCGGCCAGCGGCAGCGCAAGCAGGTTGTAGCCGATCGCCCAACCGAGGTTCTGGCGCACGATCCGGCGGCTGCGTCGCGCCAGCGCGATCGCCTGCGGAATGCGCCGCAGCGAGCCGCCGCCGATCACGAAATCCGCCGCGCGCTGCGCCAGCGCCGCGCCATCGGCCAGCGCCAGCGAGACATCTGCACCGGCCAGCACCGGGGCGTCGTTGATGCCGTCGCCGACCATCGCGACGATCTCGCCCGCCGCCTGACGTTCGCGCACGTGGGCGAGTTTGTCTTCGGGCGTCTGCCGCGCGCGCCTGCTTTCGCCGGCTGCGCTGTCGATGCCCACCGCGTCGCCCAGGCGCGCGACCGCCGCTTCGGCATCGCCGCTGCACAGATCGATGCGCAGACCCTGCGCACGCAACTCACGCAGCGCCTGCGCAGCATCGACGCGCGGCGTTTCGCGCAGCACGAACCGCGCGAACGCGCGCACGCCGTCGCCGAGCCAGATCGCATCGTCGTCGTCGTGCTGCGCGGCCCATTGCGCGCGACCGAGCCGCCAGTCGCGGCCGTCGATACGCCCCGATACGCCGCGCCCGCTTTCGCCGTGCACATCGCTGGCGGACAGCGTCCGCCCGGCCACCGCGAACGCCACCGCCAGCGGATGGCCGCTGTCGCGCTCCAGCGCGGCGGCGATCGCGAGCGCGTCGTCGCGCGCGAAGCCGTCGAACGTTTCGATTTCGGCGAGCTGCGGTTCGCGGTCGCTGAGCGTGCCGGTCTTGTCGAACACGATGCGGTCCGCGCGCGCCAGCGTGTCCAGCGCCTCGCCGCGCAGCGCGAGCACGCCGAGTTTCGACAGCGCGCCGTGCGCCGCCGCGAGCGCCGCCGGCACCGCCAGCGACAACGCACAGGGGCAGCTCACCACCAGCACCGCGAGCGCGACTTCGAACGCACGCGCCGGATCGTGCACACGCCACCACGCATACACCGCGATCGCAGCGACGATGAGCGCGGTCACGAACCAGCCGGCAATGCGGTCGGCGGCGCGCGCCAGCGGCGGTCGCTGTTCCTGCGCGCGCTCGACCAGCCGCGTGAGCTGCGACAGCCGCGTATCGGCGCCGGTGCGCGCCACCCGCAAACGCGCGGGACGCTCGCGGCAGATGCTGCCGGCGAAGGCCATGGCACCCACGGGCTTCGCGACCGGCAGCGATTCGCCGGTGAGCAGGGATTCGTCGAACGCGGTCTCGCCATCCAAGACGTCACCGTCGGCGGGCACGCCCTCGCCCACCGCGACGCGCACGATGTCGCCGACCGCAAGCGCGCTCAGCGGCACCTGCTCGGCCAGAACGCCGGCGCTGCCGACGTCGCGCTCGCGTGTGGCCAGCGCCGGTCGCGCCCGGGCCAGCGCATCCACCTGCGCACTGGCGATGCCGCGCGCGCGCTGTTCCAGCATGCGC
The DNA here is from genome assembly GCA_017302135.1 of Lysobacterales bacterium. Taxonomy (GTDB): domain Bacteria; phylum Pseudomonadota; class Gammaproteobacteria; order Xanthomonadales; family Xanthomonadaceae; genus Lysobacter_I. The sequence goes on along the minus strand of JAFLDZ010000008.1, from coordinate 35,212 downwards.
GCGGCCAACAGCAGGAACACGAACATCACCGCCGCGTCGAACCACACGTGCACGCCGCCGCGCATGGTTTCGAGCAGGCTGGCGAAATACGCGAGGAGAGTGGAGCCGGCGATCAACGTGTCCATGCCCAGCCGCCGGCCGCGCAGCTCGCGCCACATGCCTTCGAGAAACGGCCAGCCGGAATAGAACACCACCGGCGTCGAAACCAGAAAAGTGATCCAGCGGAAGAAATCGCGGGTCGGCATCGACATCTCGCCGGCCGTGTCCAGATACAGCGCTTCGGCATACATCATCGCCTGCATCGCACCGAGCCCGGCGATGCCCAGACGCAGCAGCCAGCGGTTGCGCTCGCGACGACGCTCGCGCTCGCGGGTTTCGCCGGTGGCGAGCGATGGCCGATAGCCCAGCGATGCCAGCCGCGACAGCAGCGACGACAGCGGCGTGCGCGCGGCGTCCCAGACGATGCGGATGCGGCCGGTGACCGCGTTCGCGGCGACTTCGCGCACGCCCGGTTCGCGGGTCAGCGCACGGTCTATCAGCCATGCGCAGGCGGCGCAGCGCATGCCGTCGGTGAGCAGGGTGATCTCGCGCCCGCCTTCCACGACGACGCTGTGTTCGGCGAGCAGATCCTCGCGGTCCCAGTTCGCGTAATCCACGGTCTCGGTGCCGACGCGCGCGGCGTCGCCCTGGCGCAGGCGATAGTAATCGCCGAGCGAGGCATCGCCGATCCAGCGCGCGGCCGCAGCGCAGCCGGTGCAGCAGAACGGCTGCGGCGCATCCGCGATCGTTTCGATCACTGGCTGCGACGGCAGCGGTTCGCCGCAGTGGAAGCAGGCGGCGCGCTTCAGATCCGGCTTCAGATCCATCGCCGCACCCGCGCGCGGTAAGCCTCGTATTCGGCGCCGAAATGCGCCGCGAGCGCGCGTTCTTCCGGCACGATCTGGAAGCGCGTGATGTACAGCGCGAACAGCGGCGCCAACAGCGCCGACAGCGGATGGGCGAGCATCGCGGCCCAGGCGAACAGCAGCACCTGTTGCCCCAGATACATCGGGTTGCGGCTGTAGCGGTTCAGCCCTTCGACCACGAGTCGCGAGCTGTTCTGCGGACGCAGCGGATTGACCGTTGTACCGGCACGACGGAAGCGCAGACCCGGCAGCACCTCGCACAACAGTCCGGTGACGGCCAGAGCGGTCGCCAGCGGCCATTGCAAAAGGAAATGGACTGCGAATTGCGGCGTGAGCCGCGCCAGCAGCCACATCGCAAAGCCGACCGAGAGCAGCACCACCGGCGGCGGGATCCTGGTGTCGAGCGCTGTGGGCCGGGCGGACATCGGTGTCGCCAGCCGCTTACTTTGCCGGTGCCGGCGCGGGTTCCGCTGAAGGCTTTGCGGCAGCGGTCGGTACGGATTCGGGTTCGCCCACTGCAGGTTCGCCCACCGCCGGGGCCAGCAACACGCCGCGCTGGCCTGCGGGCAGCCGCGCACGCAGGCGCCAGGCGCCGCCTTCGGGCATCACCTGCAGCCGCCAGTCGTGGCTGGGATCCAGCGCGTGCTCGACGCGCCAGCCGGTTGCGGTCGGCAGCAGCCGCAGTTCGCGGTCTTCTTCGGCGAGCGTCGGATGTTGCAACAGCAGCCGCAGCGGCTGCGCGCGGATCTTGCTGCTTTGCTCGGGCGTACCGACGAATGCGCCGGTAGCCGGCAGCAACTCCAGGGCGGCTTCGCCGTCGGTGTTGTGAACGCTGAGCACGGCCGAGAGTTTCAGCGCGGCGGCGCGTTCGTCCGGGCCCAGTTCGGTGGTCTGGATCTGCGCGGTGCGACGGACATCATCGGTGCTGGCGTCGTTGCCGCCCGCGCGGATCGCGATGACCAGCGTCGCAGTGCCGGCAACGACAGCCGCCAGCGGAAAACCGACCATCAACCACACCATCGGATTGCGCCAGGGCGACGCGCTGCGCTCCGACGCGGTCATGGTGCGGGTCCGAAGAAGCTGGTCTTGATTTCCTCGCGCGAACTGCCGTCGGTGGCCTCGACCAGGAACGCGATGTCGCGCTTGCCGGCGACCTTGCTGTTGGCGACGACCGTCATCGGCATGCTCAGCACCTGCTCGGCCGTGGTCTGCACAGTCACCTCGCCTTTCTGCAGAGCCAGACCGTCCGGCGCCTTCAACGAAATGCGGTAGCTGCGCGCAACCTGCGTCTTGTTCACCAGCTTGAGCGTGTAGTCGTTCTGGGCGCCGGTCGCCGTCTCGCGATACAGCGCATTGCGATCGCGCAGCACTTCGACGATGAGTTCGCTGCGATGGGTGACGCTCCAGGCCCATGCGATCAGCAGCGCCAGCAGCAGCAGGCCATAGGCGATGATGCGCGGGCGCAGCACTTTCGACGGCTTGCCGTCGATCTCGTTCTGGGTCGCGTAACGGATCAGGCCGTGCGGATAACCGACCTTGTCCATCACTTCGTTGCAGGCGTCGATGCAGGCGCCGCAGGCGATGCACTCGTACTGCAGGCCGTTGCGGATATCGATGCCGGTGGGGCAGACCTGCACGCAGATGGTGCAGTCGATGCAGTCCCCGAGTTCATCGGGCGCGAATTTCGGCAAGGGCTCGGCATGCAGGCCCGGATCGGCGATGGCGGTGTTGCCGCGCGCGGCGACGAGGTTGTCGGCGGCGGTGTGGTGATGCGCGGCGCGGAACACGTAATCGTAGGCGGCGGTTTTTTCGATCAGTCCGCGCGCACGTTCCAGCACGCTGGTCAGGCTGCCTTTCTTGCGCGGCCCGCGCGGTTCGCCGCGCATCGGATCGTAGGCGATGATCAGGGTATTGCGGTCGAACATCGCGCTCTGGAAACGCGCGTAGGGGCACATGTATTTGCAGACCTGCTCGCGCAGGAAGCCGGCGTTGCCCCATGTGGCCAGCGCGTAGAACAGCACCCAGAAGGTTTCCCAGCCGCTCCACGCGAACGGCACCAGGCGGTCGGCGAGTTCGCGGATCGGGGTGAAGAATCCGACGAAGGTGAAGCCGGTCCACAGCGCGAACAGCAGCCACGCGACGTGCTTGCTGCCGCGACGGCGGATCTTCTCGGCGGTCCACGGCGAGCTGTCCAATTTCATCCGCTTGCCGCGGTCGCCTTCCAGCTTGAGCTCGATCCAGATGAAGACCTCGGTCCACACCGTCTGCGGGCAGGCGTAACCGCACCACAGCCGTCCGGCCAGCGCGGTGAAGAAGAACAGCGCGAGGCCCGCGATGATCAGCAGCATCGCCAGGAACACGAAATCCTGCGGCCAGAAATTCAGCCAGAACACATAGAACTTGCGCGCGGGCAGATCGAACAACACCGATTGGCGACCATCCCAGTTCAACCATGGGAAGACGTAGTACATGCCCAACAGCACCCACACCGCGATCGCGCGCAGGCGCTGGAAACGTCCGTCGACGTCGCGCGGATGGATCTTGCGCTCGCTCACGTACATGGACGCGGCTGCGTCGTCGGCGACTTCGATGGGAATCTGTTTTTTCATGGCGGCTAAGGCAGGAAAGGACGGGGCCGAGCGCAGCAGCACAGCGGCCGGAAGATTATATTAGAAATGACTAAATTAATCTTCGGACTTCAACGCGTGGTTGAAGCGGCTCGCCGGCCGCAGCAGGATCCAGGTGAACAGGCTGGAGGCGGCGGTGGCCGCCCAGAATGCGAAGAATCCGATCGCGTAGCCGGTTTCGCGGCTGATCTTGAAATCGGGGAACGTGATGTCGCGCAGTGTCAGCGGGTCGATCAGCGCGAAGCAGACCATCGTCGACACGCCAGCGGCGAAGAAACTCGGCCACAGGATCGCGCCGAGCCGTTGCGCCACCGAACGAGGCGGATGGTCGAACGGCGGCGGCGCGGTCTCATGAGTCATTGTTTTACTGTAGCGCTTTCGGCTTGCGCCGTCTTGCCGTGCGACAGCGACCAGACGTAGGCGGCGGCGAGGCGCACGCGGGTTTCACCGATCAGCGGCAGATGCGCCGGCATCTGTCCGTTGCGGCCCTGAGCGATGCTGGTTTCGACGATGTGCGAATCCTCGCCGTACAGCCAGTAGTCGTCGGTCAGATCGGGTGCGCCCAGCGCCTGCATGCCCTTGCCTTCCGGCCCGTGGCAGCTCACGCAGATCGTCTCGTACTTGCCCTTGCCGGCATTGGCCAGACTGGTGTCGACCTTCTCGCCGCGCATCGACTGCAGATAGACCGCCACTTCGGTCACGCCCTGCTTGCCGCCCAGTGCGCTTTCCCAGGCCGGCATCGCCGCCTGACGGCCGTTGAGCACGGTTTCGAGGATCTGATCGGGCTCACCGCCCCAATGCCAGATGTTGTCGGTCAGGTTCGGGTAGCCCACCGCACCCTGCGCCGAAGAGCCGTGGCAGGTGGCGCAGTTGTTGGAGAAGATCGACTTGCCCAGCTTCAGCGCTTTCTCGTCTTTCGCGATCACATCGATCGCCTTGCCCTCGTAAGGCGCGAACGCGACTGCGAGCTTCTTGTCCTGATCGGCCTTGTCGGCGTCGTGCTCTTTGGCCGAGGTCCAGCCGCTGTAACCGGCGAAGGCGCCCAGGCCCGGGAACCACGCCAGATAACCGACCGTGAAGATGATGGTCATGTAGAAGAGGTTGTTCCACCACTTCGGCAACGGCTTGTTGTACTCGGTAAGGTTCTCGTCCCAGACGTGGCTGGTATCGGTGGGGCCCGGATCGCCGGGGCGGCGCTTCGCCGTCCACCAGATCAGCCACAGGCAACCGACGACGTTCAACACCACTACGGCAATGATGTACCACGACCAGCCTGCGCTCATCGAACCCGCATTCATCGTGTCGGCGTTCATCGGCCTGTCTCCTCTTCGTTCGTTCTGTTCGTTGGCGCACCGTCGGGCGCGTCGTCGCCGAAGGGCAACTGCGCGGCGGCTTCGAATTCGTTTTTACGCTTGGGGCTGAAAGCCCAGAAGCTGCCGACCAGGAAGAGCAGCAGCAGGATGGCGGTGACGATACCGGAGAGCATGGCTCAGCCTCCCCGCGGCGCGTGCTTGCCGAGGCCCTGGAGATAGGCGACCACGGCGTCGAGTTCGTTCTTGCCCTGTACCGCTTCCACCGCGCCGTCGATCTCGGCGTTGGTGTAAGGGTCGCCCAGCGTCTGCAGCGCCTGCATCTTCTTCTTCACCAGCGCGCCATCGACCTGCGCTTCGGCCAGCCAAGAGAAGGCCGGCATGTTCGATTCCGGCACCAGATCGCGCGGGTTGTTCAGATGCACGCGATGCCAGTCGTCGGAATAGCGGCCGCCCACGCGGGCCAGATCCGGGCCGGTGCGCTTGCTGCCCCACTGGAACGGACGGTCGTAGACCGATTCACCGGCCAGCGAGTAGTGGCCGTAGCGTTCGGTTTCGAAACGCAGGGTGCGCACCATCTGCGAATGGCAGTTGTAGCAACCTTCGCGAACGTAGACCTCGCGGCCGGCCAGCTCCAGCGGCGGATAAGGCTTCACGCCCGGCAGCGGTTTGATCGCTTCAGCCTGGTACATCAGCGGGATGATTTCCACCAACCCGCCGAAGGAAATCGCGACCGCGATCAGGATGGCCATCAGGCCGATGTTTTTTTCGACTTTCTCGTGAGCGTGGCTCATGGTCTGTGCCTCGGATGTAATGGGGTCGTGGCGGCGTGGCTTCGGCCTGGGGAACTCAGGCGCGCGCCTCGCTGGCGTCCGGCGTCAACACCGGGTACTGCACCGGGCCCTTCGCGGCCTGCCAGGTACGGACCACGTTCACCGCCATGAGCAGCATGCCGGTCAGCACCAGCCCACCACCGGCGAGACGGCCGAGGTAGTACGGGTAGGTGGCATTCAACGATTCGACGAAGCTGTAGGTCAGCGTGCCGTCGGCATTGGTGGCACGCCACATCAGGCCCTGCATCACGCCGGCGATCCACATCGAGGCGATGTAGAACACCACGCCGATGGTATGGATCCAGAAGTGCGTGTCGATCAGCTTGACCGACCACATCTCCTTCAGTCCGAGCAGGCGCGGCAGCAGCGCGTAGATCGAGCCGATCGAGATCATCGCCACCCAGCCCAGGGCACCGGAGTGCACGTGGCCGATCGTCCAGTCGGTGTAGTGCGACAGCGAGTTGACGGTCTTGATCGACATCATCGGACCTTCGAAGGTCGACATGCCGTAGAAACTCAGCGAAACGATCAGGAACTTGAGGATCGGGTCGGTGCGCAGCTTATGCCAGGCGCCCGAGAGGGTCATCATGCCGTTGATCATGCCGCCCCACGACGGCGCCAGCAGGATCAGCGAGAACACCATGCCCAGGCTCTGCGCCCAATCCGGCAGCGCGGTGTACTGCAGATGGTGCGGGCCGGCCCACATGTAGATGGCGATCAGCGCCCAGAAGTGCACGATCGACAGGCGATAGGAGTACACCGGGCGGCCGGTCTGCTTCGGGATGAAGTAGTACATCATCCCGAGGAAGCCTGCGGTCAGGAAGAAGCCCACCGCGTTGTGGCCGTACCACCACTGCACCATCGCGTCGACGGCGCCGCTGTAGATCGGGAACGAACTGGTCAGCGTCACCGGGATCGCGAGGCTATTGACGATGTGCAGCAACGCCACGGCGATGATGAAGGCGCCGTAGAACCAGTTCGCCACATAGATATGCTTGACCTTGCGCTTGGCGATGGTGCCGAAGAACAGCACCCCGTAGGCCACCCAGACCACTGCGATCAGGATGTCGATCGGCCAGATCAGCTCGGCGTATTCCTTGCTCTGGGTCAGGCCCAGCGGCAGGGTGATCGCAGCCAGCAGGATGACCAGTTGCCAGCCCCAGAACACGAAGGACGCCAGCTTGTCGGACAGCAGCCGGACGTGACTGGTGCGCTGGACCACGTACAGACTGGTCGCGAACAGCGCGCTGCCGCCGAAAGCGAAGATCACCGCATTCGTGTGCAGCGGCCGCAACCGGCCGTAGGACAGCCAGGGCAGGTCGAAATTCAATGCAGGCCAGTAAAGCTGGGCAGCGATGAGCACGCCTACCAGCATTCCGACGATGCCCCAGATCACGGTCATCACCGAGAACTGCAAAACTACTTTGTCGTTGTATGTATCCGCGGCCATGGATGCCTCCTTCGGTTGCCGGGCATAGTATGAATCAACGCCGACTGCCGTTTTGATCCGGATCAAGCGAATAGACGAAAGGAGGATGCGGATCGTTCGGCACATCTGGATCCCGGAGACGCAACGCAGGAAGGCCCGCATCTGCGGGCCTTCTGCCTATCGCTCCCGAGCAAGGTTTCTCAGAAGTCGGCGTCGGCCGGCCAACCTTCTCCGGTGCCGCGATGGAACACCGCATCGGTGTCGAGCACCGCACCGGCGGGCATCGAGTCCTGCGTGCCGACGCGGGCATAGATCGGCGTGAAGTCCGGCCGGGTGGCTTCCATCAATTGATGATAGCTATCGATGACGAAGTACGTCTTCTGGTAGCTGTCGATGCGGTAGCGGGTGCGCATGATCCGCTCCAGATCGAAACCGATCCGGTTGGGCGCGGCGCTGTCGAGGCAGTGCAGGCTCTCGCCCTTGGAGCTGAGGATGCCGGCGCCGTAGATGCGCAGGCCACCGGCCTCGCGGATCAGGCCGAATTCGACCGTGTACCAGTACAGGCGGGTCAGATTGACCAGCGCCTGCGGGCCGATGCCGTGCGCCTTGACCCCGCCGCGCCCGTAGGCGGCCATGTAGTCGGCGAACATCGGGTTCATCAGCAGCGGCACGTGGCCGAACAGGTCGTGGAACAGATCGGGCTCGGCCAGATAGTCCAACTGCTCGGGCTTGCGGATCCACCAGGTGACCGGGAAGCGGCGGTTGGCGAGGTGATCGAAGAAGTCCAGCTCCGGCAGCAGGCCCTCCACGCCGATGATTTCCCAGCCGGTTGCGGCGCGCAGCATGCGGTTGAGATCGTCGAACTTCGGGATCCGATCCGCCGACATGCCCATCGTCAGCTGGTTGCGCAGGAACTCCTCGCTGGCGCGACCGACCAGCAGCTGCTGCTGGCGCGCGAACAGGGTCGCCCAGACTTCGTGATCGGTGGCGGTGTAATCGGCCCAGGGCTGCTCGACCACCGCCGTGGTGTAGACCGGCACGTAACCCTTGTCGGTCATCAGATGTTCGACACGTTCTGGGGCGGGGGTCATGGCGCTTCCGGTGCAGGCTGCAGGTCTGGACACTGTAGGCGGCTTCTGGCGCAATAAGCTTGCTTTGTTGCAGGCACATGGCCTTGATCTGCAATAAAGTTGCGCTTATTTGATTTTTGGAGCAATACGATGCCCGCCATGGACCTCGACCGCACCGACTTGCTGCTGCTGGCGGAACTGCAGCGCAGCGGACGCCAGACCAATACCGAACTGGCCGAGCGCGTGCACCTGTCGCCGTCGGCCTGCCTGAGGCGGGTGCAGCGACTGGAGCGGGAGGGCGTGATCGCCGGCTACCGCGCCGAAGTGGACCCGGAACGCTTGGGCCTCGGCCTGCAGGCCTTCGTGCGGGTACAGCTCACGCGCCACGATGCCGAGGCGGTGGCCGCTTTCGCTGGCTTCGTCAACGAGTGGGACGAGGTGGTGGCCTGCCATGCGCTGGCGGGCGATATGGACTATCTGCTGCAGGTGGTGGTGCGCGATCTCGAACACTTCTCGCGGTTTCTGCTGGACCGGCTGTTGAATCAGGCGGGGGTGGCGGATGTGAATTCGAGTTTCGTACTGCGGACGGTGAAAGCGTTTCGGGGGTTGCCGTTGGGGCGGTGAGGGTTCGACTTTTTTTGTCGCGCGCCTCACTGCGTCGTCGCCCCCGCGAACGCGGGAGCCCAACGTCTTTGCGCTTTGCAATGCAGGTTCGAAACCTATGATTGGGTGATTGCGGGGAAAGCCTGGAACCTTTTTCGCGCTGGTGCGCGAGTTACTTTCTTTGGCGCACTGCGCCGCTAGCGGCGCGAACGGCGAAGCCGGCCCAAAGGGCGAGCACCGCAGGTGCGAGTCAAGAAAGCAACCAAAGAAAGCACTCAAGTCCAATTCAAACCTGCCGACTGAGGCGAAGTCGAGATTTTTCGATGAGACATCCCTGTCTCATCGAAAAACGGCGCACACCCTGTGCGCCGCCCTTTGGGTCTTCATACAAATCCGGCTGCGCAGTTCGTTGGGTTTTGATGGGACGATGGACTGTGCACCGCCTACCCATGCGAATCATGTGTAGGATCGGTTGAGAGAGGCAGCCCCATACTACTTGGCTGCGCGTGACGCTCTGTGCTTCTGACGACTGGAGACTAATGATCTTTCGTAGTTGGTGTAACTTTTAACTGCAAGATTTACACGGACTTGCTCGAGTCGTTTGAAGTGATCATCAAAATCTCGTTCAAATGTTGAGGGACTAACAACCAAGTCATGAACAGCATCTGCGAGATGGCCCAGCAACGAATACTTGAACTGGAGGGATAGAAGATTCTCTTTGTTGATTAAAGTGAACTTGTCAGACTCAACGGCAGTTCCTGCGTTATTGAACGGGTAGACCCATTGTCCGTGAGCAAGTTTGTTGCGAATTTCGATAATAATTTTTAGTTCGCCAGAAAGAACGCTGTGAAGCGCTTCTCTACGTGCCGCATGGGAAACACCGAGAACACGACTGCTTAGCTCCGCCTTCGAGATGCCATGATGCTTGCGAAAAGCAGAATCAACGGTACGTTCCCACTGTTCTAGCTGAGTAGCAGCGGCAAGAATATGGGATCGTTCTACTTCATTAAATCCGTGTTGTTCATGGAGTAGCTTTCGCAGGCGGCACTCCGCCCACGACCCAATCAGAAAAGAATAGAGCCGAAGCAGTGAGCGCAGACTTTGCTGTGGATCGCGACTTGCAATCTCTGCTTTAGCAAGTCTAGCTGTTTGAACTATGGCTCGCTCTAACTCACGCAGGTTTTCCACGTGATGCATGTACATCTTGCTAGGCTTGCTAGCTGGAATAGTCACCGCCAAAGGACACTCCTCGAATGTCCTTTGGCGGTGGGGATTCGAACCCCACAAATATTCTCCTTCCGGAGCGTGTTTCCCCTTACACCATCGCCCACTAGCATCGTAACCAAATCCCTAATGGATATCCAAGTAAATATCCCTCGGCACAGCCGGGGGATTGCCCATGTAAATCATGACGCCATACTCCAAACTGGCGCATGACGAGAAGTCTGGCCCTGTCGTATCAGCACGTCAACGCCGGGATATCTGCACATCCCAACATAAGACTTGGCCCTAACAAAATTCGGGCAGAACGGACCAACCCTTGATCGCACACTCGAAGGGCGGCGCACATCCTGTGCGCCGCCCTTTGGGTCTTGATGCAAATCCGGCTGCAAAGTTCGTTTGGTTTTGATGGAACGATGGACTATGGACTATGGACTATGGGGTCCATTATTCACTCAACCCTCCTTGCCTTGCTGTCACTCAATGCTATTGAAAATTGGAGCTTGAAACTTTTTGGCGCGCCGTGTGCAATCATCCGTGCCAGTAACAATCAATGTCTCATAGCTTGCAAAGCTGTTTCCGGGATCATCGATAACATAGTAGATACGACCAACTTCGGCGTCTATTTTTCTCTCTCTGAATGTTGGATTTCTTTTCGGCCCGGTACTAACAATCACCTCTCTGGCAGGAATATCGACTTGCGTGTATCCGCCTGAGGAGAGTTTGGCAACATGTACGCCATCGATGTAGTAGTCGTGGCCCCAAGCTACGCCCTTCAACGCACTGGCACGACAAAAAACTACAAGTGCTTGGTCATCTCTTGCGACGAGCTCTGGGCGATTTGCGTTTGGGCCAGATGCTGATATTGATGTTGAAAAGCAGTAGATAGTCAACGTGGTTGCCGTGATCAATACGTGCCTGACAGTAGATTTCATCTTGTCTCCTGGCCATGGAATAAGCACTGAAACTGCGCCGCAGTCAAAAGTTTGGCCTCGCCGTCTCAGCGCGTCAACGTCATGTATTGCCCGCGAACCATCTGCGGCATGCTTCGAGCCAACATTACAAACAGCAAAGCTACTGGAATCCGGCTTGACCAGCCTCGACTGCTGAAAGGTGTCGGGACGAAGGAGTCTGAAGATCCCGGGTGTTGTCCATCGAGCAGAGCGTCGTCGACTACGAGCCAAGTCGATTACCACCAACGATGATCGATTTGCATGAGCTGCGCACAACTCCATCGTCCCCTCGACACCAGGACAATCGCGATGCCGGACTCGTCTGGAGACCCGGAGGGCGGCGCACAGGACGTGCGCCGTTTTTCGATGGAACATGGATGTCGCATCGAAAAATCCCGGCTTCTTTTCAGGTGGCAGGTTTGAATTGGACGTGAAGTGTTTTCTTTGGTTACTTTCTTTGCGCCAAAGAAAGTAACTCGCGCACCAGCGCGAAAAAGGTTCCAGGCTTTCCCCGCGAACCATCCGTCGTCATCTTCAAACCAGCAAAAAGCAAAGACGCTGGACCCCCGCGTTCGCGGGGGTGACGACACATTGGATAGCGCCAGCGGCGCAAAAAATCAACCCTCGCGATTCTTCAAAAACCGCGCCATCGACACATTGCCCGACTGTGGCACGAACTCCGCCGCCACATCCACGAAACCGCGCATCACCGCGATCTCGCGCGGCGTGCGATTCAATACATCGCGACTTTCCGGCTCCGCGCCATCGTGCAGCAACTGCTGCGTCACCCGCAGCAGACCGTGCAGCGCCGCCAGATGCAGTGGGCCAAAACCGCGCGGATCGCGCACCTTCAGGCTGGCGTTTTCGTCGAGCAAACGCGCCATGCCTGCCAGCACCACTTCCTCATCGCAGGCGGTGCCGGGTTCGGCGCGCGCGCCAAGCAACAGCAGCAGCGGCGTCACGCCGCCCGCCGCCTGGACGTCGGGATCGGCGCCGGCGAGCAGCAGCGCATCGAGCAGCGCGATCAAACGGCGACGGTCGCGGGTGGTGAAGCCGAACAGCGCCGCGCAGTGCAGCGGCGTGAGGCCCTGCGAATCGGTGGCGTTGATATTGGCGCCGGCCGCGAGCAGCCGCGTGCAGACGTCCGGCAGGCCGAGCGCAGCGGACAGCATCAGCACGGTGACATCGCCGGGCAGGCGCTGTTCGAGCGTGGCGCCGGCTGCGAGCAGGCGGTCGACGATCTCCACCTGACGCATGCTCACCGCCGCCGACAGCGGCGTGGCGCCGGTGCGTGCGGCGAGCTTCGGGTCGGCGCCGCGCGCCAGCAGCAGATCGACCACCGCGCGATGGCCACCGCCGGCCGCACGCAGCAGCGCGGAGCAGCCCTGGGCGTCGGTGGTGTTGATCGGCATGCCGAGGTCGAGCAGGCGGCGCACCGCATCGGCATCGCCAACGACCGCAGCCTGCGGCAGATCCGACGGACGCAGCGCGCGACCCGGCAGCGGCCATTGCCGCCAGTCGAGCCAATCGGCGAGATCGCGACGGCCGCTCGACAGCGCCACGCCCAGCGGCGTCTGGCCGTCGGCGGCACGCACGTTCGGCGAGGCGCCGTGCAGGATCAACTGTTTGACGATCGGCTCGCGGCGCAGCGCGGCGGCCAGATGCAGCGCGGTCATGCCGTGCTGATCGCGCACGTCGAGCGCGATGCCGATGTCGATGAGACGTGCGATGACCTGGGTCCAGCCCAGACGCACCGCGAGCGTCAGTGGCGGATCGCCGCCCGGTGCGGATGCGAACGGGTCGGCGCCACGATCGAGCAGTTCCAGCGCGAGTTTTTCCAGCCCGCGCTCGGCGCGATCCGCCGCGACGCAGGCGGCGAGAAAACGCGCGAGGCCACCGGCGCCTGCGGGCGATACGCCGCGACGCAGCAGTGCGTGGATCGAAGGCGCGGTGGCCGGGCCGTGCGCCAACCACGCGAACATCGGGGTATCGCCGTGTTCGTCGCGGACGTCGGGATCGGCGCCGTGGCGCAGCAGCCATTCGATCTGCGCCGGTTCGGCCGGCGATTCGCCGTCGCGCAGCAGGCCGCCGAGTTCCTGCGTCGACACCAGCGGCAGCAGTCGCTGCAATTGATCCTGCTGGTCGAGCGCGCCGGGTCCTTCGTACAGCGCATCGCGCAGCAGCGAGATCGGCGGACGGTCCGGCAGCGGCGCATCGGCATCGGCGCCGACGCTCGCAGGCAGCAGGTAATGCGGATCGATCGCCGAGACCAGCGCCCAGCGGCCGGCGGAAGCGGCGTGATCGATCGCGCGCTTGCCGTCGCGATCGGTGTGCGCGGTATCGATGCCCAGATCCAGCAGCGCGCGGATCAACGTCGGCGACGGGGCATCGGCCATGCACGCCAGGATCAGCGCGTGACGGCCAAGAGCATCGACCGCATGCACGTCGGGACGCGCATCGTTGAGCGCCAGCAGCGCCGGCATGCGGCCGCCGCGCGCGGCTTCGAGAAACGGCGTGCGTTGATCGCCATCGCGGGCGTGGATATCGGCGCCGGCGCCGAGCAGGATGCCGATGATCTCGGGATGCCCGGCATAGGCGGCTTCATGCAGCGCGCTGCGCCCGCGCGCATCGCGCGCATCGGCCTTGGCGCGATGTTTCAACAGCAGCTGCACGCCGGCCGGGTCGTCTTCGTCGCCGCCCGCAGCGGCATGCAGCGCCGGCAGCGCGCCGGGCAATTCCGGCTTCGCGCCGCGTTCCAGCAGGAAACGCGCGAGCCGCCAGTTGCCGGCGGTGCATGCCAGGGCCAGCGGACTGGCGTGGTCGCGATTCAGCGGATCGATTTCCGCGCCGGCATCGCGCAGCAGCGCGGCCACGCCGGGGTCGGAGCTGCGGGCGGCGTAATGCAACGGCGTATTGCCTTCGCCGTCGGCGGTGCGCGGGTCGGCGCCGTTGGTGAGCAGCGTCATCACCGCTTCGGGACGGCCGTGCCAGCTGTCGCGGGTCGCGGCGATCAGCGGGGTCATCCCGGCATGCGCATTGTTCAGATCGATGCCGTGCGCTATCAGCGTGCGCAGCAGGCGCAGATCGGGCAGCACCGCCGCCAGCATCGGCAGCGTGCGCTGGTCGCGGGCATCGGCCGGCGGCAGCGCATGCGGATTCGCGCCGGCATCGAGCATCGCCAGCGCACGCTCGGCGCGGCCGTGACGCGCGGCGTCGTACAGCGCGGCGTCGAGATCGGCGCCACTCAGAGCGGTCGTGCTGTCGAGCGCCGAAGCTTCGACCTCTTCCTCGTCGATGGCTTCCTGCAGCAGCGCGTCGGCGGTGACCGCCGACGGCGACGGCATCCGCAGCAGTGCGCGATGCGCGAGCGGCCAGACCAGCGCGCACACGCCAGCGACGATCCAACGCATCGAAGACGACATCAGGTCCGGCCACGCCAGCAGCAGAACGCCGGCCAACGGCAGCGCCAGCAGCAGCGCAGCACCGAGTCCGCGCCACGCGCGGGTGTCGATGTCGCCGAGCGCACGCCAATGCGCCTGCAGCGTGCCGCCCTCGCCTTCCTGCCAGCGCCACAGCGGCCAGGTCCGCCACAGTCCGATCAGTGCCCCGCCGACCACGGCACTGACAGCAACCGCAGCGCCAAGCGTCCGCCCCTGCAGCAGCGCCGACAGCGGCCAGGCGATCAGTGCGAACAGCGCCAGCAGCGCCAGCGCCCACAGTGCCAGCACCGGCCACGCATCGCGGCCGGCCTCGCGCGCAACGAAGCTGCCGCCGCGCGCAGCCAGCGCGAGAGCGGGCTGGGCAAGCAGGCCGAATACGACGGCGAGCGCCGCGCCGGCCAGCCCGCCGACGACGGCACCGCCGACGACGGCCAGCACGGTCGACGCCAGCCCGATCGACAGCGCCACCAGCCCGAAACGGGCCGGCGGTGGCGCGGTGTTGATGGTGTCGGTCTCAGCCATCCGTGCCCCAGTCTTCGGTCATCGGATCGGCCATCGTCGGCGGGAACTGCACGTGGAATCGCTGCGCGCCGAGGTTGGCGCGGACCACGGCGGGATCGACCCGGGCCAGTTTGCGTTCCGGCGTCAGCGCGACTTCGAGTACGAACTGCAGCGGCCCGAGCTGGGCGCGCAGGGGCTCGGGCAGACACGCGAAGTCGTCGCGCGCCACCAGATAGAGATAGGTGTCGGCCTTCCGTTGGCTCTTGTAGACGTAGGCGTGCATGGCCGGAACGGAAGATGCCTCGGATGACAGGATGAAAAGACCCGGCGCAGCCGCCGTGAGGCGGATGCGGGGAACTTGGCGCCACGGGCTTCTTTCGAAACCCGCCCCTGTCAAATCAATCACTTGCGTGCGTGACTTGCGGCGGATATATCCAAGTATCGCCCAACTGCCGGATATCGTGGGGATTCCCGACGAATTGTGAGGCAAAGCACGGTTTGGGGCTAGAGCTCCCCTCGCCCTCGCTCGCTGCGCGCACCGATGAACGCCCGAGCGCTGTGCGCGAGCGCCGGACGAGGGTGCCTGAAGGAGTGGGGGTCGGGGTGAACGGGCGCTCTCTAGTGATACCCCGCATCCGCAGCCACTTTCCCCTTGAACACCGAATACGACCACCACGTGTAGCCGAGGATCGCCGGCAGCAGCACCACCAGTCCCGCCAGCGCGAAGCCCTGGGTGGCCGGCGGCGCGGCGGCGTCCCAGATCGTCAACACGGGCGGCACGATGTACGGCCACATGCCCAGCAGCAGTCCCGCGAAGCCGAGCAGGAACAGCGACAGACTCAGCATGAACGGGCGCGCGTCGTGATCGTGTCGCGGGATCGCGCGCCACAGCGCGAAGGTCGCGAACAGCACCAGCAGCGGCACCGGCGACAGCCAAAGGAAACGCTCGCCTTCGAACCAGCGTGCCATCACGTGGCTGTCCAGGAACGGCAGCCACGCGCTGACCAGACCGATGAAGGCGAACACATTCAAGGTGAGCGGTCGCGCAAGCGTGCGCGCCATCGTCTGCAGTTTGCCGTCGGTTTTCAGGATCAGCCACGTCGCGCCGAGCAGCGCGTACCCGGTCAACACCGCAACGCCGGTCAGCATCGAGAACGGACTGAACCAGCCGAACGCACCGCCGACGTACTTGCCCGCCTGCAGCGGCATGCCTTCGACGATCGCGCCGAGAATCACGCCCTGCGCGAACGCCGCGAATACCGAGCCCAGCCAGAACGCGGTGCCCCATGCGCGCCGCAGCGTATGCGCCTTGAACCGGAACTCGAACGCCACGCCGCGGAACACCAGCGCGATCAGCATCAGCAGCACCGGCAGATACAGCGCCGACAGCACCAGCGCATAGACCTTCGGAAACGCCGCCAGCAAACCGGCGCCGCCGAGCACCAGCCAGGTTTCGTTGCCGTCCCAGATCGGCGCGGCGGTGTTCATCATGTGATCGAGCTGATCGTCGTCTTCCGCGAACGGCGCGAGGATGCCGAGCCCCAGCACGAAGCCGTCGAGCAGCACATACATCATCACGCCGAACGCGATCACCGCGAACCATGCGACCGGAAGCCAGGTTTCGATGGGAGGCATCGTACTCATGCCGCACCTCCCGCAGTCGGCGTTTCCAGCGCCTCATCCGGCAGCGACAGCGGCCGCGCGGGCGTTTTCTCGCCATCGTCGGTGTCGGGCGCGGGTGCGTGCGGCTGCGGGCCTTTGCGGACAAGCTTGAACAGATACCAGATGCCCGCGCCGAACACGCACACGTACACCAGCGCGAACACCGCGAGCGAGAACGCGACTTCCGCGCCGGAGACCGCGCTGTTCGATTCCGCCGTGCGCAGCAGGCCGTAGACCGTGTACGGCTGACGGCCGATCTCGGTGACGTACCAGCCGGCGAGGATCGCGACGAAGCCCGACAGCGTCATCGCCTGCCAGCCGCGCAGCAGCCAGCGTCCGACCCGGTGCTGGACATCGAACAGCCAGCCGCGCCGCCACGCGAACGCCGACAGCAGCACCAGCGCCAGCATCGCGCTGCCGATGCCCACCATCACCCGGAACGCGAAGAACACCGGGGCCACCGGCGGGCGCTCATCGGCGGGCACCGAGGTCAGCGGCGCGATGGTGCCGTCGGCGCTGTGGGTCAGGATCAGGCTGCCCAGACGCGGAATCTCGATCGCGTAATCGTTGCGCTCCTGCTTCTGGTTCGGCACCGCGAACACCACCAGCGGCACGCCTTCGCCGGGTTCGCCTTCGCGCCAGTGGCCTTCCATCGCCGCGACTTTCATCGGCTGGTATTGCAGGGTGTTCAGGCCGTGCATGTCGCCCGCGAGGATCTGCAGCGGAACGACGATCGCGGCGAACGCGACCGACAGTTTCAGCATCCGCGTCGCCGCGTCGCGATGCTGGCCGCGCAGCAGATACGCCGCACTGACGCCGCCGATCACGAAACACGTGGTGAGGAACGCGGCCAGCACCATGTGCACGAGCCGGTACGGGAACGAGGGATTGAAGATCACCGCCCACCAGTCCTTCGCGTGGAAGACACCATCGATGATTTCGTAGCCGGCCGGCGTCTGCATCCAACTGTTGGCCGAGGTGATCCAGAACGTCGAAATCAGCGTGCCCAGCGCGACCATGCAGGTGGCGAAGAAATGCAGTTTCTCCGACACGCGCTTCATGCCGAACAGCATCACTCCGAGGAAGGTCGCTTCCATGAAGAATGCGGTCAACACTTCGTAACTGAGCAGCGGGCCGATGACATTGCCGGCCTTCTCGCTGAGCACCGACCAGTTGGTGCCGAACTGGAAGCTCATGACGATGCCTGAGACCACGCCCATGCCGAACGAGACCGCGAAGATCTTCAGCCAGAACACGTAGAGATCGCGCCAGACCGCATCGCGGGTGCGCAGCCAGCGCCATTCCAGGAACGCCAGCCAACTGGCGACGCCGATGGTGAACG
Source organism: Lysobacterales bacterium (assembly GCA_017302135.1). Classification (GTDB taxonomy): domain Bacteria; phylum Pseudomonadota; class Gammaproteobacteria; order Xanthomonadales; family Xanthomonadaceae; genus Lysobacter_I. The sequence continues at coordinate 17,316 of JAFLDZ010000008.1, read as the reverse complement.
CGGGAAAGAGGATGTGGAACGAAATGACGAATCCAAACTGGATCCGCGACAACAGCAGGGGGTCGAGCGACATCATCGATGTCTCCGCGAATGGTGACGCCCTCCCGACCGCGAATTGTACGCCTCTCGCCGCCTCCGCGCGGGTGCCGAAGTGGACGCTGTGATCTGCACGACGGGCCGGTAAGCTGCGCGCATCTCCGTCCGCTTGCGACCGCACCATGACCGACGCCACCCGCCGCCTTCCACTCGTTCTGTGCGCTGCCATCGCGGCAGCGCTGCCCGCGTTGTTCGCTTCGCCGCTCGCGTCGGCGCAAGCGCTGACGCTGGACCGGATCATGGCCGATCCCGACTGGATCGGCGGCGGTGTGGAACAGGCGTGGTGGTCGTGGGACGGCAGCCAGGCGCTCTACCGGCGCAAGCGCGATGGCGCGACGATCCGCGATGTCTGGCAGGTTTCCGTCGCCGGCGGCGCACCCGCGCGCGTGGACGACACCGCACGCGCCGGGCTCGACGCCGCGCAACCGGTCTACGACGCCACGCGTACGCGGATGGCCTACGCGCGCAACGGCGACATCTTCGTGCGCGATCTGCGCAACGGCGCGTTGACCCAGGTCACCCGCAGCGAAGCGCAGGAATCGCTGCCGCAGTGGAGCCGCGACGGCGGTCTGGTGTGGCGCGCCGGCAACGACTGGTTCCGCTGGACCTCTGCGAATGGCGTGGTGCAGGCGGCGAACGTGCAGACCGCCGACGACCCGGGCAAAACGCCCGCAGCCGACGATCTGCGCGACCGCCAGCTGCGCCTGATCGACACATTGAAGAACGATCGCGAGCGCCGCGAAGCCGCACGCAAGCAGGAGCAGGCGTGGCGCGTCGTCGATCCGACTCGTGCGCCTGCGCCGGTGTACCTCGGCAAGCAGGTCGAGATCGCCGACAGCGCACTCTCGCCCGACGGCCGCTGGCTGCTGGTCGTGACCACGGCGAAAGGCGCCGATGGCGGCACCGCCGGCAAGATGCCGAAATACGTGACCGAATCCGGCTACGAAGAATTCGAGGAAGCGCGCACCCGCGTCGGCCGCAACGCGCCGATTCCCCACACGCTGTGGCTGATCGATATCGTCGGCGCGAAAGCGAGCGAACTCAAGTTCGACACCTTGCCGGGGATCGGCGACGACCCGCTCGCCGCGTTGCGCAAGGCCGCGAAGCAGGATGCGCTGAAAGGCCACCGCGCGGCGCGCATCGAAACCGATGGCGACGGCAACGGCCCGGCGATCCACTGGAGCGACGACGGCCGCAACGTCGCGGTGCTGATCCGCGCCGTCGACAACAAGGATCGCTGGCTGGCCAGCGTCGATCTGCAGGGCGCCAGGCTGCAGTCGCGGCATCGCCTCACCGACAATGCCTGGATCAACTGGAACTACAACGATTTCGGCTGGCTGCGCGACGGCAGAACGCTGTGGTATCTGTCCGAGGAAAGCGGCTACTCGCATCTCCATGTCAACGATGGCGGAAAATCGCGCGCAGTGACATCCGGCAAGTGGGAGGCTTCGTCACCTATGCTCTCCGCCGACGGCAACCGCTTCCAGTTCCTCTGCAACCGCGCGTGGCCGGGCGACTACGAAGTCTGCGATGTGCCGGTGGCCGGCGGCGCGGTGCGCGAACTCACCGCGCTGGACGGCGTCGAGGATTTCGTCGCTTCGCCCGACGGCGGCAAGCTGCTGGTACGCCATTCCGACAGCTATCTGCCGCCGCAGCTCGCGGTGGTGGATGCGGACGGCGGCGATGCGCGCGAACTCACCGACACGCGCAGCCCCGAATTCAAGGCGCAGGAGTGGCTTGCGCCGGAATACGTCAAGGTGCCGTCGAAGCACGGCGCGGGCGATATCTGGGGCAAGTATTACGGGCCCAAGTCAACGCAAGCGGGAAAAAAATATCCGGTGGTGCTGTTCGTCCACGGCGCCGGCTATCTGCAGAACGTCAGCGACAGATATCCGAACTACTTCCGCGAACAGATGTTCCACAACCTGCTGGTGCAGCAGGGCTACATCGTGCTGGATCTGGATTTCCGCGCTTCCGAAGGCTACGGCCGCGACTGGCGCACCGCGATCTACCGGCACATGGGTGAGCCCGAACTGCAGGATTATCTGGACGGCATCGACTGGCTCGTCGCCAACAAGCAGGGCGACCGCGACCGCGTCGGCATCTACGGCGGCAGCTACGGCGGTTTCATGACCTTCATGGCGCTGTTCAAGAAACCCGGCGTGTTCAAGGCCGGCGCCGCGCTGCGCCCGGTCGCGGACTGGTCGCAGTACAACCACGAATACACCAGCAACATCCTCAACACGCCCGAACTCGACCCCGAAGCCTATCTGCGCTCATCGCCGATCGAACTGGCCTCGGGCCTGCGCGACCATCTGCTGATCTGCCACGGCATGATCGACGACAACGTGTTCTACCGCGATTCGGTGCTGCTGGCGCAGAAGCTGATCGAACTGCGCAAGGACAAGTGGGAACTGGCCAGCTATCCGCTGGAACGTCACAGCTTCACCCACCCCGACGCCTGGTACGACGAATACCGGCGCATCCACGAACTCTTCGAGCGCACATTGAAGTGATTCGCAGCAAGACGGCGATCCTCTGGATCGCCGTCGTTAGCGCAAAACTAACGAAAACATCGCGAATTTTTGCGATTGCCGTAATGTTGCGCTAAGCCGCACCCCGGATGCTGACATGATGAAGAAGACACCGAAGCTCGCCCGCCCGACCCTGCGCGCCAACGCGCTGCTGTTGCTCGTCGTCGGCTTCATGGTGGTGGCGCTGAACACACGGTTCTGGGGCATCGTGTTCGATTCGTCGGGTCTGGAGGGTCTGCGTGGCGTCGGCGTGATCGCATCGATCGGCGCCGCGCTGTTCGGACTCACGCTGTTGATGCTGTTGCCGCTGAGCCTGCGCTGGACCTTCAAACCCGGCTTGGCGCTCGCGCTGATTCTCGCTGCAGGCGCGGCGTATTTCATCGGCGACTTCGGCGCGGTGATCGACCGCCATGCCCTGGCCAGCGTCTACGAAACCGACGCCCGCGAAGCCGGCGAGTGGATCAATCTGCGGATGCTGCTCAGCATCGGCGCGCTGGGGATCCTGCCGGCGGCGCTGCTGTGGTGGGTCAAGATCGACTGGCAGGGCCCGGTCCGTGAAGTCCTGTCGCGGCTGAAGCTGGCGGTGGTCGCCTTCGTGCTGCTCGGGGTGGCCGCCGCCGGCTTCGGCAAGGACATCGCCTCGCTGCTGCGCAATCACATGGAGCTGCGCCACATCGCGAATCCGTTCGCGCTGCTCGCGGCGAATCTGTCGTATCTCGATCATGCCCGCAACGACAACCGGCCGCTGGAGAAGATCGGCGAGGATGCGCGTCGCGGCACCGCGCTGCCGACGAACGAGCGTCCGGTGGTGGTGGTGCTGGCGATCGGAGAATCCGCGCGCGCATCCAGTTATTCCAGCAACGGCTACGACCGCGCCACCGATCCGAAGATGCGTGCGCTGGGCGTGCTCAATTTCAGCAACGCCACCAGCTGCGGCACCAACACCGCGACCTCGCTGCCTTGCATGTTCACCGACATGGGCCGGCGCGATTACAAGGACGGCGTCGCGAAATACCGCGAGAACCTGCTCGATGTGCTGATGCGCGGCGGCTACGACGCGGTCTGGCTCGACAACAACACCGGCAGCAAGAAGCTGGCGAAGCGCGCGAAGGAGGTATTTCTCAGCAATACCGAAGATCCGGAGCTGTGCAACGCCGAGGGCTGCTTCGACGAAGTGCTGCTCGCGCAGTTGCGCAAGGAGCTGCCTGCGGTGCAGCGCGACACCGTTTTCGTGATCCACCTCCTGGGCAGCCACGGCCCAGCCTATTACGCGCGCTATCCGAAGGAATTCGCGAAGTTCGTGCCGGAATGCCGCACCAACGAACTGCAGCAGTGCAGCGACCAGCAGCTGCGCAACACCTACGACAACACCATTCTGTACACGGACCACATTCTCGCCAGCGCTGCCGAATTGCTGCGCGACGACCCGCGCATCGACCCGGCCCTGCTGTACGTCTCCGACCACGGCGAATCGCTGGGCGAACATGGCCTGTATCTCCACGGCGCGCCGTACGCGATCGCACCGGACCAGCAGACGCGCGTGCCGATGATGCTCTGGGCGGCGGATCGTTTCAGCGCACGTCGCGGTCTGAATCTGGATTGCCTGCGCAACCGCGCGGATGCGCCGCTGTCGCACGACAACTTCTTCCACAGTGTGCTCGGCTTGGCCGATGTGGCGACCGGCGTGCGCAAGCCAGCGCTGGATCTGTTCGCGGCGTGCGATGGCGCGGTCGAAGCGCCCGTGCGGTAAGCGATCCGGACACGCTCCGCGTCATCGCGTCCGCTGACTCAGGCCTGCGGCATGTGGCGGTCCGGGATCTGCAGATGCACGCCGAGACCTCGCGCTTCGATGCCGTCCGAGAGCGACAATTCCGCACCGATCGCATCGGCGATGCGCTCCACGATCGCAAGACCCAGGCCGGCGCCGCCGGCCGCATGCGCATCCAGCCGGTCGAAGCGCTGCAGCGCGCGGGCACGATCTTCCGCCGCGATCCCGGGGCCGTCGTCGCGCACGCTGAGCGACACCACGTTGTCCACGCGCGACGCGGCAAGCTGGATGCGCACGCCTTCGCCGCCGTACTGCAGCGCGTTGGCGAGCAGATTGCGCAACACGATCTGCAACAGCAGCGGATCGCTGTCCACGCGCAGGTCGTCGGCGATTTCAAGCGAGATCTTCGCGTGCTGCCGTTGCGCGAGCGCTGCGAATTCGGCGAGCGTGTCCTGGACGATATCGCGCATCGACGCATTCGCGGTCGCCGAGCTCAACACGCCCGCTTCCAGTCGCGACAAGGTCAGCAATTGCGCGGTGAGCGCGGTCATGCGGTCGCAGCCGGCGATCACCCCGGCCAGCGCGCGCTGGCGTTCGGCATCGTCGCGCGCACCTTGCGCGACTTGCGCCTGCGCGCGGATCGCCGCGACCGGCGTGCGCAATTCGTGCGAGGCGTCGCCGATGAAACGATGCTCGCGGGCGATGCTTTCGCCGGTGCGTGCGAACAGCGCATTGAGCCGATCCAGCAGCGGACGGATCTCGCGCGGCGCGTCGGCGGCCATGATCGGTGTGGTGTCCAGCGGCGCGCGCGTGCCCACTGCCTGCGCCATGCGCTGCAGCGGCGACAGGCCACGACCGAGCACGAACCAGATGCCGACGCCCAGCAGCGGCAGCGCCAGCAGCATCGGCCACGCCTGACTCGCCAGCGCTTCGCGCAGGATGTCGGTGCGCGCGGATACCGGTTCGCCGACTTGAACCCAGTCGCCTTCGCGGCTGCGGGTGCTGTAGACGCGCCATGCGGTTCCGTCGGCGGTCACATCGGCGAACCCATGCCGGAACGGCGCCAGCGGCGCGTTCGGCGCGTTGGCGCTGTGCACACCGAGGCGGCCGTCGTTCCACACCTGCAGCGCAAGCCGCTGATGGGCATCGCCCAGATCAGGCAAATGCTCCAGTTCGATCTCCTCCAACTCCTCCGACGCCTGCGCGACCAGCAGCGCCGCCGATGTAGCGAGATGCGCGTCGAGCAGTTCGCCCAGTTCGCGCCGCGCCTGCGCGTAGCTTGCGAATGCCGACAGCAGCCAGACCACCGCGACGATCGACAGCATCGCCACCAGCAGGCGCGTGCGCAGCGAGAAGTCCCGGCTGCCCGGCGACTCGTTCACAGCGGCTCTGCCCGCAGCATGTAACCGACGCCGCGCTGGGTCACGATCAGCGACGGGTCGAGTTTGCGGCGCAGATGATGGATGTGGACTTCGAGCGCATTGGATTCGACCTCGTCGTTCCAGCCGTACAGCCGCTCGGTGAGCTGTTCCTTGCTCAGGAAGCGATTGGGCGAACGCGCGAATTCCAGCAGCAGATCGAATTCGCGCGGCGAGAGCTCGACCGGCGCATCGTGCCAGTCGACATGCCGCGCGCCAGGATCGATCCGCAGCGCGCCCACCTGCAGCAGCGGCTGCGCGTCGCCGCCGCTGCGGCGCACCAGCGCACGCAGGCGCGCGGCCAGTTCGTCGAGATCCACCGGCTTCACCACGTAGTCGTCGGCGCCGGCATCCAGCCCCTGCACGCGTTCCTGGATCGCGTCGCGCGCAGTCAGGATCAGCACCGGCGTCCCGTCGTGCGCCTCGCGTCGTTGCCGCAACAGTTGCATGCCGGACAGACGCGGCAGACCGAGATCGAGGATCACCGCTGCGAAGGTTTCGGTTTTCAGTGCCATGTCCGCTGCGATGCCGTCGCGCACCCAGTCGGCCGCGAAGCCGCGCTGGCGCATGCCGATACAGATCGCCTCGCCGAGCAGCGGATCGTCTTCAACCACCAGCACGCGCATCGTCGGCTCCCGTCGTTGCGGCATTATCGAACGGCATGTCGGCGCGTGCCATCAATCTTCATCGTGTTCTGCGTGCTCATCCGCTTCGCCGGCAGCCGCAGTCTCGCCGCTGCCCGCAAGACCGAACGGCAACCGCTGGGTCGCAAGGCCATAACTCCAGAACGCCGCCAGCGCCGCGACCAGCAACAGCGCGACGATACCGGACTTCCGGGCGATTCCATCTTCGGGACGCAGCCCGGATTTATAACCCGTGACCATCGCGCGCGGCAGGTTCTCGCGATGCAGGACGCTGGAGACGATCACGCCGACGATATGCACACCGACGACGACCAGCATCGCGATGGCCAGCGCCTCGTGGATATCTTCAAGCGACTCGCCTGCGCTGCCGACGACCATCTGCCAACCGGTGATGGCGATGGCCAGACCCAGCCCGAGCAGCAGCCAGACCGCGACCGCACCGGCGGGGTTGTGGCCGACATGATGCTCGGGCTGGCGCTTCGCCATCGAACCGAGATATCGCAGGGTCGCGCCCGGCCCTTTGAAGAAATTGCCGAAGCGCGCGTAGCGGCTGCCGATGAATCCCCAGACGACGCGGAAACCGATCAGGCCGAACAGGCTGTAGCCGAACAGCAGATGAAGCAGTTGCTGACGCTCGCTGTCGGAGGTCAGCCAGGCGCCGGCGAAACAGATCGCGAGACTCCAGTGAAAGAACCGCGTCGGCAGGTCCCAGATCAGCACTTTCCTGGCGCTGGGCGGAATTCCGGTGGCTGGAGTGGTGGGGGCAGCGTTCATCGTGTCGGTCCTGCGGCAGGGCGTGGGGGTGATGCGCGCGGGATGCGCACATCGTGCTCTGAGAAATCACCGCGTTCGGCGCCGCGATGACAGGCCGCGCAATTGGCGGCCGACTTCACCGCAGGCAAACGCCAGGTGGCGACTGAAACTTCATCGTGTTCGCGCACGAACCATGCCGTGCGGGTGATGCGCAGCGGCTCGGCGCGATTCGCGGCGCTGCGCCCGGCGTTGGTGCGCAGCCAGCGGCGGATGGTGCCCGCGTCCTGCTGCGCAAGACTCGCATCGCTGCCGAAATGACGGTCGAGTCCACCCATCAGCGCGTCCCATGACGATGCCGGCAAACCCGATGCCGGATACGGCACGTGGCAACCGCCGCATTCTTCGAGATAGATGGCCGGCATCGGCGCGCGACGCGGCGAACGTTCGTCGTCGTCATCGTCGCCGGCAGCGAATGCACCGGACGGCAGCATCATTGCGCACAACAGCGCGGCGGCGATCCATTTGCGGCTCATCGCACACCTCCCGCACGCAGACTGCCGAGCCAGGCGAGCACATCGCCTTTCTCCAGCGCGCTGCATTCGCGACCGACCACATCGCGGCAATTGCGTCGGAACCATTTCTCGGCTTTCGCCGCATCGGTGAAGCGCTTCGGATTGGCCGCCGGTGCCATCGGCTGAATCGCGCGCCCGGTCACGTCATGCTTCCCGCTGCGGGTCGGGTCCGACGTATGGCAGCTGGCGCAGCTCCAATCGTTGCCGTGCTTCGACAGGAAGAAACGTTGTCCACGCGCAGCCGAGAAGCTCTTGAACGACGAGTCGTCCTGGACTGCCTGTTTCGCATATCCGGCCTGCAGTTGAACGAGGGATTGCGCCTGCGCGGCGAACGGCAGGCAGAGCGCGATGGACCAGCAGAGGATTCGCATCGAAAACACCTGTTTCCGTGGGAGATGCGGCCACGATGCGCGTCGATGCTTAAGCGCGCCTTACGCTGCGGCGATTCCGCAGATGCCTCCTGCGCCGCTAACGCATGTTTCGAAACGCGAACGCCCGCGATGCGCCAAGGCATCGCGGGCGTTCTTGTCGACAGTCGCGGTCAAACCGTCACGATCACATCGGCGCGATCAACCCGCAGGTTGTGGCGTCGTATCGCTGCGTTCGGGCAGTTCCGGATACCGCACATCGGGAATCGGCGCGGTCAGCGAATGCAGGAACAGATGGATTTTTTCCGCTTCGTCCGGCGACAGCGTGGCGCCGAGCTGCGCGTCGCCCATGATCGTCACCGCGTCCTGCAGCTTCCAGACCTTGCCGGAGTGGAAATACGGCGCAGTCGCGGCGACGTTGCGCAGCGGCGCGGCGCGGAAGGAATATTCATCGGCTTTCGATTTCGTCACCGTCAACCGGCCGACATCGCCGGTCGGACGCACGTCGTCGGACGGTTTGCGGACCACGCCGAACGGGAAGTAAGCCTGGCCGCCGAGGTTGATGCCGTTGTGGCAGCTGGCGCAGCCTTTCTCCATGAACAATTTCAGGCCGGTCTGCTGATCCGCGGTGAGCGCGCGCGCATCGCCTTTGAGAAATGCGTCGAACGGCGCACCGGGCGTGATCAATGTGGTCTCGAACGCTTCGATCGCCTTGGCCATGTTGTCGAAATTCACGGCCTTGGCTTCGCCCGGGAAGGCCAGCTCGAACGCCTTCACGTAACCCGGCATCGAGTTGAGCGTGGCCTCGACCGCCGCCGGTGTGTTGTTCATTTCCACGCCGGCCTGCACCGGGCCCTTGGCCTGCGCCTTCAGGTCTTCCGCGCGGCCATCCCAGAACTGGGCGATGTTGAACACGGCGTTGTAAACCGTCGGCGCGTTGCGCGGGCCTTTCTGGAAGCCGTGCCCGATCGAGGTCGGCACGCCGTCGATCCCGCCCATCCCGAGGTTGTGGCAGGAGTTGCAGCTGATCACGCCGCTGGCCGACAGGCGGCCGTCGAAAAACAGCATCTTGCCGAGCGCGACCTTGTCCGCGGTAACCGGGTTGCCGGGCAGCGCCGGGGCCTGGTCGGGGATCGGCTTGAACAGCGCCTGCGCCTGGGTCAGCAAAGCAGGATCGGCGGCCGGCCCGGCCGCTGCGGGCGCGGACTCGGCCGCTGGTGCGGTCGCGGCGGTGTCGGCAGCCGGCGCCTGAGCCGCTTCGCGCTGGCAACCTGCCGCGCCCAGGGCCATCGCCAGCAGACTCCAGGTCAAAGCGTGCGTCTTCATCGCGATGTCTCCTTGTCAGCCAAACCATCACCGTCTGCCCACAACCTTAAGTGCGCCTTAAATCGGGCAGTGCAGGCGCTTTGCCGCGCCCGCATCCCGGCGCTACCCGTCGGGGTGACCAATGGGGCTTGAGCACAGGCGACCGACCGGTCTACAAAGATCGTCGCGGGTGCTGTAGGCGCGGTTTGGCCCGATTTGGACCGTAACAGCGTTTTTGCATTGCGATGCTTGGACGCTTCAACGGATTGCGCCCGCCGTTCGTTCCATGAACAGAACGCTGGGAACCTTTTCCGGGTTTAGCACTCCAACCGGCCGACTGCTAATATCGAATCCTATGAACCAGACCACTGCCAGCACAGCCCTGATTCCGAACAGCCTGCCGATCCCGAGCGCGTTGGGTTCGCTCGAAGCCTATGTCGGCGCGGTCCACCAGATTCCGGTCCTCTCCGCCGAAGACGAGCAGGCGCTCGCCCGCCGTTTCCACGGCCAGGACGACTTGGACGCCGCACGCGAACTGGTGCTCTCGCATCTGCGTTTCGTCGTCCACGTCGCACGTGGCTACAACGGCTACGGCCTGCAACTGGCCGACCTGATCCAGGAAGGCAATATCGGCCTGATGAAGGCCGTGAAGCGCTTCGATCCGGACGTCGGCGTGCGCCTGGTGTCGTTCGCGGTGCACTGGATCCGCGCCGAGATGCACGAGTTCATCATCAAGAACTGGCGCATCGTGAAGGTCGCGACCACCAAGGCCCAGCGCAAACTGTTCTTCAACCTCCGTCGCAGCAAGACCCGTCTGGGTTGGCTCAACGCCGAGGAAGTGCGCGCGGTCGCCAAGGACCTCAACGTGTCCGAGCGCGAAGTGCTGGAGATGGAATCGCGTCTTTCCGGTCGCGACATCGGCTTCGATGCGCCTGACGATGTCGACGAGGACCATGGTCCCCCGGCACCCGTGGCTTATCTGATGGCGGAAGGACAGGATCCGGCGCAGACCTACGAAAGCGCCGACAGCGAATCGGATCAACTCGACCTGCTGCGCACCGGCTTGGCCAAGCTCGACGCCCGCTCGCGCGATATCGTCAAGCGCCGCTGGCTGGACGACGACAGCAAGATCACGCTGCAGGAGCTGGCCGACGAATACGGCGTTTCCGCCGAGCGTATCCGCCAGATCGAAGCCAATGCGCTGAAGAAGATGAAGGCGCTGTTCGCGGCCTGATCCAGGTCGCTGGCGATGCAAGTACGAACGGCCCGGGCAACCGGGCCGTTTTCGTTTGTGCAGTAAGTCTCAATCCGCCCGCGCGGACAAGCGCATAGTCTCGATGCCCGTCATCGGAGGCGGGCATGCATCCATACGACTACAACGGAGGTAGTTCATGAACCGCAAGATCCTGTTCTCGACATCCGCCACCGCCCTGCTCGCACTCGCGTCGCTGGGAACCGCCGCTCCCGCACATGCCGGCGATGTCTCCAACGCACAGCTGAGTTGCTACGTCGACACCAATGCCTGGGATTACGCCAGCATCGACGAGTGCGTCAGCTACTGGACGCCGTGGACTGCGAGCAATCCCAGTCAGGCGATTTTCGAAGTCGTCGGACTGACGTCGGGCAGTTACACGTTCTATTGGACCGATCTGAGCACAGGCCAGGTAGGCGTCTGCGCCACCGGGGACAGCGCGTGCTTCCGTTCGATCCGGGTCGGCCGCAGCAAGACCATGCGTGTCACGGTGATCGACAACCAGACTGCAGCCAGCAAAACCGTCGTTGCGACCGCATATTTCGAAGACGGTTGGAATTGATCCCACCCCGGGGATTGGCGATGTTGGACGGCCCGGGCAACCGGGCCGTTTTCGCGATGGACACGATGATGCCGGCAGGTCTAGGCTTGTCCGATTGCAACGAGGAATAGCACGATGGACGACCGGATGCGGATCGCACTGTTGATCGACGCCGACAATGCGCCGGCCGCGAAGATCGATGTCGTGCTGGCCGAACTCGCCCGACACGGTATCGCCAACGTGCGCCGTGCGTACGGCGACTGGAAAAGTCGGAACCTGCAACGGTGGGAGCTGGCACTGCATCCCAACGCCATCCAGCCGATCCAGCAGTTCGCCTACAGCACCGGCAAGAATGCTTCGGATATGGCGATGGTGGTCGATGCCATGGATCTGCTGCACAGTGGCCGTTTCGACGCCTTCGCGATCGTTTCCAGCGACGCCGATTTCACCCCGCTGGCGATGCGGATGCGCGCGCAGAACATGCGTGTGTTCGGGTTCGGCGAGAAGAAGACGCCGGAACCGTTCGTCAACGCCTGTTCGACGTTCCTCTACATCGACGAACAGCCTGCGGGCACCAAGCCCGCAGGGGAGAACACTGATGCCTCCGTACCTACACCGCCGATGCCAACTGCGAAACTGCGTCAGGACACGAAACTGGTCAATCTTCTACGCGAAGCGGTCGATGCGGAAAAGGAAGATGGCGGCTGGTCTTCACTGGGGGCCGTCGGCCAATACATCACCAACCGGGCATCTTTCGATCAGCGGAATTATGGCTACGCGAAACTGAGCGCTTTGATCGAGGCTTCGGAGCTGTTCGAATTACGACGAGACGGACTCACTGTGCACGTCCGCGTGAAACCGAAGAAAGCTTCGAAACCAGCGACCCAGCCCAAAACAGGCTGACGGACCGCAGGATCCGGATATTCCCTGGACGATCGCTGCGCGACGATGCGCTCCCACATACGGAGCACATCCATGAACTTCCAGATCCACGCCCTGCCTGAAGAAGCTTTCAAGCCATTGTTCGCCCTCTCCGACGACGAACTGCGCGCCCGCGATGGCCGGCGCGTTGTGGCCGATGCCAGCGGCGGCTTTCCCTGCCGCGTCAGTCTGCAGGATGCGGTCGAGGGCGAACGCCTGCTGTTGCTGCCTTACGAACATCATCGCGTGAATACGCCCTACCGCGCTTCCGGACCGGTCTATGTGCGCGAGAACGCGGCGCAGGCGCTGCCTGAGACCGATGAGATTCCGGAACTGTTGCGCCGACGCATGCTGTCGCTGCGCGGCTACGATGGCAAAGGCATGATGCGCTCGGCGGAAGTGGTGCCGGGCGTGGAACTCGAAGCGGCGATCGCGCGACTCTTCGCGATCGACCGCATCGCCTACCTGCATGCGCACTACGCACTGCCCGGCTGCTACGCCTGTCGCGTCGAACGCGCGTGATCCGCAGGCATTCCGCTACTGCGCGCGGTCCTTGCCGAGAATGATCCGCGCACTGCGCTGATAGCTCCAGTACGCCTGCGCCCAGTCGATCAACACGACCATGCGGTTGCGGAAGCCGATCAGGAAGAACACGTGCGCGGCCAGCCAGAACCACCAGGCGAGCAGTCCGGACAGCCGCAGACCATGCACATCGACCACCGCCGCCATGCGACCGATGGTGGCGAGATTGCCGAAATCGCGATAACGAAACGGCGGTGTCGCACGGTCCTGAAGGCGCGCGCGGATCGCCCGCGCGACGTGGCGGCCCATCTGCTTCGCGGCGGGCGCGACGCCGGGCACCGGCTTGCCTTCGTGCTGTATCGATGCGAGATCGCCGGCGACGAAAATCTGTGGATGCCCCGGCACGCTGAGATCGGGCATGACGATGACGCGACCGGCGCGATCCAGCGGCACGCCGAGATCGCGCGCCAGCGGCGATGCCGCGACGCCAGCGGCCCACAGCACGGTGCGCGCGGCGATGCGCACGTCGCCGAGCTGCACGCCCTCGCTGTCGATCTGCGCGACCGGCACCCCGGTGCGGATCTCCACGCCCAGGGTTTCCAACTGGCTGCGCGCTTTCGCCGACAGCGACTCCGGAAAACTCGACAGCACGCGCGGTCCGGCTTCGAGCAGCAGCACGCGGGCTTTGCGTGGATCGGCGCGACGGAATTCGCCGTGCAGCGTGTGCCGCGCGATTTCCGCGAGCGTGCCGGCGAGTTCGACCCCGGTCGGCCCGCCGCCGACGATCGCGAACGTCAGCCACGCCGCACGCTTGGCTTCGTCGTCTTCGGCCTCGGCGCGCTCGAACGCGGTCAGGATCCGGTGGCGGATCTCCAGCGCATCGTCGAGCGTCTTCAATCCGGGCGCGTGCGGCGCCCACTCGTCGTGGCCGAAATACGCATGCGTGGCGCCGCTGGCGAGCAATAGATGGTCGTAGTCGAGCGTGCGGCCATCGCCGAGCAGCACGCGCTTTTCGTCCGGCGAGAGGTTCGCGACTTCGCCGAGCAGCACGGTAACGTTCTTCTGCCGTCGCAGAATATGTCGCAGCGGCGCGGCGATGTTCGGCGCCGACAGACCTGCGGTCGCGACCTGATACAGCAGCGGCTGGAACAGATGATGATTGCCGCGATCGAGCAGCGTGATGCGGACAGGCGCCTTGGCCAGCGCGCGCGCTGCCCACAGTCCGGCGAACCCGCCGCCGACGATGACGATGTGTCGGGCTTCGGTCATTGCGAAGACCTCAACGCCGTCGGCAGCGCGACAGGCGACAACGGTGGCGTCGTGATGACCGGCATGCCCACGACGCGCGGCGCGCGTCCGAGCAGAATCGGCAACCGGTTCTCGCGCGGACAGTTGTCGCGCTGCAGCAGTTCCCAGTGGCCGTACGAAAACGGCGTGACGTGGAACAGATCGCAGACATGTGCGGCGATGCGCGCGAGGATATCGGGAATCGCGAAACGCAGCGCCGGACGCGGCGTGTGCATCGCGCGCATGGCCGCGAGGTGCTCAGCGAGCGTCCGCGCCTGCAGGCCGCCGAGGTCGTGCTCGCGGACGACCGCTCCGCGCGGCGACGGCGTGTCGTCCAGCGCAAGATTGGCGATGGCTTCACCCAGATCGCGCACATCCAGCACCGCCATCCGGCCGCTGGCGGCGGGCGGCAACGGGTGCACCGGCCAGCGCGCCACGCGGCGGATCCAGCGCGCGCCAAAACCGCCTTCGCCGTCGAGCAGCGACGGCCGCACGAGGTGCCAGTCGGCGTCGCTGTTTCGCAATGCGTTTTCGCCGTCGCGCTTCGAGCGCAGGAAACCGCTGCGGACATCGGCATCGAGACCGAGCGCGGACACGTGGATCAGGCGCAGGCCACGCGCCGCACAGGCCTGGGCGAGCGCGGCGGGCGCGTGGTGATGCACGCGGCGATAGGTTTCGTGTCCGCGTTCGCGCAGGATGCCGACGCAGTTCACCACTGCAGAGCAGTCGCGCAACGCGTCGCCCCAGGAGGCGGCGTCGAGCAGGCGGTCGAGATGGACTTCGCGATGGACCCACGCGGGATGCTCGTGCGATCGCCACTGCGGATGACGGGTGCCGACGATGACCGGTCGGCCACGGGCAACGAGCGCTTCGACCACATGCCGGCCGATGAAGCCGGCGCCACCGAGCACCAGAACGGAGGCCGGAACCGGCCCCGGGGGATCGCCATCGAGAGCGCCCATGCGCCTCTCCTTGAGGTTTGACTGTCGTGTCAGTTATTTCTGTCTTGACAGAAATATATGACGAAACCAGACTGCCCGCAAGCCCGAACCGATGGCCTCGATCATGTCCGCACAACCCGCTTCCGATCCGCTGTCGCCACTGAGCCGCCGTTTCGTCCTGCACTGGGGCGAAATGGGCTCGCGCTGGGGCGTGAACCGCACCGTGGCGCAGATCCATGCCCTGCTGTTCTACACGGGCCGGCCGATGCACGCGGAGGAGATCACCGAGATCCTGGCGGTCGCGCGCTCCAATGTCAGCACCAGCCTGCGCGAGCTGATCAATTTCAATCTGGTGCGCATCGTGCATCTGCACGCCGACCGCCGCGATCATTTCGAGACATCGAAGGATGTGTGGACGCTGTTCCGGACCGTGGTCCGCGAACGCAAGGCGCGCGAGTTCGACCCGACCGTCGCGATGCTGAAGGCGCTGGCTGCCGAAGACGCGTTCGCGAACGAGCCCGACGACGCGCGCGCACGAATGAAGGAAACGCTGGCGCTGATGAACGCGCTGTCGGGCTGGGGCGACGAAATGCTGCGGCTGGAACCGACGACGTTGATGAAGCTGATGACGCTCGGCGGAAAGATCAAGGCGCTGTTGCGCGACGGCTGATCGGGCGAAACACAATCAATGCAGCACGCTCCAACCCGGCACGATCAATTCAGATCGATCGGATCCACATCCAGCGACCATCGGACTTTGCGGGCCTCCGGCAAAGCGAACAGCAGCGACTGCGCATCGTCGAGCGCTGCATGCAGTTCACGCCGGGTCGGCGACGACAACAACAGTTGCGCGCGGTACATGCCGGCGCGACGCGGCATCGGTGCGGGCACCGGGCCGTCGAGCGTCAATCCTGCAGGCAGCGCAGCGCGCGCGGGTTTCGGTGCGCACCACGGCATCAGCACCGTTTTCGCGGCCTGCAGGAACTGCATCGGCGCATCGGCCTGCTGCGCTTCGGCGCGCAGCAGCGCGATGTGCGCGAACGGCGGAAAGCACGCGGCCTCGCGCTGCACGAGTTCGATCTCGGCGAAAGCGGAATAGCCGCCGTGGATGAGCGTCTGCAGCAGCGGGTGCTCGGGATGATGCGTCTGCAGCAGCACCTCACCGCGCTTGTCGGCACGGCCGGCGCGACCGGCGACCTGGATCAGCAGTTGCGCAAGTTTTTCACCGGCGCGGAAATCGGCCGAGAACAGGCCTTCATCGATACCGACCACCGCGACCAGGGTGAGATTCGGCAGATCGTGGCCTTTCGCCAGCATCTGCGTGCCGACGAGGATGCCGGGCTGCGCGCCGAATGCGATGAACAGTTTTTCGAGCGCGTCCTTGCGCCGGGTGCTGGCGCTGTCGATGCGCAGCACGGGCACATCCGCGAATTTCTCCGCGAGCAGTTCCTCCAGCCTTTCGGTGCCCACGCCCTGCGGCTGCAGCGCGAGGCTGGCGCAGTCGGGGCAGGCCGGCGGCGGCGTTTGTCGCGCGCCGCAGTGATGGCACTGCAACCGTCGACCACCGCCGTGCACGGTCATCGGCGATGCGCGCAGCGGCGTGCTGCAACGTTTGCACTGCGCGCTCCAGCCGCAGTCGTGGCAGAGCAATACCGGCGCGTAGCCACGGCGGTTCTTGAACACCAGCACCTGACCGCCGGCGTCGAGCGCGGCGCGCATCGCCTGCAGCAGTTCCGGCGACAGCCCGGCGTCGAGCGGGCGCTTGCGCACGTCGAGGACGCGCACCGCCGGCGGCTGGGCGTCGCCCGCGCGCTTGCGCAGGCGCAGATGCGCATAGCGGCCGGCCTGGGCGTTGTGCAGGGTTTCCAGCGACGGTGTGGCGCTGCCGAGGATCACCGGCACGTCCAGCGCCTTGCCGCGCACCAGCGCGAAATCGCGGGCGTGATAGCGGATGCCGTCCTGCTGCTTGTAGCTGCCGTCGTGTTCCTCGTCGATCACGATCAGCCCGGCCTCGGGCAGCGGCGTGAACACCGCCGAACGGGTCCCCACGATCACCCGCGCCTCGCCGCGCCAGGCGGCGGCCCAGACCCGGGCGCGCTCGTTGTCGGTCAGCCCGGAATGCAGGGCATGGATCGGTACCCCGAGCCGCTTCCGGAACCTCGCCAGCGCCTGCGGCGTCAGGCCGATCTCCGGCACCAGCACCAGCGCCTGCCGGCCACGCGCGAGGCAGTCGGCGATCGCCTGCAGATAGACCTCGGTCTTGCCGCTGCCGGTGACGCCGTCGAGCAGCGCGGCGGCGAAGCCCGGACGCGAGCGCAGCGCAGCCAGCGCCTCGGCCTGTTCGGCGTTGAGCACCGGCCCCGGCTGCGGGAGCGGCGCACGCGACGGGGCGGG
>JAFLDZ010000007.1 GCA_017302135.1 Lysobacterales bacterium | reverse complement strand
CGTTTTTCGATGAGACATGGATGTCTCATCGAAAAATGCCGGCTTCACCTCGGATTGCAGTTTGGAATTGGACTTGAAGTGTTTTCTTTGGTTACTTTCTTTGCGCCAAAGAAAGTAACTCGCGCACCAGCGCGAAAAAGACTCCAGGCCTTACCTATAAATCATGGCGCACTAGAATCCGTAGCGTCGTGAAAATTAAAACAGTAATCACGAAAAAACATGGGTGAATTCAAAGCCAATAAAAACCAAGAAAACCCATTATTCCAAAACCGGAAACATCGCCGCACTCGGCCTGAAACCTCTCGGCGAATAGCCGAAATCGCGCTGCGCATCGGCCGGATCGAACACCAGATCGCTGCGCATCCGCACCACCGCCGCCTCGTTGAAATCCAGCGCAAAACCAGCCGCATGCGCAGCCGCCAGCACGACATTGAACACCGGCGAAGTCACCTCGTGCAGCTTCGGCGGCGGCGACAGCACCGCCAGCACCCGCGCCACCATCTCCCGATAGCCCAGCGTTTCACCGCCGGGCAACGCATAGCTGCGGCCGAACGAAGCCTCGGCCTCGATGCAGCGGAACGCGGCATCGGCCAGATCGTGCACATGCACTGGCTGGCGCAGGCCGTTGGCGTCGCGCGGCAGTACGACCCGGCCGAAACGGCGCGCGACCTGCGCGATGCGGTTGAGATTGCGGTCGCGGCCCGCGCCGTAGATCAACGTCGGCCGCAGCACCGTGACCGCAGTACCGCGCGCAGCGGCGGTCTCGAACAACACGCGCTCGCCCTCGCGCAGGCGCGCCGCAAGCCCGCGTTCCTCGGCATCGGCCGAACCGCGTTTCACATCGATGCTGGTCGAACCGAACGCGACCACGCGCGGCGATTCCACGTCCATGCGCGCATACCACTGCGCGAACAGATCGAGCGGACCGCAGCTGAAGATCGCATGCGCCTGCGGCGGCAGACCATCGACATGGGCGAGATCGCCCTGCAGCCAGACCAACCCCGGCTGCTCCGCATGCGCGCCGCGCGACACCGCATACACGCGCCAGCCGTCGTCGCGCAAGCGATCAAGCAAGGGCATGCCAAGCTGCCCGCTGGCGCCGAACACGAGTGCGGTTTTCATCGGTCAGAAATAGCGGGCATTGACCAGGAGATGGACCCAGATGCCCGCGGCATAACCCAATGCGATCGCCCACGTCCATTTGAGATGACTGAAGAACGTGTACTGGCCGCGCGCCTGGCCCATCAGCGCCACGCCCGCAGCGGAGCCGATCGACAGCAGGCTGCCGCCGACGCCCGCGGTCAACGTGACCAGCAGCCATTGGCCGGTGCTCATGTCGGGATTCATCTGCAGCACCGCGACCATCATCGGAATATTGTCGAGAATCGCCGACATCAAGCCGATCAGGATATTGGCTTTCGTCGGCCCGAGATCGCCATAGAAATATTGCGAGCCCAAGGCGAGATAACCGCAATAGCCCAGCGCGCCCACGCACATGATCACGCCGAAGAAGAACAGCAGCGTGTCCCACTCGGCGCGCGCGACCTGTTCATAGGTGTCGAAGGCATCGACATCGCCCGGTGCGCCCTGGCGGTCGAAATCGGCGGCTTCGCTGCTGCGCGCGGTCCGCGTCAACCACCAACCATAAAATTTCAGCAGCGCGAGGCCGGTCATCATGCCCATGAACGGCGGCAGGTGCAGAAAATTGTGGAAGCTCACCGCCAGCACGATGGTCAACGCGAACAGCGCGACCATGACCCACGCGCCGCGCTTGACCAGCGCTTTGCCGACCGCAGGCGCCGGTGCGCCGCGAGGCACTGCGAAATGCATGCACGCCGCCGGCACCAGCCAGTTGACCAGCGACGGCAGGAACAGGGCGAAGAAGGTCCAGAACTCGACCAGACCGCGCTGCCAGACCATCAGCGTGGTGATATCGCCGAACGGGCTGAAGGCGCCGCCTGCGTTGGCGGCGACCACGATATTGATACAGGCGAGCGCGACGAATTTCGTGTTTTCGCGGCCCACCGCAAGCACCACGGCGCACATCACCAGCGCGGTGGTGAGATTGTCGATGATCGGCGACAGCACGAACGCCAGTCCGCCGGTCACCCAGAACAGCGCGCGATAGCCGAGACCGCGATCCAGCAGGCGCATGCGCAGGGCTTCGAACAATCCGCGCTCGCTCATCGCGTTGACGTAGGTCATCGCCGCCAGCAGAAACAGCAGCAGCTCCGCGAATTCGAGCAGGTAGTCGCGGACCGCGAGATGCGCGAGTTCCGTCTGCCCGAGTTGCGCCGAAGCGATCGCGAGCACGCCCCAGATCACGCCTGCGGCCATCATCACCGGCTGCGATTTGCGCAGATGGGTGAATTCCTCCGCCACCACCAACACATACGAGCCGACGAAGATGGCGATCGCCGCATAGCCGGCCCAGTGCGTGGTCAGATCCAG
This sequence comes from Lysobacterales bacterium, assembly GCA_017302135.1. GTDB lineage: Bacteria > Pseudomonadota > Gammaproteobacteria > Xanthomonadales > Xanthomonadaceae > Lysobacter_I. Next base: position 157,668 of record JAFLDZ010000007.1, on the reverse strand, counting down.
GCTTGAATCGGACGCCAGCGCCAAGGCGGGAAACGCCATGGCCAGAGCGCCCGCGCATGCGGCGCGCACGCGGCGGTGAGTGGAAGTGAACATGCGGCGCGGTCCTGTCGACGAGACTGTCGCAGTGTACCTGCGGCGTCGGAAACGGCCTACTCCGCAGCTTTCGGCAGAGTCAAACGCAGCCACAGATAACCGGCCGTCGCCGCGATCACCGACGCGCCGAGCACGCCGAGCACGCTGCTGTCCGCCAGTGCCGGCTGGCGCTCGAACGCCAACGAAGCGATGAAGAGACTCATGGTGAAGCCGATGCCGCACAGCAATCCCAGGCCGACGATGGCCTTGAAACCGAGGCCTTCGCCGAAGCGCGCCAATCCGGTGACGTGGCCCAGCACCGCCGCCAGCACGATCCCGATCGGCTTGCCCAGCACCAGCCCCAGCGCGATGCCCAGCGGCACCGGCGACAACACATCGCTGAGCGCGACGCCGCTGAGCACGAGCCCCGCATTGGCGAAGGCGAACACCGGCAGGATGCCGTAAGCCACCCAGGGATGCAGCGCATGCTCCAGCGACTCCAGCGGCGAATGTTCGACTTCGTCGTCGATGGCGTCGGATTTGTTGACGTGCGGAATCAGCAGGCCGGTCACCACGCCGGCCAGCGTCGCGTGCACGCCCGATTTCAGCACGCACACCCAGACCACCGCGCCGAGCAGCAGGTAGGGCGTGAGACTGCGCACGCCGCGACGGTTGAGCACGACCATCATCGCGATCGCGATACCGGCGGAGATCAGCGCGACCGCGGAAAGATCGCTGGTGTAGAACAGCGCGATGATGATGATCGCGGCAAGATCGTCGATGACCGCAATGGTCGACAGCAGCAACTTCATGGCCACCGGCGCTCGCGAACCGAGCAGCGAGAGGATGCCCAGCGCGAAGGCGATATCGGTCGCGGCGGGAATCGCCCAACCCTGCATCGCCACCGGGTCGTCGCGATTGATCGCTGCGTAGATCAGCGCTGGAAAGGCCACGCCCGCCACCGCGCACAGCAGTGGCTGGATGAGCTGCGCACGGCTCGATAGCTGGCCGCTGAGCACCTCGCGCTTGATCTCCACCGCCACCAGCAAAAAGAAGATCGCCATCAGGCCGTCGTTGATCCACAGCAGCAGCGGTTTGGCGAGATTCAATTCGCCCACGCGCAGTTGCACCGGCATCTCGCGGAAACCGTCGTACAGCGACGCCAGCGGCGAATTGGCGCAGACCATCGCCAGCACGGCCGCGGCGATCAGCAGAATGCCGCCCGCCGCTTCCAAGCGGAAGAATTCCTGTAAGCCGTGCACCGCACGGCTGGGCAAGTTGCGGACGATGCCGCCCGGGGTATCGGTCATAGTGGTTTCAGCGCGACAGCATGAGTTCAAATACGACCCAAGCGATGAAGCTGACGAACAGTACCCAGCCTTCCGGGCGACTGATCTGCAGATCGCGCCGCAGCATCGGGTACAGCAGCAGCGAGACCGCGAGGGCCGCCGGCAATTCAAAGCCGACGAACGACGCCGGGATCGGCAGATCGCGCAGTGCGGCCATGCCGCCGACCACGATCAGCAGATTGAACAGGCTGGAGCCGATGACGTGGCCGACCACCATGTCGCCCTGGCCACGGCGCGCTGCGGACATCGCAGCGACCGCTTCGGGCAGCGCGGTGGCGATGGCGACAACGATCAGGCCGGTGAGCAGCGGCGTCATGCCCCAGGCGGTGCCGACGATCGGCGCGTGCTGCACCAGCCAGGACGCGCCGAAATACAGCAGCACGGCGCCGATGGCGAAACGGATCAGATTCTGTCCAAGCCCGTCGCTGGTCTTGAGATAGCCGGAAATCTCTTCCTGCAGTTCTGGCGTTTCGCGACGGCTGCGGATCACCGCGATGGTCACCACCGCCACGAACGCAGCGACGAAGATCAGACCTTCGATGCGGGTCAGCACGCCGTCGTAGCCGAGCGCGGCCAATGCGATGGTGGCGATGATCAGACAGATCAGCAGCGGCGCCAACGCGCGCCAGCGGACCATCAGCGGCGCGACCATCGCGGCCAGACCCAGGGTGAGACCGAAGTTGACGATATTGCTGCCGATGGCGTTGCCGAGCGCCAGACTCTGGCTGCCGGTAAAGAACGCACGCGCGTTGACCGCGAGCTCGGGGATCGAGGTGCCGAAAGCGACCAGCAGCAGCCCGGTCACGAACGGCGACCAGCCGAAGCGGCGCGACAGCCCGGAGGCGCCTTTCAGCACCGAATCGCCGCCCAGTGCCAGCATCACCAACGCCAGTACGCACCAGCCGAGTGCCATGATCATCGCGCCGTCTCCCTCGAAGTCGTCCGCCCGATTCTATAGCCAGACCGGGCGGACGCGCGGTTCCATCGACGGCTCAACCGCAGGTTTCGACGTAATCCACCTGCGGCGGCACGCCGATGCGCCACGCGGCGACCACATCCTTGGCATCGGTCTCGAACACCAGAGCGCCGACGCCGCCGGCCGGGTCTTTCGCGCGCAGCGTGCGCGCGCCCTCGACGTATTTGTGCGGCATCGCCTGCACGCCCGGGTACAGGCGTTCGATGTCTTCGGCGGGCATGCCGACCCGGCCACCGCCGGGCGCGGGGATCGCGTCGATCCTCACGTCGATCCGGACGAATTTGTCGCCTTCCAACATGAAAGCGAAACGCAGCGGCGATTCGGCTTCGGCGCGCGGCGCGGGCACCAGCAGATAACAGCCGCCCGCCTCGCGAGGTGCGCCTATCATGTCTTTGCCCCAGGATCTGCGCACGTCTTCCTCGGTCGCGCCGAACGCCGCCGCACCGAAGCCCTTGAACGTGATCGTGCCTGGCGCGGGCAACATCCCGGCGCCCGGACCCGCGCCCTCGGACAGCGGCGCGGCCGGTGGATGCGTCGCCGTCGCGGTCTCTCCGACCGGTGCCACGGGTGCGGCAGCTTCGGAGGCGGGCGACGGTAGTTCGGCACGGTCGCGGCAACCGGCGAGAGCGAGAACGAGCAGAACGGATGAGGTCACGATCGGCTTGCGCATGCGGCGGCTCCAGCGGAGTGAAGAGATGGCCACAGGGTAGAGCCCAGCGCGGTGTTGGCCACGATCGCGCGCCACCGCGCGGCAGCGTGCGTTCAGCCGGTCGCTCGCTTACGGCGCGAAGTGCTTGCGCAGCCCCGCCCAGCACTGCTGGTAATCGCGCTGGCGATGCGCGGCCTCCAGCGCCTGCTGCGTCGGACGGATCGTCGCGCGGGTCTCGAACATGAAAGCCATGGTCTCGCGGATGTAGTCGGGCTTCGAAGTATCGATGCTCGATGCTTTCTCGAACGTCGCCGCGTCCGGACCGTGCCCGGTCATGCAGTTGTGGATTGAGCAGCCACCGGGCGCGAAGCCATCGGCCTTCGCATCGTAGACACCGTGGATCAGGCCCATGAACTCGCTTGCGATGTTGCGATGGAACCACGGCGGCCGGAAGGTGTTCTCCATCGCGAGGATGCGCGGCGGGAAGATCACGAAATCCAGATTGCCGACGCCGGCCGAATCGGTCGGCGAACTGAGCACCAGGAAAATGCTCGGATCGGGATGGTCGTAGCTGATCGAGCCGATGGTGTTGAACCGGCGCAGATCGTATTTGTACGGCGCGTGATTGCCGTGCCAGCCGACGACGTCGAGCGGTGAATGGCCGATCGGCGCGCGCCACAGATGGCCCTGGAATTTCGCGATCAGTTCGAAATCGCCCTCCACATCCTCGAACGCCGCATTCGGAGTAAGAAAGTCGCGCGGATTGGCCAGACCGTTGCTGCCGATCGGGCCGAGATCCGGAATGCGCAGGAACGCGCCGAAGTTCTCGCATACGTAGCCGCGCGCGACACCATCCGGCAGCGACACGCGGAAACGGATGCCGCGCGGAATCACCGCGATCTCCTGCGGCTCGATCCCGATCACGCCAAGCTCGGTATCGATCTTCAGGCGACCCTGCTGGGGCACGATCAGCATTTCGGCGTCGGCGTTGTAGAAGAACCGGCCCTGCATGTCGCGATTCGCCGCGTACAGATGGATGGCGACGCCGGACATCGCGGCCGCCGAACCGTTGCCGGCCATGGTGAACATGCCGTCGATGAAATCGATCGGCGCCGCTGCGGCATCGGTGCCCGGCAGCGGCAGCGGATTCCAGCGGAACTGGTCGGGCGGCACCGGGCCGTCGCCGAAGTCGCCGACGAACCCGGGGTGCGCGTGCGCGACGAAACCGCCGTGGATCGCCGCCGGACGGATGCGATACGTCCACGTGCGATGGTTCTGGTGGCGCGGCGCGGTGAACGCGGTGCCGTTGATCTGCTCCGCGTACAGGCCGTGCGCGACCCGCTGCGGCGAGTTGCGGCCGATCGGCAGCGTGCCGGGAATCGCTTCGCTGGCGAATTCGTTGCCGAAACCGGATTGGTAGCCGTTGCTATGCATGTTCATGCGCTCTTGAGCCCCTCTCCCATCGGGAGAGGGGTTGGGGAGAGGGTACGGTCATTGATGGCGTTCCAGATCGCATCAAGCACCGCCTCTGTTTGGAGCAAGACATCGTTATTCCAGAACCGCATAACGCGCCACCCTTGCGACCCCAGATATCGAGTTCTCGCAGTATCAATCTCTTCACGATGTTGAGACCCATCCAATTCAACAATCAACCGCACGCTGACACAGCAAAAAATCTGCAACGTATGGCGGGACCGGATGCTGACGACGAAACTTCAAACCATCGAACCTGCCTGCGCGCAGATGTTGCCAGAGTCTCCGCTCTGCATCTGTCATATCGCGGCGAAGCCTCCGTGCGCTATGCAGAGTTTCAGTTGGTAATGGCGGCTTAATCCTCGTCACTTCGGCGGACCCTCTCCCCATACCCCTCTCCCGACGGGAGAGGGGCTATAACGCGGTCAAAGGAAACCACGCCGCATCTGATCGCGCTCGATGCTCTCGAACAGCGCCTTGAAGTTGCCTTCGCCGAAGCCTTCGTTGCCTTTGCGCTGGATGATCTCGAAGAAGATCGGGCCGATCGCGTTCTGGGTGAAGATCTGCAGCAGTTTGCGCTGCGAATCGCCCGGATCGGCGTCGATCAGGATCTTGTTCTCGCGCAGCCGCGGCAGATCTTCGCCGTGACCCGGCACGCGCTCGTCGACGACATCGAAATAAGTGTCCGGCGTATCGAGGAACTGGATGCCCGCCGCGTGCATCGCTTCGACGGTGGCGTAGATATCGTCGGTGAAACAGGCGATGTGCTGGATGCCTTCGCCGTTGTACTGCTGCAGGTATTCGTTGATCTGCGATTTCGGATCGGACGATTCGTTCAGCGGAATGCGCACGATGCCGTCGGGCGCGGTCATCGCTTTCGACAGCAGGCCGGTCTTGGCGCCCTTGATGTCGAAGTAACGGATCTCGCGGAAATTGAACAGCCGCTCGTAGTAGTTCGACCACTTCTCCATGTTGCCGAAATAGAGATTGTGGGTGAGGTGATCGATGAAGGTCAGGCCCAGCCCTTTCGGCATCATTTCCGCGCCGGGCAGCCATTCGTAGTCGGGGTCGTGGATGGTGCCCTTGTCGTCGTAGCGATCGACGATGTACAGCATGCAGCCGCCGATGCCTTCGATCACCGGTGCGGCGACGGCCTTGGTCAATTCCTTGTTGGTGATCGGCGTGGCGCCGTTCTTCAACGCCTGCACGCGCACCCACTCGGCCAGCTTGTTGACGCGGATCGCGAAGCCGCAGGCGCAGGGGCCATGCCTGGCGGCGAAATCGGCGGCGAACGAGTCGGGGTCTTCGTTGATCAGGAAGGTGCAGTCGCCCTGGCGATAGGTGCTGATCGCACGGGTCTTGTGACGCGCGACTTTCACGAAACCCATTTTGCGCAGATAGTCGTGCAGTGCTTCGGCCTGACCCGGAGGCGCGGCGAATTCGACGAACTCGAAACCGTCGATGCCCATCGGGTTTTCGAAAGTGGTCAGCGGTATGCCGGGCGAGGACTGTGCGTTCATGGACGTGCTTCCTGAAGGGCTGGGCGGTGCCGGGAGGCTGCGCCGGGCCTGATGGCGGGCAGCGATCCCGGAATATAGTTTCACCTGAAACTATATGCAAGCCGGCCACGACGCAGGATCATGTGCACGGATCCCGCCGCCCGTTTCGCCAGAGAACTCATCGCCATGCCGGACACGCACGCCCTGCTCGACCTGGAGCATTTCCTGCCGTATCGGCTCAGCGTGCTGTCGAACCGCATCAGCCATGCCATCGCCGAAACCTACGCAGTGCGCTTCGGGATCGGCATTACCGAGTGGCGGGTGATCGCGGTGCTCGGGCGGCACCCGGGCTTGTCGGCCAACGGCGTCGCCGAGCGCACCGCGATGGACAAGGTCGCGGTCAGCCGCACCATCGCGCGGCTGCTCGAACGCGGTCTGGTGCAGCGCGACACCCACGGCGACGACCGTCGGCGTTCGGTGCTGGAACTGAGCGAAGCGGGCTATGGCATCTACGATGAAGTGGTGCCGCTGGCGCGCGCCCGCGAGCGCGCATTGCTGGCGCATTTCAGCGCCGACGACCGCCAGTTGCTCGACGGGTTGCTGACGAAGCTGAGCCAGGGCCTGCAGGATGTGATCGGCGCCGACACCGGCATCGACTGAGCCGCACGCGGGCGCAGCAACGACAACGGCGACCGAAGTCGCCGTTGTCGTTTGCATCGGATGAAAAGCGCGCGGCTTAGGCTTACTTCACGCCGTGCATCAACTTCTGCACCAGCGGTGCGATCAGGAACAGCACCACACCGGCGCCGAGCAGCGCCCAGAAGCCGAAGGTGTAGCCCGAGAGCGCCGACGCCGTGGTCATGCCGCCTTCGCCGCTGACGTGCCCGGCGAAGATGCCCGACAGGTTGTTGCCGATACCGGTCGACAGGAACCAGCCGCCCATGCCCAGGCCGACCAGACGCACCGGCGCCAGCTTGGTCACCATCGACAGACCGATCGGAGACAGGCACAGCTCGCCCACCGACTGGATGACGTAGACCATGAACAGGGTCCAGAACGGAATCTTGAAGCTGCCCGGATCGATCAGTGAGGACAGCGCGAACATCAGCAGCAGGAAGGCGAGACCGTTGAACAGCAGACCGAGGCCGAACTTGCGCGGAATCGATGGATTGCGGCGACCCATCTTCACCCAGATCCAGGCGATGACCGGGGCGAGCACGATGATCGCGATCGAGTTCACCGACTGGAACCACGCGGTCGGGAATTCCCAGCCGCCGAGGTTGCGGTCGACGATGTTCTCGGCGAGGAAGTTGAACGAACTGCCGGCCTGTTCGAAGAACATCCAGAACAGGATGTTGAAGGCGAAGATGATCAGCATCGCGATCACTTTGTCGCGGGCTTCACCACCGTTGCGCACGCCCTCGATGAACAGCATCGCCGCGAGGCCGATGAACATCGGCGTCAGCACCCAGTACTGCAGCTTGTCCGCACCCAGCGCGAGCAGGAAGTAGACGACCGGGATCGCCAGTGCGGCGCCGATGGCCACCAGCACCGTGCGCTGCATGCCCTGCGCGTCGGCCGGCGGCGCGCCGATGCCCTCGAGCTGGCTGCGACCGACCCAGAACCAGAACAGGCTGATCAGCATGCCGATACCGGCGGCGATGAAGACGACCTTGTAGGCCGGCATCGCATCGGTGCCGAAGACTTTTTCGGCGAGGATCTGGGTCAGGATCGGGGCGATGAACGCACCGGCGTTGATGCCCATGTAGAAGATGGTGAAGCCCGAGTCGCGGCGCTCGTCGGTCACGCCGTAGAGCTTGCCGACCATGGTCGAGATATTCGGTTTGAACAGACCGTTGCCGACGATAATCGTGGCGAGGCCGAACTTGAAGATCTGTTCGCTCGGCATCGAGATCATGAACAGGCCGGCGGCCATCACCACCGCACCGAGCAGGATCGAGCGCTGATAACCGATCACGCGGTCGGCGATGTAGCCACCGAAGATCGCACCCGCGTAGACCAGCGCCAGATAGGCGCCGTAGGTGAAGCTGGCGGGCTTCTGGCCGGCGGCATCGCCGTTGTAGAACTGGGCGACGATGTACAGCGTCAACGCCCAGCGGATGCCGTAGAACGCGAAGCGTTCCCAGAACTCGGTCATGAACAGCATCCACAGCGGCTTGGGATGCCCCATCACCTGCTTGAATTCGGGAATGGCCGGTGGGCCAGAGGTGGTCGTCGCTCCGCTCATGCGGGTTCTCTCTTTGATTTGAAGTACGGAAATTGCGGGTACACGCGGCGAAACCCCTGTCGACACAGCGGGCCGGCGGAGAATGACCGACCCGGTGCGCATGCGTCAAACCGCCACGCCGTTGTTGCGCCGCAGCATCGACGACATCCCTCGGCTTTCATGCCGGATCCGCTTGGCAGTGGCAGATGGCGGCAAAGCCGCCGGTCGACAGGCCAATCGAGGTCAAACCGCTGCTCAGCGTGAGCGCAGATAACGGGCGTCGTCGAAACTCGCGCACCACTGCGGGCGATAGACCACGATCAGCGCCATCGCGCCGCCGCAGAAAAATCCCTCCCCGAACATCATCGGTGGCGTCGTCACCAGATAGGCTTCGAGCGCAGCGTCGTCGAGCCACCATGCGAGCGCGGCCTTGGCCAGGTTCGACGCAGCGATGGCCAGCGCACCGCCGAGGAAGCCGCGCACCCAGACATAAATCAGCGGATTGGGCGGCAACCTGCGTTCGATATAGCGGCCAACGGCCTCCGTCACCAGCACCGCCAGCGGACCGCAGACCAGGAAATCGGGCGCCCAGCCCTGCCAGACGCTGCCCATCACCCAGGCGGCCAGACTCACCACCGCCATCGACCACAGCGCGAAGCGCGGGCCGAACATCAGCGTCGCGACCGTCGCACCGATGAAATGCAGATGGACGCCCGCCAGGGCATCGGTATTGAACCAGCGCATGACCACCAGCGCGGCGGTGGTCAGCATCAGCACGCGCTGCGCTTCGGGATCGTCGCGAAGCTTGTACCAGGGCAATCCGCGCGAGGCCCACACCAGCACCGCAACGGCCAGCGCGAACACGGCGACCGATGTCGGGGTCGGGTCGATCTCCGGCAGCGCGATCATGTGCAGCGTCTCCGTGCGCGGCTCGCGATCAGCGCCCCGGGCCGACGACCGTGCGCACGTCGAACAATTCCGGGAAGAAGGTCAGATCGAGCGCCTGCTTGAGGAAACCGGCGCCGCTGGAACCGCCGGTGCCGCGCTTGAACCCGATCACCCGCATCACCGTGCGCAGATGGCGGAAACGCCAGATCTGGAACTGGGTTTCCAGATCGACCATGTCTTCGCACAGGGCGTACTCGCGCCAGTAGCTGCCGGTGTTCTCGTAGATGCGCTCGAACACCGGAACCAGCGCGGGATCGTGGACGTGCGCACGGGTCCAATCGCGTTCGATGTGCTGGGCCGGCACCGCGTGCCCCCAGCGCGCCAGATAGCGCAGGAATTCGTCGTACAGGCTCGGCGCTTCCAGCACCGCGCGCAGCCGCGCTTGCGCCGCCGGGTCGTACTCGAACACCCGCAGCATCGCCGCATTCTTGTTGCCCATCAGGAATTCGATGCTGCGGTACTGCAGCGACTGGAATCCGGACGACGGTCCCAGCACATCGCGGAACTCCATGTATTCCGACGGCGTCAGCGTCTCCAGCACCGACCACATCGCGGTGAGTTGTTCCTGCACGCGCTTGCAGCGCGCCGCGACCTTGCCGAACTGCCAGACGCGGTCGTTGCGCAGATGCTCGACGGCTGCGGTCAGTTCATGACCGAGCAGCTTCATCCACAGCTCGGCCACCTGGTGCTGGACGATGAAGAGCATTTCGTCGTGGTGCGGCGGATCCGACAGCGGGTGCTGGGCGCTCAGCAGCCGGTCCAGCTGCAGATAGCCGCCGTAGGTCATGCGGCCGGACAAATCGGTATGGATGCCCGCTTCGAGTGGGCGTTCGTTGCGATCAATGCTCATCCATACAGAGTATCGCAGGACCGTATGGAAAATCGGGCAAAGCACCTCGTTCCGGCGTTTCCAAGGCGCCCGGTCATCGGATTGAAACCCACAGCAGGCAGGATTTCCGTCACACTTCGCAGTCCGCGCGCTCTGCCGCGGCACCACTTCCGGATCGGGGGATCACCATGCTTCGTCTCATGGGTCGCGTATTGGCGGCCGGTCTTATTCTGTATGCCGGGGCGTCTCACGCCCAGGTCGTCGTCAGCCAGCTCCACGGCGGCGGCGGCAACACCGGCGCCACGTATCGCAGCGACTTCATCGAACTGCACAACAACGGCGCGACCGCCGTCGACCTGTCGACATGGTCGGTGCAATACGCGTCGTCCACCGGCACCACCTGGCAGCGCACCAATCTCAGCGGTTCGATTCCGGCCGGCGCTTACTATCTGGTCAAACAGGCCGACGGCGCCAGCACCACCGCGCTGCCGCTGCCCACGCCGGATGCCACCGGCACCATCGCGATGAGCGGCACCGCCGGCAAGATCGCGCTGGTCAACAGCCAGACCACGCTGACCGGTTCCTGCCCGCTGGGCGGCACGGTCGTCGATTTCGTCGGTTTCGGCACCGCCAACTGTTCCGAAACCGCGCCGACGCCGGCGCCGAGCAACACCCTCGCGGTGCTGCGCGCCGGCAACGGCTGCACGGACAGCAACGACAACAGCGCCGACTTCGCCACCGGCGCAGCCGCCCCGCGCAACAGCGCGACCGCGCTGAACGTCTGCGGTGGCTCGTCGACGCCCCTGCTCGCGGTCAGCGATGTCAGCGTCTTCGAAGGCGACACCGGCACCACCACCATGAGCTTCGGCTTCGGTCTGAGCGCGCCGGCCGGCGTCGGCGGCGTGTCGATCGACTTCACCACCGCCGACGGCACCGCGATCGCAGGCAGCGACTACACCGCCAACAGCGGCACGGTCACCATCGCTGAAGGCGCGACCTCGACCACTGTCGACATCCTCGTCACCGGCGACACCGTCAGCGAGGCGAACGAAACCTTCTTCGTGCGCATCACCGCCGCTACCGGCGCGACGATCTCCGACAACGAAGGCCTCGGCACGATCCAGAACGACGATGTCACCGTCGTTTCGATCGCGCAGATCCAGGGCAGCGGCCTGACTTCGCCGTTGAACGGCGCCGTCGTCACCACCGAAGGCATCGTCACCGCGCAGAAGTTCAACAACGGCTTCTTCCTGCAGACCAGCGATGCCGAAGTCGACGCCGACCCGAACACCTCGGAAGGCATCTTCGTCTTCACCTCCACCGCGCCGCCAGCCACCGCCGCCGTGGGCAACCGCATCCGCGTCACCGGCACGGTCACCGAGTTCACGCCCAGCACCAACCTCAACCAGTTGTCGATCACCGAAATCACTTTCGTCACCGCGATCCAGGTGCTGTCCTCGGGCAACACGCTGCCCGCACCGGTCGCACTGAGCAGTGCCGACTTCAACGACACGTCGACGCCGGGCTCGGCCGAGAAGTTCGAAGGCATGCGCGTGAGCGCGACCAATGCGCTGACGATCACCGGCGCCGATGGCAACATCAGCGAATCCAGCGCGACCTCCACCACCACCGGCGTCTTCCACATCGTGCTGTCGGGCGTGGCGCGTCCGTTCCGCGAGGAAGGCATCGACATCCTCGATCTGTTCCCGATCCCGGCAGGCAAGACACCGCCGCGCTTCGATCACAATTCGGAACGGATCATGGTCCGCAGCCGTGGCCAGATCGGCGCCACCGCCGTCGCACTCGACGCCGAAACGCAGATCGACTCGATGGTCGGCGTGATGGATTACTTCAGCGGCGCGTGGGCGGTCCTGCCCGATCCGACCGGCGGCCTCGTCGTCAGCGGCGGCAAGGTCCCGGCGGCCGTGTCCACGGCCGGCGACGCCGACGTGACCATCGGCGCCTTCAACCTGCTGCGCTTCTTCGATGAAGTGAACAACAGCAACGGCGCGCCGACGCTCACTGCGGCCGCGCTCGACAAGCGCCTGACCAAGACCTCGCTCGCGATCTGCGATTATCTGAAGGCGCCGGACATCCTCGGCCTGGTCGAAGTCGAGAACCTGCGTGTGATCGGTCTGCTGGCCGATCGCATCAACAGCACCTGCGCCTCCGCGCCGGGCTATGTGCCGTATCTGGTGCAGGGCAACGACGTCGGTGGCATCAACGTCGGCTTCCTGGTCAGCAATCGCAGCGTCGGTAGCGTCGCACGCGTCGAAGTGCTCGAAGTCACCCAGTTCGGCAAGGACACGCTGTTGTCGAATCCCGACGGCAGCACCAGCCTGCTCAACGACCGTCCGCCGCTGATGCTCCGCGCCATCGTGCATCACCAGAACGGCGGGACTTACCCGGTCACCGCGATCGTCAACCATCTGCGTTCGCTCAACGGTATCGGCGATGCCGGTCCGGGCAGCAGCGGCTGGCCGACCGAGAACGCCCGCGTCAGCGCCAAGCGCGCGCAGCAGGCGGTGTTCCTGGCCGACCTGGTGGAAACGCGCCAGGCCGCCGACGCGAACGAACGCATCGTGCTGCTCGGCGACTTCAATGCCTTCGAGTTCAACGACGGCTATGTCGACGTGATGGGCATCATCAGCGGCAATCCCACGCCGGAACCGCTGGTCCTGACCTATGCGGCCAGCCCGATCACCACCCCGCTGATCAACGGCAATCTGCTGACGCCGAGCAAGCCCGAACGCTATTCGTACCTGTTCGACGGCAATCTGCAGACCCTCGACCACGTCGTGGTGAACGAAGCGATCGTGCTCGACGCATCCGATATCGAAGTCGACCACGCCCGGATCAACGCCGAGTTCGGCGTGCACCACTTCGGTACCGCCGGTACGGCGCTGCGCGTGTCCGACCACGACCCGGTGCGCGTGCGCATCACGGTCCCGGGCTTCCAGAGTGCGGATCTGTCGATCACTGCAGCCGCCAGCCCGGCCAACGTCGCTGCGGGCGGTATCGCCACCTTCACTGCCGAGGTGAACAACGCCGGACCGAGCGAGGCCGCGTTCCCCAGCGTGGCGCTGGTGTTCGATGCGCTGGTGCCGGTCACCGTCACCGCACCGGCAGGCTGGACCTGCGACGCACCGGTGCAGGCGGGCGGTACCACCACCGTGACCTGCACGGCGGCATCGATCGCCAGCACCGGCGCAGCCTCGTTCAGCGCCGCCGTGACCGCGCCGTCGCTGCCGGTCGCCAGCACGCTGAGCATGGCCGCTGCGGTCACTTCACAGACCAACGACGCCGCCAACGCCAACAACTCGGCCTCGGCGCAGGTCTCGGTGGCGGCGGTCGTCGTCGCCCTGCCCAACGCGGACCTTTCGCTGCGCATGGTCGGCGGCCCGTCCGGCTTCATCCGCAGCGGCAGCACGGCGCTGTTCTCGGTCCCGGTGCGCAACACCGGCCCGAACGCCGTACCGCAGGCGGTCGTGACCTTCACCGGCAACATCCCGTTGGCCAACGCCAACGTGATCGCCCCCCCGGGCTGGACCTGTACGCGCGACACCACGGCAGACGGCTTCTCGATCGCCTGCACGTTCAGCGCCAGCTTCGGCGTCAACAACCGCCACACCTTCACGTTCTCCGGTGTCGCGCCGTCGCATCTCGTCCAGAGCAGCATGAGCATGACCAGCAGCGTGAGTTCGACCACCACCACCGACCAGCTGCCGAGCAACAACACCTCGGTCTATTCGGTGAACATCGTCGCACCGTAAGCGCTACGCCGACGGCCGCACTGCGGCCGTCGGCGGCTTCGCTAAGCGCGATCGCAGCATCACCCCCCAGAAGCGCGGCTCCGGCCGCGCTTTTTTGTGGGCCGGGCGCCATACGCCGTCGCACGGCAAGTGTCATGACGCGGTGCGCAACGGACGCTTCAGGCGCAACGGGTATGATTCGGGGACCGACGCAACAGACGGCACCACGATGACTGTCGTAGCACGATTCGAAATCGAATACCTGCAGTACCTCGGCCAGGACGGCACGCTCATCGCGGAACCGCCTCCTGCCTTCGCCGATCCCGCAACCCTGCTGCCGCTGTTCAAGCAGATGCTGATGGTGCGCAGCTTCGACAGCAAAGCCATCGCCCTGCAGCGCACCGGCAAGCTCGGCACCTACGCGGCCTGTCTCGGCCACGAAGCCACCCATATCGGGATAGGCGCGGCGATGCGCCCCGAAGACGTGTTCGCACCGAGCTACCGCGAGTATGGCGCGCAGTTCATGCGCGGCGTGCGTCCGCGCGAAGTGCTGCTGTACTGGGGCGGCGACGAGCGCGGCAACGACTTCGCCGTGCCGAAGCACGACTTTTCCTGGTGCGTGCCGATCTCCACCCAATGCCTGCACGCGGCCGGGGCCGCGCTCGCGTTCAAGTTGCGCAAGGAGCCGCGCGTCGCGGTGGCCACCTGCGGCGACGGCGGCAGCTCCAAGACCGACACCTACGCCGCGATCAATGCCGCAGGCGCGTACGCCCTGCCCTTCGTGCAGTGCATCATCAACAACGGCTGGGCGATCTCGGTGCCGCGCGCGGCGCAGACCGGCGCGCCGACGCTGGCCCAGAAAGGCATCGCCGGCGGCCTGCACTGCCTGCAGGTGGACGGCAACGACATCATCGCGGTGATGGAAGGCATGCGCCGCGCGCTCGACCGCGCGCGCAGCGGCGGTGGCGGCAGCGTCATCGAATTCATGACCTACCGCCTGCACGACCACACCACCGCCGACGACGCACGCCGCTATCGCAACGAAGACGAAGTGAAAGCCGCATGGGCGCGCGAACCGATCTCGCGGCTGCGCACCTATCTCGCCAGCGCCGGCCTCTGGGACGAAGCACAGGAAAGCGCCTGGGCCGACGAGTGCGCGAGGATGATCGATATCGAAATCAACGCCTATCTGGAAATGCCGGTACAGCCGGTGAGCGCGATGTTCGATTTCCTCTACGCCGAAATGCCGCCGGATCTGCAGCTGCAGCGTGCCGAAGCCATCGCCGCGGAGGGCCGCAAACATGGCTGATGGCGCACCGATTACCTTGATCGAAGCGATCACCCAGGCGCTCGCCTACGCAATGCGCGCCGACGAGCGCGTTCTGGTGCTCGGCGAAGATGTCGGCGTCAACGGCGGCGTGTTCCGCGCCACCGCCGGCCTGCAGCAGATCTTCGGCCCGGAGCGCGTGCTGGACACGCCGCTGGACGAAACCACGATCGCCGGTCTCACCGTGGGCATGGCCGCGCAGGGCATGCGCCCGGTCGCCGAAGCGCAGTTCGACGGCTTCGTGTACCCGATGATCGATCACATCGTCTGCCACGCCGCGCGCTTCCGCTATCGCACCCGCGGACGTCTGACCTGTCCGATGGTGCTGCGCGTGCCGTGGGGCGGCGGCATCCGCGCACCGGAGCATCACAGCGAAGCCAACGAAGCGATGTTCACCAACGTGCCCGGCCTGCGCGTGGTGATGCCGTCGTCGCCGCAGCGCGCATACGGCCTGTTGCTCGCCGCGATCCGCGACGAGGATCCGGTGATCTACATGGAACCCAAGCGCATCTATCGCCAGTACAAGGAGCTGGTGCCCGACGACGGCGAAGCGCTGCCGCTGGACGTGTGCTACGTGCTGCGCGACGGCAGCGATGTCACCCTGGTCACGTGGGGCGCGCAGGTGAAGGAATGCCTGGAAGCCGCGGATGCGTTGGCGAAAGACGGCATCAGCGCCGAAGTGATCGACGTGGCCACGCTCAAACCGCTGGATTTCCCGACCATCGCCGAATCGGTGTGCAAGACCGGCCGCTGCGTGATCGTCCACGAAGCTCCGAAAACCGCCGGCTTCGGCGCCGAGATCGCCGCGCGTCTCGCCGAAGAATCGATGTACGACCTCGTCGCCCCGGTCGAACGCGTCACCGGCTACGACACGCATATCCCGCTGTTCCGCCTGGAAATGAAGTATCTGCCCAGCGTCGAAAAAATCGTCGCCGCGGCGAAAAGAACCTTGGCGGCGAGTTGAGGCGATGACGGCTTCCGCAATCAACCTCGCGCAGAAATTCGCACTGGTCGGCGAGCACTGGTCGCCACGCGTGATCGCCGAAATGAACGACTACCAGTTCAAGCTGGTGAAGCTGCGGGACACATTCGTCTGGCATGCGCACGACGACACCGACGAGACGTTCATCGTGATCGCCGGCACCCTGCGCATGCAGTTTCGCGATCGCGAAGAAGTGGTGCAGGCGGGTGAGATGATCGTCGTACCGCGCGGTGTTGAGCACTGTCCGCACGCCGACGACGAGTGTCATGTCCTGCTGATCGAACCCCGCGGCGTGGTCAACACCGGCGACGCCGGTGGCGAACTCACCGCACGCAACGACGTGTGGGTATGAACCGCGCCCGCGTTACCCGCGATTACCGCACCCAGTACGCGAACCCGATCCGCTTCGCGCAGGGCGAGATTGTGACCCTCGGCGCACGCGACACCGAATGGCCCGCTTTCATCTGGACGATCACCGCCGATGGCAACGAAGGCTGGGCGCCGTTCGACTGGCTGAAGCCGCTCGGCGATGGCCGCGCCGAAGCGACGCGCGATTACTCCGCGCAGGAACTGGATGTGGATGCTGGCGATGAGGTTGCCCTACATCACGACATCGGCGGTTGGTGGTGGTGCGAACATGCCGATGGTCGGCGCGGATGGGTGCCGGTGGAACATCTGGAGCGGAGATGAGCGATCAAAAAGTCGAACAGCTCATCCACGATCTGCAGCTCACGCATCCTGATCTGCATGCGATCGTGCAGGCGACACGAACGCTGGTCCGTTCGGTGGCGCCCAAGGTCACCGAGCGCGTGATGTACGGCGGCATCCTGTTCGCCGCGCCCGGGCAGTTCTGCGGCGTGTTCGCCTATTCCGCGCACGTTTCGATGGAATTCGGCCAGGGCGCCGAACTGAAGGACCCGCACCGCGTGCTCGAAGGCAGCGGAAAATTCCGCCGCCACATCAAACTGCAGACGCTCGCCGATCTCGAAGCGAAACATCTGCAGGACTACATCGCGCAAGCGCTTCGTTTATCGGCCGGATCGTCGACATGAATCCTCGACGCCATCGGCAACAGAACCCAGGGAATCGTCCATGAGCCAGACCAAGACCTTCATCCTCCCCGACCTCGGCGAAGGCCTGCCCGACGCCACCATCGTCGAGTGGTTCGTGAAACCCGGCGACACCATCAAGCTGGATGCGCCGCTGGTGTCGATGGAAACCGCAAAAGCGGTCGTCGAAGTGCCGTCGCCGGTCTCGGGCAAAGTACTGAAGCTCGCGGGCGCGGCCGGCGACATCGTCGTCACCGGCACGCTGCTCGCGGAATTCGAAATCGATGCCTCGATGCCGCAGCGCGCCGAAGGCCAGGACACCGGCCATCATCACGCACCGCCGCCCGCCGCCGCCGTAGGAGGGGCTTCAGCCCCGAGCTCTCCCTCTCCGCCGATGGCATCCACAACAACAGAACAAAAACGCGACGACGCCGGTACCGTTGTCGGCGCGATGCAGAGCTCCGACGCGGTGCGCAGCGAAGCCGCCGTCGCAGTCGGCGGCGTGAAGGCGATGCCGGCGGTGCGCGCGATGGCACGCAAGCTCGGCGTGGATCTGTCGCGCGTGCGCGCCACCGGCGCCGACGGCGTGGCGACGATGGACGATGTGAAGCGCGCGGCGGCGGATGGTTCGGCCAAGCCTGGCGAGGGCCGCCCCCTCCCCAACCCTCCCCCTCATGCAGGGGAGGGCGGCGCGCGCGCAGCGGGCGCGGGCATCGCGCCAACGCATACGCCTGCAGCGCAACAACGCACCCAACTCTCCGCCACCGGCAAACCCATGCGCACGCAGCCGCCGGGCGTGTCGGTCACCGGCCAACCGGAACAGCTCAAGGGCGTGCGCCGCAACATGGCGCGGGTGATGGCCGACGCGCACGCGAAAGTGGTGCCGACCACGCTCACCGACGATGCCGATATTCATGCCTGGACCCACGGCAACGACATGACCGCGCGGCTGGTCCGCGCGATCTGCGTCGCTGCCAAAGCCGTGCCCGCGCTCAACGCATGGTTCGATGGCGACAACCTCACCCGCACCCTGCATCCGCACGTCGATATCGGCATCGCGGTGGACACCGACGACGGCCTGTTCGTGCCCGCGCTGCGCAACGCCGACATGCTCGACGCGCGCGGCGTGCGCGAAGCGATCGGCCGCCTGCGCTCGCAGGTCGAAGACCGCAGCATCCCGCCGGGCGAACTCAGCGGCTACACCATCTCGCTGTCGAATTTCGGCATGTTCGCCGGCCGCTACGCCACGCCCGTGGTAGTGCCGCCGTGCGTCGCGATCGTCGCGGCAGGCCGCGCGCGCCATCAGATCACCCCGGTGATCGGCGGCTTCGAATCGCACAAGGTCATTCCGCTGTCGATCACCTTCGACCACCGCGCCTGCACCGGCGGCGAAGCGGCGAGGTTTTTGCGGGCGATGCTGGATGATCTTTCACTGCCGGGATGACAGCGACAACGGCAGGGTGGAGCAAGCGCTGCGCTTGCTCCACCCTGCGATCAATATCTCGGAATCTCCGCATCCACATCGAGACTCCACGCATCGATCCCACCCACGACGTTGTAGAGATTGCCGAACCCCTGCTGCGCGAAATACATCGCTGCCTGCGCACTGCGGCCGCCGTGATGGCACAGGAACGCGAGCGGCGCGTCCTTGGGCAGGGTCAACAATCGTTCGAGTCCGCCGTTTTCGAGTCCCGCGTATTCGACCGGTACCGCTGCGATCGCGCGCTCTTCGGGCGGACGCACATCGACGAGGGTGATCGCGCCGGCGCGGGCCTGCGCATCGGCATCGGCGACGGAAAGATTGCGGAAGCTCATGGCGTGATCCCGAGACGCGTGGCGATGCGTGGCATCATGCCGCGATGACGGCCCCCTCCGCCAGCCTGCACCGCACTCCGCGCTACCCGCACGCGTGGGCGTGGCTGCTGATGCTGTCGCAGCTGCTGGTCGCGGCCGCGTGGTGGCGCTGGGGCTGGACGCTCGGCCTGCCGCTGCTGCTGATCAGCCATGCGCCGTTCTGGTGGGGCACGCTGTGGCCGCAGTCGGCGCTGTTGGGACCGGTGCTGAATCGTGTATCGACCGACGATCGCATCGTCTGGCTGACCATCGACGATGGCCCCTCCGACGACACGCCGGCCGTGCTCGATGCGCTCGATGCCCACGGTGCGAAAGCGACGTTCTTCCTGGTCGGCGAACGCGCGGCGCGGCATTCCGAACGCGTGCGCGAGATCCTGCGTCGCGGCCACGGCATCGGCAACCACAGCGCCACTCATCCCGCACGCTGGTTCTGGGCGCTGGGCCCGATGCGGATGCGTCGCGAGATCGCCGGGACGCAGAAGATTCTCACCGACATCAGCGGCGAACCGCCGCGCTGGTTCCGCGCGGTGGTCGGCATGAGCAATCCGTTCGTGCATGCGGCGTTGAAAACCCATGGCCTCGCGCGCGTGGCCTGGAGCGCGCGCGGTTTCGATGGTGTCGAAGCTGATCCGCAGACGGTGGTCGACCGCATCGAACGCAATCTCGCGCCGGGCGCGATCGTGCTGCTGCACGAAGGCGCGGCGCATGGGCGCAATGTCGAAACGATCTCGCTGTTGTTGAAGCGGCTGGATGCGCTCGGTTATCGCACGATGTTGCCCAAGCCTCTGTAGGTGCGGCGGCCTTTCAACAGCCGAATGGCTGGTCAAGCCGCGAGGCCGGCACCACTGCAGATGCGATGTGGCACGCAATCCGACACTTCCCTCGACACGCTGTGCGATGGCGGACATTGCATTGCGCGGAAAGGCGGAGGAACTGCATCGCGGCTGAAGCCCCTCCTACGGAAGCACGCTCACGATGCGGGGCGCTTCGCCACGATCAGCCAGTTGTTGAACGGCGTGTTGGCGTAGAGCGGCGCGAATTCGGCCTGCAGGCCGGTCGCTTCCAGCGTTTCGCGCAAACCTTCGCGCGTGGGCCAGCAGCGCGGGCGGAAGCGCATCCAGCCGATCCAGTTGGCGAGACGATCGGTGACGCGGGTGGCGCGCGCACGACCGCTGTCATCGTCGAGCGCGCTGCGGATCACCAGCAGCGCGCCGGGCATCAGCATCGCTGCGGCGTTCACGAGCAATGCGCGCTGCGCATCGGCATCGAGATATTGCAGCACATCGAGGATCGCGACGCTGCCCCGGTGTTCCGGCACCGTGTTGGCGAGATCGATGACATCGAAGCGCGTGTGCGTCAGACCACTCGTGTCCGCCGCGCGGCGTGCGCGGGCGATCTTGGCGCTGTCGTTGTCGACGCCGCGATACGCCTGCGTCTGCCCATCGCAACGCAGCGCATGCGCGAGCAGACCCAGACCGCAGCCCAGATCCAGCAGCGGCGCATCGCTGCCGCGCAGCGCGGCGAGCACGCCGGGATACAGCGGATCGCTGCCGAGCTTGCCGCGCACGTAGTAGTAGTCGTAGCGATTGCCCAGCGGAAATTCCGGCAGGAAGGCTTCGGCGATCCGGCGCGCATCCGCAGCGGCGAGCGGCTGGGTCGCCGCCGGGTTCACGGCGCGCGCGTCTGCGCCAGCAGGCGCCGCGCGACCGGCAGCGCCAGTCGCGCCCATTCGCTGTACATCGCCGCCGAAGGATGCAGACCATCGTCGGCCAGCATCGCCGGTTCGGCACCACGTTCGCGGCTCACCGGCGCGATATCGACGAAGGCTACGCCGCGTTGGGCGCAGATCTTCGCAGCCGCTGCGTTGTAGGCGTCGAGTTCGCGTGCGATGGCGGCGGTGTCGCGACCGCTGCGCGCGGCGAACGGCGTCACGCCCCAGTCCGGAATCGCAAGCACGACCACGCGGTCGGCACGACGTCCGGCAAATCCGATCGCGCGTTCGAGCAGCACCGCGAATTCGTGCGCGTATTCGTCGACGGGACGGCCACGATATTGATTGTTGACGCCGATCAGCAGCGTGACCAGGCCGTAGTCGTCGCCGAGCGGTGCGGCGGCGGTATCGATGGCGGCCGACAGTTCGTCGGTGGTCCACCCGGTTGTGGCGATGATGCGCGGATCGTCGATGGCGACGCCGTCGGCGCGCAGCGCATCAGCCAATTGCACCGGCCAGCGGCCAGCGGGTTCGACGCTTTCGCCGATGGTGTAACTGTCGCCCAGCGCGAGGTACGGCACAGGCGCCTGCGTTCGCGCATCGTGCGACGCGCCGGCCGCGAGTACCGCCGCAAGGATCGCCGGCACCGCGGTCATGGATCAGGCCACCGCTGCGCGCTGCGCGCCGGTCGCGGCATCGGCACGGCGCTGCAGCACGCGTTCGATGCGCGCGAACACCTCGCGCAGCACCGGCGCTTCCGGCAGCAGGGTGACGCGGAAGAAATTGCGTTCCGGCACGTTGAAGCTGGAGCCCGGCACGATCAGCACGTCCTCGCTTTCCAGCATCTCCAGTGCGAAGGCATGGTCGTCGAAGCCCTTCGCGGCATCGCCGACCACGGCCGGAAAACCGTACAGCGCACCGGCCGGCGCGACGAGATCCAGATGCTCGCTGGCCGCGCAGCAATCGATCAATGCGCGCCGGGTGTCGTACAGACGGCCGCCGGGCGCGGTCAACGCGCTGATGGTGTCGGTGCCGTGCAGCGCCGCGTCGATCGCGAACTGCCCGGGCACGTTCGCGCACAGGCGCAGCGCACCGAGCAGATCCATGGCGTGATGCAGATCGCCGCTGGCGAGCGGATCGCCGCTGAGTACCGCCCAACCCACGCGCCAACCGCAGGCGCGATGGACTTTCGACAGCCCGCCGAACGACAGGCACGGCAGATCGCCGGCCAGCGGCGCGAGCGGCTGGAAACTTTCCTGATCGTAGAGAATGTGGTCGTAGATCTCGTCCGCCATCAGCAGCAGATGGTGCTTCGCGGCGATCGCGACGATGCGTTCGAGGATCTCGCGCGAATAGGTCGCTCCGGTCGGATTGTTCGGATTGATCAACACGATCGCGCGGGTCCGCGACGACACCAATTGCGCGATCTCGTCGGGGTCGGGCAGGAAGCCGTTCTCGGCGCGGCAGCGGTAGTACACCGGGCGGCCGTCGTTGAGGATGGTCGCCGCCGACCACAGCGGATAGTCGGGCGACGGCAGCAGCACTTCGTCGCCGGGATTGAGCAGCGCGCGCAGGCTGAGATCGATCAGCTCGCTGACCCCGTTGCCGATGAATACGCGCTCGGGCGAGGCGTTCGGCGTGCCGCGCAGCTGGTGGAAGGCGGCGATCGATTCACGCGCGGCCGGCAGCCCCTGCTGGTGGGTGTAGGGATCGGTCTGGGCGATGTGATCGGCGATCGCGCGCTGCAGATGCTCCGGCGCGCGGAACCCGAAAGCGCCCGGGTTGCCGATATTCAACTTGATCAGTTGCCGGCCCTGGCCTTCCAGCTCACGGGCGCGGCGGGCGAG
Source organism: Lysobacterales bacterium (assembly GCA_017302135.1). Taxonomy (GTDB): domain Bacteria; phylum Pseudomonadota; class Gammaproteobacteria; order Xanthomonadales; family Xanthomonadaceae; genus Lysobacter_I. The sequence goes on along the minus strand of JAFLDZ010000007.1, from coordinate 135,124 downwards.
TTCACCGCGGATTTCGTAACGGACTTCGGACAGACGCTCGCGGGTCTTCAGACTGGGCCGGGGGCTTGAGGAGGACATCATGTCGTCGAACGGAAAAAGTGCCGCAAAGCCTAGCCGAAATCGCCCCGCTCCGCTTCCCGGCCCGGCACACGGGCGGAACCGGGCCATAATCGCGCCATGACCTTATCCGCCTCCTGCATTTGAACGCCTCCGCCTCCGCACTGCGTGCGATCGGCTGGCCATTCCCCGGCCTGGCCGCCGCCGAGATCGAGGATGCCGCCTGGGCCGCCGCCATCGTGGCGCATCCGCTGGCGCGCCCGGCACGGGTGATCGAACAGCACCGCACCGGTTATGTCGTCGCCGAGGCCCCAGGCGACGCGTTGACGACCGAATCCCCGCAGGAATGGATGCGCCGGCGCTTCCCGCCGCAGGACCGCGCGGCCGTCGGCGACTGGGTGTTGATCGAAGACGGCCAGACCGAGGCCGGCAAAGGGCCGCGCGGCCGGATCGTGACCCTGCTGCCGCGACGCACCGCGATCAAGCGCGCCGCCGCCGGCGAGCACTACCAGCAACAGGTGATCGCCGCGAACATCGATACCGTGTTCGTGGTCTGCGGCCTGGACGCCGACTTCAACCCTCGCCGGATCGAGCGCTACCTGCTGCTGGTGCGCGGCGGCGGCGCCGAGCCGGTGGTCGTGCTGACCAAGGCCGACAAGGACGGCAGCGACGCCGAGGCCTCGCTGGCGGCGCTGGCCGAACTGGCGGCGCAGGGCATCGTCGCGGTCGCCGTGAACGCCAAGGACCGCGCCAGCGTCGCCGCGCTGGAGCCGTGGCTGCAGGCCGGCCGCACCGCCGTGCTGGTGGGCTCGTCGGGCGCCGGCAAATCCACGCTCACCAACACGCTGCTGGGCGAGGAGAAGATGAAGACGAACGCGGTCCGCGAGAACGACGCGCGCGGCCGCCACACCACCACCTTCCGCACGCTGATTCCGCTGCCGTCGGGCGCGTGTCTGATCGACACCCCCGGCATGCGCGAACTCAAGCCCACCGGCGAAGAGCAGGTCGCCGACGGCGGGTTCGCCGATATCGAAACCATCACCGGTGAATGCAAATTCCGCGACTGCAAGCACGCCCGCGAACCGGGCTGCGCGGTGCGCGCGGCGCTGGAAGCCGGCACGCTGGACCCGGCGCGGCTGGCGAATTATCTGAAGCTGCGCGACGAGGTCGCCGGTGCCGCCGACAAGCTCGCGACGCGTCTGGTGCAGAACGCGGCCGCGAAAACCGGAAGCAAGCCGCGCCACAAGCCCTCGGACGACCGATATGGGAAAGAGTGAGGTAGCCCCTGTGGGACCGCAGGCAATCTCGCGATGAGCCTTGCGCCCGACATCGCCCACCACGCCGCGCTGGATGCGCGTCTGGTCGCGGCGGTGCGTGGCATCCGTCTGCTCGACACCCTCAGCTGGCCCGCCAGCGCGCAGGAGACCTTCCTCGCCGCATGGAAGATCGGCCGCATCCATCTGCCGAAGATCGAATATCCGAAGGATGACTTCACTGCCGTGCGTGCGGAGCTGGACGCGGTGCGTTCGGCCGCCGATCCCGACCACCCGCTCGGCCACTATCTGATCCAGACCGCCGACAGCTGGCGGATCGGCACGCGCCTGCTCGACGCCGCCGGCAGCTATAAAATCACCGCGTATTCGACCCGGCTCTACGGCCGGCCGGTGGAAATGCTGCCCGGCGATGGCCCGACCAATTTCGAGGCCGCGCAGCATTTCGTCGCCCTCGCCGACGACATGGATCAGGAGCTGCGCCAGCTCGAACCCGATGCGGTGATCGCCGCCGAAACCGTGCGCGATGAACTGCAGCGCGACATCGATGCGTTCTTCACATGGCACAAGGTCCGGGTCGAACTGGACCCGGCGCTGATCGCCAAGGCCGCCGCCAGCCCCACCCGCATCCGCCTGCGCACCAATACCGGCTTCAGCGACTACGACCGCAATCAGCTGCTGGTGCACGAAGCCTTCGTGCATACGCTCACCGGCATCAACGGCCGCGAACAGCCGCTGCTCAAGTCGATGGCGCGCAGCGCGCCGCGCACCACCGCGACCCAGGAAGGGCTGGCGACGTTCGCCGAGTTGATGTCCGGCTCGATGGACATCGAGCGCATGAAGCGCATCAGCCTGCGGATCGTCGCCATCGACATGGCGATCAACGGCGCCGACTTCGTGCAGGTGTTCCGCTTCTTCCTCGACGCCGGACAAACGCCAGAGGACAGTTTCGCCTCGACCCAGCGCGTGTTCCGCGGCGCGCCCCTCGGCGGCGGCGCGGCATTCACCAAGGACACCGTGTATCTGCACGGCCTGCTCAGCGTGCACACGTTCTTCCGCTGGTGCCTGCGCCACCGCAAGCTTGCGGTCGCGCGCCAGCTGTTCGCCGGCAAGCTGGCGCTGGAAGACGTGTTCGCGCTGCAGCCGATGTTCGACAGCGGCGCGATTGCTGCGCCGCAATATCTGCCGCCGTGGATGCAGCGCGCGAACGGACTGGCGGGCATGCTGGCGTTCTCGCTGTTCGCGAACAAGATCCGGCTGGATCGCGTCGACGCCGACGATCTGGTGCTGGGGCTGGGCGTCTGAGCGCAACGCCGTGTAGCCTCGTGCGACCCTGCGGCCAGATATCGGCCCCGCTGATCATTCAACCGGATCTCCACCATGACCAGCTCGTCCTCCCGCGCATCACGCCTTTACCTCTGGGTGCTGATCGCGATCGTCGTGGGTGGACTGATCGGCCATTTCGCGCCGGCGACAGGCGTCGCATTGAAACCATTGGGCGATGGCTTCATCGGGCTGGTGAAGATGCTGATCGCACCGATCATCTTCCTCACCGTGGTCGCCGGTATTTCCGGGGTCGCCGACGTCAGGAAGGTCGGCCGCGTCGGCGCCAAGGCGATCCTGTATTTCGAAGTGGTGTCGACCTTCGCGCTGGGGATCGGTCTGCTGGTGGTGAATCTGTGGCGTCCGGGTGACGGCTTCGATGTCGATCCCGCCACGCTCGACGCCGCAGCGGTCGCGCAGTACGCCGACAAGGCGCACGAGCAGACCACCGTCGGCTTCCTGCTGCACATCATTCCGAAGACCTTCACCGACGCCTTCACCGGCGACGGCGATCTGCTGCAGGTGCTGCTGCTCGCGTGCCTGTTCGGCTTCGCGCTGAGCGCGCTGGGCGAACGCGCAAAACCGCTGAATACCGTGCTCGACACCCTCTCGCAGGTGTTCTTCCGGATGATGGCGATGGTGATGCGGCTGGCGCCGATCGGCGCGGGCGGCGCGATGGCCTTCACCATCGGCAAGTACGGTGTGGACAGCCTCGGCCCGCTGCTGAAACTGATGGGCGGTTTCTACGCGACCTGCGCGATCTTCGTGCTGCTGGTCCTGGGCGTCGTCGCGCGCATCACCGGTTTCTCGATCCTCAAGTTCCTGCGTTACATCCGCGACGAACTGCTGCTGGTGCTGGGCACGTCCTCGTCCGAATCGGCGCTGGTGCCGCTGATGCAGAAACTCGAGCGTCTTGGCTGCCCGAAATCGGTCGTCGGCCTGGTGGTGCCCAGCGGCTATTCGTTCAACCTCGACGGCACCAACATCTATCTGACGATGGCCGCGATGTTCATCGCGCAGGCCATGAATATCGAGCTCACGCTCACCCAGCAGCTGACCCTGCTGCTGGTCGCGATGCTGACCTCCAAGGGCGCCTCCGGCGTCACCGGCGCGGGCTTCATCACCCTCGCAGCAACCCTCGCGGTGGTGCCGTCGGTCCCGGTCGCTGGCCTGGCGCTGATCCTCGGCATCGACCGTTTCATGAGCGAGGCGCGCGCGATCACCAACCTCATCGGCAACGGCGTCGCCACGCTCGCGGTCTCGCGCTGGGAAGGCGAACTGGACCTGGACCGACTGCGCGCCGAGCTGGAGGCCGGGCCGGGCGGGCCGATCGAACCGGCCGCCACCCCGGCGATGACCTTCCATACGCCGGCGCAGCGCGACCTCGACGATCCGGACTGAGACCCCGATCCCGTAGAATGCAGCCCCGGCCTCTGGATAGCGTATCGCGATGTCCGACCACAACGACCTGAAGCAATCCGCCCTCGACTATCACCGTCAGGATCCGCCGGGCAAGATCAAGGTCACGCCGACGAAGCCGCTGGTGACCCAGCGCGATCTCGCGCTCGCCTATTCGCCGGGCGTGGCCTACGCCTGCGAAGCGATCGTCGCCGATCCCAACGCCGCCAGCGAGATGACCGCGCGCGGCAATCTGGTCGCGGTGATCACCAACGGCACTGCGGTGCTGGGGCTCGGCGACATCGGCCCGCTCGCCGGCAAACCGGTGATGGAAGGCAAGGGCGTGCTGTTCCAGAAGTTCGCCGGCATCGACGTGTTCGATATCGAAGTGGACGAACGCGATCCGGACAAACTCGTCGACATCATCGCTTCGCTCGAGCCCACCTTCGGCGGCATCAATCTCGAAGACATCAAGGCGCCCGAGTGCTTCATCGTCGAGCGCAAGCTGCGCGAGCGCATGAACATCCCGGTGTTCCACGACGACCAGCACGGCACCGCGATCATCGTCGGCGCTGCGGTGCTCAACGCGCTGGAAGTGGTCGGCAAGAAGATCGGCGAAGTGAAGCTGGCGACCTCCGGCGCGGGCGCGGCGGGCATCGCCTGCCTCGACATGCTGGTGGCGCTGGGCATGAAGCCGGAGAACATTCTGGCGGTCGATCGCGACGGCGTGCTGTACACCGGCCGCGCCCATCTCGACCCCGACAAGGCGCGTTACGCGCGCGACACCGACAAACGGACGCTGGCCGAGATTGTCGTCGGCGCCGATGTCTTCCTCGGCCTGTCCGCAGCCGGCGTGCTCAAGGCGGAAATGGTCGCGACCATGGCCGACAAACCGGTGATCCTGGCGCTGGCCAATCCGAATCCGGAAATCCTGCCCGAGGACGCGAAGCGCGTCCGTCCCGACTGCATCATCGCCACCGGCCGTTCCGACTACCCGAACCAGGTCAACAACGCGCTGTGCTTCCCGTACATCTTCCGCGGCGCGCTGGACGTGGGCGCGACCGAGATCAACGAAGCGATGAAGCTCGCCTGCGTGCGCGCCATCGCCCAGCTCGCGCGCATGGAGGCCTCCGACCTCGGCGGCGCGTACGGCGGCGAAGTGCCCCGCTTCGGCGCGGAGTACATCATTCCGCGCCCGTTCGACCCGCGCCTGCTCACGGTGCTGGCGCCAGCGGTGGCGCAGGCGGCGATGGACTCGGGCATCGCCCTGCGGCCGATGCTCAACATGGCCGCGTACACCGAAAAACTCGCGCAGTTCATCTACCGCACCGGCCTGCTGATGAAACCGGTCTACGACCGCGCGCGCAACGACCGCAAACGCGTGGTCTATGCCGAGGGCGAAGAGGAAACCGTGCTGCTCGCGGTGCAGACCGTGGTCGACGAACAGCTGGCGCGCCCGATCCTGATCGGCCGCCCCGACGTGATCGACACCCGCATCCAGCGTCTGGGCCTGCGCATGAAGGTCGGCGTCGATTTCGACCTCACCAACATCAACGACGACCCGCGCTTCAACGACTACTGGCAGCAGTACCACGCGCTGACCGAACGCCGCGGCGTGACCCCGGCGGCGGCGAAGAACCTGCTGCGCTCGCGTCCCTCGCTGATCGCCTCGCTGATGGTCGAGCGCGGCGAAGCCGACGCGATGATCTGCGGCCTGGTCGGCCGTTTCCACAAGAAACTCGGCTACCTGCTCAGCGTCTTCAACTTCGACCGGGGCGTGAGCGGCACCGCCGCGATGACCGGCGTCATCAACGACCACGGCGTGTGGTTCTTCCTCGACACCCACGTGCAGGTGGACCCCAGCGCCGAACAGATCGCCGAAGCCACGCTGCAGGCCACCTATCGCCTGAAACTGTTCGGTATCGAACCGCGGGTCGCGCTGCTGTCGCACTCCAACTACGGCAGCCACGAAAACCCCAGCGCCGCGAAGATGCGCCGCGCCTACAAGCTCATCCGCGCGCGCGCGCCGAAACTCCAGGTCGACGGCGAAATGCAGGGCGACACCGCCTGGGACGAAAGCCTGCGCAAGCGCATGTTCCCCAACACCACCCTGCACGGCCGCCCCAACCTGTTCGTGCTGCCGAATCTCGACGCCGCCAACATCACCTACAACATGGTCCGGGTGATGACCGACGGCGTCGCCATCGGCCCGATCCTGATGGGCCTCGACCAGTCCGCGCACATCCTCACTCCCGCCTCCAGTCCGCGCCGCGTGGTCAACATGACCGCGATCGCGGCGGTCGACGCGCAGATCCGCCAGCAGCAGCGCGAAGCCGAAGCCGCTCAGCGCAGAGCGGCGCGCGAGGATTGAGCGGCCTCGTCATGCATCGGGATATACGCGTCCCCGCCGTGCGCGACCGCTTCGTCGTGCTGCACTACCACATCTTCAAGAACGGCGGCAGCACGATCGACTACGCGCTGCGCCGGAGTTTCGGCGATGCATTCGTCGATCTGCACGGCGAACACGACGACGCGCGGCTGTTCGCGCAGGACATCGTTGCGCTGGTCGGTGCGGACCCGTCGATTCGTGCGGTTTCCAGCCATCACACCCGATACCCGAAGCCGCACGCGCACGGTTTCGTGTTCTACGACATCTGCTTCGTGCGCCATCCGCTGAGCCGTATCCGCTCGCTCTATTCCTACGGCCGCACGCTGGATCCCGCGCACTGGCTCGCGCAACTCGCGCTGGCGCACGACGAAGGCGGCTTCATCGCGCATCTCGTCCAGTACCTGCCGTACATGCTCACCGACGTGCAGATCAACCATCTCGTCAACGGCGCCGCGTTCGCCCGGGCGGCCGGTCCGCAGGACCTCCGCGCCGCGTTGGCGATACTGGAAGACATGTCGGTGCCCGGCGTGGTCGAACTGTTCGACGAAAGCCTCACTGCCGCCGAATTCTTCCTCGGCCCGTGTTTTCCGCAGATCGATTTCGCCTACGTCGCGCAGAATGTATCCGCACCCGACGGCCATCGCCCTTCCGGCCGCGACGACATCCTTGATGTCTGCCGCGCCGCGTGGGGCAACGACACCTTCGACGCCGTGCTCGCACTCAACGTCTGGGACCTGCGCCTCTACGAAGCGTGCCGCGAGGAAGTCCTGCGCCGTCTTCACATGCTGCCGGCGCACGAGGCGCGGCTCGCCGGCTTCCGCAAGCGTTGCCGCGCGCTTGCGCAGGTTTGACCGCGCCGGAATCCTGCATCCCTGTTCCGCATGCGCGCCATCCCCCGCGCGACGTCATGCACCGCCCAAGCGCGAATGACGTTGCGCTCGCGCCACGAGCGCAGTCGCGAATCGCCGCAAGACCTCAGCTGGGGTACATCTTCCTGATCATGGCGCGATCCGTCGGCGACAGCTGCGTGTTTTCGTTGGTCGCCCCTTTACCATCCGCGAACAGTTCGGCATCGAACGAATACAGCATGATCGACTTCGGATCGAAATTCGTTGCCTTGATACCTGATGGCGAATACTTCTTCAGCACGTTGTGCTCGATGTCGCCCTTGTCCCAATAATTCGGCGGCCCCTGGAAATACTGCAGTACCGCCGGTTTGTTCCACTTGCGATCGAAAGTGGGCGACTGGTGCTCGTGCACGCAGCCCAGCGCATGTCCGAACTCGTGCAGGATCACCGAACGGTCCTCGTCGGGATCGGAATCGTCGCGGACCCAGCCGAAATTCATCGTCGGCAGATGCGGCGGGAAATAACTCGTGTTCAACGCATCGCGACCCACCGCAGACCAGGACCCGTCGTCGGCGTAGAAGGAGATACGCACCTCGGCGGGCGCTTTCGCCACGAACCTGATCTTGATGTTGGCGTGCTTTTCCCATTCCTTGGACAAGGTGCGCACTTTGTTCTGCATCTTCGCGCTGCCATCCAGGAAGCGACAACGCAGCACGTAGCCGGCGCCCCAGCGCTTGGATGCCACCAGCGCCATCCGCGTCACATGCCCGACCTCGTCGGCGCTGAGCGTGCGGCCGGCGGCGGCGACCATCTCGGTGCGCAGCGCCCTGCGCACATGCCGCTCCGGATCCTGCTCATCGGGAATGATGCGCTCGAAGCAGATATGCGGTCGGCGCTGCGGCGCCTGCGCTGACGCAGCGCTCTTCTCTGATGACCCGATGTCCTTGGCTTTCTTCTTTTTCTTGACCATGGTGTTCTCCTGTGACGGGAGTATCTGTGGTATTCCACCCATGCCTGACACCGGTCCGGGATCACTTCGGTATGGCCGCCCCCGATGGAAATCGGTCCCGGTGCATCAGACTCCAACGTCAAGCGTCGACCGCATCGGCCAGCGAACTTCGCGCGCGATCGGGAATCGAAAAAAAGCCCGGAACCCGGGCCATGATCTTCCGGGTGACGGGATGCGTCACCCGGGCCGCTGGACTGTAACAGGGCAGGTGTAGCCTCCTGTCGGAGTACGCATCGAAATCCCCGATTCCTTGACGTGGACGTCATGAAAACTTTACCGATATCGGAATATCAAAATCGCTTTTTCCTCGAATGGGCCATTCGGCCGAAAGAAGATACCTACAATATTTTTGGCGTCTACCGGATCAGCGGCAATCTGGATGCGGACAGATTCAAGCGTGCGTGCGCAATGTTCGTCGAACGGCACGAGGAAGTGCATGCCAGATACCGTCAGGATGGCAGCGAGTGCTACTGGTCGAGTTACGGCATCGACGATTTCTACGCTCGCATCGCAGCGGAATCGGACGAAGATGCCGTTCGGCACGTGAAGGATGCGCTGAGATCTCCGTTCCACCTTGAACAGCAACCGCTGCTGAGATTGCGCCTGATTTCCACCGGCAAAGAAGGCGAATTCCATTTCGTGCACGTCGCGCACCACATCATCTGCGACGCCGAAATGCTGAAAATCATCGGCGAGCAAATTTCCAGTCACTACAATTCGTTGGCCGATGGGTGCGAAAGCGACATCGCCGATGTGGATTCGCTGTTCAGCGCAGCGGTCGAAGCCGAAAGCCTGCTTCTGACCAATCGATACAACGAGGCCGCAAAGCGCTATTGGCTCGAGTTCATCGGAGACGTACCGATTCACGTGAAGCTGCCCTTCAAGTCCAATGCCGATCCCAACATCATCAGCAACAGGACCGACAACAAGCTTGGAGAAAGCATCTACTTCGACCTGTCGAGCGAGCAGACTGCGAGGATGCGAGACTACGCCCATGCGCGCGGAACGACCATGTTCGTCGTGCTTGCTGCGGCATATGCGCTTGTGCTGTCGAAATATTGCAATCAACAGCGATTCCTCATCAGCTACCCGGTCAATGTTCGACCGCCCGGCCATGCGAACGTTGGCGGCAGTTTCGTGAACAATGTCCCTTTGAAGATTGAAATCGACAGATACGAAACACTGGACGACCTGATCGAAGGCCTGAAAGCGCAAAGAACATCGGTAAGGGCTTACCAGCACTATTCACTGACAAGAATTGTCCGCGATCAGGCCATCGAGAACGATGCGGACATCGACAATTGCCTGAATGTCGGGTTCGTGTCCACCAACCTGCGCGCCATGAATTCGCTCAGGTTGAACGGCCTCAAGACCGAGGTCGTCGACGTTCCCAGAAAACACTCGATATTCAACTTTTCGTTGCTTTACGACAGCCGCGATGCCGCAGGCATCAAGTTCAGGCTCGACTACATGACAGCGCTGCTCGATGAACGATTCTCGCAGAGCTTCATCGCGTCGTTTCGTCGACTGTTATTCGACGCCCTCGACTCCGGAAACAGAATCGTTCTGAAAGGATATCGCGTCCTGGACGACGCAGCGCGTGCCAGCCTGTCCCGCTCTTCGGGATCGGACGACCGGGACTATGAGACCGATTCGCCCATCCACGCACTGTTCGATCGACAGGCGCGGCGCACACCGGATGCGATCTCGGTCATCGACGGGAACAATATCGGGCATACCTACGCCGATTTGCGGTTCGACGTCGACCGGCTGGCAATGCGCTTGATCGCGAGCGAAGGCGCTTTGGTCGGCGTGTTGAGCGAAAAGGGCTACAACCACGCCGTATCGACGCTCGCCATCATGAAATCCGGGCACGGCTATCTGCCGTTGAGCGTGGATTGGCCGGCAGCGAGAATCGCGGACGTGCTGGATTGTGGGAATGTGAAAACATTGCTGGTGTCGCGCCGGCAACGATCGGCCGTCGAATCCGAGCCTCATCTGTCCGGGCGATACGAGATCATCGAAATCGAAGCGGTGCTCGATGATCCTGATCGCATGTCTGGAAGCGCCGCAGCGGCCTATCCAGCGGTTGCGGCGCACGCAATCGCGTATGTGATCTTCACATCAGGTTCGACCGGAAAACCCAAAGGCGTCACGATCAGTCATGCCGGCGCCCTGAATACCATCCATGCTGTCAATGAGCGATTTTCCGTCGGCAGCGCCGACCGCGTGCTTGCCCTGTCCGACCTGAGTTTCGATCTGTCCGTCTACGATCTGTTCGGGCCCCTGCTTGTCGGTGCCGCCGTCGTCTTTCCCGAGCAACCGGAAACCAGAAACTGCGAATACCTGGCCGGGCTCATCCATCGATGCCGGGTCACGATCTGGAATTCCGTGCCGCAACTGGCGGATCTTCTGGTGAACTCCACCCCGCTCCGGCACGGCCAAATGGATTCGTTGCGAGTGCTGATGCTGAGCGGCGATTGGATACCCGTCGGCTTGCCTGCGGACATCAGAAGGCATTGCGCCGGAGAGCACGTCGAGATCATGAGCCTGGGTGGCGCGACTGAGGGCAGCATCTGGTCGGTCTGGTATCCGATCCATGACATCGATCCCGAATGGACCAGCATTCCCTACGGCCGTGCGATGCCGAACCAGAGAATGTACGTCCTGGATTCCAACGATGCGCTCCTGCCGCCCGGGACGCTTGGCGACATCTGCATCGGCGGCGCTGGCGTTGCGGTCGGCTACTGGAAGGATGAAGAAAGAACAAGCAAGAGCTTCTTCGAACACGAAACGCTGGGGAGGCTGTACCGTACCGGAGACCTGGGAAAAGCAAGCCATCAGGGCTATATCGAGTTCGGGGGCAGAAACGATTTTCAGGTCAAGATCCGTGGCTACAGGGTCGAGCTGGGCGATGTCGAAGCGCATTTGGCTGCGTATCCGGGAATCCGCCAGTCGGTCGTCCTGGCGAGAGGCAATCCCGGAAGCAGGAACAAGTATCTGGTCGCCTATTACGTGTCCGACCAGAGACTGGACGAGAACGCACTCTTCGCATACCTGAGCGACAGGCTGCCGGACTACATGCTTCCGGGCATGGTCGTTCACTTGCTCCAGCTGCCGCTCACGAACAACGGAAAGCTCGATCGCGAAAGTTTGCCGATCCAGGCATTCGTCGATCGCGATGACGAGCATCATGCCCCTGAAAGCAAGACCGAAGAAGCGCTTGTGCATTTGTTTTCGGCAGTGCTGTCGACCGACCCGGCAAGCGTCTCCGTGCATTCCGACTTCTTCAGGCGGGGCGGCGATTCCATTTCCGCGGTCAAACTGGTCGGAAAGATCAATCATGCATTCCCGGAATCCAGGATCAGGGTCATCGATGTATTCAAATACAAAACCGTCAGACATCTGTCCGATTACATCGACAGGAACTGCGATGAGAAGAATTCGATCGTCAAATCGATGAACGATTCATCGGCGGATCGATTGCTGTTCATGATCCATCCGGCCACGGGCGGGTGCGAGGTGTACTTCGGTTTGGCCGAACTGCTTGTCGATCAGTACAAATGCTACGGCATCGACAACTACAACCTGCACAATGCCGAGCAGATATCCGACCTGTACGAACTGGCGGGCATCTATCTGTCCTGCATGAAATCGATCAGGCGCGAGATGAACATTCCCGATGACGTCGGATACCACATGACCGGCTGGTCCCTGGGCGGGCAATTGGCTTTCGCGATCGCCGCCATCCTGGAATCGGAGGGCACGACCGATATCAATATCATCAGCCTGGACGCCATTCTCAACGATGGGGACGAGGTGCTGCAGAGGATCAGGCGCGGTATCGAAATCGACAGGGACGGCTTCCGCAAGGGACTGGAAGCCAGAAGACTGGAAAGCAGCAACTACGAAAGCAACGACCACATCGAAAAGATACTGAACATGATCCACACGGAGAAAGCGCTTGCACTCAGCCCGATCAATCGCGAACTGCGACACACCAACGTACTCTTGTTCAAAACGATGAAACCGTACCTCAACATCGACATCAATCCGGACGCGGCCGAACTGAGCGACCATGTTTCCGGACTGCCCTGCAACAACGTCCGGAATGTCGTGCGCGACCGCAGGAAAATCCGTGTTTTCAACATGGACTGCGACCACGGCACGCTGCTGCGCGAATGGGATTACATCGCGCGAACGATCCGGCGGGAGGAATGGCCAGTTTCATCCCCTGTGTAAGTGCGCAGCACGCTCCCGGAGAAACGTAAGCGGCAGAAGCATCGGGGCAGCGGTATGACCAAAAGCACCGGGGGCGGCCAGCGGCCTTACCGGGGCTACGCGATGATCGCTCGCACTTGCACACATCATCCGGATAACGTTCCTTCTCTCCGCGCGCTGTTGGAAGGTGGGCGAAGGCCGGATGAGGGGGCGCCGTCTGACGCGCAACTTGCATGGGGCGTGCCCGAGCCCGCCGAACGCAATTCACCGCGCCATGTTCCACCAGGCTGCGATAGAGAATCCCACCCGCATCACCATCCAGCAAACAGCACACGCATCACCGCCCGTAGGGTGCTGCCTTGGCGCACCGCTTGTGGACGCGGGCAATTGAATCTGCTCCCCGGCGTGGTCGCTTCCCGCCGGTTTCCCGGATTTCAACGTCGACCACCGTGCGCATCGGCCAATGCAATCCAAACGCCAGCGACCGATGCCGATCCGACCATTCGCGACGTCCTGAAAACGACGTGCGCACAGCACAAGACCGCGACATCCCATGCCCTGCTCCGACCCAGGTCCGAACGCCGCCACGACGGCCTACAGTGGACCGTGGATGAAGTATGCTCATTGGACGACTGTCCGCCCTCCAGCGCGCTCAGACGCGCTTCCTGCAAGGAAAGGCCATGGATCAAAACCAATACGATGCGCTGGTGGAAACGACCAAACGCTTTGCGCTGTTGGCCGAAACCCTGGAGCGCAACGCCAGCGAGGCGATGGAGCAACAACGGCGATCTTCCGCCAGTCTGCAGCAAACCGCGAACGATGCGCAGACCCAACTGCAGGCGACGGTTCGCGATGCCGGAAATCAGCTGGAACGCATTCTCGGTCAGGTCGTCGAACGCGGCCTGGCGCCGGGGATGCAACAGTTCGACGCAGCCACACGCGGGCTCATTCGCGATATGCAGCAGACCGGCGAAGCCGCGCGCGGCGGTCAAGCACAGTTGGCCTCCGGGCTGCAGGCGTTGCTGCGCAAGGCCAACGCGATCGGCTGGGCCTCCGTGGCGCTGTTGATTCTGGGAGGATGCGGTCTGCTCTATTTCCAGACCCAGCTATACCGGGATGCACGGGAACGCACGCGCGAGGCCGAAATCGAGGCCCGGGTCGCCGAAGCCATGAAACAGGCGCAGGTGACGTCCTGCGGCGGTCGCCCCTGCTTGAAACTCGACCAGAAAAGTCCGCGCTGGGGCAAGAACGGCGACTACGTGCTGCTGGACCTCGCCCCACCCGCGCAGGACGGGACGCGCAAGCCGCGATAGCCCCGACTGCGGATGGACAGCCCCATGCTCCGGGCGGAGCGCTTGGCATGTTTCCATCGACGGGCATATAGTCCGGTAAACGTCTTTCCGCATGCCCGACGATCAGGCGCGTTCTTCCGGTCGTCGCGTTCGCATCGCACCGATACGCTGCTGTTCCGTCATGGAGGAATGTGATGGCTACCGAACCCGCATTGGCTAGCGGCACCCCCACGCCCGTATCGCCACCGCCACCGATCGTCATCGACGGCACGACCGTTCCTGCCACCGCGCCAGCGCCCACCTTCGGGTCGACCGTCGACGGCAAGCTGATGGAGAGCCAGGAACTGTTCCGTCTGGGCGATGTGGTCATCAGCCGCGAACAGGTGCCGTCCGGAGACCAGTTCGCGGACACCCTGGTGGTCAAGACCGGCGCCGGCGACGATCGCGTCAAGGTGGACCAGCGCGCCGACGGCGTGCTGGATGTGCAGATCAACGGCCAGGCCTACGAAATCACGCTCGGTTCCAAGCAGCAGCTCGGCGTTCGCACCGGCGACGGCAACGACATCATCGAGACTGCGGACAAGGTCAAGGTGAACATGGATGTGCGCAGCGGCGACGGCAACGATACCGTCACCACCGGCGCCGGCATGGATCGCATCGACGGCGGCGCCGGCAACGACACGATCCGCAGCGGCGCCGGCCGCGACGATGTGTTCGGCAACACCGGCAACGACACCATCGACGCCGGCAAAGGCAACGATGTGGTCTACGGCGGCGACGGCAACGACCAGATCAAAGGCGGCGCCGGTCGCGACTATCTCGAAGGCGGCAAGGGCAACGACACGCTGGAGGGCGGAAACGACAAGGACATCCTCTCGGGCGGCCTCGGCGACGACACCCTGCGCGGCGACAAGGGCAAGGACCGCATCTATGGCGGCAGCGGCGCCGATACCGTCGACAACCAGTCCGGCAAGGATGTCGTCTATGGCCGCAGCGGCGAAGACACCATCACCGCCGCCAAGGGCGCGGGCAACAAGATCGTGGATCCCGGCGCCTACGATCCCAATCTGGGCAGCAGCATCGTGATCGTGGGCTCGGACGAATTCCGCCAACGCGCCGAAGCCGATATCGAAATGCTCCGCAACTCGCCTCAGGGCCGGCAAATGCTGGCTGCGCTCGATCGGGCCGCCGACCCGGTAACCGGGAAGGGCCACAACGTGACGCTTTCGGAACTCCAGAGCGAGAGAAACGGCACGACCAACCCGGTCACGCCTGATGGTTTCCTGCGCAAGGATGCCAGCGGTAACGTCATCGCCGGCCCCGGCGACAATGCCACCGTCGCCTACAACCCGTCGTTCCACAGCGACTCGTTTCCGGTCCCTGCGGTCACGCTCTATCACGAGCTGTCGCACGCCTACAATGTCGTCAACGGCACCCTGCAGTCCGATGTCTACAAGGGCAGCGGCGCGGACAAGAACAAGGTGCTCAATGCCGAACGTCAGGCTGTGGGACTCGGCACCGAAGGTCTGACATTCGATTTCGACAACGACCCGAACACCAAGGCCACCAAGGCCAATCCCAAAGCGCTCACCGAAAACGGAATGCGCGAGGAAATGGGGCTGGACAAGCGCAGAAAGTACGGCGTGGACGACAGCGATCTGGTCTCGCCGGGCACCGCGAATCTCATGCCCGCCTCGAAGGCGAGTGCGCCGGGAGGGATCGTGCAGGACGAAGCGATGGAACGATTGCTCAAGGCTTCGGAAAGCTCGGATCCCCATAGCCTGCGCGCAGGCGTGCGCGAGATCGGATCGAGCGAATTCGGCCAGCAATTCCGCAAGGAAGGCGCCGAAGCGGCCGATCGCGAAGCCGCGCAGACCCAGCAGGCGGCCCTCGCCGAATCGCAAACCCAGGAGGCGCGGCAGGTCGGTGGCATGCGACGTTGATCGCGCGCCGAACCATCGCGCCACCAATGACACCGACTGCCCTCATCGAGTCCCAAGCATGATCGCCCGCAACCCTCGGATGGATCCGGCTCGCGTCGCCAAGCTGACGGCCATGCTGAGCTTCGGTTTCGCCTCGGCCTGTCATCACTCACTCCATCCATCCGATCCGGAGACACCCCCTATGGATCCGCAGAGCGAAATGGTCGCGTCCGCCGACACCGCATCCGCCACGGCCCCGTCGCTGGCTTCGCTGTACGCCGATATCTACTACGACACCGCCACCGGCACCGTGCGGGTGCGCTATCGCGTGCGCAACGCAAGCGCGACGCGCGGATTGGCGGTGTTCGATCGCGGCGTCTACGGCGACTGGTCCGGCGTGGCGTACGCCCCGGGCCCCGTCGGCACCGCCACGCTGCAGTTGGATGGCGTCGATGCGGTCCTCCTGCATGCGCCGTCTGCGCCCGGCAGCCCGGACGATTTGCGTGCGACACCGCTGGCGATCGAAGTCGCTCCCGGCGGCGAACTGGAAAGCATGTACCTGCACCGGATCGACCGGAATGCGGAGATCCGGCGCCTGCGCTGGTGCGTCGCCGTCGCGCCGCTCGAACCCGATCATTTCCGCAACCCGCAGCGCAGCAGCAACGGCACGATCTGGATGGCCAGCGCCGAAGCCGTGCGCGCGCAGACACGGCTCTGCAGCGACTGGTACACCATCGAACGCGCGGACAAGACGGACTGATCGCTCGCGCTTGCATGCGTCATCCGGATGACGTTCCTATTCCCCGCGTGCGGGGAGAAAGTGGCCGAAGGCCTGCCCCGTCCTTGATACGGGGCAGGATGAGCTGCGCTGCCTGACACGCGCAACTTGCACAGGGCGTGCTCAAGCACGCCGAATGGAATTCACCGCATCACGCACCCGCCAAGCTGCGATTGCGAGTCGCATACGCATCACCGCCCATAGTGTGCTGCCTTGGCGCATCGCTTGTGGACGCTGGTAATTGAATCTGAGCTACCCCCGTTTTTCACTAGCCATCGTCGCCGCAGGTGACTGCGGCGACGATGAAGTCCAATCTTCCATACGCGGAATCAATCAGCATCGTGTGCGGGTCGCCGATGACGGCAGTCGCATCGACTGTTCAATTTCCGCGATTGACGTTGCCGACGATGCGCACAGGCGGCGACATGCCTCTGCAATCCCAATATTCGGCTTCACACACGGCGATGTCGTTGCCGGCTGCGATGCAGGCCTGATATGCGCGAAAGCAGACGCCAGCACCTGCGTTAGCAGTACCGGACGGCATCGAGAAAGTCAGTGCAACGGCAGCCACCAGCAGGCCGGTCTTGAGCATGGTCTTCATGTGCAACTCCTTTTGTCGAATCCCCCTGCCGAATCAACATACAGCAGTTTCGTCTTTGTGCCAGTGCGTCATGCCTGAACGGGAAAGGCGACTGCAGAGCACGGCAATCGATTCATGGGTTGCATCGCTACCGACTCGGAATCCGGTGACATCGAACGCAAATCCATTCACTGGGCGCGATATGTTTTTCATACGCTCCACAGATTTCCGATCGCCCGCAACAATCGACACAACCCGCACCCAACCCCTACATCGACTTGGGGCTGTGCGTTTCCGCCACCACTGGCACGCTCGACGCAGCGATCGACACAGGCGTCATCGCGACATGCAGGTCCGCGGCTTCGCGGCTGCTGAATTTCAACGGCGTCTCCTCGACCTGACCCATTTCGACGAACGCGGCTTTGCCTGCGTCGGGGCTGCCCTTGAGCACGAACACGCGGTCGCTGTTGTCGCCTGCGCCCAGACTCACCGCGTCGGCGCTATCGATGCCCTTGCGCATCGCGCGTACGGTCAGTGCGGCGGCGATGCTGCCTGGATCACCGTAGTCGCCCACTTCTTCGGGCATCTTGGCGAGGATCGATTTGTACAGGCCATTGGCGGGATGCGCGTCGCTGGTCAACGACGGCCCGGCGTAGTCCCGGTCGGCTTGCGACGGATGCGGCAACCCGGCGGCTTTGGCGTCGTCGGAAAGTTTGCCGCGATGGCTCATGCCTTCGGGCTCATCGGTCGATGTCTTGAAACCGTAGCGATACAGATCGGCGTCGACATCCTTCTTGAGCGTGCAGGTCAGATGGCCGTCGGCGGCCGTCATCGTGCAGCCGTTGTCTTGTTGGATGGTGACGGTGGCGCCTTTCTCTTCGAGCCAGCCTTTGAGCTGCTGCGGCAAGTAAGCGCTGCTGCCTGCGGTGATGTCGCCCTGCGCACACACCAGCACCGCTTGGCTGCCGTGCAGATCGCCCATGCTGGAAGCGGTGAGCGCGGCATCGAGCTTGCCTTTGTAGGCGTCCCAGTTGTCGGCGGTGCAGTTCGAATAGACATGCGAGAGCGAGACCTTGTCGCCCTTGGCCAAGCCCACCGCGACGCAGCCGGAGAGGCCGTCGGTCATCAGGTCGGTTTTGGTGCTGTCGGCGACGATCCATTCGTCCAGACCGACTTTGACTTTTTCGTTCATGGTGAAG
The DNA here is from genome assembly GCA_017302135.1 of Lysobacterales bacterium. Classification (GTDB taxonomy): domain Bacteria; phylum Pseudomonadota; class Gammaproteobacteria; order Xanthomonadales; family Xanthomonadaceae; genus Lysobacter_I. Next base: position 116,837 of record JAFLDZ010000007.1, on the reverse strand, counting down.
CTCCCTGTCGAATTGTGCGCAAGCCACTGCGCGTATTACCGGTGATCAAGTAGGGTGGAGTCGGCGCAGCGCAACTCCACCATGGGATCGGAGAAACGATTTCATGTACGCATGGAAAGCGACCGCTCCGATTGACGCGCATCGGGCTTGCGACATGGCGATGGTGGAGTTGCGCTGCGCCGACTCCACCCTACTTGCTGCGATTCATTTCGCGGGCACTGCGGCATCGACCGGCTTCGCGTTCTTCACATATTGGTCCATCCATGCATCGGTTTCGGCCAGCATGTGCAGGATCGATTCGCGTGCGCGGTAGCCGTGGCTTTCCTTGGGCAGCATCACCAGGCGCGCGGTGCCGCCGAGGCCTTTGACGGCGGCGTACATGCGTTCGCTCTGGATCGGGAAGGTGCCGGAGTTGTTGTCTTCTTCGCCGTGGATCATCAGCAGCGCGTCCTTGATGCCGTTGGCGTAGTTGAATGGCGACATGGTCTGGTAGGTGTCTCGGGCATCCCAGTAATTGCGCTCTTCGGCCTGGAAACCGAACGGGGTGAGCGTGCGGTTGTACGCGCCGCTGCGGGCGATGCCGGCCTTGAACAGGCGCGTGTGCGCGAGCAGGTTGCCGGTCATGAACGCGCCGTAGGAATGGCCGCCGATGGCGACGCGGTTGCGGTCGGCCACGCCGCGACGCACCACTTCATCGATGGCGGCTTCGGCGCTGGCGATGAGTTGCGGCAGATAGGTGTCGTTGGGTTCCTTGTCGCCTTCGCCGACGATCGGCATCGACGGATTGTCGAGCACCGCATAGCCGCGCGCGAGGAACGGATGCGGGCCCCAGTAGCTGATCGCGTTGAAGCGGTACGGCGAATCGGTGACCTGCGATGCGGCCTCGGCGGATTTGAACTCCGCCGGATACGCCCACATCAGCAGCGGCAGCGGTGTGTCGCGACCCGGCTCGAAGCCCGGCGGCAGGTACAGCGTGCCGGTGAGTTCGACGCCGTCCTTGCGCTTGTAGCGGATCTGTTCTTTTTTCACATCCTTCAGCTGCGGCGTTGGATGCGGGAAGTTCGTCAACGCGACCGGCTCCGCTTTCGCGGCAAGATCAATGCGATGGAAATTCGCGGGCTCGGTCGGAGATTCGCGGGTGATCAGGATCTGGCTGGCGCTGTCGTCGAGCACCGCAGCCACCGCCGAGTAATGCGGCGCTTCGGAGCGGAACAGGCGCTGCTTGCTCTTGTCGTCGAGATTCCAGCGATCGAGGAACGGGCGGTCGCCCTCGGCGGAGGCGCCGTCGCCGATCAGATAAACGCTCTTGCCGTCGGGGCTGAACATCAGACGCTGGAAGCCGTTGGCGTCGCGCACGGTGACCGCGTTGCCCGGATCGTTGTAGCGGTCTTCGCTGGTGCCTTCGAACATGAGCGTCGGCGCGGTGGCGGGCGCATCGGGCGCGACCTTCCACGAACGCACCTTGCGCGTTTTCCACCAGTATTCGCCGACCAGCGCGACATCGCCGCGACCCCATTCGGTGCCGGCGTAGCGCGCGGCGAGTTTCGCCAGCACCGTCGGTGCCTTGTCGAACGGCGCCGCCTGCATCAGCACGTGGTCGCGGATGTCGACGGCTTTCGACGGATCGCCGCCGTCCTGCGCTTCGGCCCAGACCAGCGTGGCCGGCGCGTCGCTGCGCCATTCGATGTCGCGCACGCCGGTGGTGGTGGCGTCGTTGCCGCTGGGCAGGCCTTCGAACAGCGGCAGGTTCGCGACGCTGTGCAGCCGCTTGCCGGAGAGATCCAGCACTTCGATGCGGCGCGGGAAGAAGTTCACCGGCACCTGGTACGAGAACGGCCGTTCGATGCGCTGCGACAGCAGATGTTTGCCGTCCGGCGACGGCGACAGACCGGCGTAGAGATCGGGCTTGCCGATGTTCGCGACCTTGCCGTCCACGCCCACCAGCGCCGGCTGCACGCGCAGGTAGTGTTCCAGCGTGCGCGCGTCGCTTTCGTTGCGCAGCATGTCCTGGTACGTGCGCAGTTGGCGCACGCTGCCGGTGCCGCGGGTTTCCTGGGTGTTGGGGCCGGACGGGACGATGTCGGCCGCAGGCGCGCCACCCTGCCCCACGCGCAGGTTCACCAGAAGGCGCTTGCTGTCGGGCATCCAGCGCGGGCCGCCGCGCACGGTGTTCAACGGTTGATCCAGCAAACGGCGCGCCTTGTGCGTGCCGACATCGACCAGCCACAGCGCGTTGCTGCCGGTGTTGGGGTCCTGCTGGTTCAGGGCGAGATATTTCTGGTCCGGCGACCACGCCACCGACGCCAGCGACAGCGGCTGCGGCAGGCCGTCGATGCGGGTTTCCTTGCCGGTGGCCACGTCCATCAGCCACAGATCGCTGACGAACGAAAAACGGCTGGGCGAATAACTGCGCGGATTCAGGCGCAGGCCGGCGAGCTTCAGCTCCGGCTGCGCGACCAGCGCGATCGACGGCAGCGGCGGCACCTGCTGCAGTGCGACCAGATCGCGGCGCGGGCTGAGCGACAGCTGGGGCGGGCGCGCGGCGTCGACGATGGCCTTGAGTTCGGCGACGGGCTCGCGATAGCCGGTGGCGGACCGGGCCTGCGGCGCGGCGGGCTGCTGGGCGAAACCGACCGGTGCGGTTAGGGCGAGGGCGAGCAGCGCCGGCAGGGCGAGCGGACGGATTGCGGAACGGCGTGAAGTCATGGCGGCGACAGCTCCTGGAAACGGCCAACAGGCAGTCGCCCATCATGGCCCCGGACCCGTGGCGGCGGATGCGCCACAGGTCATGTGAGCAGCCACGGAGGGCGCTATTCAAGCCGGCCGAGCAGATTCATCCTTTCATCGCGAGATAGCGATACAATCCCGCCCCTCCCCGCCGAGGGGCGCTGCAAGCCCGGCTTTCTGGTCCGGGATCAGGCTCGGCGGAGGCTTCACCCTGGAACGGCGCCCGTTCACTGCGCACCCGGCCAAACGCCCGGGCGCACTCGACGGAAGAACCATCGCCATGAACGCACAAGTCAAAACCCTCCCCGATTACAAAGTCTCCGACATGCAGCTCGGCGAAGCCGAGTGGGGCCGCAAGGAAATCGATATCGCCGAGCACGAAATGCCGGGCCTGATGTCGATCCGCAAGAAGCACGCCGCCGCCAAGCCGCTCAAGGGCGTGCGCGTGACCGGTTCGCTGCACATGACCATCCAGACCGCCGTGCTGATCGAAACCCTGAAGGACATCGGCGCCGACGTGCGCTGGGCTTCCTGCAACATCTTCTCGACCCAGAACCACGCCGCGCAGGCGATCGCCGCCACCGGCACCCCGGTGTTCGCGTGGAAGGGCGAAACCCTCGAAGAATATTGGGACTGCACCCTCGACGCAGTGACCTTCCCGGGCGGCAAAGGCCCGGAGCTGGTCGTCGACGACGGCGGCGACGTGACCCTGCTGATCCACAAGGGCTATGAGCTGGAACAGGGTTCGACCTGGGTCGACGAACCGGCCTCGTCGCACGAAGAAGGAGTCATCAAGAACCTGCTCAAGCGCGTCGCCAAAGAGCGTCCGGGCTTCTGGACCAACGTGGTCAAGGACTGGAAGGGCGTCTCCGAAGAAACCACCACCGGCGTGCATCGCCTGTACCAGATCGCGGAACAGGGCAAGCTGCTGGTCCCGGCGATCAACGTCAACGACTCGGTCACCAAGTCCAAGTTCGACAACCTCTACGGCTGCCGCGAGTCGCTGGCCGATGGCCTGAAGCGCGCGATGGACGTGATGCTGGCCGGCAAGGTCGCGGTGGTCTGCGGCTACGGCGACGTCGGCAAGGGCTCGGCGCATTCGCTGCGCGCGTACGGCGCCCGCGTCGTCGTCACCGAGATCGATCCGATCAACGCCCTGCAGGCATCGATGGAAGGCTTCGAAGTCAACACCGTCGAATCCACCCTCGGCCGTGGCGACATCTACGTCACCACCACCGGCAACAAGGACGTGCTGACGCTTGAGCACATCTCGCAGATGAAGGATCAGGCCATCGTCTGCAACATCGGCCACTTCGACAACGAGATCCAGGTCGACAAGCTCAACGACTCCGACGCCGTGCGCCTGAACATCAAGCCGCAGGTCGACAAGTACACCTTCAAGAACGGCAACAGCATCTACCTGCTCGCCGAAGGCCGCCTGGTGAATCTGGGCTGTGCCACCGGCCACCCGAGCTTCGTGATGTCGAACTCGTTCGCCAACCAGACCCTCGCGCAGATCGACCTGTGGGCCAACAAGGGCACCTACGAGCCCAAGGTCTACATCCTGCCGAAGAAGCTGGACGAGGAAGTGGCGCGCCTGCACCTGGAAAAGATCGGCGTGGTGCTGACCGAGCTGACCACCGAACAGGCCGAGTACCTGGGCGTGTCGAAGGACGGCCCGTACAAGCCGGAGCATTACCGCTACTGATCCACGGCGGTTGCATGCAAAACAAGACGGGCGCTTCGGCGCCCGTTTTTTTGCTTACGTAACCCGGGTGCGCGCAACGCGCGCACCCGGGATGACGGCAGGCATTTCTCTCCGAAGATCCCCGAGGATAGCCTTCGGCTACACCCTGGCTACGATACTGGTTTAATTGCAAGAAAACGGCGTACCACTGTTTTCCCGCATTGCCGCATTGCTCAAATTGACGACAGGAAGATCAACCCCGCTCCAAGTCTTGTAAAGCTTGGCGAACCTTTCCGCTCTGGCACGACTGCCATCGGGAAGATCAATGACATGACCGTCTTTGGAAGGACCTTGACATCCGGTTTGATAGTAGAAACCGATCAGGAATTTGTTTTCTGCAAGCGCGCTCGTTGAATACGTATTCCAGTTGAGCAGCACAAACTCATTCACAGGCCACTCGGTGCGGCTCAAATCAATGCGCTTTCGAGCGCTTACCCAAAGATCGAACTGCTCCATTCTTGATAGAGAACAAACCAAAGAACCCGCATAGGGTGCGTATTCGCCATCCTGATCAGTCAGGAGTTTATTGAAATCAGCCATGTATTGATCAATACCTTCGCCAAACCGGCATTCCCCTTGCGCGTCTGTTGTGACGATACCCGGGTTTTCCGATTTCCCACACCCCTTCTTCTGTCTTTTGGCAGTGTCGCCATCCAAAGGATACATACACCCGAAATTTTCACTGACCCCATGATTTTTACTGGCATTCATGTAGGCATTACTGAAGATCAAGCCGTACATCCTGTCGTTCTTTTCGCTGCAAAAAACCTCATTGGGATGCTTGTCGTTTCTGCCATTGACATTGATCAATGTGTCGCTCCTGAGGTAGGTCCAAGAAGACGAATCGTCCAATTTCTGGACTGAACCCTTGTTTGACCCACACCATGGCAGATGGATAGGCGGCGACATACTCATGAACTCGCCACAGGTTTTTGATGCATCCACGCGCAAGGCTTCCAGGGCCTCCATATCAAGCGCTTCAGGCCAATCGATAGTATGAACAATCAGACCGGAATCCAAAGGAAAAAAATAGCTTCCGTCCAAGCCTTTCACTGTGACGAAACTTCTATTCATCGCCTCGACCGATTGCGGACAGAGGCTGGATTGCCGAGCATCTCCATCTGCCGCACATGCAATACCATTCAAAAAAAATGCAAAGCAGGCAACAGGCAGCTTTTTTTTCGATTTGGTTGATGGACGCATGAACTGGCGCATGATGTTGTGAACTCCTTCTGCACAGGGGAACGTGTAAGCGCCTGATGCCTGCGCCAAGCCGCCGCGTGACGTGGCGACGATGCGCGCCAGCGTAGGGCGGAGGCGCAGGTCGAACCATCGAGCCAGCCATCCCATCATCAATCAAGCGGGTTCGATGACGCAGCCTACGCCTCTCGCCTCACGGCCTCCACCCCGCATTCCCCTCCCAGAACCCCACACTCCGCAAATAAGCTTCACGATCCAACTGCACCCCCGACCCGCCCTCCTCCACACCCAGCGCATTGCGCATCATCGTGATCGGCGTCATCGGGGTTTCCTCGAGCGTCATGGTGTAGAGACAGCCGACCACGCCCCAGTCGGCATCGACGGGCGTGCCTTCCTTCGCCATCTGTTCGCGGCTGTAGAGAATCGGAATCAGGTATTCCGCGACCGGCGGCTCCACGCCTTCGAACCAGCGCACCAGCACCGGCAGTTCGTCCTTCGTGCGCGCTTCGTAGGCCGTTCGCAGTCGATGACGATTGCCGTCGTCGATCGGGATGGTCATGCAGCGCGTCGATGTCCAGTTGCGATGCACGTGCAGCTTGCAGAACGGCGCATAGCCATTGAGCACCGCCAGCGGCGTCTCCGCGTTGAGGCGGCGCTCGAACGCTTCTGGCGTGCAGTCCTGGATGGTGTTGCTGCGGGGTTCTCGCGGAAACAGACGCGGGCGGGCGAATTCGGTGAGGACGATGGACATCGCGGCGATCGTGGTTGAAGTGCGGCGAGTGTAACGCCGCACCGCAACCCGTCGCGCTCACCAGTCGAACGATACCGACAGCGCGAGGCTGCGGCCGGGGCGCGTGTAGAAGTCGAGATCGCTGGCGGTCGCGGAGACGCCGCGCACCGTGCTCCAGTCCCAGTGGCGGCGGTCGAAGGCATTGAGCAACGACAGATTCACGCGCACTTCCTGCGCCGGTCGCCACCACGCGTGGACATCGAACAGCGCATGCCCGGGCGCATGGAACAGCGGTCCGGCGGTTTCGTCGAGACGCGACTGCCCGGCGACACCGGTCGCCACCGCTTCCACGCCGAAGTCCGCGCGCACCGGCGCCCAGCTCGCGCCCAGCACGATGCGCGCGGGCGCGACGCTGTTGAGCGGCTGGTCGCGGGCGAGATCGCGTCCGCGCGCCCACGCGGCTGCGGCGCGGAATTCCCAGTCGCTGCTGAAGGCCGGCGTCCACTGCCATTCGCCTTCGATGCCTTCGATCCGCGCGCGGCTGCGATTCACCGATTGAAAGATCAGCGCGCCGCTGACCGGATCGATGCCGAGGTTGGCGCGCGAATCGATCAGATCGCGATAGCGGTTGCGGTACACCGACACGCTGGCGCGCATGCCGTCGCGCTGCCAGCGCCAGCCCGCTTCGAGACCGTGGCTGGTTTCGGGGCGCAGATCGGGATTCGGCCGCACTTCGTAATTCAGCAAGGTCAGCGACAGGCCGATGTTCACGTCGCCGAACGGCGGTGCGCGAAAGCCACGTGCGTACTGCGCGAAGATCGTCGAATGTTCGCCCGCCTGCCAACGCAGGCCGAGCTTCGGCGTCCACGCCGAGCGGCGGATGTCGGCGACGCGCACGGTGGGATAATCCTCGCGGAACATCGCATCGGCGGTGGCGTCGAGTTCGTAACGCTCCCAGCGCAGCCCCGGCACTACCGCGAAGCGCTCGCCGATCGCGATTTCGTCCTGCCAGAACACGCCGGTTTCGTGCGCGACACTGTTCGGGAAATCGCGCACCGGAAAACGTTCGCCCAGCACCACGTTGCTGCTGGCGCCGGTGAGCAGATTGATCTCGCTGCCGTCGCGCTGCCCGGTGTAATCGGTGTGCGCGAATTCAACGCCGAATACCTGTCGATGCCGGATCGCGCCTTCGCCGCTGCGTACTTCGCCCAGCCATTCGACGCCGCTGTTGCGCTGTTCCAGTTCGAAACGACGCAGACGCAGCGACGGGAAGCGCGTGGTGCGGTCGGCGAGACGCGTCTGCGCGGTGTCCTGCTGCGTCTCGCTGCGCTGCGTGTACAGCAGCAGTTCGGCGCGATCGAGCCAACCCGGCCATGATGTCGATTCCGGCGACCACTCCGCGCCGAGGCTGACGCGACTGCGGCGATAGCGGTCGTCGCCGCGCAGATCGGTGGTGGTCGAGAAACGCCCGGGGCCGAAGCGCAGCGACCGTACATCGGTCTGCGCCTCGCCTTCGCCGTGATCGAGCGTCGCGACCCAGCGCCCGTACCGCTGTCCGTTCCACACCGCTTTCGCCAGCACGCCATCGCGGCGGTAATCCAGCGGATTGGCCGGATGCGTGGAAGAAGCGTTGTCGGCTTCGTGACCGTCGCGCCGCATCGTCATCAGCATGCCTTCGAAGCGATCGCCGGCATCGCGCATCGCGAACGCGGCGGACGCGCCGAGACTGTCGTCGCGGCCCGACCAGCCGAGACGCGAAGAGAATTGATGATCGTCATCGCCGCGTGCGATCAGGTCACCAGGATCGCGGGTGCGGTACGCGACCACGCCGGCCAGTGCGTCGCTGCCGTACAGCGTGGAGGCTGGGCCGCGCAGGATTTCGACGCGCTGCAGCGCATCCAGTTCGACCAGATCGCGACCGGCGGCGGCGAACTGACCGACGCTGAAGGCTTCGGCCACCGGCACGCCGTCGATTTCCATGCCGACGCGATTGCCGTCGAGGCCACGGATCGAGAAACCCTGCCAGCCGAAGCGGGTGCTGTCGCCCAGTGCGTCGATGCCCGGCTGGTAACGCACCAGATCGGCGATGTCCTGCACCTGATGGCGTTCCAGCGCGTCGCGTTCGATCGCGGCGACCGTGCCGACCACGCGGCCGGCCGGTTCCGGCGCCCTGCTGGCGACCACCACCACCCGGTCCAGCTCCTGCGGCTGCGGCGCCACGGTATTGGCGTCGGCATGCACCTGCTGACACCACAGCGAGCACAGCATGGCCAGCGGCACGCAGACAGGGACTCGGGACATGGCGGGGCTCATCGGAGGGACGATGGTCAGTGTAAGAAGCCGCGCCGCGCGCTTCGACCGGAAACTGCGGCCTGCTTGACCTAGGTCATGCGCCGGTGAAAAACCGCGCCGGACAATCCCCTCCAGACCACCGCAGCTCGCGGTTTCACGCCTCCTTCCGTGTTCGGGGAATCTCCATGAAGAAAACACTCATCGCCTCGGCGCTTGTCCTCGTCGCAGCCGCTTCGGCGTTCGCCTACACCTATGCGCGCGCGGACGAAGTCGTCAACGAACGTCCGCCCAAATCGACGATGGAAGCCGGCGAAGCCGCCTACCTCGCCAATTGCGCGGCATGCCATCAGCCCGACGGCAAGGGCCTTGCGGGCGCGTTTCCGCCGCTGGCGGATTCCGACTACATCCGCAGCGTGCCCAAAGACCGGTTGATCGATGTCGTGTTGAAAGGCTTCAGCGGCAAGGTCAAGGTCAATGGCGTCGATTACGACGGCGTGATGCCCGCGCTGAACCATCTCAGCGACACCGACATCGCCAACGTGCTGTCGTACGTCAGCAACAGCTGGGGCAACGCCGGCATCAACATCGCCGCCGCCGACATCGCACCGCGACGCGGCACGCAGACACCCGAAGCGGCGAAAGCCGGCACGACAACCCCGGAAGCGAAATACCAGGGCGCACCGACCGCGATTCCCGCACCGACCGCGCTCGCCAGCAGCGCCGGCCTGCCGCCGCTTAGCGACGACGAACGCAAGCACGCGACCCAGATCTTTTTCGAACGTTGCGCCGGCTGTCACGGCGTGCTGCGCAAGGGCGCCACCGGCAAGCCGCTGACGCCGGATATCACCCGCGCCAAAGGCACCGAATACCTGCGCGCGCTGATCAACTTCGGCTCGCCCGCAGGCATGCCCAACTGGGGCACTTCAGGCGAACTCAGCGCCAACGACATCGACATCATGGCGCGCTTCCTGCAGCACGATCCGCCGTCGCCGCCGGAATGGGGCATGCGCGAAATGAAGCAGAGCATGGTCACGTTCGTGCCGGCGGACCAGCGCCCGAAAAAGAAGATGAACGATCTCAACATCGACAACATCTTCGCGGTGACGCTGCGCGACAGCGGCGAAGTCGCGCTGATCGACGGCGACACCAAACAGATCATCAACATCATCAAGACCGGCTACGCGGTGCACATCTCGCGCCCTTCGCATTCGGGGCGCTACCTCTACACCATCGGCCGCGATGCGCGCATCGACCTGATCGATCTGTGGATGCCCAAGCCGGACAAGGTGGCGGAAATCAAGGTCGGCCTCGAAGCGCGCTCGGTGGAAACCTCGAAATACAGGGGCTACGAGGACAAGTACGCGATCGCCGGTTCGTACTGGCCGCCGCAGTACGTGATCATGAACGGCGAAACCCTGGAACCGCTGAAAGTGGTCGGCACCCGCGGCATGACCGTGGACACGCAGGAATACCATCCGGAACCGCGCGTGGCCGCGATCGTCGCTTCGCACGAGCATCCCGAGTTCATCGTCAACGTGAAGGAAACCGGGCAGATCCTGCTGGTCAACTACGAGGACATCGACAACCTCAAAGTGACGACGATCGGCGCGGCGCGCTACCTGCACGACGGCGGCTGGGATATCACCAAGCGCTACTTCCTCACCGCCGCCAACCAGTCAGACAAGATCGCGGTGGTCGATTCGCGCGAGCAGAAACTGACCGCGCTGATCGATGTCGACAAGATCCCGCACCCGGGCCGCGGCGCGAACTTCACCCATGCCACCTGCGGTCCGGTGTGGGCGACCTCCGCGCTGGGCAACCCGAAGATCACATTGATCGGCACCGACCCGGCGAAGCATAAAGCCCACGCCTGGAAAGTCTGCGAAGTGCTCACCGGCCAGGGCGGCGGCTCGCTGTTCATCAAGACCCATCCGAAGTCGACGAATCTGTGGGTCGATACGCCGCTCAATCCCGATCCGAAGATGAGCCAGTCGATCGCGGTCTTCGACATCCGCCATCTCGACAAGGGTTTCGTGGTGCTGCCGATCGCCGAATGGGCGAATCTGGGTCCGGGGGCGAAGCGCGTGGTGCAGCCGGAGTACAACGCGGCCGGCGACGAGGTCTGGTTCTCGGTATGGAACGGCAAGACCGAGCGCTCGGCCATCGTGGTCGTGGACGACAAGACCCGCACCCTGAAGGCGGTGATCGACGACAAACGCATCATCACCCCGACCGGCAAATTCAACGTGCACAACACGGTCGGCGACGTGTACTGACCCGCACACCGCAACAGAGCGGTATCGGACAGCCCGGGAACGGATCCCGGGCTGTCTGCGTTTCAGGGTCTGCGTTTCAGGGCGGCCCGCCGTCGGCGACCAGTCTTTTACATTGATCGCGATGAAGAGATATTATTGACGCTGAATCGACCAGGCCAACGCGATGCCCCCCATTTCGTTCGAGTTCTACCCGCCCAAGACCGACGAGCAGCGCGCGCTGCTGGACCGCACCGCGCAGAGACTGAAATCGCACACGCCCGAGTACGTGTCCTGCACCTTCGGCGCGGGCGGCTCGACCCTCAGCTATACCTCCGAGACCGTGCGTCACCTCAAGCAGGAGCATGGCTTCGACGCGGCGCCGCACGTCTCGTGCATGGGCGGCAGCCGCGAGGAGATCCGCGAACTGCTGCGGCTGTATCGCGCACTGGGCTGCAAGCGCCTGGTCGCGCTGCGCGGCGATCTGCCGTCGGGCATGGGCCATCACGGCGACCTGCGCTACGCTTCGGACCTGATCGCGTTCATCCGCGACGAGCACGGCGACCACTTCCACATCGAAGTCGGCGCGTATCCGGAAACCCATCCGCAGGCCGAAGACGCGCTGGCCGATCTGCGCCATTTCAAGACCAAGATCGATGCCGGCGCCAACGGCGCGATCACCCAGTATTTCTACAACCCGGATGCGTATTTCCGCTTCGTCGACGACGTGCGCAAGCTGGGCGTGACGGTGCCGGTCGTTCCAGGGATCATGCCGATCTCCAACTTCACCCAGCTCAAGCGTTTCTCCGAGAGCTGCGGCGCCGAGATTCCGCGCTGGATGGGCAAACGCATGCAGGCGCTGGGCGACGATGCCGACGGCATCCGTGAATTCGCGGCGGACCTTGTTGCGACGATGTGCAAACGCCTGATCGATGGCGGCGCGCCATCGCTGCATTTCTACACGCTGAATCTGGCGAAGCCGACCCAGGCGGTGTTGGCGAGAATGTAATCGCTGTCGTAGGAGGGGCTTCAGCCCCGAGCTCTTGATCCAGGCATCAAGGCCCCCGACAAAGCGCGGCAATGCCGCGCAAGCGGCCGCTAAACTCGATATCGCCGCTGCCATCCATGGCGATGCAACACAGGCTTCGGATCGTCCTGCCCGCACATCCATGTGCGGGCGTTCGCTGACACGCGCGGCAGTGCCGCGCAAGCCGCGTCAGCTCATCCGGCCCGGCGCAGCGCGCCGGGCGTTCCCCGAGGCCGCGCGGCAGTGCCGCGCAAGCGGCCTCAGCTCACCCAACCCGCTACGACGAACAGGGCGAGGATCGCGAGCCACAGCAGCAGGATGCGCCACACCAGGCTCATCGCGTCGCGCAGTTCCGGGGCATCGCCGAGTTGCACCCAGGCATTGCCGGGGGTGGCGCCTTCTTCGATGAATTCCTGCGTTTCCTCGGCGATCTCGCAGCGCACGCTGGCGCGGGCGGCGGCGCCGAGATGGGCGTGATCCAAGCGCAGCGAAGCACCGTTGGCATCGCGCCAGACGCCCAGAACGGTGTCGAAATTCCCGACCAGCGCGAGCGAGAGCGTCATCGCCTGCGCGACCGGCCAATTGAGCAGTGCGAAGAAACGGCGCGCGCCTTCACGAGTGGAGGCAGGCAGGGCATCCGCGAATTCGCCTTCGGCCGCGAGCGCGGCAAGACGGTACAGCATCGCACCGACCGCGCCGAGCAGCAGAAACCAGAACAGCACGCCGAACCAGCGACGCAGTGCGCTGGCGAATACGCCTTCGACCATCGCTGCGGATTCGCCGAGGCCGCTGTCGGGATTCGCACCGGAGTGCGCCGCCCCCAACCGGATCGCTGCAGCGCGGCGCGCGACCGGGTCCTCCGCATCGAGCACGGCGGCGACATCCGCATCGAGATCGCGCGGCCCCCAGACGTGGAACAGCACCGCGACGCCGAACAGCAGGCCAACCACACCGGCCAGTGGCGAATGCAGCGCGAACTGGAACAGGCCGACCAGGAGCACCGGCGGCACCAACGCCAGCGCGATGCCGTAACGGCCGCGCCAGAATCCCGCGTGTGCATCGACATCGCCGACATGATCGCCGCCGCGCGCATTGAGCCAACGCAGCCACACGCCGAACCAGTCGTATTGACGCACCGAGGCCGCCAGACCCGGCGCGAGATGGCCGAGCGCAAGCGCGAAGATCACGGCGATCAGAGTCGCTGACATGGCCGCAGTCTATTCCACGCGGCCGGTGTCGATGCCGGCATGCCAGCATTCGATCAGCCAGCGCGAGATCGACATGGATGGCGACAGCAGCAGCCCGGACTCGACGGTTTCGCCACGCAGCGCCGCACCGACCTCGTCGTGGGTGAACCAGCGCGCATCTTCGAGCTCTTCGTTGGCCTGCGGCGGGTCGGGTTCGGCGTCGGCGATGAATCCGAGCATCAGCGACGAGGGAAACGGCCATGGCTGCGAGGCGAGGTAACGGCTGCTGCGCACGCGCACGGCGGATTCCTCCATCACTTCGCGCGCGACGGTCTGTTCGAGCGTTTCGCCGGGCTCGACGAAACCGGCCAGCGTGGAATAACGGCGCGGGGGCCAATTCGCCTGACGGCCGAGCAGCAGACGTTCGCCGTCGGTGACCGCGACGATCACCGCTGGATCGGTTCGAGGATAGTGTTCGAGCCCGCACTGCGCGCACCGGCCCTGCCAACCGCCACGCTGGAATGCGAGCGCGCCGCCGCAGGCGCCGCAGAACCGGTGGCGCTGCTGCCAGTGGAGCACCGCACGCGCCTGTGCGAACACGGTCGCTTCGAACGGCGACCATGTCGCCGCAGCGGTGCGCAGATCGACGCGATCGCCGGCCGTGCCTGTCGACTCGAAGGACGCGGGCGCGGCGGCCATGGCATCGACACCGGCCTCGGTCTGCGCGAACCACGCCTCATCGCCGCGCATGCCGAGGAAGATCGCATGCCCGTGCTCAGCCGCGACCTCGCTGCCGCGCGACGTGAAGAGACGACCCTGCGCATCGACCCGGGTCTTGCCATCGCCGTCGACCAGCAACACCTGAGCGTTCGGCCAGTAGGCATGCAGCGCATCCGGGTTGTCGCGCAGCGCATCGGCGCGATCGAGCGCGCCCTCGACGAACGCGAAACGTGACTGTAGTGGTTGATCGCCCGGCATCGTCCGGATCAGGCGCTGAAACTGCTGCCGCAGCCGCAGGTGGTTTTCGCATTCGGGTTGCGGATCACGAACTGCGCGCCGTGCAGGCTCTCGGTGTAATCGACCTGGGCACCGACCAGATACTGCAGGCTCAGCGGGTCGACCAGCAGCGTCACCTCGTCGGTGGCGACCGCGAAGTCGTCCTCGTTCTGCTGTTCGTCGAATTCGAACCCGTACTGGAATCCGGAGCAGCCGCCGCCCTGGATGTAGACCCGCAGCTTGAGCGCGGGATTGCCTTCTTCGCGGATCAGTTCGCGCACCTTGGCGGCGGCGGCGGGGGTGAAGTCGAGCAGATGCGCCGGGGAATCGCCCGCAGGCGAGTCGGGGGCTGAAGTGTGGGTGTCCATGACGACAGAATGGGGGGATGCGACCCGGGGTTCAAGGAGAAGAGACGAGAGCGGATGCCCACAGACGCGGCGACCGGCGGCTCAGCCGCCGCCACGCACGGTTTCGGGCCATGGGAAGGATTGTTCCACCGCGCTGCCGCCCGCCGGCACCAGCCGCACCGTCACCCGCAGCGGCTTGAAATCCTTCGGCAGCATGACTTCGCCTTCCACCTGCTGGAAATACTTGAAGGAATAGCCCGTTCCGGGCGCGTTGGCCTGCTTGCGCAGGCTCGACCACGACAGCTTTTCGAGGCGGTCGTTGCGGGTGCCTTCGATCGACAGCGTCACCCGTCCGGTGTTGACCGCGCCACGATTGAGGTTCTGGGTAAGGGTTGCGACGAAGTGCCACGCATCGCCGCTCTGCAACTGCATTTCGAGATCGTGGACGCTGAGGCCGCGACGCTGGCCGGTGGCGCCGACGAAACGTTCATAAAAGGCGATATCGGCGCGCAGACCGGCGATTTCCTCGTCGCGCTCGGCAAGCGCACGCTCCAGGTCCCGGTTGGCCTCGCGGCTGATCTGATCGGAACGGCGCAGCGTCGACACTTCCTGACGCAGCTTGTCGCTGCTCGCGCGCAGGGCGGTCGCGCTCTGGTTCAAGGGGTCGCCGCCAGCCAACCAGATCGTCCACACGCCCCACAGGCCGAAGGCCAGCGCGAGCAGGAACACCGCGAGCCCGAGGTAAACCCAGTGATGATGGGTGGGCTCCGGGTCGGTTTCCGACATCGGCGGGTGATCGTCGTCGGGAGGCACATGCTCCGTTGGTGCATGGTCCGTCGGTGCATGCTCCTTTGGAGCGTGGTCGGCGGGCGGCGGATCGTCAAAGGCCCGGTCATCGTGTCCGTCGACATCCTCCGATGCGATCGGTCCAGCCTCCGCATCGTCTTCTCCGCATGCTGGTTCCGCAGGCGTTTCAACGGCCGCGGCGATGGCGATGTCTTCGTCAACAGGTGGGGATTCTGGTACTGGCTCTGGTGCCTGTATCGGCTCTGGTACGGCTTCCGCAGCAGCAACAGCGGCCTCGACCACCGGTTGCGGCTTCGCTTTTTTTCCACGCTTGCGCGGGGGGCGACGCTTTGCCGTCGTTCGCGACTCCGGCGCGGTGTCCGCTTCCACCCTCGTTTCGGGGTGGAGCGCCTGGTCGAGGATGGCCTGGACCGCAGGCTCGTTGACCACGACCGACCTCTTCGCCGCCTTGCGGGGCGCGCTGCGTCGGCGTTCGGGCAGGGTGTCGTCGGGCGTGTCGTTCATGGGGCGCCATCCTAACGCGACGACCTTAAGGCTTCGTCAAGCAAGGCTTCTGATACTGTCCCCCCGTGCGGCCCGCTTGGCCGTGGCTCGCGCTCCGACTGTCATGCCATCGGGCGCGTTGTTGGGGGAAACAGATGGTCATTTCCGAAGCTCACGTATTCGCCATCGGCATCATGCTGGCCTGGCTGGCCGGTGTCCGCGCCTATCTCACGGTGTTCGGTGTGGGTATCGCCGGCTTTTTCGGCTGGCTGGATCTGCCGCCCGCCCTGGAAGCCACCACCTCGCCGTGGGTCCTGGGCGTCTCCGGCGCGTTGGCACTGGCGGAGTTCTTCGCCGACAAGATTCCAGGCGTGGATTCGGGCTGGGACCTGCTGCAGACCCTTCTGCGGGTGCCGGCCGGCGCCTTTCTCGCCGCAGCGGCGATGTCGCCGGATGGCGATCTAGGCGCCGGGATGATGGCGGCGGGCGCAGGCGCGGCGCTGACCAGCCACGTGCTGAAGTCCGGCACACGGGCGCTGCTCAATACGTCGCCGGAGCCGATCAGCAACTGGACCGCTTCGATCGCCGAGGACACTGCGGTGATCGGCGGGCTGGCGCTGGTGTGGTCGCATCCCTGGATCGCACTCACGGTCGCGGTCGGCACCGGCCTGACCATCGCCCTCGTTGTCTGGTGGCTGTGGCGCAAGCTGTATCGCGGGGTCTCGCGGATCCTCTCGACCGAATGACCGTTCGGCGGCATCGCCGACCGCTTCGCCGGCGGCGGTGCCTCGCAGGCTTCCCAACATGGAGTGAACACGCATAATGCGTGTTCAAGCAGGGAGCTTCGATGTCTTTTGTTCCTCACGAGCGCAGTGCCTCCGCATTCGGCGGCCGAACCAGCGGCCCCGGCGCGCAGTTGCGCGCAGAATCTCCGCCAGCCGGCTACTGGCGCCGCTGGTGCGAAGACGCACCGCCACCGGCCATGCCTCAACTCGTCGATCCCATGGCGGCGGAACCCGCTGGGGTCGAAGCCACGCCGCAGGTGGTACCGGTCGAACAGGGGGAACCCGCCTACCGCATCCTCATCGTCGAAGACGACCGCAGCCAGGCGATGTTCGCGCAGGGCGTGCTCAAAGGGTCTGGCATGGACGCGGAAGTCGTTCAGGTGGCCAGCGAAACCATGGCCACCCTGGATCGCTTCCATCCCGATCTGGTGCTGATGGATCTGCATATGCCCGGCATGAGCGGCATCGAGCTGACCGCGCTGATCCGCAGCAACCCTGCGTACGCGCACATGCCGGTGGTGTTCCTGACCGGCGACACCAACCCCGAAAGCCATCTCGAAGTGCTCGACAGCGGCGCCGACGATTACCTCAGCAAACCGGTCCGTCCGCGGCATCTGATCGCCGCGGTGGAGAACCGCGTGCGCCGGGCCCGCGCGCTCAAGCTGCAGCGCGAGCAGGAAGTCCGCCGACACCCGGCCACTGGCCTGCTCACCCGCACCTACATGCTGCAGCAGTTGGCGCTGGCGTTCCCGCAGCAGACCATCGGTGCGGTGCATTTCGTGGTGATCGAGGGCACGTCCGCACTGCGCGAGCACTATGGCTATGCCGCGCTCGACGCGATCCTCACCGACGCCGGGCGGCTCATCGCAACGGTCGCCGGCGAACACCCGGCCTCGCGGCTCAACGACAACACCTTCGTGGTGTATTGGCCGGGCCTGCCGCCCGATCGCCATGCGGTCTGGGCGCGGCAGTTGCGCGATGTTTTCGTCGGCCAGAATCTTGCGATCAACGGCGACAACATCCGCCTGCGCGCCTGCGTGGGTTACGTCGATCTGGCGCTGGGCTTCAAGGATGCGGGCACCGCGCTCGGGGCCGCCGAGGAAGCGCTGCGGCTGGCGCGCAACGAGCCGAACGCGATCGCCGCCTACCGGCCACAGTCCGATGCGGTCTCGGAACAAGCCGCGAAGCTGCTCGCCCAACTGCAGGATGCATTGAAGAACGAACGTCTCGAGCTGGCGTTCCAACCGATCGTTTCGGTGGTCGGCGGCGATCATGTCCAATACCAGACCCTGGTCCGGCTGCGCGACGGCAGTGGACAGTTGCATACCGCCGCTGAAATCGTACCGCTGGCGGAACGCGCCGGGCTGGTGCATGAAATCGACCGCCGGGTCATGACCCGGGCCATCGCGATCCTGGGTGAACAACGCGGGACCAAGTCCGCGCGGCTGTTCGTACCGCAGGCGGCGCGGAGCCTGGGCCAGGACGGCTATGCGCAGTGGCTGTTGACCTCGCTTGCCGATCTGGGCATCGAGGGCAAGCAGTTGGTGGTCGATGTACGGTTGGCCGACGCGCTGGTGCATTCGGTGCTGCTGCGCGAATTCTGCCAGCGGATGGTGAGCGCCGGTGTCCGCCTGTGTCTGGGCCAGTACCAGACCAATGCCGAGGCCGACGCACTCTTGTCGCAGCTTCCGCTGAGCTATGTCCGCCTGTCTCCGCATTACACCAACAAGATCGACCAGCAGGCGATCCAGGACGAGATGCGGCTGGCGATCGAGCGTGCGCATCTGCTCGGCCTGCAGGTCATCGGCCAGCATGTCGAGGATCCGCAGACCGCAGCGACGCTGTGGCTCAGCGGAATCGATTTCATCCAGGGCGATCTGGTCCAGCGCGCCGCCGACGCGATGGATTTCGACTTCCAGCATTCGCTGCTCTGACAGGCCGTCGGCAGCGCGCGTCGCTGCCGGCAGGTCGACACGCTGGTCAAGCTGGCGCCCGGTGCGGCATGATCGGGATTCGGTCCACGGCCGGCCAGGCGCGCTGCGGTCCAGAGCGGACTGGATGAAGGTCACCGTTCCCAACCCAGGTATATCGATTTGAACGATCCGAAGCCATCGCTGCTGACCTTCCGCTGGCTGGCGCTGGCTTTCGCGATCGGCGCCACCTTGGCCTTGGTGCTCGATGTCACCATCGGATCGGGCCCTTGGCGGATCGTCGCTCTGAGTCTGGCCGCGATCACCGCCGCGATCGTCGGTTTCCTCGCTTACGCCTCGCGCCATTACGAGCAGCATATGGGCGAAGCGGCCGAGATCGCCGCGCGCAGCGACGCCGAACGCAGCGAACTGCAGCGCGAACTGCAGCGTCGCAACCAGTTGGAGCAGCAACTCCGGCAGGCCAAACAGGACGCCGAATCGGCAGTCATGGCCAAAGGCGAATTCTTGGCCACCATGAGTCACGAGATCCGCACGCCGCTCAACGGCATCGTGCCGATGCTCGACCTGCTGATGCACAACAAACTGCCGGCCGATCAGGCCGAGATGGTGCATACCGCCTTCCTGTCGTCGCAGCAGATGCTGCGGATCGTCGACGACATCCTCGATTACTCGAAGCTCGAAGCCTCGAAACTGCAGCTCGAATCGACCACCTTCAACCTGCGCGAAACGCTGGAATCGGTGATCCAGCTGATGGAGCGCCCGGCCCAGAGCAAAGGTCTGCGCCTGAGTCTGCAGATCGATCCGTCGGTGAGGCTGCCGGTACGCGGCGACCCGGTTCGGCTGCGCCAGGTGCTGTCCAATCTGATCAGCAATGCGGTGAAGTTCACCGAGCGCGGCAGCATCTCCGTCAACGTCCGCAAGATCGGCGACACCAGTGCGCAGCACCAGCTGCGGTTCGAAGTGCGCGACACCGGTATCGGCATTGCGCAGGCGGCACAGGACCGCCTGTTCCAGGCCTTCAGTCAGGCCGATGCCTCCACCACCCGGCTCTACGGCGGCACCGGTCTGGGACTGGCGATCTCCAAACGCATCATCGACCTGATGGGCGGCCGCATCGGCGTGGAATCCGACGCCGGCCAAGGCGCGATGTTCTGGTTCGAGGTGCCGCTGTTGAAGGTCCAGGGCGATATCACTCCCGCCAAACAGGCCGAGCCCTCCAGCGGACGGGTGTTGCTGTTGACCGGTGATCAGCGCCTGCGCCTGCGCCTGAGCATGTTGTTGCCGAACTGGGGCCTGCGCATCACCAGCGTCGAAACCACACAGGAAGCACTGGAACGCATCCGCTCGGCCGTGAGCCAAGGCCCCACCTGGGCCTACACCACCGTCATCGCCGACCTCGCCAGCGTGCGCAGCACGGCCGTTGCGCTGCAGCGCAATCTCGAACGCCAGAGCACCTACGGCCAGGTACGGTTGATCTGCCTGCAGAGCGACGAGCCTGTGCCGGAAGAGTTGTTGCAGGTCGTCACCTTGCTGCAGCGGCAAGCCCCCGATGCGGACTTGCGCGCCGCATTGCTCGGTGTGGTCGAACCCACTGCAGATCCGACGGCGCAGGATTTCAGCAGTTACGCGGGGACTTCGGAAACCGGTAACGGCAACGTCCCCAGCGCGGCTGAGAATGCGGCGACGCCAGCGTCACAACCGACGCGCCCGATGCGGGTTCTGCTGGTCGAGGACAACCCGGTCAACCTGATGGTCGGCCAGCGCCTGCTCAGCGTGCTCGGCACTCACTGCGACAGCGCGACCAATGGTGAAGCCGCATTGCTGCGGATGTCCGCCTCGCGCTACGACCTCGTCCTGATGGATTGCCAGATGCCGGTGATGGACGGCTACACCGCGACCCGGCGCTGGCGCGAACACGAAGCCGCCAGCGGCGGCCGCCGTCTACCGATCGTGGCGATGACCGCCAACGCCATGGCCGGCGACCGCCAGAAATGCCTCGATGCCGGAATGGACGACTATCTCGCCAAACCGGTCACCCGCGGCGAATTGGAACGCTGCCTGTTCCACTGGTTCCAGGTCTCATCGCAGCAGACCCATGCCGAACCTTCGCCCGTCCATGCCGCCGCCAGCGAATCGACTGTGATCGTCTCGACGCCTGTCGCCGCGCCGGCCACCACGATCACTCCTGCGGCAACGCCCGACGCTACGCTGGAAGCCGCCGCCAATCGTCCCGCCATCACCGCGAATCCTTTCGTGACCCCGCCCCCTGCCGCAAAAAACCCGCCACCGCCATCCGCAGAAACTCCCGCCGCACGCCGAACGGAGCCGCTGCCGCCGATCATCGATCCCGAAGTGCTCGAAGAACTTCGGAGCATCCTCGGAACCGAGGTCGACCGGCTCATCGAAGTCTTTCTCGACGACACCCCGCGGCTGATCGCTGCGCTGGAAGCCGCTGCGGTCGGCCCGGACTACGAGATGCTGCGCAACGCCTCGCACACGCTGAAATCGTCCAGCGCCAACCTCGGCGCGATGTCACTGTCGAATGCCGCGAAGAAACTCGAATTGGCCACCCGCACCCAGACCCTGGAGCGTCCAGCGGTCGCCGTGGCGCTGATCGCGAACGAATTCGCCCGCGCCCGCCAGGCTTTGCGAGCGAACATGTCGCAAAATGCCTAGCGGCTGACACTGAGCGACGGCATTTGCCGCAGATGCCGCATAAAAGGCGGCGGCCGGTCGTTGGAACAAGCCAGGCACACTTCCTGTGGCCTCCCATGCAGATCCGTCCGATTCTTCCCCTCGGCGCAATCCGATGAATAGCCCCTGCAGCGGGCTACCGTGAGCAGACAGGCATGATTCTTGCTCTGGTAAGCAGTAACCGTCAGACCACCACGGACATGCAGGCGAGAAGAACAATGGGACTATTCGATTTCCTCAAGAGCTTCGGCTCGAAGAAAGAACAGGAAAAAGCGCGGGAGGACGTCAATCAGGCATTGACCGCACTCGATCTAGACGTCGCGATCGGCGCGCACAGAAACTGGAAAGACCGACTGACCAATTATCTCGAAGGTCACTCAAGCGAGGATCTCCGGCCTGAAGTCATTTGTCACGACGACCGCTGCGACCTGGGCAAGTGGATCTATTCGGATGGCCAGAAGCAGTTGGGGCAGTACCCGATGTTCGTCGAGCTGCGTGCGGTGCACAAGATCTTCCATCAGCAGGCTTCCAGCGTAGTGGCGCTGCATCAGTCCGGAAAGCTCGATGCCGCAAAATGGCTGCTCGACGGCGAGTACACCAAGACTTCCAATCGGATCGTCAGTCGGCTCGAAGACCTTAAAATGATGAACAGCAGCATCGGCGACTAGGACGCGTATCGACGCGGATGCTTCCTTATTCAAACGATGCGGAGACGAAAACGGCGGCCTCAGGGCCGCCGTTTTTTGTTTTTCAGCAGTAATCATGAAAGGTCAGCTCGCCAGCTTGGTCTGCAGGTAATTCTGTTCGCCCAGCCGCTGGATGAGCGATAGCTGGGTTTCGATCCAATCGATATGTTCTTCCTCGGAATCGAGGATATCGGCGAACAGCTGCCGACTGACGTAGTCGCCGACCTTCTCGCAGTGCGAGATCGCGTCGCGCAGCAGCGGTACGGCGTCGAGCTCCAGTGCGAGATCGCACTCGAGCAGTTCACGCGGAGTTTCACCGATACGCAGCTTGCCCAGCGCCTGGAAATTCGGCAGACCGTCGAGAAAAAGAATGCGCTCCGCCAACGTGTCGGCATGCTTCATTTCATCGATCGACTCGTGGTACTCGTGATCGGCGAGCTCTTTCAGCCCCCAATTCTTCAGCATCTTGGCATGCAGAAAATACTGATTGATCGCGGTGAGCTCGTTATAGAGCGCCTTGTTGAGCAATTCGATGGTCTTTGGATCGCCTTTCATGGCGGGCTCCGTGTCTGCGATGCGCTACTTTAGCGCGCGAACCATGATCGATGCAGCGATGGCATCAGGCTGCGCGCGCGATGTCGCTGTCGCCACCCGCTGCAGTAGCAGTAACGGCATGAATATCCGCCAGCAGCGCAGCAGCCATGCCGGTGCAACTGCCGCAACCCGCACCGCAACCGGTGCGCATGGTCAACTCGGCCATCGTCGAGCAGCCCGCCGCTGCGGTCTCGCGGATCGCACGCTCGGTCACACCGTTGCAAAGGCATACGTACATGGCGGGGAACTATTTTTAGGAACCGTTCTCATTTGGGCATGAATGAGAATTATTGTCAACAACTACTCCGCTTGGACTACTCCGCTTGAACTGGACCATTCCCACCGCTCGGCGTCATACGGCGCTCGCGGCCTCGGGGTCGCGACCATCGGCGCGGCTCGATCAGGACCGAAGGGACCGCTTGAGCCCCCGCCACCTGCCTCGCGAATGGCGCCAGATGATGCAGCGCATGGACATACACCATCCGCTTGAAACTCACGACGTGCTCCAGCGGATACCAGAAATCGACCCAGCGCCAATGATCGAATTCCGGCGAATCGGTCAGGTCAAGCTGCAGATCGCTCTCTTCCCCGGTGAACTGCAGCAGGAACCACACCTGCTTCTGTCCGATACAGACCATCCGGTCGTGGCGGCGTACCGCGCGCGGCGGCAAGCGATACCGCAGCCAGCCCGGCGTGCTCCCAAGCACATCGACATGTCCAGGCAGCAGCCCGGTTTCCTCGCGCAGCTCGCGATACATCGCCTCGGTAGGCGTCTCGTCGCTGTTCATCCCGCCCTGCGGGAACTGCCAACCATCACGGCGGACACGCCGCGCCCAGAACACCCGGCCATCCGGGCGCATCAGGACAATCGCAACATTCGGTCGATAACCGTCCGGATCGATCACGATGCGGACTCCTGAAATCTTTGGCCTTAAGGCCGCTGTCATCGACTCTGCCATGGGCGCCCGCCTAGGACAAGCTCGAACAGCATTACACCGGTCGGATTGACGTGGACGTCCTGGACATGGACAATTTCCGGCTCACCGCACCTGCGGCGGCGTCTTGGCTATGTAGCTCAGCCGGTTAGAGCACAGCACTCATAATGCTGGGGTCGGTGGTTCGAGTCCACCCATAGCCACCAAAAGCACTTCCAGCGACATCCCAGAAAGGCCGGAATCCTCAATAAAAACAAGGGTTTCGGCCTTTTTAGTGTCCGATAGTATCCCGGGGAGGCCCTTGCAATCCGGGGGCAAGTGGGGGCAAATATGGGGGCAACAGCCCCACACGGGGTAGGAGTTGCCCCCAATGCCCCTAACCGACACCGCGATCCGCAAAGCGAAGCCCACCGACAAGGTGCAACGCCTGTTCGATGCTGGCGGGCTATATCTGGAAATCGCCAAAACAGGCGGCAAGTGGTGGCGCCTGAAGTACCGTTTCGACGGCAAAGAAAAGCGGCTCTCGCTGGGCACCTATCCCGACACCAGTCTCGCCACCGCACGCGACAAACGGGACGCCGCCCGCAAGCTCTTGGCCGCTGGCGTTGACCCTGGCGAACACCGCAAGGCCGAAAAGCTCGCCGGAGAGGAACAGGCCGCGAACAGCTTCGAGGTCATCGCCCGGGAGTGGCTCGCCAAGTATTCGCCGACGTGGGCGCAATCGACCGGCGACAAGATCGCCTCGCGTTTCGAGCGCGATCTGTTCCCGTGGCTGGGCAGGCGTCCCATCGCCACCATCACCCCCAAGGAACTGCTAGCCGTCGTCCATCGCATCGCCGACCGGGGCGCGACCGAAACCGCACACCGGGCGCTGCGGAGCTGTGGGCAGGTGTTCCGCTACGCCATCGCCACCGGCCGGGCCGAACGCAACCCGGCGACCGACCTGCGCGGCGCGCTGCCCCCGATCCGGGAAGCCGCCCACCGTGCGGCTATCGTCGACCCTGCGGCTATCGGCGGGCTGCTGCGCGCTATCGATGGGTATCAGGGCGCTTTCGCCACGCGTTGCGCCCTGCGGCTCGCTCCGCTGCTGTTCGTGCGCCCCGGCGAGCTGCGACAGGCGGAATGGACAGAGATTGATCTGGACGCGGCGGACTGGAACATTCCGGCCGACAAGATGAAGACCCGGGAGCCGCATCTAGTCCCGCTGGCACCGCAGGCCGTGGCGATCCTGCGCGACCTGTACGCGCTCACCGGGCGCGGGCGGTTCGTCTTCCCCAACCCCCGCACCGGGTCGCGCCCCATGTCCAATAACGGCGTGCTGTCGGCGCTGCGACGCATGGGCTACGGCAAAGACGAAATGACCGGGCACGGGTTCCGGGCGATGGCGCGCACCGTCTTGGATGAAGTGCTGAACTTCCGGCCGGACTACATCGAACACCAGTTGGCGCACGCCGTCCGCGACCCGAACGGCCGCGCCTACAACCGCACTGCCCACCTTGCCGAACGCCGCAAGATGATGGCGGCATGGGCGGACTATCTCGACCAGTTACGCGACAGCGGCGGCAACGTCGTGCCGATCACGCGCAAAGCATCCGGCGACAGCCGGTAACAAGCGGGGCGACGGGGTGTTAGAGGCACCCCGCCGCCCCTCACCACCACCGTTCCACTGGAGAACGATCATGGCTCACAGCAGATTATCAGACGCCCGCCCGACCACCGTAGACACCGGCTTTCGGGAGATTCCAGCCGAGGGCATGCGCCTATTGGCCGTGTCGGCAGGCTTGGACAGCCGCACGGCCACACGCGAGGCCAGCGACCTAGAGGACGCCGTGCGCCGCGTGCTGGCAGGATCGATCGAAGCCGGGACAGACGGCAGCACAGCCTATCTGTGCGAGTTCGCGTTAGAGACTGCAAAGGCATTGCGGGAGGCGGCCGGCTGCGACGACTGACGCGGGAAAGGCTCACGACATCCCATGACGGCTTGCTAAGCTCGCGATGCGCCTAGCCCAAGGGTGAAGACGCCGGAACCCTGCCGGCGTTGGCGCATGTCTGAGCAGGGCTTGGGGGCAAAATTGAAGTCAGCCGAACCAATGACCGCCGCCGACTTCAACAAGTCTGACGAAGAGCTGGGGCAATGGTTGTTTGAAACGTGGTGCGCTTACCACGCTGAAGAGCACGGCATACCCTTGGAAGCTATCACGGACGAGTGGATCGCTTTGATCCAATCCAAGACCATCGAAATCGACACCGACAACGCGGAAAACGCGGCGCTAGAAAGCGCGTTCAGAAAAGCCGCAAAGGGCGATTATGCAGCGGCAGGGAAGGTACTTCGCGCCTATATGCTGAATGGCGCGCATGCCATAGTCGCGGACAAATACGCTTCCATCGGAATCAAGCAAACACAGCTGAAAATGCAGGGCGGACGCGCTTCAGGCAAAGCGCGCGCCGACAAGGCGAACAATTGGCAAACCAATTGCATTGAACATGCGAAAGCCTTGCTAGCGACAGGGACGGCGCCTCATGAATTGGCCGGGAAATGCTCGCTCAAGTACAAACGAAGCGCAGACACCATCCGGCGCGTGCTGAAAAAAGCCGGCGTGAACTAAGTTCGTTCCCGTTCCTTGTCCCATCGTGAAATGCGCTGGTCCGCCAGCGTCGTGTGTCATCCGACACCGGCCAATAAACGGCATAAAACGATGATCTCAGACAATCCGACCCCTCCCGCATCGGGCGCGTTGATCCTGCAACGCTTACCCGAGGTCAAAGCCCGATGCGGCCTATCCCGATCCGAAATCTACCGTCGCGTATCGATGGGAGTTTTTCCGGCACCCGTAAAGCTAGGCGAAAGGGCCAGCGCGTGGCCGGAGCACGAGGTATCGGCTTGGATCGCGTCACGTATCGCCGCACGCGATGCAAAGGCCGTCCGTTAACCGGGGGCGGGGCAAGTCATGCAAGCACCCGCTAGAAGCGCACCAATCGACGCACACGGCGCGCGCGTGGCATCCCGCAGTATGGGCGCCGCATGAAGCCCCGCAGCCGGCGAAAGCACAAGGGGCGGAGCGAGTCTGGAACCTTCACGGCGATTCCGCATCATGTTCAAGATTCCGACAACTGGCGGCAGGCCAGCGGCACAGCAATCAAGCTGCTGTGCGACATCGCGCGGCAGTACAACGGCCGGAACAATGGCGACCTTTGCGCCTCGCTGTCGGTGCTACGGTCCAAGGGTTGGACTTCCCCGGAAACGGTCACATGGGCGGCGCGGGAACTGCGGCACTTCGGATTCATCACGTTGACCCGACAAGGCGGCCTCTACATCGGCGCAAGCCTCTATGCGTTGACCTGGCATCCCATCCACGAATGCGGCGGCAAGCTCGATTGTGCGGCGACCGCTGTCGCATCCGGCGAGTGGAAACACCCGAAACCGCCATTCATACGACCCGCGAAAAATCGCAAGCCCTATACGCCATCCGTAGCAGACCGCTACGCCATCCGTATCGACAGCCCGGAAAAGACACCATGACCGCTACACCATCCGTATCGAAAACGACCGTTTTTAGCCCTCGCCCCGCTACGCCATCCGTACACCTTTATAGATTCTTACCAAGCGGCAGCGTGTTTGTGCCCGTGTCTGGCCGTCACTGCCTTGGCGTGTCGATTGTCTGCGCACCGTTTTCTGACGTGGGAAAAAACAGCCCACACAGCGATGCACTGCGATGACTGACGGCTATCTGTCCAAAGATCGTGAACACCTCGCCAAGCTACAGCGGGAGCGACGGGCAAGGATGACGCGCATCGATTACATGCCCGGCAAGGCTGCTAGGGACGCGATAGAGGCCATGCGGGCGCGATCACGACCCGGCACCGTGTCGGCGACCAATAGCGCCGTGATCGATGCGATTGTGGGGGAGTGGGCAAAACTCACCGGAATAAACTACAACGATCTATCAAAGTCCAAGACTCCGGCGAACCTCCCGGGGTTATGTGACAAGTACACGCGGGCGCGTATAACTCCGGCTACTCGGAACAGTACGCGCGCGCGTGAGGGTTCGGACGATTCGGCCAATTACGCGCCCGTCCGCGTGGGAGCGAGTCCGGCCGCACCGGAATTTATCGACGCCTTTGCGCGCGCGAATGAGTCCGGGTTATGTCATGCCGAACGCGCAGGCGCGCACGCGAGCAACTTCGGCAGGCTGCCCGTTGGAGCGAATCAGGCGCGCGTGATCTGCGGCGCTAGGCGACGCCGTGACGGCGAACCCTGCCAAGGCCTGAGCGTTCCCGGGAAGCGGCGCTGCAAGTGGCACGGCGGGGCTTCTACAGGCCCTAGAACCGATGAGGGGCGCTCGCGGTCGATGGCGAACCTGCGGCAGTATTCCAGCCGGGATACCGCGATATCTATTCCATCGGAATACGCCGGCGAAAGAGACGCAACAACTACCAATGAACCTCCGGCGGCACAGGAAGCACTCTCAGAAGAATGCGAGCAAGGACTTCATGGCTTGAATAAAAACGTCGGCTTAGCATGCTTCGTGAGAAGCTCATAAATCGTTAGAGTATTTATTTTGCCAATCTTGTTAGCCGCATCTGGAATCGGAATGTTGCTTTTCTTTTCAGGATTGGCTTTTTCTTGAGTAACAATCTCATGGCCATATGCCTTGGCATATGCAAGGAGAAAAGCGTCAGCCCGCTTAATGTCGGCAAACTTCACTTTTGCGGAATCATTGTAGTGCGTGTCTTTATTCGCCCAAGTCATGATGCTTCCATACTCTTTCATGACTGCCACATCACCCGTGTCATCCAAGAAAAATCCGGCCGGCATATTCATTGCCCACGCCCTTCCAAGATCGCCCTTATTGCCCGCCAAGAGCTCTTCTCGAACTTTCTTGACGCTATATATAACCCCCGCGTTATAGCCAGCCTCAATCCAATCCCAGAATCCAACGCAAAAAGCGAAGTCATAGTGGAAATTCTTTCCTTGAATAAATACGTTTGCATCAACTATGAATTTTTTATCCACCTTTAACTTTCCCCCTCGCTAGCAACATCACTGTATCTGGCCTGACATTAAGTAAACCTGCAGCATCCCTCAGCAAGATATTTCCACTCATCGCCTCGGATACGACTGTTCTTGTAAATCTCTTACTGTTTCTTACCGGGATCGTTACTAGCGGCGAAGGAGGGCCGGTCTTCTTAATCGGGCGCGTCTCTCTCGCAACCTGATCATAAAACGCCTGATCTACAAACCCATAATCCAATGCGCGGCGTGCAATTACTGTCCTGCTAACCCTGTAATAAGCAGCCAACCGATATAAGTCTTGGGGGCCACCCCATTTATCCTTAAAATCATCGGCGGGAACCAAAAGCTCGGCAGCAACCGCGTTGCAAATTCGTTCAATCGCATTGCTCGTTTTTAAAGCGATGTCAGAAACACCACTTACGCCAAGCCATATGTGGGCCAATTCGTGCATGAGCGTAAAGACAGCTGCGACCTCCGCATCCTTGCCGTTTACAAACACAATAGGCGCAACTGGATGAGCAAGCGCAAAACCTCTGAACTCCTTTTCAGAAAGGGAACGCTTTGTCGCTGCCTTCACAAAGCTGGTCTTAATTACAAGCACGCCGACTCTTTCTGCTTTCAAGGCAAGACGAGAAAAATATGCAGAAGAATCCTGACTGCTGCTGCGGTCTTTGTCGGTTAGCTGCAACACCTTTCGCATGTCTTCGACTACAGATGCGGGCTTTCTTGTTGCTACGGCGCTGAACTTCCCAACAAAAGGAAGCGCAGCATCACCCGAGTCTTTGAGGTACTCAATGTACCACTGTTGCTTCGCCACAACGTCTTGCAAGACCTCGTGAAAATCTTCGCTCAGCGGAACAGCCTCCTGCACTTGGCGCAAGTCCGGAATAACGGGTCTCGTAATTTCGGGGGGCTCATCAAGGAACAGATAGCCGAACGGGATTCTTGCTTTCTTAGCCAATTTTGCGGCTTGAGACGAGGTTAGTTTTCCGTTCGATATTCTATTGACATCAGATTCGCGCTTAGCGACGGACTCAGCAAAGGATTGCAGCGTAAGGCCTGCCTTGTGAGCAGCCCAGTCCAAGACTTCCCGGGAGAGTGTCACGGGCTCCATTTTAACTTCCTGTCGCGGCCGAAATTAGATGTCAAAATCATTGGACCACACCGCATCACATGAGCTGCGACGCTGCCGACCAAACCTCGTGACGGCCGGCACACTTACCGCACGTCCACGGCCAGACTATTGCAGCTAGCGCCGATAACAGCAAATTTGATGTCAGTCCGGAAAGCTCAGAGCCAAGACCGCTTGGATGAGAATGCACGCCCTCACCTCATAAGCCCCCACCGGTACATATCGCCCGAATTTATGGGCCGGACTTGATCGAACCCGCCCCATAGCCTAGAGTTTCACAGGTCAAGCGGGCATGGTCTGGGGGCAACTCTGGGGGCAACACCCAAAGTGACGAAACAAAAAAACCGCGCAATTCAGCTGCTTACGTGGGCTATTTGATTGAACCCATATCACTGTCCAGGCCCACAAGCAGCGCTCAGCGCGGCCCCGCGATCCGCAGAGCCAGCCCATGGACATTTTCAAAGTCTTCACCCTTGAAGCCGCGCACCGGCTGCCGAACGTCCCGCCTGGCCACAAGTGCGCGCGTCTGCATGGGCATTCTTTCCGCATCGAGCTCCATGTCAGCGGCGAGATCGATGCGCAAAGCGGCTGGGTGATGGATTTTTCCGACATCAAGACCGCGTTCAAGCCCTTGTACGACCGCCTCGATCACCATTACCTCAACGAGA
The DNA here is from genome assembly GCA_017302135.1 of Lysobacterales bacterium. Lineage (GTDB taxonomy): Bacteria > Pseudomonadota > Gammaproteobacteria > Xanthomonadales > Xanthomonadaceae > Lysobacter_I. The sequence continues at coordinate 86,603 of JAFLDZ010000007.1, read as the reverse complement.
TCGAAGGTCTCGAAAATCCGACCAGCGAACAATTGGCGCTGTGGATATGGCGGCAGCTGAAACCAGCCTTGCCGCTGCTGAGCGAAGTCGTTGTCCACGAAACATGCACATCAGGCTGCCGCTACCGCGGTTGATCCCGCAGCAAACCACGCTTACACCAATCTCTGCAAGCTGCTGATTCCTCAAGAATATGAACGGGCGGGATGCCGTTCGTCGGATCATGTTGCAGTGCAACAAAATCAGCGTTATGTTGCACCGCACAACACCGGCATTCCCTGCCGGCATCCCCAGCCTCAGGAGCCCGCCATGTACCAGCAGTTCAACGACCAGTTCACCAAATCGACCCGCCAGTTCGCCGATACCTCGGCCCAGGTCGGTCGTCTTGCCCTCGAAAATACCGAGGCCGTGTTCGGCCTGCAGCTCGCCACCATCGAAGAGAACATGAACGCCACGTTCGCTTTCTGGGGCCAGCTCGCTGAAGCGCGCGACTTCGATGCCCTCAAGGCCGTCTGGCCGAAGGGCGTGCAGGTTGCCCGCGAAAACGTCGAGCGCAGCATCGGCGCTGGCCAGGAAGTCTTCGGCCGCACCGTAAAGACGAACGAAGCCATCGCGCAGATCGCCAAGGGCCAGTTCGAAACCGTCGCCGCCACTGTACAGGCCGACGTCGAAAACGTGACCAAGGCCGCCGGTCGCAAGGCCACGCGCTGATCGGAACTGCAGTCCGCGCCATCGCGCACTGCATCCGTTCTCAGAAACCCGGTAGCGCAAGCTGCCGGGTTTTTTGTTGCCTGAAGCCAAGGAGCCCGGAAGGCCGATTGTTTCGATGAACAGCACACTGTCAATCAAGAACAACTATTGATCATATTTTGAATTGAATTCAAAATACGCTTCCCGACACACTTTGGCTCCCGCCATGAGCACCAAGGACCGCCGCCTGCGCGAACGCGGCGAGCGCGAACAGCGCTTCCTCGACAAGGCACAGGAGCTGATCCAGCGCGACGGCCTGCTGTCGCTGCAGATGGCTCGCATCGCCGAGGAATGCGACTACGCCATCGGCACGCTGTACCAGCATTTCGCCAGCAAGGAAGACCTGCTGGTGACGCTCGCCACCCGCAACTGTCTGAGCCGCGTGCACCTTTTTGAACGTGCCGCACATTGGCGCGGCCCCAGCCGCGAACGCATGCTGGCGATCGCATTGGCCGACCTGATGGTCATCCGCGCACAGCCCGAGCACTTCCGCCTCGCGCAGTTCGTCTGGACCGACGTTGTCTGGGGTGCCGCCTCCGCGCTGACCCGGCAGCGCTCTCTGGAAGCCAACGCCCCCTTGGGCGCGCTGATCGACGGCATCGTCGAGGACGCGATCGCTGCGGGCGATCTGCGCGCCGACATCGGTCTGTCGCCCCAAGCGGTGACGATCGGGCCTTGGACGCTTTCCCTGGGGATGCATACCCTCACCCATGCCGAGGGACTGCTCGAAGCGTACGCGTTGGGCGACCCGTACCGGTTGCTGATGAAACATCTGCACTTCCTGCTCAACGGCTACGGTTGGCAACCCTTGTTCGACCCGGCCGACGACATCGCGCTGGACGCGCTCAATGCACGCCTCTGCCAGGCAATTTTCGACAGCGAGTGCCCGCAGACACACCGCACCGCCACCACACTCACCGCCGCGACCGCACTTCGTTCCGAGGTTTCCCCATGACCGACCAACACGATACGACCCGCCATGACGAGCACCGCGCAACGCAGCGCAAACCGTCCTCGAAAAAACGGATGGTGTGGATGCTGATCGGCGCAACCGTGATCTTCGGCGGTGTATTCGCGGTGAAAGCCGTGATGAATACAGGCATGAACGAATTCTTCGACAACATGCCGCAGCCGCCCGCGTCGGTCAGCGTCGCGGTCGCGAAGGCTGAGCGCTGGCGCGAAGGCGCTGAAGCCGTCGGCACCTTCGTCGCGGTCAACGGTGCCGATGTCACCACCGAAGCCGGCGGCGTGATCCGCGAAATCCTGTTCGAGCCGGGCCAGCGGGTGAAGGCCGGCACGGTGCTGGTACGACTCAATACCGCCAACGAAGAAGCCACGCTGCGCGCACTGGACGCTGCCGCGAAACTCGCGGTTTCCCAGCGCGACCGCTGGCGCGAACTCGGCCAGCAGAAGCTGGTGTCGCTGGCCGATGTCGAACAGCGCGCCGCGGATGCCGCGTCCACACTCGCACAGGTCGAAGCGCAGCGTGCGTTGATCGCGCAGAAAACCATTCGTGCGCCTTTCGACGGTACCCTCGGGATCCGCAAGGCGAATCTCGGCCAGTTCATCGCACCAGGCAGCCCCATCGTCAATCTGCAGTCGATCAGTCCGATCTTCCTCGACTTCACATTGCCGCAACAGCGCATGGATCAGCTCGTGGAAGGCACGATGATCCGCGCGACCGTGGATTCGCTGCCCGGACGCACGTTCGATGGCCGGATCACCGCGATCGAGCCGCTCATCGACGCGGAAACCCGCAGCGTCAAAGTGCAGGCGACCTTCGTCAACGGCGACAACGCACTGCGTCCGGGCACGTTCGCCAAGGTCGGCTTCGACCTGGGCGGCGAGCAATCGGTAATCGTGATTCCGCAGACCGCCGTCAGCTTCAATCCCTACGGCAACGCGGTGTATGTGATTCGCGAAACGCAATACGGGCCCGACGAAAAAGACATGCAGGGCAAACCGCTGACCGGCGTCAAGCTGGTGGTGCAGCAGCGCTTCATCAAGACCGGCGCCACGCGCGGCGATCTGGTCGCGGTAATCGAGGGTCTGAAGCCGGGCGAGCGGGTCGTCACGAGTGGTCTTCTGAAACTGCGCAACGACGCCGTTGTAACCATCAACAACAAAGTGCAGCCGTCCGCCGATTCCGCGCCGAAGCCCGACAACAGCTGACGCGACAGCGCGCGCCGGAACCATACCCATGCCTACTGCCTCAACCCACCCTGCGCCGCCCGCGACGCACGGGAGAACGCGATGAAATTCACAGATATCTTCATCAACAAGCCCGTACTCGCGGTCGTCGTCAGTCTGTTCATTCTGTTGTTCGGATTGCGCGCGTTCAGTGCGTTGAACGTACGCGAATACCCGGAACTGCAGAACGCGGTGATCAACGTCAGCACCACGTATTTCGGCGCGGATGCGGACCTCATCCAGGGTTTCATCACGACGCCGCTGGAGCGCGAGATCGCCAGCGCCGAAGGCATCGAATATCTGACGTCGTCCAGCGCTGCCGGTGTCAGCACGATCCAGGCGTACATCCGTCTCGACCAGGATCCGAACGAAGCGTTGACCCAGATCTCGGCCAAGATCAACAAGCTGCGTGGCCAGCTGCCGCAGGAATCCGAAGACCCGGTCATCGATCTGCAGCAGGGCCAACAGATCGCTGCAATGTACGTGTCGTTCGCGAGCGAACGGCTGGACAACAATCAGATCACCGACTATCTGACCCGGGTGATCCAGCCGAAGCTGGTCACGGTGCCCGGGGTGCAGCGCGCCGAGATTCTCGGCGCCGGCTCGTTCGCGATGCGCGTGTGGTTGAAGCCGGATCGCATGACGGCGTTGAAAGTGACCGCCAGCGATGTCGACGCCGCGCTGCGCAACAACAACGTACTGTCCGCGCTCGGGTCGACCAAGGGCCAGATGGTGTCGGTGGATCTCACCGCACGCACCGACCTGCGCACGCCCGACGAATTCCGCGAACTCGTCATCCGCGAGCAGGACGGCGCCATCGTGCGCCTCGGCGATGTGGCCGATGTGGTGCTGGGCTCGGAGAATTACGGCACGTCCGTGCGCATCAACGGTCAAGCCGCGACGTTCATGGGCATCTATGTCTCGCCGGACGCCAATTCGCTGGACGTGATCAAGGCGGTGCGCAAAGTCTGGGACGCGGACATCATCCCGCAGTTGCCCGAAGGCATGGTCGGCACCATTCCCTACGACAGCACCGAGGCGATCCAGGATGCCATCGACGAGGTGATCAGCACGATCATCGAAGCGGTGATCATCGTGATCGTGGTGATCTATCTGTTCCTGGGCTCGTTCCGAAGCGTGCTGATTCCGGCGGTCACGGTGCCGCTGTCGCTGGTCGGCACCCTGTTCCTGATGCTGGTGATGGGCTTCACCATCAATCTGCTTACGCTGTTGGCGATGGTGCTGGCGATCGGCATCGTGGTCGACGACGCGATCATCGTGTTGGAGAACATCCACCGACATATCGAAGAAGGCATGTCGCCGCGCGACGCCGCATTGCGCGGTGCTCGCGAGCTGGCTTGGCCGGTGGTGGCGATGACCACCACGCTGGTCGCGGTCTATCTGCCGATCGGTTTCCAGGGGGGGCTCACCGGCGTGCTGTTCACCGAATTCGCATTCACGCTGGCGGGCTCGGTGCTGTTGTCGGGCGTGATCGCACTGACGCTGTCGCCGATGATGAGCGCGAAGATGCTCAAGCCGCACAACGAAGGCGGCAAGAGCCGATTCGAAAACTGGCTGGATGTCCGTTTCGACCGTCTCAGCCACGGCTATCAGCGCCGGCTGCACGGGGCGCTCGATACCAAGGGCGTGATCGGCGTGTTCGGCGCCATCGTGTTCGCTTCGTGCGTCTTCCTCTACATGCAGTCGCCGCAGGAACCGGCACCGGCCGAGGATCAGGGCTTCATCTTCTCGATCGGCAGCGCCGATCCATCGTCGACGCTCGATTATGTCGAGCGTTACACCGAGGAAGTCACCAGGATCGCCAAGGGTGTTCCCGAGGTCGAGAACTATTTCCTGTTCAACGGCGGCTTCGGCGGCGGTGGCGCCAGCAACAGCGCGATCGCGGGCTTCGTGCTCAAACCATGGAGCGAGCGCACACGCTCGACAAAACAGGTGCTGGAACAGGATCTGCAGCCGAAGATCGCCGAAGTCACCGGTCTGAACGTCTTCGCGCTGATCCCGCCCGCGCTGCCCAGCGCAGGCGGCGACGGTGGCGGCGAATTCGTGATCGGCGGCATCGGCTCGCTGCAGCAGTTGCAGGAGCTGGCCGATGCCGTGCTCGCGAAAGCCTACGCCAGCAAGCGCTTCATCTTCCTGGACAAGGATCTGAAGATCGACAAGCCGCGGATCGAAGTGCAGATCGATCGCGACAAGGCTGCAGCCCTGGGCATCGACATGCGCACGCTGTCGGCGGACATGTCGGCAATGCTGTCGGGCGGCTACGCCAACCGCTTCGCGATGCAGAACCGCTCGTACCGGGTGATCGCGCAGGTGCAGCGCAGCGACCGCATCAACGCGGATCAGCTCACCAATTACTACACACGCACACGCAGCGGCGAGTTGATTCCGCTTTCGACGGTCGTCACTCTAAAGGAGTCCGCGCAGCCTCAGGTGCTGAAGCGCTTCCAGCAATTGAACGCCGTGTCGATCACCTTCGCGCCGCGTCCTGGCGTGTCCAAGGGCGAGGCGTTGGGAGTGCTGGAACAGGCGGCGAAGGAAGTCTTGCCCCAGGGCTACAGCGTGGATTACGCCGGCGAATCGCGGCAGTTCAAACAGGAGGGCACGACCATGCTGGTCACCCTGCTGTTCGCGCTGATCATCATTTTCCTGGTGCTGTCGGCCCAGTTCGAGAGCTTCCGCGATGCATTGATCATGCTGATCACCGTGCCGATGGCGATCTGCGGCGCGCTGCTGGTCATGAATGTGCTGGCGATCGTCAGCGGCATTCTCGGATTCCAGGGCATCGAAGCCTTCCCCGGCATGAGCATCAACATCTACACCCAGGTCGGCCTGGTGACATTGGTGGGCGTGATCACCAAACACGGCATCCTGATCGTGGAGTTCGCCAACAAACTGCAGATCGAGAAAGGCCTGTCGAAGCGCGAAGCGATCGAAGAAGCCACCGCGATTCGTCTGCGTCCGGTGCTGATGACCACTGCGGCGCTGGTGTTCGCGATGATTCCGCTGCTGATGGCCAGCGGTCCTGGTGCGGCAGCGCGCTTCTCGATGGGCACGGTCATCGCGTCGGGCATGACCATCGGCACCGCGTTCACGCTGTTCGTGCTGCCGGCGTTCTATCTGTATCTCGCGCGCGACCATTCGCATGACACCGCGGATGCCGCCGCAGGCGATACCGTGCTGGAGACGCAGACGGCGTAAGGCGAGGCTTATACACACCATAGGTATCCGCACCAGGCGATGATCGAATCTGCCTCGATGATTTTTCGATGCATCGAAAAAGAGCAAAGCGGCGGGTCAAGACCCGCCCTACGAAAATCCCGATGGCATCGACAACCACGATGCCATCGTTGCCGTATCCGGCGATTCGGCGTACGGCAACACACCGAGACACGGCGCCGGCAGCGCGGCGCGCAGCAGTTCGACGTACTCGTCGCGTTCGGCGAACGCGGGATCGACGCTGTTGCCGATCCATCCGGTCAATCGCACTCCATCGCTCTGGATCGCACGCGCAGTGAGTCGGGCGTGATTGAGGCAACCCAGGCGCAGGCCCACCACCAGCACCACCGGCAAGCCGAATCTCCGCACCAAATCGACCTGGTCCAGTCCGTCCTCCAGCGGTGCGGCCCAACCGCCGACACCTTCGACTATTACCGCATCGGCCTGCGCAGCAAGGCGTGCATGCGCAGCCTTCAGATGCGAAAGATCCACCTGGATACCCATCGCACGTGCCGCGAGCTGCGGTGCCGTGGGTCGTTCCAACGCGTACGGATTGACGTCCTGATACGCCGGTCGCGGATCGCTTGCGGCCTGCAGGCGCAGCGCATCGTCGTTGCGCCAGCCATCGGGTGTGCGTTCACAGCCGCTGGCGACCGGCTTCATGCCGACGGTACGCAGACCGGCGGCACGGAGGCGATGGAGCAGCGCAACGCTCACGATCGTCTTGCCCACGCCGGTATCGGTGCCGGTGACGAATACGCCACGGGTGGCTTCGGTAACAGAGACCGTCATGCGTCCGCCGCTGTGCGCCTGAGTGGAGGGATCATGCGCATGGTAAACGCCGCAGACGCCGCTGCTACACTGGGCGCATGAGTTTCGCCTCCATCCCGCTCTCCGGCAGCAAGCCGGAACAGTACGCCCAGCTCGCCGCGCAGGCCGAGGCGCTGCTCGCTGGCGAATGCGATCGCATCGCCAACGCCGCGAATCTGTCCGCGCTGGTTTATCACGCGCTGCCGGATCTGAACTGGGCCGGTTTTTATTTCTTCGACGGCACCGAACTGGTGGTCGGTCCGTTCCAGGGCCTGCCTGCCTGCGTCCGCATTCCGCTCGACAAGGGTGTCTGCGGCGCGGCCGCCACGACCCGACAGACGCAGTGCATCGCCGATGTCCATGACTTCCCCGGCCACATCGCCTGCGATGCCGCATCGCGTTCTGAACTGGTGGTACCGCTGCTGCTGGACGACGCGCTGATCGGCGTACTGGATCTGGACAGTCCGGTTCCCGGACGATTCGACGTTGAAGATCAGGCAGGGATCGAAACCATCGCCGCGCTGTTCGTACGCAGCCTGCGCAGGAACGCGTAAGCTTCGGCGCGTAAGCTTCGACACGCGAGCGTTCGAAGCGCGAGCCCCGCAACTCCTCTCGACGACGGAACCGCATGGCCACTCCGCTGAAACTCCGCAATATCGGCCCGAAAAGCGCAGCATGGCTGCGCCAGGTCGGTCTGCGAACCGAAGACGAATTGCGCGCGATCGGTGCGCTGGAAGCCTTCATGCGCGTCAAGCGCGCCGGCTTCAAACCCAGCCTCAACCTGCTGTACGCGCTGGAAGGCGCGCTGCTCGACTGCCACTGGCAGGATGTGCCCAGCGAACGCCGCAGCGAGCTGTTGATCGCCGCCGATGCGGCCATCGCGCAGTTGCCGCCGCCGCGCGGCCGGCCGGCGGCCTCACCGGTCACCACCACGCATACGATGCGCGAAGAAGACTCGGCACCCGCGTTCAATCTCTTCGACGAACCCGACAGCGGCCACGCCGACTGATCCGTCTCGCCTCACCTGCCGAGCACCGCTGAGGTACACTGCGCGCGCTTCGAGGTGACCCAAGGACAACCGTCCGAAGGTTGAAACGGGAAGCCGGTGCGCGCCATCCATGGCGCAATGCCGGCGCTGCCCCCGCAACGGTAAGTGCGTCAAGCCATCGCATCCGCCACTGTGATCCGTTATCGCTCGATGACGACATGGGAAGGCGCGACGGCTGAACAGGCATCGCCCTGTTCGCGCATGAGCCCGGAGACCGGCCTTGGAGTTCACGGTTGCGATGCGGAGGGCATTGCGGCGATGTTGCCGCCATGCCCATGCCTTGCATGCGTCTCGCCGGCCGCTCGCTGTTTCTCTCCGTTCGCGACTCCACCCCATCTCACCGCGCGCGGGTGTGCGCGATGGAGTCCCGCATGTCTTGTTCGAAATATCCTCTGGCCCTCGCGATCGCGGGCGCCCTTCCCTTCACTGCGTTGGCGCAATCGAACGGCGCCGACACACTCGACGAAGTCGTGGTCACCGCCACGCGCACCGCGATCACCACCGACGCCGCGCTGGCGCCGGTCGAAGTGATCGATCGTGAGGCGATCGCACGCAGCCAGGCCGGTTCGCTCGGCGAACTGCTTCGCGGTCGCGCCGGCATCAATCTGAGCAATCAGGGCGGCACCGGAAAACTCAGCGCGCTGTTCGTGCGCGGCAGCGAATCGGACCACGTCCTCGTGCTGGTCGATGGCGTACGCATCGGATCGGCCACTTCCGGTCTCGCCTCGTTCCAGGACCTGCCGGTCGCGTTGATCGACCGCATCGAAATCGTGCGCGGGCCGCGCTCCAGCCTGTACGGCTCGGATGCGATCGGCGGCGTGATCCAGGTTTTCACCCGCCGCGATCGCGGCGCGACCAACGTTCGCTTCCACGTCGGCGCCGGCAGCCACGGGCGTCGCGAAGTCGGCGTCGGCGTCGGCGGGGGCGGCGAGCGCGGTTGGTTCGGTCTCGATACCGCCTATCAGCGCACCGATGGCATCGACGCCTGTCGCGGTTCGAGCACGCTGTTCGCCGGCTGTTTCACCGAGGAACCCGACCGCGACGGTTACGACAGCCGTTCGCTTTCGCTGCGCGGCGGCATGAACATCGGCGAATCCCTCGAACTGCAGGGCAACGCGCTGCACGTGCGCGGACACAATGACTACGACGGCAGCTTCGTCAACCGCTCCGACATCGTGCAGCAGGCGCTCGGCGCACAGTTGCGCTGGAAAGCGAGCGATCGCATCGACCTGCGCTTCAACATCGGCAGCAACCAGGATGCCTCCGACAATTTCATCGGCAGCGTCGCCAACGGCGACTTCGCCAGCCGCCGCGACAGCGCATCGGTGCAGGCCGACATTGCGCTGGCCGACGCGCATCTGCTGACCCTCGGCGTCGACTGGCTGCGCGACCGCATCGACAGCGACACCGATTACGACGACACCCGACGCAGCAACCGCGCAGCGTTCGCGCAGTATCAGGGCCGGCTCGACACGGCCGCGTTCGGCACGCACGACGTGCAACTGGCTTTGCGTCGCGACGACAACGACCAGTTCGGCGGCCAAACCACCGGCACCGCCGCGTGGGGCCTGGACTTCGCCGACGCTTGGCGCGTCACCGCCAGCTACGGCACCGCGTTCAAGGCGCCGACCTTCAACGAGCTGTATTACCCGTTCTTCAGCAACCCGGCACTGCGCCCGGAGTCCTCGAAGACCCACGAGGTTGGTCTCGCCTGGCGCGGCGACACCACCCGCTTGCGTCTGGACGCGTTCACCACCGATGTCGACGATCTGATCGCCTTCGACGCCACGCTGTTCATACCGAACAATATTGCCCGCGCCCGTCTGCGCGGTGCGGAATTGCGCGTGGACAGCAGCGTCTTCGGCTGGGACCTCGGCGCCAGCGCCAGCTGGCTCGAGCCGGAAGATCGCGCCTCCGGCCACGATCTCCCGCGTCGCGCGCGCAATACGGCGCGGCTGGAGCTGGATCGCGGCATCGGCAGGTTTCACCTGGGTTTCACCGGTGTCGCCGAGGGCCGTCGTTACGACGACCTCGCCAATCTCCGGCAACTGGGCGGCTTCTCCACCCTCGATGTGCGCGGCGAATACGCCTTTGCACCCGACTGGACCCTGCAGGCGCGGGTCGCGAATGTCTTCGACAAGCGCTACGAAACCGCAGCCTTCTACAACCAGCCCGGCCGCGAATGGTCGTTGACCCTGCGTTATCGACCGATGCGGTGATCGGCTGCAGTGATCCGCCCAAACCGGAGCCGGGAGCGGCGCATCGCCTCCCGGCTCCGCCATCCATTCAGCTGGCGCACGCATCGCGATTGCGCGTGTCTCTCAGGCTATGATATCCAGTGTCCTGCGCCGATCCGCGGCGCTTTCAGTACCCCGCTCCTCCGAAGGGCGTCATGCCGTCCAGCTCCGAACACATCAGCCCCGGTCTTTTCGTCGTCAGGCCTGTCGCCCCGACGATTCCGACCGCCGGCCTTTCCCGCCTGGATGGCCTGGCCAGCGTCGAACCGCTGGGCGGACGGATGCCCGGCTGGGTCGTGAAGCTGAACAAATCGCCGAAGACCGCACGCGCGGGCTGGCGCGACCTGCACCGCCTGCTGGGGCCGGATTTCGTGGTGCTGCCGGCCATGGTCGATGCGGATGGGCGTTACCGCTATCCGACCGGCCTGCTGTCGCTGCGCTTCGACAACGATGCCAGCGAACAGAAACTGCGCAGCGTCGCCAGCACCTACGGGCTGGAATTCGTCGGCCGCGCCAAATTCACCAAGCAACAGGCGCTGTTCAAACCCTCCGCAGGCAGCGACGTTTTCCTGCCCGACGTGAGCGGCAAGATCGAAGACGACGAACAGATCGAAGCCGTCTGGTTCGACGCCGAAAGCGCTTACAACCGCTCGTAACACCCGCCTGCCACCGACTCCCTTACAGGACGTGAGGCCGCAATGAATTCCATTTTCGTCGACCCGGCGGAACTCGCACCGATGATCGTCGAAACCGCGACCCGCTCCGATGTCGGCATGCGCATGGCGAACGGCGAATGGATCGAACTCGACCGCCTGCCGCTGAGCTTCGAAGCCGTCGACGGCGAAACCGTCGCGCGTCTGTCCGGCACCGCCGTCGCGGCGATGGTGACGGGCCGGGTGATGCGCGCGGCGCAGACTTTTTTCGAGGTGCCCAGTCGCGGCGCCGCGAAAGCGCCGACCGCCGCACGCGCCAGATCGGCGACCAGGGCGCTGGGCAACGTGCTGGAACGCAAGACGGTCACCGCCTACATGGATCGCGAAACGCAGCTGATGCGGATCCTCTACAAGGAAATCGTGCTGCGTTTCAAAGCGCAGGTGCCGGCGAAAGTCCGCAGCGCGATCCTGCGCGACAGCGGGCTCACGCTGCATCTCCGCAATCCGATGATTCCGGATCAGATGATCCTCAGCGACACCGCGCTGCGCCATCCCGGCGAAGAACTCATCCGCCTGGCCGCACGACTGAGCGCGTTGGACGAAGTGGCGTTCGCTGCGCCGAACTTCGTCTCCCAGTTCCGCCGCAGCGCAGCGGCGTCGAACACGGCCTCATCGAAAGGGCCCTCATCAAACACGCCCTCATCCAAGCAGTGGCATCTGCGTCTGGTCGGTGCCGGCAAGGCCTGGGAGACCACGCGCGGCAAACGCGCGATCACCATCGCCGTGCTCGACGACGGCGTCGATGTCGAACACCCCGAACTGCGCGGCAACCTCCTGCGCAACGCCGACCCGGACGAACCGCGCGATCTGGTCGGCCGCGATTTCTATCTGCCAGAGGATGATATCGATCACTTCAATCCGCGCCCGAAGCGCTTCCGCGCGCCGTTCGAGCTGATGAGCGGCAACGATATCCACGGCACCTGCTGCGCCGGTGTCGCGGTGGGTCGTGGCCCCCGCGCCTACGGCATCGCACCGAACTGTCGATTGCTGCCGGTGAAGGTTTTCCACGCCGACGATCTGGCCAGCGAAAGCCAGGTCGCCGATGCGATCCGCTACGCCGCCGCGTTCGCCGACGTGATCTCTTGCTCGTGGGGCGGCGCGAAAAGTCCCGACATCGAATTCGCGCTGCAGGATGCGCGTCGCTTCGGTCGCAAAGGGCGCGGTGCGGTGGTGGTGTGCGCGACCGGCAACGAAGCGCACAACCGCATCGATTACCCCGCCTCCGATCCGAACGCGATCGCGGTCGGCGCCTCGACCGACGCCGACGAACTGGCCGACTATTCCAACCGTGGCCCGCAGGTCTGCGTGGTCGCGCCGTCGAACGGCGGCACGCGTGCGATCTTCACCACCGATGTCTCCACGCCCGGGCGCGGCTTCAACACCGGCGATGCCACTGCGGGCGGCGCCGATGGCCTGTTCACCAATGACTTCGGCGGCACCTCGGCGGCGACGCCATTGGTCGCCGGCCTCTGCGGGCTGATGCTGTCTCTGAAACCGGACATGACCGTCGAAGACGTGCGCGCGGCGCTCATCGCAAGCGCGAAGAAGATCGGTCCGGCGTCCGCATACAAAGCCAACGGACATTCGAACAAATTCGGCTACGGTCGGATCGATGCGGCGAAAGCGGTGGCGCAAGTGAAGGCGCCTAAGGCGAAGCCGAAGAAATCCGCGCCGTCGAAATAAGCTCAGCGCGAAAACAACTCCGGCTGCGGCTGTGATTCGTCGCGATCGCGGAAACCGCCGAGCCCCACGCCCACCAGTCGATAGCGGGTGCGCAGCGGCAGTTCGACGCGATCGCGCAGCATCAGCGCGATCTCCACGAATTCCTCCAGCGATGCCGGCGGCGCGTCCGGCGTATGGCTGCGGGTCAGGATGCGGAACTGCGCGGTCTTCAGTTTCAGCACCACGGTGCGGCCGACGCGCTCGACCTTGCGCGACGCTTCCCAGGTTTTCTCCGCAAGCCGACGGATGGCCGGCTCCAGTTCGTCGATCAACACATCGCGCTCGAACGTGTCCTCCGAGGAAATCGACTGCACCGGCTGATCGGATTCCACCGGGCGCTCGTCGATGCCCTGCGCGCGCTCGTGCAGACGCACGCCGAAGCTGCCGAACGCATGCTGCAATCGCCCGACATCGATCGCGCGCAGGTCGCCGACGGTGGCCACGCCCAGCGCCTCCAGTTTCTGCTGCGCCACCTTGCCCACGCCGGGAATGCAGCCGACCGGCAGCGGTGTGAGGAAGTCGTAGACCTGATGCGGACGGATCACGAACTGCCCGTCGGGTTTGCGCCAATCGGACGCGATTTTGGCGAGGAACTTGTTCGGCGCGATGCCCGCGGATGCAGTGAGCCGGGTTTCCTCGCGGATCTGCGCGCGGATGGTTTCGGCGATCGCGGTCGCGCTGACGGGTTCGCCCGCTTCGGTGCGCGTCTTCGGCGCGGTGACATCCAGATACGCCTCGTCCAGCGACAGCGGCTCGATGAGATCGGTATGTCGCGCGAAGATCTCGCGCACCTGCCGCGACACCGCCTTGTAGCGCACGAAATCCGGCGGCACGAACACCGCCTGCGGACACAGCCGCTCCGCGCGCACCGCCGGCATCGCCGACCTCACCCCGAACGTGCGCGCCTCGTACGACGCCGCGCACACCACCGATCGCGCCCCCCGCCACGCCACCACCACCGGCTTGCCGCGCAGCGACGGATCGTCGCGCTGCTCGACCGACGCATAGAACGCGTCCATGTCGATGTGGATGATCTTGCGCGGCGCGGAGGGCATGCGCCGATTGTCGCCGTTCTCCGCATCGGCGCAACTCGTGCCGGCGCACGCTCCGCCGGAACTTGTCAGCAGGCTTCAGGCTTCGCGCGCAAGCAGTTCGATCCCGGGGATACGCTGGCCCTCGACGGCCCGCGCGATCACTGCATCCGATTCGACCGTGTCGATGCCCTGCGCCACGTACCACGCCGGGTTGTAGTAGCTGTGCGAATAGCGCTCGCCGCCGTCGCAGAGGATGGTGACGATGGAACCGCTGCGGCCTTCGCGGCGCATGCGTTCGGCGGCGATCAGCACGCCGACCATGTTCGTGCCGGTGGAGCCGCCGACGCGGCGGCCCAGCGCCGCGCTGACGTGACGCATCGCCGCGAGACTCAAGTCGTCCGGCACTTTCAGCATCGCGTCGATGCAGGCGGCGATGAAGCTGCGCTCGACTTTCGGCCGGCCGATGCCCTCGATGCCGGAACCGCAGCACGGGGCGAGTTCGCAGCGCGGATCGCCGCGCAGCGTGCCGGCGAAGTGCTCGAAGAACACCGAATGCTCGGGATCGGCGCAGAGCACGCGGGTGTCGTGGCGGCGATAGCGCACGTAGCGGCCCAGCGTGGCGGCGGTGCCGCCGGTACCGGGGCTGCAGACGATCCATTCGGGCACCCGATGCGGCTCCTGCGCCATCTGCACGAAAATCGATTCGGCGATGTTGTTGTTCGCGCGCCAATCGGTGGCGCGTTCGGCGTAGGTGAACTGATCGAGGAAGTGGCCGCCGGTTTCGCGCGCGAGACGCTCGGACTCGTCGTTGATCGCCGCCGGATCGTCGACCAGATGGCAGCGACCGCCGTGGAATTCGATCGCGCGGACCTTGTCCGGCGAGGTGCAGCTCGGCATCACCGCGATGAACGGCAAACCAAGCAGGCGCGCGAAATACGCTTCCGACACCGCCGTGGACCCGCTCGACGCCTCGATCACCGGCCCGCCCTCGCGCAGCCAGCCGTTCGCCAGCGAGTACAGGAACAGCGAACGCGCAAGCCGATGCTTGAGGCTGCCGGTCGGGTGGCTGGACTCGTCCTTGAAATACAGATCGATGCCGGGATACCCCGGCAGATCCATCGGAATCAAATGGGTGTCCGCCGACCGGTTGTAGTCGGCTTCGATCTTGCGGATGGCGGAGGCCGTCCAGATGCGCTGCGGCATGGCTGTTCTTCGAAGGGTTCGGCATGTGTCCTGAAAAAACAGAGACGTGTGCCGGGAGTTGTACAAATCAATGCTGTTCGCCATTCTCGCACAGGCGCTTGAAAGGTGGCGTCATCTCGGGAGAACGAGGGCATTCGAACCAGAGAGCCGATCGGGAAATATCGCATTCCCGACCGGCAAAAATCGTCGGCCAGCAACTCCCGACGGAAAGCGAGCCCGCACGTATGCCGGACTCGCGAAGGCCCAAGAAGTCATATCCGACTTTTTCAAACACTGCATGCAGCAAGATCGGCGGAAATCGCTTCGGCGAGCAGCCGGACTCCGGGCTGCTGGACGATCGTGTAGTGATCGCCGTCGAAAGTCCGGGGGGCGATGGCCCCCCTGCTGAGCGCACGTGCTTGCGCGATCTTTTGCGCCAGATGTATGCCACCGGGTACGGCCGCGCCGTAATAGTGCAGCGACGAAATGCTGAAATCGCACTTGAAACGCGACGCAGCGATCATCCCCGCGATGTTGACCCTGCGCACTCTTCTCATGTCCTTGTCATTCAATGCACCGGCGAGCTCGCCAAGGTGCATGTCATGATCAAATCGATCGCGCTCTTCCTCGCTTTCCTCCACTTTCGCGACAATGCGCTCGAACACCTCCTGGTCGGTTCGTCCTGCCATCACCTCCGAACTCCGGAATTCATTATCCATTTGCAACCAACTGTCGATGAGACCGAGATAAGCCAATTGTTCACCTTCGTTCTCGAGACGATTGGCGATGGACGAGGCGATTACACCACCCAGCGACCATCCGGCGAGACGATATGGGCCATTCGGCTGCACTTCGCGGATCTTGTGGAGGTATTGCGTTGCCATGTCCTCAATACTCCGGTACACGATTTCGTCATTGCTGGCCAACTCTTCACGCTGCAACGCATACACGGGACATTGCAGTTCGACGGCGCTTGCCAATGGCAAATAACACAAGACATCGCCACCTACGGGGTGAATCAGGAACAAGGGAGCACCCAGGCCTTTGGGTTTGATGGGAACAAGGCAGGATTTCATATCGCGCGGCGACGGATCAAAACGCTGCGCCTGGGCGGTAATCGTCTGCGCTTCAAAAATATCACGAGCATGCATCTGCAGGCCGGTGCGGTTCTTCAATTCGGCCACCAGGCGCATTGCCAGCAACGACTGCCCCCCGAGTTCGAAGAAGTTGTCGTGGCGACTCACACGTTCGACCTTCAAAAGCTCCGACCAGATCATGGCGATCGATTCTTCCACGATGCCTTGCGGCGCTTCATACTCGCGATTCGCAGAAGCACCGCCATCAGGCGCAGGCAATGCCGCACGATCCACTTTTCCGTTGGGCGTCAACGTCCAGGCTTCCACGCGCACAAAAATTGACGGCACCATGTATTCCGGCAGCTGAGTGGATAACTTGTCCCGCAACGTCTCTGCGGGCAGCTCGTCATCGCTCAGGTAGTACGCCACAAGTCGCTTATCGCCGGGCATGTCCTCTCGCGCCAGGACGATCGAGTCCCTCACACCATCGCAGGAAGACAGCTTCGCTTCGATATCGCCCAATTCGATGCGGAATCCACGGATTTTCACCTGAAAATCATTGCGTCCCAGCAAAGTGATCCTGCCATCGTCAGCAAAGCGACCCGAATCGCCGGTCCGGTACATTCGTGCGCCAGGCTCGGAGCGGAATGGATCTTCAATGAATCGTTCAGATGTCAACGCGACGTTACCGAGATAACCGCGCGCGACGCCATCGCCACCGATGAAAATCTCGCCAGCAACACCGATGGGGACCGGCTGATGTTCAGCATCGAGAATATAGATTCGAGTGTTGCTCAACGGACGTCCGATATCGCCCAAGAATCCCGTCGAACGATCCATCGCTGTCCACGTCGAATAAGTCGTCGTCTCTGATGGCCCATAGAGATTGAACAACCTGTCGATGTGGGGCCTGGAAAGAATCCTCTCCGCCAGCGGACGCTTCAATACCTCACCGGCCACATTCACCGCCATGACACTCGTCGGAATCGCATCCGCTTCGATCAATTCCGCCATCACCGAAGGCACTGTGTTGATCAACGTCACCGGCAAGGAATGACTCAGCAACGCCAGCGCGTTCTCGACAAGCGTCACTGTGCCGCCGCAAGACAACGGAACGCAGTACTCGTAGATCGACAAGTCGAAATTGATCGATGTCGAAAATAGACAATTCCGCAGCATCTCGCGAGGAAAGGTCTGCAGCGCCCAACTGATCATATTCACGGCGTTTCGGTGTTCGATCGCCACGCCTTTAGGCTTTCCGGTCGAGCCGGATGTATAAATCAGATAGCCAAGATTCGACGGCACAAGGCCTGTCGCTTCAGCTATTGGATTCGCTTCGGATGCTTCCGCCCATGCACCGGATTCGGTGCCGACATCAAGCACTATCGACGAGCTCGCTTGTTCCGTCAGCGCCAGCGCGTTCATCAGCGCTCCGCTCGCAAACTCATCGCTCAAAACGATGCGTGGCGCGGCATCGTCAAGGATGTGCCCCAGTCGAACTGACGGATACGCGGGATCCAGAGGAACGTAAACACCTCCGGATTTCAATATGGCCAGAAGCGCCACGACCATGTCAGTGCTGCGCCGCATGCAAATGCCTACCCGCTGCTCCGGCACGACACCTCGCTTGAGAAGATGATGTGCCAAGCGGTTCGCGCGCGAATTCAGCTCTCCATAAGTCAATTTCTCGTCGGCGAAAACCAGGGCGATCGCTTCGGGCGTCCGATCGACCTGCGCTTCAAACAGTTGATGCATGCAGGCATCTCGCGGATATTCTGCGTATGTCGCATTCCATACATTGAGAACCAGATCGCGCTCAATCTCGTCGAGCATCGGCAAACTAGCGATCGGCTGGGCCTCGTTCGCGACGATTCCACGCAACAGCATGACCCAGTACGCCGCGAAACGCGCGATGGTCGTATGTTCGTACAGTTTTTTTGAAAAATTCAATTCGCCTGCGATTCCAGCATCGCTCTCGCCGAGAGTCAGTGTCAGGTCGAATTTCGCGGTGGTTTCCTCCGATTCAACTTGCGACAGGACAAGACCAGGCATGTCGAGCCGCCCTTCCTCCATGTTCTGCCATGCAAGCATGGTCTGGAAAATCGGCGGGTGCGACAAATTTCGTGCCGGCTTCACAGCTTCCACTACCTGATCGAACGGCAAATCCTGATGCGCTTGGGCCGCAAGCACCTGTCGTTTCGTCCGAGCCAGTAGTTCCGGTATGCCCGGCTCGCCGCTCAGATCGATCCGCAATGCCAGCGTATTGACGAAGAATCCGATCAGATCCTCGATTTCAGCCCGGTTTCGGCCTGCGACCGGACTGCCGATCACTATGTCGTCCTGACCAGACAATCGACCCAGCAATATTGCCCAACTGGCCAGCATCGTCATATACAGGGTGACGCCATGGCGCTGGCTCAACGCCTTGAGAGCCGCCGTCAATTCGCAATCCAATGCGACGGACAGGGTTGCTCCTTCAAAATCCTGTACTGGGGGCCGAGGATGATCGGTCGGCAACTGCAAAAGCGCCGGTGAGCCCGCCAGGTTGTTTCGCCAGAATTCGACCTGGCGCTCCATCAATCCTTCCGACAACCAACCTCTTTGCCAAACCGCATAGTCGCCGTACTGCACAAGCAGCGGCGGCAGCGGATCTGCCTCATCATTGAGGAACGCAGCGTACAAACTGCTTACCTCGCTCATCAACAGTCCAAGCGACCAGCCGTCGGAAATGATGTGATGCATCACCAGATGCAGGATATGCGTCTGATCTTCCATCCGCACCAGCATCACTCTCAACAGTGGATCCTTCGCAATGTCGAATGGCGCGGACACGAATGCCAATCCGAGGGCACCAATGGCCTTCATGCGATCAGCGCGACCGCGCAGATCGTGGATCGGCATTTCCACTGTTGTCTCAGGCAACACCGATTGCATCGGTTGGCCGCCCGCGACCACGAAGCGCGTCCGCAGGGTTTCGTGGCGGACGGTGATTGTCTGCAGGGCTTTTTGCAAAGCCGGAATATTCAGATTTCCTTCCAGCCTTACCGCACTTCCCATGTGATACGCAGTGCTTTCGGTATCGATTTGAGACAATATCCACAATCTCTGTTGCGACAGCGACAAAGGCATCAACTGAGAGCGGTCCACTGTTTCGATGCGCGACAAATGCGATGCATCGGCGCCGGTCACTCTCGTCGCAAGCCTGCACAGCACCGAGTGTTCAAACACCTCACCCAGAGACAATTCGATATCCATCCGTTGCCGGAGCTTGGATATCATTTTCATCGCGATCAACGAGTGTCCGCCCAGCTCGAAGAAGTTGTCGTGACGGCCGATCCGCTCCACTCCCAACAGCTCCGACCAGATCGTCGCCAGCGTCTGCTCCACATCGCC
Source organism: Lysobacterales bacterium (assembly GCA_017302135.1). Taxonomy (GTDB): domain Bacteria; phylum Pseudomonadota; class Gammaproteobacteria; order Xanthomonadales; family Xanthomonadaceae; genus Lysobacter_I. The sequence continues at coordinate 67,214 of JAFLDZ010000007.1, read as the reverse complement.
CTGCGGCGCTTCGTAGGCACGACGCGCGTAGGCCATGTCGTCAGGCGCAGGCAACGCCTTGCGATCCAGCTTCCCGTTCAGCGTCAGCGGCAGTGCCTCCAACACCACAAAAGCGCTCGGCACCATGTAGTCCGGCAAATGCGACAACAGCTGCGTCCGCCATTGCGACGTCTCCGCCGCCCGCTCCGGCGCCACCGTCACGTATGCCACCAGCCGCTTCTCGCCCGTTGCGTCCTCCCGCGCCAGCACCACCGCCTCGCGGATGCCTTCGCACGCCAGCAGCGTCGACTCGATCTCGCCCAGCTCGATCCGGAACCCGCGGATCTTCACCTGGAAATCATTGCGGCCCAGATACTCCAGACTGCCATCCCACAGCCAGCGACCCAGGTCCCCCGTCCTGTACAGGCGTTCGCCCTCATGGAACGGGCTGTCGATGAAACGCTCCGCCGTCAGCTCCGGACGGTTCAGATAGCCACGCGCCACCTGCACGCCGCCGATATAAAGCTCGCCCACCCCGCCCACCGGCACCGGACGCAACTGCGCATCCAGCACATACATCCGCGTGTTCGCGATCGGTCTGCCGATCGGAACGATCCCCGGATGCGCATCCGACACGCAACGCCAATACGTCACGTCCACCGCAGCCTCGGTCGGACCGTACAGATTGTGCAACTGCGCGCCGGGCATCTGCGCCAGAAAACGCTGCTGCAGCGGATACGGCAACGCCTCGCCACTGCACTTCACGTGGCGCAACGCGTGGCAACGCGCCACGTCGTCCTGGGCCAGGAATACCTGCAGCATCGACGGCACAAAATGCGCCACCGTGATCCCCGAACGCTCGATCGTCTCGATCAGGTACTGGGGATCCTGATGACCGCCCGGACGCGCCATGACCAACTGCGCACCCGCAAGCAACGGCAGGAAGAACTCCCACACCGACACGTCAAAACTGAACGTCGTCTTCTGCAGCACGCGGTCGTCCGGTGTCAGCCCGAACTGCTCCTGCGCCCACAGCAGCCGGTTGACCACGCCCCCGTGCTCGTTCATCGCGCCCTTGGGCAGGCCCGTCGAGCCCGACGTGTAGATCACGTAGGCCAGATGCTCGGGACGCAGCGCCACATCCGGGTTCTGCGACAGCGCCTGCGCATCGTCCAGGCACAGCACCGGAACCGGCGTCGCCTGCAACGCCACGATCCGCTTCGCAAGATCGCCGTGGCTCAGTACCGCCACCGGCATGCAATCTTCCAGCATGTGGCACAGCCGGTCTTCCGGATACTGCGGATCCAGCGGCACGTACGCACCGCCCGCCTTCAGGATCGCCAGCAGACCCACCACCATCTCAAGACTGCGCTCCATGCAGATCGCCACGCGATCGTCGGGCGTCACCCCCAAATCGATCAGGCGATGCGCGATCTGGTTCGCACGGCGGTTCAACATCTCGTAGGTCAATACCGTCTCTTCGTACGCGACCGCCACCGCATCCGGCGTGCGCTCCGCCTGCGCCTCGAACAGCTGGTGCACGCAAAGATCCGTCGGATAGTCGCGCGCCGTATCGTTCCAATCCAGAACGACCTGCCGACGCTCATTCGCGGGCAATACATCGATCCGGTCGGCCACACCTGCAGAACCGCTCCCCAGTGCATCCAGAACCTCGGTCACCGCCGCCTGCATGAAGTCGCAGACCCGCTCGGCGCCGACCGAAGCATCCGTCTGAACGACAAGACCGATCCCGTCGCCAAGATCATCGATCGATATCGCCAACGGATAATTCGTCCGCTCGCCGCCTTCCACCGCTTCGATGTCCATGCTGTCGGCCGACGGCGCCATGCCTCTGCTGTGGCGATAGTTCAGCAACGACGTGAACAGATCGACTCCGGCCGGCACCCCGCTGCAGCGTTGCGCCGATGCCAGCGATGCATGCTCATGCTGCATCAGTTCCGCCAGCGATGCATGCGTTCTCTTCACGACTTCGGCGATTCCAGAGCGATCGATATCCACTCTTATCGGCAGCGTGTTGATCAGCAAACCAAGCATCCGGTCCGCATCCTCGCCTCCGTCCATGCGACCGAACAGCACCGTACCGAAAACCACACGCTCCATCCCGGTTGCGCGCGACAGCACCAGTGCCCAGGCCACATGCATCATCGCCGCGACGCTCACGCCGAGTTCTCGCGCGTGACGGCGAATACCCGTGCTGACTTCTCCGGGCAGCATCCGCATGGCTTCGCGGAAACCGCTGACATCGCTGCTCGCGCTGCTCAGGCCGAACGGCGCCGTCGGCTGGTCGATCTCCTTCAACATCCGAGTGAAGAACGCTTCGTGCGCCGAAGGGTCGGCGTTCACCTTGGCCTGCCAGATGTGATTCCGGAAGGGAATCGGCCTTGGCAGCTCCGACTCACGACCCTGCTCGATTAGATCGATCTCTTCGTTGATCAGATCGAGACTGGTGTGGTCGATCGCGAGATGATGGAACGCGTAACTCATCAACCACAATCCAGACTCCGGATCGTGCGCGTAGCGGCACTCGAGCAGCGGCGCACGCGTCACATCCATGCGGAATCGCGACGGCTCATATTGCGACATGAGCTGCGACTTGATCGAACCATCCGCCGGGCTCAACACCATCTGCGCATGCGAGAACGAGGCATGCTTCAGTACGATCTGCAACGGCTGATCGAGCGCCTCCCACACGAAACCCGTCCGCAGGATGTCGTGACGGTCGATCACGCGCTGCAATATCGACAGAAAACGCTCCACCGCATCACGGTCCGGGAAGCTCTTCATCCCGGTCAACAGATAGATGTCGTCCTGCTCTTCGAACAGGCGATGGAACAGAATGCCTTCCTGCAACGGCGACAGCGGGTAGATATCCTGTACGTTGGCCGCATCGCACTGCATCCCTGCGACGATATTGTCGATCTCACGCTGACTCAACGACACCAGCGTCAGCATCTCCGGCGTGATCCGATCCGCGTCTGCGGGAATCCGATTCGGCGGCGCGGGCTGCGACCTGTGGCCGCGCGTCAGATCCAGCGCGAAGGCTGCCAATGTCGGCGCCGTGAACAGCGAGCGGATATTGGCGTGCAATCCCTGTCGACGCATCTGTTCGACCATGGTGATCGCGATCAACGAGTGTCCGCCCAGTTCGAAGAAGTTGTCGTGACGGCCGATCCGCTCCACTCCCAACAGCTCCGACCAGATCGTCGCCAGCGTCTGCTCCACATCGCCCTGCGGCGCTTCGTAGGCACGACGCGCGTAGGCCATGTCGTCAGGCGCAGGCAACGCCTTGCGATCCAGCTTCCCGTTCAGCGTCAGCGGCAGTGCCTCCAACACCACAAAAGCGCTCGGCACCATGTAGTCCGGCAAATGCGACAACAGCTGCGTCCGCCATTGCGACGTCTCCGCCGCCCGCTCCGGCGCCACCGTCACGTATGCCACCAGCCGCTTCTCGCCCGTTGCGTCCTCCCGCGCCAGCACCACCGCCTCGCGGATGCCTTCGCACGCCAGCAGCGTCGACTCGATCTCGCCCAGCTCGATCCGGAACCCGCGGATCTTCACCTGGAAATCATTGCGGCCCAGATACTCCAGACTGCCATCCCACAGCCAGCGACCCAGGTCCCCCGTCCTGTACAGGCGTTCGCCCTCATGGAACGGGCTGTCGATGAAACGCTCCGCCGTCAGCTCCGGACGGTTCAGATAGCCACGCGCCACCTGCACGCCGCCGATATAAAGCTCGCCCACCCCGCCCACCGGCACCGGACGCAACTGCGCATCCAGCACATACATCCGCGTGTTCGCGATCGGTCTGCCGATCGGAACGATCCCCGGATGCGCATCCGACACGCAACGCCAATACGTCACGTCCACCGCAGCCTCGGTCGGACCGTACAGATTGTGCAACTGCGCGCCGGGCATCTGCGCCAGAAAACGCTGCTGCAGCGGATACGGCAACGCCTCGCCACTGCACTTCACGTGGCGCAACGCGTGGCAACGCGCCACGTCGTCCTGGGCCAGGAATACCTGCAGCATCGACGGCACAAAATGCGCCACCGTGATCCCCGAACGCTCGATCGTCTCGATCAGGTACTGGGGATCCTGATGACCGCCCGGACGCGCCATGACCAACTGCGCACCCGCAAGCAACGGCAGGAAGAACTCCCACACCGACACGTCAAAACTGAACGTCGTCTTCTGCAGCACGCGGTCGTCCGGTGTCAGCCCGAACTGCTCCTGCGCCCACAGCAGCCGGTTGACCACGCCCCCGTGCTCGTTCATCGCGCCCTTGGGCAGGCCCGTCGAGCCCGACGTGTAGATCACGTAGGCCAGATGCTCGGGACGCAGCGCCACATCCGGGTTCTGCGACAGCGCCTGCGCATCGTCCAGGCACAGCACCGGAACCGGCGTCGCCTGCAACGCCACGATCCGCTTCGCAAGATCGCCGTGGCTCAGTACCGCCACCGGCATGCAATCTTCCAGCATGTGGCACAGCCGGTCTTCCGGATACTGCGGATCCAGCGGCACGTACGCACCACCCGCCTTCAGGATCGCCAGCAGACCCACCACCATCTCAAGACTGCGCTCCATGCAGATCGCCACGCGATCGTCGGGCGTCACCCCCAGCTCGATCAGGCGATGCGCGATCTGGTTCGCACGGCGGTTCAACATCTCGTAGGTCAATACCGTCTCTTCGTACGCGACCGCCACCGCATCCGGCGTCCGCTCCGCCTGCGCCTCGAACAGCTGGTGCACGCAAAGATCCGTCGGATAGTCACGCGCCGTATCGTTCCAATCCAGAATGGCGCGCTCGATTTCCTTTGCCGGCATGACATCGACACGGCATACCAGCATACCCGGCTCTGCTTCCAGCGCATCGAGCATCGCAACCAATGCCGTATGCATGAAATCGCAGATGCGCTCCGAACCGATGGACGATTTGGCCTGCACAAGCAGACTGAAACCTTCTCCAAGGTCGTCTACGGACATGGAAATAGGATAATTCGTCCGCTCTCCTGTTTCGACAGCCTCCACTTCCAGATCGTCGTTGAAGGAAAGCTCGCTCGGACTATGCCGATAATTAAGCAATGTCGTGAACAGATCCATCGTCGCAGGCAGACTGCTGCAACGCTGGGCCGATGCAAGGGAGGCATGTTCGTGATGCAAAAGTTCGGCAAGAACCGCATGCGAATTTTTGATGACCTCCGATATTGAATACCCTTCCGTATCGATTTTGATGGGCAGCGTGTTCATCAACAAACCGAACGCCCGATCCGCTCCATCCCCGCCATCCATGCGCCCGAACAGGACGGTACCGAAGACGACGCTATGCATCCCGGTCACGCGCGAGAGTACAAGCGCCCATGCCGCATGCATCATCGCCGCCGAACTGACACCGAGCGAACGCGCATTGCGGCGAATTCTCCTTGAAAGATCCATGGAAAGGACTTTCGTGAAATCGCAGATGTCGCTGCCATCATCGTGCGCATTCGCAAGGCCGAATGGAGCTGTCGGCTGATCGACATCCTTGAGCATTCTGGTGAAAAACTCATGGTGTACAGATGGATCCGCGTTGACTTTGGCCTGCCAGATGTAGTTCCGGAAAGGCACCGATGCGGGAAGTTCCGACTCGAGCCCTTGCTGTATGAGCCATGCCTCCTCTCTCATCAAATCTACTGTCGTATGGTCTGTAGTCAGGTGATGAAGTGCAATGCACAGCATCCAACGATCCGATTCCGGCTCATACCCGTAGCAGCAATGCAGCAATGGGGCCACGGTAAGATCCATCTGGAACCTTGACGGGTCGTAATACTCCTTCAGTTGCGACTTCAGGGATCCCTTCGCAGGGTCAAATTCGATCTCACGGTATTGAAGCACGGCTTTCCGCTGCACTACCTGCACCGGCTCTCTCAGGTTTTTCCAGATAAAACCCGTTCGCAGGATTTCGTGACGGTCGATCACGCGCTGCAATACCGAAATCAAACCTTCGACCCGGCCACGATCCGGAAGTATCAATAGACCGAACGAGATGTAGATGTCATCGGTCTGCCCAAGAAGATGGTGGAAAAGCATGCCCTCCTGAAGCGACGAAAGCGGATAGATATCGTGGATATTCGCAGCGCCGCCGGCCACCTGTCCGGCGATGGCGTCGATCTCCGGTTGACTCAGTGAAACCAGCGTCAGCATCTCCGGCGTGATCCGATCCGCGTCAACGGGAATCCGATTCGGCGGAGCCGGCTCCGGCTTGTGGCCACGCCTCAGATCCGCGGAGAAAGCCGCCAGGGTCGGCGCCGTGAACAAAGACCGGATATCCGCGTGCAAGTCCTGTCGGCGCATCCTCTCGACCATGGTGACCGCGATCAGAGAATGCCCGCCGAGCTCGAAGAAATTATCGTGGCGGCCGACCCTTTCCACTCTCAAAAGATCCGACCAGATCGCCGCGATTGCCCGCTCCACATCGCCCTGTGGCGCTTCATAGGCCGTCGTCGAGAACGCCTCACCTTCGGGAGCAGGCAGCGCCTTGCGATCCAACTTTCCATTCGGCGTCAGCGGCCATGCTTCAATACGCACGAACGCGCTCGGCAACATGTATTCGGGCAATGTCTGCGAGAGGGCTTCACGCAAAATGGATGCTCTCAGTACAGTATCGCTCGTGTAATACGCCACAAGACGCTTCTCGCCAGGCACATCTTCGCGCGCGAGAACCATCGCCTCGCGTACGCCATCGCAGGCGCCGATGGCACTCTCGACCTCGCCAATCTCAATCCTGAATCCGCGAATCTTCACCTGGAAGTCGTTGCGGCCCAGAAATTCGATCGTACCGTCGGGTCTCCATCGCCCAAGATCGCCCGCCTTGTAAATGCGTTCATCAGGACGGAATGGATTATCGATGAATCGCTCGGCGGTCAGCTCCGGGCGATTGAGATAACCACGCGCGACTTGCACGCCGCCGATGTACAGCTCTCCGGATACTCCGACCGGCACCGGCTGAAGATTCTTGTCGAGGATGTAGATTGAAGTGTTGGCGAAAGGCTTTCCGATACTCACGCGACTGACGTTCTCTGCATATCGAACGTATTCCGCACTGCACGAAATCGTCACCTCCGTTGGACCGTAGGTATTGATGAGTCGAATGGACTTTGGCTTCATCGACTCCCACTCGCCGAGCTTCTGCATCGACAGCGCGTCGCCGGTCACATTCAGAAGACGCACACCCGCGAGCTGATCAACCATCCGCTCTGCGGAATGCCCCCATTCGGTTACTAGCATATGCCAATGTGCAGCGGTCAAATGGACAACCGACAGCTGCCCTGAAAATTCAGACCCCAAGCCGGTGCCGACACCAAACAGCTGCGTGCTTGGCATCAGACAGGCGCCGCACAGCAACGGCGGCAACATTTCTTCTATCGAAAGATCGAAATTCAGCGAGTTCTGTTGAAGAACGACATCAGTCCCGGTCAATTCAAACCACCGGATGGCATCGAGCGTGTAATTGACCAGACCACGATGTTCGATCATGACGCCTTTTGGCGCACCGGTAGACCCTGATGTATAAATCACATACGCCAGGTTTCGAGATGTCAGTCCAGCGCCTGTCGCAACGGGATTGTCATCGTTGAGATCGCGCCACATTTCGCTGTCGGCAAGCAAATCCAGGACTTTCATTTCGCTGTTGGCGCACTCGGCAGCCACTGCAGCGCCCGCACCGCATGCAAGCACGACGACCGGCGCGCTGTCCTCCAGCATGTATGCGAGACGTTCTGGCGGATATGTCGAATCCAGCGGCACATAAGCGCCGCCGGATTTCAGGACAGCGAACATGGCGATCACCATTTCCACGCCACGCTCGGCACAGATCGCCACTCGATCATCCGGCTTCACGCCCGCCGCTATCAAGTAATGCGCCAACCGGTTCGCGCGTGAATTCAACTCTGCGTAACTGACGCGACGGTTGCCGTGCGCCAGTGCTGTCGAGCCGGGTGTTCGCAACACCTGCGCTTCGAATAAATGATGCAGGCAAGAATCATGCGGATAATCCAGCGCCGTCTCGTTCCATTCGACCAGCACACGATCGCGTTCCGCGTCATCCATCAACTGCAACTGGGACACCACGAGACTTGCGTCCGACACCATGCCACGCAGCAGGCTGATCCAGTATCCAACGTATCTTTCCACGGTGGAGCGGACGAAGATCGAGCTCGCATAGCTCAACCTTCCTGACAGTATCCCCTCGGCTTCGAAAAGGTCCAGCGACAAGTCGAACTGCTCCGTGCCGGCTTCCAATTCCACCTGAAAGACAGTCAGCCCCGACATTTCCAGCGCGCCGAGCGCTTGATTGTTCAGGGTCAACATGACCTGGAAGATCGGCGTATGCCCCGTACTGCGCGGCGGCCTCACCGCCTCCACCACCTGGTCGAACGGCAGGTCCTGGTGCGCCTGCGCCTCCAAAACGCGCTCCCGCGTATGCGACAACAGCTCCGATACCGTCGACGCCGCGCCCGGATCGATCCGCAGCGCCAGCGTGTTCACGAAGAAGCCGATCAACGGCTCGATCTCTTCGCGGTTCCGGCCTGCCACCGGACTGCCGATCACCACTTCCGTCTGGTTCGACAACCGGCACAGCACCGCTGCCCAACTCGCCAGCAACGTCATGTACAGCGTCACCCCATGACGCTGGCTCAATGCCTTCAGCTGCGACGTCAACGCCGCATCCAGTCCAACATCCAGCGCATCGCCGGCAAAGTCCTGCTGCAGCGGCCGCACGCGATCCGTCGGCAACTCCAGCAACGTCGGCGCCCCGGACAGCGTCCTCTGCCAGAATGCGCTCTGCCGCGCCAACTGGCCGTCCGCCAGCCATCGACGCTGCCAATGCGCATAGTCCGCGTACTGGATCGACAGCGGCGACAGCGGATCGACGCGGCCCTCCACCTCCGCCGTGTACAACCGGCTCAGCTCGTCGAGCAGTATCCCGATCGACCAGCCGTCGGACACGATGTGGTGCATCACGACCGACAGCTCGTACCGGTCATCCTCCAACCGCACCAGTTGCACCCGTAGCGGCAAATCCTCGCGCAGGTCGAACGGCGCAGCGAAGAACGCGCTGCCCAACGCGCGGCTGCGCGCCTCGCGGTCGTCGCGACCTCTCAGATCGTGGCTCTCGATCTCCAGCTGCGCATCGGTCGCGATCGCCTGCATCGGCTCGCCCTCGACCAGCACGAAGCGCGTCCGCAACGACTCGTGACGATCCACGATCCGCTGCATCGCATGACCCAGTGCCGTCGTGTCGAGCGCTCCGTTCAGCCGCAGCGCTCCGCCGGAGTGATACGCCGCACTCGCGCCATCGATCTGGGTCAAGAACCACAGACGCTGCTGCGCCAGCGACAGCGGCATGTGCGCCTTGCGCTCCACCACCACGATCGCCGACAGATTCGACGCTTCCGCCTGCGCCAGCCGTTCCGACAGCTGCCACAGCACCGGCGCCTCGAACAACACCCGCAGCGGCAACTCCGCCTCCAGCGACCTGCGCACGCGCGAAGCCAACTGCACCGCCAGCAGCGAATGGCCGCCCAGCTCGAAGAAGTTGTCGCGACGACCCACCCGCTCGACACCCAGCAACTCCGACCAGATCGCCGCCAACGCCGATTCCCGCACGCCCTCCGGCGCTTCGTACGCGCCCCGCGCATACGCCGCATCGTCTGGCGCAGGCAACGCCTTGCGATCCACCTTCCCGTTCGCCGTCAGCGGCCAGCCCGCCAGACGCACGAACGCCGAGGGCACCATGTACTCCGGAAGACGCGCGGACAACCGCTCGCGAAGCACCGACGCTTCCAGCATCTCCTCCGCAACGTAGTAACCCACCAGTTGCTTCTCGCCTGCGTCGCTGTCGCGCGCCAGCACCAGCGCCTCGCGCACGCCCTCCACATCGCACAGCTTCGCCTCGATCTCCCCAAGCTCAATCCGGAAGCCACGGATCTTGACCTGGAAGTCGTTGCGGCCCAGGAACTCGATCGTCCCATTCGACATCCAGCGACCCAGATCCCCCGTCCTGTACATCCGCGCACCCGCATCCGCAACGAACGGATCGTCCACGTAGCGCTCGGACGTCAGTTCGGGACGATGCAGATAGCCGCAGGTCACGCCATCGCCACCGATCCAGATCTCGCCGGTCACCCCCGTCGGCACCGGTTGCCCGCATGGGTCCAGCAAATACACCCGCGTGTTCGAAATCGGACGGCCGATCGTGATCCGCTCCTCGTCGGCGCGCAACTGCGTTGCGGTCGACAGGATCGTCGTCTCCGTCGGACCATAGCCATTGAGGTAGTAGCCCCGCCCGGCCCAGCGCTTGACCAGCTCCGGCGTCGGCGCCGAACCCGCCGTCAGCAGCTTGAAGCCCGGCAATGCGCGCTCCGGATCCATCTGCTGCAGATACGCCGGCGGCAGCGCCGAAAAGTGGATCCTGTGCGCTGCCAGATAATCCTGCAGGCGCGAGGGGCTCTGGATCGTCGCATCGTCGAGAAGATGCAGCTCCACGCCCGCCAGCAGACCCGCGAAAATTTCGCCTGCAGATGCATCGAAGGTATACGGCGCGAACTGTGTCATCCGTTCGGCAGCCTTGAACAGGGACACATCCTGACACCAGTAGCAGAAATTGGTCAGATTGCGGTGCGACGCCAGTACGCCCTTCGGCGTACCGGTCGTGCCGGAGGTGTAGATCACGTAGGCATACTGCGACGACGACATGCCTGCACTGTCCGGATTGGTCTGCGGCTGCCGCTGCAGTTCCGCCCGCAGCGATTCCAGTATCCACACCGGAACACCAGCCTCCGCAGGCAGCTTCGCCGATGCATGCGCGAGCAGACACTTCGGCCCGGCGTCCTCCAGCATGAACGCGACCCGTTCCCCCGGCGCGTCCGGATCCATCGGCAGATAGGCGCCACCGGCTTTCATGATGCCCAGCAGGGTCACGATCATCTCGATGCCGCGTTCCAGCGATACCGCCACCAGACTGCCGCGCTCGACCCCTTGCCTGCGCAACCAGTGCGCAAGCTGGTTGGACCGACGGTTCAGATCCGCATAACTTGTCCGTTCTCCACGCCACACCAGCGCCACCGCGTCGGGCATGCGCTCGACCTGCGCTTCAAACAACGTATGTGCGCAAAGCGATCGAGGATAGTCCAGCCCAGTGTCGTTCCAATCATCGAGAATCCGCGACCGCTCGTCCTCATCCATCATCGGCAAGCGTGCGACCGGATGCGCCGCATCGACCGACATCCCACGCAACAGCGCGAGCCAATACCCCACGTAGCGAACCACCGTCTCGCGATCGAACAGCGCCGTCGCATAGTTCAGCCCGCCAACGATGGCGTCTTCGTGCTCGCTCAAGCTCAGGATCAGATCGAACTGCGCCGTGGTCGTGGGCAGCACCACTTCGGTGGTCCGGATCCCCGGCATCGACAGCCGCGCTTCACTCTGGTTCTGCCACACCAGCAGCGTCTGGAAGATCGGCGTATGCCCCGTACTGCGCGGCGGCCTCACCGCCTCCACCACCTGGTCGAACGGCAGGTCCTGGTGCGCCTGCGCCTCCAAAACCCGCTCCCGCGTATGCGACAACAGCTCCGATACCGTCGACGCCGCGCCCGGATCGATCCGCAGCGCCAGCGTGTTCACGAAGAAGCCGATCAACGGCTCGATCTCTTCGCGGTTCCGGCCTGCCACCGGACTGCCGATCACCACTTCCGTCTGGTTCGACAACCGGCACAGCACCGCTGCCCAACTCGCCAGCAACGTCATGTACAGCGTCACCCCATGACGCTGGCTCAATGCCTTCAGCTGCGACGTCAACGCCGCATCCAGTCCAACATCCAGCGCATCGCCGGCAAAGTCCTGCTGCAGCGGCCGCACGCGATCCGTCGGCAACTCCAGCAACGTCGGCGCCCCGGACAGCGTCCTCTGCCAGAATGCGCTCTGCCGCGCCAACTCGGCACCAGTCAACGATTTTCTCTGCCATTGCGCATAGTCGGCGTACTGGACAGGAAGCGGCGCAAGTGGAACAGGATTCTTCGCCGAAACCTCGGAATAAAAGCAGCTCAATTCTTGCAACATCACACTGATGGACCAACCGTCAAACACGATGTGATGCATGACCAGAAAAAGCCGGTGCACCTGATCATCCAGCCGAAGCAAAAGAACACGCAGCGGCAAGCCTTCGCTCAAATCGAAGGTCTCCGCGAGAAATCCTGTCGCGAGTTCATCGGCGAGGATTTCAATCCCGTATTGATTTCTCAGGTCTTCGAAGCGAACTTCGATCTTCGCTTCATCCAGGACGCGCTGCATCGGATGTCCGTCAACGAGAACGAAATTCGTTCGAAGAGATTCATGCCGAGTGAGCACCTGCTGCAATGCGCGCTCCAGCGCATGAAAATCCAGTTCACCGTCAAGGCAGAAGACGTAATTCAGGTGATAAGCCGTTCCGACGCCGTCCATCTGCGATAAGAACCAGAGCCTTTGCTGGGCGAATGCCAATGGCATGTCGCGCCCACGCGGCACCCTGTCGATCTTCGAGATATCGACCGAATCCGACGTAGCGACGCGCTCAGCAAACTTCGACAACGTCGGTGAATCGAACATCGCCCGAATGGGCAATTCGACACCCTGCGTCTTGCGCAAGCGCGAAGTTACTCTTATCGCCAGCAGCGAATTGCCACCGAGAAAAAAGAAATTGTCTTGATGACCGACTTTTTCCAAACCCAGAACTTCCTGCCATATCTCGGCGATCGCGTACTCGAGGCTCGTCCTGGGAGCCGAATACTCGCTGCGTGCGTAGGAATCTTCCTCTGGGGCTGGAAGCGCTTTACGATCCAGTTTCCCATTCGGGGTCAGCGGCCATGCCTCCATCCGGACGAACGCCGCCGGCACCATGTAATCCGGCAGAGATCTCGATAGTTGCTCGCGCAATGCGGCCGCATCCAGCATCTCATCCGCAAGGTAATATCCCACCAAGCGCGTATCGTCCGGATGATCCTTGCGCGCCAGGACCACCGCCTCGCGGATACCACTGCAATCCCGCAACTTCGCTTCTATCTCTCCCAACTCGATGCGGAAGCCGCGAATCTTGACTTGGAAATCATTACGTCCCAGAAACTCCAGCGCACCTGATGACGACCATCTGGCCAAGTCGCCCGTACGGTACATCCGGGCATGGGGCGCATCGCTGTACGGATCCTCGATGAATCGTTCCGCCGTTAGTGCGGGCTGATTCAGATAACCGGACGCCACGCCATCGCCTCCGATGAACAGCTCGCCGATGACGCCGACAGGAACCGGCTGGCGATACTCGTCGAGCACATATATCCTGGTGTTGGCTATCGGCTCGCCCAGCACGATCTTGGCTTGGCCGGGAACGACCCGTTCTGTCATAGACCAGACGGTTGTTTCGGTTGGCCCATACATATTCCACAGTTGCGCTCCTCCTTCCAGCAACTGTTCGCCGAGGTCCATTCCCCAGGCTTCGCCACCGCACAACAGGCGCATGCGCGCATCAGCCCTCCAGCCTGAGTCCAGCAACATCCGCCAAGTCGCAGGTGTGGCCTGCATGACGGTCGCACCGACACGCTCGATGAAAGCAGCCAACGCGTCGCCATCCATCGTGGCCACACGGTCCGCAACGGCGACGCATCCACCGACGGATAAAGGCAACAACAGCTCGAGAACCGAAATGTCGAACGACAGTGTCGTGATCGCACAGACAACATCGGAAGCGGACAGTCCGGGCTTTTCGGCCATGGACAGCAGGAAATTCACTACCGCGCCGTGAGGCACGCACACACCTTTGGGACGCCCCGTGGATCCCGAAGTGAACAGGACATAGGCCGTCTGCGTCCGCCATGTGGTTTGTGGCAATGCGAACAGACTGCGGCCGGCACTGTCATCCGCCGCGCCGACGAATTCCGGAATGGCCTCACTGGTGCCGAACATCGATGGATCCAATATCCGAATACCGTTCTGCGGATATCCATCCATGCTTTCGAGGATCTGACGCCCGGAAGCGTCCACCAGTGCAAGTACAGGCAAGCTGTCTTCCACGATATGCAACAGTCGATCGCGCGGGAAAGCAATATCCAATGGCACATACGCGACACCGGCTTTGAGTGTTGCCAATACGGATACAACGAGGTCCGCGCCACGATCCATGCAAATTGCGACACGTTCGTCAGGCGCAATTCCGAGCAGGCGAATGTGGTGGGCCAAGCGATTCGAACGGCGATCGAGTTCTGAATAGCTCAGGCGCACGTCGTCGGTCACCAACGCCAACGAGTGCGGGGTGCGCGCAGCGTGCGCTTCAAACAGTTCGTGAACGCCGCAGTCCTTCCGGTAGTCGCGTTTTGTAGAGTTTCTCGTATTCAGCAACTGGTCGATCTGAAACTCGTCCAGCAAGGGCAACCGCGCCACGGGCTTTTCAGCATCGACTGCCATGGCCTGCAGAAATCGGAGCCAACAGCTTCGATAGCGCACAATCGTTTCCCGATCGTACAGCGCCGTCGCGAAATTCAATATGCCGGATATTTCACCGTCGACCTCGCGCAGGTCGATCAATAGATCAAACTGCGAATTTTTCAGAATTTGCGGCAACTCAACCGCACGGATGCCCGGCAATGACAAGCGTCCTTCGTCGTGATTTTGCCAAGCCAGCATTACTTGAAAGATGGGCGTGTACGCCAAACTCCGGGGCGGCTTGACAGCCTCGACGACCTGTTCGAACGTGATGTCCTGATTGGCATGCGCGTCAAGTACCTGAAGCCGTGTCCTGGCCAACAGTTCTTCTACCGTCGGCTCGCCGCTGAGATTGATGCGCAAAGCCAGTGAATTGATGAAAAAACCGATCAATTTCTCGACTTCGAAAAAGTTCCGGCCTGCAACCGGAGAGCCGATAACGACCTCGTTTTGGCCCGACAGCCGAGATATCACTGCTGCCCAGCTCGCCAAAATGGTTACGTACAGGCTGACGCCGTGACGTTTGCTCAACGCTTTAAGCTGCGTTGTCAAAGCAGCGTCCACATTTACTTCAATACTGTCGCCGGCAAAATCCTGATGTGGCGGCCGTGGTCGATCGATCGGAAGTTCCAGCAGGGTTGGCGCACCTGAAAGCGCCTCTCGCCAGTACGCAGCCTGCCGTTCGTTTTCGCCACCCGCGAGCCGTCGCTCTTGCCAAAGCGCATAGTCGATATATTGCAAAGGCAGTGGCGGCAGAGGATTGTCCTGGCCGTTGATGGCTGCCGCATAGAGAATGCTCAATTCAGTGAAAAGCACCCCTATCGACCAGCCATCCGAGGCGATGTGGTGCATCGCCCACTGAAGTTCGCAGACCTCATCGTCCAACTGGAGCAGTTGCAACCGCAGGGGAACATCCCGGCTCAAATCATAAGGCTCATCCTGCAGCACCGCGCTTGCACTGCGGCAAGCCGCGTCGCTGTCTTTCCGGCCTCGCATGTCCTCATAGCGAAAATCAGCTTTGACATGGGGCGCGATGGACTGCATCGGCCGACCTTCCGACAGCACGTAGCGCGTGCGCAGGATTTCATGGCGATCGACGATCTGCTGCAGTGCACGAAACAATGCGGATCCATCAAGCGCACCGTGCAAACGATGCGCGCCACCCATATGGAAAGCAGCATTGCCCCCGTCCACCAATTGCATCATCATCCAGAAGCCCCTCAGCGAGAGGGGCAACGGCATCAATGATTCACGCGCCGCAATCTCAATCTGCGGCAAACGGGATGCATCCGCATCCATCAGATGTTCGGCCAACCGGGACAGCATCGCCTCTTCCATGGGCAGGCGTTTCGGGAGTTCGCGCCCGAGCATCTTTCGCACATGAGATGCCAGCCGTACAGCCAATAGCGAATTGCCGCCGAGGTCGAAGAAGTTGTCATGACGACCGACTTGGTCGATCTTCAGCAACTCGGACCAGATACCGGCCAAGGCATGTTCAATTTCATTTCTTGGCGCTTCGTATTTGCGAAGGCCATAAGCTTCGTTGCCTGGAATCGGCAGCGAATCTCGGTCAATCTTTCCGTTTGGCTTCAGCGGCCATGTTTCCATCCATATAAACGCAGACGGCACCATATACTCCGGCAGGCGCTCCGACAGTCGTTTGCGTATAGCATCGACCGGCAATGCACTCTTGCCAAGGTAATATGCAACCAGTCGTTTGTCGCCGGGATGATCCTCGCGCGCGAGTACAAGCGCCTCGCGCACGCCCTCCACATCGCACAGCTTCGCCTCGATCTCCCCAAGCTCAATCCGGAAGCCACGGATCTTGACCTGGAAGTCGTTGCGGCCCACCAAAGTGATCTTGCCGTCGGCAGACCAACGTCCCAGGTCTCCCGTCCTGTACATCCGCGCATCCGCGCGCGCGACGAACGGATCGTCGAGGAAACGCTCTGCCGTCAACTCCGGTTGCCCCAGATACCCGCGCGCCACGCCATCGCCGCCGATGTGGATTTCGCCAACGACACCCACAGGCACCGGATTGCACGATGCATCCAGGATGTAGATACGGGTATTCCCCACTGGACGACCAATGTCACCAACGAAACCCGTCGCACGATCCATCTGCGTCCACGTCGAGTACGTCGTCGTCTCCGATGGACCATACAGGTTGCACAAGCGTTCGACCCGCCCGCTGGACAGGATCTTTTCGGCCAGCTGCCGTTTCAGCACCTCTCCGGCCACGTTCACGACACGTACGCCAGGCGGCACCGCATCGGCCTGCGTCAATTCCGCCATCACCGACGGCACCGTGTTGATCAACGTCACCGGCAATGGATCGTTCAACAGCGCAAGCGCGTTCTCCACCAGCGTGACTGTTCCACCACACGACAGCGGTACGCCATATTCGAAAATCGACAGGTCGAAGTTGATCGATGTCGAGAACAGAACGTTGCGCAACACTTCCGGCGAGAACGCCTGCAGCGCCCAACTGATGAAGTTCACCGCATTCCGGTGCTCGATCGCCACGCCCTTCGGTCGACCGGTCGAACCCGAGGTATAGATCAGATACGCCAGGTGCGACGACCTCAGCCCGACCGCTTCAGCCGAAGGATTCTCGGCTGCAGCTTCAGACCATTGCGCCGCGTCCGTCGAGAGGTTCAAAATGGCCCGCGACTGAGGCTGCCCAGTCAGTGCCAATGCCTTGGTCAGCGCCGACAGCCCTTCGGAATCAGTCAAGAATACGCGCGGCGCCACATCGTCCAGAATGTAACCCAATCGATCCGACGGATAAGCCGGATCCAGCGGCACATATGCACCACCTGACTTCAGCGTCGCCAGTATCGATACGACCATGCCGACATTGCGCTCGACGCAGATGCCTACGCGCTCGTCTGGGCCGATAAACAGACTGCGCAGGTGATGCGCGAGCCGGTTGGCGCGACTGTTCAGCTCGGCATATGTCAGCCGATTCTTGCCTACAACCAACGCGACGGCATCAGGCGTGCGGGCCACCTGTTCCTCGAACAGGTTGTGCAGACAAGCCTCACGTGGGAAATCCAGATAAGTTGAGTTCCACGATTCGAGCAGCCGCGTACGCTCGTCATCTTCCAATATCGGAAGATGGGCAATTGGCTCGCCCGTTTCCGCAGCCATACCGCGCAGCAATTTATACCAGCACAACACATAACGCTCGACCGTCTCCCTGTCGAACAATGCGGTCATGAATCGTAAGCTGCCGACAACGCCCACAGGCGAATCGAATTGCGGGAAGTCCGGTCCCGCTTCTTCGCGCAATGACAAAGTCAATTCAAACGATTTAATCTCGTTCTGTGTTGACAGATCAATTCCATGCGACAGCGCTGTGCAATAATCACTCGTATCCCGCCATGCAAAAACAGTCTGGAAAATCGGCGCATGCGAATCGCACCGCGGCAGACATAGCGATTCAACGATCTCTTCGTAACTCGGATCCCGGTTAGCCTGGGCTTCCATCATCCGACCGCGGGTATGCGACAGCAATTGCCCCACCGTCGCATCACCACTTGTATCGATTCGAAGTGGCAACGGATCAGCGAAAACACCGCTCGCCATGTCAGCGTCGACCGCATGACGGTCGATAATCACGCTACCGATAACAACTTCCGCTTGATTCGACAACCTGGACATCACTGCCGCCCAACTGGCCAGCAATGTCACGTGCAGCGTGACGCCATTCCGTTCGCTCAACGACTTCAGTTGTGCCGTCAACGCGACATCCAACTTCACATTGCATACATCTCCGGCAAAGTCCTGCTGCATCGCTCGCGGTCGATCAGTCGACAATTCCAGGAGGGACGGTGAATCAGCAAGGCGTTCGCGCCAGAAATCGAGCTGCTTCGCAAAACTCAACGACTCTTTCGGTGAACGTCCCTGATTCATAACAAACTCCATAATTTCGACAAAGCACAGTCGCGTTAAAAAGATCCCACAACAGTCTTACGCCTCAGAAGTAGCGTTTTGGCTACGGAGACTGCCCGAACACGATTGCAGAAAAGATCTTGCGCTAAAATCACCGTAGCGACTGACGACAACAAATTGAATCAGGATGCAGTTTTCCAAGCATGCCCCGATTCAAAAAAAATCAAATTGGAAACTTCGTTCAAGCACCCGTCACCACCTGAATTTAAGCCTCGCCACAACCAGAGACGCTGCGGACCAGATGCAGAGCCCTATCAACTGAGGCAGTATCTGACCAGGATTGCTTAAAGTTACCCCGTCGAAGAACAACGCCTGCAGAGCTTGATTGAATTGCGTCAACGGCAACATATCTGCGATGATTTGCAACCACTTCGGGAAAACACTGGTCGCGAAAAAGACCCCACCGAGGATAACAAGCGGTATCTGCGTGATACTCAGGATGCCGTTGAAAGCGTTCAGGGTTGGACTTACGGCTGTAATAGCGAGACCAATTCCATGAAATGCGATTGCGCCCAGCGTTACAACCAGAAACAACAGCAGGTAGTCGATATCCGACGGAATGTCATAGTAAAAAATCGAAATTGCGAACAGCAGTATTGCAACAGTGTATGTAACAAGAAGTCGCGTGCAGAAGAGTCCAGCAAGGAAAGGAACCGGCGATGCATCAACGGATTTGATGCTTTTGAAAATGCCGCTGTGTTCTTCATAAATAAGCACTGATGCAAATCCATTCAGCGCAATGATGAGCAATGTCATGCCGATCAGACCGGGCAACAATATGACAATATACGAAGTGTATTTTTCGGACTTGACCTGCTTGTGATCGAGTCCTTTTGCCGATCGCCCGTCGATAGATCTGTCAATCACCCCGAATATGGCGGAGTTTTCTATTCTGTTTTCGGCAAGGGAATTTGAATACAGACTGTATTCGACGCCGTCTTTTCCCATGGAAACATGAAGGAAATTCTTGATCTCGTTTTTCTCCAGATCACGGATGGCGGACTCGTGATTTCCATCATACGAATGAAGAACGAGCTGTCCTTCGCTGCGGATTTTTTCAATCATCTCCCTGCTCTGCGCGCTTTCCACCGAGTCCTTGTACGTCAGGACTGATGATGCGCCCGGCTTCCCCTGCAGCGGCGAGCCTATCCCCAGAAGCATCATGACCGGCAGCGCATAGCTGAAGAAAAGTCCGACTTTGTCGTATTTGAGCTGCAGCATCCGAAGGACGAAAAAAATCCATGTCTTTCTCATTCGCGTAAGTCCATGCCGGTATGTGAGAGGAAAACATCTTCCAGGGTGTTCTTGGCGATATCGATGTTGATGATTTTTGCTCCGCTTTCCTTACTGACATCCAATATCTCACTCATCGCCGTCGCAGCATCGCCCGCCTTGACCGTCAGCACATCCAACCCCTGATCCCATTCACAGCTGGTCGCGCTTCGAATTCCGGAAACAAGGTCTGGACTGAACCTGCCTTTTTCGAAATCAATCTTTATGACGTAGTCCGTGCCCAGTGATTTCGCGAGCAAAGAAGGTTCGCCCTGCTCTATGATCTGTCCATTATTCATGATCATGATCTCGTCGCAGAGTCGCTCTGCTTCTTCCATGTAATGAGTGGTGAGGATGATCGTCTTGTCTCCACTCTCCTTCAGTTGCTCGATGAATTCCCAGGTATATATTCGACTTTGCGGATCAAGCGCTGATGTCGGCTCATCGAGGTAGATGACATCCGGATCCTCCAGCAGAGCAATCGCGATCGAAAGCCTCTGTTTCTGTCCGCCGGACAATTCGTCCACCTTGAAATTCAATTTGTCTTTAAGACCCAATCGTTCGAGCAGCCAAACGGCCGAAGGCGTGCTTTTCCTCCCGGAGACCGCTGCACGGAATTTCCTGTAAAAGCTCAGGAGTTGCGCAACCGTAAGAAATTCGAAGTATTTGTTGCTTTGCAACTGGACACCGACATGCGGCTGGATCCTGTCCATTTGAGTCGCCGCATCAAAACCCAGAACCGTGATCTTTCCCGACGTGATGGGGATAAGACCTTCCATCATGGCAAGCAATGATGTCTTGCCGGCGCCATTGGGCCCAAGCACGCCGAAGCAACTGCCTTTCCGGACGCGGAAACTAACGCCTTTAACGGCGTGAAAATTACCGTAGCGCTTGTGCACATCTTCCACGACAAGCGCGTACTTCGAGTCTTGATTCGAATCGCCATCGCATGGCTTCGACTGCGATGGGATGGAACTATCGCCACTATTGTTCGACACTGGACAGCGCTCCCTTCAATAAAACGCAACTAGAATCATCCATACGACACGAGCTCGTCACGATAATCAAAACCATCGCTTCTCAGCGACTGGCCGACTTTCGATCGCGGCACTCATGGTTGCGAAGACGTCATGGTGATCCGGAACGAGCAGCTTCACCGGAAAGTGTAGTTGCGCATGAACCGGCAATCGCCCTGACGTGGACAAACCATAGCTCAACCAAGTCCATTAGGAAAGCCGCCATACCCAAGTATTCCCAGTCGAATCAGGCAGGTTCAAAGGCAGCGTTGCAGTCATCGGACCCGGTCCGAAATCCATTGGAATCCGCGCGTGCCAACAGCATGATGCTGGCCATTGCTGAGGCCGGAACCACGCCCCGCCTGTCTGGCCATGATCCGCGCGTTTTCAGGGCGGCCAAGAGCGGGCCGTGCAGGCAACGCCGGTTCGGCATTGGCGCGATGCTCCCCGAGCGCCATGTGCGGGCGCTCATGCTTGTGCGTCCAGAGCCAGTGGGTCACGTCAATCCTGAACCTGTCCGGTCGATTCGAACAACTCCTGATTCAGCCGGCCGTAGCGGACCGTCCGGTTGCAGCGTTGTACACACGTATTCTGTCGCAGTTCGCCCGGCTGAATGTGTTCGGTCCGGATGTTCCGCTTCTGTGTACATGGCAACAGCGTGTGGCTGATGGGTTCAGGGCCGTTGTCGCAACGGATCACCTTGGGCTGACCTCGCTTTTCGATGATCTGGTCCAACGACCGGGTCACCGCGCCGACGGCAACGACAGCTCGACCGCGATTCCCAAGCCATGCCGGTTGAAGTCGTCCACCACGTCGAGCAGCCGGGAGCTGCGGCCATCGCGGAGCGTGCAAGGATGAAATCCATCGATTACACACGGCATATCCCGCACTAGACGTTTCTTGGGCTCGATCCGCAGATTCAACTCCAGTCCCCGTAAATGATGCGCTACACCCGCTCGTAGTTGCAGCCGGGCCGCTTCACGTTGCGCAGGTGCAGAAAGCACAGGCCGAACCTCCGTCACGGGACGCCGTCGTCAGCCGGATCAGCCAATCAGCGAGCGCACGTCCTCGCTCCGATACTGCCTTCTGGAATTCAGTCGTAGACGCTTGCGCTTCGTCCACGTAAGAACATCTTCACTCTCCGGCGCTGCACATGTGCTTGAACGCGAAGAATACAGTCTGTCCAAACCGGGGGAGATAAATCAAGAAGTTACCGAGGACTTGTTGATGATCAAAGTCTGTCCAGAACAGGCAAAAACGACACGGGTGGCAACTTCCTGTGAATAAAGTCTGTCCACCATCGCAAGTAACTGTTCATCCCAGCAAATCTTCTTGACCTATCTTGTGGGGACGACGTCCCCCCGCTTTCAGTAGCGGGATGATCTAATGTCCGGGGTTACTGTAGCTGACCCTTCAGTCGTTCGGCATAGGCTGACGGCGTCAGCCCGCCGAGCGCCTTCTCCGTTGTACTCTCGGCGCCATGTGCCGGGACGTCCGCTGCATACTTGCCATGCGAATGTCGGGGTTCAGCCTATCGGGGTAGGGGTGCTGCGGAAAGAAGCAATTCTTGAATCTGCGCAGCTGGGACGGGCCTGCTGAACAGGTAACCCTGCGCCTCGTCACACGACAGGAGTTTGAGCAAATTCGCTTGTTCTTCCGTTTCTACGCCCTCGGCGACCACCTTCAGCTTGAGGGCGTGCGCCAACGCAATGATGCTCGATACTAGTACGTAGCCTTCGGGGCTTGCTGTCATGCCGGCGACGAACGCTCGATCTATCTTGAGCGATGTTATCGGCAGCTTGGCGATATAGGCCAGGGACGAATAGCCAGTACCAAAGTCGTCGACCGCGATGGAGACGCCTAGCGCCCGAATCTCGCGAAGCATGGTTATTTTCCGGTCGACCTCTTGCATGATGACGCTTTCAGTGATTTCGAGTTCGAGCGCGTCGGCGCTCTCCCCCGTCACCAGCTCGGCAACCTGCGCGGTGAAATTGGCCTGGTTGAGCTGCAGTGGCGAGACATTGACAGCGACGCGGATTGCCTCGGCACCGGATGATGTCCACGACGCCAGGTCCTGCAACGCTTTCATCAGCGCCCACCGACCGACTGCGCCGATCAGCCCGGTTTCCTCGAGTACCGGAATGAACCGCATCGGCGGCACCAGGCCGCCATCTGGATCCTGCCAGCGGATCAGTGCCTCGACGCCACAGATACGTCTGTCGGAAAAGCGAACCTTGGGCTGGTAATGAAGCACGAACTCCTGGCGTTCGATCGCGCGACGCAGCTTCGACTCGATCGCCAGGGCCTCGTTGGCGCTTGCGTTCATGTCAGGCGCGTAGAACACGAAAGCCTCGACTGCGGTACGGGCGCGGCGCAAGGCCGATTCGGCGTTGCGAAACAATGTCTCGGCATCGTCGCCATCGTCCGGTGACACTGAGGCACCGATCCGGCAACCCATCCGCACTTCGTCGTGGCCGATGGCAAAGGGTCGATCGAAACAACTATGTGCGATGCGCTCGAAGTCGCGGGCCAATTCAACCGGGGACCGTCGACCGACCAGTTGCAGCACGAACTGGTCGGCGTCGAACCGTGCGGCCAAGGGGTCCACGACGCGAAGACGTTCCGCCACCTGCTGCAGCAGGTCGTCGCCCGCATGTCGCCCCAGCGTTTCGTTGATCCGCCGGAAGCGCACCAAGTCGACCATGGCCACGCAGACCAGCTTGTCGTCCCGGTCCGCCAGATGTTGCGTCAGCAGTTCGGCGGCGAGCACGCGGTTGGGCATCGTCGTCAACGGGTCGTGGCTGGTCAGGTAGCTGATCCGGTCAGCCTTCAGCAGGTGATCCAAGGCGAAGGAAATATCGTTGGCCAAGCCCAAAAGCAACCGTGTTTCCTCGTCGTCGAAGAATCCCACGCGGGACGAATGGATAGAAAGGATGCCAACGGTCTTGCCACCGATCAGCAGCGGGAACAATGCGAAGGACAGCGAGCCGGAATCGAGAAGCTTGGCCTTCTCACGTACTGCGGGGTCGTTGGCGATATCGTTGGCGATCGACGGCTGCCCGCTGCGTAGCGTCTTGGCCAGCAGGCCGGGCGAGCCCGGCACGTGGGTCGAAAGCCGTTGCTGCAGGTCCTCGAAGAAGGCGTCGGGGGCGCCGGCCCATGCAAGGATGCGGACCGGCGCAATCCCCTCCTCGGCAAGCCCGATCCAGGCCTTCGAGAAGTGGCCAGTGCCGATCAGGATCCGGCAGGCCTGCTGGAACAGCTCGCCGCAGTCGTCGACCCGGACGATCAGGCTATTGATCTCGCTGAGCACCGCGTAGACGCGATTGATCTGTACGAGGCCTTCGTGCGTGCGGGCCAGCTCCAGGCCTTTTTCCTCGAGCTTGCGGACGAGCACTTCGTTGTATTGCTTCATGATCGGCGCCGGCTCGCTGATCGCGCTAACCACCGGGCTGCCCGTCAGACGGGATTCGGCGGCGGCGAGCAGCGCCGAGATGATGCGGTCGGTAGGGGCGGGCTTGGCGATGAAGGCGTCGGCGCCAACCGATTCGGCGAGCTTGCGATCGCCCGGCGAGTTGTATGTGCTGGTGTAGAGCACGAAAGGCAGGTGGCCAATATCCGGGCGCTGGCGCAGCTCCATGCAGAACCGGTAGCCATCCATGCGCGGCATCAGGATGTCGGAAACGACCCCATCCACCCGCTCGCGCTCGAGAATGGCCAGGGCCTCCACGCCATCGGCGGCCTGCACGACTTCGTGCCCCAAGCCTTCCAGCTGCGCGCGGAGGAGCTTGAGGTTGAGGTCGACGTCGTCAGCAATCAACAGTTTCACGAGTTCAGGCCCTGCGCAGGTGCCCTTTGATCTGGGTCGGAAAGGTGCGTGTATTTATCGGTTTGGTGATGTAACCGTCGCAGCCGCTGGCCAAGGCCTTCTCTTCGTCGCCCTTCATGGCGAACGCGGACAGGGCAATGATCGGGACATGGGCTAGGCCCGGCGTGGATTTGAGCTTCCGGGTCAGCGCCAGGCCATCCATGCCGGGCAGCGCGATATCCATCAGGATCAGCTCCGGGCGAGCCTCGCCAAGAATCGACTGTGCTTCCTCCGCATCGCTCGCCCGCAACACCTCGTAGCCTTCCATCTCGAGCAGTTCGGACGCCAGCTTCAGGTTGATGGGGTTGTCATCGACCACGAGGATGCAGGTGCTCACGTGCCCCCCTCGGCCTGCGGAAGCACGACGGTAAAGGTGCTGCCCGCGCCCGGCCGGCTCACCACGGCGATGCTGCCGCCCTGGAACTCGACCAGCTTCCGGGTCAGCGCCAATCCCAGGCCGGTGCCTTCGTATCGGCGCGCGTTGCCGCTATCGATCTGGGTGAACTCCTGGAACACACGTTGCAGGTCTGCCTCCTCGATGCCGATGCCCGTGTCGCGCACGGCCAGACAAAGTCGACCCTGCCCGTCGCGATCCGCTGTGACGGTAACCGTGCCGCCCTCGTCAGTGAACTTCACGGCGTTGGAAAGCAGGTTGAACAGGACCTGTTTGAATTTCTGCAGGTCGAGCGTTGTGGTTGTCGC
Organism: Lysobacterales bacterium; assembly: GCA_017302135.1. Taxonomy (GTDB): domain Bacteria; phylum Pseudomonadota; class Gammaproteobacteria; order Xanthomonadales; family Xanthomonadaceae; genus Lysobacter_I. Next base: position 41,915 of record JAFLDZ010000007.1, on the reverse strand, counting down.
CTCCGGATGCACCTCCACCCGCACCTGGATGTCCTTCTTCTTGCTGATCGGCGAAACGACGGCGCGGATTTCGCCGATCGCCTTGGCGGTGTCGAAGGCCTGCGGATACAAGTCCATGCGCCCGGCTTCGACTTTCGACAGGTCGAGCACGTCGTTGATCAGCTGCAGCAGGTGCTCGCCGCTGCTCAGGATGTCGCCGAGGTACTCCTTTTGCTTTTCGTTGACGGGGCCGACCTTGCCGTCGAACAGCAGCTCCGAGAAGCCAATGATCCCGTTGAGCGGCGTCCGCAATTCATGCGACATGTTGGCCAGGAACTCGCTCTTCATACGGCTCGCCTGGTGCAGTCGATGCTCGATGCGCTTGCGCTCGGTGATGTCGCGGATCGCGCTCGAAACCAGCGTGCCGTCCTCTGTATCCAGCGGGCTGAGGCTGATCTCGATCGGGAACTCCGACCCGTCCTGACGCAGGCCGTAAAGCTCCAGCCCGACGCCCATCGGACGAACACGGGGGTCCGCAAAGAAGCCGTCCCGCCGATGCGGATGCATCTGCCTGAAGCGCTCCGGCATCAACATCTCGATCTTCGACCCGATCATCTGTGCGCGTGTGTAGCCGAACAGGCTCTCCGCTTGGCTGTTGACGATCACGACCTCGCCGGCCCGATCGACGATGATGATGGCGTCGGGTGCCGACTCCAGCAAGCCGCGGAACTTCTGCTCTGCCTTCTTTCGGTCGCCGATGTCGCGGATCGCGCTCATCACGAGAGTGCCCGCTTCGGTCTCGATCGGGCTCAGACTGATTTCGACCGGGAATTCGGTGCCGTCCTTGCGCAAACCGAACAGCTCAATGCCGCGCCCCATGGCCCGGGGACCGGGGTGGCCGAAGTACTCGGAGCGGTGGCCGACGTGGGCTTCGCGGGTGGCATGAGGCAGCAGGACTTCGATCGCCTGCCCTACGAGTTCGCCACGTTGGTAACCGAAAAGTCGTTCAGCCTGGGCGTTGGAAAGGACGATTCGCCCCTCCTGATTCACCATGACAATACCGTCCGGCACCGATTCCAGCAGGTCCCGGAAGCGGGCTTCGACCAAACTCGTCTCGCGTTGAACGGTTTCGTACACGATCATCCTCGTGTAGAGATGCCAGATTGCCCTTGGTTTTCGCGCAATCCACGCAAAAGGGGGTCATTTCCCCCGGAAATGGGCCAGTTCTTCGAGTCGGAGCCTCCTTTCCACTTTAGCACTCCGATGACAGTCGAAGTCACCCCTTTGCGCAGCACTGGAGAATAGGCAGCGCAGGAGCCCAACACGCAGCCGCCCGCTAGCAGGTCCTAGCGCAGAGAGGGCAAGTGGCGCGGGGAATCCTGCGGCGCCTTGAGGTCCGCTTCGGGTCGAAAGCAGTCATTGGAGCGACCGCTCCCGACGCATGGCCGGTTACGCCTCGGTTTTCTCGGTCGAGCCATGGCTTCATCGACTTCGACCCCAAGGTAGCGCACGGTGTGCTTGCCGGGTGCTATTGCCATGACGATCTCCGCTCCGGGTGCGCGCTGGGCAGCCATGGGGAGTCGGACAGACTTTATTCTTTCAGCGGCCGTCCTTCGAAACAGGCTTACTCCACCGTCACCGACTTCGCCAGATTGCGCGGCTTGTCGACATCGGTGCCGCGCGCAAGCGCTGCGTGATACGCCAACAGTTGTACGGGAATGGCATGCACGATCGGCGAGAGCAGGCCGACGTGGCGCGGGGTGCGGATCACGTGGACGCCTTCGGATTCGGTGAAGTGGCTGTCGGCATCGGCGAAGACGTACATCTCGCCGCCGCGCGCGCGCACTTCCTGGATATTGGATTTCACTTTTTCCAGCAAGGTGTCATTCGGCGCGATCACCACCACCGGCATGTCCGCATCGACCAGCGCGAGCGGGCCGTGTTTCAGCTCGCCGGCCGGATAGGCTTCGGCGTGGATGTAGGAGATTTCCTTGAGCTTCAAGGCGCCTTCCAGCGCGATCGGGTAGTGGATGCCGCGGCCGAGGAACAGCGCATGCTGCTTCGGCGCGAAGCGGTCCGACCACACTGCGATCTGAGGTTCGAGATTCAAGGCGTGCTGCACGCTGCCCGGCAGGTGGCGCAGCGCTTCGATCAGTTCGGCTTCCTGTTCGGCCGACAGCTTGCCCTGCGCTTTCGCGACCGTGGCGGTGAGCACGAACAGCGCGACCAGTTGGGTGGTAAACGCTTTGGTCGACGCCACGCCGATCTCGGCGCCGGCGCGGGTGTAGAACACCAGCCTGCTGGCGCGCGGGATCGCGCTTTCGGGCACGTTGCAGATCGACAGGGTCTTGTCGTGGCCGAGCGATTTCGCGTACTTCAGCGCTTCCATCGTGTCGAGGGTTTCGCCCGACTGCGAAATGGTGACGATCAGCTGGCGCGGATTGGCGACGACCTTGCGGTAGCGGTATTCGCTGGCGATCTCGACGTTGCACGGCAGGCCGGTGATGGCTTCGAACCAGTAGCGCGCGGTCAGGCCGGCGTAGTAGCTGGTGCCGCAGGCGAGGATCTGCAGGCCGTCGATGTCGCGCAGGATCGCATCGGCGTCTTTGCCGAACAGCTCGGGCGTGAAGCTGCCGTGGTCGATGATCGCTTCGATGGTGTCGGCGATCGCGCGCGGCTGCTCATGGATTTCCTTCTGCATGAAGTGGCGGTACGGGCCCAGCTCCAGCGACGCCAGCGACACGTCGGAGACGTGCACGTCGCGCTGGACTTCGGTATCGGTCGCGTCGAAGACCCGCACGCCAGTGCGCGCGACTTCTGCGGTGTCGCCTTCTTCGAGGAAGATCACCCGGCGCGTGGCCTGGATGATCGCGGAGACGTCGGAGGCGATGAAATTCTCGCCTTCGCCCAGACCGATCAACAGCGGGCAACCCATGCGCGCGCAGACCATGCGCTCGGGTTCCTTGCGGCTGATCACCGCCAGCGCGTAGGCGCCTTCGAGTTCCTTCACCACGCGCTGCAGGGCGCGCAGCAGATCGTCGCCCTTCGTCAGATAGTGATGGATGAGATGTGCGATGACTTCGGTATCGGTCTGCGACTCGAAGCTGTAGCCGAGCGCACGCAGGCGTTCGCGCTGCTGCTCGTGGTTCTCGATGATGCCGTTGTGCACCAGCGCGACGCCGTGGCTGATATGCGGATGGGCGTTGGATTCGGTGACGCCGCCGTGGGTGGCCCAGCGGGTATGGCCGATGCCCAGGTCCGCGCTGAACGCATCGGAGGCGGCGGCGGATGCCATCTCGACGACACGGCCGGTGCGGCGCACGCGGCGCACGTCGCTGCCGTCGGCGCCGTTGCGATCGACGATGGCGATGCCCGCCGAATCGTAGCCGCGATATTCGAGCCGCTTCAGGCCTTCGATCAACACCGGTACCACATCGCGATCCGCAATCGCGCCGACAATGCCGCACATACGTTTGGAGTCCCCTGGAAGCTGGTGCGTGGTTCGGAGCGACACCTTCCGGAGGGCGGTGCCGCGAGGTCGCTAGTGTAACGGCGAAAGCGGACGAGACCGTCCGCGCGGACGCGTCCGGACAGCTTGCGGACACCTCCCGGTGCCGATAAAGCATTTGAAAAACAATAGTTTGGCGTTGGCACGCCGCTTGCATTGGATCACCTGTCCAACCCACGCATCGGCATCGGCCCACTCATGAGCATCCGCGACACTTCCGGCCAGGATCACGCCCTCACGGTTTCGCCATCGGCCGCGAAACGGCGTCGCTGGCTGATCGCCGGCGGCGTCGCGGTGGCGGTGGCGGTCGCGATCGGCGGCGTGTTTTCGTCGTGGCGCGGCGGCGGGCGCTCGGTCGATACCGCGCGGCTGCGCATCGCGACGGTGCAGCGCGGCGATCTGGTCCGCGATCTCTCCGCCGAGGGCCGCGTGATCTCCGCGAACAGCCCGACGCTCTACACCATCGCCGCCGGCACCGTGACCCTGCGCGTGGTCGCTGGCGACGTGGTGAAACAGGGGCAGACGCTGGCCGAGATCGACAGCCCCGAACTGCGCAGCCGGCTGGCGCAGGAAGCCGCCACCCTCGCGAGTCTGGAAGCCGAAGCCAGCCGCGCCGGCCTGGATGGCGAGCTGATCCGCGCCAACGCGCGCAAGCAGCTGGATCAGGCGACGATCGATCAGGTCGCCGCGCAGCGCGATCTGGAGCGCAACCGTCGCGCGTTCGAGGGCGGCGCGGTCGCGCAGATCGATGTCGCCCGCGCCCAGGATTCGCTGAAGAAAGCCGAGCTGAGTCTCGCCGCAGCGCGGAAAGAAACCGAACTGCAGGGCCGCGGCGCCGGACTCGACACCCGCAACAAACATCTGCAGGCCGACCGCCAGCGCTCGGCGGTGAACGAACTGCAGCGTCAGGTCGATGCCTTGACCCTGCGCGCACCGTTCGACGGCCAGGTCGGCCAATTGATGATCGCCCAGCGCGCCAGTGTCGCCGCGAATGCCGCCGTGCTGAGTCTGGTCGATCTGTCGGTCTTCGAAGTCGAGATCAAGGTGCCGGAAAGTTTCGCGCGCGATCTGGGCATCGGCATTCCGGCTGAAGTGACAAGCACCAGCAGCACGTTCGCCGCAGCGATCTCTGCGGTGTCGCCGGAAGTGGTGAATGGCGAAGTCGCCGCACGGCTGCGCTTCGCCGACAAACAGCCGCCGGGCCTGCGCCAGAACCAGCGGCTCAGCGCGCGCATCGTGCTGGACACGCGCCGCGATGTGCTGAATGTGGAGCGCGGCGCGTTCCTGGAACAGGGCGGCGGACGATTCGCCTACGTCATGGACGGCAACATCGCCGTGAAGCGCCCACTGCGCACCGGCGTCAGCAGCCTCGGCGCCGTGGAAATCCTCGACGGCGCGAACGTCGGCGACCGCATCGTGGTCTCCGGCAGCGACCAGTTCGGCGATGCCGAACGCATCCGGATCTCAGGAGAATGAACATGAAACCATCCCTCGAAAAAAACCGCGTCCACGCTGCGGACGACACTGCGCTGGATGTCGCAGCCGATCCCTTCCTGTTCGACCTGAACTGGTCCGCGCAGGAATTGACCGACGCGATGTGCAGCTCTATCGCCCCGCTGCATCACTTCGCGTTCGCACCTCCCGCCAACGATGCAGCGATGCACCGGCCGCGTCGTCGCGCGGGTTATGTGGCGATTCCGCCGCTGCCGGCGCGATTCCGCATCGGCGGCTGAACCCATCTTTCCCGAGAATATGGCGGCTGAAGCCGCTCCTACAGACAGCCGGAGTTTCCCATGCTGCACATGCAAGGCGTCACCAAGGTCTATCGCACCGAACTGGTCGAAACCCATGCGCTGCGCGCGCTCGACCTGCATGTGCGCGACGGCGAGTTCGTCGCGGTCACCGGGCCGTCGGGCTCGGGCAAGACCACGTTCCTCAACATCGCCGGTCTGCTCGAAGAATTCACCAGCGGCACTTATCTGCTCGACGGCGAAGACGTGAGCAGGCTCGGCGACGATGCGCGCTCGAAACTGCGCAACCGCAAGATCGGTTTCATCTTCCAGAGTTTCAACCTGATTCCCGATCTGAATCTGTTCGACAACGTCGACGCGCCGCTGCGCTATCGTGGCATGTCTGCAGCCGATCGTCGCAAGCGCATCGAAGAATCGCTGGCGCGGGTCGGATTGGGTTCTCGCATGAAGCACTATCCCTCCGAACTCTCCGGCGGCCAGCAGCAGCGTGCGGCGATCGCGCGCGCACTCGCCGGCAGTCCGAAGCTGCTGCTCGCCGACGAACCCACCGGCAATCTGGATTCGCAGATGGCGCGCAGCGTGATGGAGCTGCTCGAAGAGATCAACGGCCAGGGCACGACCATCATCATGGTCACCCACGATCCGGAGCTCGCCGCGCGCGCGCAGCGCAATGTGCATATCGTCGATGGCATGGTCACCGACCTGCGCGGCGACGGCAGTCTGCTGCGCGCGCCGGGCACGCACACTTCCACCACCGCCGACTGAGGGCATCGTCATGGCATCCGATACGATGTTCGCGAACGGCATGTTCGGTAACGGCATGTTCGGTTACTACGTTTCGCTGGCGATACGCAGTTTCAAACGCAACAAGGTCCTGACGGCGCTGATGGTGCTGGCGATCGCACTGGGCATCGGCGCCAGCATGACCACGCTGACGGTGTTCTACGTGCTGTCCGGCAATCCGATTCCGCAGAAGAGCGAACGACTCTTCTATCCGCGCATCGATCCGGAAAGCAAACGCGGTTACCAACCGGGCAACGATCCCCAATCGCAAATGGCACGTTTCGACGCCGAAGCCTTGCTGCGGGAAAAGCGCGGCGACCGTCAGGCGATCATGACCGCTGGAGCGGTGGCGATCGAGCCCGACCGCAACGACCTGACTCCGTTCATCGCGAATGCACGGTTCACCGGTGCGGATTTCTTTCCGATGTTCGATGTGCCTCTGGCTTATGGACAAGCCTGGACGCGTGGGGACGATGAGGCGCGAGCGCGGGTCGTGGTGATTTCCTCGGAACTCAACGAGAAGCTGTTCGGCGGCGGCAATAGCGTCGGCAAGACGATCCGTCTGGAACAGAACGCGTTCAAGATCATCGGCGTGTTGAAGCCATGGCGCCTGAAACCGAAGTTCTACGATCTGACCCAGAGCCGGTTCGGCAGCGAAGAACAGGTGTTCATTCCGTTCTGGACTTCGCGTGCATTGGACATGTCGCCGAACGGCAATATGAACTGCTGGGGCGGCTCCGACGACCAGGACGAGGACAAGGAGGGCCAATACGGCCTCAATGCGAAGTGCGCCTGGCTGCAATACTGGGTCGAACTGGATTCGCCGGCCAAGGTCACCGCCTATCTACAGTATCTGAAGAATTATTCCGACCAGCAGCGCGCAGCCGGCCGTTTCGAACGGCCGACCAACGTGCGTCTCGACGACGTGATGGGATGGATGGACGAGAACGGCGTGGTGCCGCAGGACGTACGCCTTCAGGGCTGGCTGGCCTTCGGATTCCTGTTCGTGTGTCTGGTCAACACGATCGGTCTGTTGCTGGCGAAATTCCTGCGGCGGTCGTCCGAGATCGGCGTGCGGCGCGCACTCGGCGCGACCAAGCGCGCGATCTTCGTGCAATACCTGATCGAAGCGGGCGTGGTCGGTCTCGCCGGCGGCGCGCTCGGCCTGTGCTTCGCGCTGCTCGGGCTGTGGGCGGTACGCCAGCAGCCAACCGACTACGCGGAGCTGGCGCACCTCAACGGACCGATGTTGCTGACTGCAGTCGGGCTGAGCTTGGTGGCAAGTCTGGTCGCAGGATTGTTGCCGGCCTGGCGCGCATGCCAGATCGCGCCGGCCATCCAGCTGAAATCGCAGTAAGCACCACTCTATCGCGAAAGGGGCGATACCCCTCTCTCTGTATCGCCTCTTTCTTTTTTACATGCAGTTCCGGAGCCCGCCATGGACATCCGCCCCATCCTTTCCACCCTTCGCCGGCACAAGACCGCATCGGCGTTGATCGTGATCGAAATCGCGCTCAGCTGCGCCATCGTCTGCAACGCGCTGTTCCTGATCGGCACCCGTCTCGACCGCATGGCCCGCGATACCGGCATGGCCAACGACGAAATCGTGCGCATCAACACCGCCGGCATCGGCACCGACGACAATCCCGATGCGGCAGTGAAGACCGATCTCGCGGCGTTGCGCGCGGTACCGGGCGTCAAGTACGCGACCAGCACCAATCATGTGCCGTTCGACAATTCCTCGTGGAACTCGTCGGTCAGCATCAAGGCCGATCAGCAGATTCCCAGCATGAATGTCGGCGTTTATCTGGGCGACGAACAGTTGCTGGAAACCTTCGGCCTGAAGCTCATCGCCGGCCGGGACTTCCTGCCGGAAGAGTACGTCGACATGAGTACGCTCCAAAACGATACATCGATTCCATCCGCCATCCTCACCCGCGCGATGGCGGAGAAACTCTTTCCCGGCGAAAGCGCGCTCGGCAAGCTGCTGCACGACAGCTGGGGCGACAAGCCGATCAAGATCGTCGGCGTGGTCGAGTCGCTGATCCGTCCGAACGACAATGGCGGTCCCGCCGAAGCGCAATATTCCATGTTGCTGCCGATCCGCCCCACCGCAGGTCGCTTCGCGATCCGCACCAGCCCGGAACGTCGCGAGGAAGTGCTGAAGAGCGCGGTCGCAGCACTGGAGAAGGTCAACCGCAGTCGCATCATCATGGACCAGGGTATGTTCACGGATGTCATCGCCGAGTATTACCGGCAGGACCAGGCCATGGCCTGGCTGCTCAGCGCAGTGTGCATCGCGCTGATGGTGGTCACTGCGCTGGGCATCGTCGGTCTGGCCAGTTTCTGGGTGCAGCAGCGCACCAAACAGATCGGCGTGCGCCGCGCGCTGGGCGCGACCCGCAGCCAGATCCTGCGCTATTTCCAGACCGAGAATTTCCTGCTGGCATCCATCGGCATCGTGCTGGGCATGCTCGGTGCCTTCGGCCTGAATCAATTGCTGATGACGTATTACGAACTGCCGCGATTGCCGGCGATGTATCTGCCGATCGGCGCGGTCGCGCTGTGGATGCTCGGTCAGATCGCGGTCTACGGCCCGGCCAAGCGCGCGGCAGCGGTACCGCCGGCGGTCGCGACGCGCAGCGTGTAGCGATTCATCGCAGCGCGCAAAGCATCACCGCTTTCGACATGCCACGCTCCGCAACCCACCCACGACTGAGTTACGCTTCTCCCATGCCGACCATCCTCGTCATCGACGACAACCCTGCGGTCGCCACCGCGCTCGAGACCCTGTTCTCGCTGCACGATATCGACACCCGCATCGCCAGCGGTCCCGACGAAGGGCTGGCGGCGCTCGCGCAGTCGCCGGTGGATCTGGTGGTGCAGGACATGAACTTCGATACCGACACCACGTCGGGTGAAGAAGGCGAAGCGCTGTTCCGCGACATCCGCGCGCGGCATCCGGATCTCCCGGTGATTCTGCTGACCGCGTGGACGCATCTGGAATCGGCGGTGGAGCTGGTGAAGGCCGGCGCCGCCGATTATCTCGCCAAGCCGTGGGACGACCGCAAGTTGATGGTGACGGTCAACAATCTGCTGGAGTTGTCGCAGACGCGGCAGCAGCTGGCGCGGCGCGATGCGGGCGAGCGCCGCCGTCGTGCGGCGCTCGATGGTTACGAGCTGCGCGGATTCGTGCATGCCGATGCGCTGACCGAATCCGCGCTGGGCCTCGCCTGTCAGGTCGCGCGTTCGGAGCTGCCGGTGCTGATCACCGGACCGAACGGGGCGGGCAAGGAAAAGCTCGCCGAGATCGTGCATGCGAATTCGAACGTGCGCAGCGGACCTTTCGTCGCATTGAACTGCGGCGCGCTGCCGGCGGATCTGATCGAAGCCGAACTGTTCGGCGCGGACGCAGGCGCCTATACCGGCGCGAATCGCGCGCGCGAAGGCAAGTTCGAGGCTGCCGACGGCGGGACGTTGTTTCTCGACGAAATCGGCACGCTGCCGCTGGCTGGCCAGATCAAGCTGCTGCGCGTGCTCGAAACCGGCCAGTTCCAGAGGCTCGGCAGCAATCGCGAGCGCACGGTGAAAGTGCGCGTGCTCAGCGCGACCAACGCCGATCTGCCGACGCTGATCGCCGCCGGCCAGTTCCGCGAGGATCTGTTCTATCGCTTGAACGCGATCGAAGTCCGGCTGCCTGCGCTCGCGCAGCGCCCGGACGACATCCTGCCGCTGGCGCGATATTTCCTGCCGGCGGACAAATCGCTGGATCCGGCCGCCGAACAGGCCCTGGTGGCGCACCGCTGGCCGGGCAATGTGCGCGAACTGCGCAACACCATCCAGCGCGCGGCCCTGCTCGCGCGCGGCGCACGCATCGGCGTGCATGACCTCGGCTTGCCCGCAGCGGTCGCGCAGACAACGGCGCAGGCAAGCGACACCGTCGAACCGGATCGCGCCGCGATCGAAGCCGCGCTCGCACGCGCGGGCGGCGTGCTCGCACAGGCCGCGCAGGAACTGGGCATGTCGCGACAGGCGCTGTATCGCCGGCTCGAACGGCTCGGCATCAAGCGCGACTGAGCGCATGCAACTGCTTCGCATCCTGCCGTTGGCGATACGCCTGATCGTACTGGCGACGCTGTGCGTCGTGCTTGCCGCGGCATCGACCGCGCTGCTGACGCAATGGTTGCCCGCATGGGCCGCAGGCGCGATCGCTGCGGTGGTCGTCGGCACGCTCGTGGCCACGCTGATCTGGCGCACCGTCACGCCAATGCGCGCGCTGTTCCGCGCACTCGCCGGCACGGTGGCGAGTTATCGCGACGGCGATTTCAGTTTCGGCATCACCTGGGACAAGTACAGCGATCTGATCGAACTGGTGAATGCGCACAACGCGCTCGGCGATGCACTGCGAGAACAGCGGCTGTCGCTGGTGCAGCGCGAACTGCTGCTCGACACCATGGTGCAGAACACGCCGGTGGCGATGGTGCTGGTGGACGAATCGCAGCGCATCGTGCTGGGCAATCTCGCTGCGCGCAAACTGCTGGGCGAAGGCAGGCGACTCGAAGGCCGCAGTTTCGATTCGATACTCGAAGGCACGCCGCAGGCGCTGCGCGATGCGTTCGAGCGCGGCGGCGACGGCATCTTCGCGGTCGGCGACGAAGACAACGAGGACATTTTCCATCTCTCGCGCCGCAGCTTCCGGCTCAACGGCCGCCGCCACGAACTGGTGCTGCTGCGCCTGCTCACCGCCGAACTGCGGCGGCAGGAAGTGCAGACATGGAAGAAAGTGATCCGGGTGATCAGCCACGAATTGAACAACTCGCTGGCGCCGATCGCCTCCCTGGCGCATTCCAGCGCGGAACTCCTGAAGCGCGGACAGCTCGAACGCCTGCCGACCGCACTGGCGACCATCGAGGAACGCGCGCGCCATCTGGAAGGCTTCATCCGCGACTACGCGCGGTTCGCGAAACTGCCTGCGCCGCGACTCGAACCCCACGCGTGGGGACGTTTCCTCGAACAGTTGCGCAGTCAGGTCGAGTTCGTCTGGAACGGGCAACACGACGACGGCGTGGTGTCGATCGATGCGGCGCAGATGGAGCAGTCGCTGCTGAATCTGATCAAGAACGCGCACGAATCCGGCTCAGCGGCCAACGAGGTGCAACTGGTCCTGCGCAAGCTGCCGGAGGCATGGCGGATCGATATCCTCGATCGCGGCAGCGGCATGAGCGACGCGGTGCTGGCGCAGGCGCTGCTGCCGTTCTATTCGACCAAACGCCACGGCACCGGTCTGGGATTGGCGCTGACCCGCGACATCATCGAAGCCCACGGCGGTCGTATCGCACTGCAGAACCGCGACGGCGGCGGCCTGTTGGTGAGTCTCACCCTGCCCGCACGCTGATGCGTGGCGGCGCTTTTCGTCGGAGCGCTACGGCTTTGAATATTCTGGCGAACCTGCAGGTGTAGGGGCTGGAGCCCCTCCTGCTATTTTTTCACCGGCCGCTTCCAGCCATCGAGCGTGACCTGTTTCGCGCGCGCGACGGTGAGCTTGTCGTCGGCGGCCTCTTTGTTGATCACCGAGCCTGCACCGATCGTGGCGCCCTTGCCGATACGCACCGGCGCGACCAGCGCTGCATTCGATCCGATGAAGGCGCCGTCCTCGATCGTGGTCGTGAACTTGTTGGCGCCGTCGTAATTGCAGGTGATGGTGCCCGCGCCGACGTTGACGCCCGCGCCGATCACCGCGTCGCCGAGATAGGTCAGATGATTCGCCTTGCTGCCGACGCCGATCTTCGCGTTCTTGGTTTCGACGAAATTGCCGATGTGCACGCCGTCGGCCAGCACCGTGCCCGGACGCAGCCGTGCGAACGGGCCGATCGTCACCGCACCTTCGGTCTTCGCGCCTTCCAGATCGCAGTGCGCACGCACTTCGGTGCCGGCGGCAAGCTCGACATTCTTCAATCGGCAGAACGGACCGATGCGCACACCGTCGCCCAGCACGACGCGGCCTTCGAGGATCACATTCGCATCGATCTCGACATCGCGGCCGACGCTCACTTCGCCGCGCACATCGACGCGATGGACATCGGCGAAACGCGCACCGGCTACGCACAGCGCGCGCACCGCGCGCAGCTGGAACGCGCGTTCGAGCTGCGCCAGCTGCCACGGATCGTTCGCGCCTTCGGTTTCGACCGGGTCTTCTACAGCGACTATTTCCGCAGGCACGAATTCATCCGCCGCCATCGCGAACACATCGGTGAGGTAATACTCGCCCTGCGCGTTGTCGCTCGACAGCCGCTGCAGCCACGGCACCAGTGCATTGGCATCGGCGGCGATGATCCCGGAATTGACGATGCGGATGCGCCTGGTGTCGGCATCGGCGTCCTTGTGTTCGACGATCGCAGCGACGCGGCCCTGTGCGTCGCGCACGATGCGACCGTAGCCGGTGGGATCGGCCAGTTCGGCGGCGAGTACCGCCAGCCGCCCCGGCGCATCGAGCAGCCGCTGCAGCGTTTCGCTGCGGATCAGCGGCACATCGCCGTACAGCACGAGTACGCGCGCGTCTTCGGGCACACCGGGGATCGCCTGCTGCACCGCGTGACCGGTGCCGAGCTGCTGCGCCTGTTCGGACCAGTGCAGATCGGGCTGATCAACGAACGCGGCCCGCACCTGATCGCCGCCGTGACCGTAGACGACATGGATGCCGGCCGGCCCCAGCGCGCGTGCGCTGGCGATAACGTGGCCCAGCATCGGCACGCCCGCGATCGTCTGCAGCACTTTCGGCAGCGCGGACTTCATCCGCTTGCCTTCGCCTGCGGCCAGGACGATGACGTGAAGGGGTGCGCTCATGGGAACTCCGGGGCCGTGGTTCGGGGCATTTTAGCGGCACCGGCTGCTACGATGCCGGCCGGCTTTCCATCCGTTTCCGCCATCGGCCTCGCATGTCCGTCGCTCCGCCTTCCGCCACGCCTGCGCCATGGCCACGACTGCTGGTGGCCGCTGGCGTGCTTGCGACGTTCGCGGGCCTCATCGCCCATGGGACATGGCGCGCGCTGCCGATCGAACGCTTCGCGCTATCGCTCGCGTTGGCGCTGATCGCATGGCTGCTGGCCTGGCCACTGAAGCGATGGCTTCGCGTCTCGTGGACCACGGCGCTGGTCGCTGTCTGGTCTGCGGCCCTCATGGTTTATGCCGGCCCGCTGCAGGTGCTTGCGACCGCTGTGCTCGGCCTCGGCGCGCTGTCGATCGGTCTGGGATTCACGCCCGCTGCGCTGCCCGCGCGCACCGCGCTGGCGACCACGGTCGGGCTGATCGTCATCGCCGGACTGACCGGCTGGACGATCACGCTGCCGATCCACACCGGATGGCTGTGGGCGGTCGCGCTGCTGATATCGATCGCATGGCAGCGGCATGCGCTGCTGGATGCCGCGCGCACTGCGATGACTGGTTGGAATCAGGCGGTCGCGACATCGCCGCAAGCGGCGATGTTCTGCGTGATGCTGCTCGGTCTGGCCTCGACCGCCTGCTGGCTGCCGGCGCTGCAGATGGACGATCTGACCTATCACCTCGGACTGCCTACGCAACTGATGCAGCATGCGCGCTATGCGCCCGCTGCGGAGTATCAGGTGTGGTCGTTCGCACCGTGGGCCGGCGATGTGCTGCACGGTATCGTGTCGGCGCTGTCGCGTCGCGAAGCGCACGGGGCGCTCAATGGACTGTGGCTGGCCCTGGCGGCAGTCGCGGCCTGGTCGATCGCGTCGAGTCTGCGCGCGAGCACGGCCGAACGCTGGGCATCGCTCGCACTGTTCGCGAGTTTGCCGCCGCTGGTGTGGATCGCTGCGGGCATGCAGACCGAGCTCGCCGCGACTGCTGTCACGCTGACGCTGATGGCGGTGATCGTGGCCGATGCGCCGGGACGACTGTGGGTGGGCGCTGTTCTGTTCGCCGGATTGTTCGCACTCAAACTCGTCCACGGGATGGCCGCACTGCCGTTGCTGCTGTACGCCGCCTGGAAACACCGGCCGCTGCGGTCATGGCGTCGATTGGCGCCCGCAACGCTGCTGTTCGGTGCGCTGGCGCTATCGGGCTACGCGCAATCGTGGTTGGCGACCGGCAACCCGGTGCTGCCGATCTTCAATCCGGCCTTCCAGTCGCCCTATTTTCCGACGCAACAGTTCAACGATCCGCGATGGCACGCCGGCTTCACGCCCGATCTGCTCTGGCGGATCACCTTCGACACCGATCGCCATGTCGAAGGTTGGGACGGCGGATACGGTTTCGTGTTGATCGCACTGTCGGGGCTGTGGCTGCTGCAGCTCTTCCGCCCGGGAAAACGCGCACTGATGCTCGCGGTCACGGCAGTCGTGCTGTTGCCGCTGATGCCGATGCAGTACGCACGCTATGCGTTTCCCGGCGTCGCGGTGCTGGCGGTGCTGTTGCCGATCGGCGGTGAAGCCGCACTCGGACGCCGCGTCCTGCTGCGGCTCGTCGTCGGCGTGTGTGCGTTGAATCTCGCGTATCAGGCCAACGCCAGTTGGCTGCATCACTCGGCCGCGCTCAAACGCACCATCCGCAGTCCCTTCGACGACACCGCGACACTGCAGGCGTATCTGCCCGAACGTCTGCTGCTGCGCCGACTGCCCGAAGGCGACACCGGTCTGGTGCTCGCCACCGATCCCGAGCGCGGCTTCATCGCCGAACTCGGCGGACGCGGACGCACGGTGTCGACGCATGATCCTTCGCTGGCGGCAGCCGCGCTTCGCGCGAAAGGCGATGCGTCCGGCACGGCCTGGGCCGAACTGTTTGCGCGCGAACGGATCGCTTGGGTGCTGTTGAATGCCGACACCGCGAGTCCGGCGCTGCGCGCGGGGCTTGCGCGCGCAGGGGCGAAACGCGAGGCGGCGCTCGATAGCATCGAACTGTGGCGTCGACCCGCGGCAACCGGCGAAGTCTCGCCATGAGCCTGCATCGACAAGGCCGACACTATCTGCTGATCGGTGGCGTGCAGTGGCTGCTCGACTGGGGCGTGATGGTGCTGCTGAGCCATCTCGGATTGGCGATCGAGGTCGCGAACATCTGCGGCCGCATCAGCGGCGCGATCCTGGGATTCTGGCTCAACGGCAAGTTCACCTTCGCGGGCGACGACACCCGCATCGGCGGCACGCAACTGCGGCGGTTCGTCATGATGTGGCTCTGCACCACCGTCGCCAGCACCTGGGCGATGGGCCAGATCGACGATGTTTTCGGGCTGCAGTGGGCATGGCTGGCGAAACCGGCGGTCGAGCTGTGTCTCGGCGTGTTCGGTTTTCTGCTGTCGCGGCATTGGGTCTACAAGGCCTGATGTTGTGGGGCCAAGATTTTTGAACGTTGCATCGATGCGTTTCTGGCCAAGGGCTCGGGGCTGAAGCCCCTCCTACAGAAAGCCAAACGAAAACGCCGGCTTTCGCCGGCGTCTCGATGTGACACGTTCGCGCAAGCCTCAGTGCTTGAGGTTCTTGCGCAGGCGCTCCAGTGCGCTCAGCTGGGCGAGACTCATCGCCAGCTGCGTCTGCGCTTCTTCGGCGCTCATCTTCGGATCCTTGTGCTGCAGCGCGCGCTGCGCTTCCTCCATCGCCGCGCGGACCGCCGCTTCGTCGATGTCCTGCGCGCGCACAACGGTATCGGCCAGCACGGTCACGACCTGCGGCTGCACTTCGAGAATGCCGCCGGAGATCGCGAAATCGAGCACCTCGCCGTTCGCCTGGGTGACGACGACCTTGCCCGGCTTCAGTCGGGTGATCAGCGGCGCATGGCGCGGCGCGATGCCGAGTTCGCCCTGTTCGCCGGTGGCGACGACGAGCGTGGCCTCGCCGTGGAAGATCTCGGCTTCGGCGCTGACGATGTCGCAACGGATGGTGGCCATAGGTATTCCGGTTCCTCGTAGGGTGGGCCTTGTGCCCACCGCTTTCCTCGCAACATCAGGCGTTCGCGAACGTCTGATATCTCGCAATGGTGGGCACAAGGCCCACCCTACAACAACTGCTTACGCGGCCAACTTCTTGGCTTTTTCCATCGCTTCTTCGATGCCGCCGACCATGTAGAAGGCCTGTTCCGGCATGTGGTCGCATTCGCCGTCGCAGATCATCTTGAAACCGCGGATGGTGTCCTTCAGCGACACGTACTTGCCCTTGGAACCGGTGAACACTTCGGCGACCGTGAACGGCTGCGAGAAGAAGCGTTCGATCTTGCGGGCGCGGGCCACGGCCAGCTTGTCGTCTTCCGACAGCTCGTCCATGCCCAGGATCGCGATGATGTCCTTCAGTTCCTTGTACTTCTGCAGCGTCGACTGCACGCGACGCGCGGTGTCGTAGTGTTCGTTGCCGATCACGTTCGGATCAAGCTGGCGCGAAGTGGAATCGAGCGGGTCCACGGCCGGATAGATACCCAGCGACGCGATGTTGCGGCTCAACACGACGGTCGCGTCCAAGTGGGCGAACGTGGTGGCCGGCGACGGGTCGGTCAGGTCGTCCGCAGGCACGTACACGGCCTGGATCGAGGTGATCGAGCCGGACTTGGTCGAGGTAATGCGCTCCTGCAGCACGCCCATTTCTTCGGCGAGGGTGGGCTGGTAACCCACGGCCGAGGGCATGCGGCCGAGCAGCGCCGACACTTCGGTACCTGCCAGCGTGTAGCGGTAGATGTTGTCGACGAACAGCAGCACGTCGCGGCCTTCGTCGCGGAAGTATTCGGCCATGGTCAGGCCGGTCAACGCCACGCGCAGACGGTTGCCCGGCGGCTCGTTCATCTGACCGTAGACCATCGCCACTTTCGACTTGGCGTGCTCTTCGACATTGACGACGCCCGACTCCTGCATCTCGTGATAGAAGTCGTTGCCTTCGCGGGTACGCTCACCGACGCCGGCGAACACCGACAGGCCCGAATGCTCGGTCGCGATGTTGTTGATCAGTTCCATCATGTTCACGGTCTTGCCGACGCCGGCGCCGCCGAACAGGCCGACCTTGCCGCCCTTCGCGAACGGGCACATCAGGTCGATCACCTTGATGCCGGTTTCCAGCAGTTCGGTGGTCGAAGCCTGGTCTTCGTACGAAGGCGCCGCGCGGTGGATTTCCCACGTGGTGTCGCACTTCACCGGACCGGCTTCGTCGATCGGGCGACCCAGCACATCCATGATCCGACCCAGCGTACCGAGCCCGACCGGCACCGAGATGCCGCGACCGGTGTTGTCGGCGATCAGGTTGCGCTTCAGGCCGTCGGTGGAACCGAGGGCGATCGTACGCACCACGCCGTCACCGAGCTGCTGCTGCACTTCCAGCGTAATCTCGGTGTTCTGCACCTTCAGCGCGTCGTAAATCTTCGGCACGCTCTCACGCGGGAACTCGACGTCGACGACCGCGCCGATGATCTGAACGATCTTGCCCTGGTTGCTCATCACTGTGTCCTCTGGAACTTTTGGATTTGCTTTTATGTGGGAGGGGCTTCAGCCCCGGACATGACTGGTCGCGGCTGAAACCGCTCCCACAAGGAATTGGGTTTAAACCGCCGCAGCGCCGCCGACGATCTCGGAAATTTCCTGGGTGATCGCCGCCTGGCGCGCCTTGTTGTAGATCAGATTCAGGCTGTCGATCATCTTGGTCGCGTTGTCGCTGGCGGCCTTCATCGCCACCATGCGCGCCGCGTGTTCGGACGCCACGTTCTCCATCACCGCCTGGTACACCAGCGACTCGACGTAGCGCGTGAGCACGTGCTCCAGCACGGTCTGCGCATCGGGCTCGTAGATGTAATCCCAGTCGTGCGGAGCGACGGCGGTATCGGACGGCGGCAGCGGCAGCAGCTGATCGAACGCCGCGCGCTGGGTCATGGTGTTGACGAAGTCGTTGTAGACCATGAACACGCGGTCGACCTTGCCGCTGCTGTACGCATCCAGCATCACCTTGATCACGCCGACCAGCTGGTCCACGTGCGGGGTATCGCCCAGATGGGTCACCGACGCGAGCATGTCGACCTTGATCCGGCGGAAGAACACCGTGGCCTTCTGGCCGATGGTGACCACGTCGACTTCGACGCCCTGCTGCTGCCAGTTGCGGATTTCGCCGAGCAGCTTGCGGAACAGGTTGTTGTTGAGGCCGCCGGCGAGACCGCGGTCGGAGGACACGATGACGTAGCCGACGCGCTTGATGTCCTTGCGCTCCACCAGGTACGGATGGTGGAACTCGGAGTTCGCCTGCGCGAGGTGGCCGATGACCTGTTTCATCGCGCGCGCATACGGGCGCGAGGCCTTCATGCGGTCCTGCGCCTTGCGGATCTTGGAAGCCGAGACCATTTCCAGTGCGCGCGTCACCTTGCGGGTGTTCTGCACCGACTTGATCTTGGTTTTGATTTCTCTGCCGCCTGCCATCTCTCTCTTCCCGTAGGGTGGGCTTTATGCCCACCATCGTGACTTCAAACCGCCGCCATGATGTCGATCCCGCATGTGGTGGGCATAAAGCCCACCCTACAAACGCTTACCAGGAACCGGTCTTCACGAACTCTTCGATGCCGGCCTTGAACGCGGCTTCCAGCTCGTCGTTCCAGTCGCCCGCTTCGTTGATCTTGGCCAGCACGTCGCCCTTGGTGTTGAAGAAATGGGCGTGCAGGGCTTCCTCGAACGCGCCGATCTTGCTCACCGGCACGTCGTCCATGTAGCCCTTGTCCACGGCGTAGATCGACAGCGACTGCTCGGCGACCGACATCGGGGCGTACTGCTTCTGCTTCATCAGCTCGGTCACGCGCTGACCGCGTTCCAGCTGCTTGCGTGTGGCTTCGTCGAGGTCCGAGGCGAACTGCGCGAACGCGGCCAACTCACGGTACTGGGCGAGCGCGATACGGATACCGCCCGACAGCTTCTTCATGATCTTGGTCTGGGCGGCGCCACCGACGCGCGACACCGAGATGCCGGCGTTCACGGCCGGACGGATACCGGCGTTGAACAGGTCGGTTTCGAGGAAGATCTGGCCGTCGGTAATGGAAATGACGTTCGTCGGCACGAATGCCGACACGTCGCCGGCCTGGGTTTCGATGATCGGCAGCGCGGTCAGCGAACCGGTCTTGCCCTTCACCGCGCCATTGGTGAACTTCTCGACATAGTCTTCCGACACGCGCGCGGCGCGTTCGAGCAGGCGGCTGTGCAGATAGAACACGTCGCCCGGATACGCTTCGCGGCCCGGCGGGCGGCGCAGCAGCAGCGAAATCTGGCGGTAGGCCACGGCCTGCTTGGACAGATCGTCGTAGATGATCAGCGCGTCTTCGCCGCGATCGCGGAAGTATTCGCCCATGGTGCAGCCGGAGTAGGCGGCGATGTACTGCATCGCGGCAGATTCGGACGCGGAAGCGGCGACGACCGTGGTGTACGCCATCGCGCCGTTGGATTCCAGCTTGCGCACGATGTTGGAGATGGTCGAGTTCTTCTGACCGATCGCCACGTAGATGCATTTGATGCCGGAATGCTTCTGGTTGATGATCGCGTCGATCGCCAGTGCGGTCTTGCCGGTCTGGCGGTCGCCGATGATCAGCTCGCGCTGGCCGCGACCGATCGGGATCATCGCGTCGACCGACTTGTAGCCGGTCTGCACCGGCTGCGACACCGACTTGCGCCAGATCACGCCCGGAGCGATGGCTTCCACCGGCGAGGAGGTCTTGGCTTCGATCGGACCTTTGCCGTCGATGGCTTCGCCCAGTGCGTTGACGACGCGACCCAGCAGTTCCGGACCGGTCGGCACTTCGAGGATGCGGCCGGTGGTCTTGGCGGTATCGCCTTCGCGCAGGGTCTTGTAATCGCCGAGGACCACGGCGCCGACCGAGTCGCGCTCGAGGTTCAGCGCCAGCGCGGTCGTGTTGCTGGGCAGTTCGATCATTTCGCCCTGCATGACGTCGGCCAGGCCGTGGATGCGCACGATGCCGTCGGACACCGAGGTGACGGTACCTTCGTTGCGCGATTCAGCGGAGAGCTTGACCTTCTCGATGCGGGTCTTGATCAGTTCGCTGATTTCGGACGGGTTGAGCTGGGTGGTAGCCATGGTGGTTCCCTTGTGCCGGCGTGACCGCCAGCGTGAAATGAATGCGTGTGGTTAGGCAGGCACGTCAGTTGGCGAGCGCGGACTGCAAACGCGAAAGCTTGCTCTTGAGCGAACCGTCGATGACCACGTCGCCGGCGTCGATCACCGCACCGCCGATCAGACTCTCGTCGACCGCCGTCGTGAGCTCGACATCGCGGCCGAAGCGACGCTTCAACGCAACCTTGATGCTCTCGATTTCGGACGCCGGCAGCGTCGTCGCCGACGTGATCCGGGCTTTGACGATGTGTTCGGCATCGGCGCGCAGTTCTTCGAACAGGCCGGCGATTTCCGGCAGCAGCGGCAGGCGACGGTTGTCGGCCAGCAGCGCGAGGAAATTGCCGAACAGATCGTTGCCGAAGAGGTCCGGCGCGGCCGTATTGCCTGCAGCCGGCGGCGACAGCAGCGCGACCGCGTCGCCGCGACCGAGCTGCGGATGGCCGAGCAGCGCCTGCACGCGCGGATCGGCGGCGACGCGCGCAGCGAAACCGAGCGCTTCGGACCACTGCGGCGCGGCGCCGTTGTCGCGCGCGATCGCATAGGCGGCGCGGGCATAAGGGCGTGCGAGGGTGAGAGCCTGGCTCATCGGTCGATTCGTCCGGTCAGAGCTGGGCGGCGAGTTCGTCGATCAGCGCCTTGTGGGCGTTGGCATCGATCTCGCGCTTCAGCAGCTTTTCGGCACCGCTCACGGCCAGGGCGGACACCTGCTTGCGCAGATCTTCCTTGGCGCGATTGGCGGCGGCGGCGATGTCGGCCTCGGCCAGCGCTTTCTGCCGGCTGGCTTCGGCGACGGCGTCGTTCTTGGCCTGATCGACGATCTGATTCGCGCGCTGGTGGGCCTGATCGATGATCTCGTTGGCCTTGGTGCGGGCGAGCTTCAGCTCTTCGTTGACCTTTTCCTCGGCCTGGGCGAGATTTTTCTGCGCGTTGTCGGCCGCAGCGAGGCCTTCAGCGATCTTCTGCTGACGGTCTTCGATCGCCTTCATCAACGGCGGCCAGATGAACTTGACGGTGAACCAGATGAGGATCGCGAACGACAACATCTGGCCCAGCAAGGTGTAATTCAGATTCATGACGTGCCCTGCAAAACATGCCCTGCGGGTCGGTGAATGCCGCGGCGTCGTGCCGCGGCAACTTCAGGCGATGGACGCGGCCGCCGAAGCGGTCGCGCGCCGGATCAGCCGTTCAACGCCGCCAGCAGCGGGTTCGCGAACGCGAACATCATCGCCACGCCGACGCCGATCAGGAACGCCGCGTCGATCAGACCGGCGAGCAGGAACATGCGGCCCTGCAGCATCGGGACCAGCTCCGGCTGACGGGCGGCCGACTCGAGGAACTTCGAGCCCATGATGCCGATGCCGAGCGCTGCGCCGAGCGCACCGAGGCCGACGATGATGCCGATGGCGATGGCGGTGAAGCCCTGGACGTTGGCGATGAATTCCATGGTGGATCTCCGGTTGAACTTGAGTGGAAGGACGAAACGAAAATGTCGATTGCGAAAGAGAGTCTGAAACGCGGAATCAGTGGTGCTCGTGCGCCATCGCGAGATACACGACGGTCAGCACCATGAAGATGAAGGCCTGCAGCAGGATGATCAGGACGTGGAAGATCGCCCAGCCGGCGTTGATCAGCACGCCGGGGACGAAGGTATAGACCGAGGCGAACAGGCCGGCGATCAGCATGAACACCAGCTCGCCCGCATACATGTTGCCGAACAGTCGCATGCCCAGACTGACCGGCTTCGAGAGGTATTCGACGAGATTGAGGAAAAGATTCGGAAGGGCCAGCACGATCTTGGCGAAGGTGCCGTGCGCGTGGAACGGCGCGGTGAAGAGCTCCTTGGTGAAGCCCCAGCCGCCCTTGGCCTTGATCGAGTAGAAGATGATCAGCAGAAACACGGTGATCGACATGCCGAACGTGGTGTTGATGTCGGCGGTGGGGACCATGCGCGCGTAGGTGTGATGCGCGACTTCGTGACCGGCGACCTGCGTGATCAGCCAGCCCGGCAGATCGAGCGGCAGCAGGTCCATGGTGTTCATGAAGGCGACCCAGACGAAGATCGTCAGCGCCAGCGGCGCGATGAAACGGCGATCGCCATGGAAGGTGTCCTTGACCTGGTTGTCGACGAATTCGACCACCAGTTCGACGAAGGCCTGCCCTTTCGACGGCACGCCGGAAGTGGCTTTGCGCGCCTGGGTCCACAGCAGGAAGCAGCCCAGCAGGCCGAGTACCAGCGAAATCACCCAGGAATCGAGGTGGATGACGCCATTGCCCAACGCCGCCTTGTTATGGGTCAGGTGATGGACGATGTATTCGGTCAGTCCGCCACTGCTTTGTTCAGCACTCACGCTGTCGCCCTCAAGTCCACGGTTCCGCCGCGAGGGTGTTCGCGACGATCAATCAAACGATCCGCTCGATCCGGCTGCGGTCAATCTCGACGCAGCCCCGATCTCGCGGTGAACAACAACGCCGATGCAGCCACGGCCGCTCCGGCGAGCACCGGCAGCGCCGGCAGTTTCCAGACGGCGATCGCGAGCAACAGCCCCGCGACCACCACGATCCATTTCGCCGCCAACCCCAGCAGCAGTCGGCCGAACGCAGCTTCCGCGCCGACCACGCCCCCCGAGAACGCACCCCAAGCAGCCAGAGCGCTGCCCAAGGTCATCGCGGCGCCTCCGACCAGCCCACCGAGCGCAGCTTGCGCACCGAACGACAGGCAGACCAGTGCGGCGAGCAGCGTGGCGACGGTCTGCATCAGCACCGTACGTCGCGCCAGCCGACGGCCCGCAGCGACAGAATTCAGCACGCGGCACCCGGGTAGTGGCAGAAGCGTCGGGGCGGCCGGTCCCAAGACATGCTTGTGATCGAAAACCGCCCCGCGAAGCCGCAAAAGTATAACAGTCCGCTGTTTTCCGGGGCAACCTCGACGATGGTCGGGCACTGGACGCAATTGCTGGACTCAACCGATTGTTTTTTCAGCATTTTTCTACTGGAAAACGAGCTTGCGACGGCACAGGGGACGCTATTCAATGCCCAAGTGGCGATGTTGCCGGCAAAGCCCGCAGGAACTTCCGTCATGGACCACAGTCTGTCATCCCGTCCTGCACGACTCTCCTTCGCCGACCCTCGGCGGCTGTAGTGCAGGCAACCGGAGCCCCGGCCCCAAGCCGGGGCTTCGTCTTGTCTGTGGGGCGGGCACGGCGTCAGCCCGGGAAGGCCCGGTGTGCAGCGGCTTCCAGCGCACGCGGGCCCTTGATCAGACCCGGCATGCATCCTTCTTCTTCGGAATGTACAAATCCGCCTACTTGGCCTTCCTGGGCAAGTAAAGATCGGTAATCGTGCCATCGAACACTTCCGCCGCCATGCCCACCGATTCGCTGAGCGTGGGGTGCGGGTGGATGGTGTGGCCGATATCGGCGACTTCGCAGCCCATTTCGATCGCGAGGCCGACTTCGGCGATCAGATCGCCCGCATGCACGCCGACGATGCCGCCGCCGATCACGCGATGACTGGTTTCGTCGAAGATCAGTTTGGTGAAGCCTTCGGTGCGGCCGATGCCGATGGCGCGGCCCGAGGCCGCCCACGGGAACTTGCCGACGCCGATCTTCAACCCCTTGGCTTTCGCTTCGGTTTCGGTGACGCCGACCCAGGCGATTTCCGGATCGGTGTAGGCCACCGACGGAATCACGCGCGCGACCCACTCTTTCTTTTCGCCGGCCGCGACTTCCGCCGCGAGTTTGCCTTCGTGGGTGGCTTTGTGCGCGAGCATCGGCTGGCCGATGATGTCGCCGATCGCGAAGATATGCGCCACGTTGGTGCGCATCTGCCGATCCACGTTGATGAAGCCGCGCTCGGTCACAGCGACGCCCGCTTTGCCGGCGTCGAGCTTGTTGCCGTTCGGGGTGCGGCCGACCGCGACGAGTACGCGATCGTAGGTATCGCTCGCCGGAATGCTGGCGCCATCGAAGCCGCAGACGATGCCGACGTCGGTCGCTTTGGCCTCGGTCACTTTCGTTTTCAGATGGATTGCGACGCCCTGCTTTTTCAGGCGATCGGCGAGCGGCTTGATCAGATCGGTGTCGGCGCCGGGCATGATCTGGTCCATGAATTCGACCACGGTCACCGCGCTGCCGAGCGCGCGATACACCGTCGCCATTTCCAGACCGATGATGCCGCCGCCGACGACCAGCAGCGTCTTCGGAATGTCTTTCAGTTCGAGCGCGTCGGTGGAATCCATTACCCGCGGGTCGTCCCAAGGGAACGCAGGCAGCTTCACCGGCTGCGAGCCGGCGGCGATGATGCATTGCTCGAAACGGATCAACTGCGTGCCTGCATCGCTGCGCACTTCGATTTCGTTCGGCGATACGAACGTGCCGCTGCCCTGCACCACGCGCACCTTGCGCTGCTTGGACATGCCGGCGAGCCCCTTGGTGAGCTGACCGACGACTTTTTCCTTGTAACCGCGCAGCGCATCGAGGGCGATCTTCGGCGCGCCGAAGTCGATGCCGTAATCCTTCGCATGCGCGGCTTCGTCGATCACATTGGCCGCGTGCAGCAGCGCTTTCGACGGAATGCAGCCGACGTTGAGGCAGACGCCGCCGAGCGCGGCGTAGCGTTCGACCAGTACGGTGTCGAGACCGAGATCGGCGCTGCGGAATGCGGCGGTGTAGCCGCCGGGGCCTGCGCCGAGCACGAGCATGCGGCATTCGATGTCGGCTTTTTCGCCCCCTCTCCCGTCTGCGGGAGAGGGCTGGGGTGAGGGGCTTTTGACCGAAGCGACCTCACCCGCCGCGCTGTGCGCGACGACCTTTCCCGCAAGCGCGAGAGGCGTTACGGCGGCAGTTTCGACGATGGCGATCACACTGCCCTCGGACACGCCGTCCCCGAGTTTCACCTTGATCTCTTTCACCACGCCCGCAGCGGACGACGGCACTTCCATCGTCGCCTTGTCGGATTCCAGCGTCACCAGCCCCTGATCCTTGGCGACGGTCTCGCCGACCTTCACCAGAATCTCGATCACCGGGATCTTGTCGAAGTCGCCGATGTCGGGGACTTTCACTTCAATACTGTTCGTCATCGCCGCATCTCTCGTAGGGTGGGCCTTGGCCCACCGATGGTCGTCGCAATCGCTTCCGCGCCCGCACGATGGCGGGCCAGGGCCCGCCCTACAGCAGCACTCGTCGCATATCGGCGAGCAACTGCGCCAGATATGCGGTGAAGCGCGCGGCGGAGGCGCCGTCGATCACGCGATGGTCGTAGGACAGCGACAGCGGCAGGATCAGGCGCGGCGCGAATTGTTTGCCGTCCCACACCGGTTTGATCGCCGATTTCGATACGCCGAGGATCGCGACTTCCGGCGCATTCACGATCGGTGTGAAGCCGGTGCCGCCGATGCCGCCGAGCGAGCTGATCGAAAAACAGCCGCCGCTCATTTCCGCCGGGCCGAGTTTGCCATCGCGGGCTTTCTTCGCGAGCTCGCCGGTTTCCTGCGCAATCTGGATCACGCCCTTCCTGTCGACATCGCGCACCACCGGCACCACCAGGCCGTTCGGCGTATCGGCGGCGAAGCCGATGTGGAAATATTTCTTCAGCACCAGCGTGCCGCCGTCGGCGTCGAGCGAAGCGTTGAAGTCGGGATATTTCTGCATCGCAGACACGACCGCTTTCATGAGAAACGCGAGCATCGTGAGTTTGATTCCGGCTTTTTCGTTTTCCCTGTTGAGCGCGACGCGCAGGTCTTCCAGATCGGTGATGTCGGCATCGTCGTGCTGGGTAACGTGCGGGATCATCGCCCAGTTGCGCGCGAGGTTGGCACCGGAGATTTTCTTGATCCTCGACAGTTCGCGGGTTTCGATTTCGCCGAATTTCGCGAAATCGACTTTCGGCCAGGGAAGCAGGTTCAATCCTCCGCCCATCGGAGCTGAAACCCCTCCTGCAACGGCGCCGCTCTGCAATGCGGATTTGACGAACTGCTGCACGTCTTCCTTGCTGATGCGTCCGCCGCGGGCGCTGCCGGCGACGCGGGCCAGATCGACGCCCAGCTCGCGCGCGAACAGGCGCACGGCGGGGCTGGCGTAGGGCACCTTGTCGGGCAGCACGGCGTCGGCCTCGAAGCGCACCGGCGGCAAGCCTGCGCCCATCGGGGCGCTCGCTGCGGCAGCAGATGCGGGCGGCGCTGCGGCAGGCGTGGGCGCGGCTGCGACCGGAGGCGGCGCTGCAGGTGCAGGTGCGGGCGCCGTTGTCACAGTAACGGACGGGGCAACATCGGCCGTTTCGACGGCGGCTTCGATGATCGCGACCACGCTGCCTTCGGACACGTTGTCGCCGAGTTTGACCTTGAGTTCGCGGACCGTGCCGGCGAACGGCGCGGGCACTTCCATGGTCGCCTTGTCCGACTCCAGCGTCACCAGTCCCTGATCCTTGGCGACGGTGTCGCCGACGGCGACCAGAATCTCGATGACCGGGATACCGGTGAAATCGCCGATGTCGGGAACGAGGGCTTCCTTCATATCTGTCATGTGCGGGCCTTGGTGGTCGCGCCTGCGCCGGGCGGCGATGGCATCGGGCTATTGTGGCCGCGGATGGGCCGCGCGCCAACCACAACACCCGGTCCGGGCGCATCGACCGGCTTGCGTGGAAGCCGAAAACGTATTCAGCACGCGGCCATACTGCGGCGGATGTCGCCGGTTCGACTCAACCCGCGATGCCGCGCCCTGCTTCATGGCTCGCGATATAGGCCTCCACCGACATGCTGGCGATGAGTTCGCCGATGACGTCCAGCGGCAGATCCTCGATGTTCCTGAAACGCACGCAGCTCTTGCCCATGTCCAGCTTCTTGCCCAGCGCTGCGGCACCGGCGCGCAGCTTGCGCTCCTGCTCGCCTGCGGCATAGACGCCCGTCAGATACAGCGCGTAGTTGTTCTTCTGCGCGGCCAGCGCCACGTAGGCGAGCGGCTGTTTGTTGTAGGTGATCGGATAGCGTGCCAGCGGGATCTGCCAAGTGATCATCCCCCAGTTCATGGTTTCCTCGTAACCCGGCGGCAGATGCGCGTTGACACGGTCGCGCATGGCGGCGATCACCGCACGCCGCTCCGGCGGCAGTTCGGCAAGGTAGGCATCGACGGTTTTCGCTGCGCTGGAGACCATTCACACCCTCGACGACTTCGATGACTGGGAAGCTGGCGTCTGCGCGAACATCGCTCCGCGTCGGTCACCCGATACGCCGTGGCTTTTCCCTGCTGGATCGAACCGGACGCTACACCTTCGCCGGCACGTCGTCATCGTGCATCGCAGCGCAGCACCGCTGCGCTCCGACAAGACAAAGCCCGGCACCAAGCCGGGCTCTGCGTGTCGCAATGGTCAGGCAAGCATTCCGCTTCGCTGGATCAGCGTTCGTCGCCCACCACGCGCAGACCGAAGACCATCGACGCGAAACCGACGTTCTGGGCCGAGCCGGACACGTTGAGGCGGATCGTCGTCGGCTGCTTGAAGAATTCCTTGGCCTGCGCGTCGGTCAGTCCGTAGTTGTCGGTCAGCGCCCGCTTCGACACGAAGCCCGCCATGCACACGGCGGAGTCGCGGGTGCGCTCGGTGAAATTGACGCCCGGATCCAACGGCACCACGAAGCTCTCGCTGGCGGTCATGCTGGTGAGGAACTGGCCGCCGAACGGTGCGCCGGTGGTCGGATCGATCAGCGCCGGATCGTCGAGCACCGGATTCTCGATGGTCAGCGTCGGGCTGTAGCGCAGGCGGCCGTAGGTGGGCGTGGCGCCGAAGTTGGCGTAGTTGACGTTCAACACCGGCGAGAACCAGTAGCACAGCAGCGAATTCGCCGACTTGCCGGGCAGGGTGATGTGCGCGGCATCCTCGAAATTGAAGCTGGTGAAGCCCGGGGCCGGCGCCAGCACCTGGCACAGTTCGTCCGGATTGTCCGGGTCGGTGGGGCAGGTGTCGCTGAGGTTGATGAATGCGCTGGCCAAGCCCAGCCAGGTCACGTTGCGTTTGAAGGAATCGACGTCGTAGACGTCCTCTACGGTCGGCGCTGCGGCGGCCTTGACGGCGCCCGTGCTGGCCGTCATCGCCTTGGCTTTCCGCTGCGCTGCAGCTTGCCGGGATTGGGCGGCGGGCAAATCCGGCGAAACCGCTTCGATGATCTCGTGCTTCGACGGGCCGCCTTTCTGGGCGTAGACCGCGACCGAGGCCAGGGCGGCGGTGGCGAGACTCAGTGCGAGGACGTGCTTGCGTTGCATGGTGATGCGCTCCGGGAGGTTGACGGGTACCGGACTGAACGCGGAGCCGCATTCGGACAGGACAGCTGCGGCCGGACAGCTGCGGCAAGACAAGTCCGGCCGCAGCGATCGATGCCAGCGAAACCCGCAACAGGTCAGTCGCCGACGATGCGCAGGCCGAACACCATCGAAGCGTTGCCGACGTACTGGGTGCTGCCGCTGACGTTCATGCGGACCGTGGTCGGGCTGGCGAAGAAGTCGTCCGCCTGGGCCGGGGTCAGGCCGTAGTTCAGGATCAGCGACTTGTGGCTGATGAAGCCGGCCATGCAGATGGTGGAATCGCGGGTCCGCTCGTTGAGGGTGACGCCGGGCTCGAGCGCCTCTTCGAAGCGTTCGGAAGACGTCATCGAGGTCAGCAGTTGGCCGCCGAACGGCGCCCCGGTCGTCGGGTCGATCAGCGCCGGGTCGGACAACACCGGGTTCTCGATGGTCAAGGTCGGGGTGTAGCGGAAACGGCCGATTACGCGGGCGGCGGTCGGGTTGCTGTAATTCACGGTGAGCACCGGCGAGAACCAGTAGCACAGGATCGAATTCGAGGCGCCCTTCGGCAGCTTGATGCGCGCGGCGTCATTGAATGTGAAGGAAGTGAAGGCGCCCGGGGTCGTGTTCAATTCCTGGCAGTACTCGTCCGGCGTGGTCGGCTTCGGGCAGCCCGACTGCACGTTGATGAAGGCGCTGGTCAGTCCCAGCCACTTCACGTAGCGGCCGAAGCTGTCGACGTCGTAGACCTCGTCCTCGGTCACCGGATAGATCGGGTCGGCGAGTTTCGCCGCGATCGGCGCGCGCTTGGCGGCGATCTGCGGGCCGAGCTGGCTGGCGCGCTGGCTCAGTACGCGCTGCTTGGCGGTCACGGGGAGATCGGCGGACACGCCGCGAATGGCGTCGTCGCGCAGCAGAATGCTTTTCTGCGCATAGGCGGCGACCGATGCGAGGGCGGCGACGGCAAGACTCAAACCGAGGATGTGCTTGCGTTGCATGGGGTGTGGCTCCGTGAGGATGGGTGACAACCCGAGCAGAACGCAGGACCTGTGCGGCAGAGGACAACGGGCAGCACTGCGAATCCATTACGAATCCGTGGCGAATCAGGGATGCTCGGCCTCCAGGTGGACGCGCTCGCGGCGCAGCAGATACAGGCCGCTGAGCACGATGATCGCCGCGCCGACCCAGGTCATGCCGTCGGGCAGCACGCCCCAGAGACTGAAATCCAGCAGCACGCCCCAGAGCAGGGCGCTGTATTCCAGCGGCGCAATCAACGAAGCCTCGCCCTGACGGAACGCCTCGGTGATGGTGTATTGGCCAAGCGCACCGGCGATGCCCACGCCCGCGATCAGCCACAGATCCGCGCTGCGGATCGGCACCCAGTGCGGCAGTGCCAGCAGGCCGGCGCCCAGTGCCATCGACGCCAACAGCCAGACCACGATCGCCTGACTGCTGTCGGTCCGGGCCAGCACCCGCACCGTGATCGCGGAGACCGCATAGCCGAACGCCGCCAGCAGCACCGCCAGCCCGGCCAGACTGCCGATGCCTTCGCCGGTGGGGCGCAGCACCACCATGACGCCGAGGAAGCCGACCACGATCGCGGTCCAGCGTCGCGGCCCGACCCGTTCGCCCAGGATCGGCACCGACAGCGCGGTGATCAGCAGCGGCGCGATGAAGAAGATCGTGTAGGCGGTGGACAGCGGCAAGGTGCGCAGGGCGTAGACGAAGGGCGCCATCATCAGGATGCCGAGCACGGCACGCAGCAGATGCAGCGGCCAGCGCACCCGGAACAGACTGCGCGCACCCACGGTCGCCAACACCCACACCAGGACGAACGGCAGCGAGGCACCGCCGCGAAGCGCCGCCACCTGCATCGGCGGATAGTGCGCCGACAGCAGTTTCAAGCCGGCGTCCATCAATGAGAACAGGCCGACGGCTGCAAGCATGAACAGGGCCGCGCGCCAGCGGTGCGCGCCGGCGGGCCCGGAGGGATGGGGGAACGTCATGCCTGCAGGATGAAGGCAGTCGCCACCCAGCGCCAGCACCCCGGTGCGACACGATGTTTCGCTGGAATGACCTCCAGACGCCGATTTTCGCGTTTTCAGATGTCACCTTCCTCACACCATGGGTATCCGCCATGTCTCCGAACGCCAGCCGCGCCCTGTGCCTGCTCTGTCTGACGCTCGGCGCACTGTCCATGGCCGCCTGCGACCGCGGCGGTAGCGATACCCCGCCCCCCGCCGGCCCCGCGGACTCGCCGCCCGTCGCCGAAGCGGCGCCCGTCGCGCCGCCGGCCGTGCCCGCCGAAACCGCCGCACCTGCAGCGGCAGAATTCGACCCCGCCAGCGTGCCGGAAAGCACCGCGACGCTGCCGCCGTTCCCGTTCTTCAAGACCCCCGAAGGCCTGATCACCACATTTTCGGAGAAAGACCGCAACATCAATTTCGATCGCGCGCACATGATCGCCGGCGACAGGATCGTCGCGATCGAAGGCAGGATCGTCCGCGACCAGTTCCAGCTCACCAATCCGGAACAGCGCCAGTACACCGCGATCGAATTCCATCGCAACTACGAGAACGCGATCCGCGACCTCGGCGGCGTACGCATCAGCCAGACCCAGTACACCAATCCGGTCGTCGAGGCTTTCGGCGGATACGACAAGGTCCGCGAGCATTTCTACGGCATCTGCCCCGGCGATTACGACTGCGAAAACCACACTTACCTGATCCGCCAGGGCGGCAAGGAATATTGGATCCAGGTGAGTACGGGCGCAGGGCCGCTGCACGGTTACGTCACCGTGCTTGAACGCGAAGGCATGAAACAGTCGCTCGGTTTCCTCGATGCCTCGGCGATGAAAAAAGCGATCGACGCCGACGGCCGCGTCGCGCTGTACATCAATTTCGATGTGGACAAAGCGACGCTGCGCGCCGACGCGCAGCCGGTGGTCGCCGAGATCCGGAAACTGCTCGACGGCGACCCGGCGCTGAAGCTGTCGATCGAAGGCCACACCGACAACACCGGCACGGCCGCGCACAACCAGGAGCTGTCGACTGCGCGCGCGCGCAGCGTGCTCGGCGCATTGGTCGGCCTGGGCATCGATCCCGCACGGCTTCAGTCCAAGGGCTTCGGGCAGGACAAACCGCTGGCCGACAACACCAGCGACGGCGGTCGGGCCAAGAACCGCCGCGTGGAGCTGGTGAAGCTGTGATGCGGCACGAATGGTGAGCCTTTCGACCGGAGGCGCCGCAGTTCGACAGCTGCCGACAGCGCGTGGCCCGCATCGCCTGCGGATGTCGATTCAGACGTTTTAGTGCAAGCTTGCAGCCCTCTGCACGAGGAATCGCCATGTCCCCGAACGCTGCCCTGCGCCTGCTCTGTCTGTCTTTGCTGGCCGCGTTCTGTGTGGCCGCATGCGATCGTGGCGGCCCTGCAGCCGGCAATGCGGGATCGGGATCGTCCGCCGAGACCGCCCCCGCCGGGCCTGCGAATGTCCCGCCCCCCAGGCAGCCCGACTTCGATCCAGTCACCGTGCCGGAAAGCACCGCGACCCTGCCGCCGTTTCCGTTCTTCAAGGCACCCGACGGCCAGGAGAGCGTCCTCGGCGAAGGCGACCGCAATGCCGACTTCGATCGCGAGCACATGATCGCAGGCAACAAGATCGTCGCGATCGAAGGCAAGGTCGCGCGCAGCATGTACTCGCTGGACGCGACCGATCTGCGCCGCTACACCGCGATCGCGTTCCAGCGCAATTACGAGAACGCGATCCTCGCGCTCGGCGGCGTCAAGATCAGCAAGACCGCATACACCGACGATGTCGTCGATGCCTTCGGCGGGCGCGAACTGCTGGACAAGCATTACCACGGCACCTGCGCGGGCATCGACTGCGACAACAACACCTATCTGCTCCGCCAGGGCAACCAGGAATACTGGGTGCAGGTCAGCACCGGCGCGATTCCCCTGCACGGCTATATCGTGGTGCTGCAGCGCGAGGGCATGAAGCAATCGGTCGGCTTCCTCAGCGCATCAGCGATGAAAAAAGCCCTCGATGCCGACGGGCGGGTCGCGCTGCATATCAACTTCGATGTCGACAAAGCGACGCTCCGCCCGGACGCCCAACCCCTGCTGGAAGAGATCAACAAGCTGCTCAACGCCGATCCAAAGCTGAAGCTGTCGATCGAAGGCCACACCGACAACCACGGCACGGCGGCGCACAACCAGCAACTGTCGACTGCCCGCGCACGCAGCGTGCTCGGTGCGTTGATCGGTCTGGGCATCGACCCTTCGCGTTTGCAGTCGAGGGGTTTCGGCCAAGGCCAGCCGGTCGCCGACAACGGCAGCGAGGCCGGCCGCGCCAAGAATCGTCGGGTGGAGCTGGTGAAGCAATGACGGTGAAACGATGACATCCGGCACCGCACGCAGCCATGTCCCGGGCGGCGCGCACGACGCGTGCGGCATCGGTTAATCTGCGCACCCCGCCGCCAACCTCGCCGCCGACCCTGCCGCCATGCCCTCTTTCGATATCGTCTCCGAAGTCGACCTGCACGAACTGACCAACGCCGTCGACCAGGCCAGTCGCGAACTGACCACGCGCTTCGATTTCAAGGGCGTGGATGCGACCTTCGCCCTCGAAGACGGGACCGTCGCGCTCACCGCGCCCAGCGAATTCCAGTTGCAACAGATGCAGGACATCCTGCGGCTGCGGATGATCGCGCGGAAGATCGATGCCCGCTGCCTCGACGCCGGCGACATCGACACCAATCTCGCCGGCGCGCGCCAGAAGATCAAAGTACAGCAGGGCATCGAACGCGAACTGGCGAAAAAAATCCAGTCGGCGCTCAAGGACGCCAAACTGAAAGTCGACACCCAGATCAACGGCGACAAACTGCGCGTCAACGGCAAGAAGCGCGACGATCTGCAGGCGGCGATGGCGCTGCTGCGCGGCATGGAATTCGAGCGCCCGCTGCAGTTCGACAATTTCCGCGACTGAATCGATGAACGACCCGCTTCCACCCGGCGCCAGCGAGCCTGTCGAAATCGCCGCCACGCGCCGCTGGCTGGAGCGCGCGGTGATCGGCCTGAATCTCTGTCCGTTCGCCAAAGCCGTGTACGTCAAACAGCAGGTACGGTTCGTGCTGAGCGACGCCGAACTGGCGGAAGATCTGCTGGAAGAACTCGCCGAAGAACTGCTGCGTCTGCGCGACACCCCGGCCGACCAGACCGACACGACGCTGCTCGTGCATCCGCAGGTGCTGACCGATTTTCTCGACTACAACGATTTCCTCGATCGCGTCGATGCGCTGATCGAAGCGCTGGAACTCGACGGCGACCTGCAGGTCGCCAGCTTCCACCCCGATTACCGGTTCGCAGACACCGAGCCCGACGACCCGGGCAACTGCACCAATCGCGCGCCCTACCCCACCCTGCATCTGCTGCGCGAAGCGAGCCTCGATAAAGCGGTCGCCGCGTACCCGGACGCGGACATCATCGTCGAACGCAATCTGCAGACGATGGAGAAGCTCGGCCTCGAAGGCTTTCGAAAACTGCTGGTGGAATAGCGGCGATTTATACGGCACTCACAGGGAAATTCCCGCAGTTCAACCCGCGAACAACTTCACCCGATCCGCATCATCCATTGCACGCCAGTCGCCCGAAGGCAGATCGTCCAGCGTCGCGCCGCCCACCGACACCCGATGCAACGCTTCGACATGGTTGCCGGCGGCCGCGAACATCCGCCGCACCTGGTGATAGCGGCCTTCATGCAGGGTCAGGCGCGCGCGCTGCGGCGCCAGCACTTCCATCTCGGCGGGCAGCAGCGGTTTCTGTTCGGATTCCAGCATCAGCGTACCGCTGGCGAACAGCGCGGCCTCGTCGCCGCGCAGCGGATTCGCCAGCGTGGCTTCATAGACTTTCGGCAACGCCGACTTCGGCGAAATGATCCGGTGCAGCAGCGCGCCGTCGTCGGTCAGCAGCAGCAGGCCGCTGGTCTCGCGATCGAGCCGGCCGACGCTGGACAGCACCGGATCGCGCAGACGGAAACGCGGCGGCAGCAGATCATAGATCAGCCGGCCCTTGTCCTTGGTCGAGCACACGTAGCCG
The DNA here is from genome assembly GCA_017302135.1 of Lysobacterales bacterium. GTDB lineage: Bacteria > Pseudomonadota > Gammaproteobacteria > Xanthomonadales > Xanthomonadaceae > Lysobacter_I. The sequence goes on along the minus strand of JAFLDZ010000007.1, from coordinate 7,450 downwards.
GGCGGTTTGTGCAGCATCAGCAGCAAGCCCTGCGGCGGATCGAGCGGCTCGCCATCGACGCGAATCGTTTCGTGCGTCGCATGCACACCGAGTTCGTCGTCGGTGTACAGCACTTCGCCGTCGGCATCGGTGACGCGGCCTTCGCGGAACAGCACCGTCACCTGTTTGCGGCTGCCGTAGCCGAGATTGGCGATGAGCTTCAGCAGTTTCATGCGTTGCCGCGCCATGCGCGCGCTTCGGCGGCGCGACCGGGTGCGCGACGTTTGCGCGCGGACGACGCCGCAGGCGTCGCCGGCTGCGGCGTCGTAGCGGCGCCCTTGATCGCCTCGATGATCTTGAAGCCCTGCTGCTGGGTGACGATGCGCACGCTGCCGAAATTCGCGTCGAGCTCCAGTTCGTAGGGCAGATTGCGGTTCGCGACCAGCCACAGGCGTCCGCCGGGCACCAGCGCTGCAGCCGCAGCGGCGATGAAGGCGCGGCCGATATCGGGACGCGCGGCGCCCTGCTGCGCATGGAACGGCGGATTGGTGACGATCACGTCGTACTGTTCGGACAATCCAAGCGCCACGTCCTGCCAGAGGAAACGCAGCGGCAGCCGCGCGGCGGCAGCGGCAAGATTGCGCTTCGCCAGATCCAGCGCGCGCGCTTCGGCCTCGTATACATCCAGCGACGCGATACCCGGGCAGCGCTGCAGCAGTTCGACCGACAGATAGCCGTAACCGGCGCCGAGATCGGCGGCGCGCCCACGAAGATCCGTGGGCAGATGTTCGGCCAGCAGTTGCGATGCGGGATCGATGCGATCCCATGCGAACACGCCGGGCCGGCTGATGAAGCGACCATCGAGGATCGGTCGCTCTGCATCCAGCGTCGACCATTGCGCCAGCAGCGCCGCATCGATGCTCGCGTCGTCGCGACGCGACCAGAACACGCGGCAGTGATGCTTGGTGAGATTGCCGTCGAGCCCGCACAGCCGCTTGAAATCACCTTCGCCGGATTTGGCGCCCTCGTCGTTGGCGATGCAGGCCACGACGATGCCGCCCGGCGCGCAGCGCTGCAGCGCCTGTGCGAACAGCGCGCGGGCCTCGTCGCGCTGACGCGGCGGCAGCACCAGCACCAGCGGGTAGCGCATGTCCGAGTCCGCAGCTTCCGCCACGGTCCAACCCGACCGCTGCAGCGCCTCGGCATCCGGCTTGAAGCTCTGTTCGCAGATCAGTCCCGGACGCGGCTGCTGGCGCAGCGGCCAACCGTCGCGGGCGCGCATGAACAAGACCTTCGCAGCCGGCGCACCGCCCTCGGCAGGCCACGTCAGCAAGCCGGTTTCGAAAGGCAGGAAGAGGGTTTCGAGCGCGGGGTCGCGGCGATCAGCAGTCATTGCGGCGGCCTCGGCGGCAAAGCGGGGAAAGTGTCATCGCGGCATTTTATGCCAGCCCGGTGTGATCTTTGCCGCGCCGCCGCGAATCATGTGAGCATCCTCCCGAGATTTCTGCCTGTGATCGCGACCGCCGACACCATGGATTCGCCGCAAACCCGCTTCGCCGCGCTGCTCGACCAGCATCGCGGGATCGTGTTCAAAGTCGCGGCCACCTATTGCCGCCACGCCGACGACCGCCAGGATCTGGCCCAGGAGATCGCCGCACAGCTGTGGCGCGCCTTCCCCGGTTACGACCCCGCGCGCCTGTTCTCCACCTGGATGTACCGGATCGCGCTGAACGTCGCGATCTCGCAGGTGCGCAGCACCGGCGGCCGCGCGACCGCCGTGCCGCTGGAAGACCATCAGGACACCCACCCCGGCTTCGCGATCGACGACAGCAGCGCGCAGCACGAGGCCGACCAGCAGCTGCGCGCGCTGTACGCGGTGATCGACCGCCAGTCGCCGATCGATCGCGCGCTGCTGCTGCTGTGGCTGGAAGACCGCAGCCAGCGCGAGATCGCCGAGGTCATCGGCATCAGCGAAAGCAATGTCGCGACCAAGCTCAACCGGCTCAAACAGCGCATCCGCCAGCAGTTGGCGGGACATCCGATCGACCAGCCGGCATTCGACTGAACTTACTCAAGAGCACAACACATACGATGGATACCACCATGGAACTCGACGAACTCAAGCAGGCCTGGCAGACGCTCGACAAGCGCCTGCAGCAGCAGAACGCCATGCAATTCCAACTGTTGCGCGACAAGCGCATCGACAAGATGAAATCCAGCCTGCGCCCGCTGCTCATCGGCCAGATCATCCAGATCCTGTTCGGCGCGTGGATGGTGCTGATCGGCGTCGATGTGTGGGCGTCGCATCCCGACGTGCCGCATCTGCTGATCGCCGGCATCGTGATGCATGTCTACGGCGTCGCCACCATCATCGCAGCCGGGGTCATCTGCAGCGGGATCGCCGGCATCGATCACGCTGCGCCGGTGCTCGAACTGCAGCGCCGGCTGGCAAAACTGCGCAAGCACTATCTTCTCGGCGGCATGTGCGTGGGCCTGCCGTGGTGGGTGATGTGGGTGCCCTTCATGATGACCCTCGCGATGTCGTCGCTCGGCATCGACATCTATGCCGTCGCCCACGCGTCGTCGCCGCTCGCGAACTGGTTGAACATCAGCCTCGGCGTCGGTGTGCTCGGTCTTTTCGGCACATGGATCTTCCATCGCTGGTCGCGACATCCCAGCCGCGCTGCGCTCGGCCGCAAGCTTGAAGACGGTGCTGCGGGCGGCAGTCTGCGCAAGGCGCAAGCCGAACTGGATGCGTTGAGGGCTTATGCGGAAGAGTGAATTGCGGGCAACGCATCCATCAACGCGCCGATGGTTTGCGGATGCAATTTCGCCATGTCATCCCCGGAAGTCGTGAACGACTTCCGGGCTACGGCTTAAGGTGTCCATGGCTGCGGAAGCTCGGTCCTGAAGGCCCTCCTACGGAAGCGGATTTACCGGCTCAGGCATCGAGCTCGCGCAGCACCAGCGACGGCGGCGCATCCAGCACACGGCGGGTCGCGAACAGACCCGCTGCGAGCGCGGCGAGCATGCCGAGGCCCGCACCCGCACCCGCCATGCCCCAGTTGATCTGCCACGGCAGATCGAACACTTGGGTGGCGACCACGCCGGCAAGGATCGATGCCGCAATCGCCGCGACCACGCCGGACAGCAGGCCGATCACCAGGAACTCCGAGGCCTGCGCCAGGCGCAACTGTTTGCGGCTGCCGCCGAGCGCGCGCATCACGCCGCCTTCGCGCAGGCGCTCGTCTTGGCTTGCGCTGACCGCCGCCAGCAGCACCAGTACACCGGCGGCGAGCGAGAACCAGAACACCACCTGCACCACCATCGCCACCTGATCGCCGATGCTTTTCACCTGGGTGATGATCGCGTCGACATCGATTACCGAGAGATTCGGGAAGCGCTCGACCAGACCGGCGGTGAAGCGGTTCTGCTCCGCCGGCACTTTCACTGCGGTGATGTAGCTGGCGGGATACGCATCCAGCGCGCCGGGCGATGCGATCACGAAGAAATTCGGCTTGAAGCTTTCCCACTCCACCGTGCGCAGACTGGTGACCTTGGCTTCGAAACGCTGGCCGGCGATGTCGAACGCAACGCGGTCGCCGATCGCCCAGTTCAGCGACTCCGCGAAGCCCTCCTCCACCGACAGCTCCGGGGTCTTCGCGCCGGTCTTCGGCCACAACTTGCCGGCGACGATCTTGTTGTCGTCGCCGAAACCATCGGCCGACGACAGATTGAACTCGCGTTCGGCCAGCCGCCGCGCGCGTTCTCCCTGTGCGCCGTAGTCGTCGCCGCTCGTGGGTTTGCCGTTGCGTTCGACCAGGCGCGCGCGAATCATCGGGTACAACTTCGGCGCGGCCACCCCCTGCTCGGCAATGAACGCGCGCACGCCGTCGATCTGGTCAGGCTGCACGTTGATGATGAAACGATTCGGCGCATCGGCCGACAGCGACAGCCGCCAGCGGTCGAGCAGATCGGTGCGCACGAAGGTCAGCAGCAGCAGCGCCATCAGTCCGAGCCCCAGCGCCGACACCTGCGCGATGCTGGTCCCGGCGCGACGGCTGACGTTCGCAAGGCCATAGCGCAGACTGCCGCGCAGCCGCGAGCGCAGACGCCGCACCAGCAGGATCAGCAGGTAAGCGATCAGCGCCAGCGCGGCCAGGGTCGCGACGATGCCCAGCAGCATGATGCCGCCGAGTTTGGCCGATCCCGCCTGCCACCACAGCAGCGTACCCAGACCACTGAAACCGGCGAGCGCGACCAGCCATGCGCTGGGTTCGGTGGCATCCAGATCGCGGCGCAGTACTCGCAGCGCGGGCACGCGACGCAGCGCCAGCACCGGCGGCGCGCCGAACGACATCAGCACCACGATGCCGACCGCGAACCCCTGCAGCGCCGGCCACAGACTGGCGGGCGGAATCGCGACCTGCAGTTCTTTCGCCAGCCATGCGCCGACCGCCCACTGCAGTGCGAACGCGATGACGATGCCGATCAGGCTCGCGGCCACGCCGAGGATCAGCAATTCACCGATGTGGATCGCGGCCAGCGTGCGCTGGCTGGCGCCGAGGCAGCGCATCACCGCCGCGCCGGACAGATGGCGCTCGCTGTGGCGGCGCGCGGCCATCGCCACCGCAACCGCTGCCAGCACCACCGACACCAGCGCCGCGAGACCGAGAAAACGTCCGGCGCGATCCAGCGCGGAGCGGATCTCCGGGCGCGCATCGCTGATGGTTTCCACGCGCTGGCCGCGACCGAGTTCCGCGCGTGCGGTCTTCGCGAAGGTTTCGACCGCAGCGGGTGCGCCCGCGATCACCAGCTTGTAACCGACGCGGCTGCCGGGCTGGATCAACCCGGTCGCTGGCAGGTCGGCCATCGCGAGGAATACTTTCGGTGCGACATTGAAATAATCGATGGCGCCGTCGGGCTCCTGCAATACGACGGCGGCGAGGCGCAGTTCGGCGCTGCCGATGCCGATGACATCGCCGCGCTTCGCGCCCAGCGCATCGGCGCCGCCTCGGCTCAGCCACAAGGTACCGGGCGCGGGGCCACCGCTGATATTGCGCTCGCCTTTCGCATCGACGATCCGGAACTCTCCGCGCAGCGGGAACCCTTCGCCCAATGCGCGCAGTTCGCCCAGCCGCAGCCGCGCGGTGTCGCCGCTGCCGACCCGAATCATGCTCGGCAGTTCGACGGTTTCGGCGCGGCGCAGGCCGCTGTGTTTCGAGGCTTCGAGAATCTTGCCGACGATCGGCGCATCGCCACGCACCACCGCATCGCCGCCGAGCAGGCGGTTCGCTTCGATCGCCAATGCGCGTGCGGCGCGATCGGTGACGAAGCCGACCGAAGTCACCGCGACCACCGCCAGCACCAGCGCGGCGACAAGGATGCGGATGTCGCCGGCCGCAAGATCGCGCCGCAGCTGGCGCCAGGCCAGCGAGAGCAGCTTCACGCCGACACCAACCGGCCGCTGTCCAACCGCAGCACGCGATGGCAGCGCGACGCCAGATGTTCATCGTGCGTGACCAGCACCAGCGTGGTGCCGGCATCGGCGTTCAAACCGAACAGCAGTTCGATGATCGCCTGCCCGGTGCGGGTATCGAGATTGCCGGTGGGTTCGTCCGCGAACAGCAGCGCCGGCCGGGTCACGAACGCGCGCGCCAAGGCCACGCGCTGCTGCTCGCCGCCGGACAATTGTCGCGGATAGTGATCGAGGCGTTCGCCCAGCCCGACCTTCTGCAGGATCGCCCGTGCCGGGCCGTCGACATCGGCATCGCCGCGCAGCTCCAGCGGCAGCATCACGTTTTCCAGGGCGGTCAGCGACGGCAGCAGCTGGAAATTCTGGAACACGAAACCGACCTTCTCGCCGCGCACCTTCGCGCGTCCGTCCTCGTCCAGCGTCGACAGCGGCGCACCGTCCAGCAGCACCCGCCCGTCGCTGGGCGTATCCAGCCCGGCCATCAGCGCCAGCAGCGTGCTCTTGCCCGAGCCCGAAGCCCCGACGATCGCCACGCTGTCGCCGGTCGCGATCTCGAAGGCGATGCCTTCGAGGATGGTGAGTTCGCTGGTGGGGAGGCGGACGCGTTTGGCGAGGGATTCGATGGTGAGGGCGGGGGGCGTGGAGGCAACGGCGACGGATGGCCGATCGGTCAGGGGCAGGGTCATGGGGCGTCGCTGTGGGGGAGACTGAGGTTCGATATTGGGCGGGCTTGGGGAAGATGCAAGTCTGGGCGAAGCCGACGGACGACAGGTACGAGGCGCGAGGGGGAAGAGATGCAGCGAGGTAGGATGAGCGGGCGCAACGATACCCTTCAACATTTCGGAAAAGGCGATGGGTGTCGCCGAGTTCCCCCATCCTGCAGAACGCAGAGCGAGACCACGCTTTGAACCTTTCCTCCCGCCTCATCATCGTTGCCATTGCGCTATGCGCTGCAGGCATCATCGGTTGCGCTTCGAATCGCACGGCGACCACTGTGCGAGGCAGCGAAACCGTCTCGATCCCGTTCACGCTCAGCAAGCAGAACAATATCGTCGTCGAGGTGCGGATCAACGAGTCCCATGTCGTGCATCTGATGCTGCACAGCGCATCGTCGGACGTCACATTGACCGGGGACGCGGTCCGGCGTCTCGGTGACCTCACGCTGGGGAACGCAACGCGGATCCAGAGCTGGGGCGGAACATCGGATTCGCGCTACAGCACGGGCAATCGCGTGCGGATCGGGTCGTTGGCGAAAAGCGATGTCACGCTCTGGGAAAACAGGAATTCCGGTGAAGGTACGGACGGCAAGTTCGGATTGGACTTCTTCGGCGACGCGGTGGTCGAAATCGACTACGACAGCGGACATATCTTCGTCCACGATCGGCTGCCGGACAAGGCACGCACTTACGAACCGCTCGCGATCGAGAACGAGGACGGCGAGCTCTACGTCGAGGGCATCTGCCTGTTCGGCGACGAAACGCGCGCGAATCGATTCCTGATCCACTCCGGTTATGCCGGCGGCCTTCTGCTGGACGATGCGTTTGCTGCGTCGAGCGGCATCGACGGCAGGATCGCGATCACCGAAACCAGCCGTCTGACCGACTCTTACGGGCATGTCGTCGAGGTCAAGAAAGGCGTGATGCCCGGGTTCACGATCGGCAGGCTGCGTCTGTCCGATGTCCCCGTGGGATTCTTTTCCGGAAGGATCGGAAACCAGGACAAGAGCGTGCTGGGTGGCGCGATCCTGAAACGGTTCAATCTGATTTTCGATCTCGGCCGGAACACGCTCTACATCAAGCGTCGCAGTGACACGGTGACGTAACCCGTAAGGCGGGTAAAAAGGCCGATCTCGTAGGGCGGGTCTTGCACCTAAGGTCTCCCCACTTATTTTCCATTTTCACTCCGGAATTGCCGCCAGGATTTTGCGCAACGTCTGCAACAACTGCGGTGGCCAATCACATCGGCGCCGCAGCCATTCCAGCCCCCGACGTTGAT
>JAFLDZ010000006.1 GCA_017302135.1 Lysobacterales bacterium | reverse complement strand
GCGGCCGGCCGAAGCCGCCGACCCGCACCGGCGCGGCATTCGCGGTCTGACGCGGCGGCGTGCGCTGCGCGGACGCAGGTTTCGAACCGTTCGCCTTCGTGCCGGCGGATCGCGAGCCGCTGGGCTTGGTGGATGCGGCGGCCGCTTTCGCTGCGGCACGCTCTGCAGCCGCCCGCTCCGCCGCAGCACGCGCGGCGGCAGCGCGCAGACGGCCGATCACCTGCTGCAGCGCCTTGGCATCGCTGCCGAGCGCCTGCTCGCGGACGCGGCGGTCGCGGTACTGCTGCTCCAGTTCGCCCAGGGTCACCGCGCGCGCCTTGCGGTCGCGGGCGAGTGCGGCGAGCTGCGTGCGTTGCCGCGCGCGCGCGGCGTCCAGCGCGGTGCGTTTCTCGACGATCTGCGCCTCGACCCGCTCCAGTTCGGCGAGTTCGGCACGCAGCGCAGCGACACGCTGCAGCCGCTGACGTTGCAGATAGCCGTAATACGTCATCTGCCGCTGTGCATCGGCGACGCGGTCCTGCGCCAGCATCACTTTCAGCGGCGCATGGTCGCCCTGCGCATACGCGGCGCGCAGCAGCACGGCGAGTTCCCTGCGCTGCGCGGCCTGCTGGCTCTTCAGCTCCTCGCGCCGCGCGTTCAGTTGCGCGAGCGAATCCTGCTCGCGCGCAAGTTCGGTTTCGGCAACGTGCAGGGCGCGACTGGAATCGGCGACGCGTTCGTCCACCGCACGCAGTTCGCGACTGGCAGCGCCACGCTGGCCTTCGAGTCTGCGACGCTCGGCCGCAACATCCTTCAATTCACGCTGAATCTTCTCCAGGCGACGCTGCGCTTCGCGACTGGTGCTCTGCTGCGCGACCACCGGCCATGCCAATGCCAGCAGCAGCGCAATCGCGACGACAGCGCGCAGGACTGCGCTCATCCGGCGCCCGGTCCTGCATCCAGTGCTGCGTCCAGCAGGGAACGCCCGCTCATCTCCGCCGGCTGCGGAAGTCCGAGCAGATCGAGCATCGTCGGCGCCACGTCGCGCAGCGCGCCGCCGCTGCGCAACTGCACGCCTTGACGATCACCGACATAAACGAACGGTACCGGGCCGACGGTGTGCGCGGTATGCGGCTGACCGGTCTCGGGGTCGCGCATCATTTCGAGGTTGCCGTGATCGGCCGTGACCAGCAGCGCGCCGCCGGCGACATGCACAGCGGTTTCGATCGCACCGATCGCCACGTCCACCGCCTGCGCAGCGAGGATCGCGGCCTGCAGATCGCCGGTATGACCGACCATGTCCGGGTTGGCGATATTGCACACGACCACATCGAAACGCGCGGACGCGATGGCATCGACCAGCTTCGCGGTGAGTTCGGGACAGCTCATTTCCGGCTGCAGATCGTAGGTCGCGACCTTCGGGCTTGGGATCAGGATGCGTTCCTCGCCCGCATACACCGCTTCGCGTCCACCGCTGAAGAAGAAGGTCACGTGCGCGTATTTTTCGGTTTCGGCGATGCGCAGCTGGCTCAAACCGTGCGCGGCCAGCACTTCGCCCAGCGTATTGCGCAGATCGTCCGCCGCGAACGCCAGCGGCGCCGGCAGCTTGGCATCGTATTCGGAAAGACAGACGAAGCGCGACAGCTGCGGACGTCGCGTATGAAAGCCGTCAAATGTCGGATCAACAAATGCGGCGGCAAGCTGACGCGCGCGGTCGGCGCGGAAATTCATGAACACGATCGCGTCGCCGTCGCGCATCGGCTGCGTGCCATCAAGCACGGTCGGCGCGACGAACTCGTCGTTCTCGCCGCGCGCATACGCCGCCGCGAGCGCGGTCAGTGCATCCGGCGCGTGTTGCACGGCCTGCGCATCGACGATCGCATCCCAGCCCAGACGCACCCGTTCCCAGCGTTTGTCGCGGTCCATCGCGAAATAGCGGCCACCGACCGTGGCGATGCGCGCATTGCCCAGCGCATCGCACCTTGCCTGCAACGCGCGCAGGCTGGCTTCGGCCGAACGCGGCGGCGTATCGCGGCCATCGAGAAACGCATGCACCGCGACGCGGGCGACGCCTTCGCGCGCGGCCAGATCGAGCATCGCGAAGATATGTTGTTCGTGGCTGTGCACGCCGCCGGGCGACAGCAGGCCCATCACGTGCAGCACGCCGCCGGACGCCTTCGCCGCCGCGCAGGCCGCACGCAGTTCGGTGTTGGCGAAGAAACTGCCGTCCTCGATCGCGGCATCGACGCGGGTGAGGTCCTGATAGACGATCCGGCCGGCGCCGAGGTTCATGTGCCCGACTTCGGAATTGCCCATTTGTCCGTCGGGCAAGCCGACGTGGCGGCCCTCGGTGTGGATCAGGGTGTGCGGGCGCTGCGCCCAGAGCCGGCGCCAGTTCGGCAGATCGGCCAGCGCCAGCGCATTGTCGGCCGGGTCCTCGCGATAGCCCCAGCCGTCCAGGATGAGCAGTACGACGGGCTTCGGACGGTGGGCGGCAGCGGGCATGTGACCTTCGGGGCTGTGACTTAGGGCAGATGCGATTGTAGCGAAGCGCCCGCATCCTACGCGTCACGGGGCCGGAACCGGCCCGCTCACGTTCACGAGCACACATCACATGAGGTCCGCCATGCGCCATTCCCCACTCCTCCTCGCCTCCGCCATCGCCCTGGTCCTGGTCGCGCCCAGCGCATTCGCCGGCAAGAACATCGAGAAAGTGATGGGCAGCATCACCGCCCAGGCCGGCGAAAGCTACGGCTCGCTGGAAACCGTCAACGGCAGCATCCGCGTCGAAGCCGGCGCCAACACCGGCGACATCGAAACCGTCAACGGCAGCGTGCATCTGGAAACCGGCGCCAATGTCGGCGACGCCGAAACCGTCAACGGCAGCATCAAGGCCGACGACAAGGCCAAGGCCGGCGCGCTGGAAACGGTCAACGGCAGCATCCGCCTGGGCGAACAGAGCCGCGTCGCCAAGATCGAAACCGTCAACGGCAGCGTCTTCGTCGACCGCGGCGGCGATGTCGCCCGCGATGTCGAAACCGTCAACGGCGCGATCGGCCTGGTCGACACCGACGTCCACGGCAGCATCAGCACCGTCAACGGCGACATCACCGTCGGCGCCGGCTCGTTCGTCCACGGCGGCATCACCGTCGAAAAGCCCACCAGCAACTGGATGCCGGTCAGCAGCAAACAGCGCAAGCTGCGGATCATCATCGGCCCCAACGCCGTGGTCGAAGGCCCGATGGTGTTCAAGCGCGAAGTGAATCTCTACGTGCACAAGACCGCGCGCATCGGCCAAGTCACCGGCGCGACGGCGGTGAGTTATGACGGGGCGACTGCGCCGAAGGAGTGATGGGCCAACCGACGCCTGCCTTCCGGCAGGCGCCCGGGCAGCCGGGGCGTCGTACACTCGCGGCTTCCGTTTTGTCTGGAAGCCTCCGATGCGCTGTTCTCCGCCAATCCTGTTCCCGAAAGTTCTGCTGTTGACCCTCGCCGCCACCGCCGCACTCACCGCCTGCAAGCCGGACGCCGAAGCGCCCGCTGCGCCTGCGGTCGAAACGCCGGCCGAGCCCGGCTTCGCATTCAAGGACGCGATCACACCGGACGATTTCGCTGAGCACGTGCGCGTGCTGGCGTCGGACGAATTCGAGGGCCGTGCGCCGGGGACGCCGGGCGAGGACAAGACCGTCGAATATCTGAAGGCGCAGTTCCAGCGCATCGGTCTGAAGCCCGGCAACGGCGACAGTTATTTCCAGACCGTGCCGATGATGGAAACCACCGCCGATGAAGCGACGACGATGACCATCGACGTCAAGGGCAAACCGCATGCGCTGAAGTTCGGCACCGACATGGTGATCGGTACGCGTACCGGCCAGCCCGAGGTGAAGATCGACGCGAGCGATCTGGTGTTCGTGGGCTACGGCGTGGATGCGCCGGAGCAGCAGTGGAACGATTACGCCGGCGTCGATGTGAAGGGCAAGACCGTGGTGATGTTCGTCAACGATCCGGGTTTCCATGCCAAGGATCCGACGCTGTTCGACGGCAACCGCATGACCTATTACGGGCGCTGGACGTACAAGTTCGAGGAAGCCGGGCGCAAGGGCGCCGCCGCTGCGCTGATCATCCACGACACCGAGGGCGCGTCGTACGGTTGGGACGTGGTGAAGAATTCATGGTCCGGTGCGCAGTACGATCTGCGCGCGGCCGACGACCCGGCGCCGCGCGTGCCGCTGCAGGGCTGGATCACCGGCGAGCAGGCGAAGGCGCTGTTCGCCGACGCGGGGCTGGATCTGGAGAAGATGCGCGCTGCCGCCGGCAAACGCGGCTTCAAGCCGATGCCGATGCCGGCGAAGGCGAGCGTCACGCTGAAGAGCACCATCGCCGAGAAGGAATCGCGCAACGTGCTGGCGCTGCTGCCTGGCGCGGAAACGCCGAACGAAGCGATCGTCTACATGGCGCATTGGGACCATCTGGGTCACCACATCGACGAGAAGAATCCGGACGGTTCGGGCGACACCATCTACAACGGTGCGATCGACAACGCGACCGGCGTCGCCGGCATTCTGGAAATCGCCGAACTGCTGGCGAAGGGCGCGAAACCGAAGCGGTCGGTGCTGTTCGCGGCGGTGACGCTGGAGGAATCCGGCTTGCTGGGGTCGAAGTATTACGTCGCGCATCCGAGCATTCCGCTGGAAAACACGGTTGGCGTGATCAATCTCGACGCGATGAGCGTGGCCGGCCGCACCCGCGACCTCACCGTGGTCGGCATGGGCAATTCGGAACTGGAAGACATCCTCAAGCCGATCGCCGAGCGTCAAGGCCGCAAATTGGTGGAGGAATCGAATCCGGCCGGCGGCTACTACTTCCGCTCCGATCATTTCAACTTCGCCAAGGCCGGCGTGCCGGCGCTGTATCCCGACGGCGGCACCGATCTGCTCGACGGCGGCACGGCGGCGGGCGAAGCGGCGGGAAAAATGTACAACGAAAACCACTACCACAAGCCCAGCGACCAGTACGACGCGGCCACCTGGAAACTCGATGGCACGATGCAGGATCTCGCTGCCGTGTATGAAGTCGGTCTGGCCTTGGCGTTCGACGACAAGTGGCCGAACTGGTACGCCGACAACCCGTTCCGCGCCGCGCGCGATGCGATGATGGCGGCGAAGACACCGGCGACGGCAGCAGCAGTACCCGCGAAATAATCCGTCGCGATGCGGAGACGACAACGGCGCCGGAAGGCGCCGTTGTTTTTTTGCACGCAACGCAGTTCGCGGACGGCGAACGATACAGCCCGGCTTCAATCTTCCATCAGCGCCTGATCGCCGAATTCGACGACTGCACCCGCGCCATGATCTGGTCTTCGGTCGCCTGCAGGGCGTTCATCCGCTCGCGCTGATTGTTGTCCTGGTTCTGCTGTTGCATGGCGATGTTCTGTTCGGCGGACTTGCCTTGCAGTCGCTGGTTGGCCTGTTCGATCTGCGCCGCGCTCTGATCGAACGCCGGGGCATCCTTCATCCGCACATCGTTGGTGAAGATCGGCTCGCGGTCGCCGTACTTCATGTTCTCCATGCGCACGATGGTGTCGCCGTTGGCGTTCACCGCCTGCACGCGATCGACCCGGGTGTCGGGCTTGCGGTCTTTTTCGGCGATGAACTGCAGCACGCTGAACGCGGCGATGCGCTGCACGTCGTCCTTGGCGATGCCCAGTTCCTGCACTTTGTCCTTGACCGAATTGAAGACCTTCTGCTGTTCCGGGGTCCACTTCTCGATGGCATGTTCGTCGATGCCGCGCGCGGTGCCGCCCGACGTACTGCTTGAGGTACTGCCCGATGCATTGCTCGAGGTACTGCTCGACGTCGTACCGCTCAGCGGGCTGTTCGATGCCGTGCCTTCGGTCCCGTCGTCCTCCGCCTCGACATCAGTCTCGATATCCGCATCGGAGTCGTCAGCCATCGCGGACGCTTGCGGACGCAGGTCCTCGTCTTCGGGAGAAGGGGGCTTGGGATACTCGGTCGGATCGGGCATGGCGCACCTCCTCGGTAGCTGGGCAGGTCGCCCGGTGGGCGCCCCGCGAACAAGAAATTCCGCTGATCGCGACAACCTCGAGCGGATATGCCGACGCCCCCTACGCCAGACCACAAGCATAGCGCCGAACACGCGACGACGGTCCCGGCACGCCGGGACCCCTGCAAGCATCAGCCTGCCGCGCGCTCCGGCCAGACCGTCTTCGCCAGCAATTCGTCGTTCCAGTCGAAATGCAGCGAGCCGTCCTTCTTCAGCAGCAGCGACACGAAGTTGAAGACGTTGCGCGCGAACATGTCGCTGGCGTGCATCGCGCCGCTGCTGGCGAGGTTGAGCGGGCCGGACACGGTCACGCCGCCGTGGACGACGTTGTCGCCCGGCACGGTGAGTTCGCAGTTGCCGCCGGTTTCCGCGGCCAGATCGACGATCACGCTGCCGGGTTTCATGCCGGCCACCATCGCCGCGCTGACGATCTTCGGCGCCGGGCGGCCGGGCACGGCGGCGGTGGCGACGATCACGTCGATGTTCTTCAGATGATCGGCGAGGCGCTGCTGCTGCAGGGCGCGCTCCTCGTCGGTGAGCTGGCGGGCGTAGCCGCCCTCGCCTGCGGCGCTGACGCCGAGATCGAGGAATTTGCCGCCGAGCGATTCGATCTGTTCGCGGGTTTCCGGGCGCACGTCGAAGCCTTCGACCTGGGCGCCGAGGCGCTTCGCGGTGGCGATCGCCTGCAGACCGGCGACGCCGGCACCGATCACCAGCACCTTCGACGGGCGGATGGTGCCGGCGGCGGTGGTGAGCATCGGGAAGAAGCGCGGCGCGAGCTGCGCGGCGATCAGCATCGCCTTGTAACCGGCCATGCCGGCCTGCGAGCTGAGGATATCCATGGCCTGCGCGCGAGTGGTACGCGGCAGACGTTCCAGCGGAAACGCGACGATCCCGCGCGAGACGATGGCCTCACCGCGAGCGGCGTCGCCCTGCGGCTGCAGCATGCCGACCAGCACCGCGCCGGATTTCATCGAAGCGATCGCCTGCGCCGATGGCGGCTGCACGCAGACCACGATATCGGCGGACGCCAGCACCGCATCGGCGCTGTCGACGACTTCGGCTCCGGCATCGGCGTAAGCGGCGTCGGATGCGTGCGCGCCGTCGCCGAGGCCGCGCTCGATGCGCACGCTGGCGCCTGCGGCCGTGAGTTTCTTGCAGGTCTCGGGTGTCAGCGCCACGCGCCGTTCGCCGGGGGCGGTCTCGCGCACCGCGCCGATGGTCACTTTCGCCACAACGGCGTCGACGGCCGTCTCCGTCACTGTGTCCGCACCTGCTGCCGCCATTGCCTGCTCCCCATCGATCCGCGTCGGTTGTCGGCATCGTAGCAGGTGGATCCGACTTCACGATCCGGCCCCGGCCACAAAAGCAGAGGCCGCCGACGGTTCGCGTCGACGGCCTTCAAATCAAACGCTTGCGGCACCCGCTCAGCCGACGGCGGCGCGGGTCTGACTGAGCTGTTGCCACATGTCGCGCAGGGCCTCGTCGAAGGGGGCCTCGGAGGAGCGCAGGCTCACCCGTCCCTTGGCGACCAGCGCGGCGAGCTCTTCCGGCGAGACCACCAGCTTGCGCATGCCGCGACGGTTGACGATCAGGAAGCGCGACGTGAGCGGGCTGACCCAGGCGATGCGCGCGGCGCTTTCGCGACCGTCGTCCTCGATCAGGCGCAGGTTCTGGCCGACCCGCAGACGGCGCATACGGGCCGCGATCGACAGATCGTAATCGATGCTGTCGGTACCGCCGACCACCCGCAATCCGCCCCAGTTCGCCGCGTCGCTGACTTCGACCGCAGAGTCTTCCACCGGCACCGGGTGCAGCGCGCGCGACTGGTCCGGGAAGGCCAGCGCGGTCACGATCTTCGACAGCGAATCGCGCGCGGCGACCGCATCGAGGCCGCAGCTCGCATAGCAGCGACCGAGCGGTCCCTGCAGTTCGAGGATCTTGTCGGCCACCCTTGCCCCCTCGGCGCGCGCGGCATCGGCGTCGATCTGGATCAAGCTCTCACCGACCGCCACCGCAGACAGGTACTGGGCCGAACTCGGACCTTCGCGCAGCCAGGTCTGGACCAGATGATGGCGCCAGTGGCCGGTGAGGAACTCGGCGATGCCGTCGGTCAGCGGGCGCTGGCCGAGGCGCGAGCCCAGCAGTTCATCGACCGCGCGGCGCGCATGCTGCAGGCGCTCGCGGCCGCTGACCGCATCGGCGGCACGCTGCTCGGCGACTTCGCGCATCCGCTTCTGCTGGTCGAGATGATCGCGCAGTTCGCTGGCGGCCAGCTCGAAGATCGCCTTGTCGTCGCGGTAATCCTCGACCACGCGCTCCACCGCCAGTTCGGCGTGGGTCAGGGTCTGCTGATCCTGCGGCGAATCGCCGGTATTGCCGTCGCAGGCTTCGCTCAAGGCTTCGAGCAGCTTGCGGCCGGGATGGGCGCGCTGATCGAACAGGCTGTCGTCGCTCAGCGCCAGTTTGAGGTACGGCGCCACCAGGCGACCGTACAGCGCACGCGAGCGCTGCAGCGTGGCATGGCTGCGGGAAAGGGTCTGCAACAGGATGCCGACGAGGTCGATCGCATCCTCGTCCAGTTCGCTGAAGCGGGTCTGGGTGGGGTCGTAGCCGAGCTGGCGCGAACCGCTGACGATCTGGTCGCGGATCACCGCCGACAGCGGGCGGGAATCGTCGCCCGCCAGCGCACGGACGTAGGGCGCCGGATCGTCGCCCTGCAGCATCGCGGCAATGCCGAGCAGTTCCTGAGGCGCAAGCACGCGCACGCCCGACACGGATGCGGCCGACGGCATCATCGAACCCGGGCGCAGCACGGTCTGGCGCCATGCACGCAGTTGCTGATGGACGTCTTCACGATAGCGCAGCGGCCGGCCGCTACCGTCGGCAAGCAGGCCGCCGGCCATGGACTGGCCACCGTCCGGCGCTTGACCGCCGAAGCCCCAGGGCAGGTTCGGCGTCTGACCGTAACCGGCCTGACCGCCTTGTGGATAGTTGCCCTGCTGGTAGTTGACCTGTTGAGGATTGCCCTGTTGAAAGCTGCCCTGTTGAAAGCTGCCCTGCTGCGTACCGCGGCTTTCGGCCAGACCACCATCGGGAGTCCAGCCCGCCGACGGCGCCATGGCGGGCGCGGAAGGCGCCATCGGCATGTCCCGCGGCGCGAAACCCTGTTCCAACACGGTATTGATCTTGGTGTACAGCTCATCCAGCACCTTCGACAGGCGCTTCTCCAACTGCAGGAAGATCAGCCGGCGCAGTTCCGGGGTGAGATCGTCTTCGTTGAACAGTTTGACCAGCGCGGTGACCGGCACATCCGGGCGCAGCGGGTTGGTTTCCGGCGCCTGCCGCGGCAGGCCGAGCGCGGTGGCGAGCGAATCGAGCCGCTGGTGCATCAGGTGCAGCGGGTGCATCAGCTGGTGTTCGAGCAGTTCGACGATCTGCTGGCCGGACAGATGCACTTCGAGCTGGGCCTCGGACATCAGGCTCATGCCCTTGTTGTCGATCACCGCGCGCGGGCGCGGATTGCGCCACTGGTCGAATGCGGTTTCCAGCGATTCGCGATAGCGGTTCGCCAGTTCCAGTGCGCGCTGGTTCAACAGCCGGATCGCGATCCGGTCGTCGTAGATCGCGCTGTTCTCATGACTGGCGATGGCGGCGAGCCGTACCTGCTCTTCGATATCGCCCCAGAAGCCCGCGAGCACGCCCGAGAGCGATGTCACCGCGTCGCGGCGGATCGACTCGAAAGTCTTGTCTGCGGACTGGCGCGCCAGTGGCGAATGGCCAGGGAAGAACCGGCTGTTGTCGTCCATCTGAGTCTTTTCGGGGGAGAATGGGAAGCGGCTGGTCTGCCAGACGTTACCATCCTTCAACTGCCAGCGGGACGTCTGTGACTCCACTCGCAAATCATCCAAGCCAAATATTGCAATTGCTCGATGACCGGCGCTCGGTGCCGAGCCGGCAATTGGCCGCTCCAGGGCCCGATCACTCTGCTTTGCTGCGCATGTTGCGCGCCGCATCGCGCGTTCCCGATCACGGAAAGCGGACGCCGTTCCGGTTTTTGCGGATCGAAGGCGACGCCCGTCTCAGTCTTGGCGAACGCATCGCCGCACGCAGCCGCGCACGCGATCCGGATGCGTCCGACAGCGTGATCGAAAAAGACCGGCTGCGGTTCATGTTCGCCCCGACCATCGTCACCGTGATCGCCAGACTCGGCCCGGACGAGAAGATTCCCGAACAGGAGCGGCTGTTGACCACCGGCTGCGTCTGTTTCGCTCTGCTTCAGGCTGCGCAGGCGCTGGGCTTCGGCGCGCAGTGGCTGACCGGCTGGGTCGCCTACGATCCCCAAATCCGCACGCTGCTGGGCATCGGCGACGATGAAGTCGTGGCCGGCTTCATCCACATCGGCACCGCGCAGTGCGAGGCCCCGGAACGCGAACGCCCCGATCCCGTCGCGCTGCTGACCGACTGGACGCCGGAATGACCGGCGGCGAAGACGACGACATCCTCGATCGCGATCTTGAAGCGCTCGATGTTGAGGGCCGCGAACCGCGCGCGGAACCGCCGCCGCTCTATCTGATCGACGCCAGCATCTACGTGTTCCGCGCCTGGCACACGATGCCCGACGAGTTCACCGATACCCACGGCTGGCCGACCAATGCGGTGCAGGGCTTCGCGCGCTTTCTGCTGGACGTGCTGGAACGCGAACGCCCGAAGCACATCGCGATCGCATTCGACGAAGCCCTGGACTCGTGTTTCCGCAATGCGCTGTATCCGGCGTACAAAGCCAATCGCGATCCCGCACCGGAAGAACTCAAGCGCCAGTTCGCGCACTGCAAGACGCTTTGCCACGCGCTGGGATTGAACGTGCTCGGTCACGGCGAGTACGAAGCCGACGATCTGATCGGCAGCGCGCTGTTGCATGCGCGTGCGGCGGGGCATCGCGGCATCATCCTCTCGGCCGACAAGGATCTCTCGCAGTTGCTGCACATCGGCGACGAACAGTGGGATTACGCCCGCAACCAGCGCTGGGGCGCGCACGGCGTGCGTGCGCGCCACGGCGTGGAAGCGCACCAGATCGCGGATTACCTCGCGCTCAGCGGCGACGCGGTCGACAATATTCCGGGCGTGCCCGGGATCGGCGCCAAGACCGCAGCGGTGCTGCTCGCGCATTTCGGCGATCTGGACAGTCTGCTGACTCGGGTCGAGGAAGTGCCGTTCCTGCGTTTTCGCGGCGCCGCGCAAGCGGCCGCGAAACTGCGCGAACATCGCAGCAATGCCCTGCTGTTCCGACAATTGACCACCATCGCCTGCGATGCGCCGGTCGGCGACGCTGCGCCGCGCTTCCATCGCAGCAGTGCCGATGCCGCAGCGCTGGGCGCGGTCTGCGAGACGCTGCGCTTCGGTCCGATGACGCGCAGGCGCGTCTACGCCGCTGGCGGCTTGAATTTCGCCGACCACGCGCCGCAGGCGTGAACAACGAATCCATCTCCAACGAGGCCCGCATGACCGAACCCCGCGAAATACTCTACGAAGGCCAATGGCTGCGCCTGGTGCGCATCGGCCGCTGGGAATCCTGCGAACGCACCCATCACGCCAACGGCATGGCGGTGATCATCGTCGCGGTGACGCCGCAGGACGAAGTGCTGTTCGTCGAGCAGTACCGGGTGCCGCTGGGCGCGCCCACCATCGAAATGCCTGCGGGCCTGGTCGGCGACGATCATGCCAACGACACGCTGGAAGACGCCGCACGCCGCGAATTGATCGAAGAAACCGGCTGGCAGGCGAACAAGGTCGAAGTGCTGTTGATCGGCCCCACCTCGTCGGGCATGAGCAACGAACGCATCGCCTTCGTCCGCGCCCGCGATCTGGTGAAAGTCGGCGACGGCGGCGGCGTGGACAACGAAGACATCACCGTGCACACCGTGCCGCGCGCACAGGCGCCGGCGTGGCTGATGCAGAAGCAAAGCGAAGGTTACGAGCTCGATCTGAAGCTCTGGGCCGGCCTGTGGATGATCGAACACAATCCGGATGGTTCGCGCGCGGAATAGGTCATGTAGACATACGCGTAGGAGCGACTTCAGTCGCGAAGCCCCAAAACCCGAACATCAGAAGATGCCAGCAATCCGTAGCACCTGCCCAACGATGGCGCTTCGGTCATTCTGGCGCACGATGGCATCGCATTCCGGCGATGCGCTTCTCCGCCGGTCGAAGGTTACGGGCTTCGCGACTGAAGTCGCTCCTACGAAAATCGTCCTGCGAAATATCGCTGGGCGGAATCGATGGCGTGGGCCTCGCTATCGCGACGCCATGAAATCCTCGATCTCGTCCGCGCTGCGCGCGAGCTTGTCGGTCAGCACCTTGTGGCCGTCTTTCGTGACGAGGATGTCGTCTTCGATGCGGATGCCGATGCCGCGCCACTTCTCGTGCACGCTCTTGTCGTCGCTGCCGATGTAGAGGCCGGGCTCGATGGTGAAGACCATGCCCGGTTCGAGCAGACGCGAGTCGCCGTCGAAGCGGTACTCGCCGACGTCGTGGACATCCAGCCCCAGCCAGTGCCCGGTCTTGTGGCGGTAGAACCGCTTGTAGTGTTCTTCACCGATGTTTTTTTCGAGCGTGCCCTTGAGCAGGCCCAGTTTGAGCAGACCTTCGGTCAGGGTTTCGACCGCCGCGTGATGTCCGGCGTCGTAGGGCACGCCCGGCTGCGCCTGCGCCAGGGCCGCGCGCTGCGCCGCGCCGACCAGGTCGTGCAGCGCGCGCTGCTCCTTGCTGAAGCGACCGTTGACCGGAAACGTGCGGGTGATATCGGCCGCATAACCGCGATACTCCGCGCCGGCATCGACCAGCACCAGCGCCCCGTCCTTCGCCTGCGCGTTGTTGGCGCGGTAATGCAGCACGCAGCCGTTGTCGCCTGCGCCGACGATGCTGCCGTAGGCCGGCTCGGCGTCGTGACGGCGGAACACGCGTTCGATTTCCGCCTGCAGTTCGTATTCGTGGATGCCCGGTCTGGCGGCGCGCATCGCGGCGCGGTGCGCTTCGATGCTGATATCGGCGGCGCGCTGCATCAGCTTCAGTTCGTCGCGGTCCTTGAACAGCCGCATCTCATCGAGCAGATGACCCAGTTCGAGGAATTCGTGCGGCGGCTGCGCGCCCATCCGCATCTGCGCGCGCACGCGGTTGAGCCAGCCGATCAGTTTGAGATCGAAGTCGGTGTCGCGACCGAAGTGGTAGTAAACGCGGGTGCGGCCTTCGAGCAGGCCCGGCAGGATCTCGTCGAGATCGTCGATCGGATACGCATCGTCCATGCCGAAGGCGTCGACCGCGCCTTCCGGGCCGGTACGCGGGCCGTCCCAGCCTTCGCGCTCGGGATCGCGCTCGCGGCAGAACAGCAGCGCTTCGCCGTGCTTGCGGCCGGGAATCAGCACCAGCACGGCTTCGGGCTCGGGGAAGCCGGTGAGGTACCAGAGATCGGAATCCTGGCGATAGGGGTAATGGGTGTCGCGGCTGCGGATGCGCTCCGGTGCCGAGGGAATCACCACGATCGCGTCGTCGCCGGCCATCCGCATCAGCTGGCGACGCCGGCGGGCATAGCCCTGCGCGGAGATTCCGGTCGAACGCGTGCCGGTCGAAGTCATGCCGGGCGAAGTGGCTTTGGACGTCATGCGTTCAGTGCAGTTGTCGCCGGTGGCGTACGCCCATGGCGCAGTCGCCGTGGAGCAGCAGGGCCGCGACGCGGACGAACTCCTCGATCTCGATCAGCGCAGCCTCGTCTTCTTCGTCACCCTCGTCCTGGGGCGTGGCGGCGGCCAGCTTGGCGATGTCCGCCAGCGCTTCGCTGCTTTCCTCGGTGAGCGGCGGATGGGCGCCGGCAGCCAGACCGAAACCGCCGAGAAAGCCCCGACACCAGTCGAACAGGCCGCTGCTGCGCGCCGCGAGCGACGCCTCGGGCGCCGGAACCAGCAGCTCGAAACCGAAATCGCGGTCTTCGATCTGGGCGACGCTGGTCTGGCGCAGACGATCCAGCGCGCTGCCGGCGGCCGGAGCGGTCACGGCATCGTCGACCAGCACCTGCGACAGCCAGCGCGGGGAGTCTTCCCCGCCGCCGGCCAGCCAGCCGCACAGCGCGCCGTGCAGCTCGGACGCACCGACCCCCAATCCCTGCGCGCGGACCGCATCCTCGATCTCGAACAGACTGGGCAGCGCCGGGGTCGGCTGGGCGGACATCATCGGGCGGTCGTCGGTGTTTTATCGGGTTGTGCAGTGTACAACGGCCGTCTCCGCAAGCGCTCCCGCAGCGCTACACTGGCGCGTCGTCATGTGCGTTGGGGGACCACGTGTCAGATTCCTCGGAACTGCAGCTGTTCGCAGCGTTGGCGCTGGCCGGCGTGCTTGCGGTCGTGCTGCTGCTGGTGTGGACCCGTCGGGTCGGCGCCGAAAAGCGCCACATCAACCAGCTGCGCGACCGCGAGGATCGCCTGAAACTCGCGCTGTGGGCATCGTCCGAGCAGTACTGGGACTACGACCTCAAGACCAAGCACATGCGCCGGATCTGGGTCGATTCGCGCAGCAACCGCACCGACCTGCATGTGCTGTCCACCACCGACAACGACCACCGCATCCACCCCGACGACATGCCGCAGGTGCAGGCCAAACTGCGCGATCACCTGAACGGACAATCCGAACTCTTCATTTCCGAACACCGCATTCTCGACCCGCGCGGCGAATGGCTGTGGGTGCGCGCGCGCGGCCGTGCGGTGGAGAGCGGCGCCGACGGCAAGGTCCGCCGGATCGCCGGCACCGCGCGCGATATCACCCTGGTGCGTCAGGCCGAGCGCGAACGCCGGATCGCGATCGCCGTGCTGCGCAGCATGAACGAAGCGGTCGCGGTGCTGGATCGCGACTTCAACTTCATTTCGATCAATCCGGCCTTCACCCGCACCACCGGCTACACCGAGCGCGAGGTGATCGGCCAGAGCGCCAGTCTGCTCGACAGCACCCAGCACGATGTCGCGTTCTACAACCGTATCCGCCAGAAACTGGCGAACGAGGGCCACTGGGCCGGCGAGATGTGGCAACGGCGCAAGAACAGTCAGGAATTCCTGTGCCAGATCGAATCGAGCGCCACCGAAAGCATTTACGGCGAACACCGGGTCTACATCGCGGTGATTACCGATATCACCCAGCAGAAGCGCGCCGAGCAGGAACTGCGCTACCTCGCGAACTTCGACACCCTGACCAATCTGCCGAACCGGACGATGTTCTCAGAACGACTGTCGCGGGCGATCGTGCGCGCACGCCGGCAGGACCACCGGATCGCGGTGCTGTTCCTGGACCTGGACCGGTTCAAGGACATCAACGATTCGCTGGGCCACACCGCAGGCGACCGCATCCTGCGCGCGGCGGCGATGCGCCTGCAGGAGACCGTCGGCGAGCATCAGACCGTGGCCCGACTTGGCGGCGACGAGTTCACGGTGGTGCTGGAAAACCTCGATCAACCCGGGGACGCCGACAAGGTCGCCCGCGAGATCATCATGGCCTTCGAAGCGCCGCTGGTGCTGGACGACCGCCAGGAAGTGGTGGTCTCGCCCTCGATCGGCATCAGCCTGTATCCGGACCATGGCCAGGTACCGACCGAATTGCTGAAGCAGGCCGATACCGCGATGTATCAGGCCAAAGCCGCCGGGCGCCGCACGTTTGCCCGTTACGACGACAGCATGGAGATCGCCAATCGCCGCCGGGCGCAGCTCTCCAGCGCGCTGCACAAAGTGCTGGATCGCGGCGAGCTGCGGCTGGTGTTCCAGCCGCGCCTGTCGCTCACCACGCGCCGGATTACCGGCGTGGAGGCGCTGCTGCGCTGGACCAGCGAGGAATATGGCGAGATCCCGCCGATCCAGTTCATCCCGCTGGCCGAAGAAAGCGGCCTGATCCTGGAGATCGGCGAATGGGTGCTGCGCGAAGCCTGCCTTACCCTGCAGCGTTGGCATCAGGCCGGGCTGACCGAATTGAACATGGCGGTGAATGTCTCGGTGCTGCAACTGCTGCGCGGCGATTTCTCCGAGATCGTGCGCCGGGCCCTGGAAGACACCGGCGTGCCGCCGCACGCGCTGGAGCTGGAACTGACCGAAAGCGTGCTGATGGCCAATGCCGAACAGACCTCCGCCAAACTGCAGTCGCTGCGCGAAATGGGTGTCTCGCTGGCGATCGACGACTTCGGCACCGGCTATTCCTCGCTGGCCTACCTCAAGCGCCTGCCGATCACCACGCTGAAGATCGACAAGACCTTCATCACCGACCTGAACCGCGACCCGGACGACACCGCCATCACCACGACGGTGATCACCATGGCCCATTCGCTGGGCCTGAACGTGGTCGCCGAAGGCGTGGAAACCGAAACCCAACTGCGCTTCCTCGACCATTTCCGCTGCGACGAGATCCAGGGCTATTGGCTGTTGCGGCCGGTCGATCCGGACACCTGCCTGCAGTTCATCCGCGACTGGACGCCGGCCAAGGCCAACGGCGCCGGCCCGCAGGCGGCGATCCTGTCCCCTGCCGCCCCGCCACCTGCGGACCTGACGGCTTGACCCCCGGCGGGCGCCTGCCTATCGTGCAGCCATGAACGACGCCGATGTCATCGCCCAACTGCGCGCGCTTGCCGACCGCGTCGAGACCCTCGCGCAGCGCGTGCAGCGGTTGTCCGAAGAAAACCGCAGCCTGCGCCAGCAGCAGGAACAGTTGGCCAACGACCGCTCGCAGCTGCTCGCCAAGAACGAACAGGCGCGCTCGCGCGTCGAAGCGATGATCGCGCGCTTGAAATCGCTGGAACAGCACACGTGAGCGTCCGGTCATGACCCAGCCCGCCAGCGAACCGTTCAACATCCGCATCCTCGATCGCGAGTACACGGTGGGCGTCGCTCCCGACGAACGCGACAGTCTGCTGTCGGCCGCGCGTCTGCTGGAAACCAAAATGCGCGAAGTGCGCGGCAGCAACCGCATGGCCGCCGTCGATCGGGTCGCGGTACTCGCGGCGCTGAATCTCGCGCACGAACTTGAACAACTGCGCAACGAAAACGCATCGCGCGATCGCGAACTGGCGCGCACGCTGAGCGAACTCAATCGCAGGATCGACGCGCTCGCATCCGACTGAACGCGACAGGAATCGCACGATCGATCGAGTGGCCAATCGTGTGATCGATCGCGACGACCTCCAACGAAACATGCACGCTTTCGCAGTATTCGTTTTCATCTCCGAAATGACCCTTGCACTCCGGTGTTGCGCGCCTATACTGCGCGTACGTCCTCTGCCGTGAACGACGGCGTGCCAAACATTCACCTTGGCCCTTAAATACGACCACGGGAATGCAATGGAGTCCGGGTGTGCATGTCCGCCTCGCAGCGGGAAGCCCGATGGAAGCCAAGCGTTCCCACTTGAACCCCGGGTTCAAGGTCGTTTAGCGCGCATCGTCATGGCGGAGGATGTCTTGATTCCAGGAATATCGCATCGCGATATTCCTTCTGCGATCGAGCTGGTTGCGATTGAGCTGGTTGCGATTGAGCTGGTTGCGATTGAGCTGGTTGCGATCGAGCTGGTTGCGATCGAGCTGGTTGCGATCGAGCTTGTCGCCATGCATCGCTGTCACACAAGCATCATCGCAACGTAACGCAATGCATCGCAACGGCTTTCGCCGCATGCTTCCAGCGCAAACCCTCATCGCAAACGATTGCGCGAACCGCCACAACGCGAGTCACCACCAACGCCCGCACCCGTGCGGGCGTTTTGTTTGCGACAATCGCTACGGCGACAACCGCGCACCCGACATCCCTTCCACCGCGAGGCGACATGACCGACGACCGCGACGCACTGCGCAAAGCGCACCGCGTTACATTGCGCAACACGCTGCGCGACCGTCGTCGTCAACTGCCGGCCGCAGCGCGCATCGCCGCCGCCGAAGCCCTCGCTGCGCGCCTGCTGGCGCTGCCGTTCGCGCCCGACGCGGGCCACGTCGCCGGTTATTGGGCCATGGACGGCGAAATCGCGCTGCATGTCTGGCAACTGCGGCTGCCGCCGGACGTGCGCTACTGCCTGCCGGTGCTGGGCGACGACGACCTGCTGCGCTTCGCACCCTGGCGTCCGGGCGAAGCGCTCGCCACCAACCGTTTCGGCATTCCCGAACCGGTCCAAGCCGAAGCGCTGCCGGCCGAAGCGATGGCCATGATCGTGCTGCCGCTGGTGGGTTTCGACCGCACGGGACAACGATTGGGGATGGGCGGCGGCTGGTACGATCGCAGTCTGGCCTTCCGCCGCGACCGCCCCACGCCACCGCCGTGGCTGGTCGGCGCGGGCTTCGCAGTCCAACACATCGATACGCTGTCCGCCGAGCCGTGGGACGTGCCGCTCGACGCCGTCTGCACCGAATCCGAAACCATCCACACGCACGCGACCACCGCATGACCGCCCGCAAACACTATTGGCTGATGAAATCCGAACCCGAGGATTTCTCCATCGACGACCTCGCCCGCGTCGGCGTGGAACCGTGGACCGGCGTGCGCAACTACCAGGCGCGCAATTTCATGCGCAGCATGCGACTCGGCGACGGCGTGTTGTTCTATCACTCCAACGCCGATGTGCCGGGCGTGTACGGCCTCGCCGAAGTCGCGGCCACCGCGTATCCGGACCCGACCCAGTTCGACCAGGAATCGAAATATTTCGACGAGAAATCCAAGCGCGAAGAACCGCGCTGGGATCTGGTCGACGTGGGCTACGTGCGCACGCTCGAACGCGCGATCACGCTCGACGACATCCGCGGACAGACCGACAGGCTCGGCGAAGAGTTCGCGCTCATCCGGAAGGGAAACCGACTCTCCGTGCTGCCCGTCACTGCGGCGCAGTGGAAAATCATTCTCTCCCTCGAGTAATTCCCCCATGTCAGAAGCGAAGAAACTGGCCGCACTCAAGGCCCTCGACTACATTGAAGACGGCATGATCGTCGGCGTCGGCACCGGCTCCACGGTCGCCCACTTCATCGATGGCCTCGCCGGCATGAAACACCGCATCGCAGGCGCCGTCTCCAGCTCCGAACAAAGCTCCGCACAGTTGCGCAAGCACGGCATCGACGTGCTCGAACTCAACAACACCGGCCCGCTGCCGCTGTATGTGGACGGGGCCGACGAATGCGACGGCCACAAACGCCTGATCAAGGGCGGCGGCGCGGCGCTCACCCGCGAAAAAATCATCGCCGAAGCCAGCAAACTGTTCGTATGCATCGTCGACCCGAGCAAACAGGTCGGCATCCTCGGTCGCTTTCCGCTGCCGGTGGAAGTCGTGCCGATGGCGCGCAGTCTGGTCGGCCGCGAAATCGTGCGCCTGACCGGCGGCCAGCCGGTGTGGCGCGATGGCGTGGTCACCGACAACGGCAACTGGATCATCGACATCCACGGCCTCGCCATCACCGACCCGGTGGGTATGGAGCGCAACCTGAACCAGGTGCCCGGCGTCGTCAGCGTCGGCCTGTTCGCGCGTCGTCCGGCCGACGTGTTGATTGTCGGTGGCGATCCGCCCATCGTGTTGTAGGAGGCTTTGAGGCACGGACACGCGCCCTGCCTGACCGAAACTGAAGCCCTTCCCGTACGGGCGGCGTTTCTTCGGTGCGATACTGATGGCCAGCGGCGGGCTCAAGCCCGCCCTACCCCGGCTCCGGCGACCGGGTTCGCGTCACCACCTGTTCCGCACGGCCCGTTGGGGCGGACGCGCGGCTGACGACTCACCGCCCCATGACCCTGCGCTGCCTCTTCGTCGACTTCAATTCCTACTTCGCCTCGGTGGAGCAGCAGGACGACCCTCGGCTGCGCGGCCGTCCGGTCGGCGTGGTGCCGGTGATGGCGGAGACCACCTGCTGCATCGCGGCGAGCTACGAGGCCAAGGCCTTCGGCGTGAAAACCGGTACGCCGGTGTGGGAAGCGCGCGAGAAGTGTCCGGACATCGTGCTGCTGGAAGGCCGGCCCGCGCGCTATGTCGAAGTGCACCACCAGCTGATGGATGCCATCGGCGATTGCATCCCGCACGACAAACCCGGCTCCATCGATGAAGTGCCGTGCTGGCTGCTCGGCCGCGAGCGCCAGCGCGAGCATGCCGAAGCCATCGCCGGCAACATCAAACGCACCCTGCTCGATCGCGGATTCGACGCGATCCGCTGTTCGATCGGCATCGCGCCCAATGAATTCCTCGCCAAGACCGCATCGGACATGCGCAAACCCGACGGGCTGACGGTGCTGGAAATGGCCGATCTGCCGCACGCGCTGCATGCACTGGAGCTGCGCGATTTCTGCGGCATCGGTCCGTCGATGGAGCGGCGCCTGCATCGCGCCGGGATCCGCACGACCGAACACCTGTGCGCCGCCACCCGCGACCACCTGCGCGCCGCGTGGGGCAGCGTCGAAGGCGACCGCTACTGGCTGCAACTGCGTGGCCATCATCTGCCCAGGCGCGAAAGCCAGCGCGGCTCGGTCGGGCATTCGCATGTGCTGGGTCCAGAACTGCGCAACTACGACGGCGCGCGTTCGGTGCTGTTCAAACTGCTGGCGAAAGCCGCGATGCGCCTGCGCAAGGAAGCCTTCCTCGCCGGCGGTCTCGCGATCCGCATGCGCTTCGTGGGCATGGACAAACGCTTCGAACGCGACCTCTCGTTCGCACCGATCGATGACACCCCGACATTCCTGAAACTCCTCGGCCACGAACTCGAAGCCCTGGAGCGCGCCCTCGCCAACGGCCGCTGGAACCCGAAGCGCTACCCGCCGCTGTCGGTGGCGGTGACCCTGGTGCATCTGGAACCGCGCGGCCAACTCAGCGGCGAGCTCATGCCCGAACGCCGGCGCAGCCGGGAAACGAGCGCGGTCCTCGACAAGATCAACCAGCGCTACGGCAACAACGCGCTCTACTTCGGCGCGATGCAGCACGCACTGTCGCAGCAGGCCGCCCCGATGCGCATCGCCTTCGGCCAGATCCCGCAAACGGATGTCGAGGAAGATACGAACAACGAGCTGTGGCTCAAACGCGAACGCCAGTTCAAGGTCCTCGCCGAAACCGCGCATCGCGAAGCCCGCGAAAAAGGCCATAAACCCGGAAAACGCGCATAGGGCGGGCATTGGCCCGCCATTGCGACAGTGGGAGCGACGCAAACACGCTCAATGAATCGGATCGGGCTCCTCGTGCGTATCGGGCTCATCGCGTGGAACGCATCCATCGATCACCGGATGGATGGTCCATTGGTTCTGCGGCTTCGCCTGTTCGCCATGCGTCAGCGGAGACCCGGCGCTGGCGATCGCCTCGCACCAGAACTTCGCGTACAGCGCGGCATCGACCTGGGTGCCGGCCGGCACCTTGTCGCGAATCGTATCGAACGCTTTCTCCCACGAGCCTTCCCACTTCCCGATCCGTTGGCAATGCTTGATCGGATGGATCTCGTTCCAGCCTTCGTGCGCGGTATCGAACACCCACGTGCCGCGCACCGCGAGCAGGTCCGTCCCCTGCTCGAGATTGCCCAGATGTTCGCTGGCGTCGGCGGGGTTTCCGGTGTCCTTCAAGGCATTCGCCATGCCCATGGCAAGAATTCCGCCAGCGATGGCGGCGAAGATCAGGGAAATGATCAGACAGGCCACCCAGCCGATGATCGGAATCGCGCAGATGATCGCCGAGGCGACCGTCGCGACGGTCAGGTAGCCAAGCAGGGCGAGACAGACCAGCATCAGCTTGTACACGCCACCACCCTCGAATTCCGCATGCAGGATGGCCGAAGCCGGATCCGACGCGGAAAGCCGGCTGGTCTCGCCCCTGAAGTCGAGGTCGAGATCCTTGATGGACTGCTGGTTCTTGATCAGATGGCCCTGCAGCCCGTCGCTTTCGACGGTGGCTTGATCCGCACCGATGGCATGCGGCGCCAGCAGAAGGTTGATGCTGTAATCGGTATCGAACGCATCCAGACCGGATTTCCCCGATGGCGGCTCCACAGTGAGCAGACGCCCGACGGCACAAACGTCGCCGCCCAGACAGATCAACCGGTCGTACAGCCACCAACGGCAGTACGCGAGCACCGCCATGACCGCCGCAATCATGCCGATCAGCACCGCCGGCCCTGCAGGCACGCCGGCAGCGAGCGCGATGATCAACGGAATGGCACCGATCGCCGCGCCCACGATCGTCTGGCCGATCCCCTTGCCGATGTAGTTGCCGGGCGAAACGCAGTTCGTGAATTGTCGAAAAGCCATGGCGGTTCCTTCGCTAGTTCTTCTTGATTTCGACGGTCACGCCACCGGCAAGACCGTGCTCGTGGAAGGCATTGAAATTCAGCGATCTGCTGCCGACGAAATCGTCCGGCGGAACGACCACGACTTTGACCGCAATCGACTGGTCGTGAGCGAGAACCACCGTCTCCGGTTCGAACGTCACCGTCCAGCCGGCCGGTAACGGATGATGCTTCCGGTCGTGTTCGGCGGGCACGCGCAACACCGTCCCCGGCCGCAGCCGCGATATCGTGACGTCGCCATCGGCAACGTCGCGCGGCGGCGGCTTGCGTTCGCAGTCTCGACGCGGCGGAATCGTGTAGGCATCCACTTCGAAGCGGAACGCATGCCGCTCTCGATCGTCGTTGCGCAGCGTGAACGTGAATTCGGCCGGCGAGTGGGCTTCGGCCACATTCGTGTTTTCCTGGCCGAGGTTGTTGTACGGGTTGAGATCGTCCAGCCACTCGAACGCGGTCCGCAGACAGTAGTGCCCGACTTGCGCAGGCGTTCGCCACTTCATGCGCGCAAAGGCCGGGTGATCCACGCCGCCCTTCACGCCGAGATTCACGTGCGTCTTGCCGATGAAGTTGGACACCGTACCGGCGCCGAAACTCAGGAAGGAAAATTCCACCGACAAACCGATCACCGGCGCTTCGGTGGAATTGTTCCAGATGCGCGCGACGATCTCGTATTCGGTATCGGGAAGAAGATCGCCCGAAGACACCGGTGCGCCATTGCGCTCCAGAACGATATCCGGATTGTCCCAGGTGACGGCAAGCCCTTGGCTCATCAGATAGAACTGCGAATAGATCATCGGGTCCGGACGCTTCAGAGCCGGATCGCTGATCGGCACGCATGGCGACGCCGCGGCTTTCCCCTGCCGGTCGGGAAGATCACGACGCGCCTTGGACAGGCGGCAATTCCGGATCAACTCGCGCACCAGCGCGATCAGCGCCGGAATCCATCCGTAGAGAATCGCCAGAAAAGCGGCAAGCAACAACGCGCACAGGCGCTTGAACAGACCCATCGACATCACTCCCTCGAAACCGACGCGGTTTGACCCGGACCCGCGCAATGCGAGCGCTCCGGAGATGACAGCGGAAATCTGCCATCTCCAGTGGACGAACGGCGAACAGCGATGAATGCGGACATGGCCTGTCCGCAGGATGGCCCGAGGACCGGGGGCATCACGCCAAGGTCAGGGTCAATGCATACGTGCCGCCGCTGAAGTCCGCGCGTTCCGTCACGACCACCGCGTCCGCCTTGAGTCGCTTGTCGACCGGGCGTCCGCCGCTGCGATATTTGGCGGCGACGGGAAATTCGACGCTGCCCGGGTCGTCGACGAAGGTGTCTTCTTCGAAGAACCTGAGCTGCAGCCGATCGACATAAGTGATGGGCGACGAGATCCACGGATCGAGCCAACGAATGTCGTTGCTGTCGAAATTGCCCAGTTCGCTGTTCGGTATGGTGACGATGCTCACGCCGTCGGCAAGCAGTTCCACCGCGATATCGTCCGCGCCGATATCGAGGGGACTGTCGGTTTCCTCGATGCATGTCAATTTGATCCCATCCGGCGGCGGAAGCCCGGCCAGGGGATTGAACTCGCCAACATTGCCGACCTTGTCGTACGCAGCCGGCATGTAGAGCACCGACACATTCGAGTCCCACGACAGCGAGAAATCCGAGCCTGCAAAGCCACTGCCCGGCTGACGCTGCGCGACCACGAAATAATGGCCTGCCTTCAGCTCGACCGACATCGAGAACGCGCCTGTCATATAAATGGTATTCGCCATGACATCGAGCACGTCCGGCGCGACCTGCTGGCCGATGATCAGGCGCATCGGCGAACCACCGCTGCTGGATACGCCGGTCAGACGGACA
Organism: Lysobacterales bacterium; assembly: GCA_017302135.1. GTDB lineage: Bacteria > Pseudomonadota > Gammaproteobacteria > Xanthomonadales > Xanthomonadaceae > Lysobacter_I. The sequence continues at coordinate 138,513 of JAFLDZ010000006.1, read as the reverse complement.
TGCTGCGGTTTCCCGCTCGTCGTGGGCAGGACGTCGAACTCGAAGTAGCGCGCGTCCACCACCGCTTCGCCGTCGCCCAGGCGGCATTCGTAATCGCTGTTGGGCACGCCGATGCGGTGATTCGATGTTTCCGTTTTCCGACGCACCAGTCCGATCGCATCACTCAGGCTGGTACCGAGAAAGCGACGCACGTTCAAGGCGTAATCCGGCATCGCATGGCGATCGGCCGACTGCATCTTCACGAACACCGGCGCATCCGGCAGCAGGTACTTGACGCTGCGTTCGGCGCCGCGATCCAAGGTCTGGTAGATCGCCAGGGGTCGACTGAGATTGTCCTCGCCGTACAGCGTGATGTCGGCGCCGAACGTCGCGAATTCGTAGGTCCCCGGTTTGAGCACGCAGAACCAGTCGATCTCGCCGGCGCGCAGTCTGCCGCTGGTGCCGAAGGATGGCGAGGTTTCGTCGCAGATCACGGGAATGCCGCGCGCGGCGCTGGTGCCCGGACCGCGATGATCGGGCATGAAATCGGCGACCACCGGCCAATGGTCGCTGGTGAACGACAGCGTCTTCGCCGTCACGCACAGCGGATGATCGATGAAGGCATGCTGCAAAGTGCGGTTGCCGGTGCCCGGCCGGGTCAGGAAGTAGTCGTAACGACGATCGCCATTGGCCGTGGGCGCGGTGATGCCGGGATCCACCGGATGGATCAGACCGCCGCTGCGGTATTCCCACAGATGCGGGCTCTGCTCGAAGGCGACCGCATCCCAATAGTCTGCGGGGCCGCTGATCGGCTGCGCGAAGCGTGCCTTCCATTCGGTGCCTGCGTCGCCGGCATCCGGCAGGCTCATCGCTCCGTTGACGTTCACGTCGCCGCAATGCGCGAAATCGTATTGACTGCTGCCTTCCGACAGCAGCGGCCGCAGATTGGCCCACGCCTCTTCGAACTGCGAAAGACGGATCTCGGCATCCTCTTCATCGTCCTTGTCGCTGGCCTGCATGTGGGTGGCGCTGACGACGTATTTGTCGCCGCTGGGCAACAGCAGGCGGATCGCCAACGCACCCTTTTCGGAAAGCGCATCGTCGTTGGCGCGCTGCGAGTAGGGCTTCCAGTTGAGGGCCGGAAGCGTGGCCGCCGCATCGTCTGGATTGGGCTTCCGATCGAACGGGAAACGGCTGAACAACATCAGCCCGCTGTCCTGCGATGTTCCGAACAGGTCGGCCAACCCCAGTGTGAGGACACGAAGACCGACGGAAAGCGCGACGAAACCCGCGCTGTCCGTATCAGCCAGCGACGATACGAAACCGCGCTCGCCGCCGATGCTTTCGACGTAATGCGGATACTTGGTCTTGAGCCCGGCGACGAACTTTTCGCGGGCTGTGTCTACGAATACTTCATTCAGACAGACGATATCGTAATCCCAATGCGATGCCGCGATGCGACGCGCGATCTCTTCGGCGCGAACGCCGGGGTCGACGTTGTCGACGATCGGCCGACACTGGACGTTGTAGGTCAGGACGCGCAGATGCATGAAAACTCCTTCCGATGGAAAGTTGCGGTTGATGTGATGTCGCCCTAGCCAGCGTCCTCGCATCGCGAAAACGCGCCGGCACAGCAGCGTGCCCGCCGCTTTCGCGGCAGCGATTAGATGCTTCTTGAGCGCACAGACATCATCAACGCCGTATCCGGGCGAAACCGGACCGGCATCGGAAAAAAATTGCTTGCTGCTATCGGAAGATCACAAAGCAGTGCCCGTATGGTCATGGCCGTACACGCGGACATCCCGCATCTTCGCTTTTCTCGGGCCTTGCAGAAATCGCGACGCCTCTACCCTCCCCTTGCGCATCGCGCAAGGAGAGGTCACGCGTTCGAGAACCCTTCCCGCGTCAGGTTGATCGGCGCGCCCTCGGTACACACCACGTCATCCTCGATCCGGATGCCGCCGAACGGCCGGAACGCAGCGACGCGATCCCAATTCACGCTCGGGCCGAGGCCTTTGTCCTTCAGCGCATCCAGCAGCATGTCGATGAAGTAGATGCCCGGTTCGATGGTGACGACCATGCCCGGTTCCAGCGTGCGGGTGAGGCGCAGATACGGGTGACCTTCGGGTTTGGCGATGGTGCCGCCGGCATCCGAGGCCGCGAAGCCGGCGACTTCGTGCACCTGCAGGCCGATGCCGTGGCCGATGCCGTGCGGGAAGAAGGCGCTGCTGACGCCGGTTTCCACCGCGATTTCGGGCGCAACGTTGATCAGATCGAAATCGCGCAGGATCTTCGCGAGCGCGAGGTGCGCATCGAGATGGATGGTCCTGTAATCGGTATCGGCGCGCACCTGCGCGCACATCGCCAACTGCGCGGCGTCGACCGCCTCGATCATCCCCTTGAACTCGCTGCCGGGGTCGGCGGCATAGGTGCGGGTGATGTCGCTGGCGTAGCCGCGATGGCTGCCGCCGGCATCGATGAGGAAACTGCGCACCGGACGCGGCGCCTGGCGGTCGCGGTCGGTGTAATGCAGCACGGCGCCGTGCTCGTTGAGGGCGATGATGTTGTTGTACGGCAGGTCGTTGGCGTCCTGGCGCGCGGCCTGGCAGTACGCGAGATGGATGCCGAATTCGCTGGCGCCGCTGTGGAATGCACGCTCGGCGGCGCGATGGCCGCGCACGCCGATGCGGGTGGCTTCGCGCATCATCTCGATTTCGTAGGGCGTTTTGTACGCGCGATGGTAGTGCAGGTAATCCAGCACCGGCGGCGGATTGTTCGGTGCGAACGCGCCGTACTGGCCCAGCGCGCTTTGCGCTTCGCCGAGGATCGCGCAGCGGTTGGCGTTCTTCGGCAGATGCTGCTTGGCATCATCGGGATTGCGGATGATGTGGATATCGAAGTGCTCGACCCAATCGCCGTTCGGGGCCTGCGGCACGACGTGCCAATAATCGTGCGGCTGCAGATAAATCACTTTCGGGCGCTCGCCCGGCGTGTACACCAGCCAACTGCCGGGCGTGTTGGTCAATGGCAGCCAGGCCTTGAAATGCGGATTGACCGCGTACGGATAATCGCGGTCGTCGAAGACCTGGTAATGCTGCGTACCGCTGGGCACGACCAGGTGATCGAAGCCGCCGCGCGCCAGTGCCGCATCGGCGCGCGTGCGTTGGATGGCGAGATGATCGGCATAGAGACGGGACAGATCTGCAGACATGACGGTTCGCTCGGAATGGATTCGGGGTAAATTCGGCGGAACGCGGGTGGCAGCGGAGCAATGCCTCGAACGCATTCTGCTGGAGCGCATCCTGCGGTCGACGGCGCCCGCGACGACGCACGTCGCGGGATCGGTTCAGCGACGCGATGGCGGGACACCATCGCGTCTTCAATCGTAGTGCGAGCCCGGGGCTTCGACCCAGCCATTGAGGCGTGCGCGATGCGCGTCGGTCAGCGAGATGAAACGGAAACCGACCCAGGATTGCCCCGGCGAGCTGGCGCGATCGAGCCACAGCAGGTGCGCGCCGACTTCGATGTCCGCGCCGTCGATGCCGGGCAGGCGGAAGCGGAACTGGTACAGGGCATCCTCGGTCAGCGGCGCGCTGGCCATCAGCAGCATGCCGCCTCCGGACAGGTTGCCGATGCGGCCGACGATTTCTTCGGTCATCACGTCGCTGACCAGCACGGTCTCGGCGACTTTGCGCCGTGGCGAACGGCGGTGGTCTTTGCTGCTCATCACGCGTTTCCTTTGGGCGGCAGCCCGGCGGATTCATCGCCGATCAAACCGGGATAAGGCACGGCACGCGGAGTGCCGGACTCTGCGCTGGGCACGGAACGGACGAACGTCCCTTCCGGAGCGGTCACGGCCTCATCCACCGGCGCGGCAGGTCCGGAACGCACGGCGACATCGGACTTGGCGACGTCTTCGCCGGGTTCATCCTCGGGATGCTCCTCGCGATGCCCGGTCAGGGCGCGCAGCGCACTCATCGCGGCGTTCCAGGCCCGATCGACCAGACCCGCGCGCTGCACGGTGACGATCCGGACCTGATCCTTGGCCATCATCCGCGCAAGGCTGTCGAGCGAGTGTTCGCCGATGCGCTGGCCGCGCTGGTTGACGAACAGCGCGTTGTCGGTGACCGGGCTGAACCACGACATGCGGCGACGGACCACATCGCCCTGTTGATTGGTGACGAACTCCATCCAGGTGCCGAACGGCAGCAGACGCAACTGTTCGTAGCACTCCTGCTCGAGCGGCGAACGCGACGGCAGATCGGGCTTGCGCGCTTTCTGCGAATCTTCGCCCAGGCGCACGCGCGCCTTGAGTTTCATCGTCAACTCGGTGCGCGACTCGCCGTCTTCCTCGTCGCGCACATTGGTGGACAGGCGCTTGGCGATGACCTCGGCTTCGTCCTCGTGATAACCGACCTGCTTCAGGGCGGTTTCCACGTGCGCCTTCAGCGCCGGATGTTCGGCGTTGGGATCGCGATGGGTGCACGCGGCGACGATCTGACGGGTCGCGTCGAGCTGTCGGGTCCACTCTTCCGAACCTTCGCCGTGGCGCAGGAAGGTCAGGGTCAGCACATCGGCCCAAGCCTGGTTCAACAGCGCGCGGGTGAATCTCGGCAGCGGCGCCTCGCCGACGATCTCGGCGAGCACCTGCTCGGCGCGCAGTTTCGCGGCCTCGAGTTTTTCCTTGCCGCGCGCCGCTTCGACATGCCGCTTTTCGAGGGTTTCGGCGCGGCGCACCTGGGTGTCGATATGCGCCTGCAGCTGTTTGTTGCTCTGCTCGAAAACTTCGAGGTTGCCGTCGTAATTCTTGACCGCGTGGGTCACCGCCTGCTGCAGCGGCGCCAGCAGCTGCGGATCGAAGTCGTCCTCTGCCAGCCATTTCGCGGCGGTTTCCGACACCGTGCTCAGCAGCTGTCGCGCCGGGTGGTTCGGGCGGACGAAGAACGCACGATCCTGCAGGGCGACGCGCAGCAGGGTGAGCTGCATGCGCTTGACCAGCGCCGCGGCGGGCGCGTCGTCGCGGATTTCGCGCTGCAGATGGTTGTAGAGCAGCCCGACGAGATCGAAGGTGTCGCTGTCGCTGGGCGCCAGCGCAACCGGTTTTCCGTACTGCTGGCGCGCCTGCGCCAGCAGCGACTGTTTGATGTCCTCGATGTCCAGCGCGGCGCCACCGGACATCGGTTCGGCGTCCATCCGACCCAGCGTCTGCAGCAGATCGCGGGTGACGATGGTGCGCTCCGGCCGCTGGCTGGGCGGAATCGGATTGTGGCGCTCGGCCTCGGCGCGACGACGCGACAGCAGTTGCTGCAGATCGTGGTACGCCGCCTGTTCGTTGGCGACCGCCGCGCTCGGCATCGGCTGGCCCATCCAGGTGGTGTACGGCCGATTGGGGTCGTTGTTCACCTCGCCCGCGTACCCGTCCGCACCTTCGTCGCCGCCATCGGAAAGCTGACCACCGATCCCTGCGTCGCGCGACGATCCGCGTTGGCCTCCGGACGCTCCTGATCCGGATGCTCCTGAGCCTGACATCCAGCTCTGCGCACCCGGCTGGCCTCTTGCCTGCGGACCACCGCCCTGCGCTTGCGACCCCGCACCGGCACGCGGGCCGCCACTCTGGGCACCGCCGGAACGCGCGCCCTGTGTCGACTTGCCTGCGCCGGCGTCTTCGGCGGAATCTTCGTTTTCGTCCTCGGCGTCGGCATCGGTATCGCTGTCGCTACCGCCTGCATTCGCAGCACGGGTGCGCATCGGCACGTAGGTCAGACCGGGCAGAACGCCTTCTTCGACCAGCAATGCATCCAGCTTCTCGGCCAGACCCAGGCATTGGACCATCACCCGGCGATCGAAGATCCGATAGAACAACAGCCGCGCGCCGTGATCGAGCTGCACGCTTTCGGTGGCATGACGGATCGCACGGCACAGCGCCTGCGGACCGAGCGGAATCCGCTCGCTGTCGAAAGCCGGCGCCGCCGCGAGCACGCCGAAACGTTGGCCCAGCAGATGCAACACCAGGTTCGCGCGCGATTCCTGGCGCGATGCGATCGCATGCAGCACCGCGCCCTCGTCCATCACCGATTCGTCGACGAGGCTGAGATTGCGGAAGTTCACCATCGGCGCGGGCGTCGTCGCCGGACGCGACGTCGCCGAGAACAGCATCGGCTTGCGGATGCCGGCCAGCCCGGTTTCCACCACTTGCATGAAGCGCGGCACCAGATCGTGGCGATTCAAACGCACGATACGCAGGGTGTGCATGTAATCCGTGGTGCCGCCGCCGATGGTGCCGACACGGTCGGCCAGACGGAACAGTTCTTCCTCGAACTCGGTCACCGTGGTGACGAGATTGCGCTCCAGCTCTTCGCTGAACAGCGCCAGCGCCCGTTCGAGCGTACGACGCACGCGACGCGGCAACCCGGCAGTGGCCAACGTCCGTGGCGCGGTGTGATCCTGGGAGTCGGTCGGTGAAGCCATTTCAGCCTGTCGATGTGCGACGGTAGCCGCATTTCTTAACATGTTCAGCCGCCGCGAGCCAATTGCTGCACTGCAACAAGGGGCGTTGCCGAAGCGGACTCCGGCTCATTCGCCCGTGCCATCCGTCGACAGAAACAGTGAAATCACGTCGTTGGCAAAGCGCAGGCCGGATTCGGTCGGCACGATCCGCGCCCCGTCCCGGTGCAGCCATCCGCGCGCGATTGCGCGGCCCAGCGGTTCGGCGATGACCGCCTGCGACAGCCCGGTGCGGGCCTCGAAATGATCGAGCGCGAAGCCCTCGCGCAGCCGCAGGGCGTTCAGCATGAACTCGAACGGCCGCTGCTCCGGCGCGATGAGCGTGTCGGCGCCGATCGCGGCCGGGCTGCCGGCGTGGACCAGATAGGTCGCGGGGTGCTTGTGCTTCCAGCGCCGCAGCACCCGGTCCCGGCCTTCATCCGGGATGCGCTCATCCGGGATGCCTTCCTCCGGGTTGCGGACGGCATCGCTGGCCGGCAGGCTGATCTTGCCGTGGGCGCCGGCACCGATCCCGAGGTAGTCGCCGAACCGCCAGTAGTTGAGGTTGTGCGCGCACTGGCGTCCGGGCCGCGCGTAGGCGCTGATCTCGTACTGCGCGTAGCCCGCGTCTGCAAGCAGCGACTGGCAGTGCTCCTGCATGTCCCAGGCCGCGTCGTCGTCGGGAATCCCGCCCGGAGGCCGCGCGGCGAAAACGGTGTTCGGCTCCAGGGTCAGCTGGTAATGGCTGATGTGCGCGGGCTGCAGCGCGAACGCGCGTTCGAGATCGCGCCCGGCCATCGCCAGCGTCTGCTCCGGCAGCGCGTACATCAGATCCAGATTGAGGTTGTCGAAGCCCGCGTCCTGCGCGAGCTTCACCGCTGCCTCGGCCTGGGCGCTGTCGTGGATCCGGCCGAGCCGCTGCAGGCAGCCATCGTCGAAACTCTGGATGCCGAACGACAGCCGGTTCACGCCGGCCTTGCGGTAATCCTCGAAACGCCCGTGCTCGGCGGTGCCGGGATTGGTTTCCAGGGTGATCTCCGCGCCGGGCGCGAACCGCAGCCGCGCGCTGGCCGCCTGCAGGAAACGGTCGATCGCCGCTGCCGGAAACAGACTCGGCGTGCCGCCGCCGAAGAACACGGTCTGCACCGTGCGGCCCCACACCAGCGGCAGATCGTGGTCGAGATCGGCGATCAGGGCATCGACGTAGGCGTCGAACGGCGGCGCGCCGCGGGCCTCGTGCGAATTGAAATCGCAGTACGGGCATTTGCGCACGCACCAGGGCAGATGCACGTACAGCGCAAGCGGCGGCAGACTCAACATCAGCCGCGATGGACCGCAGCGAGCAGCGTGTCGTGCAGCAACGCCAGCGCACGGCCGCGATGGCTGATGCGATTCTTCAGCGCGGCATCCAGTTCGGCCGCACCCATGTTGCGTTCGGGATCGAAGAACACCGGGTCGTAACCGAAACCACCGGCGCCGCGCGGCGCGGACAGGATGCGGCCTTCCCACACGCCTTCGGCGATCAGCGGCTGCGGGTCGTCGGCATGGCGCAGCAGCGCGAGCACGCAGACGAAGCGCGCATTGCGCCGTTGTTCCGGCACCTCGCGCAGCGCATCGAGCAGTTTGACGATGTTCGCGCCGGCATCGCCGTGCGTACCGGCATAACGCGCGCTGTAGAGTCCGGGCGCACCGTCGAGTGCATCGACGCACAGGCCGGAATCGTCACCCAGCGCTGGCAACCCGGTCGCACGCGCAGCATGGCGCGCTTTGAGGATCGCGTTCTCGACGAAGGTCAGGCCGGTTTCTTCCGCATCCTCCACGCCGAATTCCGACTGCGCATGCAGATCGATGCCGGCGTCGCCGAGCAGATCGCGCAGTTCCGCGAGCTTGCCGGCGTTGCCGCTGGCCAGCACCAGTTTCATGCCTTGAGTTCCAGCAGATCCCAACGGTTGCCGTACATATCCTCGAACACCGCGACGATGCCGTACTCCTCTTCGCGCGGCTGTTCGATGAAGCGCACGCCTTTGGCGAGCATCGCCGCGTGATCGCGGCGGAAGTCGTCGGTGTGCAGGAAAAAACCGACGCGTCCGCCGGTCTGATCGCCGATCCGGGCACGCTGCGCGTCGTTAGACGCCTGCGCCAACAGGATTCCGGTTTCGGCGCCGGCCGGGGCCACGACCACCCAGCGCTTCGGCGGCTGACCGGGCGCGGCTTCTCGCGGCGAGTCCTCACGCAGCTCGAAACCGAGCGCACCCGTGTAGTACGCGATCGCGCGGTCGTAATCGTCGACGACCAGCGCGAAACAGGAGATGTGTCGCTTCATCGATGCGAAGCCCGACTCACCGCGCGATCAATCCGCCAGCGCAGCGCGCTGCGCGGCGAACAGTTCGGCGATGCCGCGCTCGGCCAGACCAAGCAATCCATCCAGTTCATCGCGGCGGAACGCATGGCCTTCGGCAGTGCCCTGCAGTTCGATGAAACCGCCGCCGTCGTTCATCACCACGTTCATGTCGGTATCGCAATCGCTGTCTTCGGCGTAATCCAGATCCAGCACCGGCACGCCGCGATAGATGCCGACCGACACCGCCGCCACTGCGCCGTGGATCGGATCCTTGCTGATGTCCTTGCGCTTCTTCAGATATCGCACCGCATCCACCAACGCAACGTAGGCGCCGGTGATCGCTGCGGTGCGGGTGCCGCCATCGGCCTGCAGCACGTCGCAGTCGAGGGTGATGGTGCGTTCGCCCAATGCGCTGCGATCGACGCAGGCGCGCAGCGAACGGCCGATCAATCGCTGGATTTCCAGCGTGCGTCCGCCCTGTTTGCCGCGCGCGGCCTCGCGGTCGCTGCGGGTGTGGGTGGCGCGCGGCAACATGCCGTATTCGGCGGTGATCCAGCCCTCGCCCTTGCCGCGCATGAAGCCCGGCACCTTGTTGTCGACGCTGGCGGTGCAAAGCACGCGGGTCTCGCCGAAGGACACCAGCACCGAGCCCTCCGCGTGGCGGGTGTAGGCGCGCTCGATCCTGACGTGACGCAGTTGTTCGGGCGTGCGGCCACTGGGGCGGGCAATACTCATGCGGATGCGCTCATGCGGAGGGTGGCCTGCGGGAAAGCGCGGCAGTTTAGCATCGGCACCGCCCGCGCCCCCTGCCCGCGCCACGTGGGAACCCCGCTCGAACCCGTTACGCCGCGCTTGAGTGGCCTCAAAACGCCCGAAGCTGCGATGCGCGAAGCTGAGGCCCCCTCGCCGCACCGCGCCGGCTTTTGGCTTTCGCGGATAATGCCCGCTGGCCGCTTCGGGCTTCGCAGGTCACACTGCGTCTGCCTGCCCACGATGGGGAAGATTGAATGAGGAGCCACGAATGATCCGCAGCATGACCGCTTTCGCCGCCGGTGAACGCAATACCTCATGGGGCACGCTGAGCTGCGAAGTGCGCGCCGTCAATCATCGTTTTCTCGAACTCGGCGTGCGTCTGCCCGATGAACTGCGGGCGGTGGAGCCGTCGATCCGCGAGCGCGTCGCGAAGCTGGTCTCGCGCGGCAAGGTCGAACTCGGCATGCGCCTGCGCAATGGCGATCACGACGAGATGCTGCAGCTGAATCCGGCGCGGGTGTCGCATCTCGCCGCGCTCGGACGCAATCTGCACGAACACTTCCCCACGCTGCGCGTGGAAATGACCGAACTGCTGAAATTTCCGGGCGTGCTGCAGACCCAGACCGGCGACCCGGCGGCGCTGCACGCCGAAGCGCTGTCGCTGCTCGATGAAGTGCTGGATCAATTCGTCGACGCGCGCGGTCGCGAAGGCGCGAATCTCTCGGCGAACATTCTCGATCGCGTCGACGCGATCGCCCGCCACGCTGCGGATGCGCGCACCCTGATGCCCGCGATCCGCGCCGGGCAGAAGCAGAAACTGGTCAACCGGCTCGCCGATCTGCCGCAGCCGCTGGATCCGGGCCGCTTCGAGCAGGAACTGGTGATGGCACTGCAGAAACTCGATGTCGATGAAGAGCTCGACCGGCTCGACAGCCACATCATCGAACTGCGCCGGGTGCTGGGTCAGAAGGAAGCCGTGGGCCGCCGGCTCGACTTCCTGCTGCAGGAATTCAATCGCGAAGCCAACACCTTCGGATCGAAATCCGTGGATGCGCGGACCTCGGCGCTGGCGGTGGAGCTGAAGGTGCTGATCGACCAGATCCGCGAGCAGTCCCAGAACATCGAATGATCCCTTGAATGACTTGCGGCCGGAGTTGAGGCATGCTGCCGCGACTTCGGCTCACGTCTCCGGCCAGTCAACTCCCATGCGCGGAACCCTTTTCATCGTCGCGGCACCCTCGGGTGCGGGCAAGTCCAGCATCGTCAACGCCTGTCTGGCGCGCGATCCGAACATCGCCCTGTCGATCTCGTTCACTTCGCGCGCGCCGCGTCCGGGCGAACGTCACGCCCAGCATTACCATTTCATCGACGCGGCCGAATTCCAGCGGATGATCGACGCCGGCGATTTCTTCGAACACGCGCTGGTGCACGGCGACCTCAAGGGCACCGCGCGGCAGTCGGTGGAACCGCAGTTGGCCGCCGGTCGCGACGTGCTGCTGGAGATCGATTGGCAGGGTGCGCGCCAGGTCCGCGACAAAGTACCGGATGCGGTCGGCATCTTCATCCTGCCGCCATCGCGCGAGGCGCTGGAAGAGCGCATGCGCAAGCGCGGACAGGACAGCGAAGAGACCATCGCGCGCCGCCTCGCCGCCGCACGCGAGGAAATGTCGCACTATCACGAATTCGACTACGTGATCGTCAACGAAATCTTCGACGCCGCCGTCGCGGACATGTGTTCGATTTTCACCGCCAGCCGTCTGCGCCGCGATGCGCAGGCGCAGCGCCATGCGGGCATGATCGAAGGACTGTTGCGCTGAGCGGCGGAAGACCGCGCTACCAGAGCCGCCACCACGGCTTGACTGGCGGCGCAGCAGCCCCGTCAGGCTCTGAACCACCGGGTTTACGCCTTGCGATCAATTCCGAAAGCTCAGCGCCTATCGCGGATTCAAGTTCGGGGACATCCCGATAGTCTTCGGACTTCATCAATCCAGACAAGGCCGCAATGCCACGCTCGAGATCCTGTTCGTAATGTTCTATCGGCCACACGTAAACCCGGCCCAGCATGACGAACAGGGCCGCCGCGGCCCTGACCGTTTCCGGTGAGTCTTCCGGATCGGCATTGATGCCTTTGAGCCAGGCATTCCTGAGCCCGGTCTCTTCCATGAATGCTCCGTACCAGTCCGCAGCCTCATCGTTGTCCCAAGGTTCGAATGCCCATGTGCCCATATGTCACTGATCCTGCTGTTGCATGTTGCCGGCCAGCACCATGCTGGCGGGTAAGCGTGAAGCGACACGGACACGCAAGCCATCAAACCGTCTTGCCGCGCAACTGATTGTCGAGCGCCGGCGCTTCTTCCGATGGCGCTTTCAGGGCCGACGATGACGATTGCAGTTGCTGTGCCATCTTCGTGCTTTGATCGACGCCCTGGTTCACCGCCTGCCCGTAGTCGATGTAGGAGTTCTTCGCCGCCGCGCTCGTCGGATCGCCCTGCACGGCCACCAGGAAGTTCTGGCCGCTCGGCGCCGTGGTACGGCTGATGTGATTGATCTCCTGCAGACCCGTCGCCTTGGCGTCCACCGCCACCGCAGCGGCAGCTTTTTCCATCTCTTCGCGCGATTTGAAGCCGCCGCTCGGCCCCAGCTGTTCCAGGTTCGACAGCGCCTGTTGATACAGCCTGTTGTCCGGGTGAGCGGCATTCGAGATCAGCGGCTTGTCGGTGGAATTGGTCGCCGGTGCCTGCTCCTGGTATCTGCGCACGGCCTCTTCGGTCTTTTCGGCGACATTGCCGGTCGTGGGTGCCTGCTTCTGGTCGGCCTGCTTCTGATCCGTCTGCTTCTGGTCCGTCTGCTTCTGGTCCGTCTGCTTCTGGTCCGTCTGCTTCTGGTCCGGATGAATCCCGAGCGCAGTCAGCGTGTCCTTGCCCGCTTTGCCGTCCACTTCCAGCCCTTTCTGCTCCTGATACTTGCGCACCGCCGCATCGGTCATGTCACCGAAGTTGCCGGTCGTCGGCAGCGGCTTGCCTTCCGCATCGCGGATACCGGCCTTGTTGAGCGCTTCCTGCAACTGCTTCACGCCTTCGCCGCGCTCGCCCTTGAGCAGCAGCGTGTCGTTGATGCCGCCGCCCTGACTCTGCGTCGGCCGCGCATCGGTCTGCGCGGGCGGCGTCTGGCCCTGATCGAGCGCGCGATGGAAGCTCAGCCGCTGGTTGTAGTAATCGACCGCCTTGTCGATGGTGTAGCCCTGCTGCACCTGCCCGTACGGCGAGCCCGGCAGCGACGCCCACTCTTTTCCGCCGTTGTGGATCGCGGTGCGGATATCGCCGCTTTGCAGCGGTTCGATCACATCGCGGTACTTCATTTTGGCGACCGCGATGCGGTCCTGGCTCTCCGGCGAGAAATCGTCGATCTTCGGGTCGTAGCGCTTGCGCATGTCGTCCACGTCGACCTGCTTCATCTGGTAGCGGCCGACGTTGTACTGCAGTTCGTCGCGCGGGAAGGTGCCGTTGTTGGCGACCGCCGACTCGGGCATGGTGCCCATGCTGCCCGGCACGCCGTTGCGATCGCGATAGCCCGACGGAGAACCATCCGCATTGAGCGAATGGCCCGGGCGCACCTCTTTCCATGCGACCAGATCGAGATAGGCGCGCACTTCGGGCGTCTGCTGCATGAGAAAACCGCTGGCCGCGAAATTCGCGGGCGCCGAAGACTCCATCGGCGCCGGTTTCGAAGCGGGCGACTGCACCTGCCCGCCCTGCGACATGAATTGATTCAAGCCATCGCGATTGCGGGTGATGTCGTGCATGTAGTCGTAGTTGCTGGTGCCGTTGCTGTCCGCATACACGCGACCGCCGGTGGCCGCGGCCACGGCACCGCCGTAACCGGAAATATGTCGCGCCTTGAGAAACCCGGCGACTTTTTCCGGCGAATCGTCAGCATCCAGCACGCCTTCCTTGATCGCGCGCTGATAGGTCTTGTCGCAGTTGGTCTTGAACGCGCGGTCCTGCAGATCGTCGGAGGCCTTGTATTTCTCCAGGCTCAGACCGTTGTTCCAGTTCGACGGGTTTTCGAGGAACTTCGTCATGCCTCCGGCTTGCGCCCAGGCCCATTCGTTCTTGTAGCCCGCCATCGACGCCTTGAGTTTGTCGGCGTCGACATAGCCGGCATCCGCCAACCAGCCGGCACCGGCCTGATAGCGGCCGACATAGCCCTGCTTGTTGGTGACCGCAAGATCGCCGCCATGACTTTCCGTCAGCACGGTGGAGGCGATCAAACGCCGGGTCATCGCTGCATCCAGGCCCGCGATGTTGCCCTGATCGTAGTGATTGGCAGTGGCCACTGCTTTCTGTCGGATATCAGCCATCAGTTCGCTCCTCTATGGATATCGACGGTGGAAAATCGCGCACAGCCGCTTACGGCTGGACCGGGTGACATTGCATTGCCGCAATTCTTTGTTCGGGCTTCGTCCTGTAGAACACGAAGGCGGTGGACCCGGGACCGGACGGGCCGGCGTCCTCATCGACGAAGGCTTCGACGTGGGCGAGCGTGGCGGCGCCGATCTCGATGCGATAGAACTTGTTGTTCCCGGTGTTTTCGGCCTTCGTACCGAAATCCAGGGCACAGCGGTCGGCTTCCGGCACGAGCGTCGCGCCTGCGGCGAACTGCTGGCGGAGAATGGCTTCGTAGTCGTCGCTCGGATAGAACTTGAGCACCGATATCCCGTTCACCCGGTCGGCGTCGCCGCTGAGGGTGACGCCCGATTCGCCTTCGTTGCCGCGACGCACGCCGGCATCGGCACCGACGTTTCCATCAGGCAGATCGGTCTCGGCGAATCCCGCGAGCGTCAGCGTGCCGGAGCGCGAGAATCTCGCGTCGGGATCGGCCACTTCCGGCGTTTCGATGGGTTGTGGGTCCCGCCACGCAACGCCCGCGATGCCGTCGTAAGACTGCCAACGCACGCCGCTTTCAGTGGCGAACAGGGCCAACAACTCATTCAACACGGTCATGCGATGTTCCCCCTGAACTGACCCCTGGACTGATCCCTGGCCGCCCAGTGTCGGGGCAGCCGCTTCCGGCTCGGACGCGCGCTCCACCGGGGACGCGGGCTGATCTGCCCTGCAGGCGGCGATCGCCAGCACGCCGAGCAGCGCAAGCACTCTCATCATATTCGACACGACGGGCTGCTCCTCACGGTTCGATTGCGATATCCGATACAGCACGGCCAGACGCAGCACGGCCTGTGCTCCCCAGGACCGACACATGATGCACCGACGCCGACCCGCATTCGCGAATCGGCGCCGCACATCCATCGCGGCACATCCGGCGCCGGAAGCCCGGCGCCATCAACGGCCACTCCAACCGGCTATCGGCCGGCCACGACCTTGTTCGATTCCTGCTGCGGCTGGTCGGTCTGCAGCGTTTGCAGCGTCGGCTGCACCGCCGGCTTGACCGCTTCGGCCATCTTCGTGCTCTGGTCGACGCCCTGGTTCACCGCCTGACCATGATCGATGTAGGCGTTCTTCGCTGCAGGACTGGTCGGATCGCCCTGCACCGCGACCAGGAAATTCTGCCCGCTCGGCGCCGAAGTACGGCTGACATGATCGATGCTCTGCAGACCGGTGGCCTTGGCATCCGCCGCTACCGCCGCTGCCGCCTTCTCCAGTTCTTCGCGCGACTTGAAGCCCCCGCTCGGCCCCAATTGCTCCAGGTTCGACACCGCCTGCTGATACAGCTTGTTGTCCGGATGATTGGGATTGGAGATCAGCGGCTTGTCGGTTTGCGTCGGTTGATCTGCCGGCTTGGTCTGGTCGGTGGGCTTGGTCTGGTCTGTCGGCTTCGTTTGATCCGCAGGTTTGGTCGGGTCGGTGGGCAGCTTCGGCTCACGTGTTTCGACCACGATGATCTCGCCCATCTTGACCAGGGTCGCCTTGTCCGCAACGCCCGTCTCCGGAAGCCCGTTGGCCTTCTGGTAAGCGCCGACCGCCGCTTTGGTGTTGTCGCCGTAAACGCCGTCGACACCCAGCGGCTTGCCGTCCGCACCTTTGAAGCCCGCATCGATGAGGCTCTGCTGCAGACTGCGAACATCGGGGCCGCGCTCGCCGGGCTGCAGCACGTCGTCCTTCATCGCGAAGCGGGTCATGCCACGGTCGGCCATCTTGAGCGTCGCGGCATCGGCGACGCCGGTGGGGTTCAGACCGTTCTCGCGCTGGAACTGTTCCACCGCGTCCTTGGTGTTCTTTCCGTACTTGCCGTCTTCGCCGAGCTTGCGATCCGCAGCATCGGTATACCCCAGCGCATTCAACTGCTTCTGCAAGCGCTCGACTTCCGGGCCTTTGTCGCCCGACGACAATTTCCCGTCGGCCATCGCGGAGCCCTGCGAATTCGGGTTCTGGGTTTGTCCCGGGAACGTCAGGTACTTGCGCGGATCCACCGCAACACCATTCTCGCGCGTCTCGAAATGCAGGTGGGTATCGCCTTGTTTGGGCGTATTGCCGCTGCGACCCATGGTGCCGATGACCGTGTTTTCGGTGACATCCTGCCCCAGTTGCACCTTGATCTTGTCCAGATGCATGTAGGTCGTGGTCAGGCCGCCGCCGTGATCGATCGTGATCATGTTGCCGGCATCCCCGTTGTTGGGCTTCACCGCGATCACCTTGCCCGGCCGCATCGATTCGATCGGATCGCCGACCTTGCCGACGATGTCGATGCCGCCGTGCCTGTGATCGCCGCGCGGCGTGCCGAATTCGCCTTCGCCTTCGCGCGGCTTGTCGGCCTTGTTGATGGTGTAGTTGCCCGGCGCCGGCCAGTTGGGATCGCCTTTTTGAGTCGTCCCGGGGGTTTGTTGCGGGGTGTTGTCGGGCGTGGGCTTGGGATTGTCCGGTGTCGGCGTTTGCCCGGCCATCGTGCGCGCCTCCGTGGCGTATTTCTCGTAGCGGTCCATGTGCTGGCCCATCACGCTGTACGACTCCGCAAGCGTCTTGCTGCCATCTCCGTACAGCGACGGATTACCGCTGATGACTTTCGCCGAAAGCACCTGATCGACGCGCTGATTGGGGTTTTCGCGCATCGCGTTGAGGAACTTGGTCGCGTCGTCGCCACCCAGATTGTGGAAGGCGTAGACATTGGCATCCGTATCGGGACCGCCCAGCTTCGCGCCCTTGACGACATTCTCGCGCGTGAACTCGGCGAGCATCGCCGCCTGCAATTTCGGGTTGTCACGGATGGCGGGATCGTTGGTCTGACTCACCGTCATTTTGTCGGCACCCTCGATACCGTACTTCTCTCCGTACTTGTGGATCATGTCGTTCCACGTGGCATTGAGGAACTGGCCATAGCCGTATGCGGAAGAAATCGCCTTGGTGCCGTCGAACTGCGTGATCGTGTTCTTGTCCGGGTTGCTCGAAACAGGCTTGGCATGGGAATTGAAGCCCGACTCGAACCCGGAAATCTTGACCATGATGTCGGGATCGACGCCCGCCGTTCTCGCGGCATCGACCAGTACTTGCTTCGATGCGTCCCAGCGCTGATCCAGTTTTTCGTTGCCTGCCATGTCGCTTCCCCTCGGGTAGGTGTTGGTATCTGTGTATTTGTCGATATCTGTTCGAAATCAAAAATCGCCGATCGTTTGATATGCCCATTTGCCGCGATCGAATCCGACGATGCGCTCGCCGGTTTTCCTGCCGGATGCCAGCTTTTCCACTTTCAGCGGAAAGACATCCAGATCGGGATCGCCATCGACGACCGTGACCGCGTACCGCACGTCCTGCGCCTCTTCGCGTATTTCTGGAATCGCGCTGAGATTCTTGAATACACCATCATGCGGCGCGACGATCTCGTGGTTGGAGACCAGGATCCCCTGCCACATGCCGCCGCTGGTGAACATCCAGCCGTAATAGCTGCGTCCCAGTTTCACGAGCCTGGCGTCCTCGCAACCGCACGCACCAGCCGTGCCGAAATCCATCGCTTTGGACGCGGACGTCAGCGTCCATCCGCCATCGGTGCCGATCGACACCTGGAATGCGCCCATGAGGCCGGCATCAACGGATCCATACGCATAGCGCAGATCGTCGTTGATATCGCTTGCGCTGCTGGCGATGAAATAAAACGAATTTCCGTTTTCGCCATCGGCCCACTGCGCTGGATGGGATCGCATGCAATATGCGGTCTCGCCGTCTGCGGATTTGCGCGAGAACGCCCAGCAATCGTGTTTCTCGTCGTAACCGTCCGGATACTGCTGGCGCATCACCTCGGTAACGATGCGCGCGGCATCGGCAGCAGCCGGAGTCCCGGCGGCGGGCGACGGGGATTCCGGCGCGGACGCTGCGATTGCGACGGCTTGCGGTGCAGCGGCTTCGACCGCCGCTGCTTCAACAGCCGATTGCGGAGCGGCGGATGGCTTGCAGGCGCTGGTCAGCGCCGCGACAGCGAGCAACAGCGCGAGGGAGGCGTGATGCGACATCGTTTCAAAACTCCTGGTGTGGAAAATCCGGACACGCGACCGTGCGGGAAGGCGACACTTCGGAAGGCCTTGCGGCGGTTTCCGCAGGTCGATCGCCCGCACCATCGAAGCATGGAGGAAACCCGTATCGATCGGCGGTCGCAGCGCCCCGGAGGACGCTCCATATCACCGGCCGCATGACGGGCCCCGCTCAGCAGGCTTCGACGATGGAGGGATCGCGGTCCGCGCCCATCGACACCATCCCTGGGGCATGCGCGACTCGCGCCCGCTGCGCATCCGTCCGCGGCGCCCCAAGCGCTTGGACTGGACAGCAATGGGGGAGCCCGGTCCGCAACACCTGACGCTGGCGGGGGGCGCCAGAACGCAGAGCGGTACCGGCCCGAACGGAGATCGGGCGCTGGGGCGGGGAGGTGTGGGCGAAAAAGGGGTGCGAGAGGCCCGGAAGGCGCTGCGCGCAGCAAGCGGTCACGGCAGGAATGCCGGAGAAAACAGGCCTTTGAGAATCGCCGACGGCATCTGCCGTTGCGGACTCTCCAATGCCCACAGACAGGGTCGGTGGGCGTTCGGCAGTGGCCACTGCCTTCAGTCTCGTATCAGCCATGACAGCTTCCTCGTTGGATACGACTGGTGGATAGAGTTGTGGGTATTGCGGTGCAGCGGGACGAACGGCCTTGCGGCTTCCGGTGACTGTATATCACGACCTTCGCGGGAATGTCGCGGGCCCCGGGCCGGTCAGCGGGCGCCTGCCGGGCCGGGCCGGTGCGCTAAAATCGGGGTCTCGACCGACCCAGGATCCCGCGATGCTTCTTCCCTCGACCCGCGCCATCATCACCGGCGGCGTTTCCGGCCTCGGCTTCGCCGTCGCCCGACATCTCGTGGCCCAGGGCGGCAAGGTCGCGCTGTTCGATCTCAACGACGACAAGGGCACCGCCGCCATCGCCGAACTCGGCGAAGCCAACGCCCGCTACTTCCGCACCGATGTCAGCGATGAGGCTGGCGTGGTCGCGAACGTCGATGCGGCGAATGCCTTTCTCGGCGGTCTCAATGCCGCGATCAACTGCGCCGGCATCATCGGCGCCGGTCGCGTGCTGGGCAGGGACGGTGCGATGCCGCTCTCACTGTTCCAGACCACGGTGATGGTGAATCTGGTCGGCAGTTTCAACGTCGCCAAGGCCGCAGCAGCGGTGATGCAGCACAACGCGCCGGGCGTCGACGGCGAGCGCGGCGTGATCGTCAACACCGCCTCGGTCGCAGCCTACGAAGGGCAGATCGGTCAGGCAGCATATTCGGCCAGCAAGGGTGGCGTGGTCGCCATGACCCTGCCGATGGCGCGCGAACTCGCCCGCTTCGGCATCCGCGTCATGACCGTAGCCCCCGGCATTTTCTGGACGCCGATGGTCGACGGCATGCCGGAGTCGGTGCAGCAATCGCTGTCGGCTTCGATTCCGTTTCCGTCGCGCCTCGGCAAGCCGGAGGAATTCGCGGACCTGGTCGCGTATATCCTCGGCAACCCTTATTTGAATGGCGAAACCATCCGTCTCGATGGCGCGACGCGGTTGGCCCCGAAATAATGCGTAGGGCGGGCCCGGGCCCGCCGTTACGACATCTTCCGACCACAACAGGCAATGATCGAAGCTGATTCGATCGATCATCGAATCACACGACGCATCAATCTCAATGGCGGGCTTGAGCCCGCCCTACACGGAATCCACGCAATGAAGGCTTACGACATCAAGAAAGGCAATGTGGTCGAACACAACGGCACCGTGTACCAGGTGCGCGATATCGAGCGCAGTTCGCCGCAGGGTCGCGGCGGCAACGTGAAATTCCGTTTCACGATGTACAGCGTGCCCGGTGGCAACAAATTCGACCTCAGTCTCGGCGGCGACGACGACCTGAAGGAAGTGGAGCTGGCGCGGCGTCAGGCCACGTATTCCTACAAGGACGGCGATGCGTTCGTGTTCCTCGACGACGAGGACTACACGCCGTACATGCTCGATGCCGATGTCGTCGGCGACGGTGCCGGCTACATCACCGATGGCCTCACCGGCTGCTATGTGCAGGTGATCGATGACGCGCCGGTGGCGCTGCAACTGCCGCAAAGCGTGATCCTGGAAGTGGTCGAAACGCCGCCGGAACTCAAGGGCGGCACCGCGACCAAACGCCCGAAGCCGGCGAAGCTCAACACCGGCATCGAGATCCAGGTGCCGGAGTACATCACCAACGGCGAGAAGGTGTGGGTCAACACCACCACCGGCGAGTTCGGCGGCCGCGCGGAATAATGACGATGAAACGGCATCCGCTGACGGTGTTGGCCGTGTTCGCGCTGGGTGGCTGTGCCGCCCAGCCGTTCGCGACATTCGAAGATCCGCGGCCGGAAGGGCATCTGAGCCTGCGCGAGCGCTCGCTGTGCGAAGTGCCGGACGCACCGAGGAGTCGGCCGAACTGGTGCGACTATCCGCACGAAGTGCGCCTGTTCCTCGATCAACGCGAGGGCTGCGATCATTTTCGCGGCGAGCCCATCCCGGAACCCGCCAATGACCCGGACGGGGAACGCCGCCGCCAGATCGAAACGGCGGTGCGTGAACTGTGCACTGGCACCGATGCCGAACTGCTGCGGCTGCGCACCCGCTACCGCGACGATGCCGCCGTCAGCGCGACGCTTGGCGCGCTGGAAAGCAACATCGAATAGCCGGCACGCCTGCGTTCGCAGGCACAGTCGATGCCGATAGGGCATCGACGCAACCCGATGCCATCCCTGGCGCGGCCTCTGCATCTTCCGGATCGCCCGGCCCGGCCATCCTTGGCCGGGCGTTCGCAGGCACAGTCGATGCCGATAGGGCATCGACTAAGCGTGCTTGCTCACCCATTTCGTGCGCATGCGCGCGATTGAGGGATCGAGACCCGGATCGTCGCGCAACCCCACGATGCCGCGCCACGCCAGCGCATGCGATTCGTCGCTGACCACGAAATCCTCGCTGCCGGTCGCGCGCACCACGTAACGCACGTCGTAATGCCAATGCCCCGGCACATCACCGCGTTCGGGAATCCAGTGCCGGTCCAGATCGAAGATCTCCGGCAACACCACCAGATCGCTCAGCCCCGACTCCTCCTCGGCCTCGCGCAGCGCCACCGCCGCCAGGTCGCGATCGCCATCGGCGTGGCCGCCGAGCTGCAGCCAGCGGTCGAGCTTGCGGTGATGGGTCATCAGCAGACGTTCGCCGGTCCCGTCGACCAGCCAGGCCGAAGCGGTGAAGTGGCCGGTCAGACGCGCACGCGCGAAGGGATCTTCCGCATCGCCGAGCAGCGCCAGGAACATCGCGCCTGCGCCGCCCTCCTGCGGCCACGCGCGGTCGTATTCGGCGAAAGCCGCCGCAAGCGACGGGGCGAGTGAGGCGATGTGATTCATGCTGCGGCGCACCATCGACGGGTCGATGCGGATTATCGCCTGCGGCACACATCGGCGCCGAGACCTGGTGCCCGCCTGCCCGAAACTGAACTTGTGCCATGACGGCTGGCCGGGTATGGTCGCCAAGTTACCGTGCCGGCATCCACCGTCGGCGACTTTCGCAAGCCTTTCCGGGGAGTTTTCAATGCTGTTCCAGCGCAAGAAGCCACTCGATCTGATTCTGGCGACCGCCGAAAAGCGATCGCTGAAGCGCCAGCTCGGCGCGTTCGACCTGACCATGCTGGGTGTCGGCGCCGTGATCGGCACCGGTATCTTCGTCCTCACCGCCGTCGCCGCCAACAAGGCCGGTCCCGGCATGATGTATTCGTTCGTGATCGCCGGTATCGTCTGCGCGTTGACCGCGCTGATCTATTCCGAAATCGCGGCGATGGTGCCGGTCTCCGGCTCCGCGTACACCTATTCGTATGCAGTGCTGGGCGAACTCATCGCATGGATGGTCGGCTGGGCGCTGATTCTCGAATATGCAGTCGCAGCCGGTGCGGTTTCGGTGGGATGGTCCGGTTACGCCAACGGTTTCCTCGCCTTCCACGGGATGGGACTACCCGATTTCCTGACCGCCGGCCCGTTCTACACCGAGCACGTCGATGGCGTCACCTCCGTGCACATGGTCGATGGCGTGACCCACAAGGGCGGCTTCAACCTGATCGCGTTCATGCTCGCGCTGCTGGTCACCTGGCTGCTGGTGATGGGCACGTCCAAATCCGCCAAGGTCACTGCGGTGCTGGTGATGATCAAGATCGTGGCCCTGGCCGCGTTCATCGCACTGGCCTTCCCGGCAGTGGACAGCGCCAACTTCACGCCGATGCTGCCCAATGGCTGGGGCACGCCGCTGTCGGGCGTGGGCGTGCTGGGGGCCGCGGCATCGATCTTCTTCGCTTACGTCGGCTTCGACGCAGTCTCCACCGCTGCGGAGGAGACCAAAAACCCGAACCGAAATATTCCGATCGGTTTGATCGGTTCGCTCGCCATCTGCACGGTCTTCTACCTGCTGGTGGCTTACGCAGCGGTCGGTGCGCTGGGCGCGCAGCCGGGTGGCCCACTGTCGATGTCGAAGGAACCGCTGGCGTTCGTGCTGCGCGAGATCGGCTGGCCGAGAATCGGCGACCTGGTCGCCGGCGCCGCGATCCTGGCGCTGCCTTCGGTGGTGCTGATGATGATGTTCGGCCAGACCCGCATCCTGTTCACGATGTCGCGCGACGGACTGATGCCGGCGACATTCTCGAAGGTGCATCCGAAGTACCACACGCCGCACGTCGTCACCTGGATCACCGGCATCTTCGTTGCCTGCTTCGCTGCGGTGTTCCCGGTGGACATCCTGGCCGACATCTCGAATGCCGGCACGCTGTTCGCGTTCTTCATGGTGGCAGCAGGCGTGATGATCCTGCGCCGCACCGATCCGGCCCGCCTGCGTCCTTTCCGCACGCCGCTGATCTGGCTCGTCGGCCCGCTGGCGATGGGCGGCTGCGTGCTGCTGTTCTTCAGCCTGGGCTGGAACCCGACCATCAAGTTCTTCTGCATCTGGGCGGTGATCGGTCTGATCATCTACTTCATCTATGCCCGCAAGCGCAGCCACATGGCTCCGGGCAACGAAGCCTTGCTGCATGGCCATGGCGAAAAGCTGCCGGCCGACCCGCTGGTGCGCGTGGGCCCCGATCCGGGCCCGTAATTCCCGGCCGCAATGCCGGAGCAGTTACTGAAACGAAAACGGCGCGGAATTCCGCGCCGTTTTTTATGCCCGCGAAATTTTGCGGATCAGACTTTCTTCGCCCACGCGCTGCACCAGCCTTTGGAGACGACGCTGTTCTTCGGGAACAGGGTGCACGGGCCGCTGGCCGAGCCTTTCGCGCCTTTGTAGAAGTTGCAGTTGGCGCAGTTGCTGCCGGCCTTGAATGCGGCGTGCTTCACTTTCGTGGCGTCTTCAGCGTAGGCCAGCGCCTTGGCGGTCGCGTCGGTCAGGGCGAGCTTGGGCAGCGGCTTGGCAGCGGCAGCGGGTGCCGGGGCAGCGGCTTCGGCGCTGAGCGAACGCAGTGCGAGCGGAGCGCTGGCCGCAGCGACGACGGCGATGGTCAGGAAACGGCGACGGGAAATATCTTGTGACATGGGAGAGCACCGTGTTGTGGGAGAGATGGAGACGATTATCGGGCCATGGCGAGGGCGTCGGCCTTGCGCTGGATCAAGCCGCAGCGTGCCATTCAGCGTCCCGGCTGCGCGCATGCTACCAAGCTGTTTTTCCCGTCGCACGAACAGGAATTGTTCTCATTCTGGCCAAGAACCAACGACGCCTTCCGCTACACTTCCCGCCATGAACATCGCCCCCTACGACACCGCACGGCTGCAGGTGCTGGCCGACGAACTCATCGCCAACATCCGCGAGCTGGCCGTCGCCGGCTGGACGCCCGCCACCAGCAGCAATTTCTCCCAGCGCCTCGACGACCGTCACGCCGCGATCACCGTTTCCGGCCGCGACAAGGGCCGCCTGACCCGCGATGACATCATGGTCGTCGACTTCGATGGCCGCGCCGTCGGCAGCGACCACCGGCCCTCCGCCGAAACCCTGCTCCATACCCAGCTCTACCGGCGGTTTCCGGAGATTGGCTGCGTGCTGCACACCCATTCGCACAACCAGACCGTCGCCTCGCGGCTGTACGGCAACGCCGGCAGGGTGCATCTGGAAGGCTACGAACTGCTGAAGGCGTTCGCCGGCAACCACACCCACGAGACCGAACTGGATCTGCCGGTGCTGCCGAACACCCAGGACATGCCGGCGCTGGCGGCGCAGGTCGAAACCCTGCTCGACGCCGGCCCGATGTGGGGCTATCTGATCGATGGTCATGGCCTGTACGCCTGGGGCCGGACGATGGCCGAGGCACGGCGGCATCTGGATGCGTTCGAGTTCCTGCTGGGCTGCGAGCTGGATCTGCTGCGTCTGCGTGGATGATCGCTGTGGGAGGGGCTGACCAGCCGTTCCCACAAAACCTCAACGACATTGATCCATGCTCCACCCTCCCCCATAGTCACCCGACCCACGTCGCTTTCAAGGACAACCCGCCATGAGCCGCCTGCGCATCTTCGCCGACGACCGCCCCGACGCCCCGCTGTCGATCGCCCACGACCACGCGACGATCGCCGAAACGCTGTCGACGATCGGCGTGGATTTCGAGCAGTGGCGCACGACGCAGCCGATCCAGCCCGGCGACCCGTCCGAAGCGATCATCGCCGCCTATCAAACGGACATCGACCGGATCAGCGCCGAGCGCGGCTTCACCACGATCGATGTCGTCAGCATCGCGCCGGACAACCCGAACCGCGAGGCGATGCGCGCAAAATTCCTCGACGAGCATCTCCACAAGGAAGACGAAGTGCGCTTCTTCGTCGCCGGCTCCGGGCTGTTCAGCCTGCACGTCGACGGCAAGGTCTATGAAGTCCTCTGCGAAGCCGGCGATCTGATCTCGGTGCCCGATGCCACCACCCACTGGTTCGACATGGGCCCGGCGCCGAGCTTCGTCGCGATCCGCTTCTTCCAGCAGCCGGACGGCTGGGTCGGGCATTTCACGGGGACGGACATCGCGCAGCGGTTTCCGCGTTATGAAATGACTCCGGCAAACTGAACCCGCCTTCCCGATGACGACTCCACTGATCCTCACCGACATCGAAGGCACCACCAGCAGCATCTCGTTCGTGAAGGATGTGCTGTTTCCGTACGCGCGCAAGGCGCTGCCAGGATTCGTTCGCGCGCACGGGCAACGCGAGGACGTGCGCCGCTGGCTGGATGCCGTCGCGACCGAGCACGGCGCCGTCTGCAGCGACGATGTGATCGTCGAGATCCTGCAGGGGATGATCGACGAAGACCGCAAGCACACCGCGCTGAAAGCGCTGCAGGGCATGATCTGGGGCGAAGGCTACGACAGCGCCGATTTCACCGCGCACATCTATCCCGATGCTGCGGCGATGCTGCGGCAGTGGCACGCCGCCGGATATCCGCTGGCAGTGTATTCCTCGGGTTCGGTGCCGGCGCAGAAACTGTTCTTCGGCCACACGGATGCCGGCGACCTCACCGCGCTGTTCGGCGGCTGGTTCGATACCGAAGTCGGGCACAAGCGCGAGGTCAGCAGCTACCGCGAGATCGCGCGCCGGCTCGACCGTCCCGCCGGCGACATCCTGTTCCTGTCCGATGTGGTCGAAGAACTCGACGCCGCGCGCGAGGCCGGCATGCGCACGGTGCTGGTCGATCGCATCGAGGATTACCCGCAGCCGCGATTCGACGCTGCCACCCACGGCCATCCGCGCGCCGAGCGTTTCGACCGGATCGACCCCGAAGACATCGCTGACGAAGGAGTCGCGCCCGCGCCATGACCCGTCTGCGCTGCCTGCTGCTGTGCGTGCTGGCGATGCTCTGCGTCACCGACAGCGTCGTCGCGAAAGGACTCACCGACCCGGTGCTGCGCGAACGTCAGCGTGCGATGCTCGCCTCCGCGCTGAGCGCGCTCGCACCGCAGCGCCCGGGTGTGCCGGATCTGTACGTCGTGGGTGTCGGCGGCGACAGCACCGAGGATGTGTTCCGCAACGAGACCGCCTACCTCGATACGCTGATGACCGAGCGTTTCGGCGCGCGCGGTCGCGTGATGACGCTGATCAATCATGAGGACAGTCTCGATCGCGTACCGAAGCCGCTGGCGACGCTGGAGAACCTGCGCGCCGCGCTGGCGGGGATCGGCAAGACGATGGACCCCGAGCAGGATGTGCTGCTGCTGTTCATGACCATGCACGGCACGCCGCAGCATCAGCTGTTCGTGCAGATGCCGCCGAGTTATTTCGATCTGATCGATCCGCGCGAATTGCGCGCGGCGCTCGACGATGCCGGCATCCGCAATCGCGTGCTGGTGATTTCCGCCTGCTATTCCGGCGGCTTCGTGTCCGCGTTGAAGAACGAGAACACCCTGATCCTCACCGCCTCGCACAAGAACCGGCCGTCATTCGGCTGCGGCGCGGATTCCGACGCGACCTATTTCGGCCGAGCCTGGCTCATCGAAGCGCTGAACGAAACCACCGATTTCGTCGCCGCATTCGAGAGCGCGAAAACGCGCATCGCCGCACGCGAGGACGCCGAGGATTTCCGGCCCTCTCGGCCGCAGATCGAGATCGGCAAACAGATCCTGCCGCGCCTGCAGGCTTGGCAGTCGCAGTTGGTGCCGGGCCCGAAGGTGGTTTACACCATTCCCGCGCCGGTGCAGAACACAAACGCCACCGTCGAGAAAACCGCGAAGCAGAAAGACGAGAAAGCGTCGAAATCGAAAAGATGACGCGGTGCGAAGCGGCGTTCATCCAATGATCGTCAGCCCCGCGGCCTTCAACAGGCGAGTGTCGGGTGATGCGGGGATCCAGTGCCTTTCCAAACAATGAAAAACTGAAGACGCTGGGTTCCCGCGTACGCGGGAACGACGGACAGTGGGAACGACCGGACGCGGCAACTGGCGTTTGAAACAGTGCCATGCGACTCAGTGAATCTTCTCGCCGCGCGCGAGCATGGCCACCAGCGTCTCGATCCGCTTGGCTTTGGTCTCGGGTTTCTTCGCGGTCTGCACCCGCCAGCACACCGAATAGCGGTTGGTCTTGTCCAGCGTTTCGAAAAACCTGCGCGCCTTGCTGTTTTTCGCCAACGCCGCCGCCAGCTCCGGCGGCACGTCCATGTTGCGCGCGCCGTCGTAGGCTGCATCCCAGCGGCCATCGGCTTTCGCAGCATCGACTTCGCGCTGGCCGGCCGGGCGCATCCGGCCTTCGGCGATCAGACGTTCGACTTTGCCGATATTGATCTTCGACCACAGCCCTTTCGGTCGACGCGGCGTGAACCGCTGCAGAAAATACTCGCCGTCGAAGCCGCGCTTCTGGCCGTCGATCCAACCGTGGCATAGCGCGACCTCCAGGGCCTGATCATAGGTGACGGTGGCGATGCCGCTGTCCTTCTTCGCGATCTTCAGCCACAGCCCTTTCGATGCGGCATTCGCGATCAGCCAGTGTTCCCACACGGTCGCATCGGCGAACGGCAGTACCGGCAGATCGTCTGGAAGTTTCGTCGCTTCATCGACCATGTTCATGGTTCCGCGTCGTGCAGACGGTACTCGGTCAGCGCCCGCACTTCGCCGCGCCAGGCGTCGAACGCGCGCACCTCGATGCGATGCGCGCTGGCCGCGAGATCGGTCGGCAGCGTACCGCGCCACAGATGCGGCGAGAACGTGGCCTCCGCCGAACGGTCGTAGCCGCGCAGGGTGTCGGCATCGGCATCGCGCATGTTCTCGCGCAGCACGCGCGGATCGGGCGCGACGGTGCGGCGCATCGGCTTCCACTCGCCGTCGTCGATCCGGAACTCGACGCGGGTATCTTCGCGGCCCATGTACACATTCGCGTAAACGCCATACGCGGGATACGCGCCGCGTCGCAGCACTTTCGGCGCATGCAGACCGATCTGGCTGTCCTGCGGATCGCGCGCCGCGTGCCAGCCCAGCGCATAGCGGCCATCGCGATCGATGCCGAGGCTGGCGTAACCGTTCGGCGTACCGTCGGGCATCGTGGTATCGGGAATGCCGGCGGCGTCCTTCACGCCGGTCCAGTACGCACCGCAGGCCGCGCCGACATTGTATTCGTGCAGCGGCGCGGCGCCCTGCCAACCGCTGCGCGCGTCGTGCATCCAGTGCTGCTGGCTGTGATTGTGGCCACTGAGGATCAGCACCTTCGGAAAATCGCGCAACAGCGCGAACAAGCGCGCACGATCGGCATCGCGGAACGTGTCGCGACCGTCCGGCTCGAACAGCGGAATATGCACCGCCAACACCAGCAGGCGGCTCTTCGGCACCCGCAGCAGATAGGCTTCGAGAAACGCGAACTGGTCTTCGCGCAAGCCGCCGATGTACGCAGGACTGCCGCCGGGGCGATAGATCACGTCATCGAGGCCGACGAACACCGCGCCGTGCTCCTCCCACGCGAACGTATCCGGACCGAAGGTATTGCGGAACGTCTGCAGCGAATCCTCATCGCGGATCGCATCGAAATCGAGATCGTGATTGCCCGCAACGTGCAGCCACGGCACGCCGATGCGCCGGGTTTCCGCGTTCAGCGCCGGATACAGGTCCAGCTTGTCGTCGACGATATCGCCGAGGCTCAATCCCAGCTCGGGAGCGTGTCGTGCCTCGCCGGCTTCGGCATGCACGCGGTCGGCAAGCACGCTGTCGACGATGTCGCGGGCGTAATAGCCCACATCGACGGACGACTTCACCTGCGGATCGGCGAATACGCGCACTTCCAGCCAGCCATCGTCGGCCGGCGCGCGACGCAGCGCGACATCGAAACGATCGGGCCACGGGCCGGCCGCAATGCCTCCGTACTTCAATGCGGGCGATGCCATCGGCGACGCGCCTGCCGGCAGATGCCGCCAGGCGCCCGGTCGCGCAGGATCGCCGCCCGGCAAACGCCAGTCCGCCGGCTTGATCGCGAACACCGTCTGCCCGGGCGATACCGGCAAGCGATAGCGCCCGCGAGCGTCGGTGATCGCCAGCGCGCGGCCGTTCGAGAGCGCCACACCGGCGATACCCGGTTCGCCCCGGCCCTGCCGACCGTCGCCATCGCGGTCATCGAACACCGTGCCCACCAGCGTGCGCACCTCGTCGAACGCGTGCACGCCCCCGCTTGTCGCAAGCAACGCCAGCCACAGCACACCATTGCGAAACCGCATCGTCGCCTCTTTACTGCCCGGGCCAGTACAGGATTATGCCTTCCCATCGGCGTCCGTCGTAACGGTACCCGCCGACCAGACTGCAGTAACATCACGCTGATCCGGACCGCTGGGGGAGATGCATGCCGTTTCGAAGCACCTGGTTATGGGCAATCGCCTTGGCGGCGGTTGTGGTGCTGTTCGCGACCGGCTGCCCTGCGGCCAATGCACCGCCAGCGGAGCTGGACGACCGCACCGATGCATTGCAGCTCACGCCGTACCTCAGCTATCTGCACGACAAGCGCGCGGTCGATTCCGCCGATGAGGCATGGCGGCTGATCGCCGCCGGTCGTTTCGAGCGTGTGCCCAACGGCAAGACCGCCTTCGGATTCCAGGAAGGCGCGTACTGGTTCCACGCCAAGGTCGTCAACCAGAATCCCGACGAGCCCTACTGGATGCTGGTGCAGAGTTTCGCGCTGCTCGACCGTGTCGATGTGTATCTGCGCTATCCGGACGGGCATATCGTCCAGCACGCGAGCGGCGATTCCCTGCCGTTCTCGGCGCGCAGCATTTCCTATCGCCATCCGAATTTCCGGATCGCGCTGCCGCCGGGCGAAGCCGTGGATCTGCTGGTGCGCACCCAAAGCCAGAGTTCGATGCAGGTGCCGCTGGAGTTGTACACGCCGGCCGCGTTCACGTCGCTCTCGCGCGACGCGCAGTTCGTGATGGGCGTGTACTACGGCATTCTGCTCGCGCTGTTCGTCTACAACCTGGTGCTGTGGATCACCCTGCGCGATGCCAGCTATTTCTGGTATCTATTCCACATCAGCGCATTCGGCCTGGTGCTGTTCACGCTCAACGGTTACAGCTTCGAGCATCTGTGGCCCAACAGTCCGTGGCTGGCGAATGTCGCGGTGCCGCTGTCGATCTGCCTCGCGATCGTCGGCATGCAGCAGTTCTCGCGCAATTTCCTCGAACTGCCGAAGCGCTTCCCGCGCGGCAACATCGTCAGCCTCTGCGTCATCGCCGTCTGCGTCGCGCTGGGTGTCGCAGCGCTGTGGCTGCCGTATCGCATCGCCACGCCATGGGCCACCCGCGCGGTGATCGTCAGCGTGCTGTGGACGGTGACGGTCGCGATCGTCGTTCTCCGCCGCGGCTACATGCCGGCGCGTCTGTTCCTGGTCGCGTGGGCGGTGTTCCTGACCGGCGCCGCGATGATCGCCGCGCTCGCCTTCGGCCTGTTGCCGAAAAACATGATGACCGAATACGGCGTGCAGATCGGTTCGGCGCTGGAAATGCTGCTGCTGTCGATCGCATTGAGCTATCGCTACGCATCGCTGCGCAACGAGAACGAGCGGATCGCCGCCGAAGCCAATCTGCAGTTGGAACGCAAGGTCGCGCAGCGCACCCAGGAAGTGCGCAGCACGCTGATGCAACTGGAGGACGCCCACCGCCGGCTGCGCGATTCCAGCCGCCGCGACGGCCTCACCGGTCTCTACAACCGCACCCACTTCCACGAAAACTTCGAGCTGCTGTTGAAGGAGTCGCGCGAACAGAAGCAGCCGCTGTCGCTGCTGATGATCGATCTGGACCATTTCAAATCGATCAACGACAAATACGGGCACCTGGCCGGCGACGATTGCCTGCGCTGGGCCGCGCAGCGGATCGGACAGTCGCTGCGCGTGCACGAAACCTCGCTGTTGGCGCGCTTCGGCGGCGAGGAATTCGTCGCCGTGCTGCCCGGACACGACCTGCGCAGCGCGGTCAGCGTGGCCGAGAGTGTCCGAAAACGGTTGGTCGAGGAGTTATGCAGCAGCGGCGAACATCGCCTGCGCGTCTCCGCGAGCATCGGCGTACACACGGTCGAACCGGAGGCCGATATCGATTCCGATGCAGCGCTGTCGGTGGCGGATCAGGCGCTGTACAGCGCGAAAGCCAACGGCCGGGATTGCGTGCGCACGTCGATCACGGCTGCGTGACAGCACATAGGGTGTGCCTTTGGCGCACCCTATCAACTGCGGCGCTTCGCCAACGTCCGCTTCACGGCATCGAGATCCAACCCGCGCGCGCGCAGCAGCACGATCAGGTGATACAGCAGATCCGCCGCTTCGCCCAACAACGCATCGTCGTCTTCGACCACCGCCGCCAGCGCGGTTTCCAGCCCTTCCTCGCCGACTTTCTGCGCGATGCGCTTGATGCCGCTTTCGAACAGCTTGGTGGTGTAACTGCCCGCCGGCAGATCGATCGCGCGTTTGGCGATCAGCGCATCCAGATCGCCGAGCACATCGCCGGGCGCATTCGGAAAACAGCTCACGGTGCCAAGATGGCAGGTCGGCCCCTGCGGACGCGCCTGCACCAGCAACGTGTCGTTGTCGCAATCCACTTCAAGACCCACCAGCGTCAGCACATGACCGCTGCTTTCGCCCTTGGTCCACAGCCGCTGCTTGCTGCGGCTGTAGAACGTGACCTGCCCCGATTCGATCGTCGTGGCCAGCGCCTCGCGCGACATGTAGCCCAGCATCAGCACGCGACGCGAATCCGCGTCCTGCACGATCGCCGGCAGCAGGCCCGACTGTTTTTCCCAGGCGAGCGATTCGATATCGAGCGCCGATGTTTCGATGGGAGGATTCTCGTTCACAGCCTGACCTCGATGTCTTGCGCGCGCAGTGCGCGCTTGAGTTCCGGGATCGCGATCGCGCCGGAATGGAACACGCTCGCGGCCAGCGCGGCGTCGACATCGGCCTCGCGGAACGCGTCGACGAAATGTTCGACCGCACCGGCACCACCGGAGGCGACCAGCGGCACATGGCAGATCGCGCGCACCGCTTTGAGCTGTTCGAGGTCGTAACCTTTGCGCACGCCGTCGCTGTCCATGCAGTTGAGCACGATCTCGCCCGCGCCCAGCGCCTGCGCTTCACGCACCCAGTCGAGCGTCGACTTGCGCAGCGCTTGGGTCTTGTCCGGATCGCCGGTGTAGCTGCGCACCCGCCAGACGCCGTCGGCATCGCGCATCGAGTCGATGCCGACCACCACGCACTGGCTGCCGTAGGCGTCGGCGATTTCGGTGATCAGCGCCGGCCGTTCCAGCGCCGGCGTATTGATCGACACCTTGTCGGCGCCCGCGAACAGCACGCGCCGCGCGGTGTCGACGCTGCGGATGCCGCCGGCGACGCAGAACGGAATATCGATGACCGAAGCGACGCGTTCGACCCAGTCGACATCGACCGCGCGGCCGTCCGGACTCGCGCCGATGTCGTAGAACACCAGCTCGTCCGCACCTTCATCGCGATAGCGGCACGCCAACTCGACGATGTCGCCCATGTCGACGTGATCGCGGAACCGGACGCCCTTGACGACGCGGCCGTCGCGCACATCCAGACACGGCACGATGCGTACGCTCAACATGTCAGCGCGTCTTCGATGGCCATGCCGCCTTCCAGCAGCGCACGGCCGAGCACCGCACCGCTGCAGCCGACTTCGCGCGCAGCGAGGATGTCGGCGACATCGCGAACGCCGCCGCTCGCCTGCAGCGCGAAACCTTCTCCGCGCGCCACGATCATCCGGTACAGATCGATATTCGGGCCACGCATCATGCCGTCGCGGGCGATATCGGTGCACAACAGATGTCTCGCACCGGCATCGCGGTAGCGGCGCAGGCAGGCGTCGAGATCGAGCTCCGCGCGCTCGGTCCAGCCGTGGATCGGCAGTTGCCAAGCGCCGGCCTCGTCCTGGCGCGTATCCAGCGCGATGGTGATGCGCTCGGCCCCGTAACGCTGCAGCCAGATGTCGACCGACGCCGGTTCGCGCACCGCCAGCGAACCGATCACCACGCGCGATGCGCCGTGTTCGAGCATCGACGCGACCGCCGCCTCGTCGCGCACGCCGCCGCCGGTCTGCACCTGCAGGCGGCCGTCGTCGGCGATGCTGCGCAGCAGCGGTGCGAGCGTGTAACCGCCCGCGCGCGCGGCGTCGAGATCGACCAGATGCAGCCAGCGCGCGCCGGCATCGGCGTAACGCATCGCGACCGCGAACGGGTCGTCGGCGTAGCGCGTCTCGCGATCGTAGTCGCCCTGCTGCAGGCGCACGACGCGACCGTCGCGGACATCGATGGCGGGATACGCGGTGAAGTCGACGACTGGGGTAGTCATGCCGGAAGCTTCAGGAAGTTGTCGAGCAACTGCAGCCCAGCCGCAGACGAACGTTCGGGATGGAACTGCGCGCCGTAGCGCTTGCCGCTGCCGACCACCGCCGCGAAGCGCTGGCCGTGATCGCTTTCGGCGAGCACGCAGGCATCGGTCTCATCATCGACCAGTACCGCGTAGCTGTGCACGAAATACGCGTGCGCACCTTCGTCGATGCCGTCGAGCAGCGGCGGACTGTCGCCGTTCGCATCGAGGCGCTTTCGCAGTCGGTTCCAGCCCATGTGCGGCACGCGCAATCCGGGACCGCCGGAGAGTTTGCGCACGCGGCCTTTCAGCAGGCCGAGACAATCGACATCGCCTTCTTCCGACGACTCGAACAGCAGCTGCATCCCGACGCAGACACCGAGCAGCGGCGCCGTGCTGGCGCGTAGCGCGGCATCGAGCCCGCGAGCGCGCAGCAGCGCCATCGACGGCGCCGCGGCACCGACGCCGGGCAGGATGATCCGCTCGGGCACGCCCAGTT
Organism: Lysobacterales bacterium; assembly: GCA_017302135.1. Classification (GTDB taxonomy): domain Bacteria; phylum Pseudomonadota; class Gammaproteobacteria; order Xanthomonadales; family Xanthomonadaceae; genus Lysobacter_I. Next base: position 104,666 of record JAFLDZ010000006.1, on the reverse strand, counting down.
CGTCGGCATCGCGCACGAGACGCGGCTGCGCGCCGATCCGGCCCAGCGCATAGCGCACCGAGCCGAGATTCGCGCCGCCGGCATCGATCAGCGCCAGATCATTGCGGGTCGAATCGCTCACAGCGTGCCCTTGGTGCTGGGCAGCGCATCGCCTTCGCGCTTGAAGGACTGCCGCAGCGCGCGCGCGACTGCCTTGAAGCAGGCCTCGATCTGGTGATGGTCGTTGTCGCCGCGCACCGAGAGATGCAGGTTCAGGCCAGCGGTTTCGCACAGCGAGCGGAACACATGCGGCACCAGCTCGGTCGCGAGGTCGCCGACTTTCTCGCGCTTGAACGCGCCGTCGAACACGAAGTACGGGCGACCGGACCAGTCCAGCGTCGCACTCGCCTGCGCTTCGTCCATCGGCAGGGTGAATCCGTAGCGGCCGATGCCGCGCTTGTCGCCCAGCGCCTGACGCAGCGCCTGTCCCAGCGCCAGCGCGCAGTCCTCGACCGTGTGGTGTTCATCGATATGCAGATCGCCGTCGCAGCGCAGCCGCAGCGCGAAACCGCCGTGCTTGCCCAACTGCTCCAGCATGTGGTCGTAGAAGCCAAGCCCGGTGTGCACATCAGGATCGGCTTCCCGGTCGAGATCCACTTCGACCACGATCCGCGTTTCCTTCGTTTTCCGTTCGACCGTCGCGGTACGCGGCACATCGACCAGCACATGCGCGATGTGCGCCCAGTCGACACCATCGCCGAACTGCGGCGACTTCAGCTTGAAGCCGCGAATATCCAGATTGGCGGCGAACTGGATGTCGGTCTCGCGATCGCCGACCATCGCCGAGCGCGCCCAATCGATGCTGCGATCGCGCAGCAGCGGCTGCATCAGACCGAGCGCCGGTTTGCGGTTCGGCGAGTTCTCATGCGGAAAACTGCGGTCGATCAGCACATCGCGGAAGCGGAGGCCCTGACTTTCGAAGATCTGCAGCATCAGCGCATGCGGGCCGTCGAAATCGGCCTGCGGAAACGCTTCGGTGCCAAGCCCGTCCTGGTTGGTCACCATCACGAAATCGTAGCCCGCATCGCGCAGCCGCAGCATCGCCGGAATCACGCCGTCGACGAAGGCGAGCTTGTCGTAGGCGTCGATCTGGAAATCCACCGGCTCGCGAATCAACGTACCGTCGCGGTCGACGAACAGGATCGGCTTGAGCGCGCTCATGCTGCGGCCTCCTGCGTGCGCAGCGCGGCGAAGACCGCGTCGTTCTCTTCACGCAGACCGACGGTGATGCGCAGCGCATCGCCGAGCCCCGGCGTCGCGCGCATGTCGCGAACGACCACGCCCGCTGCCAGCAGCCGGCGATACGCGGTGTCGGCATCGTCGAATCGCACCAGCAGGAAATTCCCGGCGCTTGGATACACCACTCGAACGCCATCGAACTGCGGCAGCCTTGCGAACATCCGTTCGCGCTCCGCGCGGATCGTTTCGACCCGCGCAGAGGCTTCCGCGAGCGCCGCCGGTTCCAGCGCGCGCAACGCGAGTTCGGCGCAGGGCTGCGGCACCGGATACGGCGCCTGGCAGCGGCGCAGCACCGCGATCAATGCGGGGTCGGCCAGCACGCAGCCGATCCGCGCACCGGCCAGCGCGTGCAATTTGGAAAGCGTGCGCAGGACGGCGACGTTCGGATATTCGTCGATCAGCGTCGCGGCCGACGGCGCATCCGCGAATTCGATGTAAGCCTCGTCGACCACCACCAGTGCGCGCCCGGCCAGCGACTGCACCAATGCGCGTACCGCCGCGAGCGGAATCAGTTCGCCGGTCGGATTTCCTGGCGAACACAGGAACACGATCTTCGCGCGCCGCGCGATGGCGAGATCACGCATCCCATCCAGATCGGTGACCCAGCCGTGCGCCGCTTCGACCAGCGGCGCTTCGATCAGCGGCGCGCCCTGCAGTCGAGCGCACACCGCATACATGCCGAACACCGGCGGCGCGATCACGATCGGGTCGTGCTCGGCACGGCACAGCGCGCGCACCAGCAGATCGATGGCCTCATCGCTGCCGCGACCGATCAACAATTGTTCGGGGCGCACGCCGTAGACCTCGGCCAGTCTCGCGCGCAGCGCTTCGGGCTGCGGCTGCGGGTAACGGCGCAGCATGCCGTCAGCGTCGGCGGCATTCGCCCACGGCGACTCGTTGGCGTTGAGCCAGATGCTTCCGTCGACCGCATGACTGCGCGCGGACGAGTAGCCGGCGAATGCGCGCAGATCCTCGCGAACCAGATCGAGGATGCCGGGCTTCGGGTCGGTCGCGAACGGCACGCTCATTTCGAGGCTTCCGCCTCCGCCGCTGCGATCCGGATCGACACCGCATTGGCGTGCGCCTGCAACCCTTCGGCTTCGGCGATGCGGATCGCACTGGGGCCGATGCGCTGCAGGCCCGCAGCGGAGACGCTCTGCACGCTGATCCCAGTCTGGAAACTCGCTACCGACAGTCCGCTCCATGCACGCGCCGCGCCGCCGGTCGGCAGTACGTGATTGGTGCCGCTGCAGTAGTCGCCCACCGCTTCGGCGGCGTAGTCGCCGAGGAATACCGAACCCGCCGCGCGCACGCGATCCAGCCACGCCTCCGGCTCGCGCAGCGCGAGGATCAGATGCTCCGGCGCGTAGCGATTGCTGACGTCGAATGCATCGGAGATCGTGGCCACACGGATCAATCGCGACTGCGCCAGCGCTTCGCGGGCGATCGCCGCGCGCGGCAACTGCGCGAGCTGGATCACCAGCGCACGCGCGACGTGCGCGATCAGCACATCGGAGTCGCTGAGCAGGATCACCTGCGAATCCGGGCCGTGCTCCGCCTGCGACAGCAGATCGGCGGCGACGAACGCCGGGTTGGCGCCGCCATCTGCGATCACCATCAGTTCCGACGGCCCCGCCGGCATATCGATGGCCGGGCCGCCTTCGACAGTCGAGACCTGACGCTTGGCTTCGGTCACCCAGGCGTTGCCGGGGCCGAACAGTTTGTCGCAGGCGGGAATGCTTTCGGTACCGATCGCCATCCCGGCGATCGCCTGCGCGCCGCCGAGCTTGAAGACTCTGCTCACGCCGCACTGGCTCGCCGCGAACAGCACCGCCGGATCGGCCGTGCCGTCGGCGCGCGGCGGCGTGCACACCAGCACTTCCTGGCAGCCGGCGATGCGCGCGGGCACGCCCAGCATCAGCATCGTCGACGGCAGCGGCGCGCTGCCGGCGGGAATGTACAGGCCGACGCGCGCGATCGGACGCACCACACGCCGGCACTGCACGCCGGGCGCGGTTTCGACCACGTATTCGGTCATGCCGCCATCGCGATGAAAGGCATCGATGCGTTGCGATGCATCGATGATCGCGGCCTTGAGCGTCGGATCCAGCGACGCCTCGGCGGCGAGGAATTCCTCCGCCGTGACTTCGAACACATCCAGCGCGGCGCGATCCAGCAGGCGTGAGAATTTGCGCAGCGCGGCATCGCCGTCGGCACGGACGCGGGCGACGATCTTGCCGACGCCCAACCGCACCGCAGCGGCGGAGTCCTGGGTGGGCCGGCGCAGCGCGGCGCGACGGCCGGCATCGTCCAGCGTGTCCCAGGTCAGCAGGTTCAGACCGATTCTGTTTCCGAGCGGGGCGTTCATGCGAGCATCCTTTCCACGGGGAGCACCATCAGACCACGCGCACCGGCGCGTTTGAGATCTTCGAGCCGTTGCCAGGTCATCACGCCGTGGCACAGCGCCTGCAGTGCGACATCGCCGGTACCGTCGTGGTGACCGTCGAGCGCCATCACCGTCGGCGGTTCGGCGTCCGGCAGCAGTTGCATCAGTCCCGGCAACACTGCGCGCGATGCCTGGAACATCAGCAGCTTGCTGTCGCGGATCTTCATCACGCCATCGAGCCGGCGCAGCAGCAGATCGGCGATCCCCGCGCGCACGTCGCTGAAACCATCGGCCGGTCCGGCGAGCACCGCTTCGCTGTCGAGCACGACTTCGATCGGCTTCAGGCCATTGGCGACGAGGGTCGCGCCGCTGGACACCAGATCGCAGACCAGATCGGCCTGGCCCAGGCGCGGGGCGATTTCGACCGAACCGGACATCGTCACCACGTCGGCGGGAATGCCGCGATCCGACAGCCAGCGCGCCAACAGCGCGGGATAACTCGTCGCGATGCGCTTGCCCGGCAACTGCGTCTCCGGCGCCCACGTCCATTCGGCGGGAATGCCGAACATCAGCCGGCAGCGACCGAAACCGAGCGCGCGCCACTCGCGGAACGCCGGCGGCGCGCCGCGCGACTCGCGTTCGTAGGACTGCTCCAGCAGCACATTGCGACCGACCATGCCCAGATCGCAGACGCCATCGGCGATGAGCCCCGGAATATCGTCGTCGCGCACCAGCAGCAGATCCACCGGCAGCGATTCGCCGTAGTAAAAAAGTTTGTCGCGGCTTTCCTGCCAGCTCAGGCCGGCGGCGGCGAGCAGCGCCAGCGCGGGTTCGCTGAGCCGCCCGCTCTTCTGGATGGCGATGCGCAGGCGATCGCGCTCGGTGGCGGCGGAAGTACGTTGCATGTATGGAATCCTCAGGCGCGGCGACCGCTCGGTCGCTGCTGGTGTTCGATGGCAAGGCCGTAGCCGCCGGCGCCGCGTTCGAGCGTGCGCGCGACGCGGCCGATGGTGGTGACGCTGACGAGGGTGCGGTCGTGGATTTCGCGATACGGCACGCCTTCGAGCAACAGCGGCACCACTTTCCAGCGGTCGGCCATGGCTTCCAGTTCGGCCGGCGTGCACAGATCCACGAGAAACGCGCGCACCGCCTCCGGCTTCGACAGCCCCGCCAGCGCACGCGACAGCGCGTCGAGGGCAGCCTCGGCATCGCGATCGGGAACCGGCTGGGGGCGTTGCTTCATGATGGATCGCGCGAATCAATGTATTAACGTGCTAATACGTTAATGACCCGGCCTGAATCTGTCAACCTGCGCCGCTCTGGGGGCGTCGGAAGTCGCTGCTGCCACAAGGAGAGGACGGTCGAACGACTCAGTCGTTCACCGCATGCGCAGCCGCCAGCACGCTGCCCTCGCGGACCAGCACCATCGCGGCGGCGAGGTCGACATCCAGCGCGCGGTCGCGTTCGAGGAACGGCACGCGGGCGCGGATCGCTTCGTGCGCGGCGGCCACCGCCCGGCCCGGATGGAAAGGTTCGGCGGCCGACAGTTCAACGCGCAGCGCCTCGACTTCGGCCAGAAACTCGCCGTGACTTTCGTCGACGGACTGCGGGCCGCCCTGCACTTTCGCGGCGAGCTGCACGGCGTCGGCACGATCGGCAAGGTCGCGCGCGGCGTTGATCATGTCGCGGCGCAGATCCAGCGCCTGCGCGGCGGTGATCAGCTCCAGCGCCAGCACCTTGCCCAGGTCGTCGGCCATCGACAGCACATGGCGCGCTTCGTTGGCGCCCATCGACACGTGATCCTCGGCATTCGCGCTGGTCGGAATCGAATACACCGAGGCCGGATGCGCGCGGCTGGCCAGATCGTTGACGATCGCGGCGGCGGTGTACTGCACGATCATGAAGCCGGATTCGGTGGCGTCTTCGTTGCCGATCAGGAACGGCGGCAGGCCGTCGTTGGTCGCGGGATCGACGAGTTTGTTGAGCCGGCGCTCGCTGATCGACGCCAGCACCGGGATGGCCGCTTTCACGTAGCTCATCGCCAGCGCCAGCGGCATGCCGTGGAAATGGCCGGCGGAAATCACCTGCTGCTCGACGTGCTCGGCGCGCGCGTCCGGGAACACCAGTGGATTGTCGGTGACCGAATTCAGCTCGATCTCGAACACCCGCTTGGCCTGCGCCACCGCGTCTCGCACCGCGCCGTGCACCTGCGGAATGCAACGCAGCGAATAGCTGTCCTGCGGCTGATGCTTCTTGCCGCCGCGAAACGGTTTGAAGCGGCGATAGAATTTTTCGCGACCGTGACGTTGCGAAGTGGGTACCCATTCCCAGCCGATATCGAAGCTCAGCGCCTGCGATTCGTCGGTGTCCCAGCTCTGCGGCAGCCACGGCCGGAACTTCGGCACAAGGTGGTACGGAATATCGGCGAGCGTCGAACCGGCGAGCAGGCCGCGCAGATTCGCTGCAACCTCGACCTGGCCCGGATGCGGACGCAGCGCGTGCACTTCCTCGGCGAACGCACCGAGACGGCCGGCGAAGGCGTCGATGGTCATCGCCGCAGCCAGATCGGCGGTATCGAGCAGTTCTTCCATGCGATGCAGCGCGAGCACGCCGGTCGCCAGCATCTGCGCGGTGCCGTTGTTCAGCGCCAGACCTTCCTTGTACGACAGCGTGACCGGGGTCAGGCCCGCGCGCTTCAGCGCTTCGTCGCCGCGCAGGCGTTCGCCCTCGTAGAACGCTTCGCCGCCGCCCAGCAGCACGATGGCCAGATGCGACAGCGGCGCGAGGTCGCCCGACGCGCCGACCGAGCCCAACTGCGGCACCACCGGCACCACGCCGGCGTTGAGCATCGCGGTCATCGCCTGCAGGGTTTCCACGCGGATACCGGAATGCCCGCGCAGCAGCGTGTTGATGCGGATGCACAGCATCGCGCGCACGACATCGGCGCCGAACGGTTCGCCGACGCAGACCGCGTGCGAGATGATCAGATTGCGCTGCAGTTCTTCGTGCAGCGAGCGACCGGAAGGCTTGGCCCCCGGCAGTTCATCACGCAGCGGATGCGCGCCCAGCAGCTTGTCGGCGTTGCTGCCGAAGCCGGTCGACACACCGTAAATGGGCTCTTCGCGGCGCACCTGCTCGGCCAGGAACGCGGCGGCGTGCGCGACGTTGCGCAGCGCGCCCTCGTCCAGCATCACCTGGGCGCCGTAAGCGACTTCGACCAGACGGTCGCGGGTCAAGGAACGGCCGTCGAGCCGGATCGGCTTCATGCTTTCACCTCGGGACGCGCCGATTCGCCGCGTGGCAATGCACGCCACTGTTCGCGTTCGACCAGCAGCGTGCGCGCGAGGTCGGCCTCGGCCACCTCGAACTGTTCGCCGCGACGCAGATCCTTCACCGCGACCGTGCCGCGCGCGACCTCGTCCTCGCCGCGGATCACCACGAAGCGGATGCCTGCACGATCGGCATACTGCATCTGTTTCGCGAGCTTGCGCGGTTCGAGCTGGGTTTCGACGTTCAGACCGGCCGCGCGCAGTTTCTGCGAGAGCGACAGCGCCGCTTCCAAACCACTGTCGTCCATCAGCGACACCAGCGCATCCACCGAACTGTCGGCGGTCGCCACCAGCCCAGCCTCGCGCAGTTGCCAGAACAGCCGCGTCAAACCGATCGAAATGCCCACGCCCGGCAGCTTCGACTTGGTGTAGTGGCTGGCGAGATTTTCGTAACGGCCGCCGGAGCAGATCGAACCGATCTCCGGATTCGCGTTCAGCGTGGTCTCGTAAACGATGCCGGTGTAGTAATCGAGGCCGCGCGCGATCGACAGATTCAGCGCGAAGCGGTTGTCGGCGACGCCCAGCGCGCGCAGCTGGCGCAGGACTTCGCGCAACTCATCGCGGCCTTCCTCGAACATCGCCGTGCCCGCGCCCAGCGCATCCAGCGCGGCCTGCGCCGCATCGTGGCCGGTGGCGCGCACCCGCGAAAACGCGAGCAGCGTATCCGCCACTTCGGGCGCAAGATCGAAGCCCTCGCCGATCAGCGTTGCGCGCACCGCCGGTTCGCCGCGTTTGTCGAGCTTGTCGATCTCGCGCAGCACCGACGCCTGGCGGTCGCCTTCGGCGATGCCCTGGCCTTCGAAAAAGCCGCGCAGCAGTTTGCGGTGGTTGAACTGGATGGTGAATTCGCCGATCGCCAGCGACTCGAACACCGAGGCGATCACCGCCGGGATTTCGGCATCGTGGCGGGTGCTCAGCGCGTCCTTGCCGATCACATCGATATCGCACTGGTAGAACTCGCGGAACCGGCCGCGCTGCGCGCGCTCGCCGCGATACACGCGCTGCATCTGGTAGCGGCGGAACGGGAAGGCGAGATCGTGTTCATGTTCGGCCACGTAGCGGGCCAGCGGCACGGTGAGGTCGAAGCGCAGGGCCATTTCGGGCAAACCTTCACCGCCCTTTTCAAGAGATCCAGTGGACTGCACGAAATACACCTGCCGCTCGGTTTCGCCACCGGACTTCGTCAGCAGCACCTCGGACAGCTCCATCACCGGAGTTTCCACCGGCAGGAAGCCGAAACGCTCGAAAGTGCGGCGGATGGTGTCCAGCATCCGCTGGAACGCGATCTGGTCGCGCGGCAGCAGTTCGAGGACGCCAGGCGGGGTACGCGGCTTGATCAAGGGAAGCTCCGGGGCATGCAGCAGATGCGGGCAAGTTTACCGGGTGGCTGGCCCGGCGGCGGCACCCCCGGCAGGTCCGGAAGCCGCGAAGGCCGGGATCGCAGCCCGGGCTTGCCCAAACGGGACGCGGCTCTTAGAATGACCGGCTGCAATGTCGGGGTGTAGCTCAGTCTGGTAGAGCGCTACGTTCGGGACGTAGAGGTCGCAGGTTCGAATCCTGTCTCCCCGACCAATCTGCATGATCAAAAAGCCGACCGCCGTGTCGGCTTTTTTGTTGCCGGGCCGGCGGTCAGTCCATCAGCCGCGCGCGCGGCATCCTCTTCATCGGCGGGCAGGATCACCCGTCAGGGCTGGCGCGGCCCGGAGCCGACCCCCTACGATGCCGAGATGACTCGGGATATGGACGACACGACGGAGAACGATGGCACCGATCGGCGCCCGCGACCGAACCGGAACGACCGGCTGCACGATCAACGGTTGCAGCGAGAACGGAGGAGGATGCCGATCTTGAGCACTACGCGCCGTCGAACGATGTCGCGCTGTTATGGGATCCCCGGTTATCGGCAGAACCGCTGCAAAAAAATGCGGCTCCGGCATCGATGCGGACCCTGGCGGGCGATATCGCTGCCAACAGTGCATATCCTGATGGATTGTCTCAGCGTCATCCGTGTTCCGTTCAAGCCCGCAATATGCATGTGCAGGGCGCATATGAGGAATCAATTGGAATCAATCCTTTCTCAAACAAGATTGCTGCCATGAATAAAGACAACCCCATCAGCCCAGAACTGCAAACCAAGATCGATGCGCTGTCGGATGAGAATCTAAGGGCAAACATTTTGCGATTCCTGAATCGCCCACGGACACGCGAAAAAACGAATGAGAAGATATTCGACGAAATGTTGGCCGACTACGAAAAGGAAGGTTGGTCATTAGCGGCAGATATACCTTTGCCGACACCAGCAGCCCGGTCTTCGCCTATCACTCAGACGGAGCCGACCGGCTCGATATGGGCGTGGATTTGGCGCGAATTCATAAGCACGAATTTTGATGCTCCATATTCCGTGCCGATTCAGCGGGAAATTTCTACACAGGATGAGCGCACGACGTCAGCCATCAGCAAACAGGAAATTTTATCTTTCCTTCACGCGATAGAGTCTGGAGAGATCGTGCTGACCCCCATGCAAGAGCCTCAGTGGGTGTATGCGGGTGTGGTCGGGTACAACGCGAGCAACGGATGGCGTATCGCAGTCTTCAACGACGCTAATGAATGGGATTACATTGAGTGGATTGCTGCAAGCGATGGCAGGCGTGTTGACTTTTTTTTCGATATGACGGAAGAGGATGCCGATCTTGAGCACTACGCGCCGTCGAACGATGTCTCCTGGCGCTGTTATGGGATTCCCGGTTATCTGCAGAACCGCTGCAAAAAATGCGGCTCCAGCATCAATGCGGACCCTGGCGGGAGATATCTCTGCCAACAGTGCATCTCCTGATAAATTGTCTGAGCGTATCCGTGTTCCGTTCAAGCCCGCAATATGCATGTGCAGTGCACATATACGAAATCAATTGAAATCAAAGCTCGTCCAAAAAAAGAGTGCCTCTATGACCACACACAACCCCATCAGCCCAGAACTTCAAGCCAAGATCGATGCGCTCGAAGATGAGAAATTGAGGAAAGACATTACTTTTCTACTTAGCGGACCAGGAAATCGGACAGCTACAAATGAAGAGATATTCAATAACAGGGTTGCCAGCTATGAGAAGGCTAAGGTGGAGAGTGCATTGCGCGAGGCGCGCCTATACAAATGGCGCGAGGATGAGGTAATCGCTTTCATAGACTATTTTCGAGAGCTACAGCCACAAGTGTATGCCGATTACCTCCATCAAGAACGTAATGACCGTCAGATTGACGCAGACCTTGCTTGGGGTATGCGCCGTCTGGGAGAGCAATGGCTCCCTGGCCTCGATTGGGATGACTACGATGAGCTGTTCGGAAAAGTTCGCGAATATGCCGAAGTTCACTTGATCTAATTGCGGAATACATCTTTATGAGCAACGGATATTTTCTGGCTGATACCAACAGCCTCGTTTATGCCTACCAGGCTGGTGGCCCGGATTTGCTGGATGAATATCGTAAAGTTGCAGGCGCACAACAACGCGATTTCGCCATCACCGAGACTGTTCGCAAGGAGATCAAGGACGGCCCACTCAAAGCTGAGCTTGGGCAGTACCTCGCCGATAAAGGCATTCCCATCATATCTGCACCAGACACCGAACAGCGCGTCCGCGCTGGTACGCTCTCCTCCAAAAGCGCCGGCGACCTGTCCATGCTGGAAGTCGCCGCAAAGGAAAGCGAAGCCGGTCGCGTCACCCGCATCTGGTCGGACGACAAGTATTTCGATTCCGACCAGATCATGCGCAAACGCCCCGATGCGCATCGAACGATGAGTGCGGCATTGCTCGACGAAGCCTACGAGCAGAAGTTCATCAGCGCAGACGATCACCAAAGATTTCGTAGCGGCTACATGGCCCAACAGGTCTTTATCGACAGCGAGCGCCTGCGTGCATTTCGATACGACTTTTCAGCGCCGGAAATTGACGCACCACATCGACCGCGTATGAAGGGTTTGGGCCTTGGCCTTGCCACTGAAGCCGGCATCACCGCCTACGAATGGAACGACACCCGACAGCGCGCGCAGGTGTTCCAGGACACCCTGCACAACGACACGGCGGCGCGCGATGCGTATATGCGCCAGAGCGCGCAAACGGGCGGCGCGCTGGTGGGAACCGCCGTCGGCGGCGTCACGGCGACAGCGGTGGGCGCGGGTACGGGCGGCACGGCGTTGCTGGTCGCAGGCGAAGGCTATCTGTTCGGCAAGGTCGCCGAGCATACGGTGGAGCTGTGGCAGAAGAACCGTGTTTACAACATCACCAGCGAAGGTGTGGATTGGCAGTTCAACGGCAAGCAGTGGATTCGAGAGGACTTGCGCGCGGACCTGGTGAACGATGGGCGCGATCTTCTGCTGCAGCAGGACTTCGCAGCATCGCCGGACAAAGCGCGCGAATTGAGCGCGAAGGCGAGCATGTCCGCGGTGGAGCAGGCGCTGGGAGCGGTACCGAAGCCGCGCGATCCATTCGTGCAGACGGCGGGCGATGGCGGTGAGCCTTGGAGGTATCAGCCTGAGCGTGACGCGTGGACGCGCGAGATGGTGACGGCCTACGACGTCAACAACACTCCGAGCGCAAAGGAAACGGTCGAAGCCAAGAGCGAACACGCCGCGCAGTTGAACGCACAGGCGATGCAGGTCATCGATGGCAATCTCAAGTCCGGTCCGGCGGAGATTGCTGCCGATTACCAGATCGGCCACAAACGATACGGCTACGAGCAGACACCCGGTGGCGCGATGTCGGCGGCGGTCGCCACGGCGTTGAACCCCGACGTGCTGCAATCGTCCGACGGCAAGCACTACAGCCGCGATGCGCGAGGCGAATGGGCACATGACGGTCAAGCCGCTACTCCCCATCGCGCGCTGGAGCTGGAGCTGACGCGCGACCGTCTGCTGCCGGCACTGGAAGACCACCAGCAGCAACTCGCCGGTATGTCGCCTTGGCAGACGCCGACGCCGGAGGCGCAGGACAAAGCGTTTCTACGCGAGGCCTATCTCAACCGGAGCATCGATCGCGAAACGAGACCGGAAGAGTTCGACGCGAGCTATCTGGCCGTGCAGCGCACGCGCGAAGCGCCCGGCGTGACCGCTGCCAACACGTCGCTGGTGCTGGGTCAGGACGCGGGCGGGCAGTTCACGCCGAATAGCCCGATCCACCACGTCCGCTTCGATGCCGATGGCGAAATACGGATCGCCGCGACCACCACGCCCGAGGACATCGCGAAGGCATTGACCGACGTGCGCGCACGCGGGCGCGGCGAAGACATGCCACAGCAATCATCGCCGGAACGTACGATCACGGAGGCGACGCAGGAGGAACGCGGCACCCGCGAGCAGACCCAACGCGAAGTGAAACCGTTGCTCGACGACCCTGCGCACCCCAACCACGGCATGCATGCGACGTTGTTGGAGGTTGTGCATGAGCGCGATCGTACGCTGGGCCGCACGCCCGACGAACACAGCACACAACTGGCCGGCGCGCTGACCGAACGGGCGTTGTCGCAAGGACTCACCACGATCGGCGCGGCGAAGTTCTCCGACGATGGCAAGACCGTAGGTATGACCGACACCCCCAACCTGTACGCGGAGTGGGCAAAAACCTCTGCGGGCAATGCGGCGGAACTGGCCGGTCGGCCGCTGGCGCAGAGCAGCGAAGGCGCGGCGAAACTCAATGAGCAGATGGAGCAGGCGCGCACGCTCCAGGCGCAGACCCAGACGCAAACCCCGCCGACGCAGGATGATCCGGGGCCGAAGGGTCTCAGGCTGTGACGGGCCGAAGGTCGGGCCATCACTGAGTCCGCAAGAGTCGCTATGGAAGACTGTTCCGCCGATGACATGGCATCCCTCGCAGCGACAGACGTTCTACATCCACGTGACTGAGGATATTGCAGCCGCTCAAGTCGCCGGATATCGGATTGATCGCGCACGACAACGCCAGTACGGGAAAGCCGAGCGACGCCGCTGTGCTGCGTTCACGTCGAATGCCGCGCGAGCGAAGATTTGGGGGAAAACAACGCTGCGCTGAAATCAAGACGATGCCGCATGGGGCGGCAGTGGCGCACGATCGTTCGCTTCAACGCGGGATGGTTGAATGTGGCGAACGAATGCATCGCCTTCCCATGCAGTATGGATTGCATCGTCGAGCAGTGCTTGGCGACGCTCTCAGGACACATGGTGAAGACGACCTCCGAACCGCTTTCTATTGCCTGCTGCATGAGCACATGCGACGGCGGTCGAGCGCCGCTTCGATCGCCATGCGGTCATGCAGAACGCCCGGCCATGGTTCAATTTTCATGTCGTTTGCGGCATGGCGGATGCGTTTTGCGGCCATGCGAGCATTGTTGACTGCAGGGCAGTCACTTTCATCTCAGTGCGGGATTCAGAGCCTCGCTTCACAATCCATCGCTTCATCGTAGGGACTGCCCATCGAGCGGTTTTTCTTGTTGTGCCCGAACAGGAAGAGATCACGGGCCTCAACTGCGTTGCTGGTCATCCCTGCAAATCAAGTACTCGGCGACGGACTTCCGCGATGTATTCGAAAAAATATCTGCCGCTGGTGTGCGGCGGCGCGATGCAGGTCATGGTGTAACGAAAAAGATTTCCGGCGGAATTCCAACGGCATGTGGCCTCCACCCGACAGACCGATTCTGTATGAAGACGACGCGGGTCGTTCATAAATATGACGAGCGTCACGCATTGGCTCGATTCTTGTATGGGTTCTTGGATGACAGCGACCTGATTCCATCGGTCGCGCTTCGCTGGCGGCCACGATCGGTCAAAAAAACAGGGTGATGCATGCGGTTTAGCGTTCCAGTACGGTTTCTGGCTCTGGGCGTTGCGCTCACCTCACTGTCGGCATACCCCCGATGCGCGATGGCCGATGAATCACAGGGTCATCCGGACCAGTCGGACATCGCCCAGATCAAGCATCTCCGCGACCAGAAGGCGTGGTTCCCCGCGCTTGAAATCATCGAGTCGCTCGCATCGCGGTTTCCGGACAACAACGATCTGTACGTGCTGCGGGTGCATACCCTTGGCGAAATCGGCGCGCGGCAGAAAGCCTGGGAACTGTTTCTGGCGCGACCGCAGTTGTTCACGACGGAGGAAACGCAGCGCATCGAACTGGACCGGCTGGCCGCTGCGATCAGCGGCAGCATGTTCTACGCGGGCACGCCCGAAGCGCGCCGCGCGGCCGGGCTCGATGCCGAGCACGCCGTGCAGGACTACCTTCAGCGCAGCGGCGCCACCACTGTCCCGCAGCGGCTGCGCTACGACCGGATGCTGCTGTTGAACGAACTGAAGCGCCACGATGACGTGGTCGTCGAATACGAACGCGCGCGCGCCGAAGGACTGGCAGTACCGGCCTATGTCGCGGCGGCGGTCGGCGATTCGCTGCTGGCGCTGCGCCGGCCCGAGGACGCGAACGCTGCGCTGCAGATCGCCACCACCGCGAATCCAAGCGACACCAACTGGGGCATCCAGCAGGCCTACGCGCTGTCGGAAGCCGAGCGTTTCGCACCGGCGTTCGACGTGCTGGACAGGCATGTCGCCGACAACGCGCCCTGGCTGCTGGCGGCAGGGTCGCGACAGCCCTATCCGAACTGGAAACGCTACGACGCGCAAACCAACCGGGCATTGATGGCGTCGTACGCCGATGACTTGCCCGGCGCGCAGGCGGCGCTGGAACCGATGCTGCGCATCGCACCGAAGAACAGCGGCTTGCACGCTGCATTGGGCACGCTTTACACGCGACGCGGCTGGACCGGGCGCGGGCTGCGCCATCAGCGGATCGCGACCACGCTGGATCCCGACAACGTCTCTGCGCTGATCGGACAGAGCGAAAGCCTGATGCAACTGCAGCGCGACGACCTGGCCGCACCGATCGTCGCCGAACTGGGCCGCCGCTATCCCGACGCGACACATGTACAGCGCCTGCAGAGCGACTGGCAGCGTCATCGCGGCTGGCGTTGGCGGGTCGACACCGACGCGTCGGACAGTCGCGACACCGGCGCCAATTCCCCGCAGGGTGCACAGGACGCGCACCATGCGTTCGCGATCGAGAGTCCACTGATCGACGACCGTTGGCGCATCGTCGCCGGCGGCGACGATCGTTCGGCCGAATTCGGCGGCCGCACCGTGCGCGACCGCCGCGGTTGGGCCGGCGTGGACTACGCCTTCGACCGGCTGGGCTGGCGCCTGGTCGCGAACCGCAGCGTCGACGCGCTGGACAGCAACGGTCTGGCGTTCGACCTGCAGTGGCGCTTCAGCGACACGATCGACGGCGGCCTCACTGCGCGTCATCACGATCCCGACGCTTCGCTGCAGGCGCGCGCAGCGGGCATCCAGGCCGATACGTTCGGGGTGTCGCTGGCATGGAATCGCGATGAGCGTACCGGCGTCTTCGCCGCCGCGCAGCAGAGCCGCTACGACGACGGCAACCGGCGCGATTCGGTGTCGCTGCGCCATGAGCAGCGCCTCTTCACGCGCGCGCATCTCTCGCTGACGGGCACCGCCGGCGCTTACGCCAGCCGCAACTCGCGCGAGGACGCGCCGTACTTCAATCCGCGACGGGACACCTCGTTCGAATTCACGCTCAAGGCCGATCATCTCGCATGGCGGCGATACGAACGCCACTTCCGCCACCGGCTCGCCGTCACCGCCGGTCAATACCGTCAGGACGGCTTCGACAGCGCCTGGATCGCATCGGCGCAATACGAGCACGAATGGCGTTTCGCGCCCGGCCGCGTGCTGACCTACGGCGCGCGCTGGGGAAAACCGGTCTACGACGGCAATCGCGAAGAACATCTCGGCGTGTACGCCGGTTTCACGTGGGGGGAATGACATGACACTCGCAGCCATCATCCGGTGCTTCGCGTTGACGCTGGCAGCACTGCTGGCATCTGCGCCGCAATCCGCGCAGGCCGACGACAGCGACCTGCTGGTCATCAGCTATCACGACATCCGCGACGATGTCGCGCCCGAGGGCGACGGTGACCGCTACGCGATCAGCACCTCCAATTTCGTCGCCCAGATCGACTGGTTGATCGCATCGGGTTATCGCCCGGTGTCGCTGGACGCGGTGGTGAGCGCATCGCGCGGCCAGCTGCCGCTGCCGGACAAAGCGGTGCTGCTGACCTTCGACGACGGTCTGCGCAGCCTCTACACGCGCGCGTTCCCGGTGCTGCGCGCTTACCGCATCCCGGCGGTGGCCGCAGTCGTCACCGACTGGATCGGGATGCCGACGGAAACGCGCATCGCCTATGGCGTGCGCGACTTCACCCGCGACGACTTCACGACATGGACCCAACTGCGCGAGATGCAGGACTCGGGTCTGGTGGAGATCGCGTCGCACAGCGCCAATCTGCACACGGGCGTGCCCGGCAATCCGCAGGGCAACGTCATGCCGGCAGCGACCACCCGCCGCTACGACGCCACCAGCGGTGGTTACGAAAACGAAGCGGCGTATCTGGCGCGCATCAGCGACGACCTGCGCCGCAGCCGCGACGATATCGCGCGCCATCTCGGCCGCGCCCCGCGCGCGCTGGTGTGGCCATATGCGGCGCACAACCCGCACACCAACGCCATCGCCAATACGCTCGGCATGCCGATCACCTTCGATCTGGAAGGCCGCAACGCACGCATCGGTGCGCAATTGCACGGCCTGGCGCGGCTGTTGATGGTCGAAAACCCCGGGGCGGCCGAACTGGCCTACGAACTGCGCCGGGATGCGCGACTCAATGGCCTGCGCGCGCTGCAGGTCGATCTGGACAGCGTTTACGACGCCGATCCGCAGCAACAGGAACGCAACCTGGACATGCTCATCGAACGGGTCAAAAGGATCGGTCCGAGCCATGTATTCCTGCAGGCGTTCGCCGACCCGGACGGCAATGGTTCGGCGGATGCGCTGTATTTCCCGAACCGGCATCTGCCGATGCGCGCCGATCTTTACAGCCGGGTGGCCTGGCAGCTGAAAACCCGCGCCGAAGTGCAGGTCTACGCCTGGCTGCCGGTGCTGGGTTTCGAACTGCCCGATGCGCAGGCACGCGCGACGCTCGCGATCCGCAGCGCGTCGCCGGAACTCTACCGGCTGGATTTCACCAGACCCGAAGCGAGCCGCATCATCGGCGATATCTACGAAGATCTCGGCGCGGCCGGTTATTTCGAGGGCCTGCTCTTTCACGACGATGCCTTTCTGCGCGACGACGAACTGACGTCGCTCGCCCCCGGCGCCGCCACCGAACGCACCGAAGCGCTGATCGCATTCACGCTGTCGCTGAAAGCCGCAGCGCAACAGTGGCGACCGAAGCTCAAGACCGTACGCAATCTCTACGCGCGCACGGTCGTGGAGCCGGCCAGCGAAGCGTGGTTCGCGCAGCGGCTCGACCGCTTCAACCAGGCCTACGACTTCACCGCGATCATGGCGATGCCGTGGATGGAGCGCAGTCCGCATCCGGAACGCTGGATGCGCGCGCTCACCGCAGCGGTCGCCAGGGTCGATCCGCGCTTCGAACGCAGTCTGTTCACGCTGCAGACGGTGGACTGGCGCGACCGGCAACGCATCCCGGGCAAGGTGCTGCTGGAGCAGGTGCGCACGCTGCAGGCCGCCGGCGTGCGGCATCTCGCCTGGTATCCCGACGACTTCATCGCCGATCACCCGCACTGGGAAGACGCGCGCGCGGCGATGTCCGCGCGCGAATTTCCCTACGTGCAGCGGTGACCCATGGACGCATTCGTCTCGCTCATCTTCCAGTTCACGTTCTTCTATCCGCTGACGATGTCGCTCCTGTTGATCGCCGGCGGCCTGAACTATTACTGGCGGCGCGAGCGCGGCAGTCGCGGGCGCACCGATCCGCCTGAACTGGCGTCCGAGCCCTTCGTCTCGATATTGATTCCCTGCCACAACGAGGGCGATCAGGTGGACGAAACCATCGAAGCCGCGCTGGCGCAGCGCTATCCGAACTTCGAAGTCATCGCCATCAACGACGGCAGCAGCGACCACACTGCGGAACGTCTCGATGTGCTGGCGGCCCGGCATCAGCGCCTGCGCGTGATCCATCTCGACCACAATCTGGGCAAGGCCAACGCCCTGCGCATGGGTGCGCTGGCCGCGAACGGCGAATACCTGGTGTGCATCGATGGCGATGCGCTGCTGGACGAATACGCGACCCGCTGGATGCTGTCGCATCTGCTCAGCGGCCCTCGCGTGGGCGCGGTCACGGGCAATCCGCGCATCCGCAACCGCTCCACCCTGATCGGCAAACTGCAGGTGGGCGAGTTCTCGTCGATCATCGGCATGATCAAGCGCGCGCAGCGCGTCTACGGCCGGATCTTCACCGTCTCCGGCGTGATCTGCGCGTTCCGCCGCAGCGCGCTGCATCGCATCGGCTACTGGGCCGACGACATGGTCACCGAAGACATCGACATCAGCTGGCGGCTGCAGATGGATTTCTGGGACATCCGCTACGAACCGAACGCGCTGTGCTTCATCCTGATGCCGGAAACCCTCAAAGGCCTGTGGAACCAGCGGCTGCGCTGGGCTTCCGGTGCGGTGGAAGTCATGCTGCGCCACGCAAGTTCGCTGTTGTCGTGGCGCAGGCGTCGTATGTGGCTGGTACTGGTGGAATACGTGCTCAGCGTGTTCTGGGCCTACATGATGCTGTTCATCATTCTGCTGTGGGCGATCGGCCTGTTCGTCGCGCTGCCGCCGCAGCTCTACGTGGCGAGCATCTTCCCCGGCTGGCACGGCGTGGTGCTGGGTCTGGTGTGCCTGCTGCAGTTCGCGGTGAGCATGGTGATCGACCGCCGCTACGAAACCCGCATCGGCCGAAACTACTACTGGATGATCTGGTATCCCATCGCGTACTGGATGCTCAGCCTGTTGACCACCATCGTGGCCGTTCCCAAAACCTTGACCCGGCGACGACGTCAACGCGCCGTGTGGGTCAGTCCCGACCGAGGTGTGCGATGAAATTCGACTCCCGCCAGATCAAATCCCGTCCGGCCCGATCCCGCCCGGCCCGATCCCGTTCGATCGACAACAGCGACACACTGTCCAGATCGCACCGCGTGTTCTGGGGCGGCGTTACCGGCGTGTTCTGGCTGCTGTACCTCTACCTGTGGCTGCCGCTCATCACCCTCGCGATGTGGCTGCTCGGCGTCAACAACGCAATGGTTGAACTCTATCTCCCCGAAGGCAAAGTCGATGCCTACCTGCTGGTGACGGTGCCGCTGATCGCGCTGGTCTGCGCGGTGGTGCTGGCCGTATGGGCCGAATACAACCTGCTGCGCTTCCGGGGAGAGGATCGCCGCGTCGGATCCGAGCTGGTCGGGATCGAGATGATCGCGCGCACCCTGGGCGCAAGCGGCGAGGTGGCCGCAGCGATGCGCGGCGGCAAACAGATGACGCTGACGATGAGCGATGAAGCCATGCCGATGGCGGTGCGCGAGCACGCGACCGGCCCTGCCTTCGACAAGCGCTTGTCCGGGCAGCGCAGCGCAGCAGTCATGCAGCCGGTGGTTCTCAAAACATTGTGAGCCGCGACGCCATCGGCCGGAGACGCACCGCCCGCTAACGCGAGAGATTGCGCGTCTGCCCCATCCCACGCACCACGAACCGTTCGATCGTCAGCGACTCCGCGCCCATCGGGCCGTAGGCGTGCAGGCGCGTCGTCGAGATGCCGATCTCCGCGCCCAGACCCAACTCGCCGCCGTCGGAGAAACGCGACGAGGCGTTGACCATCACCACCGCGCTGCGCAGGGCATGCACGAAGCGCGCGGCGGCGGCTTCGTCTCCGGTCGCGATGACTTCAGTGTGGTCGGAGCCGTGACGGCGGATATGGGCGATGGCGTCGTCGAGCGAATCGACCACGCGCACTGCGAGGATCAGATCGAGGAATTCGGCATCCCAGTCGGCGTCGGTCGCCGGTATCGTATCGATCAACGCGCAGGTGCGGGCGTCGCCGCGCAGTTCGACGCCGCGTTCGCGCAGCATCGCGGCGGCGCGCGGCAGGAAATCGGCGGCGACCTCCGCGTGCACCAACAGCGTTTCCAGCGCGTTGCAGGCGCTGGGTCGCGCGACCTTGCCGTCGAGCAGCAGGTCCAGCGCGAGATCGGGATCGGCGGCCGCATCCACATAGAGATGACAGACGCCCTTGTAGTGCTTGATCACCGGCACCCGTGCGTGTTCGGCGACGAAGCGGATCAGGCCCTCGCCGCCGCGCGGGATCGCCAGATCGACGATGTCGTTGAGCTGCAGGAGTTCCACCATCGTCTCGCGGCGGAGATCGTCGATCAGCGTGATCGCCGCAGTCGGCACACCATGCGCGCATAGGGCGCGCTCAAGCGCGCCGACGATCGCCATATTCGATCCGACAGCCTCAGACCCTCCGCGCAGAATCACGCCATTGCCGGCCTTGATGCACAGCGCAGCGGCATCGGCAGTCACGTTCGGCCGTGCCTCGTAAATCATCGCGATAACACCCAGTGGCACGCGCACGCGTTCGATCGCAATGCCGTTGGGCCGCACATCACGACGCGTGACCAACCCGACAGGGTCAGGCAGTTCCGCGACTTCACGCAGCGCATCGGCGATACCCGCGAGCCGCTGCGGATCGAGCATCAACCGGTCCAGCATCGCACTGCCGATGCCCTTCGCTTCCGCCGCGCGCAGGTCCCCGGCATTGGCGGCGAGGATCGCGTCGGCATCGGCTTGCAGCGCATCGGCCATCGCCCGCAGCAGTGCATTCTTGGCGTCGGTGGACAGCGCCGCGACCGTTTGCGCGGCATCGCGACAGGCGAGTGCCTGCGCGCGAATGGAGGAATCAGACATCGGCGGCCTCGTTCGGATGCGATGCATGCAGGGAAAGATCGTCGCGATGGACGATGTTCTCGCCGTAGTTGTAGCCGAGGATGCTTTCGATCTCATGCGACTGCCGCCGCGCGATGCGGCGGATGTCGGCGGCGGAATACTGGCTGACGCCGCGCGCGATGCATTGCGTGCGCCCGCCGTCGGCGCGCATGCTTTCGACCAGTACGATCTCGACGAGATCGCCACGGCGGAACTCGCCCTGCGCATCGGCGACGCCGATCGGCAGCAGCGACGCACCGCGCTCGATCAGCGCAGCCGCAGCGCCGGCATCGATGACGATCGCGGCGCCCGCGTCCACCGGCGCATGCCGCAGCCAGTGCTTGCGCGCGGCGACGCGACTGCGCGCGGCGACGAAACGCGTGCCGATCAGGCGATTGTCCGCCAGTGCCTGCGACACCGCTTCGCGCGTGCCGTTGAACAGGACGGTGTCGATACCGGCCGCGCCCGCGCGCTGCGCAGCGAGGATTTTCGTGCGCATGCCGCCGGTGCCCACGCTGGAACCCGCGCCGCCCGCCATTGCGAGGATGTTGTCGCCGGGATCGGTGACGATCCGCATCGGCCGCGCGCCGGGCGTGGTGCGCGGATCGGCGTCGTACAGGCCGTCGATATCGGTGGCGATGAACAGCGCATCGGCATCGATCAATGCGGCGACGATCGCGCCGAGGGTGTCGTTGTCGCCGAGCTTGAGTTCGTCGACCGACACCGTGTCGTTCTCGTTGACGATCGGCAGCGCACCGCAGCGCAACAGTTCGCGCAGCGTCGCCTGCGCATTGAGGTAGCGGCGGCGGTTGCGCACATCGTCGTGGGTCAGCAGCACCTGCGCCACCGGCCTGGCGAAGAAGCCCTGCCAGAACGCCATCAACCTGGCTTGTCCGAGTGCCGCCAGCGCCTGGCGTTCGGCCATCGCTGCGCCGGGTCGCGGCGAGGCATGCAGCATGGCGCGACCTGCAGCGACCGCACCCGACGACACGATGACCACTTCCCTGCCCTGCTGCTGACACGCTTCGACGAACGCGGCGAGGTGCTGCGCATTGCGCGGCGACAAACCGCCATCATCGGCCAGCAGGCTGCTGCCGACTTTCAGTACGGCGCGCTTCCACGCAGGAAGCGGCTGCTCGGCGAACGCGGGGATTTCGCTCATACGGATCTCACTCGCTGTGCAGTCGTGCGCGCAGCAGATCAAGCCGGAGATCGGCTGCGGCGCCGGGCGAGACGCGTGCGTTCAAGCTCGCATCGGGATCGCCCTGCGCCCAGCGCGCCGGATCGGCGGCCTGCCTGTACGCGTCGCGGAACGGCAGGCCCTGACGCGCGAGATCGACCGCGAGATCGGTCGCATACATCGACGGATCGAGCGCGGCGCGCATCGCGTCGGTCTTCCATTCGAGATTGCGCAGAAGATCGGGCAATAATTCCAATGCGCCCATGCCGCGACTGAAGGCATGGAAGATCGCGCCCTTGCTGAACTGCAGATCGCGGTGATAGCCCGACGGCAGCGACAGCAGCTGTTCGATTTCGGTCCGCGCGGCAGCGACGCTGGCGTAAGTCGCGCGCATCAATTCGACCACATCGGGATTGCGCTTGTTCGGCATGATCGAACTGCCGGTGGTGTACTGCGCCGGCAGCGCCACGAACGCGAACTCGGCACTGGTGAACAGGCTCAGATCCCAGGCCAGACGACGCAGATCGAGCAGCGCGGAAGCCAGCGCTTCGATCGCGGCCATCTCGAACTTGCCGCGCGACAGCTGCGCGTAAGCAGCCGACACCTGCAACCGGCCGAAGCCGAGCGATGCGGTGACGTGATCGCGATCCAGCGGCAGATTCACGCCATAACCGGCCGCGCTGCCGAGCGGATTGGCATCCACCCAGGCCAGCGTATCGCGCGCACGCTGCGCGTCGTCGATGAAACCCTCCGCCCACGCCGCCCACCACATGCCCAGCGAAGACACCACCGCGCGCTGCAGATGCGTGTACCCCGGCAGCGCGACCGACGCCTCGGCTTCGGCGCGCGCCAAGGCGACTTCCGCGCATTCGATGCACAGCGCGTGCAGGCGCGCGAGACGATCCTTCAGCCACAGTCGCGTCGCCACCAGGATCTGGTCGTTGCGGCTGCGTCCGGTGTGGATCTTGCGGCCGGCGTCGCCGAGACGCTCGATCAGCCGCGATTCGATCGCCGAATGGCAGTCTTCGTAGCGTTCGTCCAGCACGAAGTCGCCGTTGCGGAAGTCCTCGGCGAGCGTGGTCAATTCCACCGTGATGCCGGCGAATTCATCGGCGGCGAGAATGCCGATCCGCAGCAGGCCTTCGGCGTGCGCGCGACTGGCTTCGATATCGAACAGGAAGAACTCGCGATCGAGGATCACGTCCTCACCCGCCAGGAACGTCTGGATGCGCGCATCCACTTTCACGCCGGGTTTTTGCCAGAGCAGGTCGGACATGATGAGACTCCGTTCGTCAGTCGGCGGCATTCGCCGCAGGGATGCCGGTCCACTCGTCGAGACCGAACGCGAGATTCAGATTCTGCAGCGCCTGGGTCGCCGCGCCTTTCAGCAGATTGTCTTCGGTGGACACCACGACAAGCCGACGTCCATCTTCCGACAGCGTGAAACCACCGATTTCGACGTGGTGCCGACCGGCGATGCGGCTGACCCACGGCGCGTCGTCGATCACGCGCACCAGCGGTTCGTCGGCGTACGCGGCGCGATAGCGTGCGATCACCGCGTCGCGCGTCGTCGCTTCGGTCAGATGCAGATTCACGGTCATGGTGATGCCGCGAAAATGCGCCGCGACGTGCGGCATGAATTCGACCGGATGCCCGAGCTGACGCGTGACTTCGCGCTCGTGCACATGACCGGTGAGCGCATACGGCATCAGATTGTCGCGGAGTTTGTCCGGATCGTTCTTGTCCGACGGCGTAGTACCGGCACCCGAATAGCCCGACACACCGAAACACTGCGCCGGGCCTTGCAGCAGATCGCGCATCGGCGCGATGGCCAACTGCATCGCGGTCGCGTAACAGCCGGGATTGCTGATCCTGCGCTCGCCGCGATAGCGCGTACGCGTGAGTTCCGGCAGACCGTAATACCAGCCGTCGTCGAAACGGTAGTCGGCGGAGAGATCGACGATGACCGGGTTTGCGTTCGCGGCATCGAACGCGGCGACGCAGGCGGCGGCCTTGCCATTGGGCAGGGCGAGCACCACGGCATCGGCGCCCAATGTCGGCAATGCTGCATTCGCAGGCGACGAATAGCGAAGCTCGCCCGCATACGCATCGACATGATCGGCAAGTCGCTGGCCGTCGAGCTCGCGCGAGCCGACATAGGCCAGCTCGAAGCGCGGATGCGCGGCCAGCAGGCGGATCAGTTCGGCGCCGACATGGCCTCGGGCGCCGACGATACCGACATGAAACATTCCGGCAGTCATGAATTGTACTCCTGGAGCTTGCCTTCGAGACGGCTGCGCAGCACCGGCCATTCGCTGCGCAGGATGGAGAACACGTGCGTATCGCGCAGCGTCCCATCGCGATGACGCATGTTCGCGCGCAGGATGCCGTCGCGCTTCGCACCCAGGCGCAGAATGGCTCCCTGCGAGCGAAGGTTCTCGTGACTCGTTTCCAGCACGACCGATTCGCTATTCCAATGGGCGAACGCATGCTCGATCAGCAACAGTTTCGCCTCGGTGTTCAGCCCGGTGCGCTGCGCGCGCTGCGCATACCAGGTGTAGCCGAGCTTGACCCGTGGGACATCACGATCGATGTCGTAGAAACGCGTAGTGCCGACGACATCACCGGGCGCATCGACCACCGCGAACGGCAATGCCTGACCGGCGTCGCGCGCAGCGAGTGCGATATCGATATAGCGCTCGGCCTCGCCCGCTTCCGGCCCCGGCACGCTCGTATAGCGAAGCTCCCACAGCGCGCCGTCGCTGGCAGCTGCACGCAGCGCATCGGCATGATCGGCGCGCAACGGCTCCAGCCGCACATGGCGACCGATCAGCGTCGGTGTGCTCCAGATCGATGTGTTCCAGACGGCAGCCATCGTCTTCAGTCCGTCAGCGTCGCCGGCCGCTGCCGGCAGTGTTCGAGGCAGTGGCGGATCGTCTCCAGACCTTCGCGGTCCAGATCGCCGAGCCCGTACCAGTACGCGCGCCAGCGTTCCTGCTTCACGCTGCCATCGGCTTCCGCATCGTAGAAGGCATTGACCGGATTGCCTTGGCGGGAGCGCCAGAACAGCTTCGGCTGGGCTTCGCGCATCAGCTGCCATACGGCGCGACCTAGGCCTTCGCCCTGCGCATCGTCGAGCACCGCGAACTTGTCGAGATACGGCAGTCCGTTCTCTTCGGTGAGGATGACGGCAGCGCGATAATTCTCGCTGACGTAGGCACGATGCAGCGCGGTACGTTCGAAGTAATCCGGCACCAGCGTCCGGCCGAACGCGGATTCGATCAGACTACGCAGACGATCGGTATCCAGTTCGTCCCAGCGCGTCGCCTGCAGCACGCGCTCGCCTCGGCGCACCAGCGTGCCCGAGCCTTTATGGGTGAACAGTTCCTTCGCCAGTTCTTCCGGGCGCGTGATCGACACCGACGACGACAGCGGCAGCGCATCCAGCAGCTGCTTGATCTGTTCGATCTTCACGCGCATGCCGCCGTTGATCCACGGCTGCGCCATCAGCGCGTCGTATTCGGTCGAGAGATTGATCGAATCGATGACCTTGCCGTCGCCATCGAGCAGCCCGCCGGTGCCGGTGAGAAACACGATCTTGTACGGCTGCAGCACCTGCACCAGTTCGTTCGCGGCGAAGTCCGCATTGACGTTGAGAATCTGGCCGCCGACGGTTTCGCCGAGACTGGCGATCACCGGAATCGAGCCGGCCTGCAGACTGGCGTAGATCGGCGCGAGATCGACCCGCTTCACTTCGCCGACCAGACCATAAGTATCTCGGTCGAGATAATCGGCCTCGAACACGCCGGAGACGATCGAGGTCGCGCGCGCATCCTGCAGTTGCAGCGCTTCAACCAGTTTCAGATTCTGCGCATGGAACACGCGGCGCACGATCGCCAGCGCTTCTGGCGTAGTCACCCGCAGACCATTGACGGTCTGCTTCTGGATACCGGCGGCGGACAGTTCTTCGTCGAGCTGCGGCCCGGCACCGTGAATGACGATCGGCGTGAGCCCCACATCCTGCAGGAACGCGAGCGAGGAAGTCAGCGCATCGAGGTCATCGCGCAGCACCGCGCCGCCCACCTTCACCAGCGCGAAGCGCGCGGCGTCGAGCTGCGAAAAACGCTTCAGGTACTGCGAAATTTCCTTCGCGCCGGCCATGCTCGACAGCAGTCGGACGATGGTCTGCCGGGTCTGCGGGTCGTGGACCTTGTGATCGAGCGCGCGCGTGTGAAAAGCAGGGGTCATGTCGAAGCGGTTCCGTCGAGAATGCGGATGATGGCGGCGGTGTAGCGCTCGAGCTGATCGAGCGCGACCCATTCGTCGGCGGTATGCGCCTGGGCGATATCGCCGGGGCCATAGACGAACGCGGTGAGGCCGGCGGCGGAGAACAGCGAGGCCTCGGTCCAGAAATCGACCGCATTGCCGATCGGCAGATCGAGTTCATCGGCGAGGTCGCGCGCCGCGAGGCGACGCTCTTCCGCATGCGCGACATCACCGGCAGGCAGCGGCGGTCCACGGAACGTTTCCTCGTAGTGACCGAACGCATCCTCGGTCGCGCAGGCGCGGAAACGTGCGTGGAGCTCGTCGATATCGTGCGACGGCAAGGGCCTGAAGCCGAAACGCACTTCGGCGCTCGGCGCGATCACATTGGCCTTGATGCCACCTTCGACCTTACCGATGTTGAAGCGCAGGCCGGTCAACCCGCCGAAACGCCGGTGCGACTCGGCTTCGACCAGATCCAGCGCCTGCGCGCCCCAGCGCATCGCGTGATGCAAGGCATTGGCATGGATCGCATTCGCGCCGGAGGCATGTCCGGCCGAACCCCGGAACTTCATCAGCACCGAAGCGATGCCGCGATGCGCGAGCACCGCTTCGCATCGGGTCGGCTCGGCGACGATGGCTTCCGTGAATCCATGACCGCTGGCGAGAAACGCCGCAATGCAGCGCGCGTCGTTGGCTTCTTCGTCGGTGCTGAACAGGAATGCGGCGTCGCCAGTGGTGCGCTGCGCGGCGACGATCAGACCCGCAGCCGCGCCCTTGATGTCGCAGGCACCGAGGCCGATCGCCTTTTCATCGGTGACGCGCAGCGTCAGCGGATCGGCGCTCCACGCTTCAGAGGACGGCACGGTATCGAGATGCACATTGAAGACGCGCGTCGGCGTGCCGCGCACGGCAAGCATCGACACCGCGCCCGCGCCGTGATCGGTGACGGTGCAGGTGAAGCCGGGCAACTGCGCGCGCAGATAGTCGAAGATGCCACCGGTATCGATGACGCGCGGCGGATTGCGGGTGTCGAAGGACACCAGCGCTTCGAGGTGTTGGAGGATGTCGGTAAGCATCGTCGGTCAGCGGCTGCTGTTCACTTCGGCCCAGAGCGTGCTGCTCATGCCGAACAGTTTGATGAAGCCTTCTGCTTCTTCCACGCCCCAGTCCGCCGACTGCGCATACGTCGCACCCTTGGCGTTGAGCAGGTGCGGCGAACGCACCGCGACGGCATCGACGCGACCACCGCGGGTTTCGATCACGATCTCGCCATTGACCATCGCCTGCGAGGAGGCGAGGAAGGCTTCGAGATCGGTCTTCAGCGGGTCGTGATAGAAACCCTCGTAGACCAGTTCCACCCATTTGCGCGCGACGTCGGGTTTGAAGCGGTTCTGCTGTTTGGTCAGCACCGCTTCCTCCAGCGCGCGGTGCGCGACCAGCAGCGCGGTGAGGCCCGGCGCTTCGTACACGATCCTCCCTTTGAGGCCGATGGTGGTATCGCCGGTGTACATTCCGCGACCCACGCCGTAGGGCGCGAACAGTGCGTTGAGCTGCGCGAGGATTTGTGCGCCCGGCATCTCGACGCCATCGAGCGCAATAGCTTCGCCGTTGACGAAACGCAGCGTGACCTGCATCGCCTGCTCAGGCCACTCGCTGCGCGGCGCGCACCAGCCGCGCGCGCCCTCGCCCGGCGCTTCCCAGCGATCGATCTCGCCGCCGGACATCGTCAGCCCGAGCAGGTTTTCGTTGATCGTGTACGCCTTCTGCTTGGCGCGCACGCCGAAGCCGCGTTCTTCCAGATAGGCCTGTTCGTAGGCGCGGGTCTGGGTATGTTCCTTCTGGATTTCGCGGATCGGCGCGACGATGACGTAATCGCCGCTGGATTTCACCGCCAGATCGAAACGCACCTGATCATTGCCCATGCCGGTGCAGCCGTGGGCGATGGTCTTCGTGCCCAGGTCGTCCGCACGCGCCAGGGTGGCATCGACGATCAGATAGCGGTCGGAGACCAGCAGCGGGTACTGGCCCTGGTAGGCCTCGCCAGCCCAGACGAACGGCTTCACGAAACCGTCCCACAACGCGGGACCGCCGTCGATGGTGAGGTGCGAGGCGACGCCCAGCTCCTCTGCGCGCTGTTCGATGAAGGCGCGCTCTTCGGCATCGACGCCGCCGGTGTCGGCGAACACGGTATGCACGTTCCAGCCGCGCTCCTTCAGGTAGGGCACGCAGAAACTGGTGTCGAGGCCGCCGGAAAAGGCGAGGACGATGTCTTGGTTGCTCATGGCGGAAATATCCGAAGAAGTCATTGGTTTGCGAGCACAGCCATCACCGCTTTCTGCACGTGCAGACGGTTTTCGGCTTCGTTCACGGCGATGCAGTACGGGGCGTCCATCACCGCATCGCTGGCCTTGATGTTCCGGCGCAGCGGCAGGCAGTGCGAGAACACGCCGTTGTTGGTGAGCGCCATCTTCCGTTCGTCGACCATGAAGTGCTTGTACTGGTCGCGGATGGGTTTCTCGGGTTCCCAGTTGCCGAAGAACGGCAGCGCGCCCCAGCTTTTCGCATAGACCACATCGGCGCCGGCATAGGCGCTGTCGATATCGTGGCTCACCTGCAGCGAACCGCCGTTTTCGGCGACGTTCTGCGCGGCCCAACCCATGTAGCGCTCATCGAGGATGTAATCGGGCGTGGGGCACAACAGGGTCACGTCCATGCCCATGCGCGTGGCGATGGTCAGCGCGGAATTGGCGACGGCGGTATTCAGCGCCTTGGGGTGATAGGTCCAGGTCAGTACGTACTTCTTGCCGCGCAGGTCCGGGGTGCCGAAATGTTCCTGCAGCGCCATGGCATGCGCCAGTTCCTGGCACGGATGGGTGATGGTTTCCATGTTGATGACCGGCACGGTCGCGTATTTCGCGAAGCCCTTGAGCACCTTGTCCTCGCGGTCGGCGGACCAGTCGATGAATTTCGGGAACGCGCGCACGCCGATCAGGTCCACATAGCGGCTCAGCACTTTCGCGACTTCAGCGATGTGTTCTTCGGTATCGCCATCCATCACCGTGCCGAAGTCGAACTCAATCGGCCAGGCATCCTTGCCCGGCGAGAGCACCACGGCATGGCCGCCGAGCTGGAACGCGCCCAGCTCGAAGCTGGTGCGGGTACGCATCGACGGGTTGAAGAACACCAGGGCGATGCTCCTGCCCTTGAGCGCGTCGCCGAGTTTTTCGCGCTTGAAGCGTGCGGCGTCGGCGAGCGCGGCGTCCAGTTCGGCGCGGCTCCAGTCCTGGGTGTTCAAGAAATGCTTCATGGAAGATCCCGGCGGCAGTGGTAGGAAAGATCGGCGAAGAATTGTGATGCGCAAACAGAAAAGGCCCGGCGGTGAGCCGGGCCTGATCGTGGAATCTTGTCGGTGCAGCGTATGACGACGGTTCCGGATCACCCAGCAGGTGTGTGGGATTCCGGTCGGCGCGCGCGCGAGGTCATGCCGGAGGCCATCCGGGCGCTGGTGATCGCGAGGGGTTGCGCGTTCTGCATAGGGGTCGAATGCTCGCATGCGCCGGGACCGGCTGCAAGCGCTGCGGCCTGTGTCGGCGGCGTGTCAGCGCTTGCCGGCAGCGTCGATATCGGGGGTGACCGACACCTTCAGACGCAGGCGTTTGCCGGGGTCGTACGGGATGCGGGAGCGGTATTTGACGCCACGATGGATGTAGTCGACGTCGTAGGCGATCGGTCGCTGGAACTCGCGCTCCACCCGCAGCGGACGGCAGTTCCGGCCGGGTTGTCCGGCTTCGGCCGGGGGGTCGCAGCGCTCTTCGACAGCGTAGGCGCGCAGGGTCTGATAGACCGGTTCGACCCGCAGTACCTGCGCATACTCGGTGCGGACGTTCGGCGTCTGGATGACCGTGGTCTGCGCCTGCGCAGCCGGCGCCACGCTCAAGAGCAGCGGCAGGCCGAATCGATGCAGGAAGATGGCGGTAGGCGGATTCATCGGTCGACCAGTGTAGGGCCTCGGCTGCCCGCATGCTGAACCGCCGCTGTCGTGACCGTCCCGCGACCGCTAGAATCGGCTCATCCCCTCGCGTCGACATCCCCATGAGCCTGCATCTCTACAACAGCCTGACTCGCCAGGTCGAACCATTCGCTCCGCTCGATCCGACCTGTCCGACCATGTACGTCTGCGGGCCGACGGTCTACAACTACGTGCACATCGGCAATGCCCGTGGCCCGGTGGTGTTCGGCGTGCTCGCCGCGCTGCTGCGTCGCCGCCATGGCCAACTGCGCTATGCGCGCAACATCACCGACGTGGACGACAAGATCAACGCGGCGGCCATGGAACTCGGTACGCCGATCTCCACGATCACCGACAAGTACGCAGCCGCGTATCGCGACGATATGGCCGCACTCGGCGTCAGCGGCGATTTCGCGCCGGACATCGAACCCTCGGCGACCGCGCATATCCCGCAGATGATCGCGATGATCCAGCGACTGATCGACGAAGGCCACGCCTACGCCGCTGAAGGCCATGTGCTGTTCGCGGTGGACACCTTCGCCGGCTACGGCAAGCTGTCGCGCCGCGATCCCGAGGACATGATCGCCGGTGCGCGCGTCGAAGTGGCGCCGTACAAGCGCAATCCAGGCGATTTCGTGCTGTGGAAACCTTCCACCGAAGGCTTGCCCGGCTGGGAATCGCCGTGGAGCGTCGGTCGCCCGGGCTGGCATATCGAATGCTCGGCGATGGCCGAAGCGCATCTGGGCGAGACCATCGACATCCATGCCGGCGGTGTCGACCTGCAGTTCCCGCATCACGAAAACGAGGTCGCGCAGAGCGAATGCGCGCACGGCGGCAGGATCTTCGCGAACTGGTGGCTGCACAACGGCATGCTGAACTTCGGCGGCAGCAAGATGGCGAAGTCGGTCGGCAACATCCAGCGCGTCCACGATCTGGTCCGCGAACACCCGCCGGAAGCGCTGCGCTACGCGCTGCTGTCGGCGCATTACCGGCAGCCGCTGGAGTGGTCGGATGGGTTGATCGAACAATCGCTGCGCACGCTGGACCGTCTGTACGGCACGTTGCGCGATCTGGCCGATGTCGAGGCGACGCCGTCGATTTCCGCAGGCATCGAAGCGATACTCGAAGACGATCTGAACACGCCACAGGCGCTCGCGGAAATCGCGCGCATCGCTGGCGAAGCACGCAGAAGCGACGACGCAGGCGAACGCGCGAAGCTGAAATCTGAACTCCTCGGCGCAGGCGTCGCCCTCGGCCTGCTGCAGCAGACGCCGGAAGCATGGTTCGCGCGCGGCGCCTCGAACGATGACGATGCCCGCATCCAGTCGCTGGTCGACGAGCGCAATACTTCAAAGGCCGCCCGCGATTTCGCCCGCGCCGACGCGATCCGCAAGCAACTGGCCGACGAAGGCATCCTGTTGGAAGACACCGCGCAGGGCGTGCGCTGGAAACGGGCTTGATGTTTGAAAGCCCGCAGCCGATCCAGACCCGAAGGGCGACGCACAGGATGTGCGTCGTTTTCCGACCGAGTCATGGGTGAGCCGATGCGAGCTTGCGAGCCGCAGGCTCGCGCATCGGGCGAACGCCCGCGCCGCAAGCGCGGGCCGGACTTTGCCCGCTTGTGGGCAAAGACGAGTCGGAAAATCCCCGCATCGCATCCGATGGCAGTTTAGCTTCGTCGGGGAACGCCCTTTTCTTTGGTTCGTTTCTTTTGGGCCAGCAAAAGAAATGAACCCGGCCGCGAAGCGGACGGAAGCTCTTCAAGACCGGTACAAACCAGAAACATCGCGACTGAAGTCGCTCCTACGAAAAGCAATCAATGACTACCTTCCCCCTCGAACCCACCACCGCCGAAGCCCAGGACGCCATCCGCGACGAATTCGCGTTCTTCGGCGATTGGTCCGAGCGTTACCAGTACCTGATCGACCTCGGCCGCAAACTGCCGCCGATGGACGACACACTGAAGAACGACACGCATCGCCTCCACGGCTGCCAGTCTATGGTGTGGATCGCAGCCTCCGGCGACGCAGAGCGCCTCGATTTCGCCGCCGCCAGCGACTCGGCGATCGTCTCCGGCCTGGTCTATCTCGCGCTGCGCGTGTATTCCGGCCGCAGCGCCGAAGAGATCATGGCCGCCGACGCGCGCTACATCGCCGATGTCGGCCTCGCCAAGCATCTGTCGCCGACGCGCAACAACGGCCTCGCCTCGCTGCTCGCGTTCATCAAGGCGACCGCGCAGGACGCTGTGCGCGAGCGCAGCGCGCGCACGCACTGATGCGCAGGCGTTCGCGAGCATGATCGGCAGCGATCAGCCGCAGCCCGTGCCGCCGCTGCGCAACCGCGCGTTTCTCGGCCTGATGGGCTACCGGCTGTTCACGATCCTGTCGTATCAGATCGTGACGGTCGCGGTGGGCTGGCATGTCTACGAACTCACCAACGACCCGTGGAAACTCGGATTGATCGGACTTGCGGAAGTGCTGCCGTTCTTCTGCGTGGCACCGTTCGCAGGCTATCTGGTCGATCACCTGCCGAAACGACGGCTCGGTATCATCGCCTGCATCGGTCTGTCCATGACCCCGATCCTGCTCGCACTGATCGCCTGGGGTGCTGTGTCCGGCGAAGCGGAAGATTCGCGCGCGCGGCTGTGGCTGATCTACGCGGCGATCATGTTCACCGGCGCGGTGCGTTCGTTCCTCGGCCCGGTCTACAACACCCTGTTCGCCTGCGTGCTGCCGCGCGAACAGTTCACCCGTGGTTCGAGCATCGGCAGCGTGGTATTCCAAGCGGCGCTGGTGCTGGGTCCGGCGATCGGCGGCAGCATGATCGGCTTCTTCAAACATCTGGGCGGATACGCGGATGGCATCGCGATACCGGCCGGCCCCGCATATGCCTTCGGCGCGCTGTGTGCGTTCGGCGCGGTGCTGTCGCTGGCGACACTGCGTGCGGCCGAACCGGCGCTGTCGCACGAACGCAGTCCGATCTTCGCCAGCATCGGCGAGGGCCTGCGCTTCGTGTTCGCAACGCCGGTGATGCTCGGGGCGATGGCCCTGGACATGTTCGCGGTGCTGTTCGGCGGCGCAGTGTCGTTGGCGCCCGCCTTCAGCAAGGACGTGCTGCACGCGGGGCCGGAAGCGCTGGGCCTGCTGCGCAGCGCACCCGCCGCCGGCGCGGTCATCGTCGGGCTGTGGGTGGCGCGTCGTCCGATCGAACGCCACGCAGGCCGCTACATGCTGTACGCGGTAGCCGGTTTCGGGCTGTGCATCATCGGCTTCGGCCTGTCGGAAGCGCTGTGGCTGTCGGTCGCCTTCATGTTCTTCTCGGGCATGTTCGACGGCGTGTCCGTGGTGCTGCGCTCCACGATTCTGCAACTGGCCACGCCCGACCATATGCGCGGCCGGGTGTCCTCGATCAACAGCATTTTCATCAGCTCATCGAACGAACTCGGCGCGTTCTACGCCGGCTCGATGGCGAAACTGCTGGGACTGACGACCGCCGTCGTCGTCGGTGGCTGCATCACGCTGGGTGTGACCGGATTCACCGCGTGGAAACTGCCG
The DNA here is from genome assembly GCA_017302135.1 of Lysobacterales bacterium. GTDB lineage: Bacteria > Pseudomonadota > Gammaproteobacteria > Xanthomonadales > Xanthomonadaceae > Lysobacter_I. The sequence continues at coordinate 70,811 of JAFLDZ010000006.1, read as the reverse complement.
GTCCTGCGGCGATTGAATCTGCGGGATTTGCAGTAGACGCCCTGTTTCGGTCGCTTCGCACGCGAGTGAGGCGAAAGGCGTGAATATGCACGAATGAAAAGAGCCCCGGGTCGCGGGGCTCTTTCAATGTTCTGCGTCGAAACGGCTTCGATCGATTTCGATCAATCGCCCTGCTGCTTCTGCAGGTGCTCCCAGCGCTCCTGCTCGTCGATGGTGCGCTCGGCGGTGAGACGGGCTTCGAGGCGGTGCAGGCCGATCTCTTCGCCCGAGTCCACGCTGTAGCCGTATTCGCCGGCTTCCACGCGCTTGAGCGTGCTGTCGATCTTGCCGATCAGCTTGCGGTAGCGGTCTCGGGTGCGCAGTTCCAGCGAGTTCTCGGTTTCGCGGGTGGCGCGTTCGGCATCGTCGCCGACATCGCGCACTTCGTCCTTGAGGTTCTCGATGGTCTGCTTCGATTCCTCGATCAGATCGGCGCGCCAACCCAGCAGACGCTGGCGGAAATATTCGAGCTGCAGCGCGCTCATGTATTCCTCGTCCGCAGCGGGCTTGTAGCCTGCGGGAAGAATCGGGCGGCCGGTGGCTTCGTCGGTTTTGTAGGGAATCACTTTCACCTGGATTTTGGGGGGAGGTGTTGCAGGGCGGGACGTGACCGCCACCGCGACTTTGCCGGCGGCGGGACGCGGAGCGACCACCACGGCAGGTTTGACGACGGCTTTCGGCGCCGGCTCGTTGGGGGCCGGGCGCGGAGCGGGCTTCGACGGTTTGGCCGATGAGGTCGACTCCGGCTTCGGATCGGGCTTGGGCGGCGCGGTCGGCGGCGCGGGCGTGGGAGCCGGTTCAGGCTTGGCCGCTGCTTTGGTCTCGACCTTGGCTGCAGGCTTCGCGACCGGCGCTTTGGCAGCCGGGGCTTTGGCGGCGGGTGCTTTCGCTTCGACCTTGGGCGCAGGCTTGGCGACGACCGGGGCCTTCACCTCGACTTTTGGCGCGGACTTGGCGACCGGAGCGGACTTCGCTGCCGGTTTTGCGGCCTGCTTGGCGGCGGGCTTCTTGGCGACCGACTTGACCGCCGGCTTCGCGGCCGGCTTCGCAGCGGGCTTGGCCACGGGCTTTTTGGCGGCTGGCTTGGCGACGACGGCCTTGGCGGCCGGCTTCACTGCCTTCTTGACCGCGGGCTTGGCCACCGGTTTGGCCACGGGCTTCGCGGCGCTCTTGGCCGCAGGCTTCTTCGCTGCCGCTTTCGCGGGTGGTTTGATGGCCTTCTTTTCGGGTTTCTTTGCTGCCACGTCCGAGAATCCTTCGTATCTTCCCTTGAGGCGGGAAAGCGGGCTGTTATACCCTGCCAAGACTGCAGCAGCAACCTCGCATTCGCGCGAGGCCCGCCCGCCGCATCCCCCGCTGGATTCCGCACTTGATCGACCGTCTGCTGATCGCCGCACTCCGCTTCTACAAACGGTGGGTGAGCCCCCTGCTCGGCCAGCGTTGCCGCTTCGTTCCGACCTGCTCGGAATACTCGATGGAGGCAATCCAGCGTTTCGGCGCCCTCAAGGGCAGCTGGATGACCGCCAAGCGCCTGTCGCGCTGCCACCCCCTATGCCCCGGCGGGCACGATCCCGTGCCGCCAGGCCCCGGGCAGCCGCCCCACCCCGACCCGAGCGCCCCGAAATGACCAGCCACCCGCCCACCCTTATCGTCAACGCCCGCCTGGTCAACGAGGGCCGGGAGTTCGACGGCGACCTGCGCTTCGTCGACGGCCGGATCGAGGCGATCGGCAGCGGCCTGGCCGCACGCCCGGGCGAGATCGTCATCGACGCCGACGGCAGCCGGCTGCTGCCGGGCATGATCGACGACCAGGTCCACTTCCGCGAACCCGGGCTGGAGCACAAGGGCAACATCGCGACCGAGTCGGCGGCGGCGGCGGCGGGTGGGCTCACCAGTTTCATGGACATGCCCAACACCAGCCCGCCGACGCTGGACCGCGACGCGCTGGAGGACAAGTACCGGCGGGCCGCCGGTCGCGCCTGGGGCAACTACGGCTTCTACATGGGCACCAGCACCGGCAACATCGACGACATCCGCGCGATCGATCCGCTCACCACGCCCGGCGTGAAGATCTTCATGGGCGCCTCCACCGGCAACATGCTGGTGGACGATCCCGCGGTATTGGATGCCGTGTTCCGCGACGCGCCGACACCGATCATCACCCACTGCGAAGACACCCCGATGATCGACGCGGAGCTTGCGAAATACCGCGCACGATACGGCGACGACATCCCGGTGGAATGCCACGGCGAGATCCGCTCGCGCGCGGCCTGCATCAAATCGACCGAACTGGCGATCTCGCTCGCGCGCAAGCACGACGCGCGCCTGCACGTGCTGCATATTTCGACCGCCGACGAACTCGCGCTGTTCGAACGCGGCCCGCTGATCCGCGCCGACGGCAGCCGCAAGCGCATCACCGCCGAGACCTGCATCCATTTCCTGCGCTTCGACCGCAGCGATTACGCCCGGCTCGGCAATTTCATCAAATGCAATCCCGCGATCAAGAACCCCGGCGACCGCGAAGCGCTGATCCGGGCGCTGGCCGAGGACACGATCGACGTGCTCGCCACCGATCACGCGCCGCATACGCTGGAAGAAAAACAGCATCCCTACCTGCGCGCGCCCAGCGGTCTGCCGCTGGTGCAGTTCGCGCTGAACGCCGCGCTGGAATGCGTGCACGAAGGTCGACTGAGCACCGCGCAGGTCGTGCAGAAATTCGCGCATGCGCCTGCGCAGTTGTTCGACGTGAAGGAGCGCGGCTTCCTGCGCGAAGGCTATCGCGCCGATCTGGTCCTGATCGACGACACGCCGTTCACGGTGGAACGCGAACAGGTGCTGTCGAAATGCGGCTGGTCGCCGTTCGAAGGCACCACCTTCCGCTCGCGCATCGCCTCGACCTGGATCAACGGTCACCTCGTCTGGGACGGGCGACGACTGGTCGGCGAACCGCGCGGCATGCGTCTGGCGTTCGACCGATGAAACGCGCTACGACGACGCTCGCACCGCTTGCCGCAGTGCTGGCATTGACCCTCGCCGCATGCGGCACGACGAGCGCGCAGATGAAGAAACCTTCGACCAGCAATGGAACGGCGCCGGCGACGCAAGCCGCTTCGGCACCGCCTCCCGCCTCGATCCTGCCCTACCGGCAAACCGGACTGCCGACGGCCGTGCAGCAAGGCTCGATGATCGTCGGCACCACCGACCCTGGCGCCAGCGTGCAATACGGCGACCGCCATCTGCGCGTCTCGCCGAACGGACGTTTCGTGTTCGCGATCGGACGCGATGCCACCGGTCCGGTGACGGTCACCGTGAATGAGCCGGTCGCCGGAAAAAAACGGTACACCGTGAATATCCTGCCGCGCGACTGGCCGATCGAGACCATCAACGGCGTGCCTCCGAATACCGTGAACCCGCCGCCGGAGATCGCCGCGCGTATCGCACGTGAGCAATCGTCGGTAGCGGAGGTGCGAACGCGCGACGATGCGCGCGAGGATTTCGCACAGCCATTCATCTGGCCGGTGCAGGGCCGCATCAGCGGCCGTTTCGGCAATCAGCGCGTCTACAACGGCACGCCGAAATCGCCGCACTCCGGTATGGATATCGCCGCCGCGAACGGCACGCCGATCAAAGCGCCCGCCGCCGGCATCGTCACCTTCGCATCGCCATCGCTGTATCTCACCGGCGGCACCGTGGTGATCGATCATGGCGCCGGCGTCAGCTCGAATTTTCTGCACCTGTCGCGCATCGACGTGAAGGTGGGCGATCGTGTCGAACAAGGGCAGGTATTCGGTGCGGTTGGCGCCACCGGGCGCGCGACCGGGCCGCATCTGCATTGGGGGATGAATTGGTTCGACGTCCGCATGGATCCATTGCTGGTATTGGAATCAGCGAAATAAACAACGGAAACGGCCCGATCTAGCGACCGGGCCGTTTCGCATCGCGTTGTCGGTCATGCCTTCGTCGAACACCGACGCATGCTGCAGGCGATCGATTGATCGATAAGACAACGTCAATCGATTTCAGTCGACGGCGCGGCCCTTCCCGGACACCTGCGCCACCGCATCGTGCGGATGCAGGCTTTCGAAATGCGAGACGCACACGTCGAAACGACGTACGCGCGCATCGTCGGCGAGCGCTGCGGCGACGCGACGTGCCGCGTCTTCGCAGAACATCAGGTTCTCGGCGTTGAGTTTCGCGAACGCCTGTTCGTCTTCGCGCTTCACTGCGGTCTGCACCGGCGTGCCCAGCGCGGCTTCGGCGCGGTCGATCAGATCGGCGACCGGCAGCTCGTCGAACGCCGGCTGCAGTTCGACCCTGATGTCGGCGCGACTGCGCTGCGCGTGCGGGGTTGCGGCAAGCCCGCGCTCCGACGCCAGCCAATCGCGCACGATTTGGGTGGACAGCGGATGCGCTGCAGCGAAATCCTCGGCGAAGCGCTCGGCGTTGAGCTGGCGCGACAGCGCAGCCGACGCCGGACACGTGCTGGAGTATTCGACCGAGAACGCCAGGGTCAGGGTCAGATGGCCGTTCGCGAGCATCGCGTCGATGTCCAGCGGGTAGCGCTTCCAGCCGCTGTTGTCGCTGACCAGCGCGCGACGCTTGCGCATCAGATCGAAGCGCAGCGCGAGCCGCGCGGACGACGACAGCGCGCCCTGCGAGTCGATGCAGTCCTGCAGCACGCGGCGCAGGCGCGCAGGCGTCAGCACGTCTTCGATCAGCGCGTCCTGCAACTGCAGATACAGCCGCGACATGTGGATGCCGCGCGCATCGGGATCGCGCAGATCCACCAGCACATCGACCGACGCCGGCACCTGCATCACCACGCCGTCTTCGCCGCGCACCCGCAGCGGCAGCGCGACATTGCGCATGCCCACCCAATCGAGCGCACGCGCGGCTGCGGCGGCATCGCCGGCCACATCGGGCATCGAACAGGGATCGGGACGCAAAATCACGGGTGAGACGGACCGGACAGCGGAGGGGCGGCCATTGTACCCAGCCCGGCCGGCAGCTTCCGGAATCGCGCCGGAACGCTGCGTTTTGGGGTTCAGCCCCGCGCCGCGCGCCAGCTGCGCCACAGCGCCGTCATCGGCGACAGCGCCGAGGCCTCGCCGCGCGTGGCCACGCGCTGCAGCCGGGCGTGGCTCAGCGCGTCATGGATGCGGCGTGGACGCGATCCGGCGCGCTGCGGCGCGCTGGCTGCGAGTCGTTGCGCCCATGCCTTGGTCGCTTTCGCAGCGCCGGCTTCGTCGCGATACCACAGCGCATGCGCGGCGAGCAGCGCGAATGCATCGGCGACGGGCGCGGCCTCCGGCGCGAACAAAGCGCGCTCGCAGTCGGCGATGGCGACCGCCAACGGTTGCAGCGGCGCATCGAGCGTTTGCGGTGCGGCCCAGGCACGCAGCGGCTCGCGCACCGCCTGCAGCGCCGGCAATGCAGTCGCGAGCGTCGCCCACGACGCCGGCTGCTTCTGCAGCACGCGTCCAAGCGGATGGCGACGCACGCCTTTCGACCAGCCGAGCAGTTCTTCCTGCCACCAGATCAGCTTGGCGAAGCCCGGCGTCGGGTCGTCGCCGGCCCAGGCAGCGTCGGTCCATTCCTGCAGCAGCGCGAGCCACGCTTCAGCGGTCGCGCGCTGCGATTCGGGGACGAAGACCTGCGCGATCCGCCATTCCGGCCAACGTCCGCGCCATTTGCCGAGGAAATCATCGAGATCGGCATCGACAGTGGACACATCGCTCACAGCGGCTGCGCCACCACGGTCGGCCAGATTTGCGGATCCAGCAGCGTCTGCGGCTGTTCGATCATCACGTCGCCCTTCCAGTCCAGCGGATCGACGCCGGGCAGGCGATAGCCCCACAGCGCGACGATCGACGGCATGCCGGCCGCACGCGCGGCAACGATGTCGCGCTCGTCGTCGCCGACGTACACGCAGTCTTCTGCAGCGACGCCGAGGACTTCAGCCGAATGCAGCAGCGGCAGCGGATGCGGCTTGCGCTCGGGCAGCGAATCGCCGCCGATCAGCACGCCGCAGCGTTCGCTCCAGCCGAGGACCGGCATCAGCAGCTTCGCCAGATATTCGGGCTTGTTGGTGACGATACCCCAGCGCACGCCGTCGGCTTCCAGCGCGTCGAGCATCTCGGCGATGCCATCGAACAGCACGCAGTATTGGCCGAGGATGCCTTCGTAGGCATCGAGAAATGGTTTCACCAGCGCTTCGCGTGCATCGTGATCGAGTTGGGCGAACGAGGCGCCGATCATCGCCCGCGCGCCCTTGGACACGTGCGGGCGCAGCAGTTCGTACGCCATATCGGGCTCGCCGCGTTCGCGACGCAGGATATTGATCGCCTCGACCATGTCGGGCGCGCTGTCGAGCAGGGTACCGTCGAGATCGAACAGCACGCCGCGGGGGAAACGAGTGTGGGACAACGGTGACTCCAACGGGTTCGGATGGCGGATCGATCTTGTGGGAGGGGCTCCCGCCCCGAAGAGTGCATGTCGGGACTGAAGCTCCTCCCACAATCGATCATCAGGGCTTCAATGCACAGGCCAAGTAATTCACATCGGTACGACTGCCGACGCGCGCGGTGTGGCGCATCGGGTCGTAGATCAAACCGCTGACATCTTCGAGTTCGAACTGCGCTGCGCGCAACCAGGCCGCGAGTTCCGATGGCTTGATGAAATCGCGGTATTGGTGGGTGCCTTTGGGCAACATCCGCGCGACGTACTCGGCGCCGACGATCGCCAGCGCGAACGCGGCCGGGGTGCGATTGAGCGTGGACAGGAACAGGCGGCCACCCGGTTTCAGCAGCGTCGCGCAGGCGGCGATCACCGCCGCCGGATCGGGCACGTGTTCGAGCATTTCCATGCAGGCGATGGCATCGAAGCTGGCCGGCAGTTCATCGGCCAGGGCTTCGACAGCGGTGAGCCGGTAATCGACTTCGACGCCGGATTCGAGCCGGTGCAGTTTCGCGATCCTGATCAGGTCCGGGGCCAGATCGATCGCGGTGACGTTCGCGCCCTCGCGCGCCAGCGCCTCGCTGAGCAGCCCGGCACCGCAGCCCACATCGAGCACACGCGCGCCGCGTAGCGCTGTGCGTTCGCGGATATAACTCAGGCGTGCGGGATTGAGGACATGCAGGGGTTTCTGTGGGCCTTCGGGGTCCCACCATCTATTCGCCAATGCATTGAACTTGTCGAGTTCGACCTGGCTGAAATTGTCGTGCTGTTCTGCTGTGTTCATTGTTTCGATGCCTCTCAACCCACTTTCACCGAACCGATCCGCGCGCGCCATTGCTTGGCGTTCGCGATCAGCGCATCGATATCCATGTCGACCAGGATGCGGTCGCGCAGTTTCGGTTTGCCTGCGACCCAGACATCGGTGACCTGATGACGGCCGGTGGCGTAGACCAGCTGCGACAGCACGTGGTGCAGCGGCTGGGTTTCCAGCGCCGACAGATCGACACAGGCCAGATCGGCCTGTTTTTTCGGCTCGATCGAGCCGACCAGATGATCGACACCCATCGCCTTGGCGCTGCCGAGGGTGGCCGCGTGCAGCGCGCTGGCGGCATCGAACGCAGCGGCATCGTCGGCCACCGCCTTCGCGAGCAGTGCGGCGGTGCGCAGCTCACCGAACATGTCGAGATCGTTGTTGCTCGCGCAGCCGTCGGTGCCGATGGCGACGGTGACGCCCGCGCGTTCGAGCCTGGCCACCGGACAAAAGCCGGAGGCCAGTTTCAGATTCGATTCCGGGCAATGCACCACGCTGACGCCGCGCGCGGCGCACAGCGCAATCTCGGCATCGGTGAGCTGGGTCATGTGCACCGCGATCAGACGATCGTTGACCAGCCCCAGGCGATCCAGCCGCGCCAGCGGACGCTGGCCATGCTTGTCCTGCGACTGCTGCACTTCCTGCGCAGTCTCGTGCGTGTGCAGATGCACCGGGATATCGAGCTGGTCGGCGAGCATGCGGATGCGCTCGAAATTATCGTCGGACACGGTGTAAGGCGCGTGCGGCGCAAAGGCCGTTGCGATCAGCGCATCGTCGCGCCACTGGTCGTGGACTTCGCCGGCGCGATCGAAATATTCGTCGTCGCTCTTCGCCCAGGCAGTGGGGAAGTCGATCACCGGCAGACCGACGCGCGCGCGGAAGCCGTAGCGTTTGTAGGTCGCGGCCTGCACGTCGGGAAAGAAGTAGTTTTCGTTGCAGCAGGTGGTGCCGCCCCGGAGCATCTCGGCGATCGCGAAGGCGACGCCATCAGCGACGTAGTCGGGGCCCATGATCGCGCCCTCGATCGGCCAGATGTGTTCCTGCAGCCACTGCTTCAGCGGCAGATCGTCGGCCACGCCGCGCATCAGCGTCATCGGGTTGTGGCAGTGGGCGTTGATCAGGCCCGGGATCAGGACGCTGTCCGGCCGCGATACGGTTTCACGAGGGGTGAACAGCCGGCGCGCTTCTTCGATCGGCAGCAGCGCGAGGATCGCCCCATCGCGCACCGCGACCGCATGGTGTTCGAGCACGACGCCGCGCGGTTCGACCGGGACCACGTAGCGGGCCTCGATCAGCAGGTCGCACGGTTGGGGCGCAAGGGATTCGGAAACGGGCTGATAGGTCATGGCGGCATTGTCGCATTCCCGAATCGAACGGAGCGACTTCAAAGCAGAAGCCCGCCGATGGCGGGCTTCTGGTGGATGCTCCCCGCCTTCGCGGGGGCGATCGATTCGCAACGAGACGCGCTTCGCGGGCCCCTGCGAATCGATCACTTCACGCGGCTGAAGTATTCGCCGGAGCGGGTATCGACCTTGATGATTTCTTCCTGGCTGACGAACAGCGGCACGCGGACCACGGCGCCGGTTTCCAGCACCGCCGGCTTGCCGCCGCCGCCCGAGGTGTCGCCACGGACGCCCGGGTCGGTCTCGACGATCTTCAGCTCGACGAAATTCGGCGGCTGCACGGTGATCGGCGAACCGTTCCACAGCGTGACCACGCACTGTTCCTCGCCCTTCAGCCATTTTTCGGCGCCGCCCATGCCGGCCTTGTCGGCCTGGACCTGCTCGAAGCTTTCCGGATTCATGAAGTGCCAGTATTCGCCGTCGTTGTAGAGGAACTGCATATCGGTGTCGACCACGTCGGCCACTTCCAGCGAATCCGTGGCCTTCATGGTCATTTCGACCACGCGACCCGACTTGATGTTGCGGAACTTGATGCGGGTGAAGGCCTGACCCTTGCCCGGCTTGACGTATTCGGTCTCGGTGATGACGCAAGGATCGTTGTTGACCAGGATTTTCTGGCCGTTCTTGACGTCGTTCATGCCCAGGCTGGCCATGGGTGCTCCTGACTGATGTGGATGTGCGTGGATGCGGTCTGCGGGTCCGCCCCGGGTCTACAGCACCCGTGGACAGCTAGAATGGGAGGCTGGGCCCCGGAACGCCGCTGCGTTCCGGCATGACGCCACTCACCGAACCGCCAATGATACCCGCAGCCTCCCCCACCCTGCAGCCCACCCCTGCCGTCGCCCTGCCCGGCGGCGACTGGAAGCGGCTGTGGAGGGGTGCGATCCGCGACCCGCGGGAGCTGCTGGGCCTGCTCGGGCTGGAGGATCGGGTACCCGGATTGTCCGCCGAAGCCGCAGCACAATTCCCGCTGCGGGTGCCGCGCGGGTTCGTGGCGCGGATGCGTCATGGCGACCCCCACGATCCGCTGCTGCGCCAGATCCTGCCGCTGGACGAAGAATTGCGGCCGATGCCGGGCTTCGGCCTGGACGCTGTCGGCGATGCGGCGGCGAAGGCCGCGACCGGAGTGATCCACAAATATCGCGGGCGGGCGCTGCTGATCGCCACCGGCAGCTGCGCGGTGCACTGCCGCTACTGCTTCCGCCGCCATTTTCCCTACGCCGAAGAAACCGCCGCCGCCGGCCAGTGGCGCGAAGCGGTCGATGCGATCCGTTCGGATGCCGGGATCGAAGAAGTCATCCTCTCCGGCGGCGATCCGCTGTCGCTGGGCACCTCGAAGCTGGCCGAACTGACCGCGCAGTTGGCGGCCATTCCGCACCTGCGCCGCCTGCGCATCCACACCCGGCTGCCGGTGGTGCTGCCGGAGCGGGTCGATGCCGAACTGGGCGCATGGCTGCGCGCCCTGCCCTGGCCGACGGTGGCGGTGATCCATGCCAACCACGCCAACGAATTCGATGCCGCCGTCGACGCCGCACTGGCGCGGCTGCGGACAGCGGGCGCCACGGTGCTCAATCAGGCGGTGCTGCTGCGCGGCGTCAACGACAGCGTGGATGCGCTCGCCGCGCTGTCGGAGCGCGGCTTCGCTGCCGGCGCGTTGCCCTACTACCTGCATCAGTTGGATCGGGTTGCGGGTGCGGCGCATTTCGAGGTCGACGACGACACCGCACTGGCGCTGCACGCGGCGCTGATGGCGCGGCTGTCGGGCTATCTGGTGCCGAAGCTGGTGCGCGAAGTGGCCGGCGACCCGGGCAAGCGCCCGCTGTCGGTGCGGTTGTCCGCAGCGGGCCTGTCTGGAACGGGTCCGCTGTCGCAAAGTCGTAGCGGCATCGAGCGCCTTCACGACGTACCATAGCTGCTCCCCACGGAGAGCCCACGCATGTCGAGAAGCCAGGACCCCGCGCTGCGTCTGATGCTGGTGGATGACAGCGTCGACGAAGCCGAAGGTATCGTCACCGGTCTGCGCAACGCCGGCATCGCGGTGCGCCCACTGCGCCCCACCACCGCAGACGAACTCGCCACGATGCTGATGGCGCAGCAGGTCGATCTGGTTCTGGCCGCGCATCCCTGTCGCTCGATTCCGCTCGCCGAGGTGCAGCAGCAGGTCGCCACCAGCGGCAAGGACACGCCGCTGGTCGCGGTGATCGAGGACGTGGACACCGAAAGCTTCTCCGAACTGCTCGGCGGCAGCGTCCGCTCGCTGGCGCTGCGCCACAAACCGCCGCAACTGCTGGCAACCGTGCGCCGCGAGTGGGCCGATCTGGAAGCCCGCCGCGCCCAGCGCCGGCTCGAAGCCCAGGTGCGCGAAACCGAGCGCCGCTGCGACGCGCTCATCGAATCCTCCCGCGAGCCCATCGCCTACGTCCACGAAGGCATGCACATCCGCGCCAACGCCGCCTACCTCGACATGTTCGGCTACGAGTCGTTCGAGGATATCGAGGGCATGTCGCTGCTCGATCTGGTCGGTCCGAAGTACGTCGAGAACTTCAAGCAACTGCTCAAGAGCATGAGCAAGGGCGAGCTGCCGCCGCCGCGCTACGAGCTGGAAGCGCGCGACATCGAAGGCAACGCCTTCCCGGCGGTGATGGAATTCACCCTGGCCCAGTACGAAGGCGAAGCCTGCCAGCAGGTGATCTTCCGCCGCCAGGAAAAGACCGCCGACCCCGAACTGGCCCGCAAGGTCGAGGAGCTGCGCCAGCGCGACCAGGTCACCGGCCTGCTCAACCGCCCGACCTTCCTGCACGCGCTGGAAAGCGCGGTGGCCGACGCCGCCCAGAACGGTACCCAGCACGGTCTGCTGCTGATCGAACCCGACCACTACCAGCGCCTGCTGCACGAGATCGGCCTGGACTCGGCCGACACCATCATGGCCGCGATCGCCGAACGCCTGCGCAGCGAGCTGGACGAACACGCGATCGCCGCGCGCTTCTCCGAGAACAGTCTCGCGGTGCTGCTGCGCAACAGCGACCACGCCGCCACCTCGACGCTCGCGACGCGCATCTGCAACACCTTCGCCGCTGAGGTCTTCGCCATCGGCCAACGCTCCAGCGTGATCACCGCCAGCATCGGCGGCGTGCAGATCAGCGAGAAGAACGCCAGCGTCAGCCAGGCCCTCGCGAAAGCCAGTCAGGGCGTGCAGTCGGCGGCCGGCATCGGCGGCAACCGTCTCGAACTGTTCGACCCCAATGCGGTGGACCGCGCCGAGACCGAGCGCATCCAGGCCTGGGTGGAGCGGCTGCGCGAAGCGCTCGACCAGAAGCGCTTCACCCTGCATTTCCAGCCGGTCATCAACCTGCAGGGCGACAACCAGCCGGTCTACGACACCTTCCTGCGGCTCGAAGGCAACGACGGCGACCTCATCTCCCCGAGCAATTTCCTGCAGATCGCCGAAGATCACGGCATGCTGGAACTGATCGACCGTTACGTGGTGGAGCGCGCGATCGAGCTGATCGGCCAGCGCGAACACGGCGGCAAGCCGGTGACGCTGCTGGTCAAGGTGTCGCAGGCCTCGCTGCACAACGACGCGCTGCCTGTCTTCATCGGCGAACAGTTGGCGATGCGCGGCGCTTCCGGCGAATACCTCGCACTGCAACTACAGGAAGCCAAGGTCTTCACGCATCTGCATGCGGTGCAGCAATTCGCTGCGGCGGTGAACCGGTTCGGTTGCCGTCTGGGTCTGGAGCAGTTCGGCGCCGGCCTCGACTCGTTCCAACTGCTCACCCACGTGCAGCCGCAGTTGCTCAAGATCGACCGCAGCTTCATCGAGGACATTCCGAGGAATCCGGAAAGCCAGCAGCGCGTGCGCGACATCGCGCAGAAGGCCCGCGATCTGGACATCCTGACCATCGCCGAATTCGTGCAGGACGCGGCCAGCATGTCGATCCTGTTCTCGGCCGGCGTCGACTACGTCGAAGGCCACTTCCTGGCCACCGCCGGACCGGACATGAATTACGACTTCGAGTGATCTTTTTCGCGACAGCTTTTCGCGACGACCCTATTCGCGATGCCAACGAAAAGCCCGCCTTTCGGCGGGCTTTTCGATTTCAGGTGACGCCGTTCGAATTCGGGAAACCGCGCTTTCAGGAAACCACGCTCCGACGCGCATCGACCGTCGCGGGCGCCGCATTGCGCAACGCCGCGATACGCTCTTCCAGCGGCGGATGGCTGAGGAACAACCGGCGCAGGCCGTGCCCAACGCCGCCGGAAATACCGAACGCCTGCACCTGCTTCGGCAGCGTGCTGGTGCCGTAGGTCGCGGACAGGCGCTCCAGCGCCGCGATCATCTTGTGTCGGCCTGCCAACTGCGCACCGCCGGCATCGGCGCGGAACTCGCGCCAGCGCGAGAACCACATCGCGATGATGCTGGCGAATACGCCGAAGACCATGTCGAGCACGAACACCACCGCGTAGTAACCGATACCGACGCTGCCGTCGTCGCGCTGGCCGCCGAGCATGCCGTCGACGACCCGCCCGACCAGCCGCGCCAGCACGATCACGAAGGTGTTCAGCACGCCCTGCAGCAGCGCCATCGTCACCATATCGCCGTTGGCGACGTGACTCACCTCATGCGCGAGCACCGCTTCGGCTTCGTCGCGCTGCATCGCGCGCAGCAGGCCCGTCGACACCGCCACGAGCGCGTTGTTGCGGTTGGCGCCGGTGGCGAAGGCATTGATCTCCGGCGCGTCGTAGATCGCGACTTCGGGCATGCCGATGCCGGCCGCTTCGGCCTGGCGGCGCACGGTCTGCACCAGCCAGCGTTCGGTCTCGTTGCGCGGTTCGCCGATGACATGCGCACCGGTGGTTTTCTTCGCGATCCACTTCGAGATCAGCAGCGAGATGATCGAACCGCCGAAGCCGAACATCGCGGCCATCACCAGCAGGCCGCCGTTGCTGCGCGGATCGATGCCGAACACCGCCATGACCACGCTGAGCAGCGCCAGCACGGCAAGGTTGGTGGCGAGGAAAAGGACGATTCGCATCATGATCGGGCTCCGTAGGCCGGCACTGCCGGGTCGTCCGATAAGATGTCGCCCGTCCGCCGCATTTCAAGCCTGAAACCCGTCTCCATCATGAACGCCGAGATCCGCTTCCGGACCCGTCTGGAGACCGCATGGAGCGGTCCGCGCCACATGCTGGGCGGTTTTCGTCTGTTGCTGCGCCCGGGCGTGCGCGGCTTCATGCTCATTCCCCTGCTGGGCAACGTGCTGTTCTTCAGCGCAGCGACGGCGCTCGCGTTCTACGGCCTGGACAGTGCGCTGGATCGCTGGCTGCCGGCCGACATCGACTGGCTGCGCTGGCTGTTGTTTCCGATCCTGGTCGTACTGCTGCTGGCGATCGCGTTCTTCACCTTCACCCTGGTGGCGAACCTGATCCTCGCCCCATTCAACGGACTGCTGTCCGAACGCGTCGAGCGCGACCTCACCGGCCAGGCCGCGCGCGCGCCCGACGAAACCGTCGCCGCCGCGATGCTGCGTTCGTCGCGCCAGGCGCTGCGCCGGCTGGGCTACATCGGGATTCGGCTACTCGGCGTATTTCTTCTCGGTCTGATCCCTGTGGCGGGCGTGGCGGCGCTGCCGCTGGGGGTCGTTCTCGGCGGCTGGCTGCTGGCGATGGAATTCGCCGACAACCCGCTCGGCAACTGGGGCTGGGATTTCCTCCGCCAACGCGAACTGATGAGGCGTCATCGCGCCGGGTTCATCGGCTTCGGCCTGACCGCGATGGGTCTGAGCCTCGTACCCATCGTCAATTTCGCGGTGATCCCCGCCGCCGTCGCCGGCATGACCGCCTATTGCCTGCAACTGCGCGCGGCACAGGACGCAGGCGCCGGCTGATGGCCGCAGCGGACTATCGCGGCCGCTTCGCGCCGTCGCCGACCGGACCGCTGCATTTCGGTTCGCTGGTCGCCGCATTCGGCAGTTGGCTGATGGCGCGTCGCGCCGATGGCGAATGGTGGGTGCGGATCGAAGACCTGGACCCGCCGCGCGAAGTCCCCGGTGCCGCCGACGCGCAGTTGCGCACGCTGGCCGGCTTCGGGCTGGTCTCCGACGCGCCGGCCGTGCGCCAGAGCGAACGCCATGCGCGGTATCGCGCCGCGCTGGACCGCCTGCTCGCGAATGGACGGGCCTTTCCCTGCCACTGCAGCCGCAGCGATCTGGCCGCCGCCAAAGGCATTCACCGCACCTGCCGCGACCACCGGTCCCGCACGGAAGCTGCAGTCCGGCTGCGGGTGGAGGACGGCAGCGTCGTGACTTTCGTGGATGCCCTGCACGGCCGCGTCACCCAGGACGTCGCCGCCGACGTGGGCGATGTCGTGCTGCTGCGCGCCGACGGTTTCTGGGCCTACCAGCTCGCGGTCGTGGTCGACGATGCGGAACAGGGCATCACCCACGTCGTCCGCGGCGCCGACCTGCTCGATTCCACTCCGCGACAGATCCTGCTGCAGCGCGCACTGGCGCTGCCCACACCCGCCTACATGCACCTGCCGCTGATCGTCGATCCGCACGGCGCGAAGCTCTCGAAATCGATGGCGGCGCTGCCGGTGGACGGCGACGATCCGCTGCCGGCGCTGCGGCTGGCATGGCGGGCCCTGGGGCAAGACCGGGACAGGCTCGGTCCAGGCGGCGTCGAACGCACGCTCTCGCGAGCGGTGCGTGAATTCGATCCCAGCCTGATCCCGCGCAAGCCGATCGGCTTCGCCGCACTGCACAATGGCAGCACGATCCGGGACGCATAGAATCCATGGATCGATGAGTCGCAACGAACCGGACTGCCACTCGGGCACGAGACCCGACCACAGTCGCCACACACACTCACTTCGGGATGGGAGAACGGCATGACAACACGCGTCGCACTGGTCACCGGCGGCACCGGCGGTATCGGCACCGCCATCTGCAAACGCCTGGCCGACATGGGCCACAAGGTCGCCACCAACTATCGCAACGAAGAAAAAGCGAAGGCATGGCAGGCGGAGCTGAAAGCGCAGGGTTACGACATCGCGCTGGCCAAGGGCGACGTGAGTTCTCCCGAAGAAGCCGAAGCGATGGTGCGCGAAGTCGAACGCCAGCTCGGGCCGATCGACATCCTGATCAACAACGCCGGCATCACCCGCGACGGTACCTTCCACCGGATGACCGCGACCCAGTGGCAGGACGTGATCAACACCAATCTCAACTCGGTGTTCAACGTCACCCGTCCGGTGATCGACGGCATGCGCCACCGCAAATGGGGCCGGGTCATCCAGATCAGCTCGATCAACGGCCTCAAGGGCCAGTACGGCCAGGCCAACTACGCCGCCGCCAAGGCCGGCATGCACGGTTTCACCATTTCGCTGGCGCGCGAGAACGCCAAGCTGGGCGTGACCGTGAACACGATCTCCCCCGGCTACATCGCCACCGACATGGTCATGGCCGTGCCCGAAGACGTCCGCGCCAAGATCGTCGCCGACATCCCCACCGGCCGTCTCGGCACCCCGGAGGAAATCGCCTACGGCGTGGCCTTCCTCGCCGATGAACAGGCGAGCTGGATCACCGGCTCCAACCTCGACATCAACGGCGGCCACCACATGGGCTGGTGAGTCCAGTCCAACCCTGCCCGGCGCGTGCGTGCCGGGCAGAGGTTGCCGGGTTTTCGGCTGCGCGTGGGTGTCCCGGTCCATGGCTGTAGAAGCCACGCTTGTCCACGCGCAAGGTTGAAAACGTTTTTAGCCGGCATTTCCCTTCAGGCCCGAAGCGCCGCAAGGCGGCTCCCGGGCGGCGAGTTGCAAGCCGTCGCCGGCTGCGCCATGCTCGCCGACTGTAGTCCTCTAGAGTAAAGGCTCCATGCCAGCTTCACGGATCATCAAGAAGTATCCGAACCGCCGTCTCTACGACACCAAGATCTCCAGCTACATCACGATCGAGGACGTGCGCCAGCTGATCGTGGACGGCGAAGATTTCGAAGTCCGCGACGCCAAGTCCGGCGACGACCTGACCCGGCAGGTGCTGCTGCAGATCATCGCCGAGCACGAGCAGGACGGCGAGCCGATGCTGTCCACCCAGTTGCTCAGCCACATCATCCGTTTCTACGGAGATTCGCTGCAGGGCTTCATGGGCAACTACCTCGAACGCTCGATGCAGATCTTCCTCGATCAGCAGCAGCAGTTCCGGCAGCAGATGGGCGGCATGATCGGGCAGACGCCCTGGACGATGATGAACCAGCTCACCGAGCGCAATCTCGAGCTGTGGCGCGAGTTCCAGCACAACCTGATCGGCGCGATGGGCCGCAGCGCTTCGACGAAGCCCAAAGACAAGCCCGCCACCAGCAAGACAACGCAGGACGATTGATCCCGAGACGTATCGATGGCGCGGCGACGCCGCGCACGACGTCGGCTGTGCGCGGCGCAGCCATGACCGCTTTCAAGGAAACAGACCCATGACCACACGTGTAGCTGTCGTGACCGGCGGTATCGGCGGGCTCGGCACCGAAATCTGCAAAACGCTCGCCCGCGCGGGTCGCACCGTCATCGCCGCGGATCTCGGCGCGCGCGCCGAACGCATCGCCGAATTCGAACACGACGTCGCCGGCCTCGACATCCATTTCGAAGCGTTGGACGCCGGCGATTTCGACAGCTGCGCCGCGCTGGTGCGCAGGATCGAAACCGCGCACGGCCCGCTCGATATCCTGGTCAACGCCGCTGGCATCACCCGCGACGGCACCCTGCGCAAGATGGACAAGGTGCAGTGGGATGCGGTGATGAACGTCAATCTCGACAGCGTGTTCAACATGTGCCGACACGTGGTCGACGGCATGATGACGCGCGGCTTCGGCCGGATCGTCAACATCAGCTCGGTCAACGGCCAGACCGGCCAGTTCGGGCAGACCAACTACTCCGCCGCGAAAGCCGGCATGCACGGCTTCACGATGGCGCTGGCCCGCGAAGTCGCGCGCAAGGGCGTGACCGTGAACTCGATATCGCCGGGCTACTGCGAAACCGCGCTGGTGATGGCGATTCCTGAAGACATCCGCGCCGGCATCGTCGAAAAAGTGCCGGTGGGCCGCCTCGGCAAACCCTCGGAAATCGCGCGCACGGTGGAATTTCTCACCGCCGACGACGCCGGCTTCATCACCGGCGCGAACATTCCGGTGAACGGCGGAATGTTCATGAGTTTCTGAAGTCCTCACGCGCTCAGAATCCGCATCCGTATTCCAATAGACCTGCAGCAGACACGATGATCAAACTCACGCCCCCCAGCACCGCCGCATGGCTCGTCTCGCTTCTGCTGGGCAGCGCCGGCATCGCCGGCAAACTCGGCTATCTCAGCGTCGCCGCGCCGAACGCGTTCTGGCTGCTGGCGACGGCGTTCGCGCTGTTGCTGCTGTCGACGGTGTTCAAGGGGCTTTAAGCCGGCGCTGGGCGTCGCGGGCTTTTTTGCGGACGCGGCGGGTTTCCATCTGCGCGGGAAGCGGGCTACGTGGTGTTGCGCTTCTGCTGGCGCGGCGCGTCAGCGTTTCGTCGCCATGAACAGCACGAAACGATCGTCGACTTTCCTGTGGTAATAGATCGCGCGTTCGTCGACGGAGAACGTCGTCGCTTCCACGAAGCCTTCCAACGCGGCGAGCCGTCGAGCGGGCCCGAATGGCTGCGAGGGGTCGTCGCGTTGCGCGACGTAGATCGCCGGCTGCGCGCCGAGCCCTCTGCGCAAGCGCGTGAACAACAGCGTTCGCCCGTCCGCCGAAATGCACGGCGCGTACTCCAGCGCATCGGTATTGACGTTGCCCAGCATCGCGGCGCTGTCGGGCGCGATGGCGAAACCCTCGCCACGCCGGTCCGCCACGACGATGTCGGCGGCTTTCGGCCCGAGCACCCACAGCAGATCGAAGCGGCCGTCGACGACATACATGCGTTCGCCATCGGGGCTGATGTCGAGATCGAAATTGATGTGCAGGGGCTTTTTTCTGGAGATTCCGCTTACCGGCTCGACGCCGGACAGCGCGCCGTCGCGGAACTCGCCGCGAAAGATCGAATGGAAGGTTTTCTCGTGATCGCGCAACGACACGAAATAAAACATGCCGCTGCTGTCCATGGTCGCGACAGCGTCCAGCGCGGTCGTATTCGCGCCCCGTACTTCGCCTCGATAGCGGAACCGCAGGTCGTCGATCCGTTCCGCGTAATGCAGGTTCGTATCGACAGAAGGATGATTCGAATTGTTGAAGAACAGATATCGGCCGTCGCGGGCGAGGAACGGCTCCATCGCGTCGCCGTCGTAACCTTCGACCGTGACCGGCTGCGGGTCGGCATACAGGGACGACACCGGTGCATCGGGACCGGCGTCCGTCGCGCAGCCGCCGCAATACAACGCAAGCGCGACGACACCGGCCCGGAGCAGTGTCGTCAGCACTCCAGCGCGCCGCACCCTGGCGTTCGATATGGCGCCGGCATCATTCGCGGCAGTATTTCTTCCGATATTCCATGGCCTGCGGCATCAGCGCCTGCAAGTCGCGGATGCGGGTTTCCGGGCTGGGATGGGTGGACGAGAACTCCGCAGGCGCACGCCCGCCGCTGGCTGCGCTCATGCGCTCCCACAGCGGTACCGATTCCTGCGGGTTGAAGCAGGCCGCCGCCGCGAGCATCAAACCGACGGCATCGGCCTGGGTTTCGTGTTTGCGCGCATAGGGCAGCATGAAGCCGTAACCCATCGCCGCCTGCATCATCTGCTGCGATTGCGGGTCCATGCCGCTCATCGCGCCGGCCATCTGCCCGAGCTGTCCGAGCTTCTGCTGCGACATGCGCTGCGCGCCGTGGCGCAGCAATGCGTGGGCGATTTCGTGGCCCATCACCACCGCCACCGCGTCGGCGTTCTGCGCGACCGGGATCAGGCCGGTGTACACCGCCATCTTGCCGCCGGGCAGACAGAACGCGTTGGCCTGGTCGGACTGGATCACGTTCACATCCCAGTCGAAGGTTTCCCAGACCTTGGTCGGCGTGTTGCCGCTGTCGGCCGCCATCTGCGCTTCGACTTCCGGCACCTTGGCGATCAGGCGTTTGGCGATCTCGCGCACCTGCTGCGCGATCTGCGAATTCGGATCGACCGGGCGCTCTTTCGACAGGATGTCCTCGTAGGCCTGCAGGCCCATCGCTTTTTCCTGATCGATGGAAATGCTGCCGTCGATCAGCACCTTCTCGCCGGTGTACGGATCCACCTGCCGGTTCGACACCCAGTAGTACGCCGCATAGCCCGCGAACAGCAGCAGGATGATGAAACGCGGATTGATGCCGCGCTTGCGCTGCCCGCCGTAGCCCTGCTGCTGGTTGCCGAAAGGATTCTGTCGCATCGTTAGTTTGCCCTCGCAGGCCTGCGGCCTAAAGTTCTCTGACCACCCGGAACCCGGTCAGCGCATTCGTCGCATCCGCCTCCGCCTGGCTGCGCCACGCCGCGCGGGTCTGCGCGGGGGCGTTGGACCAGGCGCCGCCGCGGACCACGCGGGTGCGGCAACCGGGATTCACCCAGGCCTCGCCCTTGGTCGGCGCGCGACGGTAGCCATCATGCCAGCAATCCGCGACCCACTCGCGGACATTGCCTTCCAGGTCATGGACATCGAAGGCGTTGGCGCGGAACCGCGCGACCGGCGCCGGACCCCAGTAACCATCGACATAACCGACGAACGCATTGCCCCAACTGCGGCCCGTGGGCGAACGGTCGCCGCCGCCGGTCAGGTTGCCGGTGCCGCGCGCGGGCGGGCGGTCGCCCCACGGATAGCGCCCGGGGGCACCGGCGCGCAGCGCGTATTCGAACTCGGCCTCGCTGGGCAAGCGGTAGCGCTGGCGGCTGGTCTCCGACAGCCAGTTCGCGTAAGCCTCGGCGTCCTTGGCGCTGACGTGCAGCACCGGCATGTCGTCGGCGGCGAGGCGGCCGACATAGTCGTGCCGCCAGTCCACGCCGCTGCGGTGGACGAAGTTGCCGCCGCGCTCGTCGTAGACCATCGAGTGGCCGCGACGCAGCGCGCGCGGACGATACTCGCCGGCCTGCACGAAACGGCGGAATTCGCCAACCGTCACTTCGGTGCGGCCGATGGCGAAACCGCGATCGAAACGCACATAGCGCGACGGGCGCTCGGAGCCGCTGGCATCGGGCTCGGCGTCGCGCGCGCCCATCCGGAAACCGCCGTGCGGCACCACCACCATTTGCGGGCCGCGTCCGCCGCCGGTCAGCGCATCGGTGAAGCGCTGGCCGGGGCGCTGCAGGCCGTAGTGCGTGGCCAGATCGATGCGGTTGCGCAACTCGGCGGCCTGTGGGTCGCCGGGCGCGGCGATGCGCAGGATTTCCGCCAATCGCTGTCGCGCCAACGGCAGATGATTCGGAAGGTTCGGTTGCAACAGCAGGGTCATGCCCTCATCGCGCAGCCGGGCGATGCGCGCGCGGCGGATCGCTTCCACGCGCTCGCGCCCGACATCCAGCGTCCCGATGCCCGGCCGCACCGCGCCCGCTTTCGCGAGCCAGGCCTTGGCCGCATCGAAATCGCCGGTGTCGGCCGCTTCCTCGGCGCGCCGGATCAGCCCGCTTTCGACCGCCGCAACGCCCTGCGACGCGCGCGGCTGGCCGGGTTCCAGCGCCAGCGCCTGCTGGAACAGCGGCAGCGCGCCCTCGCCCGTTTCGCCGAGACGGCCATCGGCCAGCGCCTGCTCGCCGGCCTCGTTCAATTCCCACAGACGGTCGGCGCGGTCGAGCTGGACAAGATGCTCCGCGCCGCCCGCCACCTGCTCGATCCCGATGCTGCGCATCACCGCACCCACCGCATGCGCGCGGCGCAGCGCCTCCGCATCCTCGCCGGACGCCGCCAGCGCGTCCTTGCCGGCCGTGGCCAGCCGCGCCAGCGCACGGGTCAGCCCGGCCTTCGCTTTGGCGTCCTCGGGGTCGTGCGCCTGCAGGGCGAGATACAGCGGAATCGCGGCATCGGCATCTTCGTAGAGCCGGCCTTCGGCGAGCGCAGCGGCGGCGCGTTTGCGTGCGGCCGGGATGTCGGCGTCGGCCAGCACGATCTTCGGGCTGCGCCAGGTCAGGCGTTCGGCGATGGCGTCGTCGCCGCTGACCGTCACCGTGCCGTCGGCCCGTCGCTGCGCGGTCCGGCCGTCTTTTCCGGCCGCCGCCTTGCCGCCGTCGCGATCGCAGGCGCACAGCAGGACCAGCGTCGCGATGACGCCTGCCGCCAATGCCTGTCGTGTCGCGCGCAGCGCCAATCTCCGCTCCGGATGGGGTGTTCGTGTGCGGCCGTTACCTTATCGCATCGATCGCACCGCACGATGACCCGGACCGCACTCCGGTAGCATAGCGGCCCGTCATTCACGAACCGAGCCCGTGCCGCACTGGATCACCGACCCCGCACCGCTGCATGCCCTCATCGCCGCCGCACCGCCCAGCATCGGCATGGACACCGAGTTCGTCCGCGAGCGCACCTACTGGCCGCAGCTGGCGCTGGTGCAGATCGCAGGCGGCGATGCGCTGCCGGACGACGGCATCCTCCTGGTCGACCCGCTGCTGCCGGGCATGGCCGACGCGCTGGCGCAGTTGCTCTCCGACACCCGCATCCTCAAGGTCATGCACAGCGCCAGCGAAGATCTGATCGCGCTGAAGTACTACTGCAACGCCCTGCCGCAGCCGCTGTTCGATACCCAGATCGCCGCCGCGCTGTGCGGCGTGGGCGCCGGGCTGGGCTATCAGCGCGTGCTGCAGGAGCTGCTCGGGGTCACGGTCGACAAGGGCGAAACCCGCTCCGACTGGCTGCGCCGGCCGCTGTCGGCTTCGCAACTGCACTACGCCGCCGACGACGTGCGCCATCTCGACGCCCTGCACCGCACGCTGTGCGAACGCCTCGACGCGCTGCAGCGCACCGCATGGCTGGAAGAAGACTGCGCGCGGATGCTCGCCAACGCCGCGCAGGACGAGGGCGAACGCTGGCCGCATCTCGGCATGCGCTCGGCGCAGTTCCTCGATCGCGACGGCCAGATCCGCCTGCTGCGCCTACTGCGCTGGCGCGACACCTACGCCCGCGACCACGACCGCCCGCGCACCTGGATCCTCGACAACGAACTGGCGCAGCTGCTCGCACGCACGCCGCCGCGCGACCTGTCCCAGCTGCAGTCGATGTTCGAAGGCCAGCCCAAGGCCCCGCGCAAACTCGCCGACCAGGTGCTCGAAGCCCTGCACACCCCGCTGGCCGACGAAAACGACCTGCCCCCTGCACGCGGCGACGACCGCGACCGCAACGCCTACAAGAAACTGCAGCAGGCGGTGGCCGAACGCAGCGCCGAACTGGCCCTGCCTGACGGCGTCCTCGCCTCGCGTCGCTGGATCGAAGCCCTGCAGGACGGCGAAGACTGGCCCGGTGCCCTCTCCGGCTGGCGCCGCGCCCAGCTCGAAACCCGACTTGCGCCCATCCTCGAATCGCTGCCGTCCCCGACTGGCGGCGGCTGATCGGCCTCCGTATACTTGCCACCTCATCGCGTGGGGCGGTAGCTCAGCTGGGAGAGCGCCACGTTCGCATCGTGGAGGTCAGGGGTTCGATCCCCCTCCGCTCCACCACTCGATGAAAGAAAAAGCCGAAGCGCATGCTTCGGCTTTTTTGTTGTGCGAAACACGCGCCGTGCGAAACATATCCCCGTACTCGATACGGAGCCGGACAGATAAAGAACCGCCGTACTCGGCTGCATCCGCTTCCACCCTTTCTTGTGGAATATCCCGGCGGGATGGAACGACGCATCAAGCCATCACATGGAATCCGCCGTCGGCATAGGTCACGGAGCCGGTCATCGGCATGCCGGCGTCGCTGGCGAGGAACACCGCGATGCGGCCGATCTGCTCGATGTCGACCAGACGATTGGCCGGGGTGCGTTCGCGGGTGCGTTCCAGCAGTTCGTCGAAACGATCGATTCCCGAGGCGGCGCGCGTCTTGACCGGGCCGGTCGAGAGTGTGTGGACGTGGATGCGCCGATCGGCCAGATCGGCGGCGAGATAGCGCACCGAGGCTTCCAGCGTCGCCTTCACCGGCCCCATCAGATTGTAATGGTCGACCACCCGCTCGGCGCCGAAGAAACTCACCGTCAGCAGCGAGCCGCCTTCGGTCATCAGCGGGCGCGCCAGCCGCGCCATGCGGATGAAGCTGTGGCAGGACACATCGATCGCCATCGCGAAACCTTCGCTGCTGCAATCGATGAGCGACGCGTGCAGGTCTTCGCGCGGTGCGAATGCGATCGAGTGCAGCAGGAAATCCAGCCGGCCCCATTCGCGTTCGATGGTGGCGAACACCGCTTCGAGCTGCCCGGGTTCGCGCACGTCGCAGGGCACGAAGATCGATGCGTCCAATGCGTCCGCCAAGGGGCGGACATGGGGCTCGGACTTGGCGTTGAGATAGGTGATGGCGAGTTCGGCGCCGGCGTCGCGGAAGGCGCGCGCGCAGCCGTGGGCGATGCTTTCGGCGTTGGCGATGCCCACGACGAGGCCGCGCTTTCCGGAGAGAGTGGTCATATCGGTTTCCGATGACGTGCGATGTCGGGAATGGATGAGGTGGATGCTGACAGGTTGTATGCCCGCACGATCAGGCCCCGCGAAACAGCAGCGCCGCCGCCGACGCCGCGATGACCTGCTCTTCATCGGTGCGGATCATGCGCAGCGCGATGCCGTCTCCGGCGTCCAGCACACGGTCGTTGCGGGCGTTGGCGTGAGGGTCGATCTTCGCACCCAGCCATGACAAGCGTTCGCAGACGGCGGCGCGGATCGATGGTGCGTGCTCGCCGATGCCGGCGGTGAAGACGATGCCATCCAGCCCTCCCAGCGTCGCGGCCAGCGCGCAGATGCTGCGGCTGATCCGGAAACAGAACAGCGCGATGGCTTCCGCCGCTTCCGGCGCAGGACTTGCCAGCAACACCCGCAGATCCGCGCTGATGCCGGAAACGCCCTTCAATCCGCACTCGTGGTAGAGCCAGTGCTGCAGTTGCTCGGCGGTCATGCCGTGCTGTCTCTGCAGGTACAGCAATACGCCTGCATCCAGGTCGCCGGGGCGGGTCGCCATCGGGATGCCGTCGAGCGCGGAGAAACCCATGCTGGTGTCGCGGCTGATGCCCGCCTCCATCGCGCACAGACTGGCACCGCTGCCGAGATGGGCGACGACGAGCTTCTTCGCCAGAAGTTCGGGCTCGTCGCGCCGCAACTGGTCGGCGACGGATCGATACGAGAGCCCATGAAAGCCATAGCGACGGACGCCTTCGTCATGCAGCCAACGCGGAATCGCCATGCGCGTGACCAGCGGTGCATGGGTGCGATGAAACGCGGTATCGAAACAGGCGATCTGCGGCTGCTCGGGCCTTGCGCGCCGCATCGCGCGGACAAGCTGCAGCACGATCGGCTGGTGCAGCGGCGCGAGCGGAGAAAGCCTGTCGAGCTGCGCGATGATCGTATCGTCCAGCACCGTCGGCGCGTCGAACTCGATGCCGCCGTGAACGATGCGGTGAGCGGCGGCGGCGAAGGCGCAGCCATCGAAGCGCGCTTCGAGCCAGGACAGCGCTGCGCCGATCGCTTCCGCGCGGTCATCAGTGCTCACCGCATCGAGCGGCACCGTCAGACGCTGACCGTCCATTTCGAAGTGCAGCGCTAACGGCGATGCGTGCAGATCCAGAACGCCGCGCGCAAGCGGATGCACGGCGCGATCGCCGACAGCTTCGAATACTCCGAATTTGACCGTTGACGAACCGGCGTTGATGGTGAGGATGCGGTTCATGCCCCCGCCATCACCGCGTTGCCGTAGGCGACGATGCGCGCCAGTGCGATCGAAGCCAGTCGCGTGCGCACGCTGTCGGAGCGACTGGTGAGAATGATCGGCACTCTGGCACCCAGCACCAGGCCGGCGCTGTCGGCCTTGGCGAAGTACATCAATTGCTTGGCGGCGATGTTGCCCGCTTCCAGATTCGGCGCCAGCAGGATATCCGCCTGTCCGGCCACCTCCGATACGATGCCTTTTTCCCTGACGGCACCCATGTCGATCGCATTGTCGAAAGCCAAGGGGCCATCCACCTGTCCGTGCTTGATCTGGCCGCGTGCGCCCATCGCAGTCAATGCCGCCGCGTCCAGCGTCGAGACCATCCGTGGATTCACCGTTTCCACGGCCGCCAGCACCGCCACCTTGGGCACCTTCACGCCGAGCAGCCGCGCGAGATCGATCGCGTTCTGGGCGATATCGCGCTTCTGCTCCAGCGTCGGTGCGATGTTGATGGCGGCGTCGGTGATGATCAGAAGCTTCTCGTAGGCGGGCACGTCGAAGACGAACGCATGGCTGAGCCAGCGATCGGTCAGCAGGCCGCTGTCCTTCGCCAGCACGGCGGACAGCAGCTCGTCGGTGTGCAGGCTGCCCTTCATGATGGCGCCCACCCTGCCGCGCGCCGCCATCTCCACGGCGCTCATGGCGGCGGCGTGGCTGTGCGGCACGTCGACGATCTCGATTCCCGAAAGAGAGACGCCAGCCGCTTCGGCAGCCGATTCGATGCGATGCCGGGGCCCGATAAGGGTCGGGTCGAACAGCCGCTCTGCGTACGCTTCGATCACCGCTGAAATCGCACGTTCGCTGCAGGGGTGCACCACCGCTGTGCGCAGCGGCGGCAATGCCATGGCGCGCTTGATTCCGGTGCTGAAGAGCCGATGGCGATTGATCTGCACATCGGGCACCTGCACACGATCGAGGTCGTACTTCACGGTCGGCGCGATCACCTCTGCGGTGCCGGTCAGCAGCGTCCGGCCCTCGGCGTCGCTGCAGACGCAGTCGAAAATCACGATTCCCTTCCCGTCGCGCTTTTCCCGCACGGTCACGACGGCGGTCACGATATCTCCCGGGCTGACCGGACGCTTGAAGCGCAGCTCCTGGCCAAGATAGATCGTGCCCGGCCCCGGCAACTCGGTGCCAAGCAGCGCGGAAATGAGCGATGCGGTCCACATGCCATGCACGATCACGTGCCCGAAACGCTCGCCTGCGGCGAACTCGGCATCCATATGCGACGGATTGATGTCCCCGGAGGTCGCCGCGAACATCGCGATATCGTGCAAAGTCACCGTCCGCGTGAGCGAAGCGTTGTCGCCCACTGCCATTTCGTCGTAAATGCGATTGCTGATTCTGTTCATCGTCTTCGTGGGGAGGGAAGAACTCTCTAGTTACCATGTCCTGCTGACTGATTTGTTGCAGGCCCTTCGAAATGCAGCGCCCTACGATGGCGATCAATACGGCCGCGGCAAGGTTGCCGGCTTCGCGGCTGAAGCCGCTCCTACACAAGCGAAAGCGGCGGTTGCTCTTGTAGGAGCGGCTTCAGCCGCGAAGCCCGCACCGCATGACCCACGTCTTCTCCCGCCATCAGGGCAAAGCCCAGCCCCGCAGCGCCCCGCGATGGCGATCGATACGGCCGCTGCGAGACCACCGGCTTCGCGGCTGAAGCCGCTCCCACAAAAGCGGGGAGCTGCCGTTGCCGTTGCTGTTGTAGGAGCGGCTTCAGCCGCGAGCCCGGTCCAGGCACCGCATCCAACCCCTGAGGCACCCCCGCCGATCGGAAAGAACGCGCGGCCCCATGGCGAAAAGACGCCAATCCTTTCAAGCACTTACCGCAATACTGAAACATACATTATCATTTCATTCTGTTTCATCCACGTCCAACGCACCCGCCCTGCGTCCGTCCTGCATCGCCAACGCCAGTGCTCTGAACGCCTGCGATGCAGCTCAGGACTGCGCCGATGCAGTACCCGCACTGCAGGGATGATGAAAATTTCACCACCCGTGCAGCTCCCAGCCTCGCGTGCGGAGCTGCTGAACACCAACGCCGGGGCGATTTACTCCGACACCGCAGCGCCAGAGCGCCAACGATGATGAAAATTTCACCATCGATGCGGCTCCAAGCCCCGCGCACGGAGCGATCGAACCCCGATAACGAGGCTGTTTACTCCAACGCAGCAGCACTCAAGCACCAACGATGATGAAAATTTCACCATCGATGCAGCTCAGCGACTCGTGAACGGAGTTGCCGAACACCAACGTCGAGGCTGGTTTCCCCGATGCCGCAGCTCCGGGCTTCAACGACGCTGCATGGCTTCGGATCGATGCTGACTTGGCGGGGAGAAGAGCCTGTCCCCGGACTTGATCCGGGGTGGCGCGAAGCGCCCGATGAGGGGTGCTTCCCGCCCATTCACGCCGCAGCGCGTTCGTTGATTACCGCAATGATCCCGACAATCGCATCCGCATCGGTATCGCCGAATGCGCCGTCCAGGCCTTCGTGATGCAGCGCGGTGAAGGGGGGCTCGTACAGCTGGCCCGGTTCCATCGTGCCGTTCTGCGTCAAACGGTCGATGATCATCTCCACGAAGCGGATCTGCTGGCTGCTGTAGCGGGTGCCGTCGAGGAAACGGCCGAACGCGTCGTTGACCGCGCCTCGATCCAGACCGATCAGCGACCGGATGAAGACGGTCAGCGGTGTATCGCTGCCGAAGCAGGCTTCGAAACGCGTCCGACTTTCGACCACATCCGATTCGTAGAAGAATCGCTCCAGTTCGCCGAGGTCGGTCGGGGTCAAGGGTTTGTTGTGCCGCAGTTTGGCGATGACGATATGGTCTTCGTTGCTGCGGATGTAGGCTTCGACTTTCTTTTTGTACTGGGCAAGATTGATGCCGGTACTGAAATCGGTGAACTCGACTTCGGTCGCGGTGCCGATCTCGTCGGTCAGCACGGTGTAGATCGGCGCGATGGATGTGCGGTCGATGAATTTGATCAAGCCACGCAGCCTGCGACGGACGGACTCGACAATCGGCAGGGTGATGTCCTTCCAGAACATCTCGGTCTGGATGTCCTGGATCAGCGCCAGTTGCTCGCGCACCGCAGGAATGGCGGCCTTGTTTTCCAGGTCGGCAGCCAGGTCGATGAGCTTGTCGCGGCAGGTCACGAAATCCCGGGTCGCCTGGATCATCGCCAATTGCAGATTCAGGCACAGCAGGTCGAACAGCTTCGCCGTGATGTGCTCGGCATCCTGCTCCGTCGGCAGGCCGGCGACATGTTCGCGCAGATCGACAAGGGCCGTATCGTCCAGCGCATTCCATTGCTGGCGATCTGCGAAGCGAACCACATGCTCGCGCTCGGCGCGGACGATGAAGTTGCCGACATTCATCGCCGCCACTTCGGCGTGCAGTTGGCCGATCACGTCATCGCGCAGCGTTTCCAGCGCGCCATAGCCGCCCCGCGCATCGGCCGCGCGCTTCTCCGGTGACGGCTCGCCGACGGGCAACAGCGCGATCAACGCCAGCCGCCGCTTGAACAGCCGTTTCTGCAGCGGCTCCGTCACCGGCGACACCGCGCCGGCCGGATGCTCATTGAAGTATTTGAAATTGGCGCAGAAATCGAAGATGAAGAATTCCTGCTTGTGCTGACCGGGACCGAATACGTTCGGACACAGGCGCGTACCGCGACCGATCATCTGCAGGAACTTCACCTTCGAGCGCACGGCCTTGAAGAACACCAGATTCAGCACTTCCGGCACGTCGATGCCGGTGTCCATCATGTCCACCGAGACCGTGATCTGCGGCAGGCTCCTGGGCACGCTGAAACTGTCGATCAGCGTCTGCGCATACTTCACCGCGTGGGTGACCACGCGCGCGAACGTGCCGTTGTAATGCGGGTAGTGATGATCGAAGCGCTTGACGATGAAGTCGGCGTGCTTCTGATTGACTGCGAAGATGATCGTCTTGCCCAGCGTGTCGCCGCCATCCACCTTCAGGCCGTGCGTCATCAGGTATTTCAGCATCAGATCGACGGTGTCCTCATTGAACAACTGCTTGTTCACTTCGGAGGCATACACCTCGTCCGGGGCCTCGCCGTCGAAACGGTCGCCCCAGTCCAGCGACTCCCAGTGTTCTTTATCCTCGTCGTCGAGTTCGTCGTAGCGGATACCCTCACGCACGAATTTGATCGGTACCGAAAACGCTTTCGGCGGCACCAGATAGCCGTTGTCCACCGCTTCCTTCAAACCGTAGGCGTCGGTGGGCACACCGGCTTCCAGGCCGAACAAACGATACGTGTCGTGATCCACGTCCTCGCGCGGGGTCGCGGTCAGGCCGACCAGATAGCTGTCAAAGTAGCGGAAGATCGCGCCGTATTTCTGGTACACGCTGCGATGCGCTTCGTCGATCACGATCAGATCGAAGTGGCCGATGCCGTATTTGCGGCGGTCGCCTTCCATCTGTTCGATCAGGCCCATCATCGTCGGATAGGTGCTGAGGAACACCCGCCCCTGCCCCAGCTTCTCGGTGACCAGATTCACCGCGCCGGCATCCGGCAGATGTTCCTTGAAATTGTCGGCGGCCTGTTTCACCAGCGCCACGCGGTCGGCGAGGAACAGCACGCGCTTCACCCAGTTGGCGCGCATCAGCACATCGATCAGCGCGATCGAGACGCGGGTCTTGCCGCTGCCGGTGGCCATGGTCAGCAGGCCCGCACGGCGGCCGTGGGTCAGCGATTCGGTCATCGCGCGGATCGCGCGGTGCTGGTACGCGCGTTCGACGATGGCGTTGTCGATGGACACGTCGCGCAGTTCGGCCTGCAGCTCGCGGCGCTGCACGGCGAGTTCGAGGGCCTCACGGGTGTAGAAGCCCTGCACTTCGCGCGGCGGTGCGCGGCAGTCGTCCCACAGCCAGGTCTGGTTGCCGTTGCTGTAGAACATCAGCGGGCGCTGGCCCTTCATCGTTTCCAGGCAGTCGGCGTAGAGCTGGACCTGCTGCTTGCCCACGTCGGGGTCGGTGAAGCTGCGCTTGGCTTCCACCACCGCCAACGGCTGGCCGTCGTTGCCCCACAGCACGTAATCGGCAAAGCCCTCACCCTTCGCGTTGGGCATGCCGACCACCGGCACTTCGGCGGAGGCATTGCGACCGAGTTCCCAACCCGCCTCGCGCAGCAGCACGTCGACCAGGAAGCGGCGGGTGTCGGCTTCGTCGTAATCGTGCGCATCGGGCACGGCGATATTCGCGGCCTTGGCCTGCGCCAGTTCGGCGCGCGTCGCGGCCAGTTCCGCATTCACCTGCGCCAGCGCGGCCTCACGTTCGGCGAGCGATGCCGAAACTTCGGCGATGCTGGCTTCGCGCGCTTCGATCTGCGCGTGCTGCGCAGCGATGCGTTCGCGGAACTGCGCTTCCTGTGTCTCCAACTGTTCGCGGGTGAGCGCGCTGGCCTCGTCCGCGCGCACCAGCCTGGGCACGTTGCGTTCGTCGAAGGTGGCGTCCAGGGTTTTCGGGTCGCTGGCGCGGGTGTAGGTGCGCGCCAGCCAGAACAGCACATGGAACAGCTCGCGCACCAGACGCAGGGCGTCGCCGCTGCCGATGCGCTGGCTGCCGTGCACGGCCTGATTGCCCAGTTTCTGGATCAGCCGCATCTTCTGCAGCACATGCGGCGGCGGCAGCTTTTCGAACGCCGGCTGGGTCAGCAGCACGCCCAGGCCGTTGTCGTAGGGCATGCGCAGGTCGCGGTCGTTGGCGTACAGCCAATGCACCGCTTGCTCCAGCGCGTGCCGTGTGCGCATGCAGCAGGCGCGCGGGTCGGAATGCACCAGTTGCTCCGCACCCTTCGCCGGCTCGAACAGCGGTTTGAATTCGGATTGGAGGAACTGGAAGTTGGTCATGCCATGCGCGCCTTGAGTCCGTTAAGACATTGCATTCGGGTTTACTTTCATAGAATCAAATACTTAGCAGGCCGCAATCAAGCGCACCGCTTGTCCGTAAACCCCTGATTACGCTTGCATTGCCCGCAAGGCCGGAACTAGAATCACTGCAAGTGGATTGGGGGTTCCCGGTCGGCGTCATGGCCTCGGTGCGATCACCGGGGCCTTTCGCTTTCTGGGGCCGGGTGAATCTTCAGCCCCCATCCCTCGAAACCAGTCCCGACTTTACCGCGCCCGCCACTGCAGAAGAACTTGCGCGTCAGAACGTCGAATGCACGATTGGGCTGCTCGGGCCTGACGACGGACAAACCCACCGGCCGCGCGACCAGATCGGCCAGCTGCAACCCGGAAGAGTTGGTTTTCTTGTCGGCGAATATCACGTCGAAGGGCAGCTGCCTGCCAAGTTTGTTGTCGCCCGCGCACACGCGCCTGAATTCCAGTTCGAGCTCCCGGTCCTCTTTTTTTCCGCGGCATTCGACGACGACGTGAGTTTTCCGTTCGTCCTGATGTTTCTCCTGCATCAACTCGTACAGGGTTTCCAGACAGAATCCCAGCGCCAGGTGATACGGGTTGGCGTCGCGCTCGCGCAGATGGCGCTTGTCGATGACACAACTGATCAGAATGAATTTGCTCACCTCGATGATGTCCGTCAACTCGTCCAGGAACGCTTCTTTGTGCCGGCGGCTTGCGAACCTGAAACTGCCTTTCTCTTTGCGGATATCGGTTTCGTGCAGCACCACCAGATCATGGCCGAAATGCTTGAACTTGAACATCTCGACAGCAGGGACCACCGCGCGGGCATAGTAGTGCTTGTTGAATACACAGAACGACAGCACAAACACGGGATAATTCGGATCGACAGACTCCAGTCCGTGATCGCCGCTTTCGTCCACGTATGCGATGTAGTCGCTGTAAACCGCATCGGGTACCGCAGCTGCAGCACGGACTTTCCCAGCTTGAGCGCCACCACCAAACAGCGGGAACTGCCCTGCCTCATCGGGGATGGGCGGATCGGTTACGGAGGGAGAAGGCATTCGTTTGCATCCTGCGATCGGCGGGCATCGCGATTGTGACTGGCAAACATCAGATGTTCCGCACCTTTCGCCGGCTCGAAGAGCGGTTTGGATTCGGATTGGAGGAACTGGAAGTTGTTCATGAGCTATAGCGTCCCGGCGAAGGCTCGTTGTTGGATCGAGGAAAAGTTTCTCTCGATACCATCACTTGAATTCAATAGATTTCTTTTAAGCCCATCCACGTCAGCAACAACTTGACAATACTTGCCGACAAGCGCTGGCGGGGGATCCAATATCTTCGCAGCCTTCACGAACTCAACATTCAGAGTTGGTTGACTAACTGTACGCGTCTTCTCTTTGAAGTAGCGCTGCAAAGCTGGCGTCAGAAGACACTGCTGGACGAAAGTGCGATCTTTCGGTTTTGCGAGCGGAACCCTTGTTATTGCGCGTGCGATATTGAAACCGATCGCTGAATTAGGAACAGCTGCGACGATACCAATGGAGCCAACGCAACTGATGAGAAGCTCATTGCCTTTGAGTCTGGATCGCCCGTAAGCCGATTCGATCGACGGATCAATTCTCTTGATGGATGATGCATCGAGGTTGCCGCCATCGATATCCCCAACCCGAATGACCGGCACCCCGCCAAGGAACTCTGCGCCGGGCTGGACAACGCCGTAGTTCACGCGATCTTGAGGGTCGCAAAGGTACTCAAGCGACTTGAGAGGCCAGTTTCTCGGATTTGATTCCGGGTCGCCAAACATATCGAGAAACACAGCCTGTAGCAGCTGATCGAGCTTGGCGATGGCTTCGCGGCGCTTGGCGCGTAGCGCGTCGGCCTTGTCCAGAATCGCTGCGATGCGGCGTTGTTCTGGCAGCGTAGGTAGTGGAATCTGTAATTTCTCAAGAAACGCTCGGGGTACGCGGCGCTGGCCGGCACTACCAGTCATTCTCCGCTCGCCTTCGATGCGGATATGCGGCTGACGCAGAAAGTGAAAAAGATATCGATTATCGAGCTTCTCTGCTTGCGGCCGCAGAACATGGAACTCGGTAGATCCAAAGCCTTGTCGCCGACTGATCCGCGCATGCACGATCTTGCCGTTTTCAAAACAAGGCGTGATCTTCGCCACGAGGATATCGCCATCAATAAAAGGCGTAAATCCCTTTAAAAGGTCAACCAGTGGACGCACTTCTTCAGTCGTTATTGAACCCGACTCCTCCGAGACGTTTGCCATGCCGACGAACGACGCCATTTCCGTCAAGTCAATCTGTTCGCGCTCAATCCGAGGATTGATATCGGCGACATCTGCCAGATCAGTCACTTCAACATCCCCTCCAACTCCTCCATCCCCCGCATGATCTCGGCCTCCAATGTTTTCAGCTCGGCAAGAATCTTCTGCGGCGGGTCGTACTGCACCTGCGCATGCACCACTTCCTTGTATCGGTTGATGGAGAGGTCGTAGTCGTTGCCCACGATCTCGGCCTTGGGCACCAGAAAACTTTGATCGGTGCGGGCGCGCTTGGTTTCTTTGCCGCGCTGCTGCCAGCGTTTCAGGATGTCGGGGAGGTTGTTGGTCTCGTGCTTGTC
The DNA here is from genome assembly GCA_017302135.1 of Lysobacterales bacterium. Lineage (GTDB taxonomy): Bacteria > Pseudomonadota > Gammaproteobacteria > Xanthomonadales > Xanthomonadaceae > Lysobacter_I. The sequence goes on along the minus strand of JAFLDZ010000006.1, from coordinate 36,748 downwards.
GGCATCCAGCGGGTTGCGCTTGTCGTCCAGCGAATAACCATCGGCCTGCATGTCGTAGAACCAGACCTGGTCGGTGCCGCCGGAATCGGTGCGGGTGAACAGCAGAATCGCGGTCGACACGCCGGCATACGGGCGGAACACGCCCGAGGGCATGGAGACGATGCCGTCCAGCTTCTGCTCTTCCACCAGCATTTTGCGCAGCGTTCTGTGCGCGTTGCTGGACCCGAACAGCACGCCGTCCGGCACGATGACGGCCGCGCGTCCGCCGGTGGTGAGCAGGCGCAGGAACAGGGCGAGAAACAGCAGTTCGGTCTTCTTGGTCTTGACCATGCGCTGCAGATCTTTTGCGGTGCTGTCGTAGTCCAGCGAGCCGGCAAACGGCGGATTGGCGAGGATCAGGCTGAACTGGCTCTCGACGCCGGCATGGCTTTCGCTGAGCGAGTCGCGGTTTTCGATGGCCGGGTTTTCGATGCCGTGCAGCAGCATGTTCATCGACCCGACGCGCAGCATGGTGCTGTCGAAATCGAAGCCGTGGAAGGTGTGGTCGTTGAAGCGACGCTTGGACTTGGCGTCCTTGTAGATGGCGTCGCGGTGATGGGTGTCCAGATATTCGGCCGCCGCGACCAGAAACCCGGCGGTGCCGCAGGCGGGGTCGCAGATGCTGTCTTCGGGCTTGGGCGCCATCATCTCGACCATCAGCTTGATGATGTGGCGTGGGGTGCGGAACTGCCCGTTCTGCCCGGCGGAAGCGATCTTGCCGAGCATGTATTCGTAGAGATCGCCCTTGGTGTCGCGGTCTTCCATCGGGATGGCGTCGAGCAGATCGACCACTTTGGCCAGCAGCGCCGGTTTGTCGATGGTGAAGCGCGCGTCCTTCATGTGCGAGGCGTAGGTGGAATCGTCGCCCTTGCCGCCCAGCGCCTTGATGAAGGGAAAGACCTCGTCGGCGATGAGCGCGTGCAGCGTCTTGGCATCGCCCAGGGTCTTGAACTTCGACCAGCGCAGCTTCTGCTGGCGTTTGTTGAAGATCGGGTTCTGCAGCGGCTGCTTGGTGCGTGCGGCTTTCTTCTCGTTGCGGGTTTCGATTTCGTCCAGCCGCCGGATGAAGAGCAGATAGGTCATCTGTTCGATGACTTCGAGCGGGTTGGAAATGCCGCCGCTCCAGAATGCGTTCCAGATCTGGTCGACCTGGCTCTTGATGGTGCCTGTGATCATGGCTTCTCTACTGCGAATGGACGATAGCGCGGGGCGCGCGGGCTGGCGCAGCGCATCTCGGCGATGGTGGCCTTTGCCATGTGGTGCTCCCCTGTGCGATGCGGGGATGGTACCGGAGCGGCTGGTTTGCGGTGGCGGGGGCTGTCGGATCTGGCAGGGCCACGGGCGATGCAAGACGGTGCGGAACAGAAATGGGGTCAGGTTCAACTTGCAGAGCAGCGCGCGCTGGAGCGCGCGCTACTGGCACCACAAGGACACGCTCAAACCGCGTCGCCGGCTTCCTTCATCTGCTGCTCGAGACGCGCTTTCAGGCCTTCGTCGAGTTTGAGCTGGCGCGCGAGTTCGTCGAGATACGCGCGTTCCATGAAGTTCTGTTCGTCCACCGCGAGCAGGCTGGCCAGATACATTTCGGAGGCCATTTCCGGGCTGCTCGCGGCGCGCGCCACTTCGGCCGGGTCCAGCGGCTTCTGCAGTTCGGCCTGCAGCCATTGGCGCACTTCGGGGGCGGCGTCGAGGCGGCTGAATTCGCCCTCGATCACCTGACGCTCGCGGTCGTCGACATGGCCGTCGGCTTTCGCTGCGGCGATCAGGGCTTTGAGAATCGCCTGGCTGTGCGATTCGATCTCCGCCGGCGGCAGCGCATCGAAGGTCTGCGGTGCGGCGGACGCGGCACCGGCGCCGCCCTGCTGCTGTTTCCAATCGCCGTAGGCTTTGTAAGCCAGCGCGCCGACCGCCGCGAGGCCGCCGTACATCGCGACCTTGCCGCCCATCTTCCGCACCCTGCGATTGCCCAGCAGCAGCCCGAGCGCTCCGCCGGCCAGCGCGCCCTTGCCGAAATCGCCGCCGATGCCCTTGCCTCCGGTGAGATCGCCCACGCTCTGTTGCGCGGTTTTCAGCAGTTGATCGAGAAAGCCTTGGGTCTTCATGCGCGGTGCTCCGGGAGTGGGGTTCAGCCTGATGAATTGTGGCCCGATCGCGCCCGCTTCAACCACCCGGAAGTCATGGGCCCGGTTGCGCGGCCGGGATGTTCAGGCAGGCCCGCGCCATCCGGCGCAAGATGCCGATGCGCCGTCGACGTCAGCGCCATCGACGTCAGCGCAGTCGGCTTCAGCCCTGTCGACTTCGCCCTGTTAACGCGGTCACGGCAGCAACGCCTGTCCTGCGCTACAACACTCCGTCATCCGACACCGAGGCACGCCCCCATGCCCCCGTCCTTCATCGCACCGCGACTTCTCGCCCTCACCTCTGCCGCCCTGCTGTTCACCGCCTGCAGCGGAACGGTCGGCAGCGATGGCGTCCAGCTGACCTCCCGCAAGGAACGCGAGACCGCCGCCGCGCGCAGGCAGCCGTCGCCGCCCGCGCCCACCGCTGCCGAAGCCGCCGTCAAACCCAGAATCACCGGCGGCCCGCATCGCGCCACGCAATTGCCCAATCCGCCGTTCGTCAGTACTTCGTTCGGAACCTTCAACGAACCCTGGGCGATGACGTTCCTGCCCGACGGCCGTCTGCTGGTGACCGAGAAAGCCGGGCAACTGCGGCTGTTCAATACGACGACGAAAACCACCGGCACCATCACCGGCGTGCCCACCGTGGCCTACGGCGGCCAGGGCGGTTTCGGCGATGTCGTGCTGCATCCGCAGTTCGCCAGCAACCGCTACGTCTATTACAGCTACGCCGAAGCCGGCAGCAACAGCACCTATGGCGCCGTCGTCGCGCGCGCGCCGCTCACGCTCGATACGAACGGCGGCGGCAGCCTCGGCACTGCACAGGTGCTGTGGCGACAATCGCCCAAAGTCGGCGGCCAGGGTCATTACAGCCACCGCATCGCCTTCGGCGCCGACGGCAAACTCTGGATCACCTCCGGCGAACGCCAGCAGGGCTCGCCCGCGCAGGACATGGGCGGCAATCTGGGCAAACTCATCCGCCTCAACGACGACGGCAGCGTGCCCGCCGACAACCCGTTCGCGAACCAGGGCGGCGTGGCCGCGCAGGTGTGGTCGCTGGGCCACCGCAATCTGCTGGGCATCGCCTTCGACGGCGCCGGAAAACTCTGGACCCACGAAATGGGCCCCGCCGGCGGCGACGAACTCAATCTGATCGAACGCGGCAACAACTATGGCTGGCCGATCGTCTCCAACGGCGACAACTACGACGGCTCGCCGATTCCCGACCACCCGACGCGCCCCGAATTCAACGCCCCCGAGGCGTGGTGGACGCCGGTGATCGCGCCCGCCGGCTTCATCATCTACTCCGGCAATCTGTTCCCCTACTTCAAGGGCCACGGCTTCATCGGCGGCCTCGCCTCGCAAGCGCTGGTGCGCATCCAGTTCGACGGCACCACCGCCCGCGAAGCCGAACGCTACCCGATGGGCAAACGCATCCGCGAAGTGGAGCAGGGCCCCGACGGCGCGATCTGGCTGCTCGAAGATGGCACCGGTGGGCGATTGCTCAAACTGACGCCGAAGCCGCTGTAACAGTCGCTGCGAGCCGCGCGGAAAACCGCCTTCAGGGCACCGTACAGGACACGGTGAAGGTCAATGCCCCGGAAGACGGCAGCGTTGCGATCGTCACGCCCCCTGCCGACTGCAGCGCCGCAAGGCTCACCGCCGGACAGACGGCGCCGCCGATGGCGCTGCCGCAGGTCACTGTCGTGCAATTGAGATTGGTCGGCACCGGGTCGCGCAGGACGGTTCCGTTGGCGGCATCGGGGCCGGCATTCGCAACCACGATGGCGTAATTGACGCTGCTGCCGCGCACGACGGTATCGGCCGCTTGATCCACGTTGCCGTTGACGCCAGGCGTGTTGGTCTTGGTGATGCTGACCTCGGCCTGTCGGCGCACGTTGGTATAACGACACGCGATGGCGGCGCCGGTATTGCCGACGGTCACGGTGCTGCCGCTCAGCGTGGCCGGGCCCGTGCAGGTCAAGGTGCCCGCGTAGTTGCCGACATTGCCGGCGCCCAGCACCTCGGCCAGCGTCAGCGTCTCGCCATCGAACACCGTCACCGGTGTGGCGTCGCTGTCCACTTCGGTCGGGGTATTGGCCGTGGATACCAGCGAATCGATGACGGTGGCCACGCGCGTCACGCTGACGGTGGCGGTGTCGTTGATCGCCGCGCCGGACCATGATTTCTGAAGCGTGAGCTGCGAGCTGACGCAGGTACTGGTGTTGAAGCTCAGGAACGCTTCGTCGAAATTCGCGTTGTTGTCCATGTCCACGACGTAGGAGATGGTGCTGCCTGCGGTGACGTTGACCACGCCCGACACGAACACCCACGGCGAATTGCCCGAAGTGGCCGGCGGCGTGGGCGCGGGCATCACTGCACTGGCGCTGGCCAGGATGGTGCCGGTCAGGCCCGCCCCCTGGCGGATGGCGATGCTGCCGTTGCCGGCGAGATTGTCGCGCGTGGAAAACCAGCCGGAGAATGTCGTCCTGCGCACCTGCCCCGCGGTGCCGCCGCAGATCGGAACGACGAAAGACTGGTAGAAAGCGTTCGCGCCGGACGCGATGTCCAGGTAATGCTGCTGCACGCCCGCGCCCGTCACCGGGTCCGCATCCAGGGCGGGACCACCGTTGCCGTAGTTGAAGTTCACGCCGCCATCGACCTTCACCACATTCGAGGTCTGGCCCGGGCCCAGGGTCCACGGCGCGATCCCGTACCCGATGTTGTTGCCGAAGGCACCCGGCGGATTGTTCTCGAACCCCGGATTGGCGATGAGATTCTGCGCCGCCGCCGGCAGCGCCGCCAACAGCGCCGCACACGCACACGCAAACTTCCACGCCCGGACACCCTTCCGCAATCTAACGCGCATCGTTCGACCTCTTCTGCATCTCGAATGCATGGCCGCGCGCACAACCCCTGGTGACGCGCCGCCATCGCTGATGCCGCATGGTACGCGATACGGTCATTCATGTTGGATCATCGGTATTCTGCATGATCTGCCATGCTGAATACTTCTCGTCGCACGAGCGGTGCAATGCAATGCTGCTCACACTCAAGCGCGTTGGATCTTTCAACTTGGGCCTCGTCGCCTGGAGTCGATCACTGCAGCCGGAGCGCATCAGCTTATTGTGCAAAGCCAGCTGCTTTTGGATCGACTCCATTCCCTCAAGCCTATGCAGCGTCGTAGGGCGTGCTCAAGCACGCCGGGTTTGTACGTCTTATGGCCTTCGCTCAGCGCCCATAGCGCACAAGCCCCGTATCAGCGGGGCTTGTGGTGTTCGCAGCCAGTGCCAGGAAAGTTCTCGGCCGCCTGTCGGGAACATCTGAATTATGGGTGCCCCACCGCCGTACGGCCGTACAGGCCTTTTGTGGGGATCAGTAACAGTCCAGCGGTGCTTGATCACCTTCAAGCCAATATGCGTTAACAAAAATTGTGCCGGTATTTCCTTCAACATCAGGAAAGTAAGAAGAAAACCCCACAAGATTCATTTCCATATCAAAGAAGTATGCCGCCCGAAGACTGTCTTTCCCGAGGCCTTCCTTAGCTCGGATTTTTTCCTCATAGACGAATACTGGGGTAACCATCGTTCCGTGTCTTGAGAGCAAAGACGTTTCGTCGCCTAATTGATAAAAATACTCTCCATGCCCCCAGCTCTTAAGGTCCTTGCTAAATGGCTTCGGCAGATAAAGTGGCGCAGCAACACCTGAAAGGCAGTGCCACTTTCCATGATCACACTCCGGAACCCCAACCGAAGCATGCAACGACCCAAGTATGCCTCTAGGCACATCAACAAACAAAGCTTCGTCGAATATCTCAAACTTCCCGTTTGAGAAGTCCCCCATTAGGGGCGAGCGATAAGTAAACGAGCACTCTTTCCTGTACCCAAAAGGCGGGTCTTCCACAACTTGCGCCACGCAGCCTGCTGACAGGAAGATAGAAATCAAAAAAAGAAAACGAATTGTCTTAATCATCATATTTCACCCTCGATCTCCGGAACTTGATCTTGCTCATCCATGTATCCGCACTTCTTTCCATTGCTGGATCGACCCCCCATTGCCCCTTCTTAAAGGACACCATTGATTGAGGATCAAAATGGCCGAACTCATGCGCGAATAAATCAAAGAACCCATTCCTACCAGCTCGCATTGGAAACCTGTAGCCCGACTTTATATCCGCCTCTGCACCATTCACATACAAATCGTGCAACATCCGAAGTGAGATTCTGAAACTCACTGCATTGTCTGGACTATCCGGACCATTGGCCAAGAGCTTACTTTTATTCCAACCAACCTTAGCATACGCATCATCACCAATGTCCTGGTAAGCCGTTGCATTACCTCCTGCACGCCTGAATCCGCCCATAACTCTCGCCGCACGGTCATTCGTCTCTTTCCCAACGTCTGAATCAGTCTGCAGACCTTGACTATGATCAATCACCTCTTGCATCGCTTTATCTGCTTCCATCATGACGAACTTGTCACCATCGTCGTAGGAGCTAAAGCTATCGCCCGCGACTAAGCCAACGTTCTTTGGCGTATAGCCTTGCGCCTCCTTCGCTTGATCCGCCGTCGGCGTATATCTGTCTGTTCCCGTCTTGCCGGTGACACTTGATTTCTGGCCAACAACAGACTGAGTGTTCTTGCCTCCGTTATCTCCACCATTGCTCAATGTGCCAATACCACTTGCCGCCAGTTTCCCAAACGTCCCTTTATTCGCAAGCCCGGATGCAGACTCTCCCGTCTTGGTATCCGTCACCGTGATGACTTCGCACGACTTGATGTGCGATCCCGTCTCGGCCGCGCAATACCCAGTAGGATCCGTGCCACTCAGCGGATTGTTGAGGATGTAACTGTAAGGATTCAACGACTGCGAGTTCAACGGAAACTGGATGAACGGATCAACCCCCGTAAACCTGCCGAGGTTGTAGTCATAAGCCCGCCCGTTCATATGAATCAATTCAACCTGATTCAGATGCTCGTGCTGGGTAAAGCCCTTCGGCGTGACTGCTGTGCTTTGAATCTTCGCCGGACTCAGATCATTCCACGTACCGTTCCTCGGTTTGCCGAACGCATCGTAACCGCGCGTCTCGATCACACTGCCGCTGGCGTTCGCCACCGCATCCACGCTGCCGAGGCGGTCCTTCAGCAGATACTCGACCTTGCGCGTTGCGCCGGTGGTGCTGATCACCGCGTAGTCGCCGATGTACACCTTGGTCTCGCCGGTGTCGGTGCGATGCTCGTAGCCGGGCAGATAAACGCGGTTGCCGTCGCTGCCCCAGCTTCTTGTGCGCTGGCCATCGGTGCCGTAGCGGAAGTCGTCGCGCAGCGGACCGCGTTGCGCCACCGTGGGCAGGTTCTGGTGATCGTACTTCAGGCTCAGACCCGCGTTGTCGCCGGTCAGGTTGCCGTTGGCGTCGTAGCAGTAGGTGCGGGTGCCGCCTGCCGCCAGCGCGACCGATTTCACCGCGTTCGCGCCGCCGCCGCAACTGCCGCCGCTATAGCTGTAGGCGTTCGCGGTGTTGCTGCTGAAGTCGCTCTTCTTCGCGATGTTGCCCACCGCGTCGTAGCCGTAGTTCACCGTGCCGCTGGCTGCGCCGCTGCGGATCGACTGCACCATCCGGTGCAACTGGTCGTAGCTGTAGTCCTCGCGGCTGGCGCCGCCGTTGAGGCTTTGCCGCTTCACGTTGCCGAACACGTCGTAACCGTAGCCCAGCGTACGCAGGTTGCCGCTTGCGCCGCTGTAGGTCAGCCCGGTGAGCTGGCCGGTCTGCAGTTGATACGTCGGCGTGAGGATCACCCCGTTGCCGAAGGTTTCCTGCGTGGCCTGACCGCGTGCGTTGATGCTGTTCGTGCGCCGGTACTCGATGCCGGTGCCCGGGTCCTTCTCGGCGACCGCGTGACCGTAGACCGAATACAGCACCTGCACCGCTTCGCCGTTGGGGTATTCCTGTCCCAGCGGGCGGCCGTGGTAGCTGTCGTATTTCGTGCGCGTGCGGTAGCTCTGCGTGCCGCTGGCCAGCGCCTGGGTCACGTCGCTCTGGATCGGTCGCGCCAGACTGTCGTAGGTCCGCATGGTCCAGCGTTCGAGCACGCCGTTGATCGTGCGCGCATCGTCCAATGGCGCGCCTTTGGCATTCGCAGGGTCGTAGTTCCAGTGATCGACCACGCTATCAGCCACATTGTCGCCGGTCGCATCCACTGTCGCTGTTCGCCACTGCGGCCGACCGAGTTTGTCGTAGCTGATCTGGGTCACGATGCCGCGCGCATCCGACTGCGCCAACACCTCGCCCAGCGCGTTGTATGCGAAGCCCCAACTGCCCTGGTTCGGATCGTTCACCGACATCCGCTGGCCGATCGCGTTGTAGCTCGCCTTTGTCACGACCCCGTTCGCGTCTTCGATCGCCGCCACGTTGCCGTTGGCTTCGTACCGCGCCAGACATACCCACCGCCGCCACATGGATGAACGCGTCGCCACGCGTTGCGAGAACAAAGCGCCCATCCAATCGCCAACATCACACCGCGTCGACCTACGTCGGTGCACGTCCGAAACTGCGGACGCAGCAAGACTGGAACACCCGCTTACGTTCTCGCGACTAAGACGCAGAAGCCCTGCCGACGTGTGGCTTGTGCGTTCTCAGCCGAGGTCAGGAAACATCCCGGCCGCATGTCGGGAACATATGAATTGTGGATGTCCCAGTCTATGCCGGGCGGATAAGCACGACGTCAATAATGCACAAGCCCCGCATCAGCGCGGCCTGTGGTGTTCGATCAGCGGCCGGGAATTGAACCTGACCCCATTGTTTATTACGGAATCTTGCAGCCCTTATAAAAACTTTTCGCTTCGGAAAGATCAGCCAGATATCTCTTTCCAGTCAAAGGATTTCTGCTACCCACATAATTACCATCGCTAGTAAATAAATACCTCATTGCATCGCTGCTCAAACTTCTATCTGATACCTCATAAATGGTGAAAGTGGTATTTTTTTCCGTTACGGCAGAAACTGCCTCCAAAGCAAACGAACGACCATCAACAGACCACGTTTCTTTGCCAGAAAAATTCTTTGGGATGTACAAAACAGGTAGTCCGAATACTGAGCCAATATTCCATTCGTAATAGGAATTCACATCTTTTTTCGACAGCTCATATGAAAATTTATTGTGCGAACTACCAACAACATTTCTGAACGAACAACCCTCGATCGAATAGATAGTCTCACTAACAACCTTGCTATTTTCGTCAAAGATTTCAAGCTTTACGACCGCCACACTTTCCGTGGAAATGCAAGACAATAAGAAAAGAGATGAAATAACAAATGCAATTCGCGGCGAAAAAAGCATCACTTGACCTCCTTCATAGCTTCAGAGATATGCAGTCTTCCATAGCCGACGCCAGACGCAGCCATACTGCTTAAATCATACCCGTTCGCTTTAAGAACAGTTAATGCCCTGACATCAGCATACGTTTCACTCTTGCTGAGAGGCTCACTTAATTGGTCATGCTCAGCGTCATACCGCAATGCCGCTTTGGAAGAATGTTAGGGCGCGCCCCGGCGCGCCGCTGTACGTGTTACAGGCCTTTGTCATTTTTCGAAAATAGCTGAGGAAAAACAAATTCGAACATCTCCAGACGGCACCCATTCATTACCACTTACGCCCTCAGTCGAAACGTATCTCGCTCGAATCAAATGGCATCCAGACCGATCAATGTTATGCATGGCAGCGAATTCCTTTTTATCTATCATCACGCCAAGGTATCCATGAGCGATCAATTTATACTGAAAATCACGAACATCAACTATCAAAGGCATTCCAACTGCTCCGCGCTCACTCTTCTTACCTACAGCCTCATAGATCACGGAGGACTGGATAAAGCCCGGCGAAATCAATCCATTGACTTCAACGTCGCTACTTGTTCCATTGAATAATTCCACTGAAAAATATTCTTTCGTCTTGTCACTCAACTCGACCCGAAGGTGGCCATCAATTTTTCGAGAAAAATCGTTCCCATCATTTTTTTGTACAACGTCGCCGCACGCAACAAGAGACAAGAAAGAAAGAAAAATTAAGCAACCATTCTTAGTTAGCATAACGCCTTCTCCTTGCACTGCCACTTGTCGTAGTAGTAATTACGAAGTTTTTTGACTTCGCCTTGGTACCATTTCGATGTTTTCTTAAAAAAATGATCGTTCATCTGGAACTCGACGGTTTTCATGTGCCTCTCATGAGGGTCAAAATCCTCAAATATTTTAAATCGAAAGTCTAACCAGTGGCCGTACTCATGCATAAAAGCAGAAGTAACGATCCATGGATTTGAATGAAAAGCCGCATTAGAAAAACTCATGCGTAAAGTCTCTGCGTTTGTTTTTGCAGCTCCGAGATTGCCGTCTTGATCAGGGGGAAAATACGAAACATCGACGTATTCAATATCTTCATTCGGGACCAGCGTCCCTAGCCATTTACTGAGTTCAAGCAGACCTTCTTTCCTTGTCTTTTTGTCATTGAATAGATTTTGGATATGCTCAGGAAATCCTGAAGCAACGACATCCTCTTTATCACTATCATTTTTCTGCTGCTTCAAAAAAACAGACGAGCCCTCCGCAGGATTAGATCCGTTTCCACCTTGCGCATTAGAAGCTGATGCGTTAGTCGCCGTATTCTTCTCGCTCGCTGACGCGGTCTGATTCTGGCGGCTACTCGTCCCGGTCGTGCCTTGCCCGCTCGGGCTGCCATTCCCACCCCCAAACGTCTTACTTTGACCCGCATTGTTGGTGAACGTCGCACTGCCATCGCCGTTGTTCTTCACCGAGCCGACTGTCGTCTTGATGTGTGAACCAGCATTCTGCTGATAAACCTTGGCTTCTCCACCCGGCCCAGCCGCGTTCGCACAATCCGCTGCATTACCGTTCGCATCGCAAGTCGTGTACCCCGTAGGGTCAGTCCCACTCAACGGATTATTAAGGATGTAACTGTAAGGATTCAACGACTGCGAATTCAACGGAAATTGAATAAACGGATCAACCCCTGTGAATCTACCCAGGTTGTAGTCGTAAGCCCGCCCGTTCATATGAATCAATTCGAGCTGGTTCAGGTGCTCGTGCTGCGTGAAGCCCTTCGGCGTCACAGCCGTGCTGGCAATCTTAGCCGGATTCAAGTCGTTCCACGTGCCGTTCCTGGGCTTGCCGAACGCGTCGTAACCGCGCGTCTCGATCACACTGCCGCTGGCGTTCGCCACCGCATCCACGCTGCCCAGACGATCCTTCAGCAGATACTCGACCTTGCGCGTTGCGCCGGTGGTGCTGATCACCGCGTAGTCGCCGATGTAGACCTTGGTCTCGCCGGTGTCGGTGCGGTGCTCGTAGCCCGGCAGATACACGCGGTTGCCGTCGCTGCCCCAGCTTCTTGTGCGCTGGCCATCGGTGCCGTAGCGGAAGTCGTCGCGCAGCGCGCCGCGTTGCGCCACCACCGGCAGGTTCTGGTGGTCGTACTTCAGACTCAGACCCGCGTTGTCGCCGGTCAGGTTGCCGTTGGCGTCGTAGCAGTAGGTTCTTGTTCCGCCCGCCGCCAATTGCACCGATTTCACCGCGTTCGCGCCTCCGCCGCATGAGCCGCCTGTGTAGGTGTATGCGTTCGCGGTGTTGCTGCTGAAGTCGCTCTTCTTCGCGATGTTGCCCACCGCGTCGTAGCCGTAGTTCACCGTGCCGCTGGCTGCGCCGCTGCGGATCGACTGCACCATCCGGTGCAACTGGTCGTAGCTGTAGTCCTCGCGGCTGGCGCCGCCGTTGAGGCTTTGCCGCTTCACGTTGCCGAACACGTCGTAACCGTAGCCCAGCGTACGCAGGTTGCCGCTTGCGCCGCTGTAGGTCAGCCCGGTGAGCTGGCCGGTCTGCAGTTGATACGTCGGCGTGAGGATCACCCCGTTGCCGAAGGTTTCCTGCGTGGCCTGACCGCGTGCGTTGATGCTGTTCGTGCGCCGGTACTCGATGCCGGTGCCCGGGTCCTTCTCGGCGACCGCGTGACCGTAGACCGAATACAGCACCTGCACCGCTTCGCCGTTGGGGTATTCCTGTCCCAGCGGGCGGCCGTGGTAGCTGTCGTATTTCGTGCGCGTGCGGTAGCTCTGCGTGCCGCTGGCCAGCGCCTGGGTCACGTCGCTCTGGATCGGTCGCGCCAGACTGTCGTAGGTCCGCATGGTCCAGCGTTCGAGCACGCCGTTGATCGTGCGCGCATCGTCCAATGGCGCGCCTTTGGCATTCGCAGGGTCGTAGTTCCAGTGATCGACCACGCTATCAGCCACATTGTCGCCGGTCGCATCCACTGTCGCTGTTCGCCACTGCGGCCGACCGAGTTTGTCGTAGCTGATCTGGGTCACGATGCCGCGCGCATCCGACTGCGCCAACACCTCGCCCAGCGCGTTGTATGCGAAGCCCCAACTGCCCTGGTTCGGATCGTTCACCGACATCCGCTGGCCGATCGCGTTGTAGCTCGCCTTTGTCACGACCCCGTTCGCGTCTTCGATCGCCGCCACGTTGCCGTTGGCTTCGTACCAGAACCGGGTGCGTCCATTCAGCGCGTCGCGCGTCTCCACGTAACGACCCAGACTGTCGGTGGTGCGGCTCAAGCTCAGCCCGGGGACACCGGGCGCATCGTTGCTGCCCTGCACCTGGATGTTCGTGGTCCGGCCGACGTAGCTGTACGTGGTGACCATGTCGCCGCGCGCGTCTTCGCCCTGCTTGGGCACGATCTTCTTGGTCATCCGTCCGAGGATGTCGTCGTAGAGATAGCTGGTCCACACCCAGTTCTGCTCGCCCGAACGCAACGGCTCCGTGCGCCACACCAGTTGCCCTTTCGCGTTGTACTCGCTCACCGACTGCGTCCACACCCAGTCCTGTTGCATCTCCGCCGACAACGACGCGCGCCCCAACGCATCCAGACGCTCGATCCGCGACGGGCTGCCGTCCTGCACCGTGGTGATCTGATACTGCTCCACCGGTCGCCAGCATGCACCGCCCGTCACGCAGCGCGTGACCGCCGTGTGCTGATCCGGCGCCACCATCACCGCATCCGTCGCACCCCTGAAACGTTTCTTGACCGCCAGGCCGAAGGCGTCGTAATCGATCAGCGTGCGCAGGCCGTTGGCGTCGGTGACGCTGCTGGGCTGGCCGTCGCGCGGACGCACGGCAGTGGTCGCGCTATGACCCAGCGCATTGACCACCGCCAGCGGGAAGTAACCGTCGGCGGTGTAGGTGGTGCCGGTGCTGCGGGTGCCGTTGGCATCGCCGTCCGCGCTGACCGCTACGCCTGTGGGCAAACCGTAGTCGTTCGTGGGGTGATACGTGTACGCCGTCACGCGCTGCTGGTTCGCCACGCCCGCCTGCACCGTCTCGGTCGACAGCGTGCGGTTCGTGTTCCAGACGTAGCTGCTGCTGACGGTGTTCGCCGGGTTGCTCGTGCCCGCCGGCAGCGCATGCTGCGCCGCATCCCATGTGGTCTTCGTGGTGACCAGCTTGCCGGTCAGCTTATCCAGCCACCAGTTCGCGGTATCCACGGTGTAGCTGTTGACCTCGCTCACGCACTGCCGGTCCAGCCGGTTGCCGGTGCCGCTGGCGCTGCCCGTGCCCGTGCCCGCATCGCGGCTGTAGACCGTGCGCTGCACCAGATTGCCCCATGCGTCGTAGCCGGACCCGTTCGACAACGTGCCCGCGCAATTGCCGTCGTCCGCCGCGATTTCCTGCGTATGGCCGAGCGTCGCCGGCGTACCGCCGCTTGCGGCGGTGGTGGCGTCGTAGGTCCATGACTCCTTGGTATCGAGGAACGGGAAATACTTCGTCGGCACGCCGAGCGTCGGCACGCACGCCGCTGCGTTGGCGCGACTCGTCCGGTCGCAGCGCCAGGCGTAGGTTTGTTTGCTGATGGGACCGTCTTCGCCGCTGCGCGAGATCGGGTTCACCACCACCCGCTCGGGCTGGCTGGTGAGCGGAAATTTCTGGTGGAAGGTGGTCGTGGTGCGCAGTCCCGACAGCACGTCCTCTTCGATCAGCGTGCGGAAGCCCTGGAACCCGCGTCCCTGATTGTTGTACATCGCTTCGCTGTAACCGTAGCGCCACGTGCGGAACCCGCCGATGCCGTCGCTCTGCACCATCTCCGACACCACCTGCATCGAAGAAGTGAAGTAGATGTGGCGCTCGTCGATGTAGCGCTGCGACGCCACCGTCGGCACCGTGTACAGCGGGGTCATGCCTGCGGTCCGCCCGGCTTTGCCCGCCAGCGGCGAGTAATTCCACAGCACCTGCTGGCCGAAGCCGTCGGTGACCATCTGCAGCATGTCCTGCGTCTGCGGCGTGATGCCGTCCGGGTTCTTCAGCGCACCGGGGCCGAGGTTTTCGTTGATCAGTACGTTGCCGGTGAGGATGGGCAGTCCGCCGATGGTGCGCGGCGACACCGCCTCGGACACCGTCGCACCGCCGCGCGAGGTGAGGATACCGAAGGAATCGCGCAGGCCGAACTCGGGCGAACTCATCAGCAGCCCATCGGCGTGACCATCGCCGTACAGGTCTTCCGACGGCAGATTCACCGCGCCGGACACGATGCCGGTCGGCACTGCGCTGATCGCTGGTACGCCGCTGGCGCTCTCGGTGATCCGCAGCGCGCTCATCTTGTAGCTGCTGAAATCGATGAAGCCTTTGAGGTGCGTCCCGACCGCGAGCTGATTGATCTCGGTCTCAGGCGTGCCGTTGCCATCGAAGTCGACGGTCACGCCGGTGCCGGCGCCTCCGGGGATCTGCTGGCCTGTCACCGGATCTTCCGGGCAAACCCAGCGTTCCTGACAGGCGAAGCCGGTGCCATCGCCGCCCGGGCAGGTCCCGGAGTCGATGTATTTGTAGGTGCAGATATTGGCTGCGAAGGCGGTGGGGAACAGCAGTTCGCTGCGTCCGTCGCCGTCGTGATCGCCAGGCGCAAGATGCGCGGCCTGCCACGGCTGCCAAACTTCTCCACAGTGCGTATTACCGGTGCTGGTGCCGTCGCCGCAGCCCGCCAAGCCGACCGACGTGTCGAGATTGTAGGCTTGGCCGAGCACACCGCCGCGGTTGTAACGCAGCTTCCATTTCACATCGCTGCCGACGTACAGCCAGTCATCGAGGCCGTCGCCGTTGACGTCGGTCCACAGCGTGAACAGTCCGAACTTCGCCTCGTGCGTATTGCGCGGATAGGTCGTCTGGAACACGGTCGAGAACGGTTTTACGGTCAGCGAATAGGTGCTGCCCTGCTTCTGGCCGAACAGGATGCGATCGAGCTTGCGGCCTTTTTCCACCGAGACCTGATCGTTCCAGTAATCGTTGCCCGACTGGATCAGGATGTCCGCCAGGCCGTCGCCGTCGAAGTCGCGGACGCTGTCGACGAGCTCATCGACATAGGAGCCGAGAATGAACAACGATCCGGTGACCTCCATGCAGTGCGATGCCACCTCCGGAAAGGTTGGCGCTGCGCTGCCGTTCGGCGTATTGCGATACACCCGCACCTTGCGCGCGCAGCTGCCGGTTTCAGTGATGCCTGCATCCAGCAGTACGATGTCGGCGCGCCCATCGCCATCCATGTCGCCGACATGCTTCACGCCGTAAGCGGAGGCGCCGACGCCCGGCACTGCGATGCCGGTATCGATGATGGAACCGAATGCGGTCGCGAAGTCGGTATCGGTCGGCGAACCGCTCCAGGTGCGCACGACCAGTGTCCCGGTGGTGCTGTCGCGGCCGACGAAATCGACGCGCCCGTCCTGGTTGAAGTCTGCCGAGCCACCGCGCAGATCGTACAGCGCGTACTGCGAGGGAATCGCCATCGACCAGCGCACGGTGCGTTCAGGCGTCAGCGACACGAGATGATTCGTCAGCGTACTGCCGCTTTTGCTGGTAGTGACGACTTCGGTCGCGCCGTCGCCGTCCATGTCGCCGACCGGCCTCAGTGCGGTCACATCGGCACCGGCACCCAGCGAGAGGCTCGGCATCTTCATCGAATGCGTCACCGCGCCCTGCTGCCACGCAAACGTGGTCGGCGGCTTGCAGATCCAGTTCGTGGCATCGTGCGCGCAGTCCGTCACCGACTGCAGCAGGCTGCGGCTGGTGGTGGTGCTGAGGCCATAGCTCAGCACGTAGCTGCGCACCGGCGCGCTGCCGACGAAAGTCACCACCGAGGTCAGACGCTTGGTCTGCCGGGTCAGGCCGCCCGCGAGATAGGACGAGGAGCGGTCGTTGCTGCCGGCGCCGCTGGGGCGGTCTTCGTAGCTGAAGGCCACCATGCGATCGCCGAGCGTCGCGCCAAAGCTGGTGTACTGGATCGAAGCGACCAGCGTCTCGCCATCGCCATAGCCGGTGTAGTTGTAATGCATCGCGTTGCCGACACGGTCTTCGACCCGCGCGATCATCCAGGTCAGCGGCACGCTCACACCGCCAGGCACGACGCGCGCAGCCGACGCTGCGGTGCCGGTGTTGCCGTAGTAGGCGATTTCGCCGGATTTGCGCTCGACCTTGTAATAACTGGTGGCCGAAGTGAGATCGCCTCCAAGCTGGGTCACGCGTGCGAACGATTCGAGTTCTGTGCCGTAGGTGGCGTTGACCGCGCCATAGGTGCCGCCGGTGAGGATCAGGCGTTGGCCATCGAGACACAGGCGGTCGCTGGCATCGAGCTGTACCGCACGGATCTGGCCGTCCTGTTCCAGCGTCTGCGGGCAGCGGTGCAGCGACGACAGGCCCGACAGGGACCAGCCCATACCGGCGATGCCGTTGCCGGCGCGACTGCTGTAGTTCAACGACAGGCCGGGCTGCATGCCGCGACGCCCGGGCGGAACCGCGATCGGAATCTCGTAGCTGGCCGCGCCGCCGGAGACGCTGGCGGAGCCCGCAAGCCGTCCGACCGTGGGATCGTGCGCCGGCAATTGCCCCAGCAGACTGACCGGCGTCTGGTCGCCGACCAGATCGAATGGAATCGGTGCGGCCTGCGCGTAACTGCTCGGAAAAGCGCCGGGGTGCCCCAGGCCCACCAGCACGGTCAACAGCATCGTCGCGAACCCGACCCGGGCGCGGTCGCGAATTCTGCCGCTGCCCGTCATACCGATCGCGCCACTGCGCCGCGTGGCGCCCTCTTGCCGGTTTCGCATGCTGGTTCCCTGTCCTTTGCTGCGCGGGAGTATAGGTCGACTCGATCTCAAAAGTTGAGCCCGATCACACTTTTTTGCGCACCCTCCCTCTTGATGGGACACCCACCTGCGATACGACCGGCCCAGCCCGATCTTCACGCCACGACAAGAACAATGCCGCGCCTGCGCGCTGACGATGGAGCGTCGCCCGAGGTTCGATTGTTTGAAGAGAGTGGTGGGCCGTGAAGGATTCGAACCGGCCCAGGCGGATCTTCACGCCACGACAGGAACAATGCCGCGCCTGCGGCTGGCGATGTCGAATCGCCGGTGCTTGGGTCGTTTGAAGAGAGTGGTGGGCCGTGAAGGATTCGAACCGGCCCAAGCGGATCTTCACGCCATGACAAGAACAATGCCGCGCCTGCGGCTGGCGATGTCGAATCGCCGGTGCTTGGATCGTTTGAAGAGAGTGGTGGGCCGTGAAGGATTCGAACCGGCCCAGGCGGATCTTCACGCCACGACAGGAACAATGCCGCGCCTGCGGCTGGCGATGTCGAATCGCCGGTGCTTGGATCGTTTGAAGAGAGTGGTGGGCCGTGAAGGATTCGAACCTTCGACCAAAAGATTAAAAGTCTTCTGCTCTACCGACTGAGCTAACGGCCCACGTTTGGATCAACAGCATCGGCCCGAGGGCCGCCCGACCTTGCGTCGGGGCGCGCATTTTAGCTCAAACCGCAGGCGGATGGGTCAGCCGGCGACGTAACGGGTGGGATCGGGCACGCCGGCGGCCTCGAAGCCCTCGGCGCGCAGCCGGCAGGCGTCGCAGTGACCGCAGGCGCGGCCCTCGGCGTCGGCCTGATAGCAGGACACGGTCTGTGCGAAATCCACGCCCAGGCGCAGGCCTTCGCGGACGATGTCGCCCTTGGTCATCCGCATCAGCGGGGCGTGGACGCGGAAGCCGGCGCCCTCGACGCCGGCCTTGGTCGCGAGATTGGCCAGCGCTTCGAAGCCGGCGATGAACTCCGGGCGGCAGTCCGGGTAGCCGGAGTAGTCGACCGCGTTGACGCCGCAGAACAGGTCGGTGGCGCCCAGCACTTCGGCCCAGCCCAGCGCGACCGACAGCATGATGGTGTTGCGCGCCGGCACATAGGTGACCGGGATATCGGCGCCGATGACGTGGCCGTCGGTGTCGATGGGCACATCGATGTCTGCGGTCAGCGCCGAGCCGCCGAGGCTGCGCAGGTCGACATTCACGGTCTTGTGCGCGGTCGCGCCGATGGCTGCCGCGACGCGCACGGCGGCGTCGAGCTCGGAGGTGTGGCGCTGGCCGTAGCGCACGCTGAGCGCGTGCGGCGCGAAGCCCTGCTCACGGGCGATGGCGAGCACGACGGCGGAGTCCATGCCTCCGGAGACGAGTACGACGGCGGGTTTCATTCGGAGCATGTCCTGTTCTTCGACAACATCTTCTTCGACAACATCATCAACGACCGGGCTCGTCGTTCCAAAGCACTTTGTGCAACTGCATCTGGAATTTCACCGGCAAACGATCCTGCACGATCCAGTCGGCGAGATCGCGTGCGGAGATCTCGCCCTTGCTCGGCGAAAACAGCACGTCGCAGCGTTCGCTCAAGCGATGTTCGGCGACGATGCCGCGCGCCCAGTCGTAGTCGTCGCGGCTGCAGATCACGAACTTGATCTGATCGTGCGCGCTGAGCAGCGGCAGGTTGTCCCAGCGGTTGCGGTCCACCTCGGCCGAACCGGGCGTCTTGATGTCGAGTACGCGCGAGACGCGCGGATCGACATCGGCGATATCGATCGCGCCCGAGGTCTCCAGCGACACGCGATAGCCGGCGTCGCATAGGCGACGCAGCAGGTCGAGACAGCGTTTCTGGGCCAGCGGCTCGCCGCCGGTGACGCAGACATGGCGGACGCCGTGGCTGGCGACTTCAGCCAGGATGCCGTCGATATCGCGCCATTCGCCGCCGAAGAACGCGTAGGCGGTGTCGCAGTACTGGCAGCGCAGCGGGCAGCCGGTGAGGCGCACGAAGACCGTCGGCCATCCGGCATCGCGGGCTTCGCCCTGCAGCGACAGGAAGATTTCGGTGATCTTGAGGCGGTCCGCCGCTGCGGCGGCCGCAGCGGGAGCGACGGGGGTCATCGCGGCATTTTATCGGACGACGGGGCTTCCCTCACGCGCCCACAGCGACATCGCTGTGGATCAACGCACCCGCGACAGCTGGATCGCGCGCAGGCGGTCGTCGGCGGTGCGCGCCGCTTCGCTGCCGGGATAGCGCGCCACGACCTTGCCCAGCGTGGCTTCGGCGGCGTCGAGCTGACGCAGGCCGTACTGGCACAGGCCGACTTTCAGCAATGCGCCGGCGGCCTTGTCGTGGGTGGGGTAGCGGTCGATCAGGCTCTGGAACTGTTCCTGCGCCAGCGCGTAGTTCTGGGTGACGTAATAACTTTCGCCCAGCCAGTACATCGCATTCGGAGCGTAGGCGCCGCTGGGATGGACATCGAGAAAGGCCTGGAACATGCGCGCGGATTCGGCGTAGCGGCCGGCTTTCAATGCATCGAAGGCGGCGTTGTAGGCACTGCGCTCGTCGACGCCCTTGCCGAGAGTCGCGGCGTCGCCGTACACGCGCGGCGGCGTGTCCTGCACGTTCGGCACCGGCACCGACGGCGGCGCGGCGGGTGTCGATACAGCGGGTGTCGATACGGTCGGAGCGGATACGGCGGGCGGCGCAGGCGCACCGCTTTCGAGCCGGTTGAGCCGGCCGTCGAGATCGAGATATTGGGTGCGACCGCTCTGCTTCTGCTGTTCGAGCTGCTGCTGCAGTTCTTCGATCTGCGCGCGCAGCGATTGCACTTCGGTCTTCAATTCGCCGACCTGGTTGAGCAGATCGAGATTGCCCGAACGCATCGCGGAGAGCTGCTGTTCGAGCGCGGTGAGGCGATCGCCGGTGCTCACGCGCTGCGCGGAGACCGGCGCGGCGAACATCAAGGCAAGCACGAGACAGGCGGACAACTGAAAACGTCTGATGATCACGACGGCACGACCCAGGCGAGAGGTGTTACGAAAAGACACGACAGCAGTGGACCCGGCGATGTGAAGCGCGGACCACGTATGGACGCGATGGGGCATCGCGAACGATGCCCCATGCGACAACCTTACTTCGCGGTGTAGACGATTTCGACCCGGCGATTGCGGCTCCAGCAGTCTTCGCTGGAATCGGTGCAGGTCGGGCGCTCTTCACCGTAGCTGACCACTGTGATCTGGCCGCCGGAGCCGCCGTTCGCCTGTACCGAGGACGACACCGCATTGCCGCGACGTTCGCCCAGACCGACGTTGTATTCGCGGCTGCCGCGTTCGTCGGCGTTGCCTTCCAGGGTCATGCGCGCGCTGGGACGATCGCGCAGATATTTGGCGTGGCAGGCGACGATGTTCTGGAATTCAGGCTTCAGCGCATCCTGGTCCAGATCGAAATACACCACGCGCTGGCGCAGGCAGGCGTCGGTGTCCAGATCGCCCGGGCCGTAAGCGCCGGTGCGGATCGGGCCGTTGTCGGTCACCGTGCCGGTGCCGGGGTTGGTGGTGGTGCCACTGTTGGTGCTGTCGGTGGCGGAGGTGTTCGGGTCTTCCTTGACCTTCTTGGTGCAGGCAACGGCGGTCACGCAGAGGATCGCGGTGATCAGCACTCGGGTGGTCGTGTTCATGGTGGTCCTCGTCTTTGTCGCGGTGTGAGTCACGGGGGAATGGTTCGGAAGCGGCGGGAAGCGCAGGCGGGACATCATCAGCGCGGCAGGCGATACGGGCCCCAGGCGGGCTCGCGCACATCGCCGTTGGCCAACACCAGACGCTGGCGGACGCGGGCATCGGCGGACACCGCGTAGAGCACACCGCGGCGGCCCTCGCGCGCTGCATACAGCACCATGCTCGCATTCGGCGCGAAGCTCGGCGATTCGTCGAGCGAACCCGGCGAAAGCATGGACCAGCGCGGCGAACCGAGGCTGCGGTCGAGCATCGCGATACGGTACACGTTGCCGCTACCCTGTGCCATGGCCAGCTTTTTGCCGTCGTAGGACACCGTGACCTTGGCGTTGTAGCCGCCCTGGAAGCTGACGCGGCTGGCGCTGCCGCCACCGGCGGACACCTGATAAATCTGCGGCTTGCCGCCGCGATCGGAGGTGAAATAGATCAGGCTGCCGTCGGCGCTCCAAGTCGGCTCGGTGTCGATACCGAACTGGTTGGTCAGCTGGGTCAGCGCGCGGCTGCCCAGGTCCATCACATAGATTTCGGGGTTGCCGCTTTTCGAGAGCGCCATCGCCAGTTTGCGGCCGTCGGGCGAGAAGCTCGGCGCACCGTTGATGCCCTTGAAACCGGCGACGGTTTCGCGCGCGCTGGTGGCGATGTCCTGAATGACGATCGACGAATTTCCGCGCTCGAAACTCACGTAGGCGAGTTTGCGTCCGTCCGGACTCCACGACGGCGACAGCAGCGGCTTGTCGGAACGCACGACGGTCTGCGGGTTGTAGCCATCGGCATCGGCGACCATCAGCGCGTAGCGCGTGTCCTTGCCCAGCCCGGCAGCGGTGATATAGGCGATGCGGGTCCAGAACGCGCCGCGCACGCCGGTGATTTTTTCGTAGATGGCATCGGCGACCTGATGCGAGACATCGCGCATCGCGTTGGCGCGTGCGGTCAGCGCGAACGCAAGCAGACGGTTCTTGCCGATATCGAACAATTCGTACTCGACGCGATAAGCGCCATCGCCGGCATCGAGCACCCGACCGACGACGACATAATTCTGCTTCGCCTGCTGCCAGAAACCGAAATCGATCTCGCTGCCTCGAGTCGGACGCTGCGCGCCCATCTCGGTATCGGGCATCGGCCGGAACTGGCCGGAGCGGGCGAGATCCGCACGTACGACACTGGCGACATCGGTCGGTGGCGGCGTGCCGGCACCCTGATACGGCATGGTCACCACGGCGATCGGCATTGCCGAGGCATTGCCGCCGACGATGTCGATCTCCAGTCCGCGCGACTGCGCGAAGGCTGCGAAGGGCAGCATCAGTGCGAACAGGAAGGCTTTCGAAAGCAGGTTCTTCACTTGGAGTGTTTCCGGAAGCATCGTCTTCAGCGACAGGGATCGGGTCATCGGGTATCCGGGCAACTCACGGGAGCGGACAGCTTGGCCGCGAAAGTGGTCAGAAAGATGAATGAACCCGGACTCGGGCGGCCATGCACGATCGGCTTCAACGGTCTTCGGCCCGGAAATTGATGGTCAGGTTGCGGCTGAACACGCTCTCGAACCCCCGGTACGGCAGCGGCTGCGCCTTCAGCACGGCGGCTTCGACCGAACGCCGACCCTGTTCGTCGTAGGGACAGGACGGGTCGACCTGGGCGTCGATGACCTCGCCGCCGGGGATCTGCCGGATCATGATCTTGCAGACCTGCAGCGACGAGACATTGTCCGGCTGGGTCCAGTTGTTGCGGATCGCGTCGGTCAGCGCCTTCGTGTAGGCGGCGCTGAGATTCGGTTCGGTACCGCGATTGCCCGGCGGCGGGCTGGCGTTGGCGGCGGCAGCGGATGCGCGCCGCGCTTCGCGATCGGCGATCTGATCGATCTTCTCCTGCGCCAGATCGATCGCACGCCGCTGTTCCGCCCGCTGCCGGCGGATATCGGCGAGCTGGCGCTCGCGTTCGAGTTCCATCGCAGTGCGGGCTTTCTGTTCGGCCTGCTGCTGACGTTCGCGTTCGGTCAGATCGACCTGGCCCTGGCGCTGCTTCGCTTCCTGTTCGCGCGCGGCGGTGTCGGACGCGGTGGAATCGGGCTTCACTTCTTGCTGATCGATATCGTCCGGATCGGGCAATTGCTCCTGCGGCTGCAACTGCTGTTCGGGGGGCGTTTCTTCCAGCGGTTCGGGCAGCGATTCTTCCGGCAGCGGCTCGTCCAATGCCTCCGACTGCGGCTCGGGCGGTGGTGTCGCCTGCGCCAGCGGTTCGGGCTCGCGTCGCAACGCGCTGCGCATGCTGGCCGGAAGCGCGTTGAGATCGACGACGTCGGCACTGATCGGTTCGCCTGCGGCGGACGATGGCGGTGCGCGCCATAGCGATGCGAACAGCAACAGCAGCAGCGGCAGCGCGTGCAGCAGCAGCGCAAAGACGACTGCGAGGACAGTGTCGGCGCGATTTTCGCGCATGGAACTTATTTCCCGTCCGTCGGCAGGCTGACCAGGCTCACCTTGGTGATGCCGGCATCCTTGATCAGGTCGATGCCCTGCATCAGCGTCTGGTAGCTGGCGTCGCGTTCGCCGTTGACCAGCACCGTGGCGCTGTCGTTCTGACCGTGGATGGCTTTGAGTTCCGCGGTGATGTCGGCGGCGGTCATCTCGCGGTTCTTGCCGCGTTCAAGCATCAACGCGTAGCGGCCGTCGGCATAGACGCTGACGACGATCGGATCCTTCGGCGTTTCCAGCGATTTGGCCCGCGACTGCGGCAGATTGATATCGGTGCCGAGATTCAGCAGCGGCGCTGTCACCATGAAGATGATCAGCAGCACCAGCATCACGTCGATGTACGGCACGACGTTGATCTCGGCTTTGAGCTTGCGCTTGCGGATGCGGCGCCCGGAGGCGGTGACGGCCATGCGGTTTCTCTCGATGTGCTGACGTCAGTACGACGGGTTCAACGGTTCGATGTTGCGTGCGGGGTCAGCGCTCAGGTGTCTTCGATGTGCGCCTGGCGCTGCAGGATCGACGAGAACTCTTCGGTGAAGGTGTCGTAGCGCACCGCGATGCGTTCCACACGTGTGGCGAACCGGTTGTAGGCCCAGACGGCGGGAATCGCCGCGAACAGACCCATCGCGGTCGCCAGCAAGGCTTCGGAG
Organism: Lysobacterales bacterium; assembly: GCA_017302135.1. Lineage (GTDB taxonomy): Bacteria > Pseudomonadota > Gammaproteobacteria > Xanthomonadales > Xanthomonadaceae > Lysobacter_I. The sequence continues at coordinate 12,578 of JAFLDZ010000006.1, read as the reverse complement.
ATGCCCGGCGCGACGGTGGCGATGGTCGCTTCTTTCATCGTGGCAAGACCGTGGAAGGACATCAGGATGCCGAGCACGGTGCCGAACAGGCCCACGTAAGGACTGATCGAACCGACGTTGGCGAGGAATTCGAGGTTGTGTTCCAGACCGTCGAGCTCGCGCGAGACGGTCGCGCGCATCGCGCGCTGCGCGCCTTCGAGTTGGGTGCGCGCATCCATGCCGCGACGCTGGCGCACGCGATTGAATTCGCGCATGCCGCCTTCGAAGATCGCTTCGAGGCCGCTGATCTGCTGTTTGCGACCGCTGGCTTCGGCATAGATCCGGCCGAGATCGGCGCCAGCCCAGAAACGCTCTTCGAAGCCATCGGCTTCGTTCTGCGCGCGGTCGAGCACGCGCTTCTTGCGGAAGATGATGACCCAGGACGCCACCGAGGCCAGCAGCAGCAGCGCCATCACGCATTGCACCGGCAGGCTAGCGTCGAGCATCAGTTGCAGGTAATTCAAGCCGCCGCCCTGCGCGCTGGCTGCGCCCGCTGCGTCGGACAACGGCTCGATGGCGGTGGCCTGCAGCAGCATCGCTTGTGAAAACATCTTTCGGTTACTCCGCGTTCGATGGTTTGAGGTGTTCCGACGCGGCTTCCTGCAACGCCTTCAGCTGGGGGTAGAGCGCATCCGGAATCGGCCGGGGGCGGAAATCGGACGCGCGCAGCGCCGCGATCCGCACCTCCGCATCCAGCAAACGCACGCCGTCGCGTTCGACGGTCTGCGCGATCACCAGACTCGCGTGCCGGCACTGGCGCAGTGTCACGCCGACCTGCAGCGCATCGTCCAGACGCGCCGGCAGACGGAAGTCGATCGACATCGCCCGCACCGCGAAGACCAGATCGTGCTGCAGACGTAGAAGTTCCTGACCGTACCCGTGCGCACGCAGCCATTCGGTGCGGGCGCGCTCGAGAAACGCCAGATACTGCGCGTGATAGACGACGCCACCGGCGTCGGTATCTTCCCAGTAAACGCGGACGGGATGGGTGAATGCAGCGTTCATGTTGAAAGCCATGCTGTCGCGATGGTCGAACGTAACCCGGAACCGCTGCGAACACCGATGCCCGGTCTGCGGTGCCTATGCATCCGGCGTATCCACGAACAGACCCGCCGCACCCGGTTTCGGCTTCAGACCCAGATGTCGATACGCCTTCTGCGACGCCATGCGTCCGCGTGCGGTGCGCACCAGAAAGCCCTGCTGGATCAGGTATGGCTCGATCACGTCTTCCAGCGTGCCGCGCTCTTCGGACAGCGCCGCCGCCAACGATTCCACGCCGACCGGGCCGCCGTCGAAATTTTCGATGATGAGGTTGAGCAGACGACGATCGAGGTCGTCGAAGCCTTCCGGATCGACCTTCAGCATCAGCATCGCGGCGCGGGCGACGTCATGGTCGATGTGTCCCGCAGCTTTGACCTGGGCGAAGTCGCGGACCCGGCGCAGCAGGCGGTTGGCGATGCGCGGGGTGCCGCGCGAACGCCGGGCGATTTCATCGGCGCCTTCGGGAGCGCAGTCGATGCCGAGGATCTGCGCAGAACGGCGCACGATCCGGGTCAACTCTTCGGCACTGTAGAACTCGAGCCGCTGGACGATGCCGAAGCGGTCGCGCAGCGGCGCGGTCAGCAGCCCAGCGCGGGTGGTCGCGCCAATCAGCGTGAACGGCGGCAGATCAAGCTTGATCGAACGCGCCGCAGGGCCTTCGCCGATCATGATGTCGAGCTGGAAGTCCTCCATCGCCGGATACAGCACTTCCTCGACCATCGGCGACAGCCGGTGGATCTCGTCCACGAACAGCACATCGTGCGGCTGCAGATTGGTGAGCAGCGCGGCGAGATCGCCGGCCTTCTCGATCACCGGCCCCGAGGTGACGCGCAGATTGACGCCGAGTTCGTTGGCGATGACGTGACTGAGCGTGGTCTTGCCCAGGCCCGGCGGCCCGAAGATCAGCACATGATCGAGCGCTTCGCCGCGACGCTTGGCCGCTTCGATGTAGATCGACATCTGCTCGCGCACCGGCTGCTGGCCGAGATACTCGTCCAGCCGCTTCGGACGGATGGTGGCGTCGAGGACGTCCTCTTCGCGACTGGCGCCGCTGGCGATGATGCGTTGCTCGGTCATCCGGCCATTATGCCGGCCCGGACACGCCATTGGGGCACGCTATCGCACGGGCCGCGGCACGGCCAAAGACATGTCGGACAAGGTGCGCCTGGGCGCACCGATCGACTGCCCGCGAGATACAGGTGCGCCAGGGCGCACCCCATGTGCGGGCGATCGACCGGCGTCAGATCTGCACCTGCGAGCCCAGCTCGACCAGGCGGTTGCCGGGAATCCGGAAGAACCCGGTCGCCGAAGCCGCGTTCCGATGCATCACCGCGAACAGCTTGTCGCGCCACACCGGCATGCCGCGATTGGCGCTGGCGATGATGGTCTCGCGGCTGGCGAAATAAGTCGTGTCCATCGGGTCGAAATAGATGCCGCCCTTGTCGCAGCTGCGCATCAGCGCCAGCGGCACATCCGGCGTCTCCATGAAGCCGAAACGGATGACGACGCGATAGAAATCGTTGCCGATGGACTCGATTTTCAGGCGCTTGTCCTTAGGCGCGAGCGGCACGTTGAGCGTGTCGACGGTCAGGAACACGTTGCGCTCGTGCAGCACCTTGTTGTGCTTGAGGTTGTGCATCAGCGCATGCGGCACCACGGTCTTGTCGGCGGTCATGAACACCGCCGTGCCCGGCACCCGCACCGGTGGCGCCAGCATCAGCCCGGGCAGGAAGGTATCGAGCTGGATACCTTCCTTGCGGATTTCGGCGTGCAGCAATTCGCGACCACGCCGCCAGGTGCGCATCATCGTGAATGCGGTGATGCCGATGAACAGCGGCACCCAGGCGCCGATGCCGCTCATCAGCTTGGCGCCGTTGGCGAACAGGAACGCCAGATCGATCAGCAGGAACAGTCCGCACAGCGGCAGCACCCATTTCCGCGTGTCCGGCCAGCGCGTGTAGGCGACGATCGCCAGCAGCAGGGTGTCGATCAGCATCGTGCCGGTGACGGACAGCCCGTATGCCGTGGCCAGTGCGGTCGAACTGCGGAACGCCAACACCAGCACGATCACCGCGATGAGCAGCATCCAGTTGATCGATGGGACGTAGATCTGGCCGATCGTGTCCTTCGACGTGTAGCGGATCGCCAGTCGCGGCAGATAGCCGAGCTGGATCGCCTGACGGGTCACCGAAAACGCGCCGGTGATCACCGCCTGCGACGCCACCGCAGCAGCGACCGTCGCCAGTATCAGCATCGGGATCTGCGCCCAGTCGGGAATCGACATGTAGAACGGATTGGCGACCGCTTTCGGATTCTCCAGCAGCACCGCGCCCTGACCGTAGTAATTCAGCAACAGCGCCGGCAGCACGAAACCGAACCAGCCCCAGCGGATCGGTTTCTTGCCGAAATGGCCCATGTCGGCGTACAGCGCCTCGCCGCCGGTCACGGTCAACACCACCGCGCCGAGGATCAGCACCGCATGCCAGTTGTGGGTGGCGAAGAAATTCCACGCCCAGTACGGATTCATCGCTTTGAGCACGATCGGGTTCTGGGCGATGTTGTAGGTCCCGAACGCCGCCAGCACGATGAACCAGGTGATCATCACCGGGCCGAACGCCTTGCCGACCTTCGCGGTGCCGAAGCGCTGCATCGCGAACAGTCCGCACAGGATCACCAGACTGATCGGCACCACCCAGCGCGTGAATACCGGCGAGATCACTTCCAGGCCCTCGACCGCGCCGAGCACGGTGATCGGCGGGGTGATCATGCCGTCGCCGAAAAACAGCGCGGCGCCGAAGATGCCGAGGATGCCGACCGCATAACTCAAGCGCGAACCGGCCTTCAGACTGCGCTGCGCGAGTGCGGTCAGCGCCATGATCCCGCCCTCGCCTTCGTTGTCGGCGCGCATGATCACGATCACGTATTTCAACGTGACCACCAGCAGCAGCGACCAGAAACCGAGCGACAGCAATCCCTTGACCGTTTCGGCATCGGGGGTCAGCCCGAAATGCGGATGGAACATTTCCTTGATGGTGTACAGCGGGCTGGTGCCGATGTCGCCGAACACCACGCCGACCGCACCCGCGACCAGCGCGGCCATGCCGGCCGAGCCGTGGCCGCCATGGGAATGGGATTTGTCTGGACTGGAAGCTTGGCTCATCGAGAGAATCTGCCGTAATCGGCGCACGAGGCGACGGAAATGGGGGCTCAGCGCAGTGCGGACTGCAGCGCTTTGCGGATGATGGCGGCGGCATCGTCGCCGGCAGCGGTGGCATCGCGCGCCATCCGCGCGGCCTCCACGGGTTTATAGCCGAGTTGAAGCAGTGCGCTGGTGGCTTCGGATTGCGCATCGGCGCCGATACCGAGACTCGCGGTGGCGCTGCCGGTGACGAAATCCGCTGCACGGTCGCGCAGTTCCACCACCATGCGTTCGGCGGTTTTCTTGCCGATGCCGGGAATGCGGGTCAGCGCGGCGACATCCCCGGTCTGGATCAGCCGCGCGAATTCGTCGACGCTCGCGCCGGACAACACCGCCAGCGCGATCTTCGCGCCGATGCCGCTGACTTTCTGCACGTCGCGGAACAGCCTGCGCTCGGATTCGCGCAGGAAGCCGTACAGCGAGACGCTGTCTTCCTTCTGCGCGTAATGCGTGAACAGCACCACTTCGCGGCCCAACTCAGGCAAATCATAGATGGTGCTCATCGGCGCTTCGAGTTCGTAGCCGACGCCGTGGACGTCCACCACCAGCCACGGCGGCTGCTTGTGGATCAGGATCCCTTTCAAGCGACCGATCATGACGTCATTTCCTCCACGCCTGACGCGCGTTCACGCCGAGGCGCAATGCGGTGGCGCGCACGTGCGCGTGGGTGATGGCGATCGCCAGCGCATCGGCGGCGTCGGCCTGCAGCTTGCCCTTGAGGTTGAGCATCATGCCGACCATGTGCTGGATCTGGGCCTTGTCGGCGCCGCCGCTGCCGACCACGGCCAACTTCACTTCCTTCGCGGCATATTCGTGCACCGGCAGATCGCGCATGACCACCGCGCAGATCGCGGCGCCGCGCGCTTGGCCGAGTTTCAGCGCCGAATCCGGGTTGCGGGCCATGAACACCTTTTCGATCGCCACTTCGTCGGGACGATGCGTGTCGAGGAGATCGCCCAGCCCCGCGAGCAGACGCTTCAAGCGCAGTGGGAAGTTGTCGCGGGTGTCCTCATCGGCGGACAGCAGATTCAGCGGCGCGTGGAACACATGCGTGGTCTTGCCCGCCGCGTCGACATCGATGATGCCCACGCCGGTGCGCTGCGAACCGGGGTCGATGCCGAGGATACGGGTCACTGCGTTGCGCTCGGCGGATCCGCTCAGGCGTACGCGTCTTGGCCGAGATCGGCGTTGGAGTACACACTCTGCACGTCGTCGAGGTCTTCGAGCCAGCGCAGCAGTTTCACGACCTGTTGCGCGGTCTCGCCGGTGACGGCGATGTCGTTGTCGGCGCGATAGACCATTTCGGCGATGTCGGGCTTGAGGCCGGCGGCTTCCATCGCCGTCTTCACCGCGACGAACGCGTCGGGCGCGGCGACCACATCGATGGCGCCGTCTTCGGGATACACCACCACATCGTCGGCGCCGGCGTCGATCGCGGCTTCGGTGACAGTGTCTTCGTCGGCGCCGGCGGCGAACGACAGCACGCCCAGCTTCTTGAACATGAAGGACACCGAACCCTCGGTGCCCATGTTGCCGCCGCATTTGCTGAAAGCGTGGCGCACGTCGGCGACGGTGCGGACCTTGTTGTCGGTGAGGCAGTCGACGATCACCGCGACGCCGCCCGGGGCGTAGCCCTCGTAGCGCACTTCCTCGTATTCGACGCCTTCGAGTTCGCCGGTGGCTTTCTTGATCGCGCGTTCGATCACTTCCTTGGTCATGTTGACCGCAAGGCCTTTGTCGATCGCGGTCCGCAGGCGCGGATTGGTGCCGATATCGCCGCCGCCAGCGCGCGCGGCGACCCCGATCTCGCGAATGATCTTCGTGAAGATCTTGCCGCGCTGCGCGTCGACCGCGTTCTTGCGCGCTTCGATGGAAGGACCTCTACCCATGAACGTCCGGAACCTGTGCGAATACCAAGCCGATGATTTTACCCCTATCCCGCAGCCGCTGCGGCCGGTTCAGTCGCCAAAGCGGCCCTGGAGCAGGAAGCGGGCGGTCTGACGGGCAACATCGGCGGACAGGACCAGGCCGCTGTGGCTGGCCGGGACGACACAATGGTCGGTCAGGCCCGCGAGCCGGGTTTCGGCCACGCTGACGGTGCCGTCGGACTCGCCGTCCATCCGCGCGAACAGCCCCCCGACCCCGCGCGCACGATTGCCGGCGACCACACCGACCTCGACCGGCCCCTGCCAAGGCGCGCAGCCGGTTTCGAGCAGGCCGCGGCTGCGGCCCAGCACCAGCGACAGCGGACCACGACGACCGCCCATGGCTGCCGCCACCCCGCTGCCGCGCAGCGGCGAACCGAGGCAGACCACCCGCTTCACCGCCAAATCCGGCGCGCGGCGCAGCGCTTCGAGAATGACCAGACCGCCGAGACTGTGCCCGACCAGCAGTTCCACCGGCTTGCGGCGCAGGTGTGCGATCAGCCGGTCGCCCGCGTGCTCGGGGTCGCGCAGGACGCTGTCGTAGCCGAACAGCTCCGGCGCCAGGCCCTCGCGGCGGAGGCGCATCGCGAACGGCGCCAGCCAGTGCCTGGCGTTCCAGATGCCGTGGACCAGCAACACCTTGGGCGGCGTGGCGCCGTCGATGGACATGTCAGGCGCCGCCGGCCTTGCGGCGCAGGATGAATTCGAGATCGTTGGTGCTGCCGACCGGGAACAGGTATTCGCCGACTTTTTCGAAACCGTAGCGGCCGTAGAAACGCTGCGCACCGAAATTCTCGCTCCACACGCCCACCCACAGCGTGCGCGGGCCATCGCGTTCCAGCCAGTCGAGCACGGCCTGGAACAGCTTGCTGCCCCAGCCGCCGTTGTGGGCTTCTTCGAGGATATAGAGGCGTTTCAGTTCGCCGTCGCCCTCGGCGAGGTCTGCATGCGGCAGACCCGCCGGCCCGGCGACCGCGTGTCCGATCGCCTCTCCGTCGCGCTCCAGCAGCCATATCGCGTAGTGCTCGTCCGCAAGCAGCGCGCGGTGGACATCGAGCGAATAACTGTTGTCGAGGAAGTACGCGAGATCCTCCGGCCGATACAGATGGCCGAAGGTCTCGGTGAAATTGCGCCGGGTGATATCGACGACGCGTTCGGCGTCGGCGGGAGTGGCGCGGCGGATGTCGAAAGCGGAATCATTCATGGGGTCGCAGCGGAGCGGAAGGAGATGACGCGGATAGACAAGGTAAGGCACCCGGACATCACACACCGGTCGGAGATGCGGACGCTCGGGCGCCATCGGCCCTGCGCAGGGTACCTATGTGACCAGCCGGAGGCCATCGCACCGCAGCAATTCGTGGCGACCGATGCGATTTGACAAAGCCGCGGAGGAGGCGCAATAACGCGGCACTGGACGGTATCGATCCAGTCTGGGGCCGGGACTCGTGTGCGGGACATCGAACGCACGGAGCCAGGGCCTGCCACCTGAAGAAGGACGGGTAGGATGCGGGCACCGCTGGGGATGGCGCATGAGGTTCAGCTTGGAGTGGCGGACGGGGCCGCCGCTCTTGCATGCAGTATTGTCCCGGTATCCGCGCTTTCGCCCGGCTCTACGCACCCGTCTTCGCCAGCATCTGCACCGTCAGATAGCCACGCAACGACTGCGGAAGCACGTTGCCGAGCCCTGTCCGATGCCGGCTGGCAGTTGCTCCGGGAGCGCGCTGCGCTGCGGGAAGCGAAGATCTGCTTCGAAACCGCGCTGCATGCCCGCCTGCAGGCATTCGGCCACGACGATGTCCGCCATGCCGTAGGCCTGCGCGACCTCGCCGCGCTGGTCCACGCCGAGGGCGACACCAGCCGCGCCAAGGCATTGCTGGAACAGGCGCTGTCGATCTACGACCGGCAACAGCCGTCGATGCCCTGCGAACGCGCGGTCTGCCTCAATGAACTGGGTGCGGTGCTGCAATCGCTTGGCCGGATCGATGCGGCCGGCGAGGCCTACGCCTCGGCGCTCGCGGTGCTGCGCGAGCGTCTGCCCGCTGGGCTGGAAGTGGCGGCCTGCGCCAACAACCTCGGGCGGATGTTCCACGACCTCGGCGACCTGGCCAGCTGCGAGCCGCAGTACCGCCAGGCACTGGAGCTGCGTACCGACCAGCTTGGTGGCGAACATCCGCTGACCGCCGAGAGCATCAACAATGTCGGCACCCTGCTCGACTCGGTCGGCGATCTCGAAGGGGCGCGGGCGTTCCTCGAGCGGGCGCTGCTCGTGGTCGGACACCGCCGGCCCGAAGGTCACCCGGACATCGCCCAGATCCGCAACAATCTCGGCCGTCTGCTCTACTCCGCCGGCCGGCCGGCGGAGGCGGTAGCGCACATCGAAGCGGCACTGGCGAGTTTCCAGACCTGCCTCGGTCGCGACCATGTGATCACGGCACAGGTGTCGAACAATCTCGCGCTGGTCTACGAAGCACTTGGCCGGCTGGACGAGGCGCTGGAACGCGCACGAGAGTCGGTGGACGTGTTCGAACGGCGTTACGGTGCCGACCATCCGAACGTCGCCACCGCGCTGAACAACGTCGGCTGCGCCCTGCTGCGGCGGGGCGATGTCGCCGGCGCGGAACGCACCCACCGGCGTGCTCTCGATATCCGCCGCCGCAGCCTGCGCGCCGGGCATCCGGTCACCGCGCACAGCCTGACCAATCTGGGCATGGCCCTGCAGGTGCAGGGGAATGCCGCAGAAGCGCTGAAGGCGCATGCCGAAGCACTGGCGATCCTGGAACCCGCGCGCGGCGCGGCGCATCCCGAAACCGGTCAGGCCCGCAACAACGTCGGCGCCGTGCTGTGCGCGCTGGGCCGCTACGACGCGGCCCGCAGCCAGTTCGCCAGCGCGGCGCAGATCTTCGAAACCTGCTACGGCGCCCACCCCGCAACCGCGCAGGCACACGACAACCTTGGCGCGCTGCTGCTGGCGGAGCAGGCCGCGCAGGAAGCACTGCCGCATCTGCGCCGCGCGGTGCAGATCAACCGCGGGATCTTCGGCGAGGGACATCCCGGGCTCGCCGCCAGCCTGATCAACCTGGGTCTGGCGCTGCATGCCGCCGGCGCACTGGAGGAGGCGGAGCGTGGGCTGCGTGAAGCGGTGGCGATCCTGCGCGCGCGCGGCGATCGCGGCCTCGAGATCGCCTCCGCGCTGACCAGCCTCGCGGAGCTCGATCTGGATCAGGACCGGCCGCAGCCCGCGCAGGCGCATTTCCGCGAAGCGGCGGCGCTGTGGGAAACCCTGGCCGGGGCCGCCGATCCGCGTGCGCAGCAGTGCCGCGATATGGCGCGCATGTTGCGGGCAAGCGCCGGCAGCGACGCGCCATGAGCGGCCATGGCAACGATTCGGCGGCGTCGCGACAAGTGCTCGCGCAGAGGATTCTGCTGCTGCATCCGCCTTACGGCGATTTCACCTATCCGTATCACTCGCTGTCCTACGTCGCCGCTGCGATCGACGCAACCGGCGCCGAGGCCGAGATCCTCGACCTCAACGCGCTGTGGTTCCGCTCGGTGTTCGATGCCGGTGCGATCGCCGCGCTGGGCGAGGACATCGACACCGAACTGGCCGCACTGGACGCCAGCCCCGAGCTCGACCTGAGCACCCAGGGCCGCATCGCCGATCTGCTGCGCGCCAAGGCGATCTGTGGCTTCCTGCAGCCTGCGGAGGTGGTGGCGACCCTGCGCGGCGAAGCGTTCTATCAGCCCGAGGCGTATGCCGAAGCGCGCGCGCAGGTGCGCGCCTTCGAGGCATTGCTCGGCATCGTGTATGGCCCGTACGACTTCTTCAACGCCTTCGCCGCGCCCGCCTACGAACCCACGGCGGCGCGGATGCTGGCGAAGGTGTACGCATCGACGCGCCTGCGCCGCGACCTGGTTGCCCTGCTGCGCCGCCATGCCGTACACGGCGACTATCTGTTCGTCGGCGTGAGCATGCCCTTCTCGACCCATCTGGTGCCGGGTTTCTGCCTGCTGGACGCGGTTGCCGAAGTGTTTCCGGGCACGCCCCGGATCGCCGGCGGCACCGCGATCACCGATATCGTGAAGTACCGCTGCAGCGACGCGGCGCTGGCGCCGCTGCGGGCCTGCTGCGACGGTCTGTTCGTAGGCGAAGCAGAGCTTGGCCTCGCGGCGCTGCTCGCGTGGGTGCGCGATGGCGGCGAAGCACCGACTCAAGTAGTGGTGCCCGGCGAACCGGCGCGCATCGACCCCAGCGCGCAGCGTTACGTCGCGCTGCGGCCGGCGGAGTCGCGCGACGGCCGTTTCGAAGCGTTCGATTGGGCGCGCTATCCGCCGCGCTACGACTGGATCGACTGGCGCCTGTATCTCGCTCCGGAGCGTCGGGTCAACTACGCGCCGGTCCGCGGCTGTTTCTGGAACCAATGCACCTTCTGCGACTACGGCCTGAATTCCGACCGCCCGACCGCCCCATCGCGACACATGGACACCGCGACCGCACTCGCGACCGTGGCCCGGCTGCGCGCGGAGGGCGTGACTCATTTTTATCTCGCCGCCGATGCCTTGCCGCCGAACTTCCTGCAGCGTTTCGCCGAAGGCCTGATCGCGCAGCAGATCGACATCAGCTGGAGCTGCGAGCTGTATCTCACCCACGGTTTCGACGACCGCTTCGTGCAACTGATGCAACGCAGCGGGCTGCGCCAGGCCTCGTTCGGGCTGGAGTCGGGCTCGGCGCGCGTCCTCGAAGCGATGGGCAAGGGCATCAACCGGGTGGAGCGCGTCCTGCGTCCGGCCCTTGCCGCTTTCGCCCGCTCCGATATCGCGCTGCAGCCGCTGTTCTTCTTCGGCTTCCCCGGCGAGACCGACGAAGACCGCCAAGCCACCGTCGACCTGCTGATCGACCACGCCGGGCTGTTCACACCCATCTCCAAGGGCGGCACCTTCGCCCTGCTCGCCGGCTCGGCGATCGCGCGCGATCCGGCCACGTTCGGGCTGACGAATCTGCGCCGTGCCGGCGAAGACGAACTCGGCGGCATTCTCGATTACGAGCGCATCGACGGCGAACCGATGCCCGATTGCGTCGACTTCGGACGCTTCAACGCGCTGCTGCCGCACTGCGACGCCTTCGAACGCCCCTGGGCCGGCGGGATCGACACCCTGCACACCCACCTCTGGGTCGACCGTTACGGGCGCGCGGTCTTCGAGCGGCTGCGCCCGGTCCTCGCCGGGCACGGCGAACGCAGGCTGCCGGTCGCGGTCACCTCGCGCTTCGATGTGGAGGAACTGATCCAGAACGTGCTCATCGACCGTACCGTGCGCGCGAATCCGCAAGGCCTGCTGCCCGCGGACATGGCACCGCTGCTGGCGGAACTGGGCCAGCCGATCGAGCACGGGCGCCCGCGCCGCTACGAACTGGCGGTGCGTCCCTTCGGAGGCATGTTCGCAGCATGAACATAGCCACCGCCATCGATACGCGGCAGCGTTTCCGCGACTTCCTGCGCGAACGATGGGAGCGGCTGCCGGGTACCGTGGCCGACGCCAATCCCGACGACGACGGTCCGCTGCTGTTCGCGGCCCTGTGCGCCGCTGGCCTGCGCTTCCTGCAGGGCGACCCCGGGGTTGAGTTCGTGGTCTGGCTCGACGGACGCAAGATCGCGATGTCGCCGGATTTCGTGCCGATGCACGGCGACGGCGATCTGCAGGCTTATCTCGGACGCCTGCTGGGCCGCTATCCGCAGACCGATTTCACCGTGCTGCTGGCCAACCCGCATCTGTACGAACCCGCGTTGTGGCAACGCGCGCGGCAGTGGGTGCGGCAGGTCGCCGGCGAAGTCGGCATGGCCAACGGCGGCGTCGACACCTGCACCTTCCTCGGCTGCTACCGGCGCACACCGTTCGGCGTACACCGCGGACAGATGAGCGTGCTGACCATGCCGGTGATCGGCCGCAAGCGGTTCGTGCTGTGGCCCTACAACTACGGCTACGCACACACCGATCTGCAGGACGCGCTCGAATTCTCTGCGCACATGGGCCACGCCATCGTGGAGGAAGCGTCCCGCGGCGACCTGCTGTACTGGCCGGCGGATTTCTGGCACGTCGCCGACGCACCGCGACAGCCCACCGCAGCCTGGAACATCGGCTTCTGGTGGGATCGTCCGCCCCACGCACGGGTGCTCGGCGCGATCGCCGAAACCAGCGCCGCCGCCGGCCACCCGGTGGGCAACGCGCCCGTATCGTTCGACTGGCGTCCGGGCGCGGGCGAACGCGCGCTGGGCGACGCCCGCGACATCCTGCGCCGCACCGCCCGTTCGGGCGACCTGGCCGATGCGCTCGCGGTGCAGTGGGCACGCTTCGCCAGCGCCGACGGCTTCCGCGTCGTG
>JAFLDZ010000005.1 GCA_017302135.1 Lysobacterales bacterium | reverse complement strand
GCGTGCATGGCGTGGTCCTCAGGCTTCGATACCCCGAGGAAAAAACCGCGTCATGCACGCGCTGTTTTTGCAGACAATAAGCTTTATCTCATTGATCGGCAAACAGAAAAAGTGGGGAGACCTTAGGCTTTACGCCCACCGTCATGAAGTTCAAATGGTGCTGTTTATCGGATTGCCCACAAAGAATTCCGACTCGATCCATGATGCTGGCGCCGCATGCGGCGCAGTGGTGGGCATAAAGCCCACCCTACGACACTTGATTGCTTGCGGGAAATGGAAAACGGCGGGAATTGTGAAACCAAATGAAACACCCGACCCGCATCACTGCGGGCCGGGTCTTGCGGATCAGAACTTCGCCTTGAACTCAACGCCCCAGGTGCGCGGTTCGTTGAGGAAGCCGGTGAGGTTGTTGAAGTCGATGCCGCCGACGATGGCTTCTTCATTGGTGATGTTGCGGCCATACAACGCCACTTCGTAATCGCCGCTGTTCCAGGCGTAGCCCAGACGCAGGCCGCCTTCCAGCAGCGAGGCGCCGGTGAACTCGGTCGATTCGTACAGGAAGAAATTGACGTCGCTGCGATACGCCCAGTCGGTGTACGCGAAGAACTCGCCGCGACTGGTCGGGATGCCGTAACGCGCGGTGACGTTGTAGACGTGCTTCGGCGCCTGCGGCAGCGAGTTGCCGTCGATGCGGAAGGTGCCGGCCACGGTGCCCGCAGGGTCGTTGACCTGACAGCCGCCGCCGCAGCCGAACACGGTCAGGTTCTTGTCCTGGATCTCGGTGTCGTTGTAGCTGGCGCCGAAGGTGACGAACAGGTTGTCGGTCAGCCATGCCTGCACATCCAGCTCGGCGCCCTGGCCGATGGTCTTGTCGGCGTTGACCAGCGTGGCGATGTTGCTGGCGCCGCCGACGGCGGTGAGCTGCTGATCGTTCACGGTGTAGCGGAACAGCGCGAAGCCCAGACGCAGGCGGTTGTCCCACAGTTGCGCCTTCACGCCGGCTTCCCACGACAGCACGGTTTCGGTGTCGGCGACGGTGACCAGTTGGTTGGACGGCAACGTGGCATCGGCGAACATCAGACGGCCCTGCACGCTCGGCGCGCGGAAACCGCGGGCGACGCGGCCGTAGACATTCACGTCGTCGTTGATTGCGTAGACCGCGCTGAGATCCCAGCTGACGTCGGTGTCACTGGGACTGACCTTGATCGGCGCGATCGGCGGGCCGAACGGGCCGACGACGCGCTCGGCGGTGAAGTCTTTCTGGTCGTCGGTGTAGCGCAGGCCGCCGCGCAGTTTGAATTTCTCGGTGACATCGAAATCGCCCGAGGCGAACACCGCCCATGCGGTGTTGTCCTGGCGCTGGATGGCGTAGCCGTTCTGCGGGCCGCCGAAACCGTCGTAGGAAAAGCTGTCCACGTCGATCGATTCGTCGAACCAGAACAACCCGGCCTGCCAGTCGAAGCGGCCCCACTCGTTGGATTCGAGGCGGAATTCCTGGCTGAGCTGGCGGTGATCCGGCAGACCATCGGCGGATTCCGCCGGGAACAGCGAGGTGCCGATCGGGCCGGTCGGGAAGGCATACACCGAGCCGCCGTCGATATCGCCACGGCTGAAGGTTTCGACGCTTTCGTAGCCGGTGATCGAGTACAGGCTGACGCGGCCCAGATCCCAGCGCATGCGCAGGTTGGCGCCGAACTGGTCGAGGGTCTGCTCGTTGCGGCCGTCGATGGAGACGCGGTCGCGCGAGAAGCCGCTGTTGATCTCGTTGCTGCCCGGACGGATCAGGCCGGCGCGGAACAGACGCGCGGTGCCGTCGAGCTTGCGCATGTGCACATTGGCCAGCGCTTCGAACGTGTCGCTGGGCTGGAACAGCACCTGCAGGCGCGCGGCCGTTTCCTTGTAGCCTTCCAGATCGTCGCCCGGGCCGTTGGCGACATTGTCCACCCAGTCGTCGCGGCGTTCATGCAGCACCGAGAGGCGCGCCGAGACGGTTTCGCTCAGGCCGCCGGTGACCGCGCCTTCGACATTGATGGTGTTGTATTTGCCGTAGCCGATCCGGGCGTGACCGCCGAATTCCTGCTCCGGACGGGCGGATTCGAACTTGATCACGCCGGCAGGCGAGTTGCGGCCGAACAGCGTGCCCTGCGGGCCGCGGGCCATTTCGATCTGGTCCAGATCGAACAGCGGGAAGCCCTTGAGGATCGGGTTTTCCTGGACCACGCCGTCGTACACCAGCGACACCGGCTGGGAAGCGTTGAGATCGAAGTCGGTATTGCCCAGACCCCGGATATAGAAGCGCGGGAAGGCGCGGCCGAACGAGGATTCGATATTGAGGCTCGGCAACCGGCCCGACAGCAGGCGGATATCGTCGCCGCCGGAGGTCAGCACTTCGAGCTTTTCGCGATCGATGGTGGTGATCGCCATCGGCACGTCCTGGATGTTCTCGGCGCGGCGCTGAGCGGTCACGGTGATGGCATCGAGTTCCGGTGCGCCGGGTTCGGCAGCCTCCTGGGCCATGGCCGGCAGGGCGAACAGGATGGCGGCGGCCAAGCCGCCGATACGCAATGCACGGCGGCCGTGACGATGGGAATGAGTCATGACATGGAATCCTGAGGGTGGGGATGAACGAGAGGGGCTATGCGCGGTTTGGCGGAAACGCCAGAAGCCGTCGGAAAATTGTAAACAATTCGTCAATTCAGTGTGTTACAGGCCACGCTCGGCACTCTATCGCTCTCGCAACATGCCTTTCGTCATGGGCCGGAAGACGCCCCCATCCGCTACCCTGAGCGCTGCAATTCCGCACGCCTGCTCCCGCTGAGGACCGCCCATGAATCGCCCGCTCGCCTGCGCTGTCGCGCTGGCCATCGCCACCGGCCTTGCCGGCAGCTTCGTCACACCGCCCGCCTACGCCGACAACGACAAGACCTCCATGCCCGTACCCGCCGCCCAGGACAACCCCTTCTTCGCAGAAAGCACGCTGCCGCTGAAGTACCCGGCATTCGACAAGATCAAGGACAGCGACTTCGGCCCGGCGTTCGACCGCGGCATGGTGGACCAGCTGAAGGAAGTCGACGTCATCGCCAACAACCCCGAGCCGGCCACGTTCGAAAACACCATCGTCGCGCTGGAAAAATCCGGCCAGGTGCTGGGCCGCGCAGCCACCGTGTTCTTCAACCTCACCGGCGCCGACACCAACGACACCCGCGAGAAGCTGCAGGGCGACTATGCCGCCAAGCTGTCGGCGCACAGCGACGCCATTTCGCTGAACCCGAAGCTGTTCGCGCGGATCAAGTCGCTGCACGATCAGCGTCAGTCGCTCGGTCTCAGCGCCGAGGGCGTGCGCCTGATCGAACGCTACTACACCGATTTCGCCCGCGCTGGCGCCAATCTGACCGACGCCCAGAAAGCACGGATCAAGGCCATCAACGCCGAACTCGCGACGCTGGGCACCAAGTTCAACCAGAACGTGCTTGCTGAAGTGAACGCGGCGGCGGTCGTGGTCGACACCAAGGCGGAACTCGCCGGCCTGTCCGATGACCAGATCGCAGCCGCTGCGGAAGCGGCGAAAGCCCGCAAACTCGAAGGCAAGTACGTCATCGCCCTGCTCAACACCACCGGCCAGCCGACGCTGGCGCAGCTCGAAAACCGGGCCCTGCGCGAGCGCGTCTACAAGGCATCGATCGGTCGCGGCAGCCACGGCGGCGATTTCGACAACACCGGCATCGTCTCGCAAGTGCTGAAGCTGCGCGCCGAACGCGCCGGAATCATGGGCCATCCCAACCACGCCGCGTATGTGCTCGAAGACGAGACCGCACGCAATCCGGAAGCGGTGAACGCGATGATGGCGCAGCTGGCACCGCGAGCCGTCGCGAATGCCAAACGCGAAGCCGTCGACATGCAAGCGGTGATCGACGCCGAACAGAAAGCCAACGGACAAGCGAGCTTCAAGCTGGAGCCATGGGACTGGTCGTTCTACGCGGAGAAAGTGCGTCAGTCGCGCTACAAATACGATGAATCGCAGCTCCAGCCCTATCTGGAAATGAAGAACGTGCTGGAGAACGGCGTGTTCTTCGCTGCGGGCAAGCTGTACGGACTGAAGTTCAAGCAGCGCACCGACCTGCCGGTCTACCACGACGACGTGACCGTGTACGACGTGTACGACGCCGACGGCAAACAGCTGGCGATCTTCATCGCCGACATGTACGCGCGCCGTTCCAAGCGCGGCGGCGCGTGGATGAGCGAGTACGTCTCGCAGTCCGGTCTGACCGGCAATCTGCCGGTGGTCGCCAACCATCTGAATATCCCGAAACCACCGGCGGGCGAACCGACGCTGATGACCTGGGACGAAGTGACCACCATGTTCCATGAATTCGGTCACGCGCTGCACGGCATGTTCTCCGACGTGCAATACCCGCGTTTCTCGGGCACCAGCGTGCCGCGCGACTTCGTGGAATACCCCTCTCAGGTCAACGAAATGTGGGCCGACTGGCCGGAAGTGCTGGCCAATTACGCCAAGCACCACAAGACCGGCGAGCCGATGCCCAAAGCGCTGCTCGACAAGGTGGTGGCGGCATCGAAGTTCAATCAGGGCTTCACCACCACCGAATATCTGGGTGCGGCGATGCTCGATCAGAGCTACCACCAGTTGGGCATCAACCAGATCCCGGCCGGCAAGGACCTGATCGCGTTCGAATCGGCTGCGCTGAAAACCAACGGCACCGATTTCTATGCCGTGCCGCCGCGTTATCGCACCACGTACTTCAGCCACATCATGGGCGGCTATTCGGCCGGCTATTACGCGTACATCTGGTCGGAAGTGCTGGATGCCGACAGCGTGGAGTGGTTCAAGGAAAACGGCGGCCTCAGCCGCAAGAACGGCGACTGGTTCCGCGCCAAGCTGCTCAGCCGCGGCGGCTCGGAAGATGCGATGACCACCTTCAGGCAGTTCCGCGGCCGCGAACCGCAGATCGAACCGCTGCTGAAGCGTCGGGGTCTGACCGCGCACTGACCCGCTTCGCTGTTGTGTCCCGACATCGCCCGGCTCGTCCGGGCGATGTCGTTTCCGGCACGCTTACAGCACAGGCATGGCCTATGCTTGCCCGATGTCGTCTTCGCTTCGCACATCGGATACCGGATCGATCGCAGCCGATGCGCATGCGCTGCGCGCGTGGCTGGATCGCTACCCTCGGGTGTTCGTGCTCACGGGTGCCGGCGTCAGTACCGCTTCGGGCATTCCCGACTATCGCGACACCGATGGCGCGTGGAAACGACCGCCACCGGTGACCTATCAGGCGCTGGTCGGCGATCCCGCCACGTATCGCCGCTACTGGGCGCGCAGTTACGTCGGCTGGCCGGGGTTTTCGACCGCAGCTCCGAACGCGGGTCATCGCGCACTGACGGCGTTCGAACAGACCGGCCGCATCACGGCATTGGTGACCCAGAACGTCGACACCCTGCACCAGCGCGCCGGCAGCCGGGCCGTCATCGACCTGCACGGGCGATTGGACCGGGTCGTCTGCCTCGGCTGCGGCGACGAACGACCGCGAACCGGACTGCAGGCGCGGATGTCCGCGACCAACGCCGACTGGACACCCCGCGACGCGGCGGCAGCGCCGGACGGCGACGCGGATATCGATACCGCCGCCGTCCTGAAGTTCGAGCCGCCCTATTGCACGCTCTGCGGCGGAATGCTCAAGCCCGATGTGGTGTTTTTCGGCGAAAACGTGCCGCGCCTGCGCTACACGCAGGCAGTGGCGGCGCTGGAAGCGGCCGACGCGATGCTGGTCGTCGGCTCGTCGCTGATGGTGTATTCGGGTTTCCGCTTCGCGCGGATGGCGCACGAGCGCGGCGCGCCCGTGGCGATCCTCAATCGCGGACAGACGCGCGCGGACACGCTGGTCGATCTGAAACTGGAAAACGACTGCGGCGCGGTGCTTGCCGCTCTGTTCGCCACCGCTTGAGCGGCAGCGGTATTCATTGCACTGGTGGAATGTCCTGCGTCGGTGCGGCATCGACCACCGTGGCTGGATTCACCGCCACGAACATGCCCCGATACGCCGGCGCGAGATGCGGCATCAGCACGGACGTGGGCACTTCGACCGTTCGCACGCCGTCGACGTAGGGCCCGACCTGGTACGGCGGAAACACGAAGCGCAGCCCCATCAACTTGTCGCTCTCGGGTGCGAGCACCGGCTCGAACGCAGCGAACGAGTCGGCGACCGGCTCGGTGCCTGCATCGATCATCCTGCCGACCGAACGCATGACGTCGGCACGTTCTTCCGGAGGAAGTTCGTCGGCGTCCACGCGCTGCGACAATGCGGCGTGGAGTTGTTCGCGCGTGTAGTCGGAAATGACTCGCCAACTGCGCGGGTCGGCGAACATGCTGTCGGAAGTCCACAGCGCGTTCTGTTGCGGCAACCACACGAAGCGCGCGACCAGCGGCACGCCGTGGGCGCCTCCGGTGAAACTGCTGCCGTCGGCAGCCACCGCAACGATCTCGGGCGTCTCCGCGACAAGCGTGAAGTTCAGGGTCAGATCGTAAAGTCCATCCTGCTTGATGACATCCCCGGCGGCGACCGCTTTCAAAAGCTCCGCGCGCGCGCTGTCCGCATAGGTGCGCAGGGCTTGCGCAAGGCCCTGATATTTAGCGGCCTGCTTGGGATAACTGATGCCGATGATGTAGCGGGCATCGTTCTCCATCACGTCCTTCAGTTCGATCGGCGCAGGTTGCGCCTGCTCGGCGACGGGCGCCTCGGCCGGTGCCTGCGTGGACGCGGCGTCCTTTTTCTGGTCGCAAGCGGCCAGCAGGACGATGGCACTCAGCGTTGCCGCAAGCGGAAAACGGATCGCTTTGGACATGACGTAACTCATGGGGATACGGTGCCTACCGTGGCGACAATGGGGTGGTCAGGATACCGGATGATGTCGGCGGACCGAAGATCGGAGACGTCGTTCGGCGGCGGAATCCATGGACGAAACACCCCGCCATGAAATTCCAGGCAATAAAAAACCCCGGGCGCGAACGCCCGGGGTCTTGATTGTACAAGCGGGGGATTAGACCGCCTGGACCTCATCAGCCTGCAGGCCTTTCTGGCCCTGCACGACCTTGAAGGTGACCTTCTGGCCTTCCTGCAGCGACTTGAAGCCGTTGCCCTGGATGGAACGGAAGTGGACGAAAAGGTCCTGGCCGCTTTCCGGGGTGATGAAGCCAAAACCCTTGGCATCGTTGAACCACTTGACGGTGCCGCTCTGACGATCTGACATGTTGCGTTACTCCTGGAGAATTGACTGGTGATGGATACGGGAGCCTATCGGCCGGGACCGCATCCGGTGAAACCAATAAGAAAGCCCCAAGCGCAGGCGCCCGGGGCCATGTTTCGTATGTACGGTATCAGAGCGCCTGGACTTCGTCGGCCTGCAGGCCTTTCTGGCCCTGCACAACCTTGAAGGTGACCTGCTGGCCTTCCTTCAGCGACTTGAAGCCATTGCCCTGGATCGAACGGAAGTGGACGAAAAGATCCTGGCCGCTTTCCGGGGTGATAAAGCCATAGCCCTTGGCATCGTTGAACCACTTGACGGTGCCACTCTGACGATCGGACATGGTGTGTTACTCCTCTTAAACATAAACAGTTGGTGGATACACGAAGCCTTGCGGCGCCGCGACTGTCTAGCCAGGGGTAACGCGAACGATGAGCGGATCGTCTGGGCTTGACCGAGTGTAACCCCGTCGAGAACGCCTTCAGGAAGGAATTCGGGACGGGCCGCTGCCGGCTTGCAACCTTGGATCTACCGCATCGGGCCACGATGTACCGTGATCCCGCTTGGAACAGTGCGCCCACCATACACCACATGACCGCTGTTTTGGGAAGTGGGGGGATGAAGTTTTTTCAGCCGGGCGGACAAGCGGCAGCGCCGCAACACCCGTGCCAGGCTGAACATGCCTGAATACAGCGGATTCTCGAGCATCATGGCGCCCAACCTCCCCGGGTCATCGGGTCGCGGGCATGCGACCCAGCAGGTCATCGCCAATCAGCGTCCGGTTGAAAGCTGACACATTGCGGCAGATTGAACCTGCCAGAGCGACGCCAAAAAGGCTGGCACGGTTCGTGCTTTGAACTCCTTTGAAACACCCGTGCAGCGTTCCCAGTCCCACCGAAAGCGACACCTTTCTCTGAGGAGTCCATATGCAACTCGATGCTCCCGCCGCCAACGTCAGCGACGACACCGTCGTCGAGCGGCTGTACGACCTCGCCCGCCAGGGCGATACCGCCACCCGCGAGTTCCAACTGCTGGATTACGTGATCCAGAAGCGTCTGCAGCAGACCTACGGCGGCGAAATCACCCGTACCGCCTACGCCGCTTGATGCGACACCGTCCGGTCAGCCCCCGCCGAAAGTGGGGCTGACCAGGCGACGCAGGAACTGGCCGGCCAGTTCCGGTTGTTGCAGCAGGGTGAACATCATTCCGTAAAGCCCGCCCCACAGGTGGGCGCTGTGATTGATGTTGTCGCCACCGCGCTTGTCCATCCAGATGCTGTACCAGACGTACAGGCCGGCGAAGATGAAAGCCGGTATGGGAATCGGGATCATGAACAGATAGATCCCGTTCCATGGATCCAACAGTATCGATGCGAACAGGACCGCCGAGACTGCACCGGACGCACCAAGACTGCGATAACTCGGATCGTGCCGGTACTTCATGAAAGTCGGCAGTATCGCAACCACCACCGCAGACAGATAGAACAGCAGATAGCCGATCGGCGTGATGCGTGCGCTGAAGTAGCCCTCCATCATCTGGCCGAACGAATACAGCGTGATCATGTTGAAGATCAGGTGCATCCCGTCTGCGTGGATGAAACCATGGGTCAGCAACCGGTCGTACTGCTGCTGGCGATCGATCGCCGGTGGCCACAGAATCAGGCGTTCCAGCAAACGTGGCCGCTCCCAGGCCTGCCAGGAGACCAGGACGGTCACTGCGATCAGCGCCAACGTGATGTAGCCGTTCATGCCTGCTCCCGATGAGATGACGCGCGCAGTTCCAACATCGCACAGGGATCAGGCCGCACGGTAGTAGTCCTGCAACGGATAACGCCTGGCGTAGGCGGCGAAGATCAGCGCTGCCACGAACGCGAATCCGGCGAAGAAGAACATCAGGAACGCGTTCTCGCTCAACCCGGTACTCGCGATCTGCGCCATCGCAGTGTCGTTGCGCACCGCCGCGTTGGTCAGCAACACCCAGACGTTGCCGAACGTGACCGACAGCATCCAGAAACTCATGATCACGCCCTTCATCTTCGGCGGAGACTGGCTGTACGCGAACTCAAGGCCCGTCGCCGACACCAACACCTCGCCGAGGGTCAACAACGCGTAAGGCAGGATCTGCCACGCCAGCGACACCGGGTCGCCGCCATCGATCCACAGTTGGATCATGCCGGCGAAGACCCACGCAAGTCCTGAAAAAGCGATTCCGAAGCCCATCCGGCGGAGGGCGGTGACCTTGAAGCCCGATTTCGTCAAGAGCGGATACAGCACGAGATTGTTGAAGGGAATCAGGGCCATCACCAGCAGCGGATTGAGCGCCTGCATCTGTCCAGCTTCCTTGATCAGCCAACTGGGCCACCACCACTGGTCATGGGGCAGGATCATGGTCTTTCCCTGCAGCACCCAGGTCGATGCCTTCTGGTCGAACAACGACCAGAACGGGCTGACGATCGCAAAGATGATCAGAATCCGCAGCACCGCGCGTACGCCGTCGACCACCTCGTCCGGATGCGCACCGCGCGCATGATCGAGTTGCAGCGCGGTACCGACACCGCCGAACAGCAGGATGGCGCCGAGGGCAAGACAGAAGGAAATGACGAAGCCGACATCCTTCGGCCACCAGACCGGCGACAGCCACCAGCCCAGCAACATGCCGACAGCGATCAACACGCCGCTCGCGGCGACTACGCTGCCCGTACCCGTCCGGCCGGCATCGCCTCCGCGTAGCGCGGTCATCACCACGCGCATGAACGCATTGGGGTCGTGCGCGCTCGGAGGCATGTTGACGTATTTGCTGCGGCCCATCCAGAAAATGATGGTCGCGATGAACATCAATACGCCAGGCACGCCGAAGGCCACCGCAGGACCGTAGTCGCGAAGCAGGATCGGCATCAGCAGCGAGGCGAAGAACGAACCGAAATTGATCGTCCAGTAGAAGGCGTCGTAGACGATCTTCGCCAGATGCTTGTTCGACTGCGTGAACTGATCGCCGACGAACGACGATACCAACGGCTTGATGCCTCCGGAACCGAGCGCGATCAGGAACAGACCGGTATAAAAACCGCTGCGGTTTCCTTCGAACATCGCCAGACAGGCATGGCCGGCGCAGTACAGCAGCGAGAGCCAGAGGATGGTGTGGTATTTGCCGAAGAAGCGATCGGACAGCCAGCCGCCCAGCAGCGGGAAAAAATAGACGCCGATGACGAAGCTGTGGAAAACCTCTTTTGCCATGCCCTGGCGTTCGGCTTCGGGCAGGTAGGACAGGATCACGCTGCTGACCAGGAACTGCACCAGGATGTTGCGCATCCCGTAGAAACTGAAGCGCTCGCAGGCCTCGTTGCCGATGATGTAGGGAATCTGACGGGGCAGTTTCGCGCCGGAATCCGGCCTGCTGGCTTGGGTAGCGGTCGTCATGGATCAGCGCCTCGTCGGGAAATCGGGGCCGGCAGCAACCATCGCCGACGTGATGTGGGTGTGAAGGCATGGTATATGCCTCCATGTCCTGCGTTGCTCGGATCGAGTGGGCGTTATCACACCCATTCGGTCAACCCTTCGCGCTCGTAAAGGGTCGTGAACGATGGTCGCGCCTTCAGGCGCGATGCCAGCGCGGCCAGATGCGGCCATTCGATCGCCTGCTTCGGCATGTTCCGCGACCAGCGCATCAGCATTACGAGGTAGAAATCGGCGGCGGTCAGGCGATCGCCAAGCAGATGCGGGCCATGTTCGGCGAGATGCCGGTCGATGCGTTGCCACTGCGCCTCGATCCGCGGCTGCACACAATTCCGCACGGCATCGGCGTGCTGCTCGCCCGCAGGCTCATGCGGATACCACCACTGCCGGAACAGCGGCTGCACCATATTGGCGAGATTGAACATCCATTGGGTGTAGTCGACGCGTTGCGGGTCCGCCAGCGTGGGCGCGAGCGCCGAGGCGGGGAACGCATCCGCTAGGTGCATCAGCAGCGCAGCGGCTTCGTAGTGCGGCACGCCATCGATCGCCAGCGTCGGGACAACGCCGTTCGGGTTCAGCGCAAGATATTCGGGCTGCTTCTGTGCGCCCGCAGCCGTATCGACGAGCGCCAGCGTATGCGGCGCATCCAATTCGATCAGCATCCAGTGAACGACCAGACTGGCCGATCCCGGAGAGTAATAAAGGGTGTAGTGCGGTGCGCTCATGGTCAATCCTGTGGACGTCGGTACCAAGACGCCAATCTTCGCATGCCCTCCCAGGCGATCGCGCATGACCAACGACATGCCCGCGACAGGACCCACCGGGGCACAATACCCGATTGTCTCCGAGCCCTTCCGCCATGCGCCCTGCCCTGTCGATCGCGTTGCCCCTGCTGGTGCTCATGGCGACCATCTCTGCCCACGCTGCTCCAGCGCTTACCACTGAAGCCGAGCGCAGCGGATACGCGCGCACCGGCCGTTATGCTGAAGTGATCGCGCTCTGCGACGCATTCGCGGGTCTCTACCCGCAACGGGTGCGCTGCATCGATTTCGGCACCACGCCAGAAGGCCGGCCGATGAAGGCCCTGATCGCCAGCAACCGTGGTGCGCTGACCGCCGACGCTGCGCGGAATGCTGGCCTTCCGGTCGTACTGGTCCAGGGCGGGATCCACGCGGGCGAGATCGACGGCAAGGACGCGGGATTCCTTGCGCTGCGGCAGATGCTGGACGGAGAGGCCGCGCGTAGCGCGCTCGACAAGGTCGTGCTGATCTTCGTACCGGTGTTCAATATCGATGGTCATGAACGCTTCGGCGCATGGAACCGCCCGAACCAGAACGGCCCGGCTGAAATGGGCTGGCGCGTCACCGCGCAGAACTACAACCTCAATCGGGACTACGCCAAGGCCGACACGCCGGAGATGCAGGCGATGCTGGCGCTGGTGAATGCCTGGGACCCGATCGCCACGATCGACCTGCACGTCACCGACGGCGCGAAATTCGAGCACGACGTGTCGATCCAGGTCGAACCGCTGCACGCCGGCGACGAAGCCTTGCGCGCTGCCGGCCTCGCACTGCGGGAAGGCACGCTGACCGCACTGCGCAAGCAGGGATCTCTGCCGGTAGCGTTCTATCCCTCCTTCGTCGAAAACGACAACCCGGCATCCGGATTCGTCGATGGCGTTGCGCCGCCGCGTTTCTCGACCGGCTATTTCCATCTGCGCAATCGCATCGCGATGCTGGTCGAAACCCATTCGTGGAAGGACTACCCGACCCGGGTCCGGATCACGCGCAACACCGTGATCGCGGTGATGGAACTCGCGGCGAAACACGGCATCGACTGGCGCAGGACCGCGCTGGAAGCCGATGCTCGCGCGAAACAGCTCGGCGGCAGCAAGGTCCCGTTGAGCTGGACCGCCAGCGACAAGGTCCGCACCATCGATTTCCGCGGCTACGTCTATACCCGCACGCCGTCGGAGGTGTCCGGCGCGCTGATGACGCGTTACGACGACAGCAGACCGCAGCTGTGGAAGGTCCCGTTGCGCGACGATGTCGTGCCCGGTCTCGCCATCGCGGCACCGAAAGGCGGCTATCTCGTGCCAGCCTTCTACGCCGACATGGTCGCCCCCCGGCTGCGAACGCATGGGATCGTTTACGAGCGATTGAACCAAGCGCTTCCGGACGCGGAAGTCGGGATTTTCCGCGACGAGACTCCGACATTCGCCGCCGCTTCTTCCGAGAGCCACCAACGGCTCACGGTGGACGGCGAATGGACAACCGAAAGCCGCGACATCGGTGCGGGTGCACTGTTCGTCCCGATCGCGCAACCCAAGGCACGGCTGGCGATGTCGCTGCTCGAACCGCTCGCGCCTGATTCGCTGCTCGCGTGGGGGCTGTTCAACAATGCGTTCGAGCAAAAGGAATACATGGAGGATTACGTCGCAGAGGACGTGGCACGCGAGATGCTGGCGCGCGATCCCGCGTTGCGCGAACGCTTCGAACGCAAGGTCAAGGAAGACCCGAAATTCGCCGCCGACCCACAGGCTCGACTGGAATTCTTCCATCGCCTGCACAGCGCATGGGACGAACGTTACGGGCTGTATCCGGTGATGCGAACGGACGAAGCGCTGCGCTGAAACCGCTTCAGCAGTTTTCGTATTTCCAGTTCCGGGATTTGCCCTCCGCAAGCCATTCCACGGCCTGTGCGATCCGGCGCGCACGCGTCTCCTCGCGCTTGGCGTCGAGAATCCATTCGAGATATTCGCGACGATGGCTCGGAGCAAAATGCTCGAACGCGGTCTTCGCAGCCGCATTGCCGTGCAATGCGGCTGCGAAATCGGCGGGAACCTCCGGCAACGGCTTGGGCGTTGCGGCCTTGCGCGCAGCCGGCGTCCTGACGCCCTGCTCGTTCAGGCGCGCTGCTCTCTTGAGATAGGCCAGCAATTGCCGCTTCGCCGGGAGATCCGCGACCGACGAGAGTTTCCCGAAGCTCCCCATGCCCTCGGCAGGTGAGCCGTCGCCGACCACAAGCGCATGTTTCCAGAATCCGAACGAGGCGTGCTGTTTGAACGCGGCCATGCCGCAGAGGATGCTGCCCGCATACACGAAGGTCGGCATACCCCATTTGATCGTCTCTTCGACATCGGGACATGCCTCGTGCACCCGCGCACGCACGTATTCGAGGATCGGTCTGGCGAAGTCGGCCGAACGCGCGATGTAGGCGTCGACGCGGGGATCCCGCGATGTCGTGACGAGCGATGTCATTGCCATCCTCCGCAAAGGCGACTGGATGCAGTCAGAACGGGCGCGGCAGCCCCAGCGCCGGCGCAAGAAACCAGTACGCGCCGAACAGCACCGCCGCCCACCAGAACAGCTTGAAGACGAACTTCACCACTTTGATGGCGAAGTACGCCCCGACGATGGCCAACAGCAGTCCAATCCAGCCCATCTCAGCCATGGTCGCGATTTCCTCTCGGTGAATCCGTGGATTCTGACCGGTTCGTGCCGGCAATGGGAGCCAGTGAGGGCTCCAGCGCGATCCGGTCATCGAACACGAAACACGCACCCGCGTAACCTTGACCACCCACCGCTTCGAAATAGCCGAGGATGCCGCCATCGAGCTGCAGCACATTATCCATTCCCTGCGCGCGCATCCACAGCGCGGCTTTCTCGCAGCGGATCCCGCCAGTGCAGAAACTGACGACAGTGGCATCGGCCAGCGCTTCGCGCTGCGCCAGCACGGCATCGGGCAATTCGGTGAAGTTGTCGATCGGCAGCACCATCGCATCCGCGAAAGTGCCGTACTCGACCTCTTCACGGTTGCGGGTGTCGAGCAGCACCAACCGGCGACCGTTGTCGTCGGTGCCCTGGCCGATCCAGCGCGCGAGCGACGCCGGCGAGACCGTCGGTGCCCGCCCGCCATCGGGCGATGCATCGGACTGGCGGAAACTGATGATCTCCGGTTTGACCTTCACCTTGAGCCGCGAAAAAGGCACGTCGCTCGAAACGCTGGCCTTGACCGTCATCTCCGCGAATCGCACGTCCTCCCGAAGCGCGTCGATGAAACCGTCGATCGCTGCCGTTTCGCCCGCCAGAAAGAGATTGATGCCCTCCCCGGCCACCAGGATGGTGCCGCAGAGTCCATCTATCTGTGCGCGGACCCGCAGCCGCGCTGCGAGCGCATCCGGATCCGCCACCGGAACGAAATGATATGCGGCAATATTCTTGATCATGGCAAGTTCGAGCGTGGCGGGCTCGATCACGGTATCTGTCTTCATCTGTCGATTCTAAGCCTTCAGCGCCGCCTGAAGATTGCGCCGCGCCTGCGCTTCGAAGCGCTCGCGAAAAAAATCGCTGAGGAAAATCCTGTCGGAGGCGAGCAGTTTTCGGAAGAACTTCCGGCGCTGGATGCGATACAGCCATCGCGGTACGGCGCTGTATTCCTCTGCGATGGCCCGGTCATAAACCGCGAACGCCTCCGGCAAGGCACCGAGAATGGCCATATCGCAATCCAGAAAGAGACGTGCATCTTCGCCCGCCTCTCCTGTGCCGGCATCTTCAAAGCGCAGGCTTCCGTGACGGGCGGTCAACAGGATCAGGTCTGCGATGCGTCGCGAATCGATGCCCGGCTGCGGCCATCGGCGCTCGATGTGCTCGACGGCGAGACCGGCGGAGGCAACCTCGTTGTCGCTGCGACCGGGGACATAGACGGCATCGTGGTACAACACCGCCAACCAGACTTCGTGAGGGCGATGCCATCCGATGCCTGCATCGATCACGCGGTAGTGCGCAAGCACATCCTGCACATGCCCGAAGTGGTGATAAGCGCGCGGAGAAGCTGCGTAGGCCGCGCGCAATGACCGCCACTGCTCGGCGGGAAGGACCAACGGTCCATCCAACGGTGCCCCTGAAACGACGGAACCGTCGCCGAGTGTCATCGCGCCAAGCAGTGGGCGTCCCGCATCAACCGCCGACCACGCTCAGCGTCGGCGCGCGTTTCGGTGATTTGTAATCAGCGGCGGTTTCAGCGGTGTAGGCGCACACGCGATTGCGGCCTTCGTTCTTCGCGCGATACAGCATCTGATCGGCATGCGAAAGCAAACGCGACAGGTCGTAACCGGACTGGGCGGTGGAGCTGACGCCGAAGCTCGCGGTGACCACGAACGAATATCCGCATTCGCGGGTATCGATCTGGGCGAGCTGCGAACGGCAGTCTTCGGCAAGGCGCGCGGCCGTCGGCAGATCGAGCCCATGCAGCAGGACCGCGAACTCTTCTCCGCCGATACGGCCGAGATAGTCGACCTTGCGACAGTGCGAAGAGCAGGTCTTGCCGACCTGTTTCAACACCCAGTCGCCGGCGCCGTGGCCGTAAGTATCGTTGATCGCCTTGAAGTGGTCGAGATCGAACATGACCAGAGCGGCAGGCTGGCCGGCGCGCGCGGCGTCGATCAACGCACGTTCGGATTTCTGCGTGAAGAAATGGCGATTGCCAAGACCCGTCAACGTGTCGGTCTGCGCCAGCCGCTGCAATTGACTCTGGTGACGCTTGATCTGGATGGCCCAGAAGATGATGCCCACGAGCAGCAGCATCAGGAACACCATTGCAAGGCGTGCTTTTTGCGCGCTCACGCGTTCAAGCGCGAGCTGCTGCGTTTGTTGCTCTGTCTTTTCCCGGAATATCACAAAAGCGACTTCGCGCGCCTTCACGTCGCCAAGATAGGCCTTCTCGGCATGGGCATATTGTTTGTACATCGCCAGCGCCTGGTCCGTTTGACCACGACGTTCGGCGATCTGGTAAAGCGTGCCATAAGCCGTCACCAGGGCCTGTGTAGACTTGATTGCGTCGCCGAGTGCCACCGTCTCACTCGCCTGTTTTTGCGCTTCGTCGAGATCGCCTTTCTTGAGTTTCAACTCACCGAGTAGCGAACGGATCTCCGCGATCAGACGCGGGTAGTGCGTGGCCAGCACGTCCGGGAGTGCATCCTGCTCCAGCAGCGCGACGGCATCTTCTATGCGACCCAATTTCGCCAGTTCGCGCGCGCGCGTCGCGCGCAGCATGCTGGCCGCCATCAGCTCCGGTATTTTGAGGCAATCAGCCAGAGCCGAATCGAACGCATGACTGGAACCGTCGAGTTTGCCGAGCACCTGCTGGGACTCGAGCTTCACGCTGCTGGCAAAACATTTCACGCGCGGCGCTGGAGATCCGCCAAGGACTTCATCGGCGTACTTCAGACCCAGCGAGTATTGACCCATCTGGTTGTAGAACATCGCGGCGGCACCGATCCCATCTTGCCGGATGCTCTTGTCCTTCACCTCGTCGCGCATTTCCAGGTTGCTGTGCACATAGGGCAGGCCAGTGCTGAAATCACGGCTGATCGCAGTCAGATTGGCGATGAGACTGCCTGTACGAAATTTCAGATCGACGTCGGAGACATGTCCGTAGAGCTTCGTCGATTGATTGACGCCCTCGGCAAAACGATCCTGATAGATCGAGGAGAAAGCCTGCAGGTAGCGGAGCTTTTGCGATTCAAGCTTCGTCGCCTCGGACTTTCGCTTGTCGAGGTCGTCGATGATTTCCAAAAAGCGCTTGGGGTTGGAGCTGCGTACGCTGTCGGCTTCGGCAAGAAGATCGCCGAAGCGAGACGCGCCATGAACGGTCATGGCCGATGCCATGGACAGAAACGCAATTACCAATGTCAGGAGCATCCTTTGCACAACTCACCCCAAGCCTAGTTTCCGTATGGATTGAGCCGAAAAGTCATTCCGGCTTCGGTTCTTCTTCCGACGATTCTTCTTCCTGATCCGGGGCCTTCCTCTCTTCTTCTTCAGACGGACTGAAAACGAGGCAGAGTAATGTATCCCGACCATTCAGCTGACCACCAAGCATGCTGACATCCCCTCTGCACAAGCTGTCGCGTTGGTTTTCATCAACATTCAACGCCGCAACAGCCGCTTCGTAATCTGAGATGGACATCCGCGCCATGGCGGCATTGGCACCCATCGATTCAAGAAACTGAATCACATTCGACATTACAACTCCCCCTATTATCTATGAGTAGACGTGGTTCAGGCGGTTTTATGGCCATGACCCTGAGTTTTCACACAGGTCCGTGTTGCTCGCGGCCCTGGTTTCCGGGCTTATCCCCAAGCCCAATCCGACGCTAATCCATTGACATCAACTGGCAGGCTAAGTCAGCCTGTCAAAAATATCAACAACTTCAATAAGATGCCGCATCGATCTCGGCGATTCTGGCCAGCATGGCCTCATTGCGGGCCATGGGGCGGGCCGGGGGCACCACAAGGGTGCTCTGGGGGCTGAGCGTTGCGTCCACGAGAGCCGACAGCGGCAGGCGCTCCATCCGGGGGGCAGAGATCGGCAGGGTGGCGGCTTCGTAGACGACGACCTCGTGCCCTGGCGGATATCCCTCCTCCGCCAGGAGTTCCAGCAACAGCTGGCGATAGGCCGCACCGGTCCCGAACCGCGACACCGAGCGGTCCCCGACCACGCCGATCTGCCAGAGCACCAGATAGGCGGAGGGATCCAGGCGTCGCTGATAGAACAGCAATTGGCTGGCTTCGTAGTGCTGGCAACCGTAGGTACCCGGGTCGATGCCGAGGTCGGCGTAGAGGCAATCCTCGGCCGAGATTCCGGCGTGCATCTCGGCGGAAAAGCCTTCGGCCCGCGCCTGGGCGATGGTGTGGTGCGGCACTTGGGCGAAAACGCCGGGGTGGCCGTAGAACACGCCGCAGACCCGGTGGCCGGCACGCACTTCGGCGAGCATCGCATCGATCATTTCGCGATAGCTGCGGGTGCGGCGCTTCCCCTCGGCGTAGTACGGCTGCAGGCTGCGCATGTCCGGACGCATCTCCTGCAGCCACAGCTCGACGATGGCGTCGGAGACCAGACCGAAAACGACATCGGCATGCTCGATCTCGCTGCGCGAGCGCGGGCTGACGTGCGCGCCGAGCATCATGCCGAGGCCGACAGCCGCATAACTGCCTTTCGTGGGTTGCATCTCTGCTCCAGGTGCAAATTCAGTCATCGATGGTGTGGGTCGGATCAACGAGAGGCAAGCCGGGCACGCCAGGCATCAGCCGTCATCCGCCAGCCGACGCTCCCGGGGGTGGCGATGTCGAACGGTTCGAACCCCAGGTGTTCGACCAGACGCGCAGCACCGATATTGCCTGCCGCATGCCGGCCCGTGACCTCGTCCATTCCCAACCGCCAGCGCTGCGAGAGCGCCCCCTCGACCACACCTTCCAGCGACTGTATACCGGCGCCGGTGTGCTGCGCCTGCGGCAGCAGCATCAATCCCAATTCGCCGCGGGTAGGCACGACCGCATCGCGCACCAGCGCCGCCAAACCCAGCGTCTGCCCTGTCCGCTGATGCGAGAGATGCCAGTAGCGCGCGCGTGCGGCCGGGTTGGCGTTGTGCCTCAACGCCTTGGCGAACATGTCGGCAGCGGCATCCTCGCTCAAGGCTTCGGCGATATGCCGCATCACCGAAGCATCGGCATACAACTCCACGTACAGATCGACATCGCCCTCGGCCACCAGTCGTCCACGAACACGATTCGTCTCGAAAGCCCAATCGATCCGGTCGACCGGCATCAGAGGAAACTCGCGTAGTCGTCGAGTGCGAGACGCTGGATGTCCGGCACCCGGCAGTCGGTGGCGGGATGACCGACGACCAGCAGCAGATAGGCCATTTCGTTTTTGGGCCGGCCCAGGATGTCGTTCAGAAAGCCCATCGGACTCGGGGTATGGGTCAAGGTGGCCAGGCCGGCCCGATGCAGCGCGGCGATCAGCATGCCCGTGGCGATTCCCACCGATTCGTGCGGGTAATAGCGCTTGACCTTGCGACCGCCGGCATCGACACCGAAGCGCTCGTAGAAGATGCCTATCAGCCAGGGTGCGGTTTCGAGGAAGGGTTTATCGGCATCCGTACCCAGCGGCGCGAGCGCGCCCAGCCATTCCTCCGGCGCCCGATGCGTGTAGAACGCCCGCTCCTCGGCCTCGGCGGCTTCGCGGATGCAGCGCTTGATCGCAGCATCCTGCACCGCGACGAAGCGCCACGGCTGCTGATTGGCACCACTCGGCGCACTGCCGGCGGCACGCAGGCAATGCGCGATGACCGCGCGCGGCACCTGCGTCGATGCGTAGTCGCGAACGGTACGGCGGCGGGCGAGATCGTCGGCGAAGGCAGAAGCGGCGGCGATGCGCGCATCGTCGGTCATCTCCGGCATCGGAGGCAGGGCGATGGTCGAATGGTTGTGCATCGTCGTTCGATGGCTCCACGCTGCGTCTTCGACGCGAACCATAGCAGGCCGGTCGCCGGGTTGAGCGCCCGCATCGGCCTCACTACACTGCGTCGATCGCGTGCAGACGCACGCTGGCCGGGGAAGCCGATGCATCCGTTGTTGATTCTGTCCGCGATCCTGCAGATCGGGTGCGTGGTGCATGTGGTGCGCACCGGGCGGCCGATGTACTGGATCTTCCTGCTGTTCATCGGTTCCTACATCGCGATCGCGGCCTACCTGATTGCGGAAGTATTGCCTGGGCTGGGGCAAAGCCGGACCGCCAGGCGTGCCCTGCGCGGGGCACAGGATCGGATCGATCCCGAGCGGCGAAAGCGCGAGGCCACGCGCCAGCTCGATGTGGCCGACACCCTCGACAACCGCCGCCGGCTGGCCCAGGAAAGCTTCAACAGCGGCGACTACCAGCAGGCTGCGGAATTGTATCGATCGGGTCTGCGCGGCCTGTACGCGACCGATCCGGAACTGATGCTCGGCCTGGCCCGGTCGCAGTTCGCCCTCAACCTCAACGCCGACGCACGACAGACACTCGATGAGCTGATCGCCGCCAACCCGGACTTCCGGTCCGACAGCGGTCACCTGCTCTACGCGCGCTGCCTGGAAGCCCTGGGGGATATCCCGGCGGCAATCCACGAATACGAGGCCCTGGTGGACGGCTTTACCGGCGAGGAGGCCCGCGTGCGCTTCGGCCTGCTGCTCAAGCGCGAAGGCCGGGCGGCGCAGGCGTCCGAGGTCTTCAGTACAGTGTTGAAGCGGTCGCGGGTGGCGCCGAAGTATTACCAGCGCGAACAGCGCGAATGGATCGACATCGCCACTCGCGAAGCCAAGTGAGCCGGGAAGCTGGGCACACAATCGTCGCTCACCCGCATCGCCAGCCGTTAGCATGACGGCATGCCTGTTGAGCCGCCCATCCGTCTGATCGCCCCGGACACGCCGTCGGCCGTGCTGGTCGCCTACAGCGGCGGCGTGGATTCGACCGTGCTGCTGCATCTGCTGGCGAGCGACACCGCGATCCGCGCGCATGGATTGCGCGCGCTTCATGTCCACCACGGACTACAACCCGACGCCGATCGCTGGGCGCAGCATTGCCTTCGGGTCTGCGACGATCTGGATATCGACTGCGACATCGTGCGGATCACGGTCCAACGCGACAGCGGCCTGGGTCCCGAAGCCGCGGCGCGGCATGCGCGGCGCGAAGTGTTCGCACGCACCTTGCGAACGGGAGAGGCGCTGGCACTTGCGCAGCATCGCGACGATCAGGCCGAGACCTTCCTGCTGCGCGCCCTGCGTGCCTCCAGCCCGGATGGTCTGGCCTCGATGCGGCCATGGCGAACTTTCGCCGCCGGCTGGATGTGGCGACCGCTGCTCGACACGCCGCGTGCAGCGCTGTTGTCCTATGCGCGGGCGCAGTCGCTGACCTGGATCGAAGACCCCAGCAACGCCGACACTACGCTCGATCGCAATTTCCTGCGTCATCATGTGCTGCCGATGCTGCGCGAACGCTGGCCCAATGCGGATGCCGCGTTCGCGCGCGCCGCGACGCTGGCTGCGCAGAGCAGCGCACTGCTGAGCGAACAGGATGCACGGATGCTGGCTGCGGTTCGCGATGGGAGCGGCGCAGCGTTGTCGGTACCCGCGCTGCTGGATTTGTCCGCCGCGCAGCGCGCCCGGGTGTTGCGCCACTGGGTCGCGAGTCTGGACTGGCCACCGCTACCCGCGAGTGGTGTCGCAAGCATCGATGCCGATGTGCTCGGCATCGAAATCGATCGCTCCGCCCGCGACCGCATGCCGAGCTTCGCCTGGCACGGTGTGGAAATCCGGCGCTGGCGCGATGGGCTGTACGCGATCGAGACCGGACGCGAACTCGATCCGGACTGGTCCTGCCGCTGGGATGGATCCGCGCCGCTGACATTGCCCAATGGCGACACCCTGCAATTGGCTGGCGCTTCCGGCTTCACTTCCCCCCTGCTTGTGCATGCGCGGCGCGGCGGCGAACGCATCCTGCTCCCGGATCGCGGTGAACACCATCGCACGCTCAAGCACGTCCTGCAGGAACAGGGCATCCCGCCCTGGGAACGTGCGCGCATGCCGCTGATCAGCACCGGCGAAAACGGCATCCTGCTCGCCATCGCCGACCGTCTGCGTTCGGCCGGTTTCGAGCACTGGATGCAGTCGCAGGGCGCCCGGCTGGCATGGACGCAGCGACCGGCCCCTGTCGGCTGAAACCACGAAGGCTTACACTCGCACCATGGCCAAAAAGACTGCGTCCGATACCGCTGCAGCCCCGTCCCCGAGCGATTCGCCCGTGGCGAATTTCGAGCAGTCGCTGGACGCGCTCGAACATCTGGTCGAGAAGATGGAACAAGGCCAGATGAGTCTGGAAGATTCCCTCGCCGCCTACGAACGCGGCGTCGGCCTTTACCGCCGCTGCCAGCAGGCGCTGGAGCAGGCCGAACTGCGCGTGCGCCTGCTCAGCGACCCGGAACAGCCCGGTACGGCAGAAGACTTCGGCGATACCGCCAACGACCATGTCTGATCCGCTGTCGGCGGACTCCATCACGACCCGCGCCTCGACCTTCGCAAACACCGCCTTCGCGAGCTGGCGGCAACGCGTCGATGCCGCGCTGCAACGCGCACTGCTCGACCACACCCTTCCCGACTCGCGACTGCAGGCCGCGATGCGCCACGCCACGCTGCTCGGCGGCAAACGCATGCGCCCGATGCTGGTCTACGCCGTCGGCGATCTGCTCGGCGCCGACGTCGCCGCGCTCGACGCACCCGCCAGCGCGGTCGAACTGATCCATGCCTATTCGCTGGTCCACGACGATCTGCCGGCGATGGACGACGATGCCCTGCGTCGCGGGCAACCGACGGTGCATGTCGCTTTCGACGAAGCGACCGCTGTCCTCGCGGGCGACGCACTGCAGTCGCTGGCGTTCCGGCAACTCGCCGACGCAACGCTACCGGCCGACGCACGGATCGCGATGGTGCGCGAACTCGCCACCGCAAGCGGCGCCGTCGGCATGTGCGGCGGTCAGGCGTTCGATATCGATGCGACCGGCCGCGGCGGCGATATTTCGCTGGACGAACTGCAGCGCCTGCACGCGCTGAAAACCGGCGCACTGCTGCGGTGCGCGGTGCGCCTGGGCGCGATCACCGGCCACGCCGACAACACCGCATCCGCTGCGCTCGACCGCTACGCCGAAGCGCTCGGGCTGGCGTTCCAGATCCGCGACGATCTGCTCGACATCGAAAGCGACAGCGCGACCCTGGGCAAGACCGCCGGCAAGGATCTCGTCCAGAACAAGGCGACCTTTCCCGCGCTGATGGGCATCGATGCTTCGCGCATGAAACTCGCGGAACTCGCCGACGTCATGCACACGGCGCTTACGCCATTCGGAGATAAGGCCGCGCTGCTCGCCGCACTCGCGGATCAGGTCATCGCACGACAGCACTGAAACCCGGCAGGCCGGTCGCCGCAGGGTGAATTGCTCCACCCCGCAGCGTGGCGCGCAGACTCAGAACAACCGGATCGTCAGCGGATACCGATACGCCTCGCCGTCGTAGGCCTTGACTGCGGCGACGATGGTCAACACGACCCAACCGATCGCCAGCGCGATCCACAGCGGCACCGCGATCAGCAGCCCGAGACCGAGCGTGAACACGACCAGCACGATGCTGGCGACTGCATAGAGAAACATGCTGACGTTGAAGTTCAGCGCTTCCTTCGCGTGCGCGGCGGCGAAGCTGGAACGGTCGCGCACCAGCAGCCACACCACCAGCGCGCCAACCGCACCTGCGATGCCGGCGAACCACGACGTCGCGAAAGCGGCGACCAGCGCGGCAAGATGCGCCCCGGCGGCCCAGTTGCGGTCGCTGGCGGCGATATCGGAAACATTGCCAGCGGTGTTCAGGGTGTCGTTCATGGCCGAATCCTCCCAAAGCGGACCTTTGGAATGCGCGTCCGGAACCGTCCGGCGCAAGCACAAGATGAGGCATCCGCAGGCGTAAACAAGCCAACGAAAGACATATCCGGGTCGTCGACGCCAAGTACCCGCCTCAAGCGTGCAGCAGCCCCTGCAGCGGCCGAACCGTACGGCTGTCGGGGAAGATCCGCGTCTCCAGCGCCGATTCCGGCACCGCCAGATGCCCGGCAAGCAGACCTTTGAACAGCGCGCGCATATCGGTCGTCGGACGCAGATCGCGGCCGTCCAGCAACGCACCAGATGCCAGCCCGGGCCAATCGCCGCCGACCCGCCCACCGCGCACCGCACCGCCCGCGAGCAGCGATACGCCGCCGACGCCGTGATCGGTGCCGCCACTGCCGTTGGTCGCCACGGTGCGGCCGAATTCGGTCACCACGACCACCACCGTACGATTCCATTCGTCGGCGAGGCCATCGTGCATCGCACGCAGACCGGCATCGAGTTCGGCGAACTTGCGATCGAGCGCGAGCTGCTGGCCGCGATGCGTATCCCAGCCGCTGTCCTCGACGAAGGCGATGCGCGCGGCATCCGGGCCGCGCATGCGTTTGGCCGCCGCCGCCATCGCATCGGGCAAACGGAACGCACCGCGCGCATTCTTGCCCTGCGCATCGCCCATCCCGGTCGCGGCATGCTCGGTCGCAGCAAGCTCGATCGCATCCGCGAACACCGGCGCGAGTCGCGCATCCTCCGCATAGAGTGGCTGCAGTTGCTGCATCAGCGTATCGGGCAAGTCGCGCGGTAGCGGCGGCGACCAGAGCCCGGCGCGCTCCGAACCGCGCATCGCCAGCGGCATGACCTGGGCGATGGCGACGCCCTCGGACGCAGCCATGCTCTGGATACAGCGCCCGATCCAGCCATCGCGCGCGCCGCCGGGCGCTGCGGTGCCGTTCTCCAGACAATCCTGCGCATCGAAATGCGAACGCCGCTGGTACGGCGGTGCCACCGCGACCAGCGGCAGCAATTGTTTGTCGCGATAAAGCCCGTGCGCGAAAACCATTTTCGGATGCAGACCGAAGCTGCCGTCCAGGGTGAGCGCATCGCGCACCGCGAGTTCGCCGCGCGCACGCAGATAATCCGCATCGCCGCGCGGCGGCAGCAGATGCAGGCCGTCCATCGCGCCGCGCAGCACCACCACCACCAGGCGCGTCTGTCCGCCCGATGCCGCAGGCGACAGTCCCGGCCAAAGCGTGAGCATGGCGCTGCCGCCGAGCGCGGCGAGGAATCGGCGACGGGTGATCGAGGGCATCGTCATCACACTCTCCACTGGAAGGCAGGACTGGAAAACAGCACCGCGAACCCTTCCTGCGGCGAACCGGCACGGCGCAGCAGTTCCGCGAACGGACCCTGCACTGCCTCGGCGCCCAGGACATCTGCCGCCAGCTCGACCGGCTTGCGCGTGGTCGCGAGCTGTTCCGCGAGCACTCCAGCGGCCTGCACGCGCTTGCGCAGTGCGTCGCCGCTCGCCCAATCGGCGGCGGTATCGGGAAAGCCGGCCGGCGAACGCGGCGTGAAAGTCGGTTGGCCGAGCTGCTGCAGCAGACGCATCAGGATCAGCGGCCGACGATCGATCTGCATTCCGCCGGCACGCATGGCCGAGACCACGAAATCTTCCGGCGTCTTGAATTTGCGCGCGTCGGCGGACCACGCGGCATCGTCGTCGATCATCGCGCGGTACAGCGCCGGCAGCGAACCGTCGCTGCGTAAAAAAGCCGTCGCCATGCGCTCGACCAGCGCCGCCGAAGGCGTATCGGAAACGAAATGCCGCGCGAGTTTCAGACTGAGATGACGCGCGGTCGCCGGATGCACCGCCAGGTCGCGCAGGATCGCACGGCCCTGGGCTTCGCCGCCCTCGGCATAGCGTTTTCCGAGCACGCTGCGCGTGCCGGGTTCGTGCGCACCGGGTCGGAATACGAATGCCGATCCTCCCACCTTCTGCATGTCGCGACGCAGCGGCGTGCCCCAGCCGGTGATCGCTTTCGCCAGCTCGATCACGTCCTGCTGCGCGTAACCGCCATCGACGCCCAGCGTGTGCAGTTCGAGGATTTCGCGCGCCAGATTCTCGTTGAGGCCGAGCTTGCGCTTGGCGTCGCGGCGTTCGGCGCGCTGCGCCAGCATCGAGTCGTCGCCGACCGATGCGGCGTTGTCGAGATACAGCAGCATGCCCGGATGGGTTTCCACAGCGGCCAGCAGCTCGGAAAAGTGGCCCAGCACATGCGGACGGATCGCCTCGCGCTCCATCGGTGCGGCGAGCAGGCGCGCGCTGTTCTTGTCGATCGAAATCGCGAAATGGTTCGACCAGAAGTGGACGAGGCGTTCGACGAACGGCGTTGTCGTGGTCGCGGCGATCCGGTAGCGCAGCGCGAGATCGGCCATCGCATCGCGGCGGAGCGCCTGTTGCAACGGCGTGCGTTCGGTGTCGTTGCCGGCAGGGTTGGTCCGCATCTCTTGCACCATCGCGACGTCAGCAGCTTTGTCCGGCCCCTTGCCGGCCTCGTTGCGCGCGCGACGGCGCTGCTGACGGTATTCGGTCTGCCGCTGGATGATCTCAAGACTGTCGGGCAGGTCCGTGAATGCCGTGAGCTCGGGCTTCACCCGCAGTTGCGCCTGCAGCCAACCGCGTGCGTTGCCCGCCTGGGCGAGCTCGCCCGGCATTGCGCCCAGACCGAAACGGTTGACGGCTGCGGTGGCTGCTGAATTCGTCATGTCGAGCGCCCGTATCCGGAAGACTCCACCGCAAACGCTGCAAGGGACCGTTGGTTGACGCCGGTGGCGCAGAAAAGCAAAAGCCCCGACGCGACGGGCGCGCCGGGGCTTTGCGATGATCGCTGGACCGGACGGTTACTTGATCAGGCGGATCGCGAACGGATAGCGGTAAGCTTCGCCCTTCTGCGCCTTGATACCGGCGATGATGCTCAGCACTACGCAGGCGACCCAAGCGGCCATATTGATCAGTGCGCCGATCAGGATGATGCTCAGCACGATGCCGACCACGTAGACGAAGAGCAGAGTGATCTGGAAATTCAGCGCTTCCTTCGCCTGATCGTTGATGAACCCCTTGTCGGCCTGATCCTTGTTGATCAGCCAGATGATCAGCGGGACGATGAAGCCGAGGACGATACCCGACAGATGCGTGATCAGCGCAAGCGTCTTCTGGTCTTCGGAGGGCGCCCCGGACGGTGCCGGCGGCGGTGCGGTGAATTCGTTCCCATCGGTCATTTTTGATTCCCCATTACGTTCGGATGATGCGTTCGGTGGCAAGGCAGCCCGCGACGCGGGCAGGCTCTAGCATACACAAACGTCAAAATCCGCCGGCAACGGTCATCCGCCCGAGCAGCACCGATCCCATCCGGATGTGCGATCGGGCATCGACATCCGTCCCGATCGCCTGGATATTGCCGAGCATTTCCCGAAGATTGCCCGCGATGGTGATGCCGTCCACGGGATAGGCGATCTCGCCATTCTCGACGTAGAAGCCGGCCGCGCCGCGCGAATAATCGCCGGTGATGGCGTTGACGCCCTGCCCCATCAGTTCGGTCACCAGCAGCCCGGTGCCCATGCCGCGGATCAGATCCTGCAGACCACCGGCATTGGCGGCGACATCAAGGTTGTAGATGCCGCCCGCATTGGCGGTCGTCTGCAGGCCCAGCCTGCGCGCGGAATAACTGCCGAGCACGTAGCGCTGCAGAATGCCGTCGCGTACCAGGTCGGATTCGCGGGTGGCGACGCCCTCGGCATCGAACGCGCTGGATCTGAGACCCCGCATCAGGAACGGCTGCTCGCGGATCGCGCACCATTCGGGCAGCACCGCCGTGCCGACACTGTCGAGCAGGAAACTGGCGCGGCGATACAGCGCGCTGCCGGAGACCGCGTTGATCAGGTGCCCGACCAGCGAGCGCGCGACTTCCGCCTGGAACAGCACCGGCATTTCGCCGGTGGCGAGCGAGCGCGGGTCCATCCGCGCCAACACGCGCTCGGCGGCCCGGCGGCCGATCGCCACGGTCG
Organism: Lysobacterales bacterium; assembly: GCA_017302135.1. Lineage (GTDB taxonomy): Bacteria > Pseudomonadota > Gammaproteobacteria > Xanthomonadales > Xanthomonadaceae > Lysobacter_I. The sequence continues at coordinate 265,105 of JAFLDZ010000005.1, read as the reverse complement.
ACTCCAGATCCTCGCGGGCCAGCGCGGAGCTGTACCAGTAGTCGCGCTGCATCGCATCGCCTTCGCCTGCGATCAACGCGCAACTGATGCTGTAGTGGGTGTTTCGGTCGCGGCCGAGAAACCCGTGCGAATTGGCGTAGACACCCACCGATTCTCCACCGGAGACCGAAGCCCCGTCGGAGTTGGCGATGCGCGGGTCGGCCTCGCGGCCGGCAGCTTCGCAGGCCAGCGCCAGATCCACCGCTTCATCGGCGTCCAGCGTCGATGGATGCCAACTGTCGAACTCGCGCAGGTCGGTCGCCATCAGCCCGGCTTCGGCGAGGCCCGAGGCCGGGTCGTCTTCGGTATGCCGGGCGATGGCGCAGGCCTGGGCCACGGTGGCTTCGAGGCTCTCCGGGCGCAGATCGGCGGTGGTGGCGCTGCCCTTGCGCTGGCCGAAGTACACGGTGACGCCGATGGAGCGGTCGCGGGTGGACTCCACGCTCTCGACCGCGCCCATCCGCACGTTGACGTTGAGGCCGCGGTCTTCATCGCAGCTGACCTCCGCCTGGGTCGCGCCCTGGGCGCGGGCGCGGGCCAACAAGTCGCGGGCAAGATCGGACAAGCGGTCGAGTCTGGCCTGGCTGTCGTCGTGTCCGGTGGTCACCGGGGAAGAAGCGATCACGTTCAATGCATTATCCTGTCGCCATGAGAGGCAAAGATTTCGAAACCGGTGAATTCCTGTCCCCGAGCCGCAGCCAGCAACGGCGCGAAGCTCTGGAAGTGCTTGAGCTGGCCCGGCAGCTGTCCGAACTGACCGCGCAGCAGATCGCGCGGCTGCCGGTGCCCGAGCGTTTGATTCCGCATATCGACGAGACCCGGCGGATCCCCTCGCACGGCGCGCACAAGCGCCAGCTGCAGTTTCTGGCGAAGCAGATGCGTCGGGAAGACGACGACACGCTGGAGGCGATCCGCGATGCGCTCGATTCCACCGGCGAAGCGGCGCGTCTTGAAACCGCGATGCTTCACCGCGCCGAGACTTGGCGCGAGCGGCTCATGGCCGACGGCGATGCGGCGCTGACCGAACTGCTCGACGAACACCCGCACGCCGACCGCCAGCATCTGCGCCAGCTTGCGCGCAACGCGCACGAGGAAAAGCTGCGCAACAAACCGCCGCATGCGTTCCGCGAACTGTTCCGCGAGTTGCGTGAACTGCTCGCGGGCGATCATTCCGAAGAAGACGAAGACATCGCGGGCATGCAAGACAGCGACAACGCCTGAGGGCCGCCGGCTTCCGGGCCACAGTCCGATCACGTCTTCGTCCCGCCCACCGTCAACTGGTCGATCAGCAGCGACGGCTGGCCCACGCCCACCGGCACGCTCTGCCCGTCCTTGCCGCAGATGCCGACACCGTCGTCCAGCGCCAGGTCGTGGCCGATCATCTTCACCCGCTGCATGGTCTCGGGCCCATTGCCGATCAGCGTCGCGCCTTTCACCGGCGCGGTGATGCGACCATCCTCGATCATGTAAGCCTCGGTCGCCGAGAACACGTATTTGCCGCTGGTGATGTCGACCTGGCCACCGCCGAAATTCACCGCGTACAGGCCGCGCTTGACCGAACGGATCATGTCCTCGGGCGAATCCTGGCCGGCGCGCATGTAGGTATTGGTCATGCGCGGCATCACCAGATGCGCGAAGGATTCGCGACGGCCGTTGCCGGTGACGGGCATGCCCATCAGCCGCGCATTCAGGGTGTCCTGCATGAACCCGGTGAGGATGCCGTCCTCGATCAATGTCGTGCAGTTGGTCGGCGTGCCCTCATCGTCGATGTTGAGCGAACCGCGCCGGCCCGGCAGCGTGCCGTCGTCGACGATGGTCACGCCCGGCGATGCCACGCGCTGGCCCATGCGGCCAGCGTACGTCGATGTGCCTTTGCGGTTGAAATCGCCTTCCAGACCATGGCCGACCGCTTCGTGCAGCAGCACGCCCGGCCAACCGCTGCCCAGCACCACCGGCATCATGCCGGCCGGCGCATCGATCGATTCCAGATTCACCAGCGCCTGGCGCAGCGCTTCGCGCGCGAAGCGCTCGGGCTTGTCGCCGTCGAAGAGTTCTTCATAGGAATAGCGTCCACCGAAGCCGGTATTGGCCGATTCGCGGCGGCCGTTCTGCTCCACGATCACCTGCACGTTCATGCGCACCAGCGGCCGGATGTCGCCGGCGACGACACCATCGCTGCGCGCGACCAGGATCGTATCGACCACACCGCTGAGCGACACCACGACCTGCTGCACGCGCGGATCGGCGGCGCGCAGCAGACGGTCGACGCGACGCATCGCATCGAGTTTTTCGGCATTCCCATAAGCATCGATCGGATCGAGCGCCGGATACAGCGTCGCCGACGGCCGCGCGCCTGTCGTGATCAATGATGGCGGCGTGCGGGTCTCACCGTCGCGTGCGATGGCGCGTGCCGAACGCGCGGCGACCAGCAGCGCGTCGGACTGGATTTCGTCGGAATAGGCGAAGCCGGTCTTTTCGCCGGAGATCGCGCGCACGCCAACGCCCTGGTCGATCGAATGCACGCCGTCCTTGACGATGCCGTCCTCGATCACCCAGCTTTCGCGGCGCGAGTGCTGGAAATACAGATCGCCGAAGTCGATGCCGGGCCCGAGCAGCAGACCGAAGGCGCGTTCGAGACCGGCATGGTCCAGCCCGGCAGGTGCGAGCAGGCGCGATTCGGACAATTGCAGCATCTGGGGCATGAGGGTTCCGTTGTGGTTCGGCGATGGATTGGCAGGCTGCTCTCTGCAGTCTGTCAGGAATGGTGACGGACGCGTGCTCGATCAAGCCCGGCTGCGATCAAGGCCGGCCGCCGGTCACGTTGGAAGTGCCGCGCGCGGATGCATTCGGGCGTTCGACCACTTCGACCTTCGGGTCTTTCCAGGGGCCGGTGACGCGATAGTTCTTCGCCGTGGCCTGACCGAGCGGCTTCTGCAGCACCGCATTGGCGACCGCACCAACCGCCGCGCCGACCGGACCACCGGCGATCGCACCGACCGCGGTCAACAGATTGCCGGCTTTGGGCAGCACTTCGATGGTCTGGTCGAAAGTCTGGGCACGCAGATTCGCGGCGCCACGGATATTGATCCGCGCCGACGGCCCTTCGATGGCCAGATCGTCGCTGCGCGCGCTGCCGCCGCCGAAGTGCACGGTGCCGGCCAGCTTGTTGAACGCGAAGCCTTTCGAGAAGAAGTCGCGGAAATCGAGGGTCAGTCGTTTCGGCAACTGCGCGATGCTGAGCAGACCCAGCACACGCCCGGTGCCGCCGGGTTCGACTTCGACCAGACGACCACCCTTCACGTCGAGCTTCAGGGCACCGTCCAGCGTAGCCAGCTGGAACGCCATCGGGCTTCCGCTCCAGGCGGCATCGAAACGCGCCTCGCCCTTGCCGCCGTCGATCCGGCCACCGATGCCCAGATCGCTGAGCAATGCACCGAAATCGTCGCTGGCGAGGGTCGCCGACAATCGCGTGCGCGCTGCAGCGCCGCGTCCGCTCCAGTCGCCGGTGAGATCGATCCGCCGCTTCGATGCGCGGGTCTGCAATTGCTGGATTTCCATCCCGGTCGCGGTGGCGCGCGAACGGAACTGGGTCTCGCCGAACGCCGCATCGACGATGCGCAGATCGTCCACGCGCAGATTGATCGCCGGGATGTTCGCCGGATTGATTTCTCCGTTGCTGTTCCCGGCAACGTTCGCAGCGACGCCAGTGTTCGTCGATGGCGATGCGGTCGTGCCAGCGCTGCGCCAATGGAGCCGCTGAAGACGTCCAGCGACGGTTCCGCCTGCGGCATCCGGAACCAGAAGCGCGCCCGCAAGCGCGGGGCCGTCGAGCTGCACGGCGAGACCGCCGCTGGCGGGCGCGATCTGCAGCCGCGTGTCCGGGAAATTCGCGCCGAGCAGGATCAGACGTTCGGCGCTGGCATCGACCCGTCGCAATACCAGCCGGTTGCCGCCATCGCCACGGGTGAGCGCGATCCAGCCGATCGCATCCAGGGTCGCAGCGCGTCCGCTGACGACGAGCCCCGATGCGGGCGGCGCTTCGGCGACGCGATCGGTGCCGAACGCAGCGCGGATCCCGAGCTGCCCCTGGCTTTCCTTCGCCCGCAGCGCGAAACGCTGGCCGAAGGAGATCGCCACTTCGCCCTTGCCCAGCGGCAGTTGCAGGTCGATCGTGGTCGGCAGCGCAGAGCCTGCGGTCTTGTCCATCGGCGCCGGCAGATCGAAGGCGGTGCCGACAAGATCGGAGCGCAGTTGCAGGCGCGTCACCTGTGCCGCGACCGGCGCTTTCGCGGATTTCGATATCGGGCGCGCGCTGCTGCCGGCCGGGATCGCGATCCCGGCGGTCCAGCGCGAACGGCCGCGCACGTACGGTTTCAGCCAGGCCAGATCAGCGCTGCGGTTGAGCAGATCGTCGGTGGTCATCGACGCTTCGAGTTCCGCCTCGAAACCCTGGCGCTTGTCGCGCACATGGCCGGGACCGGCGCGCAGCGAGAGCCTGCCTTCCTGACGGTCGTATTGCGCGCGCAACCCGTTCGCGCTGAAGCCATCCTGGTTGTACTTCGCGCGCCCGTTCACCCCGGAAAACGCGAGCTTCCACTGCGATTCCGACAGCCGCACGCCGCGCAGATCGATATTGCCGTCGATCCGCGGCTTCTGCACCGGGCCGCCGTGCAGCGGCAGGTCGAGCGCGAAGTCGACAGACGCCGGTCCGCTGGCGCCCAGCGTGGTGAGAATGTCGCCATGGTCCTTGCGCAACGGACTCTGTCGCATCAGGGCCAGCAACTTGGCGGCGTCGGCGTCGGCGTGCGCATCGATGGTGAGCGCGCCCTGCGAGAAATCGGCGATGCCCGCGTCGAATGCATGCAGACCGACCTCGGCCAGCACCGCCTTGCCGCCGACCGAGAACCCATTGCCGATGAAGGCGATCCCGGCGTCCATATCCGAGGTGGCGGGCCAGTCGTCGTGGAATTTGACGCGCATGTTCTCGAGCGTTGCGCGGGCGTCGAACACGCCCTTCGGCGGAACGCCTGCGACAGCTTTGAACGGCCAATCGTCGAGATCGCCGGAAATCACCGCACGGCCGTTGCGGACCTGTCCGGCGATCAGCGCGGTGTCGAGCCAGTCGATCAACCCTTTCGACATCACGTGTTTGGGCCAGAATTTTTTGGCGACGGGCGCGGCGGCATCGTCGAGTGCGGCAACGATATCGATCCGCGGCGCGGTGCCGTCGTTCTCGAAGAGCAGGCCACCGCGCACGTCTGCGCCATAACCCTCGCCATCGATGCGCAGCGCGGGTGTTTCCACGCGCCAACCGCCGCCCTCACGCCAGCCGATCGCCTCACCGCGCAGACCCACCACATGGGTCGCGCCGAAGCCGCGCGGCCAGTCGAAACGCAGTTTCGACGCGGGATCGAAATCGAACGCAAGGCCGTCGCCGTCGCCGCGCAGATCGCCGCTCAGTCCGCTGATGCCCGGCGCATCGCCCACGGCGGCGAACTGCAGGCCGCGCACCCCCGCTTGCGCGGTCATGGCACCGTCGCGCAGGCCACCGACGCGCACGCGTTCGAGCACCGCGCCCGGTTTCGCCGAAGCCAGCCAGCGCCGCAGCCCGGGATCGAGCCGGTCGCTCAGCGCGATCACCGCGAACAGCGGACCGGCGTCGATGCGCTCGGCGCGCAGCCCGTATTGTTTTCCGCCTGCGAGCACCAGACCATCGAGGATCTGCGGTTTGCTGTCCGCCTCGGCATGCACCTGCATGCTCGGCGCATCGACACGCCAGCCGTTGGCGTCGGCCGACCAGTGCGCAACGGTCTGCAAGCGCGCGAACGTCGCGACCGGCGCAGCGGTTGCGGTTGCGGTCGATGTCGATGTCGATGGCGCTACCGTCGCCGCGCGCGCAGTCTTGTTGTCCTTGAACGGTGCGCCTCGCAGCCGTACGTCCGCGAGGTCGCCGTCGACGCTGATCGCGGCGACCTGGTGCTTGCGCAACGTCGCCCACACTTCTGCGCGTCCACGGCCGGCCGAAATCGTTACGCCGCCGATCCGCAGCAGCGGCGACCACGCCGACAGATCGGCATTTTTGGCCGCAGCGTAGAGCCGCCCGTCGCCGGTATCGCGATCGAAATCGAGGACGACATCGACCGGCGAAGCATCGCCCCTGATCCGCGCGCGCAGACCGCTGCGCACGCGGTCGCCGCTGACCTGCAGGCGCACATCGACATCGGGAATGGTGGTGTCGATCTGCAGCGACGGCGCCGAAATGCCCAGCCGTGCATCGATCACCTGCAGCTCACCGAGACCTTCCAACGCACCCAGCGGATCGCCGCCCTGCGATTGCCCCGGAAGACCGCGTACCTGCCAGCGTCCATCGTCGGCACGCTCCAACGTCAACGACAGATTGCGCACGCGCAGTTCGGTGAAGGAACGCCCGGGCAACAGGCCGGCGTATTGCGAGACCAGAATTTCCGCCGCGCCGATCGCGACCGCATCCTTGCCCTCGCCGACGCGCAAACCGTCGAGCCGCAGCAACGGCCCGCGCCGGGTCCATTCGGTCCGGACGCGATCGAACTGCACCGGTCGTCCAGCGCGCGCGCTCAGCCACCCGGCGATGCGATCGGGATGACGCTCGGCCAGCGGCAGCAGCTGACTCACGACGCCCGCGACCAGGGCCAGCAGCACCAGCGAGACCGCAGTGACGTACCACAGCCCGCGACGCGCAAGACGCAGACGGCGACGCAGCGAGGTCGGCATCAGCCGCACGCTCCGCGCAGCGCTGGCTGGCGTCTACAGCAGGACCACATCGAACTGTTCCTGGGTGTACTGCGCATCCGCCTGGAAGCGGATCGATTTGCCGAGAAACTCTTCCAGCTCGGCGACGGCGGGCGATTCCTCGTCGGTGATGCGAGCCACCACTTTGGGCGATGCGATCACCAGCAGCCGAGCGGCTTCGAACTGGCGCACCGCGCGGGTGATTTCGCGGAAGATTTCGTAAGTCACGGTTTCGGCGGTCTTCAGCGTGCCGCGCCCACTGCATTCGTGGCAGGGCTCGCTGAGCTGCCGCTGCAGGCTTTCGATGGTGCGCTTGCGGGTCATTTCGACCAGACCCAGCGGCGAGAAATCGTAGACCGTGGTCTTGGCGTGATCGCGGGTCAGCGCTTTTTCCAGCGTCCGCAGCACTTGGCGGCGGTGCTCGGGATCGAGCATGTCGATGAAATCGATGATGATGATGCCGCCCAGATTGCGCAGCCGCAGTTGCCGTGCCACCGACTGGGCCGCTTCCAGATTGGTGCGGTAGACGGTTTCCTCGAGATTGCGCTGACCGAGGAACGAACCGGTGTTGACGTCGATCGTCGTCATCGCCTCGGTCTGGTCGATCACCAGATAGCCGCCTGATTTCAGCGGAACCTCTTTCTCCAGCGCGCGCTGGATCTCGTCTTCGACACCATAGAGATCGAAGACCGGCCGCGCGCCGACATAGTGCTCGATCTTTTCGGCGAGGCCCGGCATGTACTGCGCGGCGAACGTGCGCAAACGGTCGCAGGTTTCGCGCGAATCGACCTTCACTTTCTCCACATCGCGTCGGATCAGATCGCGTACCGCGCGCATCGGCAGACTGAGATCCTCGTAGACGCACCCGCCGACGGCGGTGGTGCGGACGTTCTGTTCGATCAGCGTCCAGACGCGACCGAGATAGGCGATGTCTTCGGCCAGCGCTTCCGCCGGCTGCCCCTCGGCATTGGTGCGTACGATGTACCCGGGCGATGTCTGGCCGTTCTGCGCACCGTTCTGGCCCATGCTTTGACCGGTGTTCTGGCCTTGACCCGCCACCAGCGCTTTCAGCCGCTGGCGCTCGGTCTCTTCCTCGATCCGCGAAGACACGCCGATGACCTTGGACTGCGGCAGCAGTACGAGATAGCGCGACGGAATGCTGATCTGGGTGGTCAGCCGCGCACCCTTGCTGCCGATCGGGTCCTTCACCACCTGGACCACGATCTCCTGCCCGTCGCGCAGCAGTTCGGTGATCGAAGGCACCACCTGCGTCGACGTGACGGTGGCGGCGGCGACGGCGGACTCGCCTTCTCCATCCAGCCCGGTTTCGCCCAGCGTCGTGTCGATGGCCGGCGCAGCGCTGGCGCGGAAGATGTCGTTGGCGTGCAGGAACGCGGCGCGGTCCAGACCGATGTCGACGAACGCCGCCTGCATGCCGGGCATCACCCGCTGCACTTTGCCTTTGTAGATGTTGCCGACCACGCCGCGTCGCCAGCCGCGCTCGATGTGCAGTTCCTGCAGCATGCCGTTTTCGACCACCGCAACCCGGGTTTCCCGCGGCGTGACGTTGACCAGAATCTCTTCACTCATGATGCGCGCTCCTCGGCGATGCCGTCATCAGGCGTACGACCGCGATGCGCGGGAAATAATCCGAACTGTTTCAGCAGGACCGCAGTTTCGTGAAGGGGCAGCCCCATCACACCACTGTAGCTGCCCGAGAGATGCGAAATGAAACTTTGCGCCCACCCTTGGATCGCATAGGCGCCGGCCTTGCCGTCCCATTCGGCGGTGACCAGATAATCGCGGATGTCCGCTTCGCTCATCGGCGCGAACGTCACCTCGGACACCGAGACCGCCTGCAGTTCGCGGCCGGCGGAGATCATCGACAGCGCCGAAATCACCGCGTGCGTACGTCCCGACAAGCTCCGCAGCATGTCGGCAGCGTCGTCGGCATCCACGGGTTTGCCGTAGATCCGGCCATCGAGCACCACTTCGGTGTCCGCTCCCAGAACCACCGCGTCGGGCTGGCCGACCACATGCAGCAGGCCGGCGCCGGCTTTTTCGCGGGCGACCCGACGCACATAGTCTTCCGGCAGCTCGCCGGACGCGGGCGTTTCCGGAAGGTCGAGGTCGAGGATGCCGAAGTCGAGACCGAGCATCCTTAACAGTTCACGACGACGGGGGGATTTCGAGGCGAGATGCAGCATCGGCCTAGGATACATTGCGGATCGCCAACACCTGAACGCGGTTCCTTCGCGGACCCCGACCGGGCTCACAGTGCGTTCACCCGCTGGCCCTCAAGGGCTCACCCACGGAGACCCAATGGAGACCCACATGCTTCGCCGCCCCCGCACCCTCCCCCGTCTGCTCATCATCGCCTTCACCACCGTCTTCGCCTCGGGCCTCGCCATGACCGCATCCGCACAGACTCCGCCGACCATCGCCAACGACGGCACCCTGCTGTCGATCAGTGCCGAGGCGCGCGCCATCCGCATCCCCGATATCGCGACCCTGTCCACCGGCGTCGTCACCCAGGCCACGGATGCCAATGCCGCGCTCCGCCAGAACACCGAACAAATGACCAAAGTGGTCGCTGCGATCAAGGCCGCCGGCATCGCCGAACGCGACGTGCAGACCACCGGCATCAGCATCAATCCGCAGTATCGCTACGCCGAAAACCAGCCGCCCGCGATCATCGGCTACCAGGCCAGCAACACCCTCAACGTGAAGGTCCGCGACATCGCGAAACTGGGCAAGGTGCTGGACGCGATGGTCGCCGTGGGCGCCAACCAGGTGAACGGGCCGAACTTCGAGATCGACAACCCGGAAGACGCCTACGACGAGGCGCGGCTCGCGGCGATCAAGAAAGCCCAGCACCGCGCCGAACTCTACGCAAAAGCGCTCGGACTGCGCGTGCGTCGCGTGGTGAGCATCAACGAAGGCGGCGGCTACACCCCGCCGACACCGATGCCGGTGATGATGCGCGCCGCCGCCATGGAAGTTGCGGACACGCCGATGTCGCCGGGCGAGAGTTCGCTGTCGGCCACGATCAACGTGGTGTTCGAACTCGGCCGCTGAGCAAGCACCAACGCACTCGATCCATCGACACCCGCCCCACGGCGGGTGTTTTCGCTTGCGCGGAAATTTTTCGGCGAACTTAACCCCGCCGGAATCCAAGGCGCGTTTCCACCATCGTTCCCAACCGATGGAGGTGTCCCATGGTGCTGTCCCAACGTCATCCCCATGCCCACGCGGCAGGTCTGCAGCAGGCGATTTCAAGGATCGAACCCGTCCGTATCCTTGGCATCGCCGGCGCGATCGCGCTCAACGTCGCCGCACTGATGCTGCTGATGGTGCCGGTGTCGGCGCCGATGCAGATCGCGCCGCCGGACAAGGAAACCTGGTACATCCCGGAACCGCCGAAACCCAAGCCGGTGGAACCCGAGCCGGTGCCGATCGTGAAACCGCAGACGATCCGCGCCACCGCGCCGACGCTGTCGAATCCACCCAAACCGCAGCCGATGCCGGACCAGGACGTGATCGTGCCCGACGGCACGGACTATGCTCCGCCCACTCTCGCCGACCCGATGCCGGACCTCGGCCCGACGCTGCCGAATCCCGACCCGCTGCCGAGCACACGCCTCGAATACGCCTCCGCACCTGCACCGACCTATCCACGCGAAGCGCTGCTCAACGGCATCCAGGGCACGGTGGTGTTGAAGGTGCTGGTGGACGTGGACGGCAAACCGCTGTCGGTGGAGATCGAGCGCAGCAGCGGCAACCGCAGGCTCGACGACGCCGCGCGCCGTCAGGTACTGCGCAAGTGGATGTTCCGGCCGGCGATCCGCGATGGCCGGGCCGTGCAGGTCTACGGCATCGTCCCGGTGAATTTCAGTCTGAGTCTGCAATAGCGGTACGCGCGCGTACTTTCTTCAGCGCATTGCCGCCGGTCGCTGTCGAAGCGACCGGCGGTTGTTCGCATATCGGATGCGCCGCATCGTTCTGCCCGTGCGTGGAATCGCGCGTGGTGATCGCCACTGCCACCTGCGACACTCGTCGACCCTCACACGAGCATTCCGATGAAGCATCTGTTCGCACCGCTGCAAGCCGGCGATCTCACCCTGCCCAACCGCATCCTGATGGCGCCGCTCACCCGCTGTCGCGCCGAAGACGATCATATCCCCGGGCCGCTGATGGCCGAGTACTACGCGCAGCGCGCCAGCGCCGGTCTGATCATCGCCGAAGCGACGATGGCGATGCCGGGCAACTCCGCGTTCTGGCGCGAGCCCGGCATCCACAGCGAAGCGCAGGTCGCCGGGTGGAAGCGCGTGACCGACGCGGTACACGCCGCCGGCGGGCGCATCGCGCTGCAGCTCTGGCACGGTGGACGCGCCTGTCATCCCGACCTCAACGACGATGCCCAGCCGGTCGCCCCCAGCGCGATCGCGATCAGCAACGATCAGGTGTACACGCCGAAGGGCAAAGTCGATTACGTCGTTCCGCGCGCGCTCGCAGACGACGAACTGCCGGGCATCGTCGCCGGCTTCGCGCATGCGGCGCGCAATGCGAAAGCCGCCGGGTTCGACGGTGTGGAAGTGCACGGCGCGAACGGCTATCTGCTCGACGAATTCCTGCGCGACGGCTCGAATCTGCGCAGCGGCCCGTACGGCGGCACGATCGAACATCGCGCGCGGCTGCTGCTCGAAGTGCTGGAAGCGGTCTGCGCCGTCTGGGGCAGCGGTCGTGTCGGTCTGCGCGTCTCGCCGCTCAACAGTTACAACAGCATGCTCGACAGCGACCCGATCGGTCTCGTCCGCTGGCTCGGCCAGCGTCTCAACGATTTCGGTCTCGCCTACTGGCACGTGATGCGCGGCGATTTCCTCGGCCAGCAGCACGGCGACGTGATGACACCCGCGCGCGAAAGCTTCAACGGCGTACTGGTCGGCAACATGGCCTACAGCGCCGAGGAAGCCGAAACCGCGATCGCCGACGGCAAACTCGATGCGGTCGCGTTCGGCGTGCCCTTCATCGCCAACCCCGATCTGCCCGAGCGCTTGCGCGCCGGTGCAGCGCTGGCCGAAGCCGACCGCAGCACGTTCTACACCTGGGACGCGAAGGGCTATACCGACTACCCGCGCTTCGCGGGCTAACAGACTGTTGAAAACAGCCTGTTAGGGCGGCCATGGATGGCCGCCACGACGAAACAAACGCGCAAGCGATTGATTCGTCGTGAGCAAGTCCGGACATGTGCCGGACTTGCGACTTGACTGCGCCGGCAGCAGCCGGCGCGAACAGCGAAGCTGGCCCCGAAGGGGCGAGCCGCGTGGATGCGGCAAGTCAAACGCACACGAAGTGCGTTTTTCAACACTCTGCCAGGCGACACCGGGCTGGCGCCGCATCTGCGGCGTCAGTCCCGCACCCAGCGCACTTCCGACAGACACCACGACAGGCTGCCGGTGGACTTGTAGGTCCAGTTGTAGCGGCGCGGCGGGTTGTTTCGATATGCACTGAGTCCGCTGGCCGGCCCCGCCGGGCGGATCCACTCGTTCAATTCGTAATCGTAGGTGCGATACAGCTCGTTGGCCGCCTGTTTCAGCGTGTCGTCCTGCTGCTGGGTGACTTTGCTGAAGTAGTACGCCCATGCCACTGCGCCTGCGACCGACAGCACATGCTCCGGCCCAACGCCGTCTGCGGCATAGGTCGAACCGTCGATGAAGGTGACGTAGTCGACCAGACGCAGGTTTTCCGGCGCATCGGTGAAGTAGTCGCGCTGCGCGGGCGTGTAGGATTTCCCGGCGAATTTCAGCGCATTGCCGGTGCGGCGGATGAAATGCGCGATCTCGATGTTGTCGGTCAGCACGTAGGCGCGCACCATCGGATCGATCACGAAAGGCGTCTGCCAGAAACTCACCAGCAGGTTGGTGGTGCCGGGCGGGCCGTTGCCTTCCTGACCGCCGTACTTCCACAGGCCGCCGTCCACGCGGTTCGCCGGCAGAGCACCACCGCCGCCGTTCTGGTGCCAGATCAGATTGGTGGTGAGGGTGACGACGCGCTCGCGATAGGTCTGACTGGCGCCGGTCTTGTACGGCACGTCGCCGAACAGTTCATAGCCGATGACCAGGCCCGACAGCTTGATGCCGATGTGGCGCTCGGTGTAGCTGCTGGTCGTCGACCAGCGGTCGGGTTCATCGTTGGCGTCCTGCTGCGCTTTCGCCGCCAGCTTGGCGCCGTCTTTCGACAGATCGTCGCCGGTCAGCCAATACGTGTAGGCCAGTCCCTCCGGATAGCTGTACATCGCGCCGTTGGCGCCGATATATGCGGATGGGCTGGGATTCTTGAGCTTGAACGCGCCCACCGCGCTGTCGGGCGTGGTGCCTTGGGGATACAGATTGACCCGGTAGTACTCGGACGCGCGCACCGACTCGCGCAGCACCTTGAAGAAACCGCTGCGGAAATACAGACCATAGAACGCGGACACGCGGTCGTACAGCCAAGGCTCGCCTTCCGCTGATTTGTACGGCGTCCGATTGGCGGCGGTGACGAGCGGATCGTCCTCGTTGATGTGCGCGTAGAAGAAATTCTTCGCGCCGTACATCTGTTCGTTGTACTCGGGATAGTGCTCGGTGGCGTCCATCAATGCCGGCGAGTCGCGGGTGGCGGCGATCTCCTGCGCGAACGAACGCATCGGGCCGATTTTCAGCACGCCCTTGCTCAACGTCCCCGAGGGCAATACGGCATAGACCTTCGGCTCGGACACGCCGTCGCCGGCAACGAAACTGCCGGTGGTGACCGGCTGCCAGCCGTTGCGCGGATTTTCCAGCGTGGCGAGCGACTGGGTGCGATTGGTGTAGCCCCATTCGACGCGGACGGTTTCGAAGTTCGGATAAGTCGCGGTGAAGGTGTAGCGGATCTGCACGCGGGCAACGCGTACCGAAGTGCCGTCCAGCGCAGCGGTATTGATGTGCCGCCACGGGGTGAGCTGCTCGACGTAGGCCGGAATTTCGATGCCTTTGGCATTCAGCACGCGCAGTTTCGACAGAGTGGCGACGTTGATCGAATCGCGCGGAAACGGAATGCCGAAGGTCACCAGCTGCGAAGTGCCAGCAGCAACGCCTTCGATGGGATGCAGGCGGACATCGACCACGCCGATGGTTTCGGCGGCGGGCATCAGCGGTTTGGAGACGCGGGGGCTGATCGCTGTCCCGACTGCGGTCGCGGTGGGTGGCGGCGCGGCGGACGGGGCGACGGACGCCACTCGGGATGCCTGCCGCGATTGCGCAAGCGCGGCATCGCGCGGTTCGCCCTGGATCGGCTGTTTGGCGGGACGACTCGAAGCCCGGAGCTGGGTATTGCCGCTGTCGCAGGCGGCCAATACGAGTGTCAGGGCAAGGAGCAAAGAGGATTTGGCGAGGAACAGGGAAACGGACGGATAAAGCCTTTGCATTGGATCTCCTGCTGCACGGCTGCGCGGGGGAACGCGAACCGGCGAGAGTGCCGACGGGGGATGGCCTGCAAGGCATCGGCGCTGGCCTGCAGGGCGTTGACGACGGAATGCGGGATGCCGGCACGCCCGCGAACTATGCAATCTCACCGAAAATAAACTGTGACGCCTGTCGTCGATAGACGCTTAGTGCTTGTTTTTCTGGATTTTTTTGAGGGTGTTCACACTTTCGGACGCCCTGCGAGGCCGGGCAACACGTCACCGGATGCATCGGGACCGCCAGAATGCGCAGCATTCCATTGCAAGCATGCGCAGCATTCCATCGCACGCACGCGCCGCATGCAGCCCCTTCGTGCGGATCAGGCGCGGTGGTAAGGATGGTTCGCCAGCAGCGCGGCGGCACGATAGAGCTGTTCGGCAAGTACCAGGCGCACCAGCATATGCGGCAGCGTCAACGGACCGAGCGACCAGGATTCATCCGCACGGGCCAGAACCTCCGGCGCGTGTCCTTCGGGACCACCGATGAGGAAAGCGAGGTCGCGGCCGCCGCCACGCCAGTGCTCCAGCCGCTGTGCGAGCTGCTCGGAGCTGTGCATCCTGCCGCGACCATCGAGCGCAACGATCTGCACCGACTTCGGCAACGCCGCAAGCACCCGGGCACCTTCATCAGCGGTCGCGCGCACCGCATCCCGGCCCTTGCCACGCACGCCGGGTTCGATCTCGATCAGCTCGAACGGCAGCCAGTGCGACAGGCGCTTCTGGTATTCGGCGAACCCCTGGGCGACCCAGGCGGGTGCGCGTTCGCCGACCGCGATGAGGCGGGCTTTCACGCGGGGATTTTTACAGGGACGCGCACTGAGACCGCCGGTTCGCTCACGCGCACCGCTGTGCCGTAACACAGCACCTCGGTAATGCCGGCCGTGACTTCGGTGGCGTCGTAACGCACGCCGATGATGGCATTGGCGCCAAGCCGATCGGCTTCGCGGCACATCTGGTCGAAGGCATCGCGGCGCGCCTGTTCGCACAACTCGCGATAAAGGCTGATATCGCCGCCGAACAGCGACTGGATCCCTGCGAAGAAATTGCCGACCACCGAGCGCGAACGTACGGTCAGTCCACGAACGATGCCGAAATTCTTCAGCACGGTCTGGCCGGGGAGTTCCTGCGCCGTGGTGACGTGGGCACGCTGCATGCAGAGGGTCAGTCGTCGATGCCCGGCGGCTCGTCGCCGACCGTCCACAGCCGCTCCAACGCGTAGAACTCGCGGACGCGGGGCAGCATCACGTGGACCACGACATCGCCGAGGTCGACCAGCACCCATTCGGCCTCGCGCTCGCCTTCGACGCCGAGCGGCATCACATCGAGCTCTTTGACTTTGCGCACGACTTCGTCGGCGATCGACTTCACATGGCGGGTGGAGGTACCGGACGCGATCACCATGTAATCGCAGACGCTGGTCTTGCCGCGGACATCGATCTCGGTGGCGTCCTTGGCTTTGAGATCTTCCATCGCCAGACGGACCTGGCGCAGCATGGCTTCAGCCGAGGGCGCCGGAGTGGGCAGCACGGTTTTGATCACGTGCGCGTTTTTCGAGTTTGACAAGAGCGATCCTCGCTTGGAATGCCGGAATTATACCCCCGGCGCCGCAGCGGGCCGGGGTGTGGCGCCATACAGGCCGTGTTCGACGATGTAGCGCGACACCGCCAACGGCAACAAATGGTGCCAGGTCTCGCCAGCGGCGATCCGGCGCCGGAGCTGGGTCGCGGATTCCGCGTGCAGCGGCTGACGCAGACGCAGCACCTTGCCGCCCGGGCTGTCGCGCAGCGCTGCCGCGTTCAAGGTCCAGCGCGCACCGACCAGACGGGCGACTTCGGGCGGCAGATGTTCGTCCAGCGCGCTGCCCGGACGTTCGGCCACCACCCAGTGCGCGCCGGCGAGCAATGCCTCGGGTTCTTTCCAGGTGGCCAGACCATGCAGGCTGTCGGCGCCGATCAGGAACGCCAGTGGCGCGCTATCGCCATGCTTCGCGCGCAATTCGCGCAGGGTGTCGATGGTGTAGCTCGGGGTATCGCGCTGCAGTTCGCGGCGGTCCACGCGAAGCCCTGCCTGCCCCTGGATCGCCAGTTCCAGCATCGCCGCACGGTCTTCCGCGCTTGCCCCGGGGGCATCGCGATGCGGCGGGTCGGCGGCGGGCATCATCCAGATCGTGGTGCCGAGGGCATCGCGCGCGGCCAGCGCGATCGCGAGATGGCCGTTGTGCACGGGATCGAAAGTGCCGCCGTAGAACGCGCGCAGGGGCAGCGACATCAGCCCGCCGCCCGCGTCGACAGCAGTGAGCTTCCGCGCGCATCGGCGACGGCCAGCAGCAGGCGTTCCAGCGCCAGCCAGGCATCGGCCGGTTCCTCGCCGACGCGCGGGCGGCCCTTGGCGATGCGGTCGACGCGCCCGGCCTCGACCACGAAACGCTCCCAGCGCGCGGCATCGTGACGCTGCAGCGCGCGGCGGTACACCGCCTGCTTGGCGTCCCACACCCGCTGCGCCTTGAATTCGGCGGCCAGATTGCCGCCCTTGGCCTGCACCCGCGCCAGCGCGGCGGCACGCTGCAGTTCCATCACCAGCATGCCCATCAACGCCGGCACCGCCTCGCCTTCCGCGCGCAAGCCATGCAGCATGCGCAGCGCCTGCGCCGGTTGGCCGTTGAGGGTGGCATCGAGCAGCCGGAAGATATCGAAGCGCGCGGCGTCGGCGACGTAGGATTCCATTCGCGCCAGATCGATCGATGCGCCGTCGGACAGCAGCGCAAGTTTGTCGATTTCCTGCGCAGCGGCCAGCAGATTGCCTTCGACGCGTTCGACCAGCCGCTCGACCGCATCGCGGTCGGCGCGCAGGCCGCGCAGGCGCAGGCGGCGCTCGACCCATTCGGGCATCTCGTGCGGTTTCAACGCCCAGGCGATGGCGTGGTGGCCGACGCGCGCGATGGCTTCGCTCCACTTGCCGCCGTGTTGGCGGCTCCAGTCTTCGCCGGTGATGAGCAGGACCACGTCGCTCGGCGGATTCGCGCAGAACCCCGAAATGAATTCGGCGCCGTCCTTGCCCGGTTTGGCCGACGGCAGCCGCACTTCCAGCACGCGGCGCGAGGCGAACAGGCTGGGCGCGTTGACGCTTTGCGCCAACTGGTTCCAGTCGAAATCGCGGCCGTCCGCATCAAACACTTCGCGTTCGCCGATCCCTTCGGCGCGCGCCTGCACGCGCACGGCATCGGCGGCTTCCAGCACCCGCAGGGTTTCCGGACCGGCGATCAGATAGGCCGGCCGCAGCGGCTCACCGGCGAGTTGCGCGGCGAGACGTTCCGGGGTCAGTTCCATTGCAGTGTCGTGCGAGCCACGGCAGTTGCCCGCTCAGGGCGCTGTCGCAGCCTTGGGCGCGCGCAGCGCGGCGTCGATCCGGCGCAGGATCGCGGCGTTCATGTCCTTGCGCATTTCGTTCACCAGAAGCTCGCGCTCGCTGTTGCGACCGATGGAGTCGCTGGGCGGCGCGATGTAGTCGCGGGACAGTTCCACCGCCTGTTGCGGCACCAGCATGCGGTCTTCGGCGGTGCCGTCGTCGGCCGTTGCTGCGTCGGGCTTGCGCAGTTGGAAGACCACCGCGTAGCGCAGGCTGTACTCCTGCGCACGTCCGAGGGCGTCGACCGCGATCGGCAGATCGGCCCATTTTTCGGACAGGATTTCGAGTTTCGTCGACGTCTGCGCCGCGTCGGCAGCCGCCGGTGTGGCGCCTGCGCGCTCCAGCGAACGCGCCAGCGTATCGGCGAGCGGGCTGTAGGGGTCGCGCGCGGTCACCGCGACCGGACCCATGTCGGGCGGCAACACCAACGCATTGCGGAGCTGGAAGCCGCAGCCGGCCAGCGGCAGCAGCAGCGACAGAACGATGGCGGCGCGGAGGCTTTTCATGGGTGCAGTCTGGCGGAGGCGGGAGCGACGGGCAAGCAGCGGCACGGGTCAGGCCGCCACGATGTTCACGATCTTGCCCGGCACCACGATCACCTTTTTCACGGTCATGCCGTCCATGAACTTGACGACGTTGGGTTCGGCCAGCGCGGCGGCTTCGATCGCTTCGCGCGGCGTCTGCACGCCGACTTCGATCGTGCCGCGCAGCTTGCCATTGACTTGCACCGCCAGCGTCACCGCATCGCGGGCCAGCGCCGCCGGATCGGCCTGCGGAAACGGCACGTCTTCGAGCAGCGTCTCGGCGTTGCCCAGCACCTGCCACAGGTGGTGGCTGATGTGCGGGGTGACCGGGTTGAGCAACAGCACCATGGTCTGCAATGTTTCGTGCCGCACCGCCCGGCCCTGCTCGCTCATGTCGTCGAACTTCGAGACGTGGTTGAGCAATTCCATCAGCGCTGCGATCGCGGTGTTGAAACTGTAGCGGCGGCCGTAGTCGTCGCCGACTTTCTGGATCGCTTCATGCAACTGCCGGCGCATCGTTTTCTGCGCGGCATTCAACTGCGACGCATCGGTCGGCGGATGATCCGGCTGCAGCGCATGCGTGGTCACCTCGCGCCAGAACCGGCGCAGGAAGCGCGACATGCCCTCGACGCCGGCCTCGTTCCATTCCAGCGACTGTTCCGGGGGCGCAGCAAACATCGAGAACAGGCGCACGGTGTCGGCGCCGTATTTGTCGACCATCGCCTGCGGATTCACGCCATTGTTCTTGCCTTTGGACATTTTTTCGACGCCACCGAAAATCACCGGCTGGCCGTCTTCACGGAAAATTCCACCTGTGATTCGGCCCTTGTCATCACGGACGTAATCGACATCGGCGGGATTGAACCAATCCTTAGAACCGTCGCTGTTTTCGCGATAGAAAACCTCCGCGATCACCATGCCCTGGCATAGCAGATTGATCGCCGGCTCGTCGCTGTTCACCAGCCCTTCGTCGCGCAGCAGCTTGTGATAGAAGCGGAAATACAGCAGATGCAGGATCGCGTGCTCGATGCCGCCGATGTACTGGTCGACCGGCGTCCAGTATTTCGCGCGTCCGTCGACCATATCGGTCGCCCCGGGCGACGTGTAGCGCGCGTAATACCAGCTCGATTCCATGAAGGTGTCGAAGGTGTCGGTTTCGCGCTCGGCCGCGCCGCCGCACTGCGGACAGATGGTCTTCCGCCACTCGGGGTCGGATTTGATCGGCGACAGCACCACGCCTGCGGCGAAAGCGTCTTCCACGTCCTCGGGCAACACGACCGGCAGTTGCGCTTCCGGCACCGGCACCGCATCGCAAGTCGGGCAATAAATCACCGGGATCGGGCAACCCCAGTAGCGCTGGCGGCTCACGCCCCAGTCGCGGATGCGGAAATTGACCTTGCGGCTGCCCGTGCCGGCGGCTTCGAAACGCGCGGCCAGCGCGTTGAACGCGGCGTCGAAATCCATGCCGTCGTATTCGCCGGAATTGATCAGCAGGCCGCGCTCGGTCTGCGCCGCGCGCTGTTCGATGCCCTCGAAATAATCGCGCACGACCGACACAGCCGCATCGATCTCGATCACGTCCACCGGCGCATGCGCGCCCAATGCGACGGCCATCGGGTCGTCGTGGCTGGCGACGTGCGAGGCGATTTCCGTCAGCGCATCGCGCACCGACGACGTCATGATCACCGGCTTCACCGGCAAACCATAGGTCTTTGCGAACTCCCAGTCGCGCTGGTCGTGCGCCGGCACCGCCATCACCGCACCGGTGCCGTAGGCCATCAGCACGAAATTGGCCACGTAGATCGGCACGTCTTCGCCGGTGACCGGATGGATCGCCCACTGGCCGGTGGCCATGCCGCGCTTTTCCTGCGTCTCCAGCTCGGCCTCGGACACACCGCCGTGGCGCAGTTCGGCCAGGAAGGCGGCCAGTTCGGGGTTCGACCCGGCCGCCTTCAGGGCCAGCGGGTGCTCGCCCGCGATACTGATGAAGGTCACCCCCATCAAGGTGTCGGGCCGTGTGGTGTAGACCCGGAGCGGTTCGTCTTCGCCAGCCACCTCGAAAGCGAATTCCAGACCCTCGCTGCGGCCGATCCAGTTGCGCTGCATGGTCTTGACCGACTCGGGCCAGCCGGGCAACGTGTCGAGACCGTCCAGCAGCTCCTGCGCGTAAGCGGTGATCTTCAGGAACCACTGCGGGATCTCGCGCTTTTCGACCACCGCGCCGGAGCGCCAGCCGCGACCGTCGATCACCTGCTCGTTGGCCAGCACGGTCTGGTCGACCGGGTCCCAGTTCACGACCGAGTTCTTGCGGTACACCAGACCTTTCTTCATCAGCCGGGTGAACATGCGCTGCTCGTGGACGTAGTAGTCCGGGCGGCAGGTGGCGAATTCGCGCGACCAGTCGATCGCGTAGCCCAACGCCTGCAATTGACCGCGCATATGGTCGATGTTGGCGTAGGTCCACTTCGCCGGCGCGGTCTTGTTCTTGATCGCGGCGTTCTCGGCCGGCAGGCCGAAGGCGTCCCAGCCCATCGGCTGCAGCACGTTGTGGCCGGTCATGCGCCGGAACCGGCTGATCACATCGCCGATGGTGTAATTGCGCACATGGCCCATGTGCAGCGCGCCCGACGGATACGGCAGCATCGACAGGCAGAAATATTTCGGCTTGTCGGAATGCTCGGCGACCTCGAAGGCGCGCGTGTCGCGCCAGAAGGTCTGGGCGGCGGTCTGGAGGGCAGCGGGATCGTAGGCGGCGGGTTCTGCGGACACGGTCGAGGAGGCGGGCAGGATGGAGCCCGCTACCTTACCGTATCGGCCCCCTCATTCCGAGCTTACTCGCGCCGGACGACCTCGAAACGGCAGCGTTCCGCGCCCGAATGCATGCACTGCGTCTCGCGGACCTGGATGTCCTCGCCGTATTTCTGCGACAGCCCGAAAATGATGCCCTTGGCGACGAAACACAGCTTGCGATCGGACTGATAGGTCACGACCATCTGATGTTCGCCGGTTCGTGTCGCGATGAGTTTCGGCGGGTTGCGTTTGGGATTGTGGCGGTGGATGGCGTCGTGGATCTTCGAGCTGGCGTTCTCCAGCACATCGAACGTTTTCCACTCCGGCTTGACGAACATCTCGTAATAGGTCACCAGCGAAGGTCCGACGAAGTGGCCGAAATCCTCCAGCACCGCAGTGACCGGTACGTTGAGCATCCGCGCGGCCGTATTGGCCAGCGTGACCATTTCCTCGTCGGGATACTGGGCCACCGGGAAATAGACCTTGTAGCCGATTCCGGCCTCGGCCAGCAGTGCGTCCCAAGTGGCTCTGCCGCCATGGCGTTCGATCACATAGCTGCGCAGAAAATCGAAGATGACACCGTACATGCTTCCCCTTGCGCCTCCGTGCCCCCGGGTACCGGGTCGCTTCGAATGCGATCCCGCATCGGCCGGGGCCGACGACGTCCTTGTTGATAGATAGCGTCAATTAATCACATATTCCGGGCCGGGCCGCAAGCCGCCTTTGCTTGTCGCATGTCGACACAGGTGTCCTGCCCGCCCCGGGGCAGGTGCGGATTCCGGAGCGGTTGTTTCGATTGAGGTCTTCCCTGCGCTATCTGGCGAGCGCGACATGGCGGTCGAGCAAGCGATGCCGTGCGACAGCCGGACAACCCGTCAGGGCGAGATGACGATCGGCGTCCCCACCGGCACCAGCCGCCAGACTTCTTCGATCTGCTGGTCCGTCAATGCGATACAGCCATCGGTCCAGTCCCGCGAATAACCGGGCGGCGTCTTGCCGTGGATCATGATGTCGCCGCCGGGATCGACGCCCCGCGCCCGCGCCTGTGCGCGGTCGGCGTCGTTCGGATAGGAAATCCGCAGCGAAAGGTGAAAGCGGCTCTTGTCGTTGCGGAAGCTGATGCTGTAGCGACCCTCCGGCGTGCGTTCGTCGCCCTGCTGGCGTTTGTGGCCGATCGGCGCATCGCCGAGCAGAATCCGGTAGGTCCTGATCACGTTGCCGTCGCGCAGCAGTTCCATCCGCCGCTCGGATTTGTCGACGCGGATTTCGTCGGCGCGTTGCGCTGAGGGCGCGAGCGCAGGCGGCCATGCGGCCTGCGCGGACACCATGAAAGCAATCCCGGTGAAGACCGTCGCGATCGCTGCGACGCCAACACGCCCCAATCGATGTCTCATCTCGATTCTCCAGCATTCGACAGTCTTTCGATGAAGTCCGGCGGCAGCGGCCAACGCCCGAACCATCCGCGCCGGGTTCCGGTCAGTATCCGCAGCGACTGCCCACGGCCGCCGGGGACGCGCGACAGCGGATGGAACAGCAGATCGCGCAGACCGGCGACGACATCATGCTCGGACTGGAACAGCGGCGTCAGCCAACGGCTCCAGAAATGGTAGATGTCCAGATGCCGACGACGCTCGCGCTGATAGGCATCCAGCGCTTCGGGCAGTGCCGATGCCGCGCGCAGCGCATCGCGCAGTGCCAATGCATCGGCCAGCGCCATGTTCACGCCCTGCCCCAATTGCGGACTCATCGAATGGGCAGCGTCGCCGACAAGGACTGCGCGCCCCCGATGCCAGCGCCGCACCACCGTGTCGCGATAGCGCGCCTGCGCGAGGCCATCGGGCACTGCCGTCGTCTGCAGACGCTCCACCGCATCCGGCCAGATCTCGGCAACCTCCGCGCGCCAGCGCGCCTCATCGCGCCCCGCATCGGGCAATGCGGCGGCAGGCAGGCTCCAGAAGAAACTCAGTCGCGGGATCGGATCGCCCGGGCGAGTGCCCACGGGCAGCATGCCGACCATCCGTCGCGCATGGCGATAACGCTGGCGCAGTTCATCCGGCCATGGCCAGTCGCCTGCGGGCACGAGACACCATTGCGCGCCCCAGGGATACGGTCGATCGAAAACGACCTCGCCGATCTCCGCGCGCAGCTTCGACGCCGAGCCGTCGGCGACGACCACGAGATCGAACGGCCCATGCTCGTCGCCAAGGTCATCGCGCAACAGGCCGCGTTCGTGGTCGACATGGACGATCCCGCGACCGCAGTGGATGCGGCGCGCCTCCGTCCATGCGCGATCAAGCAGTTCGAAGATCGCCCCACGCTGCAGCCCCAGGCCGAACAATGCCGGATGCAATTCGCGGTAACGCATGTCCATCACCGTGCGCGACGCGGTGGTTTCGCCGTGGAGCCGTCGCACCACCGCGCCGTGTTCCAGCGCGGCATCCAGCAGGCCGAGCTGCCACAACACGCTCAGTCCGGTGGGTTGCAGCAGGAATCCGGCGCCCACCGGCCCCGGGTCCGGCACGCGCTCGAACACCTCGACGCGGTGGCCGTCGCCGCTCAAGGCCACGGCAAGCGCTTGCCCTGCCGAACCGTAACCGATGACCGCGATATGCATCGAAGGTTTCATCGAGGGGGAAGCCTCATGAAAACCGACTCATGAGGGCTCGCCGATGAATGCCGACCCGCAGCACCACACGTTCGAAACATCACCATGGAAAGCCTGCCCATGAAAAAGCCCCGCCGAAGCGGGGCCTGTAGTACGGGGGACGACCACGACAGTGGTCGATCTCAAGCAACCGGCGTGATGTTCGCCGCCTGCGCGCCTTTCGGTCCCGTCGTGACTTCATACGACACGCGTTGTCCTTCCTGCAAACTGCGAAAGCCTTTTGCGCTGATTGCGGAGAAGTGCGCGAACACATCGGCACTGCCATCCTCGGGGGCAATAAAGCCAAATCCCTTGGCATCGTTGAACCATTTCACTGTTCCGTACGGCATATCCTGTTGACCTCGATTGGGATGCGGTGGCGTGCGTCGTGAGCGCCCAGGCTAGGGCTCGCATAGCGCACGGCGCGAGTATGCCTGAGCGAAACGCGTACGCAAGGGGCCGCGCGCGCCGTTGGACCCATGTCCGCAGGGCACCGCAAGCCGATGCGAATCCTCAGGCTTGCGCCAGTAGCGCCGAAAGCAATGGGCCGAGTCCCGCGCTCGCGGCCTCGACATGGGCCAGCACCTCTTCGAGGGTGATCTGTTCGTCCGGGTCCGGGCCGGCGCCTGCCGCCCAATTGGCGACGATGGCCAGGCAGGCGTAGTCCAGGCCCAGCTCCCGTGCCAGCCCCGCTTCGGGCATCCCGGTCATACCGACCACATCGCAGCCGTCGCGGCGCATCCGCGCGATTTCCGCCCGGGTCTCCAGTCTCGGGCCCTGGGTCGCGGCGTAACAGCCGCCATCGACAACCGCCACGCCTGCGGCCGTCGCAGCGGTGAGAATTTCGCGTCTCAGCAGCGGCGTGTAGGGGTCGCCGAAATCCACGTGCAGCACGTCGCTACCCGCCTCTTCCGACAGGGTGGAGATTCTGCCCCAGGTGTAATCGATCAACTGATCCGGGCAGCCGAGCACGCGCGGGCCGAAGCGTTCGGTGATGCCGCCGACCGTATTCAGCGCGAGCACGCGTTGCGCACCCACCGCCTTCAATGCCGCGAGATTGGCGCGATAGTTGATCCGGTGCGGCGGCACCGAATGGCCTTCGCCGTGGCGGGCCAGAAACGCCACCCGCTTGCCCGCCAGCGTACCGATGCGGATCGGGCCGGACGGCGCGCCGTAGCGCGTCACTGGCTGATGGGTTTCGATATCCTGCAGGTCTGCGAGCGCATACAGGCCGGTGCCGCCGATGATGGCGAGTGCGAGCTCGGGAGCGGCCGGCATCCGATCAGTCCTTCAATGCGTAGATCGCGGGCAGATTGCGGCCCTGCTCGCGATAATCCATGCCGTAGCCGAAAACATAACGGTCCGGCACCTCGACGCCGACATGATCGGCTTCGATCCCGTCCACGCGGCGGTCATGATTTTTCACCGCGAGTACCGCTACGCGAACGTCGGCCGCACCCTGGTCTTCGCACCAGCGCTTCACCGCCAGCAGCGTGTGGCCCTCGTCGAGGATATCGTCGACCAGCAGCACGCGACGACCGCGCATCGGCGTGGCCGGACGATGCAACCAAGCCAGACCCGAGCCCGAGGTATTGCCGCGATACCGCGTGGCGTGCAGGTAATCGAATTCGAGATCGAGCCCGCGTTCGCCCAGCGCGAACGCCAGTTGGGCCGCGAACAGCATGCCACCATGCATGATGGTGACGAACAGCGGCGGTCTTTCATCGGCTGCGTAATCGAGGCGAACGGCCTCAGCCATCGTCTGGATCGCGCGATCCAGCGTCGCACGATCATGGATCACATCGGCAGCCGGCAACACTTCGGCGAGATTCGGCGCAGTCATGCGAGTGCTCCCAGTGCTTCGGTCAGACGCGTCTGCGCATCGCCGTAACGCGCGTCGGCGAGCAGCCCATCCCAACTCATCGCGCCACGGCCCATCAGGCAGGCCAATGCCATCGTGTCGAGCGCGCGCCCATCGACCGCCGCGAGCGATTCCTCGACCAGTTCCGGATGACAGACCAGCACCGCATCGCAGCCCGCATCGAGATGCGCATCGATCCGCTGCTTGATGCCGCCGACGGAGAATGCCGCCGCCATGCCGATGTCGTCCGAAAAGACCACGCCCCGGAACCCCATTTCTTCGCGCAGGATCGTATTGATCCAGTACGGCGAATAGCCGGCGGGTTCGGGCGCGACCTGCGGATAGGTGACGTGCGCCAGCATCACCGCCTCGGCGTTCGCTTCGATCCCGGCCACGAACGGCACCAGATCCTGGGCGCGGATCAGATCGAACGGGCGGTCGTCGACCGCGACATCGAAATGGGTGTCTTCCAGCACCGAGCCGTGGCCCGGAAAATGTTTGATCGTGGCTGCCATGCCCGCACTGTGCATGCCGCGCACGTAAGCCCGTGTGAAGTCGGCGACGATCTGCGGATCGTCCGAGAACGCTCGGTTGCCGACGGCGAGATTGCCGCGCCCCAGATCGACCACCGGCGCGAAACTCAGATCGACGCCGGTGGCGCGGATTTCGCTGGCCATCAGCCACGCATGTTCTTCGGCCAGCGCCAGCGCATGCACCGGGTCGGCGGCATACAGCCTGCCGAAACCTTCGAGCGGCGGCAGCGCGCTGTAGCCTTCCTGGAAACGCTGCACGCGCCCGCCCTCCTGGTCGACACAGATCAGCTGTGGTCGCGGTGCGATCTCGCGGATCGCGGCGGACAGTTCGGCTACCTGCGCTTTCGATGCGAAGTTGCGCTTGAACAGGATGACGCCGGCGCAGGCATCGTGCCGCAGCCAGTCGCGTTCCTGCACGGTGAGTTCAGTACCGGCGACGCCGATCACAAGCATGTGTCTGACTCCAAATCGGTTGCGGCACGCTCGGCTTCGCTCCATTGCGAATACGGGCGCGAAGCCAAAGCGAGATTGTAGTAGCGCGTGCTGTCGGTCACTTCCAGACCCAGCCACGCAGGACGTTCGAACCATTCGTCGCCCGCGTCGAGCTCGACTTCGGCGACGACCAGACCCGCGCTGTCGCCGAGGAACTCGTCGACTTCCCAGAGGTGACCGAGGTGTTCGACCAGATGCCGGCGTTTGTCGATCAAACCGCCGACGCAGAGCTCCAGCAGCGCACGCGCATCGTCGACGGGAATCGGATAGTCGAATTCCTGTCGGGTATGGCCGACCTCGCGCGATTTCAGGTTGAGCCGGGCTTCGTCGCCCTCCAGCCTCACCCGCACCGAAACCCGCTGCCCGCCGCCATTCGACCCGGTGTCCATCGACGCCAGATCATTGAGATAGCCCTGCGCCATCGGAATCACCTCTTTGGCCTGCGTGCGCCAGGCATCGTCGAGGACGAGGAATTTGCGTTCGATTTCGAGGGCCACGTTCGACTGGAGTCCTGTCACAAGGGCATGCCCGCAGGCTGGGGCGATATTGTAGGCGGTCGGAGCGGGAGGAAGATCGCCGCGTCGGCGGCAATGGCCAACGATGCAGTTGCCCACTTGTCTGGTCGGTGTCACGTGCTACGATTAAGGCGGTTGTCTGGCGATTATCGAATTTTTAACAATTCATCGGCGTGCCGGGCGAAACTGACGATTGCCGATCGTCCACTAACTCAATGAGGGAAGCTCGCCATGAACAGCGAAACTCCGAAGGACAGCACATCGTCTTCGCACCATCACGCCGTGCACGCAAGAGACGTATCGGACAGCGAAACACCAGGTTCCCACGGTCTGGAAATGCTCGAACCGCTCGACGCGGATTTCGACGACGGCGACGGCTACGACGCCAACAACAACGACAACGATGGCAACTTCCTGGCGCCGCACGAGCGCAAGTTGTCGCTGGCGGAACAGCGTCAGCTTCTTGCGATGCGGCGGCGACCCGACGACGACAACGATATCGAAGAAGCGGATATCCGCAGCGGCCGTCGCTACTGGCACTTGCACAACCAGGAACACGGTGTCGGTCGCGACGGCACTTCTGGCTCTGCCAGCGCCGCGAAGGACGCGCCGGCCGAATCCGCAGCGACCGCTGCCGTCGTACCACCCGGCACGGTGGTCCCCGGCGAGACCGCAGCGCTGCTGAGCGACCCCGCCAATCCGAACAAACCGCTTTACGACGCGGTTCTGCAGGGCGTCGGCGCTCTGGACGCGTCGAAGGTGCCGTTGACGGAAACCGAGCAGGTCAACGTCGCTGCCGCGCTGACTGCCAGCATGACCCAGACACCCGGCTTCCAGCGGGGCAACCCGGATCCTACGGCGATCTCGATCGCCGCCAGCGAAAGCGGCGACCGCGTGTTCGCGATCAACAGCCAGAACCCGGGCGCGCCGAATGCGATGTACACCAGCGTCGAGGTAGAACAGGTACGCGGCCAATCGCTCCTGGTGAGCAGCGCCCAAATCGCGCCACCATCGTCCGCGCCTGAGCCTTCGAACCCCGCTCAGGAACAGATGCTGTCGCCGGAACAGCAATCGCCGCGCAGCATCGCCTGAAACACACTGGGCATCCGCCCGCGCAACAGGGCGCGGGCGGCGTTATCTGGGCTCGAACACCGCAATCGATTCGACGTGGGCGGTATGCGGGAACATGTCCATCACCCCTGCCGCCTTGAGCTTCCAGCCGCGTTCGTTGACCAGATAGCCGGCGTCGCGCGCCAGCGAACCCGGGTGACAGCTGACATAGACGATCCGCTTCAGGCCCTTGAGCGGCAGTTGCTTGAGCACGGCGTCCGCACCGGAACGCGGCGGGTCGAGCAGCAGCGTGTCGAAACCCGCGCGCATCCACGGCAATCCCGACAGATCCTGGGCCAGATCGGCGGCATGGAACTGGACGTTCTCCAGCGCATTGTGGGTCGCATTCTCGCGCGCGCGCACCACCAGACCGGCCTCGCCTTCCACACCCACGACCTCACGCGCAACGCGCGCCAGCGGCAAGGTGAAATTGCCGAGGCCGCAGAACAGATCGAGCACCCGGTCATCGGGCTGCACGTCGAGCAGTTCCAGCGTCTTCGCGATCATCTTCTGATTGAGACCGGCATTCACCTGGATGAAATCCAGCGGCCGGAAATTCAGTTCGATATTCCACTGCGGCAGCGCGAACGACAGCGGCACCGTCTCCGGCCAAAGCGCATGCACCGAATCGATGCCACCCGGCTGCAGGAAGATCGCGAAGTCCTGCGCCTGCGCGAACGCGACAAGCGCCTCGCGGTCGCGGTCGCTCAGCGGCTGCAGATGACGGAACACCAGCACGACCGCCGCATCGCCGGCGATGAATTCGATCTGCGGGACATCCCTACGGCCATCCATCGCATCGACCAGCGCCGAAATCGCACCGAGTTTTTCGCCGATCTGCGGAATCACCGTGTAGCAGACCGACAGGTCGGCGACGAAGCGAGGATCGGCTTCGCGGAAGCCGACCAATGTCTTGTCTTTTTTCTCGACCCGGCGCACCGACAGCCGGCCCTTGCGGCGATAGCCCCATGCGGCATCGGTCAACGGCGGCAACAGCGTGCCCGGCTGCACGTGACCGATGCGCTGCAGGTTGTCGATCAGCACCTGCTGCTTCGAGAGAATCTGTTTGTCTTCGGCCAGATGCTGCAGCACGCAGCCGCCGCAGACGCCGAAATGCGGGCAACGCGGTTCGACGCGGTCCGCCGATGCGGACAGGACTTCGACCGTGGCCGCCTCGTCGAAATGTCGCGACTTCGCGGTCTGCTTCGCCATCACCCGTTCGCCAGGCAACGCACCGGACACGAAGACGGTCTTGCCGGCGTTCGCGTCGCCATCCGGGCGGCGCGCGATGCCGCGACCATCGTGGCCAAGCGAAACGATGTCGAGTGCGAATGGAGTCTGGTCGATGCGGGCCACGGGATTCTTGGAAAGTGCGATGGACCCGCGATTGTCTCATGTCGCCGAAAACGACGACGCCCGCCGAAGCGGGCGTCTCGACAAGACTCGCGAGGATGGGCTTATTTCTGCTTCCACGCCCCGCCGCGCTGATACCACCAACCAGAGCGGGCGCTGTCGACCCACTGCTTGGCGAACACGCTGCGGATCTGTCCTTCCCATTCCGGATGTCCATTGGCGACGGCGATTTCGCGATAGACGGCTTTACGGTCGCGGTTCTCGTCGGCGACGGCCGTATTGACCGGCACGCGGTCCTTCAAAGGCAGCGCAGCGGCATCGCGTACCACCACCAGACCGTCTTCGGTGAAACCGAGCGCACCGGAATCGAAGTGCGGGCGCAGGGCGCTGTCGAAGCGCTGTTCCATCCGCGACTGGATGGCGGTGATCGCCGGGGTCTGGATGTTGAAGTCGGGCTGGCCCTGGGCATAGGCCGGCGCGATGCCGATGAGCATCAGCGGATCGAAGCGCGGCGCTTCGAACGCCATCCCACCACCGCCGGGCTGCGGTGCAGGTTTCGGCGCCTCGGCGGCATCATTGATGACCTGCTCGACGAAAACCTTGGCCGCTTCCTTGGCCTCGGCGGCGGGGAAATAGACATTGATGGTGACGCAAGCGCTGAGCGCCAGCGCGGCGACCGTGGAAACCCCCAACAAACGACGCATGTTCTTTCTCCCGGAGTGATGTCGAATCTTACTTGACGGTGGGCCACGCGATGGGGCTTTACTCGACGACCGGTTTGAGATCGCCGCTGCCCACCGCCTGCAGGCGTTCGAGCAGCGTCGGCCAATCGACCCGACGGTTGAAGCCCACCACGTTCAAACGCGGAATGCCCGCGCCCTGGATGACAGTAAATCCACTGCTGTCTGAACCGGAGCCGGCGGCCACTTCTTTGCCGATGCTCTCCAGGCCGCCCATCGCGCAGACCTGATTCTGCAGCCGGCAGGAAATGCCGAGCCGCCGGTAGCCGAAATCGTCGAACAGACCGATCAATTGCCCCTGCAGGCTGGTCACGAACGACGCGTCGCCGACGCTGGAGATGTTCTGCACCGCGCGCTGGCTGATGCGCTGCTTCACGCCACGCCGACGCTGGGTATACAGCTCGGCGTCGAACGCGGTCGCGGTCCAGTCGACCAGACGCAGCTCGCGGATGCTGCCGTCGAGGCGACCGCTGATGCTGCCGAAATCGAAGACTTCGGTGACCGACAGCAGATCGAGATCGTCCAGCGCCAGATCGGCCGATAAGGTCGGCGCGACACCGAACGGCCGCTCCATCGCCAGCGACGATACTTCGACGCTGCCATCGAAGACCCGCATCTCCAGACCGCCCTCGAACACCAGGCGGTCGTCGAGATAACGCGCATCCGGAATGCTGCCGCTGAGCGTGCCCCGGAATGCCGGCCAACCCATGCTTTGCGCGAGCTTGCCGATATCGAACGCATCCAGAGTGAGACCGAAGTTCGCCTGCAATCCCTGTTCGCCCTGCGGTGGACGCAGTTGGAAACGATCGAAGCGCAGTTGGCCGCCGATCGCCTCGACCGCAGTCGGCGCACGCAGCGCTATCACACCGTCGGCGCTGTGCAACGGTAATTCTGCGGCACCGAAATCCAGGCCATACAGCTGACCGCTGCCCCAGCGCAATGTGCTGTCGACAGGCGCATCCGCGGAAAACCGCAGGTCGCCATCCAAACGATCGAACCGGAATTTCCCGCCCGGTTCGCGCACTTCCACCTGATCGAAATGCGCGTCGAAACCGCGCATTCCGCTCGCATCCAGACGCACGCGGGTGCGCATTCGCCCGGTGACGCTCAGTTTGCCGAGGCCGAAGCCGCCGAGCCAACCGGACAGATAGCGACCCGCCACCGGCGACAGATCGTCGCTGTCGATCTCGATATCAAGCGCACGCAGGGTGCCGTCGGGTGCGAGCGCAGCGCTGCCCTTCGTCGCGAGCGTGCCGCCATCGCCCCAGCGCAGGATCGGCAACCGCCAGCCGCTCGCGTCGCCGATGGCCTCGATCTGCAGTTCGACCGGCGTCGGCGGCAAGGCGACATAGGCACTGCCGAACAGCAGTTCGCCGCCGCGCAATGTGCCACGCAGGTCGACGCGCTGCCCGGCAGCGGCGTTGCGGTAGTCCAGCATGAGCTGCGCGCCGAGACCTTCGGCGGCGATGCTGCCGTCCGGCGTTTCCAGCGCCGCAGCGGACAGCGTCAGGGGGCCAGACACGCGCAGCGGCTGGTTCGCCGGCGTGCTGACCAGCAGGCGGCCATCGAGCTGACCCGTCTTCCAGCGGCCATCGGCCCAGGCGGCGCTGAGTAGCGCCTGCGACCAGATCAACGGGACTTTCATGAGATCGATGCGGGTATCGTCGGGCGCGGCGGCCTGACGATGCACTTCCAGTCGCGATTCGCCCTGGCGCAGGACGACATCGGTGAAAGCGGTCCCGAGCGCGATATCGAGGCGCATCGGCTTCGCGCCACCGCTACGCAGTTCGCCCTCGCAGCGCCAGCCGCCGTCGCCATCGCGCTGCAACGGGCACTGCCAGCTCAGGTCGCGGAACGCATAGCCAAGATCCGGCGCA
Organism: Lysobacterales bacterium; assembly: GCA_017302135.1. Lineage (GTDB taxonomy): Bacteria > Pseudomonadota > Gammaproteobacteria > Xanthomonadales > Xanthomonadaceae > Lysobacter_I. Next base: position 232,974 of record JAFLDZ010000005.1, on the reverse strand, counting down.
TCGAGCTTGCCGACCCGCAGTTGCAGCGTGCCGCTGTCGGCGCTGTTCGGCCAATCGAGGCGCACATGCACCTGTTCGAGTGTGGCGATTCCGGTGCGGATGCGCGCGATCTCGGCGCTCGCAGTACGCGCCTGCGCTGCCGTCGGCCACAGCGCGGCGGACAGCACGAACAGCGACAGGATGCGTAAGATCGACATGACTGTCAGCTTAAATGACTTGCGATGAACGCATCCGCCCACCTGCCCCGCATCCTGCTGCTGGAAGACGACCCGGTCAGCGCCGCGTTCCTGTCTGCGGCGATCGAGGGCATGCCCGCGAAGGTCGATGTGGCCGGCACACTGGCCGAAGCACGCAGCATAGCGGCTGCGCAGACGCACGACCTGTGGCTGTTCGATGCCAATCTCCCTGACGGCCTCGGTGTCGATCTGCTCGCCGAGTTGCGCGCGCAGGGCCGGCAGACGCGCGCATTGGCGCACACCGCCGATGCGCGACGCGAGGCGCTGGATGCGCTGATCGATGCGGGTTTCGAGGAAGTGCTGCTCAAGCCGCTGTCGGTGGCGCAACTGCAGGGTACGGTCCGCCGGTTCTGCGGCGATGTCTTCATCGAAGCGGGCGCATTCGGCCGCAACGACACAGCCCGCCGCTGCGGAAAACAGCCGGTGTGGGACGACGATGCGGCGCTGCGCGCGCTCAACGGCAACCGCGCGCACGTCGACACCATGCGCGGTCTGTTCGCGCAGGAATTGCCGCGGGTGTCCAAACGGGTGACGGCAGCGCTGGCGAATCGCGATGCCGCCGCACTGCGCAGCGAACTGCATAAATTGCAGGCGAGCTGCGGCTTTGTCGGCGCCGCGCGTCTGGGCGCGGCGACGCGCGAATTGCAGGAAGCTCTTGATCTCACGAACGTCGTCGCACAGTTCGAAGGCGCGCTTCAGGACACGCTGGCGTCGCTGTCCGGCTGAGCCGCGACCACAGCGCCATCGCCTGGCGCGCGCGGCAACGAGGCGATCAATTCCCACGACTTCAGACCGCGACCGCCGAGATGGTGCAGCAACAGCGCGCGGATGACGCGGCGCAGGCCGGGCATGTCCTCGGCGCAGGGTTCGCGGTCGGCGGCGAGGTCGAGCAGCGCGCGACCGGTAGCGGTTTGGCTGCGCCCTGCCCGGCCCGCGTCGCCCAGCACGCGCCGTGGTCCGTGCTCGGGATCCAGCACATAGCGCGCCGCCGGGTCGATGACGACGCCGTCGCCATCGCAATCCCAGGCGAAGCCGACCCCCAGCGCCTCGAACAGATCGCGCTCGAAGCGTCGCAGCGTCCACGCCAGCGGCAGTTCCAGCCCCAGTCGCGCGCGGGTTTCGCCGTAGATCGCGTACAGCATGCCGACGCCGTCGTGACGCGGCGCCAGTCGCAGCATCAATTCGTTGAGATAGAACCCCGCCAGCATCACCTCGCCGTGCAGGCGCGGCGCTTCGTCGATGGCCTCGGCCGCGCTCAGTTGCGCAAGTTCGCCGCGTTGTACGCCGTCGAAGCGGATGTGCTGCAGCGGCTGCAGCGCCGCGCGCAGTTGTTGTTTCTTGGGGCCGTGCACGCCCCGAGCGATCAGACCCACTCGGCCGTGCTCGTGGGTCAACACCTCCACCAACAGACTGGTTTCGCGCCAAGCGCGGGCGTGCAGGACGAAGGCGGGTTGGGCGGCGTAGCGCATCAGGACAGGGCTTGGACCATCAGCAGTGATGTTTCGATGGAAAACGCCGCCCCGATACAGGCCTGGATGCCATCGCAGTCATTGCTGGGCTCTGGATCCCGACCTGCGCCGGGACGACGGCGGAGATGCGGCAGCGATTCCCGGCCCTCGATGCCCGATGAAGGCTCACTCCGTATAGCCGAACGCCTTCAGCGCAGCCTCGTCATCGGACCAGCCGTCGCGCACGCGGACCCAGGTTTCGAGGAAGACCTTGCTGTCGAACATCCGCTCCATCTGGATGCGCGCCTTGCTGCCGATCTCGCGCAGGCGGGTGCCGCCCTTGCCGATCACGATGGCTTTCTGGCTCTCGCGTTCGACGAAAATCACCGCCCCGATGCGCAGCATGGTGCCGTCGACGACGAAGCTCTCGATCTCCACCGTGGTCGCGTACGGCAGTTCGGCGCCGAGTTGGCGCATCAGCTGTTCGCGGACCAGTTCGCCGGCGAGGAAACGCTGGCTCTTGTCGGTGATTTCGTCCTCCGCGTACAGCGCGGGCTGTTCCGGCAACTGCGTCAGCACGGTTTTGACCAGCGACTCCAAACCCTTGCGCTTGAGCGCGGACACCGGATGGATGCTCGCGAATTCGCGGCCTTCGGTGGCGGTCTGCAGATACGGCAGCAGCGCGGTCTTGTCGGGAAAGCGGTCGACCTGGTTGACCACCAGCACCACCGGGATACCGGCATCTTTCAACGCATCGTAGGCCAGCGTGTCTTCTTCGCTCCACTGCCCGGCACGGACCACCAGCATCGCGGCGTCCACGCCTTCCAGCGCGCCGCGCGCGGCGCGATTCATCATCTTGTGCATCGCCGACGCGGTAGCCTTGCCGTGATCGCGATGGATGCCGGGCGTGTCGACCAGCAGCAGTTGGCCTTCGGGAAACGTGGCGATGCCCAGCAGGCGGTGGCGGGTGGTCTGCGGCCGAGGCGAGACGATGCTGACCTTGCTGCCGACGAGGGCGTTGATCAGGGTCGATTTGCCGACGTTCGGTCGGCCGAGGACGGCGACGTGGCCGGCGCGGTAAGGGGATTCGGTCATGGCGGCATTGTAACCGCCGGGGTTCCCGCAACGCCGGAACGCGAACTCAGGTCCCCGGCGCCACCACCTGCAACACCGCCTCGGCCGCCAGCTGTTCTGCGGCGCGACGCGACGGGGCCTCGCCCTCGCGGCGGACATCAGGTTCGCTCAGGGCGCATTCGGCGCGGAACGATTTGGCGTGGTCCTCGCCGGTTTCGGCCAGCAATGAGTACGCCGGCAATGGAAACTGGCGGGCCTGCAGCCATTCCTGCAGGCGGGTCTTGGCGTCCTTGCCGAGCTTGTGCGGCGGCGGCAGGGCCTCGATGGCATCGGCGAACCACGGCAACACCGCCGCGCGGCACGCCTCGAAACCGGCGTCGAGGTAGATCGCGGCGACCACGGCCTCCAGCACATCGGCCAGGATCGAATCGCGACGATGGCCGCCGGATTTCATTTCCCCCGGCCCAAGCACGATCCGCTGGCCGAGTTCGAGCTTGCGCGCGAGTTCGGCAAGCGAGGATTCGCGGACCAGTTCGGCGCGGGCGCGGGTGAGCTCGCCTTCGGCCGCTTTGGGCCAGCGCATGTACAGCGCCTCGGCGACGATCATCCCGACCAGGGCGTCGCCGAGGAATTCGAGCCGTTCGTTGTGGATCGCCGCAGCGCTGCGATGCGTGAGCGCCCGCTCGAGCAGGCCCGCATCGTGGAAAACATGCCCACCACAGGCGATCGTCGCAGACACTGTCGCGATCGCCCGGAACTCAGTAGGCAGCCTGGCCCGTGAGCGGCTGGTCGACGTTGAATCTGCCGACCGCATCGAGGTTCGCGATCATGTTGACGCGCACTTCGTAATTGATGTGCATGATCTTGCTGCTGCCGGTGCTCTCGATCTTCACGTGCTCGGGCTTCACATCGTCGACGTAGCCGATATTGAAGCGTTTGAAGAGCTTCTGCTTGATCTGCGCCGGCTGTTCGTTGGCGATGCCGGCTTCGGCAGCGAGGCCCTTCACCGCCGACTTCACCGCGTAGTACTCCTGATACATCGGGAACAGCTTCATCGCGATGTACAGGGCAGTGCCCACCACCGCCGCTACGATGACGAAGCTGATCAAGGTCATACCGCTCTGATTGCGTCGCATATCTGAAATCCCCCGGAACGATGACGTGGTTGTTGAAGGCAATAGTGGATGAAGGCAGTGTTGTCGAAGGCGTACGCAGAACGTGCGGAAGCCTCAAACGCGAAAGTGTTTACGGAATGCCGTTGCCGATCCGGGAGGTGTCGAAACTGTCGGTACAGAACCAGCCCTTGCAGTTCAACCACACCAGGAACGCCCTGCCGCGAAGCCGCTCCTCCGGCAGATAGCCCCAGAATCTACCATCATCGCTGCGATCGCGATTGTCGCCCATCACAAGGTAGTGACCGGCCGGGACAGCCCACTCGCCCTCGCCCTGATCGATGCCCGGAAGCTGGGTGATCTCCAGCACCGAGTGCGGGTGGCCATCCAGTTTCTCGCGGATTTCGCTGGCACCGGTCATCTCCACCCCGGGCCCCTTGCCCACGTATTCGCCGATCGGCTCGTACACCACAGGCGTCCCGTTCACGGTCAGCTGATTGTCGCGATAGCTGACGCTGTCGCCGGGCATGCCGATCACGCGCTTGATGTAATCCAGACCGGTGTTAGGGTCGTTCGGACCCTTGCCCGGATAGCGGAACACCACCACGTCGCCGCGCTCGGGCTGGCCGATCTCGATGATCTTCCTGTTGGTCACCGGCAGACGCAGGCCGTAGGTGAACTTGTTGACCAGGATGAAGTCGCCGATGAGCAGGGTCGGCATCATCGAGCTGGACGGGATCCGGAACGGCTCGGCGACGAAGCTGCGCAGCATCAGGACGACCGCCAGCACCGGGAAGAACGCCCGCGCGTAATCGACCACGACCGGCTCCCTGGCTTCGTCGAGCAGGCCGTCGGCCTTCGCCCGGCGCTTGGCGAAGAACAACCGGTCCCCCAACCAGATCAGGCCGGTCAGCAGGGTCAACGTGACGAGGATGAGTTCAAACCAGACCATGAGGCTTCCTTCGGAACGGGAATCGAGAATGGGGAATCAGAATGGGAAATCGGCCAATCGTAGATGCAGCAAGCTCACCCCGGAAACCTTTCGAAGTTTCCGCTGGCCAACCGCCCCACCCCCGACTTACTTGCTGTCCATCTGCAACACGGCGAGGAAGGCTTCCTGCGGGATTTCCACCCGCCCGACCTGCTTCATCCGCTTCTTGCCTTCTTTCTGTTTCTCGAGCAACTTTTTCTTGCGGCTGATATCGCCGCCATAGCACTTCGCCAGCACGTTCTTGCGCAGCGCCTTCACGGTGCTGCGCGCGATGATCTGCGAGCCGACCGCGGCCTGGATCGCGACATCGAACATCTGCCGCGGAATCAGCTCTTTCATCTTCTCGCAGAGGTCGCGGCCGCGACGGTCGGCGTAGTTGCGATGCACGATGATCGACAGCGCATCGACCTTGTCGCCGTTGATCAGCGTGTCCACGCGCACGAAGGGACCGGCCTCGAAGCGCAGGAAGTGGTAGTCCAGCGACGCATAGCCGCGCGACACCGATTTCAGCTTGTCGAAGAAATCCAGCACCACTTCGGCCATCGGCAATTCATAGCTGATCTGCACCTGGCCGCCGAGATAGTTGATGCCGATCTGCGAACCACGTTTCTCTTCGCATAGCGTGATGCAGTTGCCGACGTAATCCGGCGGCGTGAGGATGTTCGCGCGGATGATCGGCTCGCGGACTTCCTCGATGTGATTGGTCGGCGGCAGCTTGGCCGGGTTGTCCAGCGGCATCACCGTGCCGTCGGTCTTCAGCACTTCGTAGACCACGGTGGGCGCGGTGCTGATCAGGTTGAGGTTGTATTCGCGTTCCAGACGCTCCTGCACGATTTCCATGTGCAGCATGCCCAGGAACCCGCAGCGGAAGCCGAAGCCCATCGCCTCGGAGCTTTCCGGCTCGAAGCGCAGCGCGGCGTCGTTGAGCTGCAGCTTGTCGAGCGCTTCGCGCAGATCCGGATAGTCTTCGGCGTCGACCGGAAACAGGCCCGCGAACACGCGCGGCTGCATTTCCTGGAAGCCCGGGAGCGGTTTGTCGGCGGGGTCGCTGGCGAGCGTCAGGGTGTCGCCGACCGGCGCGCCGTGCACGTCCTTGATACTGGCGTTGATCCAGCCCACTTCGCCCGCGCCGAGCTTCTTCAGCTCCTTGCGCTTGGGCGTGAACACGCCGACCTTGTCGACCAGATGGGTGCGGCCGGTGGTCATCACCAGGATCTTGGTCCCGGGCACGATCTCGCCCTGCATCACCCGCACCAGCGAGACCACGCCGAGGTAGTTGTCGAACCACGAGTCGATGATCAGCGCCTGCAGCTTGTCGGTATCGCGCGACTTGGGCGGCGGAATGCGATGGACGATGGCTTCGAGCACATCGATCACGTTCAGGCCGGTCTTGGCGCTGATCGCGACCGCGTCGGTGGCATCGATGCCGATGACCGCCTCGATCTCGGCCTTGGCGCGCTCGATATCGGCAGTCGGCAGGTCGATCTTGTTGAGCACCGGCACCACTTCCAGGCCTTGCTCGACGGCCGTGTAGCAGTTGGCCACCGACTGCGCCTCGACGCCCTGGGCAGCATCGACCACCAGCAGCGCGCCTTCGCAGGCGGCCAGCGAACGGCTGACTTCGTAACTGAAGTCGACGTGGCCGGGGGTGTCGATGAAATTGAGCTGGTAGGTCTGCCCGTCCTTCGCCTTGTAAGGCAAGGATACGGACTGGGCCTTGATGGTGATGCCACGCTCGCGCTCGATCGGATTCGAGTCGAGCACCTGCGCTTCCATTTCGCGCGCTTCCAGCCCGCCGCAGAGCTGGATGATGCGATCGGCAAGCGTGGATTTGCCGTGGTCGACGTGGGCGATGATGGAGAAGTTGCGGATGTTCCGCATCGGATCAGTCATGGGGAGCGGCGCGGGCCGTCGTGGCCTTCAGGTCAAACGTCGGATTATCGCACAGCGCGACCCCGGACCCGCCGCAGATCCATGCACGCCGGAACGCCGCCCCCGCGCGCAAGGGACGGCGCGTGCCGGGTTATTCCCTGTCGCCCCGATCCGGCGTGATCGCGACGAACTGGGTCGCGCCGCCGCGGCGGACCAGCAGCATCACGGTCTGATCGGCGCCGGCCCTGGCCAACTTGGCGACTTCGCGATCGAGCGCCGAGGCAGTGCCCACCGGAACGGTGCCGACACGCAGGACGATATCGCCCGGACGCAAGCCGGCATTACGCGCCGCTTTGCCATCGATACGCGCGATCGCGACCCCTTCTCCGTCCCTCAAGCCGAGATCTCGGCGTTCATCGGCGCCGATATCCTGGCCAACCAACCCCAACCAGTTGACCTTGCCTTCTGCCGAGGGCTGTCGCGGCGATGGGCGCTGCGGGTTACCGGCGACAGCGGACTCGTCGAGGCGGCTGAGGGTCACGCTGCGCTCGATCGGCTTGCCGTTGCGCAGGATGACCAGTTTTGCGGTCGAGCCCGGCGCCATCGCTCCGATCACCGGAGGCAGGTCGCTGGAATCGTCGATCGGGATGCCATCGACCGAACGGATCACGTCACCGGGCTCGATCCCGGCTTTCTCCGCCGGGCTGCCGGCGCGCACATCGCTGACCAGCGCGCCACGGGTGTCGGGCAAACCGAAGCCCTTGACCATTTCCGAAGTGACGGTACCGACCGATACGCCGATCTGGCCACGGCTGACCTTGCCGCTGGTTTTGATCTGCTGGGCGACGTTCATCGCCACATCCATCGGGATGGCGAAGCTCACGCCCATGTAACCGCCGGAATTGCTGAATATCTGCGAATTGATGCCGACCACTTCGCCACGGGTATTGAGCAGCGGACCGCCGGAATTGCCGCGATTGATCGCCACGTCGGTCTGGATGAAGGGCACATAACGCTGCTCGGCGTTGGCGGCGCGGCCCAGCGCGCTGACGATGCCGGCGGTCACCGAATGATCGAGACCGAACGGCGAACCGATCGCGACGACCCACTGGCCGGGCTTCAGCGATTTGGAATCGCCCGTGCGCAGATACGGCAGGTCGTCGGCCGCGATCTTCAGCACAGCTACATCGGACTGCGGATCGCTGCCAACGACTTTCGCCTTGAATTCGCGGCGATCGGACAAGGTCACCTTGACCTCATCGGCACCATCGATCACGTGATGATTGGTCAGCAGATAACCGTCGCCGGAGATGATGAAGCCGGTGCCGATCGAGAGACTGTCGGGGCCGCCCTGTGGGCCTTGCGGACCACCCGGGCCGCCCGGACCTCCGGGAAATGGCGCATCGGGGCCGAAGAATCGACGAAAGAACTCCGGCACTTCATCGTCGTCCGGCGCCGCATCGCCACCGCGCGCCCCGGCTTTGCTGCGGCCCGAGCCGGTGGCTTCGATATTCACCACCGCCGGCCCGACCCGCTCCACCAACTGGGTGAAATCGGGCAGACCGGTCACCATCGGCGCGTTGATCGCCTCGGCAGCGACGGCAACGGCCATGGGCGACGCCTTCGCAGGTGCGGTGGGCGACGCGGCCGACTGGCTTGCGGTGATCGGAAAAATGGTCGTCGCGGCGGCGGTGGCAGCGACGGTTGCAGAGACGAGCGCGAGCGTACGGAACGACTGTTTCATCGGGGAAGCGTCCTCGATAAAGGGGAGAAAAAGGAAGTTTTGGCGATGCCTGCGGAGAAGAGCCGCGCGCATCCGGCAATCAAGGCGGCGAGGAGGTGCTTTCCATCGGGTGCGCGAGTTGCGGAATCTGCGGATCGAACCGAGGCTGGAACGGATGGAAAGCGGGCGATCCTTCGAAGTCGGCGGTGACCTCTCCGTTCGCAGAGGCGCCGGGCACCAGCGCGCGCGGCCAAGGTTTGGAAATCACCTCGGGCTGGGGAGCGACGCCCTTGCCCTGGGCTGCGGCGCTCGCAACGACCGCCGTATGTGCGGCCGTCGCAGCGATCGCTTTCGTGGTCGTCGCGGGGGAAACCGCAATGGCCTGCTCCCGGGCGAGAATCCGTGGACGCGAGCTGCGGCGGTCGCTGGCGGCGACCGCCGCCAGCGCGACGGTCGCGCCGGCTTCTGCGATCAGCGCTGCGGGCTGGGCGGGCGGCTGTGGCCCAACGTCGGCCAGTGCCGGAACCGTGGAGACCGGTGTCGCAGGCGTCGCAGATGTGGATGCCGGCGTTGAGGCGGACGCCGTGTTCGCCGACGGCGACGATGCTTCGCCGCCCGGCACCGACAGCATGCGGGTACCGATCAGTGCGGCCAATGCCACCGAAGCCGCCAGCGCGGCGCCACCGCCCCAGCGCATCAGCGGGCCACGAGCGCTGCCGTGTGCGGCGACCGCGAGCGGTGCCTCATCCGCAACGGCAAGCGCGAGATCATCGGCGATGGCACGGCCGACGCGGCGCGAAAAATCCGCAGGCAGCGCGCGACCGGCCTGACCGCGCAGCGCATCGCCGACGAACTGCCAGCGTTCCCAGCAATCGGCGAGCGCATCGTCATGCTCCATGCGTCGGAGCAGGAACTTGGTTTCGTCTGCCGAGAGCGCGCCATCCATCATTGCGGACAGCTGTTCGCGATGAAAATCGCGGGCGTCGGTTTCGCGGGAAACAGAGGGCACGGGGGAATCGGGCAATCCAGTCATAGGGCTTCGATGTCGGATTACGGATGAGGGTCTGCGAATCAGCGGGTCGCGCGTTCGCGGGGATTGGGTGCATCCAGCAATGGGCGAAGCTGCGTGTCAATGGCATCGCGCGCCCGGAAGATGCGTGAACGGACCGTGCCGATGGGGCACTGCATCTGTTGCGCGATCTCTTCGTAGCTCAAACCGTCCACCTCACGCAATGTGATCGCCGCCCGAAGTTCCTCGGGCAGGGCTTCGACCGCGCGCATCACCGTTTGTTCCATCTCCTGACGCATCAATTCGCGCTCCGGGGTGTCGTTGTCGCGCATCCTCAACGCAGATTCGAACTGCTCGGCGTCGTCGATGTCGATGTCGTCGCCGGGCGGGCGACGTTTGTGGGCCACCAGATGGTTCTTGGCGGTGTTCACAGCGATGCGGTGCAGCCACGTCGAGAACTGGGCGTCGCCGCGGAAGTTCCCGATCGCCCGATAGGCGCGCAGGAACGTGTCCTGGGCGACATCCTGGCACTCGCTCCAGTCGTGGATATAGCGCCCGATCACAGCCACGACCCGATTCTGGTGCTTGCGCACCAGCAGGTCGAATGCTGCGCTTTCGCCGCGCTGCACCCGTCGGACCAGTTCGAGGTCCAGGTTTTCTGTCGTCACTTCGGCCATGCGGCCGGCTCTCCCAAGATGTGGATCGGCCGGCGTGCTAGCCGGGTCTTCGGACAATACACGTCGGAGAAAAGTTCCCTGCCCGCGGCAGCCGGACTGCGACCGCCCCATGCACCATGCATTCATCTGGGGGCCGCCGGCCACTGCCACAAGCCATGACGCACGACAGGGACCATCGGCCTGTCGCGCCGGTCCGCTGGATTGCATCATTCTGCACCTCGAATTGCCCGATTTGACGCCGTCCCATCATGGTCCGGATCATAGGGCCATCCTCAAGCGTACGGATTCACCCTCATGACCTCCGCCCTGCCCGGCCTCGACGGCCTGCGTCTGCGCCACTGGAAGACCGAACTGCGACCCGACGGCGTGTTCGTGCTGTCCTTCGACCGCGAGGGCGAATCGGTCAACACCTTCGGACAGGACGTGCTGATCGAACTCGACAGCCTGCTCGAGCGCATCGTGGTGGAGCCGCCGAAAGCGCTGGTGCTGCGCTCGGGCAAGGACAAGGGCTTCATCGCCGGTGCCGATATCCGCGAATTCCAGGAATTCGACCGCAAGGGCACGATCGGCGATTCGATCCGACGCGGCCAGAACGTGTTCCAGCGCATCGCCGATCTGCCTTTCCCCACGGTCGCCGCGATCCACGGCTTCTGCATGGGCGGCGGCACCGAGATCTCGCTGGCCTGCCGTTACCGCATCGCCTCCAACGATCCGTCCACCCGCATCGGCTTGCCCGAAGTGAAGCTCGGCATCTATCCCGGCTGGGGCGGCAGCGTGCGCCTGCCGCGCCTGATCGGCGCGCCTGCAGCGATGGACATCATGCTCACCGGGCGCACGCTGTCGGCGTCTTCGGCACGCGCGCTGGGTGTGGTCGACAAGGTCGTGGACGCGGCCGGCCTGATCGAAGCTGCCGCGACGCTGGCGCTGAAAGGCGCCGACCGGCCGTTCAAGCAGAACTTCATGGCCTGGATCACCAATACCCGGCTCGCGCGGCAGATCCTCGCCCCGCAGATGGTCAAGCAGGTCGCGCGCAAGGCGCGCAAGGACCACTACCCGGCGCCGTTCGCATTGATCGAAACCTGGCGCCGCAGCAGCGGCGGCACCCGCGCCTTGCTCGATGCCGAACGCAAGTCGGTGACGAAGCTGGCCGCCACGCCCACCGCGCGCAACCTCACCCGCGTGTTCTTCCTGCAGGAGCGGCTGAAAGGGCTCGGCGGCAAGGATCATGGGATCGCGCACGTGCACGTGGTCGGCGCCGGCGTGATGGGCGGCGACATCGCCGCGTGGGCGGCTTACAAAGGCTTCAACGTCACCCTGCAGGACCGCGAACAGCGTTTCATCGACACCGCGATGGCCCGCGCACAGGAACTGTTCGCCAAGCGCGTCAAGGACGAGAGCAAGCGCCCGGAGGTCGCGGCACGGCTGGTGTCGGACCTCGACGGCGAAGGCGTCGCCAAGGCCGATCTGTTGATCGAAGCGATCATCGAGCGCCCCGATGCCAAGCGCGACCTGTACACCTCGGTCGAGCCGAAGATGAAAGCCGACGCGCTGCTCACCACCAACACGTCGTCGATCCCGCTGACCGAACTGCGCGAACACATCGCGCGCCCGGCGCAGTTCGCCGGCCTGCACTATTTCAATCCGGTCGCGATGATGCCGCTGGTGGAGATCATCCATCACGGCAGCATGGCGCCGGAGACCGAAAAACGCCTCGCCGCGTTCTGCAAAGCCATCGACAAACTTCCGGTGCCGGTCGCGGGCACCCCGGGCTTCCTCGTCAACCGACTGCTGTTTCCGTACATGCTCGAAGCGGTCACCGCCTATTCCGAAGGCATACCCGGCCCGATCATCGACAAGGCAGCAGTGAAGTTCGGCATGCCGATGGGCCCGATCGAACTGATCGACACCGTCGGCCTGGATGTCGCCGTGGGCGTCGGCGCCGAACTCGCGCCGTTCCTCGGCCTGCCGATTCCGGCCGCATTGTCCGCACCGCCGGAAGCCGGCAAGCGCGGCAAGAAGGACGGCCAGGGCCTGTACAAGTGGGAGAACGGCAAAGCGCAGAAGCCCGAGATTCCCGCCGACTACAAAGCCCCCGACGATCTGGAAGACCGCCTGATCCTGCCTTTCCTCAACGAGGCCGTCGCCGCCCTGCACGACGGCGTGGTCGCCGATGCCGAGCTGCTGGATGCCGGTGTGATCTTCGGCACCGGTTTCGCGCCATTCCGGGGCGGTCCGATCCAGTACATCCGCGACACCGGCACCGAAGCGTTGCTGGCGAAACTCGAAGCGCTGCAGAAGGCGCACGGCGACCGCTTCGCGCCGCGTCCGGGCTGGCACAACCCGGCGCTGCAAAAACAGTAGGCCGACACGCCCCGTACGTGGTGCGGGGCGAGCGTCGCGGCGCATGCATCGTCCGGTCGACTGGCGCATATCCGATCGGACAGCACTCTGGACAGGCATCCCTGCACGACATTCGAAACCACCATGCACAGCGACCCGCCATCCGACCTGTTCGGCTCCACCCAAACGCCGACAGCGGACACCCAGTCGCTGAAACCGGCGTCCGTCAAAGCCAAGGCTTCGCCGCTGCAGCGCGAATTCGACCGACTGGTCAAACGGATCGAAGAGTGCCAGGCACTGCTGACCGCCTGGCAGCAGCAGCCAGCGGCGATCCTCGAGAAATATCACGCAAAGATGGAACCCGCGCTGCGCGATCTGAGCGATGCGCAGACCACGCTGATCGTACAGCTCGACGCGATCCTGACATCGCCTCCAAAAGGTCTGCGCATCACTGCGCGCAGGCGCGAAGCACTGACCGAATGCCTGCTCGATCTGATCGACAGCGTCATGCTCCACGTCGCCGACGACACCCTGATTGCTATCCACGACCGCTACAGCGACATGCCCCTGCAATCCATCGTCGAAGAGGATGAAGCCGAGGAGAAGGCCGAGATCATCGCAGTCTTCGAGCAGGTTTTCGGCAAAGGCGCCATCAAGCAGGCACCGGACGAAACCCATGACGCCTTCATCGCGCGTGCGCGGGCGCAGCTGTTTGCGGAACTGGAAGCCGGAGAGCGTCGCGAAGAGGACGCACGCCAACGTCGCGCCGAAAAGCGTGCCGCGAAACAGGACGCCAAGCGCCGCGCGAAGACACCTGCAACGAACCCTGCGGGCTCCACCGCCGAACCGCCCAAGCCGGATCTGCTTCGCACGCTGTATCGGAAACTCGCCAGCAGCCTCCATCCCGACCGCGAATCCGACGCGGCGGAAAAAATGCGCAAGACCGAGACGATGCAGGGCATCAACACCGCCTACCAGAACAAAGACCTGCTGGCGCTGCTGAAGCTGCACAACCAGACGCTGCAGAACGATAGCGTCGCTACCGATGCGCTGGCCGAGGACACCCTGCGCGAATACAACGCGCTGCTGAAGGCACAGCTCAAAACGATCGAGTCCGAAATCTTCCGGACCATAGACGAAGTCACGCCTCCCGGTGTCGCGATGAGAAGCGGACGGGTCAAGCGTCCCGAACAGCTCGAACGGCTGATGGACGACGACATCCAACACCTCCAGCGCACGGCCGACAGCATCCGCGAGACCGTACGCGACCTCGATCATCCAAAGCTGCGCACAGGGGCCATCAACGACCTGGTGGAAATGACCGAACAGCGTCGCGAAATGGATGAACTCGACGACACTCTGGCGGAATTCTTCTGCAGGTAAGGCTTTCGTCGTGCGTAACGAAACCTGATTCCCGATCACGTTTTACGCACGCAGTCCGAAACCTTCAGCAGCGCATGGCCTTCCAGCGCCGCGCCCATGACATCGCTGCACAACGCCATCTCCGAATCCTCGGCGCGTCCGCCCAAACGACGCAAGCTCACCAACCGCGGCCGCAATACGTCCATCGCCGCGAGACCTGCCTGCGCTTCGGTCAGATCGAAACCCGGCGGAACGATCTGCGGATTCTGCGCAAGCAGCGTCAGGGTCCGCTCACAGAACTTCTCCGACTTGCGGCCCATCTTCGCCAGCGCGTGGTGCTCCTCTACCCGCAGCGCGATCAATCCCGTCAACCGCATCTCGAGCGTCGTCAATGCAGCATCCACCGCCTCCAGATCGTCGGCGGCCTGCGCCAACGCGATCAGGTTCTTCGTCATCGATCCATCCTCATGGTGTCGCCCGGGACTATTCCCGGCGCACGCACAGGATCGCGAAACGACGATGGCGATGATGTCGCCGGATACCGCGATGGCGGGTAGGGATTTCCCGATCCGTCTGCACACGGCCCGTACAGGCTCCTGCCGCCGCCAGGACATGGAGAAAAGCAAAAAAAAAGCCCCGGCGAACCGGGGCTGAAATTACTCTGGTGGGAGAGAGATGGCTTGGATCAGAACGCGAACTGGGTACGCAGGGCGTACTGGCCGGTTTCGTCGCCGTTGACCTGATTGTCGCCCTGCGTGTAGTTGAACATGAAGCGCAGGTTCGGGTTGACGTAGTAATTCACGCCGAACAGCCAACTGGTGGCTTCTCGGTTGGCGATGTCCTTGTTCTCGATCGTGTCGTAGCGCGCGGTGAGTTCCCACAGGCCCTTGTCGCTGACTTTCGGCGAACCGAAGAAGCCGTTCGCCGACTTGTAGGCCTTGTGGCCGCCGTTGAGGAGCCAGCTGCCCTGCACATACCACGTGTTCACGTCCTGGTCGCTGCCGGACGGCTGCTCGAAGGTCGCCTGCACGTATTCGCTCTGGAAGAACGCCGGACCGAACGAACCTGCAGCTTCCAGGCCATAGGCGGTGATCTTGTCGCCGGCAACGCCGTTGACGGTGGCGATGGTCTGCGACGGGCCACGGCGACCGGCGTAGGACACGGATGCGGTGGTGGTGGCCGAGCCGGCATTGAGATCTTCAACGCTGAACCAGCCGCCGAAATGGAGCGTGCTGGTCTCGTTGTTGATCGGCGCATAGGTAAAACGGCCTGCAGCGCCGACACCTTCGTTACGTACGCCTGCGGCGCTGCGGAGGTTGAATACCGACAGACCGGCGGTGTAGTTGGTACCGGCCTTGAGGTAGCCGACGCCCTGCTGGAATTGGCGCGCATTGAACAGGCCGGTGGCCGACGAGAACGGGCGCTCCATCATCAGGATCTCGTTGGAGCTGGTCAGCTCTTCCATCGAGCGGTAGGGCTTGAAGTGACCGATGGTGACTTTGCCGCCGAACGCGTTCTTCGCGATGTACAGGTCGCGCAGACCGTCGAGGTTGGTGCCCGCGCCGAAGTCCTGCTCCATCTTGTAGTCCCAGCCCAGCGCCTTGCCCGACAGCGTGAGTCGAGCACGGCGGAATTCTGTGGTGCCGGTGGTGCTGGCGATATCGCGGTCGAACGCGTAGGTGTCGAAGTGGACGCGGCCACCGATATTGGCCTCGAACTTGCCGTCGGCCGAAGTCACCTTGATGCCGCCCTTGGTGTCGACCTTGACCGATTTGTTGGTGATGGTGTCGAGCTGCGTGGCGGTGTCGACGTTGACCTCGGACTGCGCGTCGGTGCGCTCTTCGAGCGATTCGACTTTCTGCATCAACTCCGCGATCTGGGCCTTGAGCGTTTCGATCTCGCTGTCTCTGGACTGTGCCGATGCGGAAAGGCTGGTGCCGGCAAGGGCTGCGCCGATGGCGATGGCAAGGATGGCATGACGCATGGTGGTGTCCCCGAAGGTTGGAGGGTGCAAGCGGTGGCTGGAATCGGGCTGTCGCGGCGACGCGGGCGGCGGCGAACGGCGACAGCGCCCGTTAAGACGGTGTAAACGGCCGCTAGAGTGCGACCCGAATCTGACACCCGGATGTTTCAGCCATGACGATATTGTGACAGTGCCGCTCACGGCACTGCAGCCTGACTGACTTAATCGGACAGTCCGGCCTGGCCACGGAAGACCGGAAATCAGCCTGATAGCGAACTGGGTGCGCGCAAGGATTTCCGTAAAATCAAGGATCGAAGCACATATCCACCGTAGCTGGCGGCCGCTGATGCCAGGCTGTCATATTTTCGTCATCTGTGACACACATCGCTGTCATCCGCCTCCGCTCCAATGTGACGCATTCGGGACACCCCGAACCGCCCCCCTCATCAGGAGCACCTCCGTGTTCAAATCGATCAAATCGCAGGCCGTTGCGCTGGTCATCGCCAGCGGCGCCATTTTCAACGCGCAGGCTGCCGACATCACCGGTGCTGGCGCCACCTTCATCTATCCGCTGCTGTCGAAATGGTCGGCCGACTACTCGCAGGCGACCGGCAACAAGATCAACTACCAGTCGATCGGCTCCGGCGGCGGTATCGCCCAGATCAAGGCCAAAACGGTCGACTTTGGTTCCTCGGACAAGCCGCTGCCGCCGGAAGAGCTGAAAGCCGCAGGCCTGGTGCAGTTCCCGTCCGCGATCGGCGGCGTGGTGCCGGTGGTCAATATCGTCGGCCTCAAGGCCGGCGCGATGAAGTTCGACGGCCCACTGCTGGCCGACATCTTCCTCGGCAAGGTCACGATGTGGAACGACCCGCGCGTCGTCGCGCTGAACGGCGGCGTCACTCTGCCGGCACAGAAGATCACCGTGGTCCATCGCTCGGACGGCTCGGGCACCACCTTCAACTGGGTCAACTATCTGTCCAAGGTCAGCCCGGAATGGAAGACCGCAGTCGGCGAAGGCACCTCGGTCAAGTGGCCGACCGGCGTGGGCGGCAAAGGCAACGAAGGCGTCGCCGCGTACGTGAAGCAGATCAAGGGCGGCATCGGCTACGTCGAACTGTCCTACGCGCTGCAGAACAAGATGGCCTATGCCCGCGTCAAGAACGCTGCCGGCAACTTCGTGCTGCCCAGCGACGAAACCTTCCAGGCCGCCGCCGCCAGCGCCGACTGGGCGAAATCGAAGGATTTCTTCCTGGTGATGACCAATGCGCCGGGTGCGAATTCTTGGCCGATCGCTGCCACCAACTTCATCCTGATGCAGCGCAAGCCGAAGGATGCGGCGCGCTCGAAGGAAGCCCTCGCCTTCTTCCGCTGGGCCTATGCCAATGGCGACGCGCAGGCCAAGGCGCTCGATTACGTGCCGCTGCCGGAAGCGCTGGTGCAGCAGGTCCAGGCTTACTGGGCCAAAGAACTGAAGTTCTGATCGTGCTCCGGGCTTGGGGCCCGGAGGCACCGATGGTTCGATACCGACCACGCGCCTCGTGCGCGTGGTCGGCGTTCAGGACTTCGGCGACCGCAACGCCGATGACATCCATATGACACGCATCCACAACGGTCACGCCTCTGCATGAGCACTCACTCGATTTCCATGCCCAGCTCGCGACGCGACATCCTCGACACGCGCGCGGACCGCGGTTTCCGTTGGCTGGTGACCAGCGCAGGCGTCGTGGTGTTGATTTCGCTGGCTGCAGCCGCATTCTCGATGCTGTGGGGCGGGCTTGAAGCCTTCGAAAAATTCGGCCTCGCCTTTCTCTGGCGCGACGCCTGGGACCCGGTGCTGCAGGACTTCGGCGCGCGCGTGCCGATCTTCGGCACGCTGGTCACCGCATTCATTGCGCTGCTGATCGCAGTGCCGGTCAGTTTCGGGATCGCGATGTTCCTGACCGAGATCGCGCCGCGCTGGTTGCGCACGCCGGTCGGCACTGCGATCGAACTGCTCGCAGGCATTCCCTCGATCATCTACGGCATGTGGGGCCTGTTCGTCTTGGTGCCGTTCCTGTCGCTGCACGTCTATCCATGGGTCGATGAAAATCTCGGACAACTTCCGGTCGTCGGCACATTGTTCTCCGGGCCCCCACTCGGCCTGGGCATGGGCACCGCCGGCCTGGTGCTGGCGATCATGGTCATCCCTTTCATCAGCTCGGTCATGCGCGAAGTGTTCCTCACTGTCCCCGGCCGGCTGAAGGAATCCGCCTACGCGCTGGGCTCCACGCGCTGGGAAGTGATCTGGGACATCGTGCTGCCCTACACCCGCTCTGCGGTGATCGGCGGCATCTTCCTCGGTCTGGGCCGCGCGCTCGGCGAAACCATGGCCGTGACCTTCGTACTCGGCAACGCGCACCGTTTGAGCCTGTCCCTGCTGGAACCGGGCAACTCCATCGCCGCCAGCATCGCCAACGAATTCTCCGAAGCCGATTCCCCGATGTATCTGTCGTCGTTGATCGCTCTGGGCTTCGTGCTGTTCATCGTCACCTTCGTGGTGCTGACCATCGCGCGGCTGATGCTGCGCCAACTCAAAAAGCGCGAGGGCAACTGATGGCTGTCGCTTCCAACACTCCTGCGGCGCCTGTCCGCAAGGTTTCCTCATCGCAGAACTCGCTTTACCTGCAGCGCAGGATCAAGAACATCCTGGCGCAGTCGCTTGCGGTTCTGGCCACCCTGTTCGGATTGTTCTGGCTCGGCTGGATCCTGTGGACCACGCTGAGCAAAGGCATCAGCTCTCTCAATATCGCGCTGTTCACCCAAATGACGCCGCCACCCGGCGACAGCGGCGGCATGGCCAATGCGTTCATGGGCAGCGTCATCATGAGTCTGCTCGGAATCGTCATCGGCACGCCGGTGGGCGTGTTGGCCGGCACCTTCCTCGCCGAATACTCGCGCAGCACGTGGGCCTCGCGGCTCGGCGAAACGGTCCGCTTCGTCAACGACATCCTGCTCTCGGCGCCGTCGATCGTGCTCGGCCTGTTCGTCTACACCCTCGTGGTCGCGCAGATGGGCCACTTCTCGGCGTTGGCCGGCGGGATCGCCCTCGCCTTCATCGTCCTGCCGGTCGTGGTCCGCACCACCGACGAAATGCTGCGCCTGGTGCCGGCGCAGATGCGCGAAGCCGCGCTGTCGCTGGGCGTGCCGCAGTGGAAGGTCACGGTGCAGGTGCTGTACCGCAGCGCGTCCGCCGGCATCGTCACCGGCATTCTGCTCGCGCTCGCCCGGATCAGCGGCGAAACCGCGCCGCTGCTGTTCACCGCGCTCAACAACCAGTACTGGACCACCGACCTGATGTCGCCGATGGCGAACGTGCCGGTAGTGATCTTCCAGTTCGCGATGAGCCCGTTCGAAAACTGGCACACGCTGGCATGGGCGGGCGCATTCATCCTGACCATGTTCGTGCTCGCCATCAGTTTGATCGCGCGCGCCATCCTGCTTCGCAACAGGATTTCCCATGACTGACTTCGCCCGGAACACGCCCATGACTACTGCCACCAATGCGGACAGCCAGACGTCTTCAGCCCATCACCAGCACAGCGGCACGCATCGGATCGTCGCCGCACATCGAGATGCGATGACTACAGCGCCGGTGAAAATAAGCGCCAAAGGCCTGGATTTCTACTACGACAAGTTTCTTGCGCTGAAGAAAATCGATCTGGATATCCCCGAAAAACGCGTGACCGCGCTGATCGGCCCGTCCGGCTGCGGCAAGTCCACGCTGCTGCGCATCTTCAACCGCATCTACGCCCTGTATCCGAAGATGACGGCGGTCGGCGAAGTGCTGCTGGACGGCGAGAACATCCTCGATCCGAAGTACCCGATGAACCGGCTGCGCAGCAAGGTGGGAATGGTGTTCCAGAAGCCGGTGCCGTTCCCGATGACGATCTTCGAGAACGTCGCCTACGGTATCCGCCACCACGAACGTCTCTCGAAAGCGGACATGGCGGTGCGCGTCGAAGAAGCGCTCAAGCAGGCGGCACTGTGGGAAGAAGTGAAGGACAAGCTCGGCCAGAGCGCGCTCGGTCTGTCCGGTGGCCAGCAGCAGCGCCTGTGCATCGCGCGCGCGGTCGCACTGCACCCCGACGTGCTGCTGCTGGACGAGCCGACCTCGGCGCTGGATCCGATCTCGACCAGCCGAATCGAACAACTCATCGAAGAGTTGAAGCAGAACTACACCATCGCAATCGTCACCCACAACATGCAGCAGGCGGCGCGCGTCTCGGACTACACGGCTTTCATGTACCTCGGCGATCTGATCGAACACGACGTCACCGAGAAGATTTTCTCGAAACCGTCGAAACAGCAGACCGAGGACTACATCACCGGAAGATTCGGGTGACATCCGAAGCCCGCGCTACCGGAACCGATCCGACACCCGTCTGTCACCATTTCCTATTCACGAGTTGCCGATGAACACGCAATCCCACGACCATATCGTCAAAAGCCACGACGACGAACGCCGCGTCATGCTGAGCGAAATCCTGCGCATGGGCGAAATGGCCGCAGCGCAACTGGAAGCCGCGCTCGATGTGGTCGATCGCCGTGATGGCAAGGCCGCCGAGCGCATCATCGCGAACGATGAAGCCATCGACGCGCTGGAACTGCAGGTCAGCCACGACGCGATGAAGCTCGCGCTGCGCGGCCCGCTGGCGCGCGACCTGCGCGAAATCCTCGCCGTGCTGCGCATCGCTTCCGATATCGAACGCATCGGCGACTACGCCTCGAACGTCGCCAAGCGGTCGATGGCGCTGAACCTCTCTCCACCGCTGCCGCACACGCGCGGCCTGGGCAGCCTCGGCCGCCTGGTCGTGCGCCAAGTGCGCAAAGTGCTGGCCGCATATCGCGATGGCGATGTCGAAGCCGCGCAGCAGGTGCGCGCCGAAGATGCCGAGATCGACACGCAATACACCGGCCTGTTCCGCGAGTTGCTGACCTACATGATGGAGGACCCGCGGGTGATCACGCCCTGCACGCATCTGCTGTTCATGGCCAAGAATCTGGAGCGCGTGGGCGACCATGCGACCAACATCGCCGAGAACATCTGGTTCCAGGAATACGGCGAAGGCCCGATGCCGCCGCGCGAGAAGCGCGACGACACCAACATCGCGGGTTGAGGCTTCCGCAATTCCAGGCGTCAGCGATTCACGACAGCGATTCACGACGAGGCCGCCGAAAGGCGGCCTCGTCCGTTCAGGGAAGCATTCAGGCGATCATTCAGATGACTGCAACCCGCGCATGTCTGGGCAGCGCGATCGAGACCAGCGCGGCCAACACGATCAGCGCCGACGACACCGCAAGACAGGTCGCGATACCGTACGCTTGGAACAGCCAGCCCGACAGCAGCGTGCCGAACAAGCGACCGAGCGCATTGGCCATGTAGTAGAAACCGACATCGAGCGACACGCCGTCCTCGGCCGCGTAGCTGACGATGAGATAGCTGTGCAGCGACGAATTGATCGCGAACAGCACGCCGAACAGGCTCAGACCAGCAATCAGCACGGCCGCCGGCGACATGCCGCCGATCAACAGCGCGGCCATCAGCGCGGGAATTCCAGCCAGCGACAGCGCCCACACGAATGCCGAACGGCCATCCGGCACGCGACCGCTGCGACGGCCGGTGATGTACGGCGCCAGCGACTGCACGATGCCGTAGCCGATCACCCAGGCAGCGAGAAATCCGCCGACCTTCCAGAAATCCCAGCCCAGGGTCTGCGCGAGGAACACCGGCAGCGCGACCACGAACCAGACATCGCGGGACGCGAACAGGAACATCCGCGCACCCGAGAGCAGATTGATCGCGCGACTCTTCGACAGCATGTCGCGGAACTTCGGCTTGGCCTTGGCTTTGCCCAGATCGCGGCGAAGCAGGACCAGACTCGATATCCACACCAGCAGCAGCGCGACGGCCATGATCGCGATTGCCTTGGTGAACCCGACCGTGGTCAGCAACGCACCGCCGAGGAAAAAACCGACGCCCTTGAGCGCGTTCTTCGAGCCGGTCAGCGCTGCGATCCACCGATACAGCGCGCCCTGGCGATCGTCGGGCACCAGCAGCTTGATGCTGCTTTTCGCGCTCATCTTGTTGAGGTCCTTGGCGATCCCCGACAGCGCCTGCGCCGCCATCACCCACGGCACGACCAGCCACGATGCCGGCACCATCAGCATCGCCAGCGCACCGACCTGCAGCGCCAGACCGATGTTCATGGTGCGATTGAGCCCGATGCGCGCGCCAAGCCAGCCGCCGAACAGATTGGTGACCACGCCGAACACTTCATAGAACAGGAACAGCGACGCCACCTGCAGCGGGGTGTAGCCGAGCTGGTGGAAATGCAGCACCACCAGCATCCGCAGCGCGCCGTCGGTCAGCGTGAACGCCCAGTAGTTGCCGGTGATCAGCAGATACTGCCGGACATCATCGGAAAGCCGCGACCACATCGTCGCTTACCGGTCCGCAGCGCCGACGATGCGCACCAGTTCGGCCGTTCGATTCACATAGCCCCATTCGTTGTCGTACCAGGCGTAGATCTTCACCTGGGTGCCGTTGACGACCATCGTCGACAGCGCATCGACGATGCCGGAGCGCGGGTCGTGCAGGAAATCGATCGACACCAGCGGCCGGGGCTCGTAGCCGAGAATGCCCTTCAGTTCGCCTTCTGCAGCGGTACGCAGGAGTGCATTGACTTCATCGACCGTGGTGGCGCGTTCGACCTCGAACACGCAGTCGGTCAGCGAAGCATTGGTCAGCGGCACGCGCACCGCATGACCGTCGAGGCGGCCGCGCAATTCCGGAAAGATTTCGGCGATCGCGGTCGCGGAGCCGGTGGAGGTCGGAATCAGACTGCTGCCGCAGGCGCGCGCGCGGCGCAGATCCTTGTGCGGCGCATCGACGATCACCTGGGTATTGGTCAGGCTGTGGATCGTGGTCAGGCTGCCGTGACGGATGCCGATGCCTTCGTGGATCACCTTCACCACCGGCGCGAGACAGTTGGTGGTGCACGATGCCGCCGAGACGATGCGATGCCGCGTGGGATCGAAACGGCCGTGATTCACGCCGACCACCACATCGAGCGCGCCTGCGGATTTGACCGGCGCGGTGACGACCACCCGCTTCACGCCCTGGTCGAGATACGGCTGCAGCACATCGGGCTTGCGGAACTTGCCCGAGGCTTCGATCGCCACATCGCAGTCGGACCAGTCGGTGGCGGCCAGCTCCTTGTTGCGCGTGACCGCGATGCGCTGGCCGTCGATCACCAGGGCATCGCCATCGGTGGCGACTTCACGATCCCAGCGGCCGTGGATCGAATCGAACATCAGCAGATGCGCCAGCGTGGCCGGGTCGCCCGCCGGGTCGTTGATGCGCACGAAGCGCAGGTCGGGATCGCCCCAGGCCGCGCGCAGGGTGAGCCGGCCCATGCGGCCGAAACCGTTGATACCGATGCGGATCGTCATACTCGTTCGTCTCGTTCAGGGAGGAATGATGTGTGCGGCCGGTCGGATCGGCTGAGCCGCTCACCGCCCGCCCTTCGTGGTGTCGGCCGGGCCGCAGGCCATCGGCGCGCAGGCGTCGGGATTGCCGCCGCAGCAGTTTTCGGTCAGGAATCCGAGCAGCGCGCGCATGGCGTCGAAATCGGCGCGATAACAGATGAAGCGGCCGCGGGGTTCGGCCTGGACCAGCCCGGCCGCCGCCAACTCCTTGAGATGGAAGGACAGCGTGGCTCCGGCGAGCGACAGGGTTTCGGCGATCTCGCCCGGCATGCGCCCTTCCGGGCCGGCCTGGACCAGACAGCGGAACACGGACAGGCGGGTGGACTGGCCGAGGGCGGCGAGCGCGGCAGTGGCTTGCTTGATTTCCATGAATCCATAATCCCGGAATGATGGAAATATTATCGGCCAAAGATGACAGTTTTCCACGCCACTCCGCTTGATTCGTCGTGAAGTCCGTTCCAGCGCCCGGAGAACGGTACATAAACGAAGTCTGAATCGCGCCAGCAATGAGCGCCCCTGCGACGCACCTGACCGATCCCCGCCTAACTCTTTATGCACAACCGCAGACGCCGCAACGCGTAGATTGCGGAACCCCGAAAGGAGACACCGTTGCAACAGGACCCCACATTCCATGATTCGCTCGCCGCCGCCCGTGACGGGGACCTTCGTGCGCTCGAAAGAGTGCTGATGCGTTCGCGTCAGGATCTGCGCCGCTACGCCGAATATCACTGCGGGATCAACGACATCGAAGACGCCGTGCAGGAAAGCCTGCTGCTGATCTCGCGCAAGCTCAAGGCACTGCGCGAACTCGACGCCTACAACTCGTGGCTGTTCCGGATCGTCAAGCGCGAATGCAACCGTTTGAAACGCGCTACACGCTATCTGCTCATGCAGCCGACCGATCTGGAAGAAATCGACGGCCCGCACTACCCGGCCCCGACCGGACTGATCCGCGATGTGGCCCAGGCGCTCGCCGCTCTGCCCGCCCATTACCGCGAGATCGTCCTGTTGCGCGATCTCGAAGGCCACACCATCGGTGAGATCGCGGCGGCGCTGTCGCTGCACCCGGAAGCCGCCAAGGCACGACTGCATCGCGCGCGCAGCCTCGCCAGACAATATCTCGCACCGCAACCATCGCTGCAGATGCAGGCAGTTGCAGTTCCACGCTAGGATTCGCTCCCCACCCCCGCCCCTCATCCCGACCCTATCCCCAGGAGATTCAACCCGATGTCCACGACCAAAAAGCCCGTCGCGATCGCCGTTTCCGCTGTTCTTGCCAGCGGCCTGTTGTTGTCCGCGTCCGCATTCGCTTCGACCCACCTGACGCAGGGCTATCTGCTCGGCGCCTCCACCGGCGAAAAAGCGGCCGAAGGCAAATGCGGTGAAGGCAAGTGCGGCGGCGACAAACCCACAGAAGGCAAATGTGGCGGCGCCAAGTCAGCAGAGGGCTCCTGCGGTATGGCCATGATGGACACCGACAAGGACGGCAAGCTTTCCCGCGCCGAGTTCGCCGCCGCCCATGGTGGCAAGGACGACAAATTCGCCTCCCACGACGGCAACAAAGACGGCTACATCACCGCCGCGGAAATGAAGGCAGCCCACGAAGGCAAGTGCGGCGGCGAACACAAGGCCGCAGCTGAAGGCAAGTGCGGTGAAGGCAAATGCGGTGAAGGCAAGTGCGGCGGCAACAAGCCGGCTGCCGCTGCCGGCGCAGACAAGAAGGCGGCAGAAGGCAAGTGCGGTGAGGGCAAGTGCGGCGGCAATATGTAATGCGATCCCGCCGTCGTCGCTGACGACGGCCTTCGCTTCAGGGCGGCCGCAGACTGCGGCCGTCCTGCGTTTCGGGCTCGGCTTTGAGCCCTGCAATGCCTCACCAGCCACGGTTCAACCGATGACAGCTTTTCTTCTCCCGCCCCATGCCGCCGGTCTCGGTCTGCGCCGCCCGCTGCTGGCGGCGATGCGCAGCGCCGCCGTCGGCAGCTTCGATTTTCTCGAAACCGCACCGGAGAACTGGATCGGCGTCGGCGGTGCGCTCGGCGATGGTTTCGCCGATCTGGCTTCGCGCCATCCGGTGATCTGCCACGGCCTGTCGCTGTCGGTGGGCGGGCCTGCGGCGCTGGACGAAACGTTTCTGGTCAAGGTGCGCAGATTCATGGAGACGCACCGCTGTCCGCTGTACAGCGAACACCTCAGCGCCTGCGGCGACAGTCGCGGCCAACTCTACGACCTGCTGCCGCTGCCCTTCAGCGAAGCCTCCGTGGATCACGTCGCCGCGCGCATCCGTCGCACCCAGGACATCCTCGGGCAGCGGATCGCGATCGAAAACATCTCGTACTACGCCACCCTGCCTGTGTCCGATGCGCAGCGCCCGATGCGCGAAATCGACTTCATCAACGCCGTGCTCGCCGAAGCGGACTGCTTGATGCTGCTCGATGTGAACAACATCATCGTCAACGCCACCAACCATCGCTACGACCCCTCGGAATTCCTCGCCGCACTGCCCGGCGACCGTGTGGCGTACATCCACGTTGCCGGCCACTACGACGAAGCCGAAGACCTGAAGATCGACACCCACGGCAGCGCGGTCAACGCGCAGGTCTGGGCGCTGCTCGAAGAAGCGTATGGACTGTTCGGCCCGCGCCCCACCCTGCTGGAGCGCGATTTCAACCTGCCGCCGTTCGAGGATCTGCTGGACGAACTCGGCCAGGTCCGCCGTTGCATCGCCGGAGCGTCCGCGCATGACCAGCGCCATGCCGCCTGAATCGAACGACATTCTCGCCGCGCAGCAGGATGCGCTTGCCACGCAGCAGGACGCATTCGCCGCGCATATCCGCGACCCCGAGCGCGTACCGCCGCCGCCCGGCATCGAAGATCGCAGACTGAAGATCTATCGCGACCTGTTCTTCAACAACGTCGAGAGCATGCTGGCCGGCAATTTCCCGGTGCTGCGCAGACTCTACGGCGACGATGGCTGGCAGGCGCTGATCCGCGCGTTCTATCGCGATCACGACTGTCAGACGCCGCTGTTCACCGAATTGGCGCGTGAATTCCTGCGCTACCTGGACGCGCGCGCAAGCACTGATGCGAGCCGTGATGCCGGACACAACGATCCGCCGTGGCTGCGCGAACTGGCGCACTACGAATGGATCGAACTCGCGCTGCAGATCAGCGAAGCGCGCAACGACGAGATCGCGCACGAGCCGCACGGCGATCTGCTCGAAGGCCGCCCGCTGGTCTCGCCGCTGGCGTGGCCGCTGGCTTACGCGTGGCCGGTGCATCGGATCGGCCCGGACTATCGGCCCGATACGCCGCCCGCAGCGCCGACCCTGCTCATGCTGCGCCGCGAAGCCGACGGCGCCGTCAGCTTCCACGCGCTGACACCGCTCTCGTTCCGGCTGCTGCAGCGACTCGACGCGGAACCGGCGCTTGGCGGCCGCGAGCAGCTGCTGGCGCTGGCCGCAGAGGCCGGCGCTCCCGACCTCGATGGTTTCCTCCACGACGGCGCGGCGATGCTCGCGCTGATGCGCGCGGAAGGCACGATCCTCGGCACCCGCCTGGACTGAGACGGAGGCTGAGACTTCGGGCAGCGGGGATGCGAGCGGCGTCTGCTAGGCTTGTCGCATGACCGAGTCCGCTGCCACCCCCGTGCGCCACAAGAAAATGTCGGAGCGTTTCCGGGGCTACCTGCCGGTCGTGGTCGATGTGGAAACCGGCGGCTTCGACTGGAACCGTCACGCATTGCTGGAAATCGCGGTGCAGCCGGTCGATCTCGACGAAAACGGCCTGCTGGTGCCCGGCGAAACCGCCAGTGCACACCTGATCCCGGCGCCAGGCACCGAAATCGACCCGAAATCGCTGCAGATCACCGGCATTGATCTCGATCATCCGTTCCGGCTCGCCAAGGAAGAACGCGACGCGCTGGAGCATGTGTTCGCCGCTGTCCGCGCCGCCGTGCGCAAATACGACTGCCAGCGCGCGATCCTGGTCGGTCACAACGCGCACTTCGATCTGAATTTCCTCAACGCTGCGGTCGCACGGACCCAGCACAAGCGCAACCCGTTCCACCCCTTCAGCGTCTTCGACACCGTCAGCCTGGCCGGCGTGGCCTACGGCCAGACCGTGCTCGCGCGGGCGGTGCATGCGGCCGGGCTGTCGTGGAACAGCGAGGAGGCGCATTCAGCGGTCTACGACACCGAGCGCACCGCCGAGCTGTTCTGCAAGATCGTCAACGCCTGGCCGCGGACGGCCTGATTCGGCAGGCGCAGAACACCCTCAACGCCGCGCCGCGATCCACGCATCGATGTGCCGCTCCAGCGTCTCCAGCGGCACCGAACCGGTCTCGAGCACCGCATCGTTGAAATCGCGTAGATCGAACTTCGGGCCCAATGTCTGTTCGGCGCGCGCGCGCAGCCCGGAAATCTTCAGCTGGCCGATCTTGTAGGCCAGCGCCTGCCCCGGCGTGCCGATGTAGCGGTCGATCTCGTTGACGATGTCCTGGTCGGTCTTCGGGGCGTTGTCCTTGAAATACGCGATCGCCTGCTCGCGGCTCCAGCCCTTGGCGTGCATGCCGGTGTCGACCACCAGGCGCACCGCGCGCCACATTTCGTAGGCGAGCTGACCCATGCGGTCGTAGGGATCGTCGTACAGGCCCATGTCGTAGCCGAGCTGTTCGGCGTACAGGCCCCAACCTTCGCCGTAAGCCACGAAATACGCGGTTCGGCGGAACATCGGTGCATCCGGCAATTCCAGCCCGCGCGCGAACTGGAAGTGGTGGCCCGGCACCGCTTCGTGCAGCGACAGCGGCATCATTTCCCATATCGGGCGCATGTCCGGTCTGTACAGATTGACGTAGTAGAACCCGGCACGGCTGCCGTCGCTGGCGCCCTGCTGGTAGTAGGCAGTGGTGGTGTCCGGGGCGATGGTGTCCGGAATCGGCCGCACGCCGTAGGGCTGGCGCGGGATGGTGCGGAACACCTTCACCAGCTCCGGATCGATCCGCTTGGCGATCGCGCGATAGCGGGTGAGCAGCGCCTCCGGCGTTGTCTCGAAGAAACGCGGATCGGTGCGCAGGAACGTGAAGAATTCCGGCAATGTGCCCCGGAAACCGGCTTCGGTCTTGACCTTCTCCATCTCGCCACGGATGCGCGCGACTTCCTTCAGACCGATGGCATGGATCGCGTCGGCGCTCAGATCGGTGGTGGTGTAGTCGCTGGCGAGAAAATCGTAATAGGCCTTGCCGTTCGGCAGATCCGCCACAGCGATGCCGGTACGGGTCTTCGGCAGATAGGCGTCGCTGAAATAGACCTGCAGCTTGCGGTATGCCGGCACGATCCGTTCGGCGATGACCTTGCGGGCCTCGGCCTGCAGCGCCGCGCGCTCGGATTCGGGCACGCCGGCCGCGAATTTCGCGAACGGCCGATAGAACGGACTGGCGGTCGGATCGTCGACGATCTGCGCGGCGATCTGCGCAGGCACGCGCTGCATCAGCACCCGTGGCGGCACATTGCCGGCCTTCACGCCTTCGCGCATCAGCGCGATGGTCCGGTCGATCACTTCGGGCAGCGCACGCATCCGCGCCAGCCAGTCGCGGTAGTCGCGGACCTCGTTGAAGGCCAGGCCTTCGATCAGGCCGTCGGCGGTCTGCACCCCGCCCTGATGGCCCATCGGCTGCAGGTATTCGCGGAACGCCTGGCGCTGCACGGTCTTTTCCAGCAGCCAGAGGAAGGTGTCGTAGTTCAGCTGATCGGCGGCCCCGAGCTTGCTGCGGTCGAAGCGCTTCAAGCGCGCCAGCGCCTCGCGGTCGGCGGCCTCGCTGGCGGCGATCGCTTCGAGGCTGTTGTCGGACCAGCGGTCGTTGTAGCGGCGGTCGCCTTCGAACGAGGCCGATTCCGGGTTCTCGCGCAGTCCGCGCTCCCACTCTTCGGCGAAGAACGCATCGAGACGTTTGCCTTCGTCGGTCCGCTGCGCCCAGACCTGCGGGGCACCGATACCGGCAAAAAGGAGCACGGCCGCGAGCGAAGCTGTGCGCAACAGACCACGGATCATGGGGCGGATCATGCAGAACTCCGACGCGGACAATGGCCGGAAGTCTAGTCCGTGGCAGGCATCCACGGATATGGCGGAAGTCAGGCGTGGCCTGCCGTTGAAGCCCGATCAGGCCGCGCGGTCGGCGTCGGTGGTGAAGCTCTCGCCGCAGCCGCATTCGGCCTTGACGTTGGGATTGCGGAACACGAACTGCTCGCTCAGGCCCTGCTTGAGGAAATCGATCTCGGTGCCATCGACCAGCGGCAGACTGTCGGCATCGATGAAGATGCGGATGCCGCCTTGTTCGCTGACTTCATCGCCGGGTTTGGCTTCGCGGGCCAGATCGACCACATAGCTCCAGCCGGAGCAGCCGGTGCGTTTCACGCCGAAGCGCAGACCGAGCGCCTCCGGCGCGTCGACGAGATAGCCCTGAACGCGTTGCAGGGCGGCGGGAGCGAGGGAAATAGCCATGTGCGGGATTGTAGCCTCAGTTAAACTTGCGGACTCATTCCATATCGGCGCGACGGCGCGGGAAATCAAGGCAATGGCGTTCAGCAGCGTAAAAGAAGCTTTGGCCGGGATGGCCGGAGTCAACCCCGGAGTCGGCACCGAAGTCACCGTGAAGGGCTGGGTCCGCACCCGCCGCGACTCCACCGCGCTCAGCTTCGTGCAGGTCAGCGACGGCTCCTGCTTCGCGCCGATCCAGATCGTCGCCACCGACGCGCTGTCGAACTACGAGACCGAAGTGAAACGCCTCTCCGCCGGCTGTGCGGTGGTCGCCACCGGTACCCTGGTGGCCTCGCAGGGCAAGGGCCAGAGTTACGAGATCCAGGCCACCGCAGTCGAAGTGGTCGGCTGGGTCGAAGACCCGGAAACCTATCCGATCCAGCCCAAGCCGCACACCCTGGAATTCCTGCGCGAAGTCGCCCATCTGCGTCCGCGCACCAACCTGTTCGGCGCGGTCACCCGCATCCGCCACTGCCTGGCGCAGGCGATCCACCGCTTCTATCACGAGAACGGGTTCTACTGGGTCAACACCCCGATCATCTCCACGTCCGACGCCGAGGGCGCCGGGCAGATGTTCCGCATTTCCACGCTGGACATGATGAACCTGCCGAAGACCGCCGACGGCAATATCGACTTCTCGAAGGATTTCTTCGGCAAAGAGGCCTTCCTCACGGTATCCGGCCAGCTCAACGTCGAGGGCTACTGCCTCGCGCTGAGCAAGGTCTATACCTTCGGCCCGACATTTCGTGCCGAGAACAGCAACACCACGCGCCATCTGGCCGAGTTCTGGATGATCGAGCCGGAGATCGCGTTCGCCGATCTCGACGACGATGCCACCCTCGCCGAAAACTTCCTCAAATACCTGTTCCGCGCGGTCCTGAGCGAGCGCGCCGACGATATGGCCTTCATCGCCGAGCGCGTGCAGAAGGACGCGATCACCCGGATGGAAGCGTTCGTCAACGCGCCGTTCGAGCGCATCCAGTACACCGATGCGGTGAAGCTGCTGCAGGATTCGAAGCAGAAGTTCGAGTTCCCGGTGGAATGGGGCCTGGATCTGCAGACCGAGCACGAGCGCTGGCTGACCGAAACCCACGTCGGTCGCCCGGTGGTGGTGATGAACTATCCCGAGCACATCAAGTCGTTCTACATGCGCCTCAACGACGACGGCAGGACCGTGGCCGCGATGGACGTGCTGGCGCCGGGCATCGGCGAAATCATCGGCGGCTCGCAGCGTGAGGAGCGGTTGGACGTACTCGACGCGCGCATCGCCCAGTTCGGTCTCGATCCCTCGCATTACGGCTGGTACCGCGACTTCCGTCGTTACGGCACCGTCCCGCACGCCGGCTTCGGTCTGGGCTTCGAGCGTCTGGTGGTGTACGTCTGCGGCCTCAACAACATCCGCGACGCGATCCCGTTCCCGCGCGCGCCGGGTCATGCGGAGTTCTGATGGTCCTTTTCTTCGCACTGGTTTTCGTGGCGCTGGCGATCGCCGGCGCGACCGCCTTCGTGATCTTCTGGCCGCTGGCGCTGGTGCATCTGCGCGATCGTCAGCCGGACATGCTCGCGGCGCTGTCTTCGCCGAGATTCATCCATCCGGTGACGCTGTGGTGGCTGCTGGACGGCGGCTATCGCAGCGCCAAGGACCGCAACCTCGATGGACTCGCGACGCCCGCGAGAGTGTCGCTGGCGACGATCCTGATCGGGCTGTTCACCGCCGGCATCCTGTGGCTGTGGTCGGCGGCATCGTCATGAACGCCACTGCAGATCCGGCGGATCATGACAGCCACGACATCCACGAAACATGGTGGCTCGCGAGCCTCGGCCGGACCATCGTGTGGGCGCGGCTGCGGGTCCGCGAGGCCGGCACCGCCGAAGTCTTCGACAGCGATGGCAACACCCTCGCCTACGACAGCGAAGACACCGCGCGCGCCGCGCTGATGGATGCGGAGTTCGTCTCGCTCGATGGGCTCGACGAAGAAGACGCGCTGGAACGCGGCTTCACGATGGCCGAGATCGCGCCGCCGCAGGCCGAACACGACGACCATCTGCGCGGACAGATGATCCGGACCCTCGGCGCGCGGGCCTGAGCGCTGGCAAGCCGACGGCATGTATCTGCCCCGCGCCTTCGTCGAAACCGACCTCACCGCGCTGGATGCGCTGATCGATGCGCATCCGTTCGTGACCTTGATCAGCACCGATGCCGACGGCGCGCCGTTCGCGAGCCATCTGCCGGTGCTGTACCGCCGCGATGGCGATGCGGTGCTGATCGAAGGCCACTGGGCGCGGCCCAATCCGCAGGCGCGGCACACCAGCGACATCCTCATGATCGTCCACGGCCCTGATGCCTACGTATCCCCTGGCGTCTATCCGGACAAGGAAGAAGCGGCACGCGTGCCGACCTGGAACTACGCGGTCGCGCATCTGCACGGGCGGCTCGATGTCCACGAGGATGAAGCCGCGCTGGGCGATCTGGTCGACCGCCTCAGCCGACGTTTCGAAGCCCGCGTCGGCCGCGACTGGCACTTCGAGATGGACCGCGACGACCACCGCGAGCAACTGCGCGGCATCGTCGGCTTCCGCTTCGCGCCGACACGCATCGCTCTGAAATTCAAGCTCAACCAGAACCACCCGGCCGTCAACCGGCGCGCGGTGCGCGAAGATCTCGCTGCGCGCGACGATGCCGGCGCCCAAGCCGTCGCCCGACTCATGCGCAGCAGCGATGCTGGCGACGACCGCTGACTTCCATCAGGACACCACCATGGATCTGAATCTCAACGGCAAACACGCGCTGGTCTGCGGCGCCTCCGAAGGCATCGGCCGCGCCGCCGCGCACGAACTGGCGCTGCTCGGCGCCGACGTCACCGTGCTGGCGCGCCGCGCCGACGCGCTGCAGGCGGTGGTCGATGCCTTGCCGCGCACCGGCGCGCAACGCCATGGCGCGGTGGTGGCGGACGTGTCCGATACGGCCGGCCTGCGCGCCGCGATCGACGCGTTGGTCGCGGTCCATCCCATCCATATCCTGGTCAACAACACCTCGGGCCCGGCCGGCGGCCCCGCGCATGGCGCCAGCGAGGATGCTTTCCTTGACACCTTCCGCAAGCATCTGCTGGCGAATCACGCCCTGGTGCAGGCGACGCTGCCGGGCATGCGCGCCGCGCGCTGGGGGCGGATCGTCAATGTGATCTCGACGTCGGTGCGCGAACCGATTCCCAATCTCGGCGTGTCCAACACCATCCGCGGTGCCGTGGCGAGTTGGGCCAAGACGCTGTCGCGCGAACTCGCCGCCGACGGCATCACCGTCAACAATGTGCTGCCCGGATACACCGAAACCTCACGCCTGAGCCAGATCCTGCGCGATCGCGCCCAGGCCAGCGGCCAGACCGAAGACGCCGTAGCCGCCGGCATGCGCCAGAGCGTACCGGCGGCGCGATTCGCGCAGCCTATGGAAATCGCCGCCGCGATCGCCTTTCTCTGCGCGCCGGCCGCCGCCTACATCAATGGCGTCAGCCTGGCCGTGGACGGCGGGCGGATGCAGTCGATCTGAACGCATCGTCGCGGCATATCGTCATTGCTTACGCGCTCCCGGAATGGTCGATCCGTGCTTGAGTTGGCCGACCGGACAGCTATGCTGTTGCGCAAACAGTCATCACCCGGCACTCCTACCCCATGTCCCCTGAAGAACGACGTCGCGCAGAGCGCCACGAGTACGACTGTCTGGTCCTGATCGCACATGGACCCGATGGTTTTCTCGGCCATATCGACAACGTTTCGGCGACCGGCTGCCGCACCACGCGTCCGCACGACTGGGCATTGGCCAACGACGCCGAAGTCCGGCTGTATCTGATGATCGACGAACGCCACGTCTTCAGTGCGGAAGCCCGCGTGGTCTGGGTCAGCAATGAGTACCTGGGCTTCGAATATCTCGAACCGCAGCCGCTGCCGACCTGATCCCGCACCGGAGATCCCGGCGCGTTCGTCACGGCGCATGTTGCCACCACAGCAGGCCTGCGGCAGCCTATGATCAGCGTGACGCCGGGTGCAGCGCCCGGCCGCAGTAAGAGGCCCAAGGGATGCGTCGCATGGAAGAACTGTTGTCGAAAGAACGCCGTGCCGGTGACCGTGTGCCGTTTGCGATCCAGGTGATGGTGGTTTGCAACGACATGGCATGGGCCGCCGATGTGCTCGATCTCTCCGAAGGCGGCTGTGGCATTTTCCGGCCGGTCGGCTGCCTGTTGCGCGAGGGCAATGTCGCCCAGCTGTTTTTCTACCAGGGCATCGGCCCGGCGGTTCCGGTATCGGCACGGATCGCGCGGGTCACCGAACGCCATATCGGTTTCGAGTACCACGACTCGCAGACCATCCCGCCTTCGCTGCCCTGATGCACCGCACTTATCCCCCGCACTGATCCACAGCCCCGATCCGATGCCAGAAGGTCCCGAGATCCGTCGCGCCGCCGACCGGCTCGCCGCCGCAGTCGTCGGCTTGCCATTGCAATCTGCATGGTTCGCGTTTCCTGCCCTCAAATCCCATGAAGCATCGCTGGTCGGCCATCGCATCGAAGCGATCACGCCGCACGGCAAGGCACTCCTGACCCGCTTCGACAATGGCTGGACGGTCTACAGCCACAACCAGCTGTACGGCGTCTGGAAGATCGCCGCAGCGGGCGAGCGCCCCGGGAGCACCCGCTCGCTGCGGGTGGCGCTGGACACCGGGCGCAGCTCGATCCTGCTGTATTCCGCTTCCGACATCGAGATGTGGCGCAGCGATGATGTGCATCGCCATCCGTTCCTGATGAAACTCGGCCCCGATGTGCTCGATCCGACGCTCACCGCCGTCGCCGTGGCCGAACGCCTGCAGGACCCGCGCTTCCGTGGCCGCGCATTGGGCGCCCTGCTGCTGGATCAGGCCTTTCTGGCCGGCATGGGCAACTACCTGCGCTCGGAAGTGCTGTTCGCCGCCGGACTGCTGCCGGAACGCAAACCCGCCGATCTCACGCCCGCCCAGATCCGTGCGCTTGCGCGCGAATTGCTGGCGATTCCCCGTCGCAGTTACGCCACGCGCGGGATCGAGCCCGCCAAAGGCATGCGCGGGGACTATCTGACCGACACGCCCGAAGGATTCCGCTTCCTCGTCTTCGACCGCGAAGGCCAACCCTGCCCGCAATGCGGCGCACGCATCGTCCGCCAGGAATCAGGATCGCGCCGGCTCTATCTGTGCCGGCGCTGCCAAGCCTGAGGTCACGACTCAGGCGACATAGAGACAACCGGTCACTGCCCAGCGTGCGGTCGTCGCCGGATAGCTGGCGGTGATCCGTGCGATGGAAAGACGCACGTCGGTATTCTTGTCGGCGTACAGCGTGACCATCCCGAAGGTCTTGCGGTCGAGATTGCTGTAGCCCGTGGCGACCTGGAGATCGTGCCAGGCAAAGACGCCGCCGACCGACGTGCCGACCTGGAAGTCGGCGGTGTCGGTGGCGGCAGGCAAACGGAACCCGGCGCTGATCTGTTCGATCTGCAGGCGGTAACCCGCCGGGACCGTGAATTGGGCGGTGACACCGCTGTAGCCTGCAGGAAAAGCGACCGAACCCGCGGCCTGGAACGGTTTGGGGCACGCGTCGCCGTGCGCCTGCGCAGCGAAAGGCGCGCAGCACAGCGCTGCGAGAAGAAGGAAGCTCTGCTGGATGTTCATGGGATTGTCCTTGTGTCCGTCGTTGGAGATGAAGTGCGGCCTTGCGCCGTATCGTTCGTGCACCGTGCGCAGGCGATTCCACGCCAGCCGCATCAGGCACCCCAGCCTTAACGTCGCCAGCCACGCTCACGGGACACACGCTCACGGGACAGGCGCAGGCCGATCTCGGTAAGCTTGTCCGATGCGAACCTTCGATCACGTCATCGCCGGCAGCGAGCGCCCATCGCACAGCGGCCGTCTGCTCGATGTCCATGACCCCGCGACCGGCCACGTCTACGCGCAGGTCGCGGCCGGCGACCCGGCCGATGCCGCCGACGCCATCGCCGCCGCACGGGCGGCGTTCCCGGCATGGTCGACGCTGCCACCGACCGAACGCGCGCGCTGGCTGGAGCGTCTGGCCGATGCGGTAGAAGCGCGGCTCGACGATTTCGCCCACGCCGAAGCCGTCGACGGCGGCAAACCCTACGCCCTGGCGCGCGATGCCGAAATCCCGCGCGCGATCGCCAATCTGCGGTTTTTCGCGCACGCGGCGACCCAGTTCGCCAGCGAGTCGCACCACGGACAGGCCGGGCTCAACTACACCCTGCGCCAGCCGCTGGGCGTGGTCGCCACGATCTCGCCGTGGAACCTGCCGCTGTACCTGTTCACCTGGAAGATCGCGCCTGCACTTGCGGCGGGCAATACCGTTGTCGCGAAACCTTCCGAAATCACACCCGCCACCGCGACCATGCTCGGCCGGCTCGCGAACGAGATCGGCTTCCCGGCCGGCGTGCTCAACATCGTCCATGGCCTCGGCCCCGATGTCGGCGAGCCGCTGGTGCTGGATCCGGCGATCAAGGCGGTCTCGTTCACCGGCAGCACCGCCGTCGGCAAGCGCATCGCCGCCCTCGCCGCGTCGCATCTGAAGAAAGTCTCGCTGGAACTCGGCGGCAAGAATCCCACCCTGATCTTCGCCGACAGCGACTGGCGCGATCAGCTCGATGTGATCGTGCGTTCGGCGTTCCAGAACAGCGGCCAGATCTGTCTGTGCGGCTCCCGCGTCCTGATCGAACGCAGCGTCTACGCCGAAGTCCGCGACGCGCTGGTGCAGCACGCATTGGCGCTGCGCGTCGGCGACCCCATGGATTCGGACACGCGCATGGGCCCGCTGGTGTCGCAGGCCCATTTCGACAAAGTGCTGGCGGCGCTGCAGCGCGCGCGCGACGAAGGCGGCCATGTGCTCTGCGGCGGCCATGCGCTGGACCGGCCCGGCTGGTTCGTGGCGCCGACGGTCATCGCAGGTCTGGGCCCGGACTGCGCGACCAACCGCGATGAAATCTTCGGCCCGGTGATCACGCTGCAACCGTTCGGCGACGACGATGAGGCGTTGGCCCTGGCGAACGCGGGCGATTACGGGCTCGCGGCATCGGTATGGACCCGCGATCTCAAACGTGCGCACCATTTCGCCGCGCGATTGCATGTGGGCATGGTCTGGATCAACACCTGGCTGATGCGCGA
This sequence comes from Lysobacterales bacterium, assembly GCA_017302135.1. Lineage (GTDB taxonomy): Bacteria > Pseudomonadota > Gammaproteobacteria > Xanthomonadales > Xanthomonadaceae > Lysobacter_I. Next base: position 195,924 of record JAFLDZ010000005.1, on the reverse strand, counting down.
CCTGCGCACGCCGTTCGGCGGCGTCGGCCAGTCGGGCATGGGTCGCGAAGGCGGCATGGAAGCCATGCGTTTTTTCACCGAAGCCAAGAATGTGGGAATCGCTTTATGACAGGAGCATCACCGTGAGCCGATCGCTCGAAGAACTGCTGGACAACAACCGCGAATGGGCCGAGCGCATGCGCCGCGAGGACCCGCATTTCTTCAAGCGGCTGTCGCAGCAGCAGGCACCGAAATATCTGTGGATCGGCTGCTCCGATTCGCGGGTGCCGGCGAACCAGATCATGGGCCTCGCGCCGGGCGAAGTCTTCGTCCATCGCAACATCGCGAATGTCGTGGTCCACACCGATCTGAATTGTCTGTCGGTGGTGCAGTTCGCGATCGACATGCTGAAGGTCGAACACATCCTGATCGTCGGCCATTACGGCTGCAGCGGCGTGCATGCCAGCCTCACCGGCGGCCGCGTCGGTCTGGCCGACAACTGGCTGCGACACGTCGGCGACGTCGCCCAGAAGCATGCCGCGCTCCTGGAGAAGGTGGAACTGGAATCGATGCGCCATGCGCGGCTTTGCGAACTCAACGTGATCGAGCAGGTCGTCAACGTCTGCCAGACCACCGTCGTCCAGGATGCATGGGCACGGGGACAGACCCTGACCGTACACGGCTGGATCTACGGCCTGCACGACGGCAAGGTGAGTCAGCTCGGCCTGGATGCCGGTTCGCTCTCCGAACTTTCGGAACAGTACCCCGCAGCGGTTGCCGCCCTCGGAAGCAACAGGAGCGAGTGATGAGCGACGCCATCCACGCCGCGTCCGCGCCCAAGGCCGTCGGCCATTACCCGCATGCACGCCGCGTCGGCGACATGCTCTTTCTGTCCGGCATCGGTCCGCGCGACCCGGCCAGCAACGGCATTCCGGGCAATGTCCACGACGCCGACGGCCGTCTGATCGCCTACGACATCGCAGCGCAGACGCACGCGGTGTTCGCCAACGTGCGCGCGGTGCTCCACGCCAGCGGCGCGCGCTGGGAAGACCTGGCCGACGTGACCGTATACCTCACCGACATGGCCCGCGACTTCAAGGTCTACAACGCGATCTGGGCCGAATATTTTCCCGATGCCGCCAGCGCACCGTGCCGGACCACGCTGGGCATCACCGCGCTGCCGACGCCCATCGCCATCGAACTGAAATGCCTCGCCGTCGTGAAGGAGTGAATCATGCTGCCCAACCCGATCAACCTGCAGGCCTGGATCGATGAGCACCGGCATCTGCTGAAACCGCCGGTCGGCAACAAATGCATCTACGACGGCGATTTCATCGTGATGGTGGTCGGCGGCCCGAACGCGCGCACCGACTATCACTACGACGAAGGCCCGGAGTGGTTCTATCAGCTGGAAGGCGAAATGATCCTGCGCATCCAGGAGGATGGATCCCCCCGCGATATCCACATCAAGGCGGGCGAGAATTTCCTGCTGCCGCCGCGCGTCCCGCATTCGCCGCAGCGCTCGGCGGGCGGCATCGGTCTGGTGATCGAACGCAAGCGCCTGCCGCATGAACTCGACGGCCTGCAGTGGTACTGCGAACGCTGCAACGAAAAAATCTACGAAGAATATTTTCCGCTGGTGAATATCGAAACCGACTTCCCGGCAGTGTTCGATCGTTTCTACAACTCGCACGACCATCGCACCTGCAAGGCCTGCGGGCATTTCAATCCGGCGCCGGCGAAGTACGACCCGCAGACCTGAGGCACACCGAGAGCCGCATGCTCAAAATCGACACCCACGCCCATTATCTTCCCCGTGACTGGCCCGATCTCGCGGCGAAGTACGGGGATATCCGCTTCCCGGTGATCCATCACGGCGACGACGGGCGCGCGCGCATCTACAAGGACGGCAAGTTTTTCCGGGAGATCTGGCCGAAGACCTGGGACCCGCAGCTGCGGATCGAGGAATTCGCGCACTTCGGCGTGCAGGTGCAGGTGCTGAGCACGGTGCCGGTGATGTTCAGTTACTGGGCGAAGCCTCAGCACGCGCACGATCTGCATCAGGCCTTGAACGATCACATGGCCGAGGCGGTGCGCGACTACCCGCGCCACTACGCCGGCATCGGCACAGTGCCGCTGCAGTCGCCGCGTCTGGCGATCCAGGAGCTGGAGCGCTGCGTCGATCAACTCGGGCTGCAGGGCGTGCAGATCGGTTCGCACGTCAACGACTGGAACCTCGATGCGCCCGAGTTGTTCGATGTGTTCCAGGCCGCGAGTGAGCTTGGCGCGGCGATCCTGGTGCATCCGTGGGACATGATGGGCAGCGAGTCGATGCCGAAATACTGGCTGCCGTGGCTGGTGGGCATGCCCGCCGAACAGTCGCGCGCGGCCTGCAGTCTGGTCTTCGGCGGCGTGCTGGAACGGCTGCCGAAACTGAAACTCTGCCTTGCCCACGGCGGCGGCAGTTTTCCGTACACGATCGGACGCATCGAGCACGGCTTCAATATGCGTCCCGACCTCGTGGCGACCGACAACTTCCGCAATCCGCGCGAATATCTGTCGCAGCTGTATTTCGATTCGTGGGTGGCCGATCCGCGCGCACTGCGTTACCTGATCGACACCTGCGGCACTGGGCGGATCATGCTCGGCACCGATTACCCGTTTCCGCTCGGCGAACAGGAGCCCGGCGCCGGCATCGCCGCGCTGAAGCTGTCCGAAGCCGAAGAAACACGGTTGTATCACGGCACCGCGCTGGAATGGCTGGGGCTGCCGATATCGAGGTTCGCATGAAAGATGCGCTGATGATGAGCGACGAATACGCTCGACAGCAGGACGCCAACGACCCGTTGCGCGCATTCCGCGACGATTTCCACATCCCGCGCCACGGCGACGGCGAGATGGCCTATTTCTGCGGCAACTCGCTCGGCCTGCAGCCCAAAGGCGCGCGCGCATACGTCGACGAGGTGATGGACAAGTGGGCGCACGATGCGGTCGAGGGACATTTCCGCGAACCCGCACCGTGGATGCCCTATCACGCACTGGTCCGCGACGCGCTGGCGGGCGTGGTCGGCGCGCAGCCGGCGGAAGTGGTGGCGATGAATTCGCTGACCGCGAACCTGCATCTGATGATGGTCAGCTTCTACCAGCCGACCATCGAGCGCACCGCCATCCTGATCGAAGCCGGCGCGTTCCCCTCGGATCGCCATGCGGTGGAGTCACAGCTGAAATATCGCGGGCTGTCGGCGAAGCACTGCCTGATCGAAGTCGAACCCGATCAAGCCGACGGCACCTTTTCGATGGCCGCAATCGAACGCGCGATCGCCGAGCACGGCAAGCGGCTTGCGCTGATCCTTTGGCCCGGCGTGCAGTACCGCAGCGGGCAGGCGTTCGACCTGAAAGAGATCGCGCGTCTCGGCCACGCCGCCGGTGCGGTGGTCGGTTTCGATCTGGCGCATGCGGTCGGCAATCTGCCGCTGCAACTGCACGACAGCGGCGCCGATTTCGCGGTCTGGTGCCACTACAAATACATGAATTCTGGACCCGGCGCGGTCGGCGGCTGTTTCGTCCACGAGCGTCACGCGCACAGCGAACGTCCGCGTTTCGCCGGCTGGTGGGGACACGATCAAAGCACACGCTTCAAAATGGGCCCCGAGTTCGTGCCTACCCCGGGTGCCGATGGCTGGCAGCTGAGCAATCCGCCGATTCTCGGTCTGGCGCCGCTGCGCGCATCGCTCGACCTGTTCGCGCGCGTCGGCATGCCCACACTGCGCGCGAAGTCGGAGCGGCTGACCGGCTATCTGGAAGCGCTGATCCGTACCCAGCTGACCGACAAGCTGCAGATCGTCACCCCGGCCGATACCGCACAGCGCGGCTGTCAGCTGTCGCTGCGGGTGATCGGAGGCCGCGAGCGCGGCCATGCGCTGTTCGAGCATCTGGGCGCGCAGGGCGTGCTCGGCGATTGGCGCGAACCCGACGTCATCCGCATCTCGCCGGCGCCGCTGTACAACCATTACGCCGACGTGGCGCGTTTCGCGCGCGCAGTACAGGAGTGGCACGCATGAATCTCGACACGCCGCACGCCGCGAACCCGCGTCGCCTCACATTGATCGGCGCCGGACTCGCCGGGCCTCTGCTCGCGACCCTGCTGGCGCGCGACGGTTGGGATGTCGATCTGTTCGAGCGACGCGGCGATCCGCGCGTTCACGGCTATGCCGGTGGGCGTTCGATCAATCTCGCGCTGGCAGAGCGCGGCCTGAATGCGCTGCGCAGCGCCGGTGTCGACGACGATGTCCTGAAGCAGGCGGTGATGATGCGCGGGCGGATGGTGCATGCCATCGCCGGCGAACAGCGCCTGCAGCGCTACGGCAAGGACGACAGCGAGGTGATCTGGTCGATCAGTCGCGGCGATCTGAATATCGTGCTGTTGAACGCGGCGGAAGCGGCGGGCGTACGTCTGCACTTCGACCGGCGGCTCGAAACCGTCGACTTCGAACAGCGTGTCGCCCATTTCGTCGGCGAGCGCGAAGACATCGCCCACGATTTCCATGCGCTGATCGGCTGCGACGGCGCAGGCTCGCATCTGCGCGCGGCGATGCAGGCCGTGGTCGACCTCGGCGAACGCATCGAAATGATGCCGCACAGCTACAAGGAGCTGGAGATCCCGCCCGGCTTCGACGGCGAGTTCCAGCTCGAACCCAATGCCCTGCACATCTGGCCGCGCGGCGACTACATGTGCATCGCGCTGCCGAACGACGAGCGCACCTTCACCGTCACCCTGTTCCTGCCCAACGAAGGCAACCCCAGTTTCGCCACCATCCGCAACGGCGTGGAAGCGCAGGCGCTGTACGCGCGCGACTTCGCCGATGCCCTGCCGCTGATCCCGAAACTCGTCCACGATTTCGACGCCAATCCCACCGGCATGCTGGCGACGCTGTATCTCGACCGCTGGCATCTCGACGGCCGTGCGGTGCTGATCGGCGACGCCGCGCACGCGATGGTGCCGTTCCACGGCCAGGGCATGAACTGCGCGTTCGAGGATTGCGTCGCGCTGGCCGCGCATCTGCAGCGCGATCGCGACACCGCGACCGCATTCGCGGCGTTCGAGAGCGAACGCAAGCCGAACGCGCGCGCGATCCAGCAGATGGCGCTGGAAAACTACCGGGAGATGAGCGACCGCGTCGACGACGCCGACTTCCTGCTGCAGCGCGAACTGGAACGCGCGCTGGCCGAACGCCATCCCGAAAGGTTCGTGCCGCGCTATGCGATGGTCAGCTTCCGCCGTCTGCCCTACGCCACCGCGTTCGAACGCGGACGCATCCAGCGCGCGCTGCTGGTGGACGCCACTGCGGGCCGCAGCAGTCTCGATGGCCTCGACTGGGCCGCCGTCGATCGCATGGTCGATGCGCGTCTGTCGCCGCTGCCTGCGGAGGTTTGAGTGGCTGCGAGTTTCCTGTTCTACGATCTCGAAACCTTCGGCACCGATCCGCGTCGCAGCCGGATCGCGCAGTTCGCGGCGATCCGCACCGATACGGATCTGAATCTGATCGACGACCCCTGGGATTTCCTCGTCAAACCCGCCGACGATCTCCTGCCCTCGCCGGTCGCGACCCTGATCACCGGCATCACCCCGCAGCAGGCGCAGCGCGATGGCGTCAACGAATCGGAAGCCTTCGCGCGGATCTTCGAAGCGATGTCCGCGCCCGAGACCTGCACGCTCGGCTACAACTCGCTGCGCTTCGACGACGAGTTCGTACGTTACGGCCTGTTCCGCAATTTCCACGACCCTTACGAACGCGAATGGCGCGCCGGCAATTCGCGCTGGGATCTGCTCGACGTGATGCGGCTGGCGCATGCGCTGCGCCCGGACGGCATCGTCTGGCCGCTGCGCGAAGACGGCGCGCCGTCGTTCAAGCTGGAACATCTCGCCGCTGCGAACGGCGTGCGCGAAGGCGATGCGCACGAAGCGCTGTCCGATGTGCGCGCATTGATCGGCATGGCGCGCAAGCTCAAGACCGCGCAGCCGAGGCTGTGGGACTACACCCTGAAACTGCGCGACAAGAAATTCGCCGGACGCATGCTCGACACCGTGGCGATGACGCCGGTGCTGCACGTCTCGCAGCGTTTCCCTGCATCGCGGCTGTGCGCCGCAGCAGTGGTGCCGCTGGTCCGTCACCCGAAGATCGACAACCGGATCGTCGTTTTCGATCTGCACGAAGCGCCGGACGCGCTGCTCGCACTCGACGCCGACGAGATCGTCGACCGGCTGTACACGCCCGCCGCCGATCTGCCGCCGGGCGAAACGCGGATTCCGCTGAAGGAAGTGCATCTCAACCGCAGCCCGATGCTGATCGAATGGGCGCATCTGCGCGATACCGATTTCGAACGCCTGCGGATCGATCCGGCGCTGGCAGAAGCGCGTGCGGAACAGCTGCGCGATGCCGGCCCTGCGCTGGCCGAAAAAATCCGCCGCATCTACGCCGCGCGCACGCCACCGGAAACCCTCGACGTGGACGGTTCGCTCTACGACGGCTTTCTACAGGATGGCGACAAGCGCAAGTTCGCCGAAGTGCGCAGCGCACCGCCCGCCGCGCTGGCGCAGCGCGATTTCGCATTCAAGGACGCGCGACTGCCGGAGCTGCTGTTCCGCTACCGCGCGCGCAACTGGCCGGAAACGCTGTCGATCGCCGACGCGCAGCGCTGGAACGCCTATCGCCGCACGCGCCTCACCGAGGATCGCGGCCTGTCCGAATTCACCTTCGACAGCCAGCGCGCCGAGATCGCGGCGCTGCGTCTTGCGCATGCCGACGACGGACGCGCGCAGACGCTGCTCGATCAACTGCAAGCCTGGGCAAACGATCTGGAAACCGATCTCGCATGAGCAGCACTTATTTCTCCGAACGCAGCTTCAAATTCATGCGCGGCCTCGCCCGTCACAACGAACGCGAATGGTTCCACGCGCACAAGCAGGACTACGAGCAATACGTGCGCGCACCGTTCCTCGCGCTGATCACCGATCTGCAGCCCGCGCTGCTGGAAGTGAGCGAACACTACCGCGCCGACCCGAAGACCGTCGGCGGCTCGCTGTTCCGGATCCATCGCGACACGCGTTTCTCCGGCGACAAGGCACCGTACAAACTCTGGCAGGGCGCGCGTCTGTTCCATGCGCGCAGCCGCGAAGTGGAAGCGCCGTCGTTCTACCTCCATCTGCAGCCGGGCAATTGCTTCGTCGGCGCGGGCCTGTGGCACCCGGAACCCGAAAACCTGCGTCGCGTGCGCCAATTCATCGTCGACAACCCCGGCAGTTGGGCCGCCGCCGCGCACGCGAAGCCATTCCGCAAACGCTTCCACCTGGACGACAGCGAAATGCTGGTCCGCCCCCCGCGCGGCTACCCCGCCGACTTCATCCATCTCGACGACCTGCGCCGCAAGAACCACGTCGCGATGCGGACGATCGACGACGCCACCATGACCGGACCACGGCTGCTGTCCACGCTCTCGAAAGATCTGCAGCAACTGGGGCCGTTCATGGACTATCTCTGCGCGGCGCTCGACCTGGAATTCTGAGGCGAATTGCCAATCACGTCTCGTTTTGCCGCAATGCGTCATGACAGTGTCAATACCCCTCCGTATTCTCGACTGCGATGCCATGCCATGAGCGCTGGCAGATCATCAAAGGACCAGCGCGGCGCATCGCCACGCTATTCATGGAACAGGAAATTCAAGAGGGGTTCTCTCGTGCGTAAATACCTCTGCGGGCTTCTGCTCGCTCTGGCGGCGCCGTTCGCGCTCGCCAATACCGGTGTGGCTTTCGTCCACGGCACCGGTGCCCAAACCAATGCTTACAACGATTACTGGCAACCGGCGATGGTGGACTCGGTCCGCGGCGGCCTGCCGAATCCGGCCAACTATGTCGTCATCAACTGCGACTTCGGCCAGTACTGGTGGGACAGCCGCGCTGCGGGCTGCCTGGCCGGGCAGTTGACCAGCTTCATCAATGCCAAGGGCATCACCCGTCTGATCGTCATCACCCATTCCAACGGCGGCAACGTCATGCGTTGGATCATGTCGAATCCGACCTACGACAGCCGCTATCCGAACATCATCAGCAAAACCGTCCGCGTCAATGCGCTGGCGCCCTCGTCCACCGGTACGCCTCTGGCGGACGCAGTGATGAACGGCACCGTGTTCGAAGCCGCACTGGGCTGGCTGTTGGGCTACCAGAATGATGGCGTCCGCCAGCAGCAGAGCAGCTGGATGGTGTTCTACAACGCCAACTACCTGTACGGCACCAGCGGTCGTCCCGCGCTGCCGAAAACCTTCCGCAGCGTGGTAGGTACCGATGTCGATTCGTCTCCGTTCGACGGCGACAGCTACTGCGGCGGTTACAACCTGAATGTCGGCTTGGAAGTCACCAAGAACTGGCTGGACAGCTGTTCTGACGGCTTCCTCAACTGCAGCAGTCAATCCGGCGCCGGTTCAGTGTGGTTCTACGACACCTCGCGGATGGCCGGCGGCGAACCGCTGTCGCACAACCAGAGCCGTCGGGCCTGTTTCGGCCTGAATACCATTCTCCGCACCGATGCGGGCCAGTGAGGACAACGCCATGAGACTTTCCATCGCCATCGCTCTCGCGCTGCTCTCCTTCTCCGCCACCGCCGCGCAACCGCTGCGGACTGCTGGCGCCAAGGATCAGGCTCCCTCCCGTCTCGTCGCCCTGCCGGCGCCGTCCGCCCAGATCGAACGCGCTCCGGTGTCGTTCGCCTGGAAACTGGACCCGACCCAGGCACTCGCCGCCACCGCGCCCAACGTCGCGCAAAGTCGCGAATACTGGCAGACCGTCGACGCCGCCGAACTCGATCGCGGCCTGCAACTGAAGATGTCCGCTCCCGGCAGTCTGATCCGCATCAGCCCGACCCAGGGCGCGCGCGCCCTGCGCACCGAAGAGCTGCAGATCAACGACAGCCAAGGGGCGGCGAAGGTGCAGAACATCGCATCGGCCAAGCAGCTCGTCGACGCCGGTATGGACGTGCAGACCGGTACCGTGATCGCCAAGCTGGGCGACCAGGAAGGCGCCGACACCTACACCGTCCGCGTTCCGAAGGCCCAGGGCCAGTACCTCGTGCATGTGTTCGAGCCGCAGAGCTCCGACATCCTGCGCGCCGGTGCCGACCGCAGCCACGCCCTCGCCGGTTCCAGCCTGCGTTTCGACGTTGACTTCAGCCGCGCCGGCAAGCTGTCCTCGGCCCTGAAGGCCGATGCCATGCTGGTCGCGCCGGACGGCCGCAGCTGGCCGGTCGCGCTCGCTTCCAGCGGCAACGGCCTGTCGGCCAACGTGAAGCTGCCGGCGAACGTCGGCAACGCACCCGGCCTGTGGGAACTGCAGGTGTTCGCCAACGCCGATGGCATCCAGCGCGACGCGCGCACCTCGTTCGCGGTGGCTGCACCGACCGCCCGCTTCAACGGGCTGTTCGCGTTCAATGCCAAGACCATGCGCATGGCGCTGCCGGTGCAGACCGGTTCCGCCGGTCGCTACGAAGCCCGCGGCACCCTGTTCGCCACGGCCGCCGATGGCGCGATGCGTCCGGTCTCCGAAGCGCACAGCGCGGCGTGGATGAAGCGCGGCAACGGCATGCTGGTGCTGCAGTTCGACCGTGCCCATCTGCCGCAGGGCTACGGTGCGCCGTTCGAAGTGCGTGAGCTGAAACTCAACGACCAGTCGCGCATGGCGCCGCTGGAAAGCCGCGAACGCGCGGGTATCGCTCGCTGAGTCTTCCTTGTTCCATCGCTCTGAACCGACAAGGGGCCGAAAGGCCCCTTGTCGTTGATGCGAATGGCGGAAAACGAAATCAGCGCGCGACCAGACCAGTCGCGAAGGCCGGGACACCCAACAGCGGCTGATCCTCGACCCACGTCAAAGCGCCGTCTGCTCCCACGCGGAACGCGCCGATCGTGGTGTTGTTCAGCACGTAGAGGAAACGACTGTTCCGATCGAGCGCCATATCGGTCGGTCCACTGCCGGCTCCGGTCGTCGCAGCGATGGCTGTGGCCAGCGTAGCCGCTCCATTACCGACGCCGTAGGTCGACAGATTGCCGCTGGCGGTGTTGCTGACATAGGCGAAACGGCCGTCGCGTGTGGCGACAACCCAGCATGCTGCGCTCTGACCGCTGGGCACGGCAGCCGACACGACTTCGACGTTGGCATCACCGTTGAGGCGATAGGACGACAGTGTGCTGGCACCTGCCGCACCGCCCACAGCTTCGGAGACCAGCAGTTGATCGCGGCGGCCGAAAGCAAAACCGAAAGGTGTCGGCGAGGGCGAGTCCTGGATCCTGGCCTGGCCCAACAGACCATCGCCGTCAACCGCGAACGTCAATACCCGATTGGTCGCCTTCTCGGTGACCGCCAGCAGATCGCCATCGCGGTTGAATTCGACCTGCGCCGCACCGGTACCCGTTCCGCTGAGCGAACGTCGCGAACCCGCAATCGGTGCGAGCGTGCCATAGATGCTCAAGCGAAAGCCCTGCACATTGTCGCTGCCGGCGTTGAGCACATAGACCACATCGTCTTCGATGGTGACGCTGACCGGAGTATTGCCGCCCGAGGCTTCGGTGTCGGTCCGATACAGATAATTCCCGACGGAAAGGAAAACAGAGACGCTGTTGCTGCCGGGATTCACAGCCAGCAGCCATCGGCCGGAATCACTGAGCGCCAGCGCGCCTTGATTGCCAAGACCGCCACCGGTACCCGTGCCGCGGGTGGAATAGCGACGCTGCGCCCCGAGGCTGCCATCGGCGAAACGATCGAACACCACAACTTCGTTGCCGCCGATGTTGTTGGTCAAGGTGAACACAGCGCCATCGATGCCGCCGACAGTAGCGCCGACGACCGGCACGGCGAGCGCAGCGGTGCCGAATGCCGCGAACAGCGCGAGGGAAAGGCGGGAAGCATGCTTGCGGGGGGTATGCGTCATGGTGGATCTCCATTGCAAAGATTCAGGGGAACCCGCATCCGATCACGGGTGGCGCACCTTCGGCCTTTGCCGCTCACGAAGTCCTCACGCAATGTTCAACAAAAAGTGACTTGACAATGAATCCGCGCGGGCCGGAGATAGGCGTCATTTCCGCAGCGGTCCGCACCATCCATGAATAAACAGCACAAGCGCGTTCTGGTGATCGAAGACGACCCCGACATCGGCGCCATGCTGATGCTCAATCTGCGTGCAGAGGGCTTCGAGGTCGCGATCGAAACAAGTGGCGAAGTGGGTCTTCGCTGGCTGCAGCGCGAACAACCGCTGCTGATGGTGCTGGATCTGATGCTGCCCGGTATCGATGGCCTACAGGTTTGCCGCAAAGTGCGCGAACGCGCAGAGTACGTTCCGATCATCATTCTCAGCGCGAAATCCAGCGAAACGCAGCGGGTCGTCGGCCTGGAGCTGGGTGCCGACGATTATCTGACCAAGCCTTTCTCGACCGCCGAGCTGATCGCCCGCATCCACGCTGTTTTGCGACGCATGAAAGCGGCAGAAGCGCTGGCCGAACACCGCGCCGGCGTCATCCACCACGGCCCGATCACGATCGATCCGATCGCGCGCGAGGTGCGCCTCCTGGATCGCGAAGTCATATTGACCAGCAAGGAGTTCGACCTGCTGGCGTTCTTCGCACGTAATGCGGGCCGCACTTACCGGCGCACGGAACTGCTGGATCACGTCTGGGGCCACAGCCACGACGGCTACGAGCACACGGTCAACTCGCATATCAACCGGTTGCGCGCGAAGATCGAGGACGACCCCGCGAAGCCCGCCTACGTCCTGACCGTGTGGGGCGTGGGCTACAAATTCGCGCTGCCTGGTGAATCCGTCAGGAGCGACGCATGAAGATGCAATCGCTGTATGCACGCATCGCACTGGTATTCGCCGGTATCGTGCTGGCGCTTGGGGCGGCGCTCGGCTGGCTCGGCTATGACGCCGCGAAACAGCATCAGCACGAAGTGCTGCAGCGGGTGAATCTCGGGCTTGCGCAGCACATCGCAAAACAAGCTTCTCTGGTCGCGGATCCACTGAACACCCAGCGCCTGTTCGATCACCTGATGGCGGTCAATCCGAACATCGAAGTCTATCTGCTCGATCCGCAGGGCAACGTACTGCAGGCATCGCCGCAACCGGTGGCCCTGCCCCGCTCGCAGGTCTCACTGGAACCGGTGCAGCGCCTGCTGGCGGGTGCGTCACTGCCGGTGACCGGCGACAATCCGCGCCATTCCGATGGGCGCGAGATTTTCAGCGCTGCGCCCATCGAGACCGCCGACGGTATCGCAGGTTACGTCTACATCGTGCTGCTCAACGATATGTACCGCTCGATGGTGGCCGATGCTTGGCAAGGCTACGCACTGCGCAACGGCGCCAAGATTGCGCTGCTTGCGATGCTGGTAGCGATGGTCGCGGGGCTGGTTGCATTCGCCGCAGTGACCCGTCGACTCGAATGTACGATCCACGAGATCGAAGCTTTCGCAAATTTTCCGGGCGACGACGCGCTGCGGGAATCGCCTGTGCGAAAGTCCCGGCGCGGCGACGAGATCGACCGTCTTCGCACTGCATTCGCGAGTCTGCGCGAACGGCTGAATGCGCAGATGGCGGAACTGAAGCGGCAGGACGAACTGCGTCGCGAACTGGTCGCCAATGTCTCCCACGATCTGCGCACGCCGCTGACTTCGATGCAGGGCTATCTGGAGGCGCTGGCACGGATGGACGACGGCATGAGCGAAGCCGAGCGCAAGCGCCATCTCGACGTCGCCGTGCGCCAGAGCCATCGGGTATCGCGGCTGGCCCAGCAGTTGTTCGAGCTGGCGCGGTTGGAATGCGAAGACACCCAGCCGCAGCCGGAATTGTTCTCGGTCTCGGAGCTGGTGCAGGACATCGCGCAGAAGTTCGCCCTGGTCGCGCAGCGGAAATCGATTCAGTTACACACCGAAATCGATGCGGATCCGCTGTCGGTAGAGGGCGATATCGGCATGATCGAGCGGGTCATCGGCAACCTGGTCGACAACGCGATCCGGCACACGCCCGAAGGCGGCAATATCTATCTGGTCGCGCATGCCCGTGCGCGCGGGATCGAAATCCGGATCGACGACACCGGACAGGGCATATCGGAAGAACAGCTGCCCGGCCTGCTCGTGCGCGGCTCGCCGATCCGGCGGATGGCGACCCAGCGCGGCGGCGGGCTGGGGCTGTTGATCGCGAACCGTATCCTGCACATGCATGGCAGCACGATCGAGGCTGCCAGCCGGGTCGGTGAAGGCACCAGCATCAGCTTCGTCCTGCCGGTCGCGAAGGCGGCCTGAAGCGCGATGCGATATGGCTTTCCTTCTCCCCGTGCGCTGCACAGGGAGAAGGCATGCTGCCTCCAAGTTGCAGCAACTCGTCTGCAGTCAATTGTTCGCAACGCCGTGCGGCACATGCCCCGCCGGCACATGTTCGCGCGCGGAATCGATGTTGTGCTGGGAGTCGTCGAAGAAGATATCCGCGCCGAACGCCTGCAGGAACGGGCCCTTGGCACGGCCGCCGAGGAACAACGCCTCGTCGAGACGGATGCCCCACTCGCGCAGCGTGCGGATCACGCGCTCGTGCGCGGGCGCGGAGCGCGCGGTCACCAGCGCGGTGCGGATCGGACAGGATTCGATCGGATACGCCGCCTGCAATCGATGCAATGCGTCGAGGAAAACCCGGAACGGCCCGCCCGGCAGCGGCTCGTGCGCACGCTCGCGCTCGTGGCGCGCGAACGCTTCCAGACCGTCTTCGCGCGATACCCGTTCGCTCTGATCGTCGAACAACACCGCGTCGCCGTCGAACGCGATCCGGATCTGCTCGCGCAGCGGACCGTCCACGACCGGCTGGACCGTCTGTGCCGGCAACAGGGTCGCGGCGGCGATGCCGTGCTCCAGCGCGCGGCGCACGGCTTCGGCATCTGCCGACAGGAACAGGTGCGCACCGAAAGGTTTGATGTACGGCCAGGTCGGGGCGCCGGACGTGAAGGTCGCCCGACTGATGGCCAGGCCGTGATGCTGGATCGAATTGAACACGCGCAGGCCGGTGTCCGAGGAATTGCGCGACAGCAGGATCACTTCGACGCGCGGCGTGCCTGCCGGGGCGCCGGCATTCAGCGCCAGCAGCTTGCGCACCAGCGGGAAAGCGATGCCGGGCGGCAGCAGTTCGTCCTCGCGGCTGCGCTGGTATGCGGCGAACGCATCGACGCCCTCGCGCTCGAACAGCGCATGGCTCTCCTCCAGATCGAACAGAGCCCGGGAGGAGATGGCGATGACGAGGGGTTCTGGGGCCGCTGTATTCATTCGCATAGTGTGCAATAGTCCGGCATCTTTCGCAGAATCTGTCCTTCGGAGCACTCTTCCGACACGCAATAGCCGGTTGCCTCGTTTCCGACCGGATCGATAGTCAAGGTAAATACCATAATCCTCCAGCAAGTCACGGCGCTTCGCCCGAAATCGAGCGAAGCGCCGGATCATCGCGGTCAAGCGGATGCAACATCCTGAGCCACAACGGAAGTCATCACGGACGGAGGCTTTATGGTTCTTGCGGATAGCCAGCCCGACATCATCCGGTCGATCGAAACGCTCGGCACCGCGTGTGCGATCTACGAGTACGTCGAGGAGATCGCCGATTATGTCCTGATCGGCTGCAACCCCGAGTACGAATCGCATCTCGGAAAGTCAACGGGCGACGCAACGGGCAGTCCGACCTCCATGCTCTTTCCGGATCGCATTTACGATCAGCTGTACGACGCTCTGGAAGAATGCAGGCGCCACCAGCACGCCGTCGAGAATATCGTGTCGATCCGGCAGGGCGATCACGAGCGGTTATGGCGATATTTCATATTGCAGATCGCCGTTCCGGCCGGCCATAGACCGCGGATCATGCACGCCAGCGTCGATGTCACCGGGAAACAACTGCTCGAAGACAATCTGCATCTCGACATGGAGAGGTTCAAGAAAGTCGTGCAATTTGCGCACGATGCCATCATCACCATCGACAGCAGCGAGAACATCGTGATATTCAACCAGGCCGCATCCCGCATCTTCGGCTACAGCAGCGAGGAGATGATCGGCAGGCCGCTGTCGGAACTCATGCCTGTGGAAATCCGCAGGAAGCACTCCGACAACATCGCCGCGTTCGCCAACGCGCCGGACACTTCCCGACACATGCACTCGCGCGCGCAGGTACTGGCTCAGCGTAAAGACGGCAGCGAGTTCTCGGCCTCGATCACGATTTCCAAGAGTCGCATTGGTCGCGACCCGGAGATGACCGCAATCGTGCGCGAGAGTTTCGACGAGACAGGATTGATCGAAGACCTCCTGATCGCATCACGGCACGATGCGCTGACCGGACTGTACAACCGCCGACGGTTCGGCGAACTGCTGGATGCCGAAATCAGCCGTTGCCGCCGGTTCGACAGGGGTTTCTCGCTGTTGATGCTGGACATCGACGATTTCAAGAAAATCAACGACACCTACGGCCACATCGTGGGCGATCACCTGCTGCAGACATTCAGCCGGCGCCTCGCTGGAACGCTCAGGGAAATGGACGTGGCATGCCGATGGGGCGGAGAGGAGTTCGTCGCGCTGCTGCCGGAAACCAGCATCGAAGGCGCGTTTGTAGTCGCGGAGAAGATCAGGGCGGAAACGGAGACGGCCCGTCTGAAACATGACGGCATCGAACTGGGCTTCACCGTGTCGATCGGATTGGCCCACTTCCCGGCCGGAGATGGCAGTATCGATAGCGCCATCGATACTGTCGACCAACGTCTCTACTCCGCAAAGAAATCCGGAAAGAACCGTATCGTCGCTGTCCATGACCGTCCGGAACATGGCTGAGCGGCGCCGATAGCCGATGTTGCCATCCGCGTTCGCGACGTGTCGTTACGACTGAAGAGTCGCAAGGTGCGCCACTGCGGTCTGGCCAACCGGCCTCGATCAACCGGCCTCGATCAACCCGCCAGATGCCGCGCCTGACGCGAGGGGGTGGCGCTTTTCTTGCGCGGCACCGGCACCGGCCGCACCGGGTCCGCGTCTTCGAACGCCAGCCGCGAACGACCGCCCTGACCGCGATAGTCGTCGATCAGCGCGCGGTTCGCGATCTCCACATCAATGCCGCCGTCGACAATCAGGAACGCCTGCAGCGCATGCAACAGCCGCTCGTGCGCGATCGCGTGGGTCTGGCCGGTGCGGGCGTACAGCCAATCGCTGAAGGCCAGAAAACGCTGGAACGGGGCATCGCCGAGCAGCAGCGACAAGGTGCGCGGCAGACGCCCGGAATTCGCGACCATGTCCCAGTAGCGCGAGAAACGCGACAGCCGCTGCATCGTGGCGAAATCGATGATGTCGGTGCTGAGGATGTTGTACGGCGGATCGGGATTGAAACGCAGATCGTGCGCCTGGATATGCCGGGCGATCGGCGCGCCGCGCAGGCGCTTGAGGATGCCGAACTGGATTTCGTGCGGCGCCAGCGCCACCAGCCGGTCGAATCCGCGCGCGAAACTGTCCACGCTTTCGCCGGGCAGGCCGGCGATCAGGTCCACGTGCAGATGCGCCTTCGAATGCGCACGCAGCCAGCGCAGATTCGCGGCCGCTTTCTCGTCGTTCTGGCGGCGCGAGATGCGGGTCTGCACTTCGGGATCGAAGGTCTGGATACCGATCTCGAACTGCAGCGTGCCTTGGGGAAATTTCGTGATCGCATCCTTGAGCCGGTCCGGCAGGTGGTCCGGAATCAGCTCGAAATGCACGAACGGCGGATCGTCCGCCGCCGCATCGATCTTGCCCAGGAAGAAATCGAGGATCGCCAGCGAGGTATCGACCTTGAGATTGAAGGTGCGGTCGACGAATTTGAA
This sequence comes from Lysobacterales bacterium, assembly GCA_017302135.1. Lineage (GTDB taxonomy): Bacteria > Pseudomonadota > Gammaproteobacteria > Xanthomonadales > Xanthomonadaceae > Lysobacter_I. Next base: position 179,055 of record JAFLDZ010000005.1, on the reverse strand, counting down.
CTGGCGCACGCCGCGCGCGTACAGCGTTTCCAGCGAGGCCAGAAAACGTTCGAGCTCGAACGGCCATGCGGTCTTGTCCAGCGCCGACAGGCAGAACTCGCACTTGAAGGGACAGCCGCGCGAGGCTTCGACGTAAAGATGCCGCTGGCGCACGTCCTCATCGGTGTATTCGGCATACGGCAGCACCAGATCCTTCAGCTCGGCCTGCACGCCGGAAATGATCCGGGTCGGTGGCGCTTCGCCGCGCAGCAATGTCCCGGCGAGCCATGCGAAAGTCACATCGCCCCATCCGGTGATCACGTAATCGGCGAGCGCGCAGATCCGCTGTTCGCCCACCTCGTAGCTCACTTCCGGCCCGCCCAGCACGATGACGATCTCGGGCGCGACCGTCTTCAGCTGCGCCACCAGCCGCGTGCTTTCCTCCACGTTCCAGATGTAGACGCCCAGCCCGAGGATGCGCGGACGACGGGCGAGGATCTTCTCGACGATCTCCTCGGTCTTCTGCCCGATCACGAATTCCAGGATCTCGGAACGATCGTGCAGCTCGCCCAGATTCGCGCGCAGATAGCGCAGGCCGAGCGAGGCGTGCGAATAGCGCGCGTTGAGCGTGGACAGCAGGATGTCGGTCATGGCCGGATGATATCGCACGGTCGGATCAGGCATTCGCCTGACCGACGGGCAACGGCCCCTCAAGTCACGAACTGCTCGCTCAGAATCCGCTCCTCGAGATTGTGCTCGGGATCGAACAGCAGCGTGACCATGCGATCCCGGGATTCGCGGATCGCCACTTCCACCACATCGCGGACTTCATGCGAATCGGCGGTGGCGCTGACCGGGCGCTTGTAGGTATCGAGCACGCGGAAGCGCACTTCGGTTTCGGCCTTGAGCAAGGCGCCGCGCCAGCGTCGCGGCCGGAACGGTGCGATCGGCGTCAGCGCGATCACCCCGCTGCCCAAGGGCAGGATCGGACCATGCGCCGAAAAATTGTAGGCGGTGCTGCCTGCCGGCGTCGCCACCATCACGCCGTCGCAGATCAGTTCGTCCAGACGGGTCTGACCGTTGAGTTCGATCGACAGATGCGCAGCCTGACGGGTCTGCCGCAGGAGCGAGACCTCGTTGTAGGCCAGCGACGACACGCTGGCGCCGGATTCGGTGAGCGCCTGCATTTCGAGCGGACGCAGCTTGGCGGGTTCGGCAGCGGCCAGGCGCGCGAGCAGGTCGCCCGCCTCGAACTGGTTCATCAGGAAGCCCACGGTGCCGAGCTTCATGCCGAACACCGGGCGGCCGAGGCCACCATGACGATGCAGCGTGTGCAGCATGAAGCCATCGCCGCCCAACGCGCAGATGACGTCGGCATCTTCCGGAGCGCACTGGCCATGACGCGCGACCATCGTCGCAAGCGCGGCCTGCGCATCCGCAGTCGTGCTGGCAAGGAAGGCGATCTTCGACAATGTCGACATGCAAAGTCCTCATGGACGTGTACCGGACCCGTGAATACTGTCACGTCTGGCGGGCCGCATACCGACTATCTTCAGCGTTCCCGGCGCTTCAGGCAACGCTCTGTCGCCGGGTCAGGGGAACACGCCGCATCGGCACAAGACGTCGCTACGCGCGTCGCCGCTGCCACATCGCTTCATGGAGGAAACACAATGCCGTCGTTCAAACCGCTGGTCATCGCACTGTTCGCCACGCTCGCCATCGCGCCCTCACAGGCCGCCGATCCACCCCGGACCGCGCCGTCGCAGAACCCGGAACAGGAGTCGCTGAAGCAGGAGCCGCTCAAACAAAATCCGCTGGAATCGAATTGGCTCGACCGTCTCGACACTCGTATCCCTTCGTCGCTGGCGGCGTACATCGTCGTCAACGATCATCCGATGGGTTCGCAGATCCGCATTCATGAAGGCAAGGCGCAGATGCCATCGCCGACAACGGCGATCGTCATTTCCGCGACCGCATCGGTCAAAGGCATGGATGTCAGCGGCTGGCAGGGCAACGTTAACTGGTCTTCCGCCTACGCCAACGGCGCACGTTTCGCCTACGTCAAAGCGACCGAGGGCACCAGCTACACCAATCCCTATTTCGCGCAGCAGTACAACGGTTCGTACAACGTCGGCATGATCCGCGGCTCGTATCACTTCGCATTGCCGGGCAACTCCAGCGGCAGCGCGCAGGCGGATCATTTCGTCAATCACGGCGGCGGCTGGTCGGCGGACGGCAAAACCCTTCCCGGTGCGCTGGACATGGAATACAACCCCTACGGCGCGACCTGCTACGGCCTGACCAAGAGCGGCATGGCCGCCTGGATCACGTCCTTCAGCAACCGCTACCGCACCCGCACCGGTCGCTATCCGTCGATCTACACCAGCACCAGCTGGTGGACGCAGTGCGTCGGCACTTCGGGCAATTTCAGCGCGACCAGCCCACTGTGGATCGCACGCTATTCCAGCACCGTCGGCACGCTGCCGTATGCGTGGACCTACTACACGTTCTGGCAGTTCGCCGATTCGGGCGTTTTCCCGGGCGATCAGAACGTCTTCAACGGTGCTTACACCCGACTGCAGGCGCTGGCGCGCGGCTGATCGGCCTGGTCAGCCTGGTCAGGCTGAAACGAGAACGGCCCCGGTTTTCCGGGGCCGTTCTGCATCGCATCCGAACAGAGCATCCAATCGGATCCCGGGTCGATCAGCCTTCCGCCGACAACATCGACAGCCGCCGCACCGCGACCGAAGCGGTCGGATAGTCCAAGGTCTTTTGCGCCGCCAGTTCTCCCAGCATCGCCAGCGTGAAACGCAGCGAGGCGTCGTCGCGTTCGATCCAGTGTTTGAGCTTGGCGTCGGCGTTGGCGCCCGGCGCATCCAGCACCTGCATCGTCAGCAGACGCTGCTGCGCTGCGAGTTCGTCGCGCAGCGAGCCGCGCGCGACCGCGTGCCAGCGGCCGTCGACCGCGAGCGTGTCGATCTGCGCATACAGCCACGGCAGCTTGAGCGCTTCCCCGAGTCGGAAATGCGCCTTGGCGATATCCACCGGCTTGAGCTTGCGAGCGCGCGCGACTTCGATGATGTCGCAGCACCATTCGAGATACGGCAGCGCCGCAAGCTGACGCGCCAATGCTTCCGGCAGGCCTTTGGCTTTCCAGTCGGCATGGCTGGCGTCGTAGGCCGGCCGCATCGACTGCGGCAGGATGCCCGAACCGGCGCGGATTTCGCGGAAGCCGTCGTGATAGCGCTCGACCGCCGTGGCGATGCCCGGGATCGCACCCGGGCGCGACAGCAGCCAGCGCGTCATCGAACGCTGCAGATTCCAGATCACCTGCAGCGCATCGACCTGCACCGATTCCGGCACCTTGCCGTCGAGCGCGTCGATCTGCGCCCACAGATCGCGGGCGTCGAGCGTTTCGCGGGTGATGGTGAAGGCCTTCGCGACCTCGCCCGGCGTGCGGCCGGTATCTTCGGTCATGCGCAGGATGAAGGTCGCACCCATGCGGTTGACCAGCGAATTGGTCACCGCTGTGGCGATGATCTCGCGCTTCAGGCGGTGCTGTTCCATCGCCTTGGCGTATTTCTTCTGCAGAGGACCGGGAAAATAGCGCACCAGTTCTTTCGACAGATGCGGATCTTCCGGCACATCGGAATCGAGCAACTGCTGGAACAGCACGATCTTCGAGTACGACAGCAGCACCGACAGCTCCGGTCGAGTGAAACCGATCCGGCGCGACTTGCGCTCCGCGATCTCGCTGTCGCTGGGCAGATATTCGATCTGCCGGTCGAGCAGTCCCTGCGATTCGAGGGTACGGATGAAATGCTGCTTCGAACCCAAGCGCGACAGGCTCATCCGCTGCATCAGGCTCAAGGCCTGGTTCTGACGGTAGTTGTCGTTGAGCACGAGCTGCGCGACTTCGTCGGTCATCGACGCCAATAGCGCATTGCGCTCGGGCATGGTCAGCTTCTTGCGCTGCACTTCCGCATTCAGCAGGATCTTGATGTTGACTTCGTGGTCGGAGGTATCGACGCCTGCGGAGTTGTCGATGAAGTCGGTGTTGAGCAGCACGCCGTTGAGCGCGGCATCGATGCGTCCGAGTTGGGTGAGGCCGAGATTGCCGCCCTCGCCCACCACTTTGCAGCGCAGCTCGCCGCCGTTGACGCGCAGGCCGTTGTTGGCGCGATCGCCGACATCGGCGTGGGTTTCGCTCGCGGCCTTGACGTAGGTGCCGATGCCGCCGTTCCAGAGCAGATCGACCGGCGCCTTCAGGATCGCGTTCATCAGCTCCATCGGACTCATCGCCTCAGCATCCGATTCGATGCCGAGCGCCGTTTTGATGTCCGGCGACAGCGGAATCGACTTGGCCGAACGCGGGTAGATGCCACCGCCCTTGCTGATCAGGGCCTTGTCGTAATCGTCCCAGCTCGAACGCGGCAGCTTGAACATGCGGTCGCGTTCCTTGAACGAGATCGCGGCGTCAGGGCTCGGGTCGAGGAAGATATGGCGGTGATCGAACGCAGCCAGCAGGCGGATGTGCTTCGACAGCAGCATGCCGTTGCCGAACACGTCGCCGGACATGTCGCCGATACCGACGCAGCTGAAGTCGGCGGTCTGCGAATCGCGCGCCATCGCGCGGAAATGGCGCTTGACCGATTCCCAGCCGCCGCGCGCGGTGATGCCCATGCCCTTGTGGTCGTAGCCGACCGAGCCGCCGGATGCGAACGCGTCGTCGAGCCAGAAGCCGTGCGCGCGGGCGATGCCGTTGGCGATGTCCGAGAACGTCGCGGTGCCCTTGTCGGCAGCGACGACGAGATACGGATCGTCGCCGTCGTGGCGCACCACATCGACGGGCGCAATGATTTTGCCGCCGACGATGTTGTCGGTGATGTCGAGCAGACCGTTGATGAAGCGCTTGTAACAGGCCACGCCTTCGTTGAACCAGGCATCGCGATCGACCGATGGGTCCGGCAGTTGCTTGCAGAAGAAACCGCCCTTCGAACCGACCGGCACGATCACGGTGTTCTTGACCATCTGCGCCTTCACCAGACCCAGCACTTCGGTGCGGAAGTCTTCGCGACGGTCGGACCAGCGCAGACCGCCGCGCGCGACCGGGCCGAAGCGCAGATGCACGCCTTCGACGCGCGGGCCGCAGACGAAGATTTCGCGATAGGGACGCGGCTTCGGCAGATCGGGCACTTTCGATGCGTCGAATTTGAAGCTCAGGTAATCGGCGGGGCCGTCATCGGCGCGCACGCCGTTCTTGTAGCGGATGTAATAGTTGGTGCGCAGCGTGGCCTCGATGACGCTGACGAAACCGCGCAGGATGCGGTCCTCGTCGAGGCTGGACACACCGTCGAGTAAGGCCTTGATCGCCTGTCGTGTCGCATCCAGCTGTGCCTGGCGTTTGCCGGAACGCGCTGCGATCACCGGCTCCACCGCCGCGAGCATCGCCGCATCGCTACCGGCGAGCGCGGACAGCTGGCGACGGAACAGCTCCATACCGGCCTTGATGTCGGCCTTGCTTTCGGTACCGGTCACCGGATCGAAGCGCGCCTCGAACAGCTCGATCAACAGGCGGGCGATGATCGGATAGCGCGCGAACGTGCCCTCGACATAACTCTGCGAGAACGGCACGCCGACCTGCAGCAGATATTTGCAGTAGGCGCGCAACATCGAGACCTGACGCCACGACAGATTCGCGGCGAGGATCAGCCGGTTGAAGCCGTCGTTCTCGGCGTTGCCGCGCCAGATCTGTCCGAAGGCATCTTCGAAGATCGCATCGAAGTCCTCGACCTTGAGATCCGGGCGACTGGTTTCGACCTCGAAATCCTGGATGAAAGCCACCTGGCTGCCTTGGCCGGGCGCATCGACTTCGAGCCGGTACGGGTGCTCGGAAATCACCCGCAGGCCCATGTTTTCCATCATCGGCAGCGCATCGGACAAGGGAATATCGTCGTCGATGCGATAGAACTTGAAGCGCAGCCCGCCCTCCTGGTCGCGGCACAGACTCAGACGCAGATCGTCCTGCGGCGTGAGCGAGGCGATCTGCTCGACATCGTCGGCGGCGACCGCAGCGGATACCTTTTCGATGTAACCCGCCGGCAGTGCGCGGCCGTAGCGGCTGGCGAGCGCGAGGCCGCGCTCTTCGCCGTGACGCGACACCAGCAGATCGCGCAGATCGTCCTGCCAGTTGCGGACGATCGCGGAGAGTTTCGCGTCGATCTGCGCAGCGTCGACCTCAACCACTTCGCCTTTGCGCGGACGCACCAGCAGATGCAACTGCGCGAGCGGCGAGTCGCCGAGCTGGATGGTGGAATCGACGCGATCCGCGTGCAGCGCGTCCTTCAGCATCGCTTCGATCCGCAGCCGGATCTCGGTGTTGTAGCGGTCGCGCGGAATATAGGCCAGCACCGAATAGAAACGGCTGTAGCGGTCGTGACGCAGGAACAGACGGCTGCGCACGCGCTCCTGCAGGCTGAGGATGCCGGATGCGAGCTGGTACAACTCGGGCCCGGTCGACTGGAACAATTCGTCGCGCGGCAGTTTTTCGAGAATATGCCGCAGCGCCTTGCCGCTGTGGCCGGTGGGCTGCAGGCCGGAGCTCTGCATCACGTGATCATGGCGCTGGCGCACCAGCGGAATCTCCCACGGGCGGCGGGTGTAGGCGCTGGAGGTGTACAGACCGATGAAACGCTGCTCGGCGATCGCGCGGCCCTCGGCGTCGAAACTGAGCACGCCGATGTAGTCCATGTAGCCGGGACGGTGTACGGTGGCGCGGGCATTGGTCTTGGTGAGGATCAGCGCATCCGCAGCGGTGGACTGCGGCATGGTGTGCGCGGCCAGCGTCGTCAGCTTGCGCGGCTGGCTGCTTTCGCTGGCGCGCAGCAGCCCCAGGCCGGTGCCGGCGGTGGCGGCGAGCACGTCCTCCTTGCCCTGCTTGCGGACGCGGTATTCGCGATAGCCCAGGAAGGTGAAGTGATCGTCGGCGGCCCAGCGCAGGAATTCCTGCGCCTCGCTGCGCGCGGCATCGCTGATCGGCATTTTCCGCTTGCCGAAATCCTCGGTGACTTCGAGCATTTTCCGGCGCATCGTCGGCCAGTCCTCGACGATCCCGCGCACGTCGGCCAACACGGTGCGGATCGCTGCTTCGATCGCTGCGGCATCGGTCGCGGACTGGCGATCGATTTCCAGATGCATCATCGATTCGATCTCGCCCTCGCCCACTGCGGTGAGCTTGCCGCTGCGATCGCGCGCGATCCTGACGATCGGATGCCCCATCACATGCACGCCGACACCGCGTTCGGCCAGCGCCATGATCACCGAATCGACCAGGAACGGCATGTCGTCGTTGACGATCTGCAGCACCGTATGCGGCGACTCCCAACCCTGCTTCGCCAGCGTCGGATTGAACAGACGGACGCTCGGCGTCCCGGGTTTGCGATTGCGCGCGAAATCGAGGAAATCGTTGGCCAGCGCAGCCCAGCCCTCGGCGCCGTGCATCGGCAGTTCGTCGTCGGTCATCCGCTGGTAGAAGGCGCTGGCGAAGGTGCTGGCATCCTTCTCCCGGGCCTTGCCCGCGCGTTTGCGGATGGCGGCGAACACCGGGTCGAGCAACTCGGTCTCCTCACGATTTTTCTGGCGTGTGGACGGGCGGCGCGCGGCGGGAACTGGCTTGGTCATGTGCGGATTGTGTCCGTATGGAGTGGCAAGCGGGATCGCGGCGACGCGGTCAGCGCAGACCGGTTTCGTTGCGGGCGATGACCAGGCGCTGGATCTCGCTGGTGCCCTCGTAGATTTCGGTGATCTTGGCGTCGCGGAAGTAGCGCTCCAGCGGCATTTCCTTCGAGTAACCCATGCCGCCGTGGATCTGTACCGCTTGATGGGTGATCCACATCGCCGCTTCGGACGACACCAGTTTGGCGATCGCGGCCTCATTGCCGAAGCGCGCGCCGCCCTTGTCGAATTCGCCCTTCTGCCAGGCCGCGCGCAGGGTCAACAAGGTCGCAGCATCGAGCTTGCACTTCATGTCGGCGATCTTGGCCTGGGTCATCTGGAACGTACCGATCGGCGCGCCGAAGGCTTTGCGATCCTTGACGTAGACGAGCGTGGCTTCGTACGCGGCGCGGGCGATACCGATCGCCTGCGAAGCGATACCGATGCGGCCGGCGTCGAGCACGCTCATCGCGATCTTGAAGCCCTCGCCTTCCTGACCCAGCACCTCGTCGGGCTGCACGACATAGTCGGCGAATTCGATTTCGCAGGTGGCCGAGGCGCGGATACCGAGTTTTGGCTCGGTCTTGCCGCGATGGAAACCGGGCTTGGCGGTGTCGATCATGAACGCGGTGATGCCGCGCGCGCCCTTGTCCGGTTCGGTCATCGCGAACAGCACGATGTACTTGGCGACCGGGCCGGAGGTGATCCAGCTCTTCTTGCCGTTGACGACAAAGCTGCCGTCGGCCTGTTTCACCGCCTTGCAGCGCATCGCGGTGGCGTCGGAGCCGGACTGCGGCTCGGTCAGCGCGAACGCGCCGATCTCGCGGCCTTCGGCGATCGCGCGCACGTACAGCTGTTTCTGCGCTTCGGTGCCGAACTTCAGGATGCCGTTGCAGAACAGCGAGTTGTTCACCGACACGATCGTCGAATGGGCGGCGTCGCCAGCGGCGATTTCGATCATCGCCAGCACGTAACTGATCGGATCCATGCCGGCACCGCCGTATTCGGCCGGGACCTCGATGGCCATCAGCCCGTTTTCGCCGAGGGTGCGGATGTTGTCGAGCGGGAATTCGCCGGTGCGATCGTGGTGCTCGGCGCTGGGCGCGATCTTCTCCTGCGCGATGCGGCGGGCCACGTCCTGAATCATCAACTGCTCTTCGGTGAAGCGAAAGTCCACGGACGCACCTCGACAAGGTTTTGAATGGGTATGAAATCGAAACCACAATTGTAGCCGCGCGTGTCGCCGCGCGCGCCTCCCAACCGCAGCGCGCTTGACCATCCCAGCCCCAGCGCACACAATTATCTTTATATCGCGATAGGAAGATATGATGGATCTCGAAGCCTGGTCGGCACGCCTCAAAGTGCTGGCCGATGCCACCCGCGTGCGCCTGCTCGCGCTGCTGGAACAAGAAGAGCTGACGGTGGCCGAGCTGTCATCGATCACCCGGCTGGCGCAGCCGCGCGTCTCCACCCACCTCGCGCGCCTGAAGGAAGCCGGTCTGGTCCGCGACCGTCGCGCGGGCGTTTCCGCCTACTACCGTTTCGACGAGGCCGCGCTGGATTCCGCGCAGCGCGCGCTGTGGCGGGCGCTGCGCGAAGGCAGCGATGATCCGCTGCTGCGCCAGGACGCGGAGCGCATTCCCGGCGTGCTCGCCGCCCGCGCCGCCGACGCCAACTGGGCCGACAGCGTGGCTGGCGACATGGAGCGCCATTACTCGCCCGGCCGCACCTGGGAAGCGCTGGCGCGCTCGGCGTTGCCGCTGTTGGCCCCCGGCCATGTGCTGGATATCGCCTCCGGCGATGGCGTGCTGGCCGAACTGCTGGCACCGCACGCCCGCGAGTACATCTGCATCGACGCCAGCGCGCGCGTGGTCAACGCCGCCAGCGAACGCCTGCGCCGCTTCGCCAATGTCCAGGTCCGCGAAGGCGACATGCACGCGCTGCCGTTCGCCGACGACCATTTCGATCTGGTCGTGTTGATGCATGCGCTGACCTATTCGGAAAAACCTGCGGCCGCCGTTGCCGAAGCCGCGCGCGTGCTGCGCCCGGGCGGGCGGCTGCTGCTGTGCAGTCTTGCCGAACACCCCCATCGCGCGGCGGTCGAGGCATACGGCCACGTCAATCTGGGCTTCGCCGACAAGGCATTGCGCGCTTTCGTGCAGAAGGCGGGGCTTGAGATCGCCACGTCGGAAACCGTCACCCGCGAAAAGCGCCCGCCGCATTTCGAAGTGATCTCCATCATCGGACGCAAACCATGAGCGCACTGCCCTGGCTCTCACCCGAGCGCGTCGCCAGACTCGAAGCCGCCCTGGCCGCCCGGATCCTCGTGCTCGACGGCGCGATGGGCACCATGATCCAGCAGCACGAACTCGGCGAAGACGACTATCGCGGCAGCCGTTTCGCCGCAGGTTTCGATGCCCAGGCCGTCTCCGATCACGCCCATGGCGCCGGCTGCGGCTGCGCGCACGACCAGAAAGGCAACAACGATCTGCTGAGCCTGACCCGGCCCGACATCATCCGCGGCATCCATCGCGGGTACCTCGACGCCGGCGCCGATCTGATCGAAACCAACACCTTCAATTCGACCACGATCTCGCTGGCCGACTACGGCCTGGAACATCTCGCGCGCGAGTTGAACGAAACCGGTGCACGGCTTGCGCGAGAGGCCTGCGATGCCGCCGAAGCTGTCACCCCGGACAAACCGCGCTTCGTGATCGGCGTACTGGGACCGACCAGCCGCACCGCATCGATCAGTCCGGACGTGAACCGCCCGGGGTTCCGCGCGATTTCATTCGACGAACTGCGCGTGGCCTATCGCGAAGCCACCGACGGCCTGATCGACGGCGGCGCCGATGCGATCATGGTCGAAACCATCTTCGATACCCTCAACGCCAAGGCCGCGCTGTTCGCGATCGAAGAAGCCTTCGACGCGCGCGGCGCGCGTCTGCCGATCATGATTTCCGGCACGATCACCGATGCCTCCGGCCGCACACTTTCCGGCCAGACCGCCGAAGCGTTCTGGTATTCGCTGCGCCATGCGCGGCCACTGTCGATCGGCCTGAACTGCGCGCTCGGCGCGAAAGACCTGCGCGCGCACGTCGATATCCTCGCCCAGATCGCCGATGCCCGGGTCAGCGCGCATCCCAACGCCGGCCTGCCCAACGCGTTCGGCGGCTACGACGAAAGCCCTGAAGACATGGCCGCAGTCCTGCACGAATTCGCGGCGTCCGGACTGCTCAACGTCGTCGGCGGCTGCTGCGGAACGACCCCCGCGCACATCCGCGCGATCGGCGATGCGGTGGCGGGTCTGCCGCCACGGCCGCTGCCCTCGACCAACGAAGCCGAAGCCGCATGACGACGACAGATACCGAGATCCGTCACGAGACCCGCTACACCCGGCTGAGCGGTCTGGAACCGCTGGTGATCACGCCGGAAACGAACTTCGTCAACGTCGGCGAACGCACCAATGTCACCGGCTCGGCGCAATTCAAGAAACTGATCCTCGAAGGCCGCTTCGATGAAGCGGTGGTCGTTGCGCGCCAGCAGGTGGAGAACGGCGCGCAGGTGCTCGACGTCAACATGGACGAGGGCATGCTCGATTCCGAAAAGGCGATGGTCGATTACCTGAATCTGATCGCCGCCGAACCCGACATCGCGCGCATTCCGGTGATGGTGGACAGCTCGAAGTTCAGCGTCATCGAGGCCGGTCTGAAATGCCTGCAGGGCAAGGGCATCGTCAATTCGATCTCGATGAAGGAAGGCGAAGCCGAATTCCTGCGCCAGGCGCGGCTGGTCCGCCGCTACGGCGCGGCGGTGGTGGTGATGGCCTTCGACGAACAGGGCCAGGCCGACACCGTCGCCCGCAAGATCGATATCTGTTCGCGCGCCTACGCGCTGCTGACCGGGACGATCGGTTTCCCGCCGGAAGACATCATCTTCGACCCGAACGTGTTCGCGGTCGCGACCGGCATCGAGGAACACAATGATTACGCGGTCGCTTTCATCGAAGCGACGCGCGAACTCAAGCGCCGTTTTCCGCTGAGCCATATTTCCGGCGGCGTCTCCAACGTCTCGTTCTCGTTCCGCGGCAACGAAGCGGTCCGCCAGGCGATCCACGTGGTCTTTCTGTACCACGCCATCAGGGCCGGCATGGACATGGGCATCGTCAACGCCGGCGCGCTGCCGCTGTACGACGATCTGGAAGCCGATCTGCGCGAACGGGTCGAGGATGTGGTGCTGAACCGGCGCGCGGATTCGACCGAACGCCTGCTGGAGATCGCCGACAGATTCAAAGGCAAGAAGGGCGAGAAGCGCGTCGAAGACTTGCGCTGGCGCGACAAGCCGGTGGGCGAGCGGCTGTCGCACGCGCTGGTCCACGGGATCGATCAATACATCGAAACCGATACCGAAGAAGCGCGCGCGCAGTCCTCGCGACCGCTCGATGTCATCGAAGGTCCGCTGATGTCCGGCATGAATGTGGTCGGCGACCTGTTCGGCGCCGGCAAGATGTTCCTGCCGCAAGTGGTGAAGTCGGCGCGGGTGATGAAGAAAGCCGTCGCCCATCTGCTGCCCTATATCGAAGCCGAAAAGCTGCGCACCGGCGATGCCGGCAAGAACAACGGCAAGATCATCATGGCGACCGTGAAAGGCGACGTCCACGACATCGGCAAGAACATCGTCGGCGTGGTCCTGGCCTGCAACAATTTCGAGGTGATCGATCTGGGCGTGATGGTGCCGGCGCAGATCATTCTGGATCGCGCCCGCGAAGAGAATGCCGACATCATCGGACTGTCCGGGCTGATCACGCCGTCGCTGGAGGAAATGAGCCATGTCGCCCGCGAAATGCAGCGCCAGGGTCTGACCATGCCGCTGATGATCGGCGGCGCCACCACCTCCCGCGCGCACACCGCGCTGAAGATCGACCCGCACTACAAATCGCCGACGGTCTGGGTGAAGGACGCCTCGCGCGCCGTGGGCGTCGCGCAGTCGCTGATCTCGAAGGAGCTGCGCGAGGCCTTCGTCGCCGCCAACGACAGCGACTACGCCGAGATCCGCGAGCGCCACAAGCATCGCGGCGACGCCAAGCGCCTGGTGCCGCTGGCCAAGGCGCGCGCGCAGCGTTTCGACGGCGGCTGGGCCGACTACACCCCGCCCGCGCCGAAACAGCCGGGCCTGACCGTGTTCGACGACTATTCCCTGTCCGAACTGGTCGACTACATCGACTGGAGCCCGTTCTTCAACACTTGGGAACTGGCCGGCAAATATCCCGCGATCCTCGACGACGCCATCGTCGGCAAGCAGGCGCGCGAACTGTTCCGCGATGCGCAGGCGATGCTGAAGCGCATCGTCGGCGAACAGTGGCTGACCGCGAAAGGCGTGTTCGGGCTGTGGCCGGCGAACAGCGTTGGTGATGACGTCGTCGTTTCCCTTCTCCCATCGGGAGAAGGTGCCCGAAGGGCGGATGAGGGTACGTCGAAAGCAGGCGCATCTGAGACTTCGCTGCATTCCCGTGCCCCCTCCCCAACCCCTCTCCCGATGGGAGAGGGGCTCAAAGCCACCCTGCATTTCCTCCGCCAGCAGGTCGACAAACCCGTCGACCGCCCCGACTTCTGCCTCGCCGATTTCATCGCACCGCAGGATTCCGGCAAACAGGACTGGATCGGCGCGTTCGCGGTCACCGCGGGCATCGGCATCGACGCCCACGTGGCCCGCTTTGAAGCCGATCACGACGACTACAACGCGATCCTGCTGAAGTCGCTGGCCGACCGCCTCGCCGAAGCCTTCGCCGAACGCCTGCACCAGCGCGTGCGCAAGGAATTCTGGGGATTCGCCAGCGACGAAACGCTCGACAACCCTGCGCTGATCGCCGAGCGCTATCGCGGCATCCGCCCCGCCCCGGGGTACCCGGCCTGTCCCGAGCACAGCGAGAAAGGCACGCTGTTCCAACTGCTCGATGCACCGGGCAATGCCGGCATGTCGTTGACCGAAAGCTTCGCGATGCTGCCGACCGCTGCGGTGTCGGGCTACTACTTCAGCCATCCCGGCAGCCAGTACTTCGTGGTTGGCCGGGTCTCGAAGGAACAGGTCGAGGACTACGCGAAGCGCAAAGGCGTGCCCTTCGCCCAGGCCGAGCGTTGGCTGGCGTCGAATCTGGATTACGATCCGGAGTGAACGGGCGGCGGATGCGCAGTCCGCCGCCGGATTGCCGCCTTGACCGACAGACTCGTCTTCTCCCACGCCAACGGTTTCCCGCTGCCGGTGTATCGCCGGCTGCTGGAGGCGCTGCGCCCGGAGTTCGACGGCATTGGCATGCTGCGCTTCGGCCACGATCCCAGCCGCCCGGTCACCACCGGCTGGCCGTATCTGGTCGACGAACTGGTCGAATTCGTGCACGCGCAGCCCCGTCACGATGGCCGGACGTGGCTGGTCGGGCATTCGCTGGGCGGCTACCTCAGCGTACTCGCCGCACAGCGTCTGCAGACCCGCGTGGCCGGCATCGTGCTGCTGGATTCGCCGCTGATCTCCGGCGTCACCGCAGGAGCGCTGCGACTGGGACGGATGATGGGGCTCGACCGGCTGGTGATGCCGCTGCAGCAGACCCTGCAGCGTCGCCAGCACTGGCCCGACGCCGACGCGGCGCACGCGCATTACGCGTCCAAGGCCGCGTTCGCGCGCTGGGACCCGCGCGTGCTGCGCGACTATGCCGACCACTGCACCGTGCCCGACGGTCGCGGCCAGCGCACGCTGCTGTTCGATCGCGGCGTGGAATATCGCATCTACCGCTCGCTGCCGACCGCGCGCGTCGCCGCCGCAGCATCGCTGCTCGACGTGCCGGCCGCGTTCATCGGCGGACGCCAGTCGCGCGAGCTGCGCCACATCGGACCCGGCGCGACCCGGGCGCTGGTCGGTACGCGCTTTGCCTGGACCGAAGGCAGTCATCTGTTTCCGATGGAGGCCCCGTACGAAACCGCGCGACTGATCCGCGCTGCAATCGCTACGATGGACAAGACGATGATGACTGGAGCAACGCGATGAGCGACGACAGGGACGACGACGGTGCCGACGACAGCGGCAGCGCCAGCGGCAACGCCGGTTTCCTGCTCCGCCACGCCGCGCCCGGGCGGATCGGTCTGGTCTCTGGCGGCGACGTGATCAGCGACCTGATCCGCAAGGCGCAGGCGCCGCTGACCCGCGACGGCCACCGCAGCTTCTGGTCGCATGCCTTCCTCTTCAGCGAACGCCGCAGCGACGGCCAATGGTGGGTGATCGAATCCGATCTGGACCTGCGCTACAAACAGATGCGGCTCGGGGTGCAGGAGAACCGGATCGAGCGCTATTTCGACGCCGAAGCCTTCCCGAACATCGCGGTGCTCGATTTCGGGCTCGACGATGCGCAGACCCGGCAGATCGTGACCGCCGGACTGGATCTGCTCTCGGGTCTGACCAGCTATTCGCTGAGCGAACTCATCGGCACGATGTTCGCGATGCACAGCCGCCGCCTGCGCAAACGCGACAATCTGCTGGCCAAGGAAGGTGCGCTGTACTGCTCGGCCATGGTCCAGCACTGCTATGCCGCTGCCGGGATCCATCTGCTGCCCGGCGTGTCCGGCAAGAATCTGGCCCCGCACGATATCGCCGATTCGCCGCTACCCCACCGCGCGCACCGGCTGGTGCGGGATCTGGGGGTTTCTCGTCTGCGCGAATTCGCGCACAGCGCCGAGGCGCTGCTGGCGACGCCGGTGGATGAGTTGTTTGATCGAGCGCTTTGAAAGCCGGTCGCGCCGGGTCGACGCATGAATACCGGTTGCAATGGGCGAAGCGGTTTACGGATGGGAGCAGAGCTCGGGGATGGTTTTCGACAGCCGAATGGCTGGTCATCCCCTCCTACGCCCTACCTGCATCACCAGACCAGATCGTCGGGCACCTGATACTGCGGATCGGCGTAGGGATCATCGCCGGCCGGTGCGTTCGGATCGACTTTCAAGGCCACCGCCTGGGCGAACAGGGCCTCGGCCTGTACCAGCACGTCCGCCGTGACCAGCAGATAGCGGCCGTCGAGTTGGACCACCCCGAGTTCACCGGCGTTGAGCGCTTTCAACTGATCGGCGTTGACGTAGATGCGCTTGATCCTGGTGCCGTATTCGAAATGGCGGGCGATGTCCGCCGCCGGGTCGTTCAGGCCCTTGTCCTTGAGGAATTCGGCCAGTTTCGCCTTGGCTTCGCGGCGCAGTCGCGCTTCTTCCTGTTTCACGCGCTCCGCTTCGATCCGCTCTTCCTTCTCGCGCTGGGCGCGGATGGCATAGGCCTTGGCCAGATCCATCTCTTCCTGGGTACGCGGCGGCTTGCGGCCTTGCGACTGTCCGCCTGCATTCTGGGGACGCGCTGTTTGCGGACCTGCTGTCTGCGGGCGTGTCGTCTGCGGCTGCGCGCCCGGCCCGTGACGCGGGCGGTCGCGGCGCGTCTGATTGTCCGCAGGCCTGGAACCGGGTTTCGCGCCGGGCTTCGCAGCCTGATGCGTGCGCGGATTCGCACCCGCAGCCGAATCGCGACGCGGATGATCCTGCGCCGGACGCGCCGGCTTCTCGGGTTTCGGCGCAGGTTTGAAACCCAAACCCAGCAATTGGTCGCGAAGGGAATCACTCATAACAGCGTGCTCATCACAGCGTGCTCATGTCGGCGTGCTCGAAGTCGTCGGATCAGTAGTGCGGCGGGGGCGGTTCTTCGGCCGGATCGGCCATCAGATCGCCACGATGGAGTTTGACTTCTTCGAGTACGCGGCGCAGCAGATCGGCGCTGCGCGCCGCTTCCGTGCGCAGTTCGGCGAGCGCGTCGCTGAGCTCGGCCATCGCGTGTTCCTGGAACGCCAGACGCGTTTCCAGTTCGACGACGCGTCCCTGCAGCGCATCCGTGTCCTGTGCGGCGCTCATTTCAGTGGGTCCGGATCGAGCGACCGCGCCCGATCCCGTAATAAGCCAGGCCGCTGGCTTCGATCTCGGCCGGGTCGTACAGATTGCGTCCGTCGAACACCACCGCGTCCTTGAGCGTGCGCTGCAGTTTGGCGAAATCCGGGCTGCGGAACTGCTTCCACTCGGTCACCACCACCAGCGCATCGGCACCCTGCACCGCATCGGGCGCGTGTTCGCACAGGGCCAGATCATCGCGCTCGCCGAAGATGCGCTGCGCTTCGTGCGTCGCTTCGGGATCGAACGCGCGCACCTTGGCGCCCGCATCCCACAGCAACTGCAGCAAGCGACGGCTGGAGGCTTCGCGCATATCGTCGGTGTTCGGCTTGAACGCCAAACCCCACACCGCAAAAGTCTTGCCGCGGATCGCGGCCTCGCCGCCATAGTGGCGGACGATCAATTCGAACAGATGCGCCTTCTGCCGTTGGTTGACCGACTCCACCGCGTCCAGCAATTCGGCGCGATAGCCGCTCTGCTGCGCAGTGCGCGCCAGCGCCTGCACATCCTTCGGGAAACACGAGCCGCCATAGCCGGCGCCCGGGTAGATGAAATGCCAGCCGATGCGGGGATCGGAACCGATCCCCTGCCGCACCATCTCGATGTCGGCGCCGACTTTCTCGGCGATATTGGCGATCTCGTTCATGAAACTGATCTTGGTCGCCAGCATCGCGTTCGCGGCGTACTTGGTCAGTTCGGCCGAGCGCACGTCCATCACCACGATGCGTTCGTGATTGCGGTTGAACGGCGCGTAGAGCCGCTTCAGTTTCTCGATCGCGACCGCGCTGTCGGCGCCGATCACGATGCGGTCCGGGCGCATGCAGTCTTCGACCGCTGCGCCCTCTTTGAGGAATTCGGGATTGGACACCACATCGTAGGACACGTCCGCGCCGCGGGCGGCCATCGCGGTCGCGATCGTGGCGCTGACCTTGTCTGCGGTACCCACCGGCACGGTGGATTTGTCCACGACCACGGCCGGGCGCTGCAGATGCGTACCGATCGTCTTCGCCACCGCGAGCACGTACTGCAGATCGGCGCTGCCGTCCTCGTCGGGCGGCGTACCGACCGCGATGAAGATCACGTCGCCGTGCGCGATCGCCGTGGCGGCGTCGGTGGTGAATTTGAGGCGGCCCTCGGCATGGTTCGCCTTGACCATCGGTTCCAGGCCGGGTTCGTAGATCGGAATGATGCCGTGACACAGGCCATCGATCTTGGCGGCGTCGATATCGACGCAAACCACTTCGTGCCCGACTTCGGCGAGACAGGTTCCGGTGACCAGGCCGACATAGCCGGTGCCGAAGATGGTGACGCGCATGCGGGCCTCGCTGTAATCATTTCGTCGATGCGCCGCCCAACCCGGGCGGCGCATCGTATGGTCATGCAGACAAGTCGATTACTGTTTGTCTACGGCTGCTTGTCTACGGCTGCTTGTCGACAGCTGCTCGTCGATCAGGGCTTGACGATTTCGAGCAGCTCGACTTCGAACACCAGGGTGCTGTTCGGCGGGATCGGGCCGCCAGGCGTGCCTTCGGCGCCGTAGCCGAGCTTGGCCGGAATCCACAGCTTGTACTTGCTGCCCACCGGCATCAGCTGCAGCGCTTCGGTCCAACCCGGCACCACCGAATTGAGCACGAACTGCGCCGGCTCCTTGCGATCGTAGGAGCTGTCGAATTTGGTGCCGTCCAGCAGGGTGCCGGTGTAGTGGACCTTGACCGAATCGGAAGCCTTCGGCTTCGCGTCGCCCTTGCCAGCCGTCATGACCTGGTACTGCAGGCCCGACGCCGTGGTGGTCACGCCCGGCTTCTTGCCGTTCTCGGCCAGGAAGGTCGCTTCGGCAGCGATGTTCTTCTTGCCCTGCGCTTCCATCTCGGCCTGCTTCTTGGCCATTTCTTCCTGCTGCTTGGCCTGCATCTTCTGGGCGAAGGTCTGCATGACTTTCGCCGCCTGCTCGTCGTTCAAGAGCGGCTTCTTGTCGCCGAAGACGTCGTTGATCGCGCGCTGCAGGGTGGCCATATCGACCTCGTCTTTCATCGGCTTGAGCGACTTGCCGATATCCATGCCGATCATGTAGCTGACCTGGTGCTTCTCGGTGGGCAGGCCTTCGATCTTGTCGGCGCCATCGGTCTTCTTCCCGGCTTCGTCGGTCTTCGCGTCGCCAGCGGCGGCATCCTTGTCGATCGGTTTGCAGGCGGCCAGCGCCAGGGCGCACGAGGCCGTGGCCACGGCGAGGGTCAGGTTACGCGAGAGTTTCATCTAACAGGGCTCCTGGTGGGTACGCGCCGCCGGTGCGGCACGAAAAAAAGCGGGGGATCGTGTGGGTGAGTGCTTGGATAAGGCGTGTGGTAAGGCGTGTGAACAGGGCGTGTGGATCAGAGCACATCGAGCAGTTCGACGTCGAACACGAGCGTGGCGTTGGGGCCGATGCTGGGCGGGCTGCCGCGTTCGCCGTAGGCGATCGGCGCCGGGATCCAGAAACGGTACTTGGCGCCGACCGGCATCAGCGCAACGCCCTCGGTCCAACCGGCGATCACCTGGTTGAGCGCGAACTCGGCCGGTTGGCCGCGTTCGTAGGAACTGTCGAACACCGTGCCGTCGAGCAGCGTGCCCTGATAGTTCACCCGCACCTGATCGCTCGGACGCGGGCGCGCGCCGGTACCCTGACGCAACACCATGTACTGCAGCCCGGATGCCGTGGCGATCACGCCCTTGACCGCTTTGTTCTTCGCTAGGAAAGCGTTGCCATCTTCCAGATTCTTGCGCGACGCATCGGCCAGACGCGCTTCCTCGCGGGCCTGCATGCGCTTGGAGAATGCTTCGCGCACCTGATCCATTTCCGCATCGGTCATCAGCGACTTGCCGGACGCCATCAGCGTGCGCATCGCCTGCAGGAACACAGGCAGATCGATCTCGTCCTTGATCGGCGCGAGCGAGCGGCCCACATCGGTGCCGACCATGAAACCGACCTTGTCCTTCGCCACTGCCGGCGGCTTGGTGCCGGGCGCAACGCCGGGTGAAGGTTTGCCGGTGCGTTCGCCGATCCGCTGCATCAGGGCGCTGCCGACGCTGCGCGATTCTTCATCCGACAGCAGCGGTTTGCCGCCTGCGAAGGCGTTCTTGACCGCACGCTCGAATGCGGCGAGATCGAGATCCGGACCGACCGCCGAAATCGAGCGGCCGACATCGGCGCCGATCATGTAACTGACCTTTTCGCGATCCGTCGTCGGCGCTGACGACGCCTGCGCGGTGGGGTTCTGCGCTTGCGCCCATGCAGCGACCAACAGCGTCGCTGCCGCCATCCATGCGGCCATGCCGCGAAAACGAGCACTCATCGATGTCTCCATTGAAAGGGGGCCGAAGCGGCGATCGGCGACAGGGCGCGTTTCGCCGGGCCGGTATTGTCGCGGCCGATGCGGGCGCGGGCAATCATCTTGATCACAAGCCAGCATTTTTCGGTACGGGCTGGCGCAGGGCCGCCTCGATCGCGGCGATCACCTCGGGCGCATCCGGCTTGGTCCGGCTGCCGAAATGGGCCGCGACCTTGCCGTCGCGGCCGATCAGATATTTGTGGAAATTCCATTTCGGAGCTTCTCCGGTGGCTTTGGCCAGCGCTTTGTAGAGCGGCGTGGCCTCGTCGCCCTTGACGTGGACCTTCTGGAACATCGGGAATTTCACGCCATAGGTCAGCGTGCAGAACTCCTGGATCTTCTTTTCATCGGTGAATTCCTGGGCCATGAAATCGCCGGACGGGAAGCCGAGAACCGCGAAACCACGCGTTTTATAACGCGCATGCAGGCCTTCCAACGCCTCGAACTGCGGGGTGAACCCGCATTTGCTGGCGGTATTCACCACCAGCAGCACCTGGCCGCGATAGGCCTTGTCGAGATTGACCGGGGTTTTCCCCGCCAGAGGACGGTAGGCGTGGTCCAGCAGACTGCCGCCTGCCGCAATGGCCAAGGCTGAGAGCCCCAAAAGGGCTGCAATCACGAGCATTTTGGCCAGTAATCTGGGCATCGGGAGGATCCGGCGGGTAAATGAGGCGGGAGTATGACTTCAGTTGGGTCGAAATGGTTTCCCAAGGGGTTGACCGGGCGTGTTTTGGTGTTATAGTTGAATACAACACCACTCAACAAGAACAGGAGCTGGCCATGCACCGCAAGCTGATCCATTCGGTACGCGCCTTGGGCGTTGCGCTGAGTCTGCTCACCGCAGGCCTGATTCTGGCCGTTCCGGCCCCCGCCCCGGGCCGCTTCTCGGCCAATCACGAAGCAGCATCCGCAGCGACCGGAATCCAGGCGGAGACCGCCAGCGCGAACAAGGCGTCTCGCCGCCATCGCCGCACACAGGCACGGGACGCGATGGCGCTTCCCTTCTTCTCATTCGCGCAGGGTCTGCGCCGCAGCAACAGGAGCTGACCATGACCGCTATCCAGTGGAGCGACGGCGCTCCCATCTATCGTCAACTGAAAGACCGGGTCATCGCGATGATGCTGGACGGCTTGTTGAAGCCGGGCGATGCCCTGCCTTCGGTACGCCAGGTGGCCGCCGAGTACCAGTTGAACCCTATTACCGTCTCGCGCGCCTACCAGGAACTGGCGGACGAGGCACTTGTCGAGAAACGCAGAGGATTGGGCATGTACGTCACCGAAGAAGCCGCGAAGAAACTGCTGGGCAGCGAGCGCGACCGTTTTCTGCGCGAAGAATGGCCATTGGTGCTGGAACGCATCCAGCGTCTCGGCTTGAGCACGCAGGAATTGCTTGAACCGGCTCGCAATGGGGGTGACGCATGAACGCCATCGTCTCCAACGCTCCGGTGATCACGGCGCGCGGCCTGCGCAAGGCCTACAGGAACAAACTCGCGCTCGACGGCACCAGCTTCGAGATCGGCGCCGGCAAGATCATCGGCCTGATCGGTCCGAACGGCGCCGGCAAGACCACCGCACTGAAGGCGGTCCTCGGGCTGATTCCGTTCGAAGGCGAACTGAACGTGCTCGGCCGCGACCCGCGCACCCAGCGCGACGATCTGATGAACGATGTCTGCTTCATCGCCGATGTCGCCGTGCTGCCGCGCTGGATCCGGGTCAGCGAGGCCATCGAGTTCGTCGCCGGCGTCCACCCGCGCTTCGATCGCGCCAAATGCGAACGCTTCCTCGCCAACACCCAGCTCAACCCGAAAATGCGGGTTCGCGAAATGTCCAAGGGCATGATCGTGCAGTTGCATCTGGCCCTGGTCATGGCGATCGACGCGAAGTTGCTGGTGTTGGACGAGCCTACCCTCGGCCTCGACATCCTCTATCGCAAACAGTTCTATCAGCGTCTGCTCGAAGATTATTTCGACGAACAGAAAACGATCATCATCACCACCCATCAGGTCGAAGAGATCGAACACATCCTCACCGACGTGATGTTCATCCAGAACGGCAAGATCGTGCTCGATGCGACGATGGAGAACCTCGGCGACCGCTTCGTCGAAGTATTGCTCGGCGCCGATCGGATCGAGGAAGCCCGCGGGCTGAAGCCGATCGACGAGCGCAGTCTGCCTTTCGGCAAGACCGTGATGCTGTTCGACAACGTACCGCAAAGCCGGCTCGCCGCGCTCGGTGAAACCCGCATCCCCGGCCTCGCCGATCTGTTCGTCGCCACCATGAAGGGGACCTACGCATGAACGCCTCCATTCAAGAACCCACCGCTCTCCAGCCGCGGACTGCTACCCATGCGTTCGGTTTCGGCAGCAAATTCAAACTGCTGATCAGGCGCGAATTCTGGGAGAACAAGGGCGGCTTTTTCTGGGCCCCGATCGTCACCGGCATCATCGCTTCGGTGTTCGCGACGATCGGCATGATCATCGCCACCATCTTCATCCAGAAAGCGAAAAGCAATGGCGATTTCACCAACCACTTCAAAATCGACGATGTCGATGGATTCAAGGCACTGGGCGCATTCGGCGACGGCATCCTCGCCAACGGCATGATCCTGTCGATGCTGGTGATGATCTTCGTGGTGTTCTTCTACGCGCTCGGCTCGCTCTACGACGAGCGCCGCGATCGCAGCGTACTGTTCTGGAAATCGCTGCCGATCTCGGACGTCGAAGTCGTGCTCTCGAAAGTCGTCTGGGCGCTGGTACTGGCGCCGGTGATGGCCCTGATCCTGGGCGTATTGATCGGCGTGGGGATGTGGCTGATCGCCGCTGCGGGAATGGCGGTGAACGGTATCCCGGGCATCGGTTCGTTCTTCACCGAGTCGCATGCTTTCCGCATCGTGGGACAGTTCTTCAGCATCCTTCCCGTCTACATCATGTGGTCCGTACCGACGATCGGCTGGTTGATGCTGTGCTCGGCCTGGTCGCGCCGCTTCCCGTTCCTGTGGGCCGTGCTGGTCCCGCTGCTGGGCTGTGCGATGTTCAGCATGACCGGTCTGATTTTCGGCGCCATCACCGGTGCGGAGTTCCCGCACGGCGACATCTGGTACATCGTTGCCCTGCGCGGCCTCGGCAGCCTGATTCCCGGTCTGTGGTACGCCAGTGCGGTCGACGCCGAGCGCGTGCTGCAGGGGACCGAAGGCGTCTCGCCGCAACTCGACCTCACCTCCAGCTGGGCCGCATTCGGCACGATCGACATGTGGTTGGGCGTAGCGATCGGTGTGGCGATGATCGCCCTCGCGATCCGCCTCCGTCGCTGGAGAGATGAGGGCTGAGGGCGAAGACCTGCGAACTGGCGAGACGCCAGTTCGCATTCGCCCCAAGACTAGGCCGGATGGCTTGGCCCGGCGCTCCAAAGTCCCGCCAAAGTCCAAAAGACCAGTAAAGATGCAATACGAACCCTGCAGGATGCACAGGATTTCCTCACCGCCTGCCAGAAGCTACAGACAGTCTCCTACACGCAAACCACTCACCTTCACCACGGATGGCAAAGATGCAGAACCAAGATCGCATCGATCCACTCCACTTCAACATTACAGAGAGAAAAATCCATGCGCATCGCTTCGAACCTTCTGTCCATCTGCATGCTGACCGCACTGCCCTTCACTTCGCAGGCCGGTGAGCGTTGCGAACATTCCGCACCGCGCGATTCCGTCTTGAACCTGAGCGGCATCAAGACGGTGATATTCGATATCGGCCCGCATGAATTGTCCGTCACTGGCGGTAAAGCGGGTTCAGGGTCGATCCGCGGGAAAGCCTGCGCATCCGACGCCAAACGGCTCGCCGGTCTCGTGGTCACCCAGCAGCGCAAAGGCGACAAGCTGATCGTGCGCGCCGAGCACAAAGGCTTGATGAACAAAGGCGGCTGGTCCGGGAAAAACTACGCTTACCTCACCCTGGCCGCAACGCTTCCGGACAGCCTCGCGATACAGGTCAAGCTCGGTTCCGGGAACGTCGTCGTCGATGGCGTGGCGTCCTTGAGCGCTGATGTCGGATCGGGCGACCTCGAAGCACGCCATGTCCGTGGCATCTTCTACGCGGACCTCGATTCGGGAGACATTCAAGCCAGCGATGTCGGCGGCCTGCATGTCGTGACGATCGGTTCCGGCGACTTCAGCGCTCGCGATGTGCATGGCGCCTCCTGGGTCGGCGAGGTCAATTCCGGCGATCTCAGCATCGCGAACGCGAAGGGTCGTATCCAGATCGACTCGGTCGGATCGGGAGATGCCACCGTCTCGAACATCGTTGGCGATGTGATGGTACGCAATCTCGGCTCCGGCGATTTTCAGGCGAATGACGTCAGTGGCGATCTCGTCGTCGACAGCGTCGGCAGCGGCTCGGTCGGTCACCGCAACATCAATGGGCGAGTGCATGTCCCGAAACATGATTGATGCGAGATCCGTGCGTACGGAAAGCTTGGACCCGGCGTATCGGGCGGCATGGACGCAGATCTGGACCGAACTTCCAATTTCTATCGAAACCTGATGTGGAGCTTCCGATGAACAGCATGCGCATGACCGCTTTCGCACTCCTCAGCTGCCTGCCTCTGTTCGGCTGCGGCAACAGCAATACCTCACCCGCGGCCGATCCCGCCAATGAACCCACGACCTTCATCGGCAAGGCCGTGAAGGAAGCGACCGATGGCGCAATAGAAGAATTGGCGAAAGAGAATATCGACCTTACCGCGACCGGTCAGCCCAACGCTGAAATCACGCCCACCGGAGATTTTCTGATCGATGGAAAAGCGGTCGTGCTCAACGCCGAACAGAAGGCCTTGATGCTGGAATACCGTGGACATCTGGCCAAGGTCGCGAATGCGGGGATCGGTGTCGGCATCGAAGGCGCGGATCTGGCCGGCAAGGCCATGGGCGAAGCGATCAAGGGCGTCTTCACCGGCGAGACCGATCAGATCGACAAGAAGATCGAAGCGGAAGCCGAAGGCATCAAGCAATCCGCGCAGAAATTGTGCGACCTGCTGCCGGCGATGAAGGTCACCCAAGACAAGCTCGCCGCTGCACTGCCCGTGTTCAAGCCGTACGCGACCATGGATGACGGCGACGTCAAGGATTGCATGACCGACAACGACAGCCATTACGACGCGGGCAAGGAGGTCGGCAGTCAGATCGGCAAGGCGATCAAGGGCGACGGCGACAGCATGAACGCTGCGGAAGAAGCCGAAGCGGCAAGCGCCACGCAATAACCGGCAAGCAATAGCCAGCAAGCAGCGGGCGGCGGTCTCAGCCGCCGCCCGTGCCGGTCTGCAGGCCGCCCTTCACCAGCACGGCAGGATCCAGCAGCTGTTTCAGTGTCTTCGCATCCAGACCGCTGTCCTCCAGCGCCACATCGAATACCGGACGCCGCTCGCGATACGCTTTCTTGGCGATCGCGGCGGCTTTTTCGTAACCGATGACGGGATTGAGCGCCGTGACGAGTATCGGGTTGCGCTCCAGCGCGTCGGCGATGCGGTCTGCACGGAACGTCATCCCGGCGATCGCACTGTCGGCCAGCGCGGTCATCGCATTCGCGAGCAGGCCGATGCTCTCCAGCAGATTCGCCGCGATCAACGGCAGCATCACATTGAGCTGGAAATTGCCGCTCTGCCCCGCGATGGTCACTGCGGTGTGATGGCCCATCACCTGCGCGCACACCATCGCCACCGCTTCCGGAATCACCGGATTGACCTTGCCCGGCATGATCGACGAACCCGGCTGCAGCGCCAGCAGCTCGATCTCGGCAAGCCCCGCCAGCGGCCCGGAATTCATCCAGCGCAGATCGTTCACGATCTTCATCAAAGCCACCGCCAGCGCCGACAGCTGGCCCGAAAGTTCGACCGCATCGTCCTGCGCGGCGAGACCTTCGAATCTGTCGTCGGCAACGACGAAGCGCACGCCCGACAGCACCGATACGGTCTGCGCCACGCGCTGGCCGAAGCGCGGATCGGTGTTGATCCCGGTCCCGACCGCCGTACCGCCGATCGGCAGCCGCCGCAGGCGCTTGAGACAGTCTTCGATCCGCATCCGCGCGGAGTCGAGCTGCGACGACCATGCGCCCAACTCCTGCCCGAAGGTCAGCGGCATCGCGTCCATCAGATGCGTGCGCCCGGTCTTCACCAGCTTGCGCGACTCGCGCGCGCGGCGGTCGATGGTCCGGCGCAGATGCTGCAGCGCGGGCAGCAGGTCCTCGACCACCGCGAGCTGGGCGCTGACCCGGATCGCGGTCGGCACCACGTCGTTCGAACTCTGGCCCAGGTTCACGTCGTCGTTGGGATGCACCTTGCCGCGGCCGGCCCGCATCACCAAGGCCGCGATCACCTCGTTGGCGTTCATGTTGCTGGAGGTGCCGGAGCCGGTCTGGTAGATGTCGACCGGAAACTGGTCGTCGTGCTCGCCCTCGGCCACCGCCATCGCCGCGCGGCGGATCGCGGCGGCGCGGGTCTTCGGCAACAGGCCGAGATTGGCGTTGGCCTGGGCGGCGGCGGCCTTGATCAGCCCGAGCGCACGGATGAAGCCGCGCGGCATCGGCCGGCCGGAGATGCGGAAGTTCTGCACTGCCCGCTGGGTCTGCGCGCCCCAGAGCGCCGCAGCGGGGACCTGCAGTTCGCCCATGCTGTCGCGCTCGATGCGCATGGGCTCGGGGATCGTGCCGGTATGCCGGCTGGGGCCGCGTCGGGCCATGGGCCGCGCCTGTCGTGGTGGAGATCGGCCGAGCATACCCCTGCGAGCGTTTAGAATTACCGTACCCCCGCACCGCAGCCCGCCATGTCCGACGCCCAGCTTCTCGCCCTGTCTCCGCTCGACGGTCGCTACGCCGGCAAGGTCGATGCCCTGCGCCCGATCTTCTCCGAATACGGCCTGATCAAAGCCCGGGTCAAGGTGGAAGTGGAATGGCTGCTGGCGCTGGCGGCCGAGCCCGGCATTGTCGAGCTGCCTCCCTTTTCCGATGCTGCCGTCACCCGCCTGCGCGCGCTGGCCGATGGACTGACGGTCGCCGATGCGGCCCGGGTGAAGGCGATCGAACGCACGACCAACCATGACGTCAAAGCGGTCGAATACCTGATCAAGGAGCGGCTGGCGGACGATGCCGAGTTGGCGCCAGCGCTGGAATTCGTGCATTTCGCCTGCACCAGCGAAGACATCAACAATCTCAGCTATGCGCTGATGCTGAGCGAGGCGCGGCAATCGGTGCTGCTGCCGACGCTCGATGGCCTGATCCAGAAGCTCCGCGCGATGGCGCACGAACACGCGGCGCTGCCGATGCTCTCGCGCACCCACGGCCAGACCGCCTCGCCCAG
This sequence comes from Lysobacterales bacterium, assembly GCA_017302135.1. Classification (GTDB taxonomy): domain Bacteria; phylum Pseudomonadota; class Gammaproteobacteria; order Xanthomonadales; family Xanthomonadaceae; genus Lysobacter_I. The sequence continues at coordinate 151,698 of JAFLDZ010000005.1, read as the reverse complement.
CACCGTCGGCAAGGAACTCGCCAACGTCGTCGCCCGCCTGCAGCGCCAGGGCGAAACCCTGGCCGCCGCGCTGATCGCCGGCAAGATCAACGGTGCGGTCGGCAACTACAACGCGCACGTCGCCGCCTATCCCGATGTGGACTGGACTGCGTTCTCGCGCCGCTTCGTCGAATCGCTGGGCCTGGACTGGCAGCCCTACACCACCCAAATCGAGCCGCACGATGGCATCGCCGAGCTGTGCGACGCGCAGAAGCGCATCGACACCATCTGCATCGATCTATGCCGCGACCTCTGGGGCTACATCTCGCTCGGTTATTTCAAACAGGCGGTGAAGGCCGGCGAAGTGGGCAGCTCGACCATGCCGCACAAGGTCAACCCGATCGATTTCGAGAACGCGGAAGGCAATTTCGGCATCGCCAACGCGCTGTTCGAACATTTCTCCGCGAAGCTGCCGATCAGCCGCTGGCAGCGCGATCTGACCGATTCCACCGTGCTGCGCGCGCTGGGCACCGCCTTCGGCCATGCGCTGATCGGCTACGACGCACTACTGCGCGGCCTGAACAAACTCAGCGCGAATCCCGGGCGTCTGGCGGCCGATCTCGATGCTGCATGGGAAGTCCTGGCTGAAGCCGTGCAGACGGTGATGCGCCGTCATGGCTTGCCCAATCCCTACGAACAACTGAAGGCGCTCACCCGAGGCCACGGCATCGACGCAAGCTCGATGCGCACATTCATTGCTGATCTCGATCTGCCGGCCGACGCGAAGCAGCGTCTGCTCGACATGACGCCGGGCAGCTACACAGGCCTGGCGGAACGCCTGGCGAAGGAGATCTGAGATGGCCAAGCACGCCCGCAAGCGCACACCCGCGCTGCCCTACGAAATCGACGCCACCGGCAACGGGCCATTGGGCATGGCGCCGGAAGATTTCCTGCGTGATTACTGGCAGAAACGGCCGCTGCTGATCCGCAATGCTTTCCCGGACTTCGTCTCGCCGGTCACCCCGGAAGATCTCGCCGGTCTGGCCTGCGAGGAATCGGCGCTGTCGCGCATCGCCAGTCACGACCGCGGCAGCGACGCCTGGAGCATCCGCACCGGCCCGTTCGCGGAAGAGGAATTCCCGGGAATGCCGCACCACGACTGGACCCTGCTCGTGCAGGACGTCGACAAGTGGGATCCGGATGTGCGCGCGCTGCTCGACGATTTCGATTTCCTGCCGCGCTGGCGGATGGACGACATCATGATCTCGTTCGCCGCGCCGGGCGGTTCGGTCGGCGCGCATATCGATCAGTACGATGTGTTCCTGCTGCAGGGCCTGGGCCATCGCCGCTGGCTGATCGACACCGCGCCGAACCCCGACGAGACCTATCTCGAAGACGTGCCGCTGCGTCTGCTGAAGCGTTTCAAGCCGAACCACGACTGGGTGCTGAAGCCCGGCGACATGCTGTACCTGCCGCCGGGCGTGCCGCATCACGGCATCGCCGAGGACGCCTGCCTGACCATCTCGGTCGGGCTGCGCGCGCCGTCCAGTGCGGAACTGCTCGGGGATTTCGTCGACAGTCTGATCTGCGATGCCGACGAAGCCGTGCGCTACACCGACCCGGACATCGCGCCAGCGAAGGACAGCCATGAGATCGACGCCGCCGCAATGGCGCGCGCCATCGAAGCGTTGAACAAGCTGCGCATGAACGACCCGGAACGCCTCGGCGACTGGTTCGGGCGTTTCATCAGCCTCTACCGCAGCGCCGGCGTGGCGCTGGATCCCGATCCGCCGCGCTCGCGGATCGAAATCGAATTCGATCTGCAGCAGGGCGCCGTGCTGCAGCGCCATCCGTGGACGCGGGCTGCCTGGCGCCGCAGCACCGAACGGAAAACGATCGGCAAACTCTATGTAGCCGGACAGATCCATGCGCTGCCGCTCGCCGATGCGCGCACCCTCGCCGCCGCCGAAACGCTGGATGGCGACACCTATGCGGCGCTGTCGGCGCAGGGCCAGTCGCTGGTTCTTGATCTGCTCGCGGAGGGGCAATATCAGCTGCACAACGACGGCTTCGACACCGGCGAGGACGACGATGCCTGACCGCGCTCCATTCGACGGCACATTCCGGGTCGAGGCCATCGCTTACGCGAGCGGCGTCGACGACCTGCGCGCGGTACGCGAACCCGTGTTCGTGCAGGAGCAGCAGGTGCCGATCGAAATGGAGTGGGACGAACTGGATCCCCTGTGCGTGCATGTGATCGCCCGCGATGCCGCCGGAAAGCCGATTGGCACCGGGCGTTTGACCCCGGAACACAAGATCGGACGGATGGCGGTCTTGCCCGAATGGCGCGGTCGCGGCGTCGGCGACGCGCTGCTGCTGGCGCTGATCGAGGAAGCCGCGCAGCGGCGCTGGCCCGAGCTGCGCCTGCACTCGCAGGCATCCGCAGTCGGCTTCTACGTCAAACACGGTTTCGTGCCCTACGGCGATCACTTCATGGAAGCCGGCATCGAACACCAGAGCATGCGTCGGCAGATCGGCGGCCCGACCGCCATCGACACCCGCGACGCAGCGGTCGCGATCACCACCGCAGTCGTCGCCGCCACCCGCCGCGAACTGTGCCTCTACAGCCGCCATCTCGACCCGGGCCTGTTCGACGCGCCCGACGTGCTCGAAGCGCTGCGCAGGCTCGCCACCCGCCGGCAGCGGGTCGACATCCGCATTCTGTTGCAGGACGCCGGGACGCCGCAGCGCGCGCATGCGCCGCTGATCGGCCTGGGCCAGCGGCTGTCGAGCGTGTTCGCCTTCCGCGAAATCACCGATCCGGCCGATCACGGTTACGCCTCGGCCTTCATCGCCAACGACAGCGGCGGCTACTACTTCCGCACCCTCGGCAACCGCTTCGACGGCGAAGCCGCACTCGACTTCGGCGGACGCGCCCGCCAGCTCGCCGACGGTTTCATGCCGGTGTGGGAACGCGCGCGGGTCGTCACCGAGTTCCGCGCGCTGGATATCTGAGCGACCTTCACTCCGAAACCAATGCCGAGCGCCGCAGCAGTATCTCGAAACGCATCCTGCCGGCCGGCGTGGTTTCGATCCGCACCAGTTCGGGCGTAGAGCCCTGACCGGCAATCGCGCGCAAACCGTCCGAAACGCTGCGGTTGGAATCCGCTTCACCCACGACAATGACGTTGCCGCCGCCATAGCGCGCATCGATGATGCGCGTCCCGGATGGAAACAGCGGGCCGACGCGGCGGCGGATCTCGCGAAGCTCGGCGAATCCGGCCGGCGGCATCTTCGGCGCCTCGGGTTCGGCGAGTGCCAGCACCGCCATACGCGACGCGGTCCCGGGTTCCGCTTCGGCTGCGCGGGTCTGTGGCGTCGGGTACGGCGCATCGCGCAGCACCAGCGGCGAATCGGTCAGCGCGAATTCGACGCGGCGCACATCGAAATGCCCGGACCTGACGATGCGCCGCACCTCCTGCGGCCCACGGCGATCGCCTGCAACTTCCGAGATTGTCGTCAGCAGCCGGTCCTGATCGGCGACCGGCGCGGTGTATCCCACGTGGACCTTGCCATCGCGCACCGCCACTTCGTCCACCACCGTCCCGGCCGGCGCCAGCGCTTCGATCCGGGTACGGATCGTCCCGGCCGAGGCATAGCGCAACGCGTCGGACCGCGCCTGGCCCGCCTTCAGGGCCGCAGTCTCCGCTTCGATCTCGTCGATCGGCCGCTGGAAGACATACCGCCCGCGCATGTCGTCGGGTTTCCATGCCTGCAGGCCATGGCTGCGCGGCCATTGCAGTCTGCCGGTAAATTTGCCGGTGGGAATGGGCAGGTCCCTGCAGCCATCGCCACACCAGACCGTGACGCCGACGGTGCTGATCTCGTGCGACTCGCCGATGATCGATCCATCTTCGCCGCGCGTGAGCCGGATCGGGCCGGCGTACTCGCGCGGCAGCTCCAGCCAACCGTCCCGACACACCATCTCGCTACCCGCACGCAGCGTCCGCACGATCTCGCTGCGCGGCCCAAGCTCGGCCACGCGTCTGGCATGAGCGGCCTTGCCGTTTCGCGCGACATAGGCCGCACGCCCGGGGTCATTCAGCAGGTGATACCACTCGCGATAGCGCGGCTTGTCGAACTCGCGGATCACCTCGAGCTGCTGCATCACCCGCGCTTCGTCGATCAGGAAACGCCAATCGTAGAGACCGTGCGCCTTGCGCTGCACGATCAGGCCGGAAATCTGCGCCGCCGGCACGCGGTTGCCGTCCTCGACGGGAAATTCCAGCAACATCGAACCCCGGTAGGAGACGCCGCGCTCGCCGGGCATATTGAACGCATACGCGCCGCTGAGGTCGGGACAGCCGACCTGATCCACCTGCAGTGCGACCTTGTCCGCCCGGTTTGCATCACCCGCTCCGCCACCGCAACCGGCCAGCGCCAGCACCGACCCGATCGCACCGATCCGCAACAGATTCGACATCCGACAGCCCCCTGTGGTTTTCGTCGGCAAACGTAACAGGGTGGCCCCGATCGCGAGAACACGGATGGCAAGTATCGCCAGACGCGTCTGTCGGACTATCCGGTTACGACGATGGTCGAAGCCGCGAGAGCGGTGTCCGGCGCCGCCGAGTGGTGCGCTGCGGCGAAGCCTCCGGGTATAATTCCGGTCCTTTCGCCCGCCTGCCTTGCCGCCCTTGGATTTCCCGGCGGATCAAGCGGTTACCGTATTCTCCTCCGCGCTTCCCGACATTCCGAGTGTGATCCCAGAGTGGACAGTCTCCTGAAGCAGTTTGCCCAGTCCTCCCAGCTCGGCGCCAACGCCGCCTACATCGAGGACCTCTACGAACAGTATCTGGTCGCCCCCGACAGCGTCGGGCCGAAGTGGAAAACCTATTTCGACGGGATCAAGGGCCGCGACGGCGCCGATGTGCCGCACTCTGCGGTCATCGCCGCGATCGCCGAAGCCGGTCGCCAGGCCGCGCGCGGCGTTGTCGTGGCCGCCAGCGGCAATGCCGTCAGCGACAGCCGCGAATTCGCGGTCAGCAAACTGATCGTCGCCTACCGCTCGCGCGGCCATCTCGCCGCCGAACTCGACCCGCTGGGCATGTGGGAAAAGAGCGAAGCCCCGGATCTGGACATCGGCTTCCACGGCCTGTCCAGCAACGATCTCGACACCACCTTCTCCAGCGGCGGCGCCGGCGGTCAGGCGCAGATGAAGCTGCGCGATCTGGTCTCGCTGCTCAAGGCGACCTACACCGGCAGCATCGGCGCCGAATTCATGCACATCACCGACGTCGAACAGCGTCGCTGGGTGTACGAACGCCTCGAAGCCGCCGGCGGCGACTTCAAGCGCACCGACGACGACAAGCGCCGCATCCTCGAACGCCTTACCGCCGCCGAGGGCCTCGAACGCTACCTGCATACCAAATACGTCGGCCAGAAGCGCTTCTCGCTGGAAGGCGGCGATTCGCTCATTCCGCTGCTCGACGTGACGATCCGCCGCGCCGGCAGCGACGGTGTGAAAGACGTGGTGCTGGGCATGGCCCATCGCGGCCGCCTCAACGTGCTGATCAATACGCTCGGCAAGCCGCCGCGCAAACTGTTCGACGAATTCGAGGGCAAGTTCGACCACGACGAACACGCCCACGCCGGCGACGTCAAATACCACATGGGCTTCAGCGCCGATATCGCGACGCCGGGCGGCCCGGTGCATCTGGCCCTCGCCTTCAACCCCTCGCATCTGGAAATCGTCGACCCGGTGGTCGCCGGCAGCGTGCGCTCGCGCCAGGAGCGCCGTGGCGACAAGGCCCGTAAACAAGTGGTGCCGATCATCATCCACGGCGACGCGGCGTTCGCCGGTCAGGGCGTGGTGATGGAACTGTTCCAGATGTCCCAGGCCCGCGGTTTCGCGGTCGGCGGCACCCTGCATATCGTCATCAACAACCAGGTCGGCTTCACCACGAGCGAACGTCAGGACGCCCGGTCGACGCTGTACTGCACCGATGTCGCGAAGATGGTCGGCGCGCCGGTGCTGCACGTGAACGGCGACGATCCGGAAGCGGTCGCGTTCTGCGCCGAACTGGCCTTCGATTTCCGCCAGAAATTCGCCAAGGACGTGGTCATCGATCTGGTCTGCTATCGCCGTCACGGCCACAACGAAGCCGACGAACCGGCAGCGACCCAGCCGCTGATGTACCAGAACATCCGCAAGCGCAAGACCACGCGCGAGCTGTACGCGGAACGTCTCGCCGCCAAGGGCACGCTTTCTGCCGACGACGCGAAGGCGCTGGTCGACGGTCATCGCGACAAGCTCGATGCCGGCGTGGTCACCACCGAGCTGGCACCGGCGAATCCCGATGCTTACGCGATCGACTGGCGCCCGCTGCTGGAAGGCAAACTGTCCGATCCGGTCGACACCAAGGTGCCGCGCGCGAAGCTCGATGCGCTGGCGACGATCATCAATACGCTTCCGGAAGACGCCAGCCTGCATGCGCGCGTCGCCAAGATCTACGAAGACCGCCGCAAAATGGGCGCCGGCGAGCTGCCGGGCGACTGGGGCTTCGCCGAGAATCTCGCCTACGCCACGCTGCTCGACGAAGGCTACAAGCTGCGTCTGGTCGGCCAGGACTGCGGTCGCGGCACGTTCTTCCACCGCCACGCGATCCTGCACGACCAGAAAACCGACGTCGACCACATGCCGCTGCGGCAACTGGTGAAGAATCCGGAAGACGCGACCATCATCGATTCGCTGCTCAGCGAGGAAGCGGTGATGGCGTTCGAATACGGCTACGCCACCGCCGATCCCATGACCCTCGACATCTGGGAAGCCCAGTTCGGCGATTTCGCCAACGGCGCCCAGGTGGTGATCGACCAGTTCCTGTCCTCGGGCGAAGCGAAGTGGGGCCGGATCTGCGGCCTCGCGCTGTTCCTGCCGCACGGCTACGAAGGCCAAGGGCCCGAGCACAGCTCGGCGCGTCTGGAGCGCTTCCTGCAACTGTGCGCGCTGCAGAACATGATCGTCTGCACCCCGACCACACCGGCGCAGGCGTATCACATGATCCGCCGGCAGATGCGCATGAAGACGCGCAAACCGCTGGTGGTGATGACACCGAAGTCGCTGCTGCGCCACAAGCTGGCGGTGTCGACGCTGGACGAACTGGCGAACGGCGGGTTCCAGCACCTGATCCCCGATGCCGGCGCCGATCCGAAGTCGGTCAAGCGCGTCGTGGTCTGCGGCGGCAAGGTCTATTACGACCTGCTGGAAGACGCGCAGAAGCGCGGGCAGACCGACGTGGCGATCGTGCGCATCGAACAGCTGTATCCGTTCCCGCGCGCCGAACTCACTGCCCAGCTCAAGCGTTACGCAAAAGCGACCCAGGTGGTGTGGTGCCAGGAAGAACCGCAGAACCAGGGCGCGTGGTACCAGATCCAGCACCACCTGCTCGCCTGCCTGCAGGACAAGCAGCAGCTCAGCTACACCGGCCGCAGCCGTTCGCCCTCGCCCGCCGCCGGTCATTTCAACGACCACGTCGAAGAGCAGCTGAAGCTGATCGCGGATGCGCTGATCAACCCACTCAACGGCGAGCACGCCGACGAATGACGCTTGCCACCGGCGCATGCATCCCTGCGCCGGCTATGACTCATATTTACTCACCCATTGAAATCCACGCTGTCAGGACGCCAATCATGGCCATCGAAATCAAGGTCCCCGTTCTTCCCGAATCCGTTTCCGACGCCGTCATCGCCACCTGGCACAAGAAGGCCGGCGATGCGGTCAAGCGCGACGAGAACATCGTCGACCTCGAAACCGACAAGGTCGTGCTGGAAGTGCCTTCGACCGTCGATGGCGTGATCAAGGAACTGAAGTTCGCCGAAGGCGCGACCGTGCTCAGCCAGCAGGTCATCGCGGTGATCGAGGAAGGCGCCGCAGCTGCTGCAACGCCTCCCGCCGCAGGCGCGCAGGAAGTCCAGCCGAAGGCGGAAGCGGCGAAAGCCAACACCGCCGCGCCGGCCAGCACCACACCGTCTCCGGTCGCAGGAGCGACCGAGCTGCCGCCGGGCGCGCGCTTCACCGCCGCCACCAGCGGCGTGAATCCCGCCGACGTGGCCGGTACCGGCCGTCGCGGCGCGGTCACGAAAGAAGACATCGTCAACTACGCCAGCGGCAAGACTGCAGGCGTTGGCGGCGGCGCACGTCCGGAAGAACGCGTGCCGATGACGCGCATGCGCACCCGCATCGCCGAACGCCTGATGCAGTCGAAGAACTCCATCGCCATGCTCACCTCGTTCAACGAAGTGAACCTCGCGAAGGTCATGCAGATGCGCAAGGAGCTGGGCGAACAGTTCGAGAAGGCCAACGGCATCAAGCTCGGCTTCATGAGCTTCTTCGCCAAGGCCGCCGCGAATGCGCTGCAGCGCCATCCCATCGTCAACGCTTCGGTCGACGGCAACGATGTGATCTATCACGGCTATGCCGACATCAGCATCGCGGTCGCCACCGAGAAAGGCCTGGTCACGCCGGTGCTGCGCAACGTCGAACGCATGGGCTTCGCCGAGATCGAAGGCGCCATCGCCGGTTATGCCAAGGCCGCGCGCGAAGGCGGACTGAAACTCGAAGACCTGCAGGGCGGCACCTTCACCATCACCAACGGCGGCACCTTCGGTTCGCTGATGTCCACGCCGATCGTCAATCCGCCGCAGTCCGCGATCCTCGGCATGCACGCCATCAAGGAGCGCGCCATCGTCGAGAACGGCGTGGTGGTCGCCGCGCCGATGATGTACATCGCGATCAGCTACGACCACCGCATCATCGACGGCAAGGACGCGGTGCTGTTCCTGGTCGACATCAAGAACCAGCTGGAAAACCCGCACCGCATGCTGCTGGGCATGTAATGCCCGCCGGAAGCCCCTCGCCCGCGAGGGGCTTCGCGCTTTGAAGACACAGGAATCGAATCCATGAGCGAACAACAAGCTAGCGAACAACAAGCATTCGACGTCATTGTCATCGGCGCCGGCCCGGCCGGCTACCACGCGGCGATCCGCGCCGCACAGCTCGGCATGAAGGTCGCGTGCATCGACGCCGCGCTGGGCAAGGACGGCAAGCCCGCGCTGGGCGGCACCTGTCTGCGCGTCGGCTGCATTCCGTCGAAGGCGCTGCTCGACTCATCGCGCCAGTTCTGGAACATGGGCCACCTGTTCGGCGACCACGGCATCTCGTTCAAGGACGCGAAGATCGACGTCGGCGCGATGGTCGGTCGCAAGGACAAGATCGTGAAGCAGTTCACCGGCGGCATCGCGATGCTGTTCAAGGCGAACAAGGTCGCCGCGTTCTACGGCTTCGCACAACTGCAGCCGGGCAACGTGGTCAAGGTGAAGCAGCACGACGGCAGCGAACTCGAGCTGAAAGCGCCGAACGTGATCCTCGCCGCCGGTTCTGATTCGATCGAACTGCCGTTCGCCAAATTCGACGGCGACGCCATCGTCGACAACGTCGGTGCGCTGGATTTCACCGAAGTCCCGAAGCGTCTGGGCGTGATCGGCGCCGGTGTGATCGGCCTCGAACTGGGCAGCGTCTGGAAGCGTCTCGGCGCCGAGGTGCTGATCCTCGAAGCGATGCCCGATTTCTTGGCCGCCGCCGACGGCGAAGCCGCGAAAACCGCGCTGAAGGAATTCAAGAAGCAGGGCCTCGAGATCAAGCTCGGTGCCAAGGTGAGCAAGGCCGAGGTCAAGAAGAAGGGCAAGGCCAGCGAAGTCCACGTGACCTACACCGACGCCGCGGGTGAGCAGAACGTGGTGTTCGACAAGCTGCTGGTCGCCGTGGGCCGCAAGGCCGCGAGCAAGGGCCTGCTGGCCGAAGGCACCGGCGTGCAGCTCGACGAGCGCGGTCGGATCGTGGTCGACGAGCACTGCCACACCGGCGTCGATGGCGTGTGGGCGGTCGGCGACTGCGTGCGCGGGCCGATGCTGGCGCACAAGGGCTTCGAGGAAGGCATCGCGGTGGCCGAACTGATCGCCGGCCTGCCCGGCCACGTCAACTTCGACACCATCCCGTGGGTCATCTACACCGAGCCGGAAATCGCCTGGGTCGGCAAGACCGAAGAGCAGCTCAAGGCCGAAGGCATCCCGTACAAGGCCGGCAGCTTCCCGTTCGCAGCGGTCGGTCGTGCCGTTGCGATGGGCGAACCGGCGGGCTTCGTGAAGGTGCTGGCGCATGCGGACACCGATCGCGTGCTCGGCATGCATCTGGTCGGCGCGAACGTGTCGGAGCTGGTGCACGAAGGCGTGCTGACCATGGAGTTCAGCGGCTCCGCCGACGACCTCGCCCGCATCTGCCATGCGCATCCGAGCATGTCCGAAGCGGTGCACGATGCGGCGATGGCGGTGCACAAGCGCGCGATCCACAAGGCCAACTGACCGGCTGCCTTTCGAGAACGGCGCACTCCGGTGCGCCGTTCTGCTTTCTGGAATTTCCCTGGAATCCTCGATGAAATCGATCTGCGTCTACTGCGGCTCCAACGCCGGCAACAAACCCGTCTACGCCGAACGCGCGCAAGCGCTGGGCGCACGCATCGCGTCCGAAGGCCTGCAGCTTGTCTACGGCGGCGGCAACGTCGGGCTGATGGGCATCGTCGCCGATGCCGTGCTCGCCAAGGGCGGCGAAGTAGTCGGGGTGATCCCGGAACAGCTCGTGCAGTGGGAAGTCGCGCACAAGGGCGTGACCCGGCTGGAAGTGGTCGCCAATATGCACGAACGCAAGGCGCGGATGTTCGACCTCTCCGACGCCTTCGTCGCCCTGCCCGGCGGTTTCGGCACCCTAGACGAGATGTTCGAAATGCTGACCTGGCGCCAGCTCGGCCTCGGCAAGAAGCCCTGCGCCTTTCTCGATGTCGACGGCTTCTACGCGCCGCTGATGGGCATGATCGACCGCATGGTCGAAGAGCGCTTCCTGCACGCCGAACAGCGTCTTGATCTGTGGCACGGCGAAGACATCGACACGCTGTTCGCATGGATGCGCGACTACACGCCCGCGCAGGCCGACAAGTGGCTGGACGAGAAGAAGCGGCGGGAGTTGCGGTAATCTGGATTTCGTTCGCACGAGACACACCATGAGCATGCCCGCGACCTTCCAGGCCTTCCGCATCCGCAGCGACAGCGCCGGCTACCGCAGCGGTATCGAGGATGTATCGATCGATGACCTCGCGCCCGGCGAGATCGTGATCAAGACCGCCTACTCGTCGGTCAACTACAAGGACGCGCTGGCCGGCACCGGAGAGGGCAAGATCCTGCGGTTCTTTCCGCTGGTCGGCGGCATCGATGTCGCCGGCCACGTGGTGTCGTCCACCGACCCGAAGTTCAAGGAAGGCGACGCGGTGCTGGTCACCGGCTCGGGGCTCAGCGAAGTCCGCGATGGTGGCTATGGGCAATTCGCGCGGATCGAAGCGAAATGGGCGATCCCCTTGCCCGCCGGCCTGAGCCTGCGCGAAAGCATGATCCTCGGCACTGCAGGTTTTACGGCGGCGCTGGCGCTGCTGCGGATGCAGGACAACCGGCAGACGCCGGCCCAGGGGCCGCTGGCGGTGACCGGCGCCACCGGCGGCGTGGGCTCGCTGGCGGTGGATATCTTCAGTCGCGCCGGCTACGAGGTGCATGCGATCAGCGGCAAGCCCGAACACGCCGATTACCTGAAGTCGCTCGGCGCCGCCCAGGTACTCGGTCGCGACGTGCTCGGCGAAGCCAAGCCGCTGGAAGCCGCACGTTTCGGGGGCGGTCTGGACAACGTCGGCGGGCCGATGCTGGCCAGCCTGCTCGCCCGCACCCGCCCTTACGGCAATGTCGCCAGCGCCGGCCTGGCCGCGTCGGGCGACCTCCCGACCACGGTCATGCCTTTCATCATCCGCGGCGTGTCGCTGATCGGGGTCGCCTCGGCCGGAACCGCCCGTGATTTGCGTGATGAAGTCTGGAAGCGGCTGGCTTCGGAATGGAAACCGGCCCATCTCGAAACGATCTGCACCCGGGAGATCGAGCTGCAAGGGCTGCCGGAGGTGTTCGCGGGGATGCTGGCCGGCGGTTCGTTCGGACGGACGCTGGTGCGCGTGGAGTGAGCCAAGGCCTGTGCCGGCGCGGCGAACGGGTTGTGCACCACATCAACAAATCACATCGCCCCGCTTCCGGGCCGGGGTCCGGGCGACTACACTGATCGAAGTCTTATCTGGGGTTCCACATGGCACGCATCCTGATCGTCGACGACTCGCCGTCGCAGTTGATGGGCATTCGCCGCATCGTCGAAAAACTGGGGCATGAAGCGCTGACCGCCGAGGACGGCGCCGCTGGGGTCGAAGTGGCCAAGCGCGAGATCCCCGACCTGATCCTGATGGACGTGGTGATGCCGAACCTCAACGGCTTCCAGGCGACACGGACCATCTGCCGCGAACCGACCACCAAGCACATCCCGATCATCCTGGTCACCACCAAGGACCAGGACACCGATCGCATGTGGGGCATGCGCCAAGGCGCCAAGGCCTATCTGACCAAGCCTTTCAGCGAAACCGAGCTGTCGGACACCATCACCAAGTACGTCGTCGGGCTCTGATCGTGTGTTGAAAAACGCACTTCGTGTGCATTTCTTTCGTGTGCATTTCTCAAGTCACGAGTCCGGCACATGCCCGGACTCGCTCCCGACGAAGCAATCGCTGACGCGCTTGCCTCGTCGCCGCGTCCATCCATGACCGCGCAGCAGGCTGTTTTCACAGCCTGCTAAGCCCGACGCCAATCGTCCCCGAAGACATCGCGCAGCCGCTGGTAGGCTTCGCGCTCTTCGTCGGTATTGGCCTTCGGCGCCAGCACTTCCAACTCCACGATCTGATCGCCGGCAGCCGCGCTTCCGGCCCCCGGAAGCCCGCGACCGCGCAGGCGCAATTTGCGCCCCGCTTCGGAATCCGCAGGAATCTTCAACTCCACCGGCCCACCCAGCGTGGGCACGCTGATCGATGCGCCCAACGCCGCTTCCCAAGGCGCCACCGACAGCACGTGGATGACATTGCGGCCGTCCACTTCGAACTGCGGATGCGCGGCGTATTCGATTTCCAGCAGCAGATCGCCGCCGCCCGTGCCCTGCCCCGCGAGCCGGATCGCCTGCCCGGGCTTGATGCCCTTGGGGATGCGGACCTCCAGCGATCTGCCGGCCACCGAAACCCGGACCGGATCGGTGCGGTAGAGGGATTCCAGCGGCACTGCGAACTTGGCTCGGGTGATCCCGTCGCCGCGCGCTCGGGCGCCGCCGCCGGGAGCACCGCCGGGCCCGCCCGGGAAACCCCCGGCGCGACGGCGGCCGAACAGTTCCTGGAAGAAATCGCTGAAACCGCCGTTGCCGCCGCCCGCGAAGATTTCCTCGAAGTCGACGCCGCCGTGGCCGCCGCCAAAACCACCGGGGGGCGGCTGTACTTCATCGCCGGGACGATAGCCGCGCGCGCGCAACTGATCGTAGGCGGTGCGCTTTTCAGGGTCGCGCAACGCCTCATAGGCTTCGTTGACGGCCTTGAATTTCTCTTCGGCGCCTTCTTCCTTGCTCACATCGGGATGGAATTTCCGCGCAAGCCGACGGTAGGCGGTCTTGATTTCCGCCTCGCCTGCGCCGGGTTCGACCCCGAGCACGTCGTAGTAATCCTTGAAGCGCATGCTGCGAATCCGAAAATGTCGTGACGATGCGATCCACTATACCGATGCCATCGCAGTCCACGCACGGCCCGGGCTGCGGACCGTGCGTGGCTGCCTGCGGGACTCAGGCTTTCGCGGTCGGGCTGCCGACCTGGATACGGCGCGGCGTGGATTCGGCGCGCTTGGGAATGACGACTTCGAGCACGCCGTTATGGCCGGTCGCGACGATGCCTTCGGCATCCGCGGTATCGGGCAGCGCGAAGCGGCGATGGAAGCTGCCGTAGCGGCGTTCGATCCGCGAGAATCGCTCGGACTGCTCGATCGCCTCGCTGCTGCGTTCGCCCTTGATGCTGAGGATGCCCTTGTCCATCAGCACTTCCACCTGCTGGGGATCGACGCCCGGCAGATCGGCCAGGATCACGAAACGATCGGCTTCTTCCTTGATATCGACGCGCGGCACCCATTGGCTGGTGACCACGGCGGATTCGTCGGGGTTGTCGGCATTGTTGAGGAAACGGTCGAAGATCTGCTTCAGATCGTCGTGGACGCGGGCCTGTGCCGGCCACGCCTGCGGGTAGCGCATGAGGCTCATGGGATTCTCCGTTGAACGGCGGCACCATGCCGCCATACCGGAAAAGTAGGCCCGGACCCGGCGTTTTCAAGAGGCCATTCGCGCGCGTTCAGGATTGCCTCTGCATTGCCTCTACACTGTCCACCCAACCCCGGACAGGACCCCTGCCATGACCATCCAGATCGGCGATCGCATCCCCGAAGTCAATATCAAACGCATCAACGGCGGCATCGACACCATCGATACGCACACCTTCTTCGAAGGCAAGAAAATGGTGCTGTTCTCCGTCCCCGGCGCCTTCACGCCGACCTGCTCGGAAAAGCATCTGCCCGGTTTCATCGAACACTTCGAAGCGTTCCGCAACAAAGGCGTCGGCGTCGCCTGCATGTCGGTCAACGACCCGTTCGTGATGAAAGCCTGGGCCGCGAGCCAGAACGCCCCCGCCGACATGGACATCCTCGCCGACGGCAACGGCGACTTCGCCAAAGCGCTCGGCCTGGAAATGGATGCGAGCGCCTACGGCATGGGCATCCGCAGCAAACGCTTCGCGCTGTATCTCGAAGACGGCGTGGTGAAATTCCTCGAAGTGGAAGCGCCGGGCGAGTTCCGGGTTTCGTCTGCGGAACACATGCTGTCTCTGCTGGGCTGATCGCACGCACCATGAAAACCCGCGATATCGCGAGGATCGAGTCCGCACTCGGCGTGACGCTTCCGAAGGATTATCGCGGGTTTCTTTTATCCGAACGCAGCGACGATCGCATCGACGAAACCTCGGTGCTCGACGACCCCGATGCGATCGTCGATCTCACGCAAGCCTATCGAAAGGGTTTCGAGGGCTTGCCGCCTTGGCCGCAACAATACGTCTACGCAGGCGACGAAGCGGATGCCTGCCCATATCTTGTCGATTGCGTGACCGGCGAATTCTGCAGAAGCGACAAGGGCAATCTGTCCAGAGCCATGCTGGAACGGCATCCGAGTTTCTCCGCATTCCTCGAGGAACGGCTGTCGCGGTCGTCGATCGAGGAAGGCGCGGCGAAAGACACCTGGATGGACAAGCTGCGTTTCTACCGTTTCGCCATCATCATGCTGCTGCTGTGGTTCATCGTCCTTCCTCTTGTGCTCGTACTGTTGACCCAAGGATTCAAGGCGATCTTCCGGAACTGACCCGGCCATACCCGTTCGCGCTCATTCCAGCACGCGGAAGCGGATCCTTGTCCACGCGCCGCTGTCCGCGAGCGCCGTCAACACATGCTCGCCCGATTCGCCGAAGTCGCGCACCAGCGACTGCCGGCCTGCGGTCTCGGCGATCCAGCGGCCATCGAGCAACCACTGCACGTTGCGATCGGTACCGAGCGCACGCAGCGACAACCGTACCGCATGCTCGCTGCCCGGCGCACGCGCGAGCGTGGCGCCGTCATTGAGTCCTTCGATCCGCAGCTCCTCGCTGGCATCGCGACCATCCAGCATGCAGTCGTCGGCCAGCACGGGCAGCGTCGATGCGCGACGCGTCTCCGCCGACAGCCAGGGCGATGCCAGCGCCGGCCAGCGCGCGATTTCGACCGTTTCAGTGCGATGCGGCAGCGAACACACCGCCGACACGCGCTTGCCGCTGTCCGCATCGATCTCGAAACGTTCGCGGCCGGCATTCCACAGTCGCGCGCCGCGCTCGGCGAACGTCGGCGGCACCGCGCCGTCGAGTATCCACGCCTTCATCCGGCGCTGACACAGCGATGCGGGCACGCTGTCGGCGGCGATACCGAGCGGCCAGCAGACCTCGATCTCGGCAACGTTCGATGGCGGCGGCAGCGGCAGCGAATCGCGCGCATTGCCCGGCAGCGAATCCACCACTTCGAACAGCAGCGGCAGCGCGGTGAGCGCGCCGTACTGACCGGGCAGCGGGGTGCCGTCGGGGCGCCCCACCCACACACCGACCGTGTAGTGGCGCGTACCGCCGACCGCCCATGCGTCGCGGAATCCGTAGCTGGTACCGGTCTTCCAGGCCACGCGCGGACGCGTGCCGCGATCGTACTGTTCCAGTTCGCCCGGACGCGGATTGGATTCGAGAATCTCGCGCACGATCCACGCCGCACCCGGCGACAGCGCGCGCCGGTCGATCTTCGGATCGGTGGGTGTGTAGCGCACGCGACCGGAGATACCGTTGCGATTGAACGCCGCATGCGTGCCGACCAGGTCTTCGAGCCGCGCGCCAGTGCCGCCGAGAATCAATGCGAGATTCGGCTTGCTGTCCTGCGGGAATTTCAACGCGATGCCGGCATGGTCGATGCGCGCGGCGAAACGCTGCGGGCCGACGCGATCGAGCAAGTCGACCGCCGGCACGTTCAATGACAGCCGCAGCGCTTGGGCGACGCCGATCGGACCATTGAAGGATTCGCCGAAATTGCCGGGACGATAATCGCCGAACGTCTGCGGCGCATCGATCAGCAGGCTTTCGGAATGGATCATGCCGTCGTCGATCGCCATGCCGTAGAGAAACGGCTTCAGGGTCGAACCGGGCGAACGCCAGGCGCGGACCATATCGACGTGACCAAGACGCTGTTTGTCGCCGAAATGCAGCGAGCCGACATAGGCGCGCGCTTCCATGGTCTCGTTGTCGACCACCAGCAGCGCGGCCGACGTGCGCTCCGGCAGGTTCGAGAAATACGAGGTCACGCGCTCTTCCAGCGTGCGCTGCAGATTGGCGTCGATGGTCGAAGTGATGCGCGCGGATTTCGGATGGGCAACGCGCAGCCGCTGCGCCAGCAATGCGGCGCTGAGCGGCGGCTGCAGTTGCCGCGAAACGACCGCTTCGATCCGCGCGTCGTCGACCTCGGCCTGGCTCCACACGCCCAGCGTCGCCATGCGATCCAGCACTTTGTCGCGCGCCACCTGGGCGATCTCCGGATGACGGTCCGGACGCCGCCGGCTCGGCGATTGCGGCAGCACCGCGAGCAATGCCGCCTCCGCTCTCGACAAGCGCGACGCGGGTTTGCCCAGGTACGCCCAACTGGCGGCCTCGACGCCCTCGATGGTGCCGCCGAACGGTGCGCGCTCGAGATACAGGATCAGGATTTCGCGCTTCGACAGATGCGCTTCGAGCTGCAGCGCGCGCAGGATCTGCCGCAGCTTGCGGAACGGCGTGCGCGTATGCCGGGTGCGCTTGGCATCAAGGATGCGCGCGACCTGCATCGTCAGCGTGGAACCGCCGGACACCACTTCGCCGCTGCCCATCATCTGCCCGCCCGCGCGCAGCAGCGCCAGCGGATTCACGCCGGGATGCTTCCAGAACCAGCGGTCTTCGTAATTGAGCAGCGCTTCGAGATACAGCGGCGATACCGTCTCGGGCGTCGCCGGGTAACGCCAGACGCCATCGGCATCGGCGAACGCGCGCAGCGGCGTGCCGTCTCGCGCGACCACCAGCGTGCTGATGTCGCGGGCTTTGGGCAACTGCGGCGGGAAGATCAGATCGAACAGCAGCAGCGACGACAGCAGCGCGACGGTGCCCCAGCGGAGCCAAGGCAAAAGACGGCGGATGCGGATTCGCAGGGAGGGCGTAAGAGATTGCGACATGGATGCGCGATCGGAATTCGTCGTGTCGCGAGGAGATGTGGCTGCGGGAAGGAACACTGCGGCGGCTAGCGCCCCTCACCCGCCCCCGGATCGAGTCCGGGGCAGGCTCTGTCGGGCACCCTCTCCCCGCAATGCGGGAAGAGGGAAGCGCGCGCGCACCGAGTTACAAAAGGCCGCTTTTACTTCGGCTGTACCACCGTGATCGTGACCAGCGTCGACTTGCCCACGCCGCGCAGCTGCGGGCGATACATGTCTTCGACCAGCGACGGCGGCACGGTATAGGTGCCCGGCGTCACCGCGCGCACGAGATAGAACACCCGTGCGGTCTGGCCGCGATCGAGCTTGATCGCGGCGACGAAACGATCGTCGCGATACTCCTCATGCCGCACGTCAGCCGCGCTGCTGCGATCGTTGATCTCGATCCCGTCCACCACCACGTCGGCCCACTGCTTGCCGTCACCGAGATTGAAGTTCTCGATTTCCAGACCGGCCGGCAACAGATCGGTCAACAGCGCATCGGGCATGCCCTGATCGGCGGTGATGCTGAGCGCGACGATCAGCGCTTCGCCTTCGGTCAGCGGGCCGGGTTTCCATGGCTTGCCGTCGGTGGTGTACCACTTGCGCTCGATCCCGATCACCGATTTGTCCTCGGCCGGCGCGATGCGCGGCACGCCCGCGACTTCAAGGCTGGCGTACAGCGGCACCGCGCCCTGCGGCTCGAACTTGAAGCCACGCGCGAGCGCCGTGTAGTCCACGCGGCGTCCCTGCATGCGGCGTTCCGCGACCGGATCGCTGACATCGCCCAGACGCCACACGCCGGAGACCAGTTTCTTCTGGTCCGCCAGCAGCGCCTTGCCGACGCGGGCCAGCGCGACCTGTTCCTGGGTGCTGAGGTAGAACCAGCGATCGCTGCGGCGGACATCGAGTTCCTTGCCCAGCGCGACGACCTTGGCGTCGTACTCCGGCTTGCCGAGGCCACGCTCGTGGGTCAACGCGATCATCAGCGCACTGTCGCGCAGCGGGCTGCTGTAGTCGCCGAGGTACTCGTAGCTGCTCTTGAACGCGAAGCCCGCAGCGATCGCCTTGTTGCCGCGGTTCTTGTCGCCCTGCAGCGACAGCGCCAGGCCGAGATGCACCATCGACAGCCCGTTCTTGGCCTTGGCGCGTTCGTTGTCGTAGAGCGCGCGCAGCGTGCCGAGCGGTGCACGGTTGACGCGCGCGAGCACGTAGCCAGCATGCGCCTGATACGCGAACTTCAGGTGATCGCGATGGGTCTGGCCGTAGAACTCGTTGCCGCCGGCCAGCAGATCCTCGCTGAGCCGCTGCAGGGCTTTCTGCAGCATCGCCTCGGGCACCGCGAAGCCGGCTTCGCGCGCGTCGAGCAGGAATTCGACGATGTATGGCGTCAATGCGGGATTGACGTAGCTGTCGTCGCCCCACATCGAGAAGTGGCCGTTCGACATCTGCATCGAGGCCAAGCGCCCGAACGCGCCGTCCATGCGCGCCTTGCGCGCCGCCGCATCGAGGCCCTTGGCATCGAGCATCTTCGCGGTGTCGGCATCCATCACCAGCGCTGCGTAGCCTTTGCTGGTGGTCTGCTCGGCGCAGCCGTAGGGATACTCCAGCACATCCTTCAGCGCGCTGGCGAACGGGATCGGCGGCAATGCGCTGACGGTCATCTGTGCGGTGACCGAACCGGGCATCAGGCCATCGGCGAAACCGGCGTCCATCGCGATCGTGGCGAGTGCGTTCAAGGTCTGGGTCTTCGTGCGCAGCACGCTCGGCCAGGCCGGACGCACCGGCACATCGAAGCGGCGATCGACCTTGAAGCCGTTGCCGTTGACCTG
This sequence comes from Lysobacterales bacterium, assembly GCA_017302135.1. GTDB lineage: Bacteria > Pseudomonadota > Gammaproteobacteria > Xanthomonadales > Xanthomonadaceae > Lysobacter_I. Next base: position 132,078 of record JAFLDZ010000005.1, on the reverse strand, counting down.
CACGCGGATCTTCGCGGTGGTGTAGCCCTCGCCCGCCGACAGCGGGAAGGTCAGCGTGGTCTTGCCGCCGACGGCGAGCTTGGCGCTGCGCGCACCCTGCGCCACCGTCAGCGGGCCCAGCCCTTCGACCTTCACGTCGAAATCGCCGGCCTTGCCGGTGAAATTGGTGAGATCGAGGGTGACATTGCTGCGGTCGCCGGGCGCGAGCACGCGCGGATAGCTGGCTTCGGCCACGATCGGCGCGCGGACCACGATCTCGGCGTCGCCGTTGCCGTAGCGTTCGGCCGAATACGCCAGCGCGGATACGCGCAGCGTGCCGTTGAAATCGGGCACCTTCAGCGCGATCTTCGCGTTGCCCTTGGCATCGAGTTTCACCGGGCCGGAGAACAGATCGACGGTCTGCACTTTCGATGTCGGCCTGCGCGCCTGCGCCAGCGGCTGCAGCGCCATGTCGCCGCCGAAACGGATCCTGCCGATGTCGCCTTCCAGGCTCTCGATGATGCGGCCGTAGACATCGTAGGCATCCACGCCGAGCCTGCGCTGGGCGAAGAAATGCTTGTTGGCGTCGGGCACCGGGAACTGGGTGATGTTGAGGATGCCGACATCGACCGCCGAGACCGTCACGTAAGCCTCCTGCCCGGCCAGCTTCGGCACCGCGACCGTGGTCGTGAGCGTCTGCTCCGGACGCATCTGCTTCGGCAGCGACAGCCCGACTTCGACACGGCGCGAGGCGCGATCCATCGGCACATACGCGATCCCCACGGCGCGTGCCGGCGTGACCTTGTCCGAAGCGCTGCCGCCACGGAACACCAGCGCGGTGATGTAGATGTCGTGGCGTTCCCAATCCTTGGTCACCGGAATCTCGAAGCTGCTGCCGCGCTTCACGTCGACGTCCAGCACATAGAGCATGCGGTCGCCGCCTTCGACCATCAGCAGGCCTTTGCCGTCATGCGGCGGCGTGAGCGTCACCTTCACCGTATCGCCGGTGTTGTAGGCGGTCTTGTCGAGCGCGACCTTGACCTTGTCGGGACGCGCATCGAGGCCGCGGTTCTCATCGCCCCAACCCCAACCCGCCTCGAACGGATAGCGCGTGGTCAGACCCGTCGCCGGGTCGAGCACATCGACGCGATACGTTCCCCATTCGACCGGGAAATCGAACTTGATCGCGGTCGCACCGGCATCGACGGTGCGCGTCTCGACATTGTCGAAGCGCGAGGTGAAATCGAAATCCCAACCTTCGTCGTTGTCGTAGTTCCAGTGGTAATCGCGATGCTCGCGCACCAGCGTGACCTTCAGGCCCTTGGCCGGACGCGGCTTGCCGGCGCTGTCCACGCGCATCAGCTGGAAGCCGGCGTTGCTGTTGCTGTCCGGGCCTTCCTTGTCGTCGAACATCGGGCGCACGCCGACCAGCGCATCCGCCGGCCACAGCACGCGCTTGATCGAACGGTTGACGCTGCGCCCGCCGGTCTCGAACAGGCTGCCGGAAACGATGGCCGCGATCGGCGATGCCGGTTTCGCTTCCTCGGGCAGGACGATGTCCTGCGACAGCTTGCCTTGGGCGTCGAGCGTGGTGTCGACGACGTCGTTGGCGTCCTTCGGCAGGGTCAGCGTGGGATCGCCGAAGAAATAGCCCGGCATCGATTCGACAGGATGCTGTTCGACCGCGACCGCGAGTTTCGCGGTGAAACGGTTGCCCGCTGCGGGTGCGCCGTACAGATAGGCGCCGGTGGCTTCGAGCTTCAGCGGCTTGCCCGGCTTCAGCACCGCGTCGGCGGTGGCGAGATCGAGTTTCATGCGCTCGGGCAGGAATTCCTCGATCCGCAGGCTCATGCCCTGCACCGCCTCGCTGCTGGCCGGATCGGTGCGGAATTCCACCTGCCAGCGGCCGGTCGGGGCTTCGGCGGGGATCAACTTTTCGAAGCTGTAATAGCCCTGCGCGCCGGCTTCGATCCGGCTTTCGATGAAGGGTTTGCCATCCGGCTGTTTCAGGCGCACGAACAGCGGCTGCGCCTTCTTGCCTTTCATCGGCACCGGCTTGCCGTCGTTGTCGCGCAGCAGCGCGGAGATGCGCACCACTTCGCCCGGACGATAGAGATCGCGACCGGCCCATGCGAACACGTCGAACCACGCCGGCTCGCGTCCGCTGACCGCGAATTCGGACAGATCCAGCGCCGGCTGGTTGAACGGCAGCATCGAGATATCGCTGCTGCGACGGGCGATCAGCACGTGCGCGGCGTCGAGTTTGTACGGCAGCATCGCGTTGCCGTTGCGGTCGGTCTGGCTCTTGAGCGTGGTTTCGCCTGCAGCATTGATGATCTGCAGATCGACGCTGTTGATGCCGGAACCGTCCTGCAGCGATGCGGTATGGACGAACAATTTGTCCTTGTACGCACGCACGTGCAGGCCGATGTCGCTGACCGTGAAGAAGGTGGTTTCGAACTGCTCGCGGAACTGGCCGCTGCGCTTCATCACCGCGAAATACAGACCCGGTTCCTGCAGTTCTTCGATGTCCTGGATCGGCAGATAGGTGACCGCGCGTTCGTTGCGCTTGCCGCCGAGCACGAAACGATTGGTGTAGACCGGCTCGGCCAGCTTGGCCAGCGGCGTGCCGTCGCCGTAATCGTTGTCCAGCTCCCAGCCGCTGCGGCGGCCGCCGCGCTGGTATTCGGCGAAGAACTGCGGCAGCGATTTCTCGCGCACGCGCAGGAATTCCACGTCGACCTCGGGCACGTTGACCGAGACCACCGGCAGGCCGCGACTGTCGCGCGCCGGGAGTACGCTGCCCTGCGAAGCGAAGCCCACGGCGGGATCGAGTTCGCCGGTGTAGACCTTCTGTTCGACATCGTGGCCGAGCACGCTGCCGTCGGCGGCGGCCAGCTTGGCGGAAACGGTGAGGGTGTATTCGGTGTTCGCGGTCACGAACGGGAAGCGCAGGATCTTGCCGCTGTCGTCGAGCTTCCAACTGCTCTTGTCGTTGACCGACGTGGCGAAGGTGATGAGCTTGTCGAAGTCCTGCGTGCCGACCAGTGGCCGGGAGAACTCCAGAGCGATCGCGAGCGTGTCGCCGTCCTGGTCGGGATAGGCCCGGACCAGCGCGAAGCCTTTGATTTCGTTGGGCTTGGCCTTGATCGCCTCGCCGCTGACCTCGGGCAGTTGCCCGGTCTCCTTGTTGCCGCAGCCCGGAAGCATCGTCAGTGCGGCCAACACCAGCGCCAACCCGACTCCCGAACCCCATTCCCGAACCGAATTCCGAACCCGACCCACCACCTCAAACCGCGACGTGCGACACATATGGCCTCCTGGATGTGGTGGCGAGTATAGGCAAGCTTCAGACCAAAAAATTACTTTTCTTGAACATTTTTTTGACTTTTTTTTAACTTAATCCAAAAGCCTGAATTTGATTCCCGGATGGCCGGTCTTGACACGAAAGCACGTTTCGCTGCTCTTTTGGGATGCCCGCGATTCGATCCGGTCTCGAACATTGCGACGTCGACCGCAGGCACGTCCGGGGATGTATCTGCGCGAAACCCTGTGTCGATAACGCACGAAGCCGCCTTTCGGCAGCTTCGTGATTGTGCAATCGACCGGTACACGTCAGGCCTCTGGTGCGGGTGTCGACTCGGTATCGCCCGGAGTGACCGCACCGACCACCGGCACCTCAGTCTCATCCTCGTCCAGCGAAGCATCCAGACGCTCCAGCGCCTGCAGCGTCTCGTCCTGGGCCAAGCGCATCAAGGTGACGCCCTGGGTGTTGCGGCCGACCTGGGAGATCTCTGCAGCGCGGGTGCGCACCAGCGTGCCGCCGTCGGAAATCAGCAACACTTCATCGCGGCTGCTCAACAACACCGCAGCCACCAGCTTGCCGTTGCGCGCCGTCGTCTGGATGCCGATCACGCCCTGGGTGCCGCGGCCCTTGCGCGGGTAATCGGCCAGCGGCGTGCGTTTGCCGTAGCCGTTTTCGGTCGCGGTCAGGATGTAGGCGACAGAGGCATCGTCGACATTGAGCGGCGTCTCGATGACGGCGTCTTCAACCGCCGTCTCCACGACGTCATCGGCCGTATCGTCCTCGACCTCGGGCTGGTCGCCCGCCGACTCGGCGACGATCAGGCTGACCACCTTCTCGCCTGCAGCCAATTTCATGCCGCGCACGCCGGTCGCGGTACGGCCGACGGCGCGCACCGCAGCTTCATCGAAGCGCACGGTCTTGCCGTTGCTGGCGAACAGCATGATGTCGCGATGGCCATCGGTCAGCGCCACGCCGATCAGGGCATCGCCCTCATCGAGATTGATCGCGATCTTGCCGCGCGCGAGCCGGTAGGCGAATTCGGTCAGCGGCGTTTTCTTGACGGTGCCGTTGCGGGTGGCGAAGAACACGAAATGCTCGTCGTCGTAACTGCGCACCGGCAGCACCGCCTGCACCTGTTCGCCCGGTTCGAGCGCCAACCAGTTGATGATCGGGCGGCCGCGCGCGTTCGGACCGGCATCGGGCAGCTGATGCACCGACAGCCAGAACACGCGGCCGCTGCTGGTGAACGTCAACAGCGTGTCGTGGGTGTTCACCAGCCACAGCTGGTCGATGAAATCCTCGTCCTTGGTCGCTGCCGCGTTCCGACCCCGCCCGCCGCGCTTCTGCGCGCGATAGGCGGTGACCGGCTGGCGTTTGGCGTAGCCCGAATGCGACAGCGTGACCACCACGTCTTCCGGCGCGATCAGATCCAGGATGTCCAGATCTTCTTCGCTGGCGCGGATTTCGCTGCGGCGCTCGTCGCCGAACGCTTCCTTCACTTCGCGCAGTTCGTCGCGGATCACTTCGCGCAGACGATCGGGGTTTTCGAGAATCTCGATCAGGCCGCGAATGACGCCCAGCAGATTCTTGTATTCCTCGGTCAGCCTGTCCTGCTCCAGCCCGGTCAGGCGGTGCAGGCGCATTTCGAGGATTTCCTTGGCCTGGATTTCGGTCAGCTGGTAGTAACGCTGTCCGTCCCGGCCATCGATCAGGCCGACACCGGCCGGCAGATCTTCCGGCTTCGAAGCGTCGCTGCCGGCGGCGGCGAGCAGCGATGCAACCAGGCCGGCATCCCACGTTTTCGCGAGCAAGCGTTCGCGCGCTTCGTTGGGATTGGCCGAGGTCTTGATCAGTTCGATCATCTCGTCGATGTTCGCCAGCGCGACCGTCAGACCTTCGAGGATGTGCGCGCGGGCGCGGGCCTTGCGCAGCTCGAAGATGGTGCGGCGGGTGACGACTTCGCGGCGATGGCGCACGAAGGCTTCGAGGATCTGCTTGAGATTCAGCAACTGCGGGCGGCCGTCGACCAGCGCGACCATGTTGATGCCGAACACCGACTCCATCTGGGTCTGCTGATAGAGGTTGTTGAGCACCACTTCGGCGGAATCGCCGCGCTTGACCTCGATGAAGATGCGCATGCCGTCCTTGTCGGACTCGTCGCGCAGTTCGCTGATGCCTTCGAGCTTCTTTTCCTTCACCAGCTCGGCGATCTTCTCGATCAACCGGGCCTTGTTCACCTGATACGGAATCTCGGTGACGATGATCGCTTCACGGCCGTTGTCGGCGACTTCGACCTCGGCGCGCGCGCGCATGCGCACACGGCCACGGCCGGTGCGGTAGGCGATGTGGATCCCGCCGACGCCGTTGATGATGCCCGCCGTCGGGAAATCCGGGCCGGGGATGAACTGCATCAGGCCGTCGATATCGATCTCGGGATCGTCGAGCAGCGCGACGGTGGCGTCGATGACTTCCGACAGATTGTGCGGCGGGATGTTGGTGGCCATGCCGACCGCGATGCCGGCCGAGCCGTTCACCAGCAGGTTCGGGAACCGCGACGGCATCACCGTGGGTTCCAGCTCTTTTTCGTCGTAGTTGGGCTGGAAATCGACGGTGTCCTTGTCGATGTCGGCCATCAGCTCGTGGGTGAGCTTGGCCATGCGCGCTTCGGTGTAGCGCATCGCCGCAGCGTTGTCGCCGTCGACCGAACCGAAGTTGCCCTGCCCGTCCACCAGCAGGTAACGCAGCGAGAACGGCTGCGCCATGCGTACCAGCGTGTCGTACACCGACTGGTCGCCGTGCGGATGATATTTGCCGATGACGTCACCGACGATACGCGCGGACTTGTAGTAGGGCTTGTTGCTGTGCGCGCCCAGCTCGTTCATCGCGAACAGCACGCGGCGATGCACCGGCTTCAGGCCGTCCCTCACGTCCGGGAGCGCGCGGCCCACGATCACGCTCATGGCGTAGTCGAGATAGCTGCGGCGCATCTCGTCTTCGAGATTGACGGGAATGATTTCTTTCGCGAGATCGGTCATTACGACTTCTTGGGCAGGAGTGACGGCACGACGACGCGGGCGCCACTGTGGGGCCAACACGCAAGATCGCCCCTGCTACGTCGGGGGCTGTCTGGGAGTCGCTCCGGAGGGCGCGCGCGGGTCCATGCGCGAAGCCGGAATTGTAGCACGCGGAGGCCTTCGACGCCCCGCTGTGCGGCGCCTTTTTCCCATGCAGAAACAGCGACTTGCGAGCGCCCGACCAGGCTCGACGACGGCTCGCGGAAATCGGGCGGAATCCGCTCGCTCAGTGGCCGAAGAAAGTCTGCATCGATACCCGGTTCGGGCGTTCGACGACGCCGCGCTCGGTGACGATGGCATCGATGAGTTCCGAAGGCGCGACATCGAACACCGGGTTCCATGCCTTGACGCCTTCGGGCACGGTGCGCACGCCGCCGACGCCGAACAGTTCACCGGGGTCGCGTTCTTCGATCTCGATCTTTCCGCCGCTGGGGGTGGCCATATCGACCGTCGACGAAGGCGCCACCACCATGAACTTCACGCCGTGGTAGCGCGCCGCGATGGCGAGCTGGTAGGTGCCGATCTTGTTGGCGACATCGCCGTTGGCGCAGATCCGGTCCGCGCCGACGATCACCCACTGCACCTGTCCGGTTTTCATCAGATGCGATGCGGCCGAATCGGCGATCAGCGTCGCATCGATGCCGTCCTGCTGCAGTTCCCACACCGTCAAGCGCGCACCCTGCAACCAGGGCCGGGTTTCGCCGGCGAACACGCGGTCGATACGACCCTGGGCGACACCCGCGCGAATCACGCCGAGTGCGGTGCCGAAGCCCGCAGTCGCCAGCGAGCCGGTATTGCAGTGGGTGAGCACACCGCTGCCCTTGGCGATCAGCTGCGCACCGAGCTTGCCCATCTTGTGATTCGCGGCGAGGTCTTCGCTGGCGATCGCCTGCGCTTCGCGGAACAGCAGGGTGCGCCAATCATCACCCGCATTGGCCAGTGCACGACGCATGCGCGCCAACGCCCAAGCCAGATTGACTGCAGTCGGTCGCGCTGCATTGAGCTGTTGCATGACCGGCTCCAGCCGTTCCGCAGCCTCCGCTGCGGTTTCGATCGCTCCGGCGGTCGCGTCGAGTTCGCGCGCAGCGAGGACCACGCCCCAGGCGGCGGCGATGCCGATCGCCGGCGCACCGCGCACGATCAGGGCATGGATCGCGACTGCAACCGCGCTGGCAGTGCGGCAAGCGACGTATTCGACAGTGAACGGCAGTTTGCGCTGATCCAGCAGTTCCAGCATGTCGCCGGTCCAGCGGATCGGGCGAATGCGGTCGTAGCGCGCGTAATCGATTTCTTCCTTCATCCGTGCATTCTACCGGTCCGCAAACGAAACGACCCGGCCGAAGCCGGGTCGTGCGGGCGAAACAGTTCACGGAACACAGCCAGAGACGACATTTCTCAACGTGGGCGCTCGGCGCGCTCGACAACCCGTTCGCGGGGGGCAGGTTGCAGCGTATCGACCTCTGCCGTACCGCCCGTGTTGCGGCGCGAGACCTGACCGGGCGCTTCTTCGACCGTCTGGATTTCAAGCCGGCCCGGCGCTTCCTCGACCGGTCGGATTTGACGATCCGCCCTCTCGACGCTGCCCGGGCGCCCGATCACCACCTCAGAAGGCGGACGCTGATTCGCCGGTGCAGAGGTCGCACCGCCGAGATCGCCGGGCTCGCGGCCTCCGGAAGTGTCCTGATAGGTCGTCGAACGCTTGCCGCCCGGCGCGCCGCCCAGATCGCCGGGCGGACGCTGGTAACCACCGCCGCTGTTGTTGTTCCCGCGACCGGTCACGAATTCAGCGCGACAGCCTTGGGTCACCCATACGCCGGTGCGCGAACGGCCCCATGTCTGATTCTCGATGCAGGGCTTGTCCGACAGTTGGCGCAGCAAACGGATATTGCCATTACGGCCGGAGGAGATCGTGCAACTGTGGCTGCGATTGTCGCGCGACTCGCAGCGGACGAGATCGCTGCCGTAGTTGTTCCCGTAATTATTTCCGTAGCCGGCGTTCGTAGTGAACAGCGCACGGCAGCCGTTGCTCACCCAGACGCCGCGCGAGTCGCTGCCCCAACTCCGACCCCGTACGCAGGGCGTATTCGACAATTGACGGACGAACTGGGCGCGACCGCCGTAGCTGTTGCAGCGTTCGGTGCGGCCATCGCGGGATTCGCAGCGGAAAGCACCGCCGCTGTTGCCGTAGTTGTTGTTGCTGCCGTAACCATAGCTGTTGTCGTCGTAGCCGTTGTCGTAGCCATAGCCGCTGTCGACACGGAATTCGGCGCGGCATCCGGAACTGACCCAAACACCCCGCGAATCGGTGCCCCAACTGCGACCGCGTACGCAAGGCGTGTTGGAGAGTTGACGCACGAACTGGGCATTGCCGCCATACGTTTCGCAGCGCTCGGTGCGGCCATCGCGCGATTCGCAGCGGATCAGGTCATCGTCGTAGCCGCCGCTCGACCATTGCGCCTGAGCTGGCGCGCTGGTGAATCCGGCTGCCGTGACGGACGCGATGAGGAAGAGTGTGTTGCGCATTGTTTCCAACCCCCGAGTTGTATGACGCCAGTGTTTGCGTGGGCCTAGCGTCGGCCCGCACGCATGAACGGCCGGCGAATTTTCCGGCCCGGCGCGGAGCCGGCGGAAGTCCGTTCAGGAATCCCGCGAACCGGCTCAAGCATGGCCGAAATCGAAGGCCAGGACATCAGCGATGCGGTCGGTGCCGAGCATCGCCATCAGCAGCCGTTCGACGCCGAGCGCCACCCCGGCGCAATCCGGCAATCCGGCCGCGATCGCCGCCAGCAGCGCTTCGTCGAGCGGTGGCTGAAGCGCACCGCGTTCCGCGCGAACGGCATGGTCGCGCAGAAACCTCGCGCGCTGCTCCGAGGCATCGGTCAGCTCGTGATAACCGTTCGCGAGTTCCAGCGGGCCGAGATACAGCTCGAAGCGCTCGGCGACAGCCGGATCGCCGCCCTGCCCTGCGCGGATCTTCGCCAGCGCGCACTGCGAAGCCGGATAGTCGTACACGACGAGAATACCGTTGCGATCGAAACCCGGCTGCAGCCGATGGGTCATCAGCAGGTCCAGCCAATCGTCGCGATTGAGCCCGCGCGGGTCGATCTCGATGTCGCCGAGCGCGGCACGCAGTTCGACATCGGCAGCGGTGAAGGGATCGATGCCGAGCCGGTCGCGATAGAGATCGCGGAAAGGCGTTGTCGTCACGGTCGCGCTGCGATTGACCAATTGCAGCGCCGCCTGCACCAGTTCGACGGTTTCATCGATCAGCCGACGGTGATCCCAGCCGACGCGATACCACTCCAGCATCGTGAATTCGGGATTGTGCCTGCCACCCGCCTCGCCGTTGCGGAACACGCGGCCGAGTTCGTAGCAGTCGCCGACGCCCGCCGTCAGCAGGCGTTTCAGCGGGAATTCCGGCGAAGTGCGCAGCCAGCGTGTTCGCGGCGCGCCATCGATACGCCCGGAGAAATCCAGCGAGAACGATTCGATGTTGGCGTCGGTGTTGCCGGCGACCGACAGCACCGGCGTTTCGACTTCCAGTACCGCCCGTTCGTCGAAGAAGGCGCGGATCGTTGTGTACAACTGCGCGCGCAGACGCAGTGCGTCGAGCAAAGCGGTCGGCCGCCAATCGCTCATGCGTTGTCGTGTTCGGCGAGGAACACCAGCAATTTTTCCTCGTCCCAGATTTCGATCCCGAGCTCCTGGGCCTTCACGAGTTTGCTGCCTGCGGCTTCTCCGGCGATCACGATTCCGGTTTTCTTCGAGACGCTGCCCGAGACTTTCGCGCCTAGCGCTTCGAGCTTTGCACCGGCTTCGTCGCGCGACATCGAGGCCAGGCCGCCGGTCAACACCACGGTCTTGCCGGCGAGCGGACCCTCGCTCGAACGCTGCGGCGCGCCTTCCGTCCAGCGCACTCCGTTCGCCCGCAGCGCAGCGATGACTTCGCGGTTGTGCGGCTCGGCGAAGAAATGCGCGATTCTCGCTGCGACGATGGGGCCGACGTCCGGCACCTGCTTGAGGGTGTCCTCATCGGCGGCCATCAGCGGATCGAGCGCGCCGAAATACCGCGCCAGAGTTTTCGCGGTGCTTTCGCCGACATCGCGGATGCCCAGCGCGAACAGCACGCGCTCCAGCGCGGTGTCGCGGCTGGCGTCGATCGCCGAGATCAGATTTTCCGCCCACTTGCTGGCGACTTTTCCGGCTTTCACCGTTTCCGGCGTGGTGCCTTCGCGCTCGTCGGCGCGGCGCTTCATGTCCAGGAAATCGTCGAGGGTGAGTCGGTACAGATCGGCGACGGTCTTGACGTAGCCGAACTCGACCAGTGCATCGACGAAGCGTTCGCCGAGGCCTTCGATATCCATCGCCCGGCGCGATGCGAAATGGATCAGCGCCTGCTTGCGCTGCGCGGCGCAGAACAGGCCGCCGGTGCAGCGGGCGACGACTTCGCCTTCTTCGCGTTCGACCGCCGATCCGCAGACCGGGCAAACCGTCGGCAAGGCGTACGGCGGATACAGCGGTTCGCCCGCCGCATCGCGCGGCCGGCGCTCGTCGATGACGCGCACCACTTCCGGAATCACATCGCCGGCGCGGCGCACGATCACCGCATCGCCGACGCGCACGTCGAGACGCGCGACCTGATCGGCGTTGTGCAGCGTGGCGTTGGTGACGACCACGCCCGCGACCTGCACAGGTTTGAGCCGCGCGACCGGGGTCAACGCGCCGGTGCGGCCGACCTGCACGTCGATGGCTTCGACGAACGTCATTTCTTCCTGCGCCGGGTACTTGTGCGCGATCGCCCAGCGCGGCGCGCGCGACACGAAACCCATCGCGCGCTGCTGATCGTAGCGGTCGAGTTTGTAGACCGAACCGTCGATGTCGTAGGGCAATGCGTCGCGACGCGCGCCGAGGTCGCGATAGAACGCGAGCACGCCATCGACGCCGCGCGCGGTGCGCGCTTCCGGGCAGATCGGCAGGCCGAGCGCTTTCAGCCACGCCAGCGCCTGCGAATGCGTGTCGACGCCGGCCGGCATCGCGCTGACTTCGCCCAGCGCGTACGCGTAAAAGCTCAGCGGACGTTTCGCGGTCATGCGCGGATCGAGCTGGCGCAGCGAGCCGGCGGCGCCGTTGCGCGGATTCGCCAACGTCTTTTCGCCGTTCGCCAGCGCCCACGCGTTGTAGCGGTCGAACGCGGCCTTGGGCATGAACACTTCACCGCGCACATCCAGCACGTCGGGCACCGGGCCGGCATCGTCGCGCAGTCGCAGCGGAATGCATTTCACGGTGCGCAGATTGGCGGTGACATCCTCGCCGGTGCTGCCGTCGCCGCGGGTCGCGCCGCGCACGAAGACGCCGTGTTCGTAGCGCAGGCTGATCGCAAGCCCGTCGAACTTGGGTTCGACCGAGAACATCGGCGCGCCGTCGCCGGTTTCCTTCTCGATGCGCGCGACGAAATCCACGATCTCCTCGTCGGCGAAGGCGTTGCCTAGCGACAGCATCGGCACACTGTGCGCGACTTCCTCGAATTTCGACGACGGCTGGTTGCCGACGCGTTGGGTCGGCGATGAAACGTCTGCGCATTCCGGATGCGCGGCTTCCAGCGCTTCCAGTTCGCGCATCAGCCGATCGTATTCGGCATCCGGGATCGAATTGTCGTCGAGGATGTAATAGCGGTGGTTGGCATCGTCGATCCGGCGACGCAGTTCGGCGATTCGGGCGGCGGGGTCGGTCATCGTTCGTTCTGTCGCCAGGGTAAGGCCGAAGGCCGCACCCGGGGTTTCGTATCTTGCGGAATCAAAGGCCCCGGGTGCGCTGCGCTTACCCGGGCTACGGTCGCCATGCGGTTACCAGCGGGTGTTCTTGGAAATCGGCGGCGCTTCGTGCTGGCGGTCGTAGGCGCGCAGCTCGTCGCGGATGTGGGCGATGCGCTGGCGGCCGAGCGCGTTGCGGGATTCGTCCAGCACCACGCCTTCGAGCAGTTCGGCCATGCGCTGCGCGGTGGGCAGCAATTTTTCCCAGGCATCCAGCGCGGCGATCGGCGCCGGCAAGGTCAGGAAGAATGCGATCGCCGGGGTTTCCAGCGACTGGATCTCGGCCATCTCGAAGCTGCCGGGTTTCTTGATGTTGGCGACGCTGAAGATCGGCGCGCTGTCGGCGCGGCCGTCGACCAGCCGGTGGAAAATGTTCATGTAGCCGTAGCTCAGTCCTGCTTTTTCGGCCGCGACCAGGATATCCGGGCCGCGCAGCACCTGTCCGGAACGCGCGGCGACGTACAGCGTGACGATCTTGTCGAAGTCTTCGCGGTCGCGCTTGCCCACTTCCGGGCCGGACGGGGGCGGCGCGGTGTCCTGTGGTATTTCGTTCTGGCCGAAGGCGACATCGCCGCGCGCATCGGCAGCGACATGGGGCTCCGATCGCGGCGACGAACGTTCGGCCGGCTCGTCGCGGCGCTTGCGGCCCTGGCTCGGCTTGCGCGGCCGTCCGAAGAAATAGATCGCGACGAGCAGCAGCGCGCCCGCAGCCACGATCCCGATACGCAACCACCAGATATCCGACATCGCGTTGACCTCGTGTTTGAGTTAAGCCGCGCCGGCGAGGCGCGCGGCCTCGGCCAGATCGACCGATACCAGACGGCTGACGCCCGGCTCGCGCATGGTCACGCCGCTGAGCTGCTGCGCGGCTTCCATGGTCGCTTTGTTGTGGGTGACGAACAGGAACTGCACGTGTTCGCTCATTTCCTTGACCATCGCCGTGAAGCGGCCGACGTTGGCTTCGTCCAGCGGCGCGTCGACTTCGTCCAGCAGACAGAACGGCGCGGGATTCAGCTGGAAGATCGCGAACACCAGCGCGACAGCGGTCATCGCTTTCTCGCCGCCCGAGAGCAGCGAGATGTTCGAGACGCGCTTGCCCGGCGGACGCGCCATGATCGCCACGCCGGTATCGAGCAGGTCTTCGCCGGTGAGTTCCAGATACGCATGACCGCCGCCGAACAGGCGCGGATAGAGTTCCTGCACGCCGGTGTTGACGCGATCGAAGGTGTCCTTGAAGCGGCCGCGGGTTTCGCGGTCGATCTTGCGGATCGCTTCTTCCAGCGTATCCAGCGCGGTGGTGAGGTCGAGATCCTGCGCGTCGAGGTATTCCTTGCGCTGCGCGGCTTCGGCGTGTTCCTGGATCGCGGCCAGATTGACCGGCTCCAGGCGGCGCAGCTTGGCGTCGAAATCGGTGACGACCTTTTCCCAGGCGCGCGGGTCGGCTTCGGCGTCCAGCGCGGCGACGACTTCGTCGAGCACGAAACCGCCCGCGACCACCGCTTCCGACAGTTGCCCGGCCTTGAGCGCCAGCGCCTGTTGATCGAGTTTGCGCTGCGAGATCGCTTCGCGCTGGCCGACCGATTGCTCATCGCGCTGGTGGCGAGTCTGTTCGAAACCGCGCAGTTCGTTGTCCACGCCCTCCAGCGCGGCGCGCGCGGCGGCGAGATTCTTTTCGGCGAGCACGCGCTGTTCGAGCGCGGCCTGACGCTCGCGTTCGAGCGAGACCACCGGGGCATCGCCTTCCGACAGCTGCGAGGCGAGTTCACCAAGGCGGGCGTCGAGCTGTCCACGCTGGCCGCCCATACGATCCAGCGCCTGCGCCAGCGCCACGATCTGCGCGCGCTGCGATTCGAGATTCAGCGCCAGCGCGTGCGCGGCGTCGCGCGATTCGCGCGCGGCCTGACGCGCGGCGTCGCGGGCTTCGGCCAGCGCGCGGCGTTCGGCTTCCAGCGTCTGCCGGGTGCCTTCGAGTTCGCCCATCCGCGACATCGCGTCTTCGAGCCGCGAACGCGCCTCGCGCGCCTGCTGCGCGCTGTTGTCGAGGGTTTCGATCAGTTGCGAAACATCGGCGTCGATCTTTTCGATCCGGGTGCGCGCCGAATCGAGGCGTCCCTGCTGGCTCTGCAACTGGCCGGCGAGTTCGGAGACGCTGCGATGGGCCAGATACAGCGTGCGCTGCGCGTCTTCGCGCTGCTGCTCGGCGGCGAGCATCTGATCGCGCAAGCTGGCGATGCTGCGGTCGAGTCCGGCCTCACGCTGTTGCAGGGTTTCGATGTCGGCGCGCAGCGAATGGATTTCGCGTTCGCGCAGCAGCGCGCCCTGCTTGGCCGCGCCGGAACGCACCACGCGCACCCAGCCGGCGCCGATGCGTTCGCCCTGGCGGGTGATGACCGATTCGCCGTCGCCGAGTGCGGCGAGCAGTTGGCGCGCATCGCCGAGGGTTTCGGCGACATGCAGTTTCGAGAGCATGCGCCGGATCGCGAGCGGGCCCTGCACTTTCGCCGCCAGCGAGGTCGGCGCGAAAGTCGCGTCGCCATCTGCTTCCGATACCAGCGCGATGCGTCCTTCGCCGAGTTCGCCAAGCGCATCGACCAAGGTTTCCGGCGATTCGACCAGCACACCTTCGATCAGTTGGCCGAGCGCGCCTTCGACCGCGTTTTCCCAGCCGGATTCGACTTTCAACACTTCGCCGACGCGGGCTGCGGAGTCCAGGCCGCGCTGTTTCAGCCACGCCACCGCCGCGCCCTGCTCCTGACCAAGCGCCGCGTGCTGCAGCGCTTCGAGCGAGGACAGCCGGCCGCGCGACGCCTGCGTCTGCTTGCGGACGTCGGCCAGCTCGGCCTGTGCGTTGCGGACCTGATCCTGCAGACCGACGACGGCCTGCTTGCGGATTTCGAGATCCTCGTTGAGCCCGTCGAGCCCGTATTTCTGGGTGTCGTGGCGATCCTGCAGAGCGGCGAACGCCTCGGCCAGCGCAGTCACGTCGAGCGCGCCGCGCTCGCCGATCAATTGTTCGCGACGACGCTCGGCGTCCAGCGACTGGCGATCGAGGTAGTCGACCTTGGTGCGTTCGACATCGCCGGCCCGCGCCGCTTCGCTCTGCGCGCGGCTGTGCGCATCCCAGCGCTGCTGCCAGTCGGCGAGCCTGGATTCGGCGTCTTGCAGCGCCTGCTGGCGGTCGGCATCGGCGTCCTTGAGGGTGTCCAGACGCGGCTCGGCATCGGCGATTTCCGCGCGCAGTGCGTCGAGACGGCTCTGGTCGGTTTCGATATGCAAGCCGATTTCCGACAGCGCCTGCTGGGCTTCGTCGCGGGCGCGCTGCAGACGCTGGCCGAGGTCGCGCTGATGGGCGATCTGCTGTTCGATACGGGCGAGCGTGCCGCCGACTTCGTAGCCTTCGGCCTGCGCCTTGTTCAGCGCTTCGGCGGCGGCTTCGCGGCGGGCGCGGCCCAGTTCGATCTCGCGTTCGGCCTCGCGCTGCTCGGCGATGATCTGCTGCAGCCGGGTCTCTTCCTGCGACAGGCCTTCGCGCAGCGCCTGCAGTTGGCGGTCGAGCAGCCGGAACTCCAGCGCTTTCCACTCCGCGTCCTTGATCCGGCGTTCGGCCTGGATGGTCTGGTACTGCTCGGCCTGTTTGGCCTGCCGCGCGAGATGCTGCAGCTGTTTGCCGACTTCTTCGCGCAGGTCGCCGAGGCGGTCGAGATTCTCGCGGGTGTGGCGGATGCGGGTCTCGGTTTCCTTGCGGCGCTCCTTGTATTTGGAGATGCCGGCGGCTTCTTCGAGATAGACGCGCAGTTCCTCGGGCTTGGCCTCGATGACCTGCGAGATCATGCCCTGCTCGATGATCGAGTAGCTGCGCGGGCCGAGACCGGTGCCGAGGAACAGATCGGTGATGTCGCGGCGGCGGCACTTGGTGCCGTTGAGGTAGTAGTTGCTCTGGCCGTCGCGGCTGACCTGGCGCTTGACCGAGATTTCGTTGAAGGCCGCGTACTCGCCCGCGATGGTGTGGTCGGCGTTGTCGAACACCAGCTCGACCGTGGCCTGGGCCACCGGCTTGCGCGCCGAGCTGCCGGAGAAGATCACATCGGTCAGCGAGTCGCCGCGCAGGCGGCTGGCGGCGCTTTCGCCCATCACCCAGCGGATCGCGTCGATGATGTTCGACTTGCCGCAACCGTTCGGCCCGACCACGCCGGTCATATTGGTCGGCAGGTGCAGGGTGGTCGGATCGACGAAGGATTTGAAGCCGGATAGCTTGATCGTGGAAAGACGCATGCGCTGATCGGGTGCTCCGCCGGCCCGACCGGAGAAAACCGGCGCCGGCGCAGGTAGGAAAGTAGTTGAGAATCCAGCGCCAAGCGATTGATTCCGCTGGCGACAATCCGGCCTGTCCGCCGCATCGTCTCCGCAGTATATAGAACGTTGCGGCCCGCGAAACTCACCCGGCGGGCGGCAGCCTCAAACCGGTCGCCGGATCGAAGGCATGCCACTGCCCCGGCGCCGCGCGCAGCGGCAGGGTCTGCCCGGGCTCGGGCAGGTCTTCGGGCGCGAACCGGGCGACCAGCGCATGCGGGCCGTAGCGCAGATAGGCGAAGGCCTCGCTGCCGACGGGCTCGATCACTTCGAGCTCGGCCCCGAAATGCGGGCTGTCGTCGGCCGCACAGCGCAGCAGGTGCTCCGGGCGCAGGCCGAGATCGACCTCGCGGCCGAGCCACTGCGGATCGATCTCCAGCCCCGGCAACGACAGCACCAGACCTTCGGCCAGCGCCAATCCCAAGGTCCCGCCCTCGACGACCAGACGCCCGCGCAGGATGTTCATCGCCGGGCTGCCGAGGAAGGTGGCCACGAACAGATTGGCCGGCCGGCGGTACAGCGCCATCGGCGTATCGATCTGCTGGATCTCGCCGTCCTTCATCACCACGATCCGCTGGCCGAGGGTCATCGCCTCGATCTGGTCGTGGGTGACATAGACCATGGTCGTCCCGAGACTGCGATGCAGGCGCGCGATTTCGGTCCGCATCGACATGCGCAGCTTGGCGTCGAGATTCGACAGCGGCTCGTCGAGCAGGAACACCTTCGGCTGCCGCACCAGCGCGCGGCCCAGCGCGACCCGCTGGCGCTGGCCACCGGACAGTGCCGCCGGACGGCGTTCGAGCAGGGCGCCGAGTTCAAGCGTGTCCGCCGCCGCCTGGATGCGCTGCGCGATCTCGGCCTTCGGATGGCCCCGCAGTTTCAGGCCGAAGGCCAGGTTCTCGGCCACGGTCATGTGCGGATACAGCGCGTAGCTCTGGAACACCATCGCGATGTCGCGATCCTTGGGCGCTACGTCATTGACGGTGCGCCCGTCGATGGCGAGGGTGCCGTCGCTGATCGCCTCCAGCCCCGCGATCATCCGCAGGAGCGTGGATTTGCCGCAGCCCGAAGGCCCGACCAGCACCAGCAGTTCGCCATCGGCCACTTCGAAGCTGGCGCCGGCCACGGCGACGTGCCCGTCCGGGTAGACCTTGCGAAGCCGATCGAGCACCACTGTCGCCATGTTCCTTCCTCGTCCGGGGTCGTGTCGTTCGTGTTGTCGTTCGCCGCGCTTCGCGACATCGACGATGTCGGAATGCGTGAGGGGTTACAGAGCGAAGACCTTGATGTAGTCTTGATGTAACCGTTTACATACCGCTCCCGCATCATGCCATCGAAGCCGCGTCCGAGGAACCCCGCCGTGCCGAACAGCCCCGACAAGACGTATCCGTTTCCTCCCGGCTTTCTCTGGGGCGCCGCCACTGCTGCACACCAGATCGAGGGCTCGCCGATGGCCGATGGCGCCGGCCCGAGCATCTGGACCCGCTTCGCGCATACCCCGGGCATGACGCTCAACGGCGACAACGGCGACGTGGCATGCGACCACTACCGGCGCTGGAAAGACGACGTGAAGCTGATGCGCGACCTCGGCCTGCAGGCCTACCGCTTCAGCGTGTCGTGGTCGCGGATCCTGCCCGATGGCACCGGCCGGGTGAATCAGGCCGGGCTCGATTTCTATTCGCGCCTGGTCGACGAGCTGCTGGCCAACGGCATCGAACCGCTGCTCACGCTCTACCACTGGGATCTGCCCGCAGCGCTGGACGACAAGGGCGGCTGGCTCAACCGCGACTGCGCTGACTGGTTCGCCGAATACGGCAGCGTGCTGTACCGCGCGCTCGACGGCCGGGTGAAGAAGTGGGTCACGCTCAACGAGCCATGGGTGATCACCGATGGCGGTTATCTGCACGGCGCACTCGCTCCCGGTCACCGCAGCAGGTACGAAGCGCCGATCGCCTCGCACAACCTGATGCGCGCGCACGGCGCCGCCGTGCAGGCGTATCGCGCCGAGGGCAAACACGAGATCGGCCTGGTGGTGAACATCGAACCGAAATATCCCGCCAGCGACAGCGCTGCGGATGCCGCAGCGACGCAGCGCGCGCACGCCTACATGAACGAGCAGTACCTGCATCCCGCCCTGCTCGGCCGCTATCCGCCGGAGCTGAAAGAAATCTTCGGCGACGCGTGGCCGGACTTCGATCCCGAAGACTTCAAGCTGATCGCACAGCCGCTGGATTTCGTCGGCATCAACTACTACACCCGCAGCGTGACCCAGGCGAACGACAGCTACCCGTTGAAGGCCGGCGCAGTGCGCCAGCCGCTGGGCACCTACAGCGAAACCGGCTGGGAAGTCTTCCCGCAGGGCCTCACCGATCTGCTGCTGTGGTTCAAGCAGACCTACGGCGATCTGCCGGTGTACATCACCGAAAACGGCGCCGCGTTCTTCGACCCGCCGGTGGCGGAGAACGACCGCATCTGCGATCCGCTGCGCATCAACTACCTGCACAAGCACCTGCGCGCGATCCACGATGCCATCGCCGCCGGCGTGGACATCCGCGGCTACATGGTGTGGTCGCTGCTCGACAACCTCGAATGGTCGCTCGGTTATTCCAAGCGCTTCGGCATCGTCCATGTGAACTACGGCACGCAGCAGCGCACGCCGAAAGACAGCGCGCTCTGGTATTCGGAAGTCATCGCCAGTCACGGCAGCAAACTGGACGAGCCGTCACCTTACTGATTCCTGCCTTATCGATTGCTGCACTACCGATTACTGCACTCCCGGTTTCTCTCCCCGCCCACGGGCTGGTGCGCCCCGACGACATCGATCCCCCGGTCGTCGGGGCTTTTTTTCGGTGCTGCACCGATACTCCCGCGCTCAGCGCAATTCCACGCTCACCTCGACCGCTGGCGCTGCGATGCGCAGTTCGCCATCGCGCCATTGCGCGGGCCTGCCGTCGATCCGCGTGCGGCCCGGCTGCGCGTCCGCCAGCGGCCACGGCAGCACCGCGCCACCGGGCGGGAGGCGCGTTCCTTCCGCGAACCGCAGCACCAGCCGTTTCGGCTCGCGCCGCAGCGTATAGCCGAGTCGACCCTGCGGCGTGCGCAAACCATCGACCGCAATGCCGTCGCCGTCGAGCCAGCGCGCGGGAATCCCTGCCGCGAGCACGAGACTGTCGTCGGCTTCGCGGGAGTAAGCGAACATGTCCAGCGCCGAGCGCATGAAATCCGACGCGACCCATGCATGCGGCAGATCGCCGAGGAAAAACGGTTTGCGCGGCGTGCGCGAGACCACTTCGCCCCACTGGTTCCAGCCGCGCGGCGCGCGGTCGTCGAAAAAGAATTTCACCGCATCCCATGCGCGCTCGCGCCAGCCCAGACGCACGAACGCGCCGACGTTGCGCCATTCGTAGGGCGTGTAGTCTTTCCATTCGCGCTTGCTGTCGCGGCGCTGCTCGAATTCGCGCCAGTAGCGCTCGAAGGTGTTGTGCAGCAGATCCTCCGGCAGGATGCTGTCCGCAAGCCCCGCCTGTTCGCCGCCGGGCGCGAGCGCGATGGTGGTCGAGGTGGGATCGAAGTCGCCAAGCTCGGCGGCGCCCGGCAGATAATCGATGCCGTGTCGCGAAGTCGCCGCGCGCAGCGAGGCGCCGAGATCGGCGCGGAACCGGTCGCGCGCCGCCGCCATGCGCAGCGCATCCTCACGCTTGCCCAGACGCGCCGCAATCCACGCGGCATCCTTGTAGCCGCGCAGCGCCCAGAAATTGTCCCAGTACGAATGCATCGGTTTCGCCGAATAGCCCTCGTGACTGATCGACACCGGCATCATCCCGTAGAACGCGGGGTCGAGCGCGCGATTGGCGTCGGTGCGCTCGCTGGCGCTGAGCGTTTCCATGTAATCGAAGGCGCCGCGCACGTGCGGCCACATCGTCGCCAGAAACGCATCGTCGCCGGTGTGCCGCGCGTAATCGGCGATCGCGAAGATCAGTTCGCCGTGACTGTCGTTCTCCGGCACCGGGTCGCTGCCGCGATCGTCGACGCAGCACGGCACCTTGCCGTTGTCGAACTGGTACGGCGCATACCAGTCGAGATATTCGCGGACCGCATCCTCGCGCCCCATGCGCAGCAGACCTTCGGCGATCATCGCGCCGTCGCGGATCCAACTGCGCGCGTACGAGCGCGTGCCCGGCTGCAGACGCGGGCCGATGCGCGAGATCAGCTGATGCGCGAGCGCGGTGCGCAGGGTGTCGACCAGCGGCTGGCCTTCGGCGGGCACGACGAAGCGCACGCCGTCGAGTTTGCCGCGCCATTGTTCGGCAGCGATCGCCTGTTGCTGTTCAGGCGAGCAGGTTCTGCCCTCGCAGAACGGCATGCCGGACACCGGGATCACCAACGCGATCTCGCGCGACTCTCCCGGCGCGAGCCGCCAGCGATACAGCAGCGCGCCGGATGCCAGTCCGGTCGGATCGTCCACCGCAGTCGCCGACGGCAATGCGCCTGTCGCAAGATGCGCTGCGGCCATGCCTGCATCGAACGGTGTCGCGAACGCGGCGTCGGGCCTGCGCTGCGGAAAGACGCGCACGTGGCCATCCACGCTGGCGACGCCATCGTTGGTGAAGGCCAGCGATGCGATGCGACTGACGCCGCCGGTGGTATTGAGAAACTGGCTGGGCGGATTCACTTGGAACGGCTGCACCGCGAGCGCCAGCGTGTAGTCGCGTGCGGTCGCGCTTGGATTGCGCAGTACGTAGCGCGCAACGATCTGCGAACGCAACGACGGGCTTGTCAATGAATCGCTGTCGACGAAAGCGGTCGTGCGCAGATGCGCATCGGGATGCGACCAATCGACGCTCGGGATCGGCAGATAGCCGTCCTGCAGCGACTGCACGCTTTCGACGTCGGCCCAGCTCAGCGATCGTCCGTCGACGATCACGAACGGTTCGATGCTGAAACCGCCCTTCCCGACTTCGATCGCGCCGTCTTCGCCGATCAGCCCCTGCTCGGTGCCGCCGTCGATGCCGAGGATGGTCCAGTAGGCCTGCTCGCCGCTGAATCCGCGCGGGAACCTGCCGCGCGGCTGATCTTTCGCCACCGATGCGACGAAATCGTTCGGTATCGCCGCGAACGCCAAGGGCTCGACGCGCACTTCGGCGACAGCCACAGGCCTCATTCCAGCATCAGGAATCTGTATCGCGACATGCTGCGCTTCGGATTCGGGCAGCGCGATCCAGTCGCGTCCGCCGTCGCTGCCGACCACTTCGCGCAGCGTGCGCCAAGCGCGACCATCGTCGGAAGACAGGACGGTATACGCAGCGGGATGGGCGTCCTCGGCCCAATCGATACGCAGCCCGCCGAATTCTGTCGACGCGCCAAGATCGATCGTCAGCCGCTGCGCGCCGGAGCCTGCACGCCAGACCGTGGACGCATCGCCATCGAATATCTTGCTGGCCTCGCGCACAGCCGTGGTGGCGCACACGGATTCGATCCGCGGTTCCATGGCATCGGGCGGCAGCGCAGTGAAGCGCAGATCGTCGAAACATACGGCGCCTTTCCCGCCAACGCTGTTGTTGAGCGTGAACTCCAGCTTCGCGCTGTCGCGCAACACCGGGTCGGCGCCCGGCCCCCACGCCTTGCCGATATGCCGGCGTTTGTAGCGCAC
This sequence comes from Lysobacterales bacterium, assembly GCA_017302135.1. Taxonomy (GTDB): domain Bacteria; phylum Pseudomonadota; class Gammaproteobacteria; order Xanthomonadales; family Xanthomonadaceae; genus Lysobacter_I. The sequence continues at coordinate 109,908 of JAFLDZ010000005.1, read as the reverse complement.
CGGCGTCCACTCGCGCGGGAATGCGTATTTCGGTCGATTGACCCACCAGACGTTGTCGCCGCTGGCGTCGATGAGTTTGAACTGGAGGTCGTTGGCGGGCGATTCGCCGCGCAGTTGGAAGTCGAAACGATAGTTGTCCGGGTACGCGATGGCGATATCGCGCTGCATGCCGACATAGCCGGAGACGCCGTTGAAATCGTAATCGAGACACAGCGCGCCGTCGTCCTTGCGAATCGTGCCGCTGACTTGGGTCGAGGCGATCACGCGCCATTGCGCGGGATCGTCGAAGGTGTCGAGCATGAGCGCCGCGTCTTTTGCCTGGGCACTGCCGACCACCATCAACAGGCTCACCATCATGCAGCGGCGAATCAGGATCATGTTTGAAGCACCTCTAAAATCGACTATCTGGAGAACCGACGAGCCGCTTGGCTTTCAGCCTTTCACGCTGCCCAACAGCAGCCCTTGGATGTAATACCGCTGCAGCATCACGAACAGCAGCAGCACCGGCAGCACCGTGAGCACGGCGCCGGCCATCATCATTTCCACATCCTGGATGTGTTCGCGCGACAGCGACGCCAATGCGACGGGCAAGGTGTAGTTGGCCTGGTCGGTCAGGACGATCAGCGGCCACATGAAATCGTTCCAGCTGCCCATGAAGGTGAAGATCGCCAGCGTCACCAGCACCGGCTTGAGCATCGGCAGCACGATCCGGAAGAAGATCAGCCACTCGCCCGCACCGTCGATGCGCGCGGCTTCGATCAGCTCATCGGGAATGGATCGCGCGTACTGGCGCACCAGGAAAATGCCGAAAATCGATGCAAGCCCCGGCACGATCACGCCGGCGTAGCTGTTCACCAGGCCCATCTGTTTCAGCATCAGGAACAGCGGCAGCATCGCGACCTGCGACGGGATCACCAGCGCGGCGAGCAGCAGCTTGAAGATGCGTTCGCGGCCGGCGAAGCGCAGTTTCGCGAACGCATAGCCGGCCATGGTGTTGATCAGCAGCGACAGCGCGGTGATCGCGATGGCGACCAGCACGCTGTTGGCGAAATAGCCGCCCATGCCGATCCGCTCGAACAGCGCGCGGTAGTTGTCCAGCGTCGCCGACGACGGCAGCAGCGGCGGCGGAAAGCGGCTGGCGCCGCCTGCGGGCATGAACGAAACCGACAGCATCCACAGCAGCGGCGCGAGGCTGAGCGCGGTCAGCGCGAACAGGCCGATGTGCACCAGCAGCGCGTGGCCGCGCGAATCGCCGACTGGTTGTGCGGCCTGTTGTCCGGCCTGTTGTCCGACAGTCGCGCTCATACCATGCCCTTCCTGCGGCCGAAGCGCATCATCGCGGCGGTCACCGCAAGGATGATCAGGAACAGCAGGAACGCCACCGCCGAAGCGCGGCCGAGATTCCACCAGCGGAAGCCTTCCTCGAACATGAAGTACAGCACGCTGACCGTGCTCTGCAGCGGATCGCCGCGTGTCATCACATAGGGTTCAGCGAACAGTTGGAAGTAACCGGCGACGGTGATCACGCCGACCACCATCAGCACCGGCCCGAGCATCGGCAGGGTGATGTGCAGGAACTGCCGGCGGCGCGATGCGCCATCGATGCGCGCGGCCTCGTACAGATCCTGCGGAATCGCCTGCAGGCCAGCGAGGAAGATCACCATGTTGTAGCCGAAGTTCTTCCACACCGCGAGCAGGATGATGGTCGGCATCGCCCAGTGCGGATCGCCCAGCCAGTCGACCGCAGGAATGCCCAGATAGCCCAGCGCCCAGTTCACCAATCCATAGCTGGTATGGAACAGATAACGCCAGATCACCGCGACGGCGACCAGCGTCGTTACCACAGGCGCGAACAGCGCGGTGCGGAAGAATGCCCGGAAGCGGGTGGCCGGCGCGTTGAGCAACAGCGCCGCGCCCAGCGATACCGAGATCGACAGCGGCACGCCGACGATCACGAAATAGAACGTGTTGCCGAGCGATTTCCAGAAGATCGGCATCTGCAGCAGTTCGCTGTAGTTGCCCAGACCGACGAAGCGCAGATTGCGCCAGTCCGCGAGCGCGTACAGATCGAAATCGGTCAGGCTCAGCAGCAGCGCCGAAAACACCGGCAGGCCGAAGAACACCAACAGCACGATCAAGGCCGGGGCGACGAAGACCCATGCGGCCAGTGTCGGCTTCATGGCGCAGCCTCCGTCGATACCGTGCGTCGCGCTTCCACCCAGCGGCGCTTTTCGAGCAGCGCATCGACGCGGGCGTCGAGCTGACGCACGGCCGCGTCCTGCGACTGGCCTCCGCGCACTACGCGTTCGCTGGTCAGGCGCATCTCCTGGACGATCCGCTCCCACTCCAGCACCTTCGGCGTCGGCTTCACGCGTTCGAGCTGATCGCGGAACGCGGCGGCGTAGGGATCGCTGCGCAACGCGGGTCGCTCCCATGTACTGCGACGCGGCGGCAGGTCGCCGATGTCGGCGTGGAATGTCTCCTGTATCTCCGGGCGCGAGAGGAATTCGACGAACGTCCACGCCGCTTTTTTGCGCGGTGAATTGCGGAACAGCACGAGACTGGTGCCGCCAGCGATGCCGGCGCCCAATCCATCCGGGCCCGGCAGCGGCGCGGTGCCCCACGCATCCTCGAGACCCGGCGGCGCGCGCTTGCGGAATTCGCGGATATTCCAAGGGCCCGACACGTAGAACACGAACATGCCGTTGAAGAATTCGTCCCAGACATTGGAGATCTGCGTCTCCGACATCTGCGGCGCGAATCCCTCCTTGAACATGTCCGCATAGAAACCGAGCGCGCGCCGGAACCCGGCGCTGTCGAGATTGCTGCGACCGCCATCGAGCAGCGGATCGTCCTGCTGCAGCGCCAGCGACAGCAGTTGTTCGAACTCGTTCAGCGGCAACAGGATCGCGTAGCGATCCTTGCCGCGCTGTTGTTTGATCGCCGCCATCGCCGCACGCCATTCTTCCCAGGTCTGCGGCGGCTGGTCGTAACCGGCGGCGGCGAGCAGATCCTTGCGATAGAACAACAGCCGCGTATCGACATACCAGGGCACGCCGTAGACCTGGCCATCGACGACATTGGTGTCCCAGATCCCGGCGAAATAGTCCTTCTGCGCAACGACAGGCGAGGCATCGACGTATGGCTGCAATGGTTCGAGCGCATGCAGTTCGGCGAACTCCGGCACCCAGGTGTTGCCGAGCTGGCAGATATCGGGCAATGCGTCCGCAGCGTAGGCGGTCAGCAATTTCTCGTGCGCCGCAGTCCACGGAATCTGCTGCAGCTCGACGCGCAGACCGGGATGCTCGCGCTCGAACTGCGGGATCAGCGCGCCGACCACTTCGGCCTCGCGCCCCATCGCCCAGAACCGGATGACCACGCGGTCGTCGGTCCGACGGCAAGCCGTCAGCCCGAGCAGGACACAGAGCAGGACCGCGATCGCACGCATGCGCCGACCTTACCGCGTCGCTGCGGGTGGTGGCGATGGTGTAGCGAGCCATCCGCCCTCGAACCCCGCGCGCTCGAGCCCGCGACGGATATGCGGATTGCGCTTCATCACGTTCCAGACGAAGCCATCGCGGTGATTCGCGATCATTGCGAGAATCGGCCCCTGATCGATCCCCAGATAGTCGCTGGCGAACCAGCCTTTACCCGGTACGACCTTGCCGGTCACCAGCGGCACCGGATATTCGAAACTCGGATTGAACGCGTCGATAAAGCCGTAACGTCCGTAGAGATCATCGCCATACCGCGCACGCATCGCTTCCGCCGTCGGCACCACCAGTTCGGGTGCGAATGGCAGCGACGCCAACGCTGCGGTCGGCGCCAACGTGCCGTCATCGAAGCCGTCGATCGGCCCCGGGCCGCGCGCACTGTAGTTGCGGAATTCGCGCTGTTCGCCGCGATAAACCTGCTTCGTGGTCTGCGGCCCGTCGCTGGCGGTCAAGCCCCAGACCTTGTCGTCGTAACCTTTCCAGCCCATCGGATTGGCGACCGCGTAGGCGTGCTGCGCGAGCGTGGCGCGGCGACTGTTCTCGAAATAATCCAGACCCTCGTCACGCGGGCGTTTATCGCGCATGTATGCATCGTGGATACCGCGAAAGTCGATCCAGACATGACTGTACTGATGGCCGAACTGCGGCGCGAAGCGCAGATGCGTCTGCCCCTGGAATTCTCCCCAATTGCGGTCGTAGGTGCGCGTCCACGCCTGCCAGGCCTCCGGCCCGACCGGATGCGTGGGCGAACCCAGCGCCAGCACATACACCAGCATGGCTTCGTTGTAACCCTTCCAATCGTGGGTGATGAAAGACTGCTTCTCCGGCATCCAACCCATCGAAATCAACGGCGGACGGGCCTGCATCCAGCTCCATTCGACGCGGCGATACAAATCCTCGGCGATCGCACGGATCTCGCGCTCGGCGTCGTTGTCGGCGTCGTAGAAACTCTGCGCGAACAGCACGCCCATCATCAGCAGGCCGGTGTCCACGCTCGACAGTTCCACCCAGGAATCGAAGCGCTGGCCGCTGCGCATATCGAGGAAATGGTAGTAGAACCCGCGATAGCCGGAGCGGCCTTTCGCTTCAGGACCGGTCGGCGCATCGCGCAGGAAACGCAGCGTCGTCAGCGTCCGCGTCGCCGCCTGCTCGCGGGTGATCCAGTCGCGCTCGACGCCGATCGGATAGGCCGTGAGCGCAAAACCAACCGCGGCGATGCTGGAAAACGGCCGCGACGGATGACGATCCGGCGCGAGACCATTCTCCTCGTTGGTGGTTTCCCAGAAGAAATCGAACGTCCGCCGTTCGATGTCGTCGAACAGCGGTGGCAGCGGCGCGCCAGCCACGGGTGTGGACGGCGGATCGATTTCCGGCTTCACCACCGCCGCTTCGGGGGAATCGCGGCAAGCGGCGAGTAATGCGAGGGAGAGCGACAGCGCCGCCATCGTGGCGATACGGAATATCGGATGGCTCAAACGGAACTCCTGCATCGATGGGAAGACAGCGGCCGCCCGATTGCCTCGGGCAGCCGCACGACACTGTTACCAGATGAAACCGACCGACAACTTGAAGGTCCGCGTCGGACGCTCGATGCCATCGCCCGTGCGTCGGCCGAAGTTCGGGTCGGCGCCACCGTCCCAACCGCGCCAGTTGGAATATTCACCAGCGCCGTAATTGCGCCAATTGAACGCATTGATGAGATCGCCGCGAACGCGGAACTTGATATTGGTTCCGGTATCCCACTCTTTTTGCAGGGAAAGATCGAGTTGTTTGTAGGCGAGCGTGCCATCCGGGCGGAACGGATCGAAATAGCAGTTGCCCGGAGCAGTCACCTCGTAACAGTTGATCGCTTCGACGGATCTTGGGCTGGTCAAGGTGAGCTTTGCCGAGGCGGTCATTCCCCAGAAATCGGCGATGCCGGTCGCCACCAGGCGATGCTTCGAGACGCCCAGCGCATCCGTGAACGCAACCCCATCCAGGTTCGGGTAGTCGAAGGAGAATTGATCGGAATTGCTGCGATTTTCTTCCGCATCGCTGTACGTGTAAGCCAAGCTCACGCCCCAGTGAGATTCGCGCGTGTAGGGCTTGTCCAACGACAGCAGCAGGGAATTCAAGCGGGTTTCGACCGCATTGTCGCCGAGGAAGAAACGGCCCCATCCCGGCAGCGATTCGCCCCATGGCTGACCACCCCAATCCAGTGCCGGATTGTTGCGGAACTCACCGTTGGGATAGCGATTTCCCATCGTGAACAGAATCCCATCGTGGCTGCGCACATGCATCAGCGTGACCGATGAATTCCAATCGTGGCCGAACAACTCGAAAGCATTGCGCATGCCGATACTGAACTGGTCGGAATACGGTGTCTTCAGGTCGTTGTTGATCAGAAACACTTCGGCGCCGTTGGACGTGCCCGCAACAAGCGCCGCCAGATTATCCGGATCGGCATAGCTTGGATCCCAGTTGAAGCAGGTCGGTCCAACGACACAGGTGTGACCGGGCGTATTGAAGTTCAATTCGTAGCGCTGGAACGCGAGACGGTACTTCTCGTACGACAGGTAGTCGAACTGGTTGCGATTGTAGGAACGGCCCGCGCCGCCGAAGATCACATGACGTTCGTCGCCGGTGAGATCGTAGGAGAAACCCAGCCGCGGCTGCCAGGCGCCCTCGAATGCACTGCGATTATTGCCATTGCTGATGTAGTCGTTGTAATCGTAGTCGACATTGGCGTTGTTGATGTTGGGCCATGCCTGCAGCGCGCTCACCAAACCCGCGGGAGTGACGTGATCCTCGTAACTCGGCGTGCTTTCGTAATCCCAGCGAAGCCCCATATTGAGCGTCAAACGATCGGTAATCGCCCAATCGTCCTGCAGATAGATGCCGAACTGCTTGCTGCTCGACTCGACGGACGTCGGATAGCCGTTTCCGGAAGCCGAGAACTGCACGAAGTACGGCACCGTGAGACTGCGCAGGCCGTCGTAGCGGAACTGCGGAGAATACGGACTCTGCTCGAAGGCGCTGATATCGATGAGCTTGTACTTGATGCCGGCTTTGACCGTGTGACCTTCCCAGCCGTAGAACGAAAAATCGTTCTGCAGGGAGTAGCCTTTTTGCCCTTTGTCCTGATAATCGCCGCCGCCGCCCCTGCGGATGATCTGGTCCATGCCCGGATTGTTGTTGGCTTCTTCGCCAGCGCGCGGGATGAACAACAGATAGCCGTTTTCGTTCGATGCGGTGCGTGGCGCAAAGGTGGTGTCTTCGAACGTGATGTGCGCATCGTTGAGCCAATTCGCGGCGCTGTATTGATGACGCAGATCTATGCGTGTTTCCTCACCGAACTTCAACGTGCCGCTGGAAGACAGATTCTGGCCACCGATGTTGGTCAACTCGTCCTCTTCGCGACGCTTGACCGTCAATTCGATCAGATGGTCGTCCGCAGGCGTCCAGTCGATCTTGCCGAAGTACAGGTCTTCCCGGAACGGTGCGTTGGTGGTGTTACGAGCCTCTTCCCGGAACTGCGCGGGTAGATTTTCGATTTCGAGATTCCTGCCCGGATCGATCTGCCGCGCATCGTCGCGGTCTTTCGCTTCGTAAGTGATGAAGAAATGCATCCGATCCTGGATGATCGGCCCGCCGAACGACACGCCGTATTGCAGATCCTTGCTGTCGGGCTTTTTATCCAGGCCCTTGTCTTCGCGGATGGTTCTGGCGATCGCGCCGCCGCTCACGCTGTCCCAGAAGAAACTGCCCTTGAATTCATTGGTGCCCGATTGGGTGACCGCCGTAATCGCGGCGCTGCTCAGCTGGTCGTATTCCGCTTTGTAGTTCGAGGTGATGACTTTGTACTCGGCGATGCCGAGCTGCGGAAACGGATTGCCGCGGCTTGAGTCCTGGCCGGTGACGCCGCCTTTGAGGATGTAGTCTTTCTGCCCGACACCGTCGATGAAAACGTTGATGCCGCTGGACAACTGCGCACCGCTACGAACTGAGGTGGAGCCATCGCCGCCGGTATTGAAGACGACACCGGGGACGATGTCGGCGAACGCGAGAAAATTCCGCGAGTTCTGCGGCAACGATTCGATCTGACGCTTGCTCACATAGCCGCCGACTTCCGAAGTCTTGGTCTCGGTCAACACCGAGCCGGTGATCACGACGGTATCGAGTTCGTTTTCGGGCGCCTGCGTGACCGCATCGCCGTCGAGGGTGACGGTTTCACCGACGCGCAGGACCACATCGCGGGCCGTGGTCTGGCCACCGGCTTCCACGCTGACGCGATAGGTGCCCGGCGGCAGGCCCACCAGCGAATAACTGCCGCTGTCGCCGGCTTCGACGCTTCGGCTGAAGCCGGTTTCGACATTGGTCGCAGTCACTCTGGCGTCCGCGGCGACCTGGCCGCGCACGGTGGCGCCGGTCGACTGTGCGAACGCCGCAGGCGCTGCAAAGAACAGGGCGCTCACCAGAGCGCAGCTCAGCAGGCTGCGCTCGAACCGGCGCCGGTGCTGAGGAAGTGTGGTCTGTCGACCAGTCGAACGATGTTGTTGATTCATGGCTTCACCCCTCCCGAGGGCGTTGATGCTTGTGGTTTCGAAAGCTGTAAACGATTACATCCAAACTCAAAAAAAGGGGCCTGCGGATCTGCTCATGGGCCTCCATCTGACAGGGTCGCCGGGCGGACAGTGCCGGCGGAACGACTGGATTCGCGCACGATCAATTCCGGCACCAGCGGGGTAAGCCGCTCTGCGTCGACGCTTTCATCGTTCTGCAGATCGAGCAACAGACGCATCGCGTGCGCGCCCAGCTCTGGAATATTCACGCGCATGGTGGTCAGCGAGGGCGCCACATAGCGCGCGATCGGAATATCGTCGAAACCGGCCAACGCGATCTGGTCCGGCACGCGGGCGCCGCCCTGATTCAGCGCGAACAGGCAACCGAGCGCCATCATGTCGTTGGCGGCGAAGACCGCATCCGGACGATCGCTGTCTTCCAGCAGCATCTGCCCGGCGCGATGTCCGGAAGCCTCGCTGAAATCTCCCGGCAGCACCCAGGGCGTGGCGCTGGCGTCCGCCGCGAGCAGCGCATCGCGATAGCCGCGCAGACGCTCGAAGGCGTCGAAGTTGTTCGGTGGACCGGCGATGAACGCGATCCGGCGATGCCCGGCAGCCAACAGATGTTCCATCATCGTCCGCGCGCCGCCGTAATTGTCGATGCCGAACGCGACGTGCTGCGATTCGGTCGGCTGCGAATTGATCAGCACCGCCGGCAGCGCCGCCAGATTCTCGCTCAGGAAATCGATATTGCCCGCGTGCGGGGACATCACCAGCAGGCCATCGACCCGGCCGCGCATCGCGCGCAGCGCAGAGGCCTGTTCTTCGGGATGTCCGTGGTAGCTCGACACCAGCAGATGCAGGCCGCATTCGCGCGCGACGAGATCGATGCCGCGGATCAGTTCGGAAAAGAATTCGCCGTAGAGATCGGGCAGCACCACACCGATGGTGTGGGTGCGACGACTGCTGAGACTGCGCGCGGCGTGATGCGGGCTGTAGCGCAGTTCGTGCGCGACCGCGAGCACGCGGCTGCGAACCGCTTCGGCGACGTTGTCGTGACCGTTGAGCGCACGCGAAACGGTGGCCACCGAGACCTTCGCCACACGCGCCACGTCTTTGATCGTCACACTCAATGCCATCGCCTCGGAGCCATCGCCTTGAATCAGGTGGGGGAACGGATCGCGCCGGGGCAATGTAACCGTTTTCAGAAAAAGATGTAAAGGTTTTGTGACGAATCCTGCTTCAGACCCGAAAGCTCGCTCAACCGATTGAAATTCAAACAAATAATCCAGGTCGAGAAAGCGCCTCAACGGCCTGGATCATGCTGCGCCGCAGCAATCCGGTTGCTCGTCTGGAAGTCGTCGTACAACCCGATGCGCATCGGCAACCGCAAAAAAGTCACCGCGCGCAGAGCGACCGTTTGCTCTCGCAATCATTGCGGCATCACACCCCGGGATTGATCCGGCCACGAGTGGGGCAGGCATCCCGGCACACCGATGCCGCATCGCTCGAATCTTGTAACAGCAGGGCCCGCGTGTTACTTCACTCTTCAACGTCATGATGACGAGTAAGGAAAGCTACCCATGGGCGACCCCACCGATCAGCAGGACCCCCGATATACCGCGATCATGCAAGGCGTTCAGGACGCTGGGCGCTGGACGCCCGAGCAGAGCAAGAACATCGCCGACCACCTGTTCAAGGAAGTCAGCAACGATCCGGTCATGAAACGGGTCGATCAGGTCGTCGTCACCGGTCAGGCTGCCGACGACGCCAGGATCTTCGCGATCTACAAGCCCAACAGCGACCAGGAGCCGATGTTCTCCAAGCATGTCGAGAGTACGGTGCGCGATACGCCGGTACCGCCGCCGACACCGGCGGTCGACAAGGACGGCTACCTGACCGATCCGGCGATCACCCGGAACACGATCTCGGCGCTGGAAAAAGGCGAACTCGCGCAGATCAATGCGGTCGTGCTGCACCGCACCGAGGGTGCCAGTGCGCAAAGCGCGCTCGATGCCTTCAAGAGCGGAACCGGCACGCATTTCCTGATCGACAAGGACGGCACGATCTATCAGACCGCCAGCCTCGACGAAAAGACCCAGCACGTCGGCAAGATCAAATCGCGTTGCATGGAGGAAGGCACCTGCACGCCGGAAGAGGCCAAGACCATCAAGGACATGGGTTGGGCGCCGGGGAAACTGCATGAGCACGAGGCAGCCAAGGACTACCCCGATCGTTTTCCGATGAACAAGGACAGCGTCGGCATCGAAGTGGTCGGCCGCTACAACGAAGCGACCAAGACCTGGGACGCCCCCACGCCGGAGCAGCAGGCCTCCATCGCCAAACTGGTCGGTGTGCTCCAAACCACTTACGGGCTCGAAAACAATGATGTCTACCAGCACGACAAGATTTCCTACAAGACGCCCGGCGAAGGTGGTGGCCTGTGGCAGCCTCCTGCTCCTGTCGTGGATGCTCCAAGCGTGCAGCCCGCCCCACACCAGCGTTAGGCCCGAAGCAGGCATCGTCGTGACCCGGGTCGGCGCAGCACGCTACGAGCCGCCCACCGACGGACGACGCGAGGACGTCAGCCTGAGGCAAGCCTGCACCGATTGGAAACTCGATAAGACCCAGGTCGCCCGCTTCTTCGCCCTCAGTCGCGAATACACCGAGCAGGAAGCGCCGCAGCGCTATGCGCAGTTCTACGACCTGCCCTGCACGATCGAAGGCCAGTTGCAGGCGGAGGGGCTGAACTGGGTGTTCCGGATCAATGCGGCGGCGACCGCCACCTGGGAATCGGGCGACAAGACCCGCAGTTGGGGATGTGCGGCCAAAGGCTGCACATCACTGGTGCTGATGATGCCCGACGATCAGGCGCCCTGAACCGGCTCATCGATCGCGCTGAGGCTGTGCGATCGACAGTGCGTCAGCGAGCGGCTTGAAGGGTTTCAGGCAGTGCTTGAATCGACAGCGCATGGATGTCCGTCTGCATCAGGTCGTCCAGCGCCGCGTAAACCGCCCGGTGCCGCGCGACCGGGGTCATCCCGGCGAAGATTGCGCTGACTACCCGCACGCGGTAGTGGCCACGACCATCTTTTGCGCCTTCGTGACCGACATGGCGGTGACTGTCGTCGATGACTTCGAGTTCGGTCGGCGTGAACGCAGCCTGCAATCGGCTGCGGATCGCTTCCACCCGCTGTTCGCGCGGCAATTGCCCGGGGATCGTGCTCACGGCAGTACCGCCCGGAACGGCCTGACTTCGACACGGAGATAAACGCCGGCATCGACATAAGGGTCGGCATCGGCCCAGGCGCGGGCGGCGGCGAGCGAGTCGAATTCGGCGATCACGATGCTGCCGCTGAATCCGGCAGGACCCGGGTCTTCGGCATCGATCGCCGGGCAAGGACCGGCCAGCAGCAGGCGGCCGGCGTCCTTCAACGCGACGAGGCGGGCCAGATGGGCAGGGCGGGCCTGGACCCGCTGTTCCAGCGACTGCGGGGCGTCGTAGCCCTCGATGGCGTACCACATGTGTGAGTCTCTCCCGTCCGGATCGGTCATGCTGCAGCCGATGAAGGATAGTGGATCGCTGCGGTCCCTGCCCTCGCGCCGCTCGGCTGGACAGCGGCGCGCCCAGCCCGTACTCTTGGCACCGCATCGTTTCGAGGCCGGCTGCGGCGACCCGTCGAATCCGCGCAGGATCTGCAGAGACAGCATCCGCGTTCGACCCGCCGCCCCCACCCGGCCCTGACCCAAGGACTCTCCACTCGCATCATCCGGCCATTGGCATGGGATGAATTCGACGATGTTGTCGTTGCCTTGAGTTGACCTCGCATGCTCCGCCTCGCATGTTCTGTCCAGCGTGTTCCGCCCGGCATGGTCCGCGCCCGTCCAAACGGGCCATGCATGTTTGATCGTTCCATCTGAGCCGTTGCTCACCCGGCCCGCGGTCCGCCGCTCCCCTGGGTACCTCCGGCGACGTGACGCCCGGATCGGTCCACAGAGACCGGCCGGGGCACGCCACCCTCCGACCGCCGCACCCGCCGTCGACCGCCTCCGTTGCCCCGAATGCCCACGTTGTCATGACCCTGTCGCTGCATGAGCACTGAAACCGCGCCCGACGCGACCGTTCCGGTCGATACGGCCGTCGCGCCTGCGTCGCCGGATGCTTCGCAGCCGCATGCCTCCCAATCGCATGCCCCGCAACAGCATGAGATGCGCCTGGCGACCGTGCTGGGGCAACCGGTGCTGCAGATCCCGCAAGACCTCTACATTCCACCCGACGCGCTGGAAGTCATCCTCGAAGCCTTCGAAGGCCCGCTCGATCTGCTGCTCTACCTGATCCGCCGCCAGAACCTCGACATCCTCGATATTCCGGTCGCCGAGATCACCAAACAGTACGTCGAGTACATCGGCGCCATGCATCAGATGCGCTTCGAACTGGCCGCCGAATATCTGGTCATGGCCGCAATTCTGGCTGAAATCAAATCGCGGATGCTGCTGCCGCGCCCGCCCAGCGAAGAAGGCGACGAGCACGACCCGCGCGCCGACCTGGTCCGCCGGCTGCAGGATTACGAACGCTTCAAACAGGCGGCCGAAGACATCGACGCCCTGCCGCGGATGGAGCGCGACACTTCACCGGCCGCCGCTTTCCTTCCCGAACGCGCCAGCGTCAAACTGCCTCCGCCGGTGCAGCTGAAGGAAATGCTGCTGGCCCTGCACGATGTGCTCAAGCGCGCGGAGCTGTTTACCGGGCATTCGATCAAACGCGAAGCGCTGAGCGTGCGCCAGCGCATGACCGACGTGCTGACCCGTCTCGGTGACGGCAGCTTCCACCGCTTCGAGTCGCTGTTCGAGCCGCGCGAGGGCAAGCTGGGTGTGGTGGTGACCTTCCTGTCGATCCTCGAACTGGCGAAGGAACAACTGCTCGATATCGTCCAGGAAGGAGCGCTCGCGCCGATCTACCTGAAGTCGCTGGCGGTTGGCGCAGGCAGCGACGCGCTCGTCGCCGAGTTCAGCAGCGAGTTCGACGACGACAGCATCGAACCCGCAGCGCCGTCTGCCACGAACGACGAGACCCCAGCATGACCCGCACCCGACTCTGCCCGTCTTGCCTGCGTCATCGGCATTGACGGTAAACCGACCGATCACGACCCGGTACCCATGGATCAATTCTTCATCACCCGCATCGTCGAAGCCGCCCTGCTCGCGGCCAACCAGCCGCTGACCATCGTCCAGATGCGCGGCCTGTTCACCCTCGACGAGCCCGCGCCGGAAGGCAGCATCGAACAGGCGCTGACCGATCTGCGCGCCGCCTGCGAAGGCCGCGGCATCGAACTGGCCGAAACCGCGTCCGGCTACCGCTTCCAGGTGCAGGCCGACGTCCACGCCTGGGTCGCCCGGCTGTGGACCGAGCGCCAGACCAAATACACCCGCGCCACCCTGGAAACGCTGGCGATCATCGCCTACCGCCAGCCGATCACCCGCGGCGAGATCGAACAGGTCCGCGGCGTGGCGGTGAGCAGCAACATCATCAAAGCGCTGGAAGAACGCGAGTGGATCCGGGTCATCGGCCATCGCGACGTGCCGGGACGGCCCGAACTGCTGGGCACCACCCGTGGCTTCCTGGACTACTTCGGCCTGAAGAGCCTCGACCAACTGCCGCCGCTGTCGGAACTCAAGGATTTCGGCGAACTCGACCCGCAGCTGTCGTTCGTCGACCCGGATGCGCCGAAGCCCGCTCCCATCGTCGCCGGCATCAGCGATGACGCCGAACACGACGCTGCGAGCGACGAAGACGACGCCGATCCGCACAGCACCGAAGACAGCACTGAAGCAAGCAACGAAGACGGCAATCAAGACAACAACGATCAAGACACTCCCGATGATGGCAACGACACCGCCATCGCCCACGAACCCCGAAACGACGACGCCATACCGGCGTCCGACGACACCCATACCGCCCTCGTCGACGACGACGACAGCACCGGAGCCTGACATGACAGAAAAACGCCCCTCGACCCTTTCGCTCAAACGCGAGAAGGACGCCCCCGCCGAAGCCCCGCGCCTCGAAGAACGCCTGCACAAGGTCCTGGCCCAGGCCGGGCTCGGCTCGCGCCGCGCGCTGGAGCAGCGCATCGCCGAAGGCATGGTCAAGGTCAACGGCGAAGTCGCCCAGACCGGCATGAGCGTCAAGGGCGGCGATCGCATCGAGATCGACGGCAAGACCTTCGTCGCCAGCGCGCTGACCGAACCGGCGCGCGTGCTGATGTACAACAAGCCCGAAGGCGAAGTGACCACCCGCGAAGACCCCGAAGGCCGTCCGACCATCTTCGAAGCGCTGCCGGTGCTCAAGGGCGCGCGCTGGATCGCGATCGGCCGCCTCGACATCAACACCACCGGCCTGCTGCTGCTCACCACCGACGGCGAACTGGCCAACGCGATGATGCATCCGTCGTTCGAGATAGAACGCGAATACGTCTGCCGCGTGCGCGCGCCCGAAGGCGAAGACACGGTCTCCGACAAGCTCGTCGACCGCCTGCGTCGCGGCGTGGCACTGGAAGACGGCCCGGCGAAATTCGACAAGATCGAACGCATCGGCGGCACCGATTCCAACGAATGGTTCCAGGTCAGCCTCAGCGAAGGCCGCAACCGCGAAGTGCGCCGGCTGTGGGAATCGCAGGGCTGCCAGGTCAGCCGCTTGAAGCGCGTGCGTTATGGCGATGTCTCGCTGCCGCAGCAGTTGCTGCGCAGCCAGAGCCAGGAACTGCCCGCCGCCCAGGTCGACACGCTGCGCAAGAAACTCAATCTGGAAGAAGGTCCGCCGCCGGCGCTCACGCTGCAGCCGGTGATCGGCCAGCGCAAAGCCGCGAAGTCGACCGTACACGTCGGCCGCGAAGGCCGCAGCAGCCAGGCCTACGTCAACGGCCACAACACCGCCGATGAAGGCCGCGAACTGCGCCGCTTCGACAATGTCCGCGAAGATCGCGGCCGTTTCGGCAACAAGAAGAAGCGCGGCGATCTGACCGTCAGCGGCGAATCCGCCGCCCGTCAATCGCAGAACAAGCCGTTCAAACAGCGTCGCGACAACGGCCCGAAGCCGTTGCCCGAGGGCAATCCCGCCGCGTTCCGCAGTTGGTTCGTGCCCGAAGGCGTCAGCACCGGCCCGACCGGCCATCGCAACGCCGATCCTGGTGCTCCGCGCAAGCCTTACGGCAACAAGCCCGGCGGCCCGCGCCCGGCAGGCAACCGTCCGTACGGCGATCGTCCGGCCGCCGGTTATGCAGGCGAAAATCGTGGCCCCGGTGGTCCGCGTCCGAAGCGTCCGTATGGCGACCGTCCGGCGGGTGCCGGCGAGCAGCGTGGTCCCGGCGGCCCGGGTGGCCCAGGCGCACGCCCGAAACGCCCCTACGGCGACCGTCCGGCAGGTGCCGGTTTCGCGGGCGAAAACCGCGGCCCGGGTGGCCCCGGCGGCGCGCGTCCGAAGCGTCCGTACGGCGATCGTCCGGCCGGCTCGGGTTTCAACGACGACCGTGGCCCGCGCGGTCCCGGCCAAGGCCCGAAGCCCGCACGCGCGGGCAAACCGTACGGCCATCCCGGCAATGCGCCGAGCTTCCCCTCGGACCACGCCAATCCCAGCAGCTTCAACGCCTTCGATCGCCCGCGTGGCCCGCGTCCGGCCGGCGCGCGTCCCAGCGGCCCGCGTCCGAACGGTCCACGTCCCGGAGGCCCGCGTCCCGGTGGTCCGAAACCCGGCGGCAATCGTGGTCCGCGCGGGGGTGGGTTTGCGGGTGGGGATCGGTAAGTCTTCACGGATCGTCGGTTAGGCATCGACGTATCTGAACTGCTCCGCCATACGCTCGTCGCAAGCTGCGATGACGCAATGTCGGGCCAGGGCCCGACCTACGGATCGTAGGCGCTGTGTGAAGTTCCGCTTCACACGACCGCCATCTCCCGCCCTCGCCCGTTGTCGACACTGGCTCCGTCTTCCACGACGGAGCCGCCATGGCCGCGCAACCCGAACGCGATTACGACCTTGTCATCGTCGGCGCCAGTTTCGCTGGCGCGGCGTGCGCGATTGCCGCAGCGCAGTACGGGCTGCGGGTCTGCGTGCTGGAACGCAAGCGCGACCCCGGGCTGAAGCTCCACACCACCGGGATCATCGTCAAGGAAGCGGCGGAAAAGACCTGGCTCAATAAGGTGCCGCAGGATCTTGTACGCAGGGTCGAGCGCGTGCGCCTTTACGCGCCCAATCTGCGCGATGTCGCGCTGCAGGTGCCGGACTACTACTTCCTCACCACCGACACGCCGAATCTGATGCGCTGGTTGGCCGACGAAATGCGCGATCAGGGCGTCGATCTGCGGCTCGCGCAATCGTTCACCGGTGCCTCGCGCGAACCATTGGCGCATCTCGGCCGCTGGCATGTTCCGGGCATCGGCCGCACGCGCTGGCTGGTCGGCGCCGACGGCGCGAAATCGCGGGTGGCGCAGCGTTTCGACCTCGGCCGCGTCGAGCATTTCCTGTATGGCGTCGAATACGAATTCGCGGGCCTTGAGCTGCGCGAACCCGATGCGCTGCACTGTTTCGTCAGCAAGCAGTTCGCGCCGGGCTACATCGGCTGGGCGACGCAGAATCCCACCGGCGTGCAGTTCGGACTGGCATTCCGCCATCGCGCTTCGCGCACCGGGACGCCTGACATCGACGCACTGCGCGCCCGCGTCGGTCATCGCATCGGGATCCCCGACGACCTCAGCCCTTCTGCGATCCGCGCCGGCCTGATCCCCTGCGGCGGCCCGGTCACGCCGATCGCACGTCCCGGGGTGATTCTCACCGGCGATGCTGCGGGCATCGTGTCGCCGGTCACCGCCGGCGGCATCCATTCGGCCTGGCAGCACGGCTGGGCGGTCGGTGAAGCGGTCGCACGTCACGAACGCGACGGCGGCCCGTCGCCGGAACTCGAAGCCGAACGCGCCGCGCCGCGCTACCGCATCAAACGCGCGCTGCGCTGGGCCTTCGATCACTGCCAGACGGACTGGCCGTTCGACCTGATGCTGGGCTCAGCGCCGATGCGCTGGGCGGCCTCGCATGTGTACTTCGGGAGAAGATCGCCTTGAGCACTGTCGCCATCGACGAAAACAGGTGCGCAACGGTGGATCGCACCATCGGCGGCAAGACGCTGTTGATCGCGCATCTCTTCGTTGCCTGGCAGGTCTGGATGATCCTCGACCCTTGGGAAGCGATGCTTTACGTCGTTTTCCCGATATCCCTGCCGACAACCGCCGCGACCCTGGTCGGTTCGGCACCGCTGTTCGCCTTGCTTTGCCTGTCGTTGCCGGTGATGTCGCTGCGTTTGCTGTGCAGCATCCCCGGGCCATCGAGAACAGGGTTCGAATGGGGCGCGCGGGCCCTGCTCGGAATCGCAATAGCGATGTGGATGCCCGTGCTCGCCGGTGAAGGGGTTCGATGGTTGCTGATGAAACCCGTTCTGGATACGGCGCCGAAAGGCTGCAGTGGCAGCGTGGATCTGTTCGAATCGATCGAAAGGAAGCTTTCGCGCGATGGCTTCCGCCTGTCGCATGCATGGGCCATCCGCGATGGCCAGGCATGGCTGTGGAGCTATCGAAACCTGCGATTCGAACCTGCGCCCGACTGGGCTGGCATCGTCACGCTGCCACGACACTGCGCTGCGGCGCTGTCCCGATCGGATGGCTAACGCAACTCGAACGCGTCCCCATCCAGCATCGCCGGAAACCGCTCGCGATGCGCAGCGAGTTCTTTCGCCTGCAGCGTCGTGGTGACGACGACTTCCTCATCCATGCACTCGCTCACCGGGTGACCGAGAAAATCGATCACCGCACTGTCGCCGGAATAATGCAGTTGGTTGCCGTCGGTGCCGACACGGTTGAGACCGGCGACGTAGCAGAGATTTTCGATGGCGCGGGCGCGCAGCAGCGTCTTCCACGGATAGGCGCGGGCCGACGGCCAGTTGGCGACGTAGAGCAGCAGGTCGTAATCGAGTTGGCCGCGACGCTCGACGTCGTAACGGTTGCGCGAGAACACCGGGAAGCGCAGGTCGTAGCAGACCATCGGGCAGATGCGCCAACCGCGCCATTCGAGCGTCAGCCGGTCGCGACCCGCGGCGTAGCGTTCGTGCTCGCGGCCGAAACGGAACAGGTGGCGCTTGTCGTAAGTCTGCAACTCGCCGTCCGGCGTGGCGAACAGCAAGCGGTTGTAGACCGCATCGCCATCGCGCAGTTGCACGCTGCCGCAGACTGCGGCGTTCAATGCGCGCGCCTGTTCGCGCACCCAGGCGACGGTCGGGTCGTCCATGGTTTCGGCTTGGGCGATGGCATCGTTGGAGAATCCGCTGGTGAAGGTTTCGGGCAGCAATACCAGATCGGTGCGATCGTGCAGCGGCGCGATCAGATGCCCGTAGTACTCGCGATTGGCGGCGGGATCGTGCCAACGGGTGGCGCCCTGGACGAGGGTGATGCGAAGGTCGTCCATGTCAAAGCCTCTGCAGACGTTCGATCGCACCATCGAGCGTGCTGTCGTTCTTCGCGAAGCACAGCCGGGCGAGGCGCTGCCCTTCCGGTGGCGTTTCGTAGAACGGCGACAGCGGAATCGCGGCGACGCCTTTTTCGACGGTCAACCAGCGGCAGAATGCGGCATCGTCGAGGTCGCTGATCGCCGAATAATCGACCAGTTGGAAATAGCCGCCCGGCACCGGCAGCGGCTTGAGCTTCGTCGTCAGCAACTGCTCGCGGAAACGGTCGCGCTTGGACTGGTAGAACGCGCCCAACTGTTCGTAGTGTTCGGGCTCGGCATCGATCATCGCCGCGAATGCGTGCTGCGCCGGATGGAAAGTGCAGAACACGTTGTACTGATGCACTTTGCGGAATTCCGCGCTCAACGCGGGCGGCGCGATGCAGTAGCCGACTTTCCAACCGGTGCAGTGATAGGTCTTGCCGAAACTGGAAATCACGAACGCACGTTCGCGCAGTTCCGGGTAACGCAGCGCGGACTCGTGCCGCGCACCATCGAAGACGATGTGCTCGTAGACCTCGTCCGACAGCAGCCAGATGCCGGTGTCGCGCAGCAGCTCGGCGACGATCGCCATGTCGTCGGCGGTCAACATCGCGCCGGACGGATTGTGCGGACTGTTGATCATCAGCATCCGCGTCTTCGGACCGATGGCCTCGCGCACGCGCTGCCAGTCGGGCGCGAAGGTCTGCGGGTCGAGCGGGATATGCACCGCGCGCGCGCCGGCCAGATCGATCGCCGGTTCGTAGCAGTCGTAGCAGGGATCGAGGACGATGACTTCCTCGCCGGCGCTCACCACCGCGTGTATCGCGTTGAAGATCGCCTCGGTGGCGCCGCTGGTGACGGTGATTTCGCGGTCGGCATCGGGCAGTACGCCGTAGACGCGCGCGGTCTTCTCGGCGATGGCCCGACGCAGCGCGGGGATGCCGGTCATCATCGAATACTGGTTGTGCCCGGCGCGCATCGCCTTGTCCAGCTCATCGACCAGCCGCTGCGGCACAGGGAAGTCGGGGAACCCCTGGCCGAGATTGATGGCGCCGTGTTCGGCCGCCAATTGCGACATCACGGTGAAGATGGTGGTGCCCACCTTGGGCAATTTGGTCTGCGGCATGCTGGGGTCCGGGAAAGTCGATCGAGGTCGTTCGCGATGGCGTGTAGCACAGCGACGCATGCGGGCGCCAGAGTTTACGGGGCCGCGCATCCGGGTTAAACCTTGACCCATGCCATCGTCCACACCGTACACCGGCGAAGCCCGGATCGCCGAACTGGTGCGCGCCTATCTCGCTGCGGAATACCGCTGGGAGATGGACGGCGACTGGTTGAATCTGCGCATCGGCGAACGAGTCCCCGAAGCTGCCCGCAGGTTTCCCGAAGCCACACGGTTCGGCCTGATGTCCGCCTGGAACCCCCACTCCGTCGAGCGCCCCGAAGCGGCCAATCGCGCTGCGGACGAGGCGCTGCAGCGGGACCTGATCGACAGCGGGAGGAGATTCCAGCCCGCGTTTTCGTCGGCGGTGAATCGCTCGTGGCGCGAACCCAGCTGGCTGGTGATCGATCTGCCGCCGGTCGAGTTCGACGCGCTTTCGCGCCGCTATGGGCAACTGGCGACGCTGCATTGGACGGCACGGGAGGCGGTCAGGCTCAGGGTGGACGCGACCCGACCGCGCGCGTTCGCGCACCACGCCGATATCGACTGGCTGCGAGGCTGAACGAACGCCGAGCCCTGGAGCGCGATCCGAGCCGTGGCTCCAATATCACCCACCTACCATTCCGGGCCCAGCCATAACCCCGGTGAATCAAGTTGTTGGATCAGGACGTAAAGGAAGCGCTGCCCATCTCCCATCTCGCCACGCTGGCTGCCATCTATACGGCAGCCGAGTTCAAGTGGGAGATCGACGGCCGATGGTGGCCGATCCGGATCGGCAAGCAGGCTGGCGAGCTCGACGCCACATTCCCGGACGCGACACGCTTCGGCATGCTCAGCGCGTCCAATCCCGGCAACGTGGCACGCAGCGACGCGGATAACCGGGCCGCAGACCGCGAACTGCAACAGGCACTGGATCAGCTCGGCTTGCGTTACCGACCGGGTTTCGTCATCGGCCGCAATCGCAGTTGGCGCGCGCAGAACTGGCTGGTCATCGAGCCCGGAGAATCGACATTCGATGCGCTGGCCCGCCGGTTCGGTCAGACCGGCGCGCTGCTATGGCTGCGCGAGACGCCGGTGCGGCTGCGGATGCGTGCGACACGGCCCGACACGCTCGCCGATCACCCGCATATCGACTGGCTTGGAGATGGCTTTTGCCCCCGAACGACGCAGGCCGAAGCAATCCCGACACTCAACACGTAAAATCGCCGGCTCAGGCTGGAACGCAGCCGCGATCCGGCCGATGCCTGTCGATGACCGATCCATCCCTCCAAGCCCCACCCCTGCTCGCGGCGCGCGGCCTCAGCTTCGCGCGCAACGACGAGCCGGTATTCGGCCCGCTCGATTTCACCGTGGATGCCGGCGAGGCGCTGCTGATCCGCGGCGACAACGGCGCCGGCAAGACCACGCTGCTGCGGGTGCTTGCCGGCCTGCTGCGCCCCGAGGCCGGCCGGATCGAGGTCGACGGCCGCGGCACCGATGCTCCGGCGCGGACCCGCGCACTGGCCTATCTCGGTCATCTGCCGGCGCTAAAGGCCGATCTCGGCGCATTGGAAAACCTCGAATTCCTGTGCGGCCTGCAGGGACGTCGCCGAGGCCAATCGCCCGATGCGGCGATGGGCATCGTCGGTCTGGATGGCTACCAGGACGCCCTCGCCCGCCAGCTCTCGGCCGGCCAGAAGAAGCGCCTTTCGCTGGCGCGGATCTGGCTGTCGCCGGCACCGGTCTGGCTGCTGGACGAACCCTACGCGAATCTGGACCTGGACGGCATCGAACTGGTCAATCGGATGGTGCAGGCGCATCTGCGCGAAGGCGGCGCTGCCCTGGTCACCACCCATGGCGCCTACGCGGCGCCGCCGGTACGCACCCGAGAACTGGTCATGAGGCGGGCGGCATGAACGCGTCTCCGCCACGCATGGGCCTCGCCGGCAGTGCACCCTCCCTGCTGGACGCCGCCCGTGCCCTGCTCACCCGCGATCTGCGCCTGCTCTGGCGGCGGCGCGGGGACGCGCTGCAGCCGGCGCTGTTCGCATTGATGGTGGTGGTGCTGTTCGCGCTGGCGCTGGGCAACGACCCGCAGCTCCAGGCCAAAGTCGCTGCGGGCGTGCTCTGGGTCGCGGCGCTGCTGGCCGGACTGCTCGCGCTGGACACCCTGTTCCGGGGCGATGCCGAGGACGGTTCGCTCGAACAGTGGATGCTGGCGCCGGTGCCACTGGCCTGGCTGGTTGCGGTGCGCACATTCATCCACTGGGCCACCACCGCATGGCCGCTGCTGTTGGCGACACCGTTTCTGGCCGAACTGATGCACCTGCCGCGCGCGCAGTTGCCGGTTCTGATGATGGGACTGGCGCTGGGCACACCGCTGCTGAGTCTGATCGGCGCGGTGATTGCGGCATTGACCGTCGGCATGCGCCGCTCCGGTATCCTAGTGGGCTTGCTCGCATTGCCGCTGTACGTGCCGGTGCTGGTGTTCGGCGCGGGTAGCGTCGCCGCCAGCGCGCAGGGCCTGGATCCGGTCGGCGCGCTGCTGTTGCTGGGCGCCGGACTGATCGTCGCGATGGTGCTGGCGCCGCTGACCGCAGCGGCGGCGATCCGCATTGCGGTGAACTGAGCGGTGATCGGACCCTGCGACATGAACGATTCCGCTTGAGGCAGGTCAATGCCTCTATCGGAAGCCCCCACGACAATACGCCCGCATTGCGCGCCTTCAGTCCCACTTAATCGATCGATGACAGGCTCCATCTCGACATGAATCTCGTCGTCCGCTGGTTCCACCAACTCGGTTCTCCTCCGTACTTCGACCGCTTCGCGGCGCGCTGGGCGCCGTGGTGCTTCGGCCTGGGCGTGCTGGTGATGCTCTGGGGCGGATGGCAGGGACTGTTCGTCGTTCCGGCCGATTACCAGCAGGGCGACAGCTTCCGCATTCTCTACATCCACGTGCCCTCGGCGTGGATGAGCATGTTCATCTTCGCGTTGATGGCGTTCTATTCGGCGATCGCGCTGATCTGGCGGATCAAGCTGTGCGAGATCCTGGCCATGGCCTGCGCGCCGATCGGCGCGGCCTTCACCGTCATCACCCTGGCCACCGGCTCGATCTGGGGCAAGCCGATGTGGGGCACGTGGTGGGAATGGGACCCGCGGCTGACCAGTGAATTGATCCTGCTGTTCCTGTATCTGGGCGTGATCGGCCTGTACCAGGCCATCGACGACCGCCGCAACGCCGCACGCGCCGCCGGACTGCTGGCGATCGTCGGGGTCGCGCTGCTGCCGGTGATCCGTTATTCGGTGACCTGGTGGAACTCGCTGCACCAGGGACAGACCATCCGCATGTTCGGCGAATCGAGCATGGACGCCAGCATGATTCCGCCGCTGGTGGCGATCGTGCTGGGCACCAAGCTGTGGTTCCTCGGTTCGCTGCTGTTGCGCGCGCGCGCGGACAATCTGGAACGCGAAGCGGGCAAGGATTGGGTGCGTCAGCGCGCGGGGATCGACACTGCGGCGGAGCGTGCGCCATGACCTATCTGGTCTATGTGGTCGCGGCCTACGCGATCTTCGTCGTCGTCCTGCTGTGGGATCTGATCGCACCGCTGCTGCGCATCCGCCGTATCCTGCGCAACGTCTCCCTGCGTGCGAGGCGCGCATCCACCCCACAGAACGCGCCCATTCCCACGGAGCTGCAACGATGAACCCCACCCGGAAACGCCGCCTCGTGCTGGTGCTGTTGCTGCTGGCCGCCGCCGTCGCTGCGACCGCGCTGGTGACGCTGGCGCTGCAGCGCAATGTCGCCTATCTCTACACGCCGAGCGAAATCCTCGCCGACGAGGCGGGTGCGAAGGTCAAGACCGGCGATGCGGTGTTCCGCCTCGGCGGCATGGTCGCGGCCGATTCGCTGCAGCGCGCCGAAGGCTCGATGGAAGCCCGGTTCAAAGTGACCGACGGCGACGGCGAACTGGAAGTGCGCTACACCGGCATTCTTCCGGATCTGTTCCGCGAGAAGCAGGCGGTGGTGGCGACCGGGCGGATGGACGGCCAGATCTTCATTGCCGAACAGGTGCTGGCCAAGCACGACGAGACCTACGTGCCGAAGGAAGTGGCCGACAAGATGGGCCTGGCGCACAAGAAGCACAACGTGCCCGAAGCGACAGAGGCCGGGACTGCGCAAACGCCTCCGGCCACAGCACCGATGCCGGAGCGCTGAGCGGGCATGCATCTGCTTCCGGAGTTCGGCCAGATCGCGCTGATCCTGGCGCTGTTGGTCGCGTCGCTGCAGGCGATCCTGCCGCTGCTCGGCGCACAGCGCGGGCTGGCACCGTGGATGGCGATCGCGCGACCCACGGCATGGGCGCAACTGGTGCTGGTCGGCACCGCCTTCGCGATCCTGACCTGGGCGTTCGTTGTGCAGGATTTCTCGCTGCGCTACGTCGCCACCAATTCCAATTCGCTGCTGCCGATGGTCTACCGCTATTCCGCCGTGTGGGGCGCGCACGAAGGTTCGCTGCTGCTGTGGGCGCTGATCCTCTCGCTGTGGACCGCAGCGGTCGCGCTGTTTTCGAAATCGCTGCCGGAACGGGTGGTCGCCCGCGTGCTTGGGGTGATGGGCATCATCAACCTCGGTTTTCTGGCCTTCCTGATCTTCACCAGCAATCCGTTCGAACGGATCCTGCCCGGCGCCGCCGAAGGTCGCGATCTCAACCCGCTGCTGCAGGATTTCGGCCTGATCGTGCATCCGCCGATGCTCTACATGGGCTACGTCGGCTTCGCGGTGCCGTTCGCATTCGCGATCGCCGCGCTGCTCGACCGCAACGCCTCGCGGCCTGAAGAAGTCGCGCGCTGGCTGCGCTGGACACGGCCGTGGACCAATGTCGCGTGGGGCTTTCTCACCATCGGTATCGCGCTGGGCAGCTGGTGGGCGTACTACGAACTGGGCTGGGGCGGCTGGTGGTTCTGGGATCCGGTCGAGAACGCCAGCTTCATGCCGTGGCTGGCCGGCGCCGCACTGTTGCATTCGCAGGCGATCACCGAGAAGCGCGGCAGTTTCCGCAGTTGGACGCTGCTGCTCGCGATTGCCACGTTCTCGCTGTCGCTGCTCGGTACTTTCCTGGTGCGTTCGGGCGTGCTGACCAGCGTGCATGCGTTCGCCTCCGATCCCGGACGCGGCCTGTTCATCCTGATCTTCCTCGGGCTGGTCGTCGGCGGTTCGCTGGTGCTGTATGCGCTGCGCGCAGCGGACGTCGACGGCGGCAAACCGTTCACCGGCGCATCGCGCGAGGCGCTGCTGCTGCTCAACAACGTTTTCCTCACCGCCGCCTGCGCGATGGTGCTGATCGGCACCCTCTATCCGCTGCTCGCCGATGCGCTGGAACTCGGCAAGATTTCGGTCGGTCCGCCGTATTTCTCGCTGCTGTTCATCGTGTTGATGGCGCCGATCATCCTGTTGCTGCCGTTGGGCCCGCTGATCCGCTGGCAGCGCGACGAACTCGCGCGCCCCCTGCGTCTGCTGCTGCCGTGGGCGGTGCTGGCGCTGGTGGCCGGGGCGATCGCCTACTTCCAGGCGCCGAATGGCCCCTGGAAAACCGCAGCCGGCGTCGCCGGTTCGGTGTGGATCGCATCCGGCACCGCGCGCTTCGTCTGGCAGCGCCTGCGCACGCACAGCAGTCCGCTCACCCCGGAAATGCTCGGCATGGTGCTGGCGCACAGCGGCATCGCGGTGTTCCTGATCGGGGCGCTGCTGGTCGAAGCGCAGGTGCAGCAGCGCGAGATCGCGATGAAGCCGGGACAGACGCTCACCCTCGGCCGCGACAGTTTCCGCTTCGACGGCGTCGAGCGGTTGCAGGGACCGAACTACGCCGCCAGTCGCGGCACCGTGACCGTGTTCCGCGACGACCGGCAAGTGATCACGCTGCATCCGGAAAAGCGCGAATACGCCAGCGGCGGCCAGGTGATGACCGAAGCGGCGATCCGCCCGGGCGTCAGCCGCGACCTGTTCGTTGCGCTGGGCGAACCGCTGGGTGGTGATGCCTGGGCCGTGCGCGTGCACATCAAACCCTTCATCCGCTGGGTGTGGCTGGGCGCGATCCTGATGGCGCTCGGCGGTTTCGTCGCCGCAGTGGATCGGCGATTCCGCACCCCCCGCAGTGCAGCCGACGATCACGAAAGCACTTTGTCCACATTGGGCGCGCGCGAACAGAAGCGCGAGCAGCGTGATCCCGGCATCGGCGACGCGACACCCGTGAACGACGGAGGCGCAGACTGATGCGCGCCAAACGCTGGCTTCCCTTCGCTGCATTCCTGCTGATCGCCGCGCTGCTTGCGACCGGTGTCTGGCTGAGTCGTCGCGACAATCGCGAAGCGCTGCCCTCGCCGCTGATCGGCAAACCGGCGCCGGAGTTCGCGCTGCCGGTGCTGCACGAGCCGAACCGAATCGTGACATCGAAGGAACTGCGCGGCCAGCCGTATCTGTTGAACGTGTGGGGCAGCTGGTGCGTGGAATGCCAGGTCGAGCATCCGGTGATCACCCGCTTCGCCGAAACCAAGCGGCTGCGCGTGATCGGCTACAACTGGAAGGACGAACCGGCCGACGCGCTGGCGTGGCTGGAACGCTTCAACAATCCGTATTGGCTGGTGTTGGCCGATGTCGAAGGCGGCACTGCGATCGACTTCGGCATCTACGGCGCGCCGGAGACCTTTCTGGTCGACGCCGATGGCGTCGTGCGCTGGAAACACGTCGGCGCGATGACCGATGCCATCGTCCGCGACGAACTGTTGCCGGCACTGGACGCTGCGGAGCGCGGCCGATGACGACGCCGTCTTCGCAGCCGCCAATCGACGCCTCCCCACAGCCCCCTGCACAGACGCCGCAGCGGACCTCCACGCGACCGCCACTCAAGCACTGGCTGGGGATGCTCGCGGCATTCTTCGTGCTGCTGTTCTTCCTGACTTTCGGCGCGGAGGTCCTGAACTACGCATACCGCAGCTATACCAAACCGCCTGCGTCGCGGCTGGTCGGACAACCGCTCCCGGATTTCACGATGCCGACGCTGGGCGCCCCCTCGCGCATGGTGTCGCGACAGGATCTGCTCGGAACGCCTTATCTGCTCAGCACCTGGTCGAGCTGGTGCTATGGCTGCAAGGAAGAACATCCGACCGTCGCCCGGTTCGCCGAAAGCAAGCGGATCAAGGTGATCGGTTTCAATATCCAGGACGAACCGCAGGATGCCGCAGCTTGGCTGCAGCGCTTCGGAGATCCGTACGCGTTCACGCTGGTCGACGGCACCGGACGCACCGCGAACCGGATGGAAATCTTCACTTCGCCGCATCACGTGCTGGTCGATGCCAAAGGCGTGATCCGCTGGAAGCGCAGCGCGGTCATGGACGAACGCATGGTCCGCGACGAGTTGGTGCCGATGATCGACGCCATGGAGCGCCAACCGTGATCGCGATGCTCCGCCGCTGCGCGCTGGTTCTGCTGCTGACGCTCGCCGCTGCGCCGGCATTCGCGCAGAAAGCCTCCGACCCCGCGCCGCTGCAGTTCCGCGATAACGCCGAAGAGCAGCGCTTCCACGATCTGGTCGCCGAACTGCGCTGCGTGATGTGCCAGAACCAGTCGCTGGCCGATTCCAACGCGCAGATCGCGGTCGATCTGCGTCACGAAGTGCTCGCGCTGATGCGCGAAGGGCGCAGCGATGCCGAGGTGCGCGATTTTCTGGTCGCGCGCTACGGCGAGTTCGTGCTGTATCGGCCGCGGGTCAGCAGCACGACCTGGCTGCTGTGGTTCGGCCCGCTGCTGTTCGCGCTCGGCGGCGGCGTCGTGGTCTGGCGCCTGCTGCGCCGCGACGGCAAGACACCGCCCCCGATCGACGATACGCAGGAGTGGTGATGTCCTCTTCTTCCCTCATCTTCGCGCTGGTCGGCGCGCTCGCGACATTGCTGGTCTTCGGACTCGTGCTGCGCCCGCTGTGGCGGATCAGGCGGGCGTCCACGCTGCTGCTGATCGCCGGGCTTACGCTCACCTCCGCCGGCACCTACCGGCTGGTCGGCAATCCGACCGCGCTGGATGCGTCGATGGTCGAACGCCCGCAGAGCATCGAACAGGCGCTGTCCCAGCTCGAGCGCAGCCGCGACAGCTTTCCGGATCACGAAGGCTGGGTGATGCTGGCCAGCGCTTACGCCCGGGTCGACAAATTCGAGCAGGCGCGAGACGCCTGGGAAGAAGTGCTGAAGCGTGTGCCGGAGGATGCGAATTTCCTGGCCGCCGCCGCCGAAGCGCGCGCGCAGACCGATGCGCAGCGCCGCTTCGATCCGCGCGCGGTCGACTATCTGCAGCGTGCGCTCAAGGCCGATCCACAGCACCAGCGCGCGCGGCTGTTCATGGGCATCGCGCTGCGTCAGCAGGACAAACCCGCCGAAGCCGCGCGGATGTGGGAGCCCCTGCTCGCGCAAGTCGACGTGGCCAATGCCGAAACGCTGCGCGCCGAAATCGACGGCGCTCGCAAGGACGCGGGGCTGCCGCCGTTGCCGCCGCCGGCCGCTGCGCCTGCATCAACAGGATCGGCGTCGAAAGGATTGGTCGTGGAAGTTGCGCTGGATCCCGCATTCGCGGCGCGCGTGCGCCTGCGCGGCGACGCCATCGTGTTCGTGATCGCGCGTGCGCCCGACGGCCCGCCGATGCCGGTCGCGGTCGAAAAACACAGCGTGGCCGATCTGCCGCTGACGGTGACGCTCGACGACGCCGATGGCCCGATGCCGACCGCCAGACTGTCGGCGTTGCAGGAAGTGGAAGTGATCGCCCGCATCTCCGAGAGCGGTAATCCCATGCGTCAGGAAGGCGACCTGGAATCGAAGCCCGTGCGCGCGCAACTGCCCGCGAAGCAGCCGGTCAAGCTCACGCTCGGCGCGGAATGACCGCCGTACCAGCGTCATCGCACAGGCGTCGTATCGCCGACCACGCCCGCTGGCTGGCCCTGCCCTGCGCATTCGGACTGTTGCTGCCGCTGCTCGGCCGCTTGTGGTCGTCGTCTTCGAATACGGCCGTGTGGTTGCTCGATCTCGCCACACACTGGCAACTGCTATATGCGCTTTGCTGGCTCCTACTGTGTGCAATCTGCGCGGCGCGCACCTGGCGATGGCTGTTGCTCGCACCACTGGCGCTGCTACCGCTGTTCAGCACCAGCATGCCGCTGCAGCGCGTGGACGACGGCAAACCGGCGCTGATCGTCGCAGCGGCGAACGTCAACGTCGGCAACCGCGATCCCGCCCGATTGGTCGCCTGGCTGCGCGCGCAGCCGGCGGATGTGGTGATGCTCAGCGAGCTGACGCCGGCGTACGCCGATGCGCTGCAGCGCCAGCTCGGCGACGACTATCCGCATCGGGAGTTCGCGCCCGACGATTCGCCGTTCGGCATCGGCGTGCTCTCGCGCACGCCGCTGACCGCCGTGGAACTGCACGCCAGCGCCGACGGCATTCCGTTCCTCACCGCGATGATCACGAGCGGAAATGTGCCGATCCGGGTCGTCGCCGTCCATCCGATGCCGCCGATGGCGATGTATTGGCAAGACGAACGCGATGCGCTGCTGCGGATGCTGGCTCGGCAGGCGGGACGCACACCAACCGTCGTCGCTGGCGACCTCAACGCCACGCCATGGTCCACCGCGATGCTGGGCGCAGCGCAGAACGGCCTGTTCCGCGCCACCCGCTCCACGCCGACGTGGCCGGTGTGGGGCCGTGGCGTCTTCGGCATTCCGATCGACCATGTCCTCGCCACCATGCATTGGCGGCAGGCCGGATCCAGCAGAGGCCCGGACATCGGTTCCGACCACTACCCCGTCCGTGCGACCCTGGTCTGGCTCGATTATCGCGATATCGAATGAGGGGCGTGTCGCTGCCCTCGGAATGCAGCGGCCCATCGCGTACGATCCGCGGTCCCGCCCCGGATCGCTAGACTCCACGGATGACCGAATTCATACCTGCCGGCAGC
The DNA here is from genome assembly GCA_017302135.1 of Lysobacterales bacterium. Lineage (GTDB taxonomy): Bacteria > Pseudomonadota > Gammaproteobacteria > Xanthomonadales > Xanthomonadaceae > Lysobacter_I. The sequence goes on along the minus strand of JAFLDZ010000005.1, from coordinate 80,219 downwards.
CGCTTCCTCGACCTGCCTTCGCCGTTCCCGATGAAACGCGGCGGTGCCCTGCTCGGCGCACGCATGGCGTACGAAATCTGGGGCACGCCGAACGCTGCTGGCGACAACGCCATTCTCATTCTTACCGGGCTGTCGCCCGACGCCCACGCCGCCAGCCATGCCGACAACATGGACCCCGGCTGGTGGGAAGCGATGCTCGGCCCCGGCAAATCGATCGACACCGATCGCTGGTACGTGATCTGCGTGAATTCGCTGGGCAGTTGCAAGGGATCGACAGGCCCGGCGTCGATCGATCCCGCCACCGGCCGGACCTATCGCCTGGGCTTTCCCGATCTGTCTGTGGAAGACTGCGCCGACGCCGCCGCACATGTCATCGTCAGCCTCGGCATCGAGCGCCTCGCCTGCGTGATCGGCAATTCGATGGGCGGCATGGTCGCGCTGTCGCTGCTGCAGCGCTTTCCGGGCATCGCCCACGGCCACATCAATATCTCCGGCGCCGCCCGCGCGCTGCCGTTCTCGATCGCGATCCGCTCGCTGCAGCGCGAAGCGATCCGGCTAGATCCGCAGTGGAACAACGGCGACTACACCGACGAGGCCTATCCCGAGGCGGGGATGCGCATGGCGCGCAAGCTCGGCGTGATCACCTACCGCTCGGCGCTGGAATGGGACGGCCGCTTCGGTCGCGTCCGTCTGGACTCCGACCGTCGCCTCGGCGACGACCCGTTCGGACTCGAATTCGAGGTCGAAAACTATCTCGAAGGCCACGCCCGCCGCTTCGTCCGCCGCTTCGACCCGAACAGCTATCTCTATCTCAGCCGCTCGATGGACTGGTTCGACCTCGGAGAATCCTGTCACGGCACCTGCGAGCAGGGCCTCTCGAAGCTGCGCGTGAACCGTGCGCTGTCGATCGGCGTGCATACCGACATCCTGTTCCCGATCCAGCAGCAGCAGGAAATCGCCGATGGCCTGCTCGCAGGCGGCGTCGACGCCCACTGCCTGGCGCTGCCCTCGCCGCAGGGCCACGACGCCTTCCTGGTCGATTTCGCCCGCTTCGGCCCGGCCGTGCACGAATTCCTCGATTCCCTGTAAGCCCCGCTTTTGTAGGGACCGCTCTTGTAGGAGCGGCTTCAGCCGCGAAGCCAGCGGAACATCAGCCCTGCTGCTGACCGCAATCCGGAGATTCTTGGATTGCGCTCAGCGCCGCACCCGAAACCTTGCCAGCTTCGCGGCTGAAGCCGCTCCTACAAAAGCGCCCGCCCATGGCCTGCCGACGCTGCTAGAATCGACTCATAACCCGGCAGAATGCCTTTATAGGATTTCGTCATGACGATGCTCGATTTCCCCGGCCGCGCCCATCTGATCGAATCCATCGACGCCGCCGTCTCTCTCGGCGACCACGCCGCCGTCGCCCAGGCCCTGCGCAGCTCGCTGTGCAGGATGATGCGCGAGAACACCGTCGCACTGCCCGACTGCGTGCTGGACCCGGTCGAAGGCCACTACGCCCGCCGCGAGCTCTACGTCAGCCCGCAACACGGCTACGTCGTGATCGCCATGACCTGGGGCCCCGGACAGGGCACGCCGATCCACGACCATTCCGGTCTGTGGTGCGTCGAAGGCGTCTGGCACGGCCAGCTCGAAATCACCCAGTACGACCTCAGCGAACAACGTGGCGACCGCTACCGCTTCACCGACGTCGGCACGCTGATCGCCGGCACCGGCTCCGCCGGCAGCCTGATCCCACCGCACGAATACCACACCATCCGCAACGCCAGCGACACCGGCACCGCCGTCTCGCTGCACATCTACCAGCGCAACATGACCTGCTGCGGCATCTTCGATGTCGCTGGCGACGGCTGGCACGTATACGCCAGCAAGCAGTTGCAGTTGGACCACGCCGCCTGAGCCATCGGCCCGGTCGCGGCCTGCAGCGACCTCGGCTATACTGCCGCCCCGCGCCGAAGTGGCGGAATCGGTAGACGCAGCGGACTCAAAATCCGCCGCCCTTAAAAGCGTGAGGGTTCGAGTCCCTCCTTCGGCACCAAGCCAGAGACACGATCTGGCAGCGACGGCTTCCAAGGAGCCATCGCGAGGGGAAACCCTCCATGGAAAGTACAAAGGCCACGCGAGAGCGTGGCCTTTTGCGTCATTGGCATCCCAATCGTGGCTCGATCATTATTTTGGCTTGGGCTTCTTGAAAAAATAATACAAGCCGAGAACGAGCAACACGGCACCGAAGACCAACGCACCCGCTTGGCCGTTCTTGTAGGCTGCCGAATCCGCTTCCGATGCCGAAGACAAGAATCCATTGATCAAGATCAATGCCCCCCAAATCACTCCAATCGCGCCGAATATTTTATTTCTCACAGGCCGCACTCCCCAGTCCAAACGAAAGCACTCTTATATCGCAACACTCGCTGCATTGGGTCGGCATCGCTGACTCGACACTTCTCCCTGCCAGCAACCGAGGCCGCCTTCATACAGAGCATCGGAAACACAGTGAAGCGACAGCACGGCTTGGATGCCTCACCCCTGCTCCCGCACCACCTCCAGCACCTCCGCGCCGTAACGCTCCAGCTTGGCGCCGCCGATGCCGCCGACCTGCGCGAGTTCGCCCATCGAGTCCGGGCGGCGTTCGGCGATATTGCGCAGCGTGCTGTCGTGGAAGATCACGTAGGCAGGCACGTTCTGTTCCTTCGCAAGGCGCGCGCGCATATCGCGCAACGCCTGGAACAAATGCAGATCCTGCGACTGCACGGGTAGACCGGTACGCGGGCCGCTGTCGCGATCGCGCGATTTCTTGCTCGGCAATTCCTTGCGCAGCACCACGGTCTGCCCGCCGGTCAGCACCGCGCGGCTGGCGTCAGTGAGACGCAGGCCGCCGAAGCCTTCGGCATCGACTTCCAGAAACCCTGCGGCAACCAGCTGACGGAACACGCCGCGCCACGCTTTGGCGTCGAGGTCGGCGCCGATACCGTAGGTGCTCAGCTTGTCGTGCCCGAACTGGCGGATGCGTTCGCCCTCGCCGCCGCGCAGCACGTCGATCAAGTGCACCGCGCCGAAACGCTGACCGGTGCGGTAGACGCAGCTCAGCGCTTTGCGCGCGGCCTGGGTCGCATCCCAGCTGTTGGCGGGCTGCAGGCAGTTGTCGCAATAGCCGCAGGGCTGGGGATAGATTTCGCCGAAGCCCGCCAGCAGCACCTGTCGCCGGCACTGCATCGATTCGCAGTAGCCGAGCAGTTGATCGAGCTTGCGGCGTTCCAACTGCTTGCGCTCTTCGCCGGCTTCGGACTGCTCGATCATCTGCTTGAGCAGCACCATGTCGCCCAGTCCGTAGCACAGCCACGCTTCGGCGGGTTCGCCGTCGCGACCGGCGCGGCCGGTTTCCTGGTAATACCCTTCGAGCGATTTCGGCAGATCGACGTGCGCGACGAAGCGGACGTCGGGTTTGTCGATGCCCATGCCGAACGCGATGGTCGCGACCATCACCACGCCGTCCTCGCGCAGGAAGCGGCGCTGGTTCGCGGCGCGCACCTCGGCATTGAGGCCGGCGTGATACGGCAGCGCCTTGAACCCTAGGCCGGCCAGGGTTTCGGCGGTCTGGTCGACCTTGCGCCGCGACAGGCAGTAAACGATACCCGCCTCGTCGCGATGTTCGCGCAGGAAATCGAGCAACTGGCGCTTGCCGTTTTCCTTCTGCACCACCGTGTAGCGGATATTCGGACGGTCGAAGGAACTGACGAACCACTGCGCGTCTTCCAACTGCAGGCGTTCGGCGATCTCGCGCTGGGTCGGCGGGTCGGCGGTCGCGGTCAGCGCAATGCGCGGCACATCGGGCCAACGCTCGTGCAGCACCGTGAGTTCGCGGTATTCGCGGCGGAAATCGTGCCCCCACTGCGACACGCAGTGCGCCTCGTCGATGGCGAACAGCGCGACCTTGGCGCGATCGAGCAACGACAGGAACCGCGAGGTCAGCAGGCGTTCGGGCGCGACGTACAGCAGATCGAGTTCGCCGGCCAGCATCGCGCGTTCGATCCGCGATGCCGATTCGGCGTCCAGCGTGGAGTTGAGGTACTCGGCGCGCACGCCGACCTGACGCAGGGCTTCGACCTGATCCTGCATCAGCGCGATCAGCGGCGACACCACCACGCCAACGCCGTCGCGCAGCAGCGCGGGCACCTGGTAGCACAGCGATTTGCCGCCGCCGGTGGGCATGAGCACCAGCGCGTCGCCGCCGGCTGCGATGTGTTCGATGATGGCCTGCTGCGGGCCGCGGAAATCGGCATGGCCGAAGATGCGGTGCAGCAGGTCCCGGGGAGATTCCTGCATGCCGCTAGGTTATCAGGTGCCGCAAATCCGCCGCTGTCGGGAAACCCCGAATCGCGCGTCGGACAATTCCCCGCGCTAGTCTTCGCTACCGCACCCTCGACGGAGACGGCTTTGTCGCGCACCCGAACCCTGCTGTTCGCCCTGAGCGGTGCGCTGGTTCTGCTGGCGTGCCTGGATTCGCCGGTGTTGCTGCCCTACCCGCTGCTGGTGCTGGCGGTGCTGCGCGGCTGGCGCCTGCCGCGCATCGGCGGCGCCGGGACGTCGCTGCTGCTGTCGACGCTGCTCGCGAGTCTCGTACTCGAAACCGGCACGTGGGCCCACAACTACCTGCGCGACGCCCCGGAGCCCGCACTGTTCCATCCACAGCTCATCCCCGACCTGATCATCGCGATCGGTGTCTACGCCTCATGGTGGTTGACCTAGTGGTGGGCGCTGCGCCGATACCGGTTCACGACGCTGCAGGTGTTTCTCACTGCCGGCCTGTACGGGGTGCTGATCGAGCAACAGGGCAATATCTTCGTCGCAGGCCTGTCGACGATGCCGACAGGCCTGTTGCTGTGGGCGTTCGTCGCACTGGCGTATGGCTCGACGATGGCGCTGGCGACCTTCCTCGTCCGCGACCGCTTCGATGCGCAGCGCGATGGACGATGGAAACTGCCGCTGACCTGGCTGCTGCTGTTCGCGATGACCTTCGCCACCAGCATCGTCTGGGGGCTGGTATTGAAGGCGACCGACGCGATTCCGCCGAAGAAACTGCCGATGCGCGAGTATCCGTTCTGGTGATCGACGGACGCCGACTGCGACGGACAGCGATCGGCCCCGTTACACTGCCCGGGTATCCAATCTCCCGGGGAGCGGCATGAAAAGCGCAGGCATCACTCTCGTCGTCGTCGCCGGTCTCATGGCCGGCATCCTGCTGTACGAAGCGCTCAAACCGAAGCGGATGAACGAGCCCACCGCAGCCGAGATCAAGACGCAGATGGACAAGCTGCGCACCGAAGCCACGCAGAAGAATCCGGGACTGCCGCAGAGCGACGCGATCAAGGAAGAAGCCACCAAACAAGCCAGTGCGATGCTGAAAGACAGCGACGGTGAAAACCGCGCGCGCACCGCCGCCGGGCTGTTCTTCGGTTCCTACTACATGAACACCCGCGCGCGCCCTGCCTACTGCCGTCAGCGCGGCGTCGATCTGACCCCGTTCGTGACCGCCTTCGACCAGACCCACCGTGCCGAGCTGACCCGTGCCCGCGAGATATTGGCCCGCGCCGGCATCGACCCCGAATCGATGGCGCCGAAACTGCAGGCGGAATTCGTCTCGCTGGTAGAGCAGGACATGAAGGATTTCGCCGCCGGCGCCCAAGTCCAGCCGGAAAGCGCCTGCGAGTTGTTCAATCAGAATTCGAAGATCATCGCCGAAGCCATCGTGCTGCCGGCCGACGTGAAGCAGGCATTGATGGCGACGTACTGACCGCAGCGCGCCTGTCCGCCCGCTGCCTGCGCCGGCCGGGACAGCGGTGGCGATCAACACCTGTTCCAGCGGCCGGCGCTTTACTGCGATCATGGGCGGGCTTTCCTCTCCGACCCGTGCCCATGACTTCCCTGCGTTGCCTGCTGCTCGCCTTCGCCCTGCCCTTGATCGTCGCCGGCTGCGGCGGCCAAACCACGAAACCCGCGCGACCCACACCGGTCGTGAAACCCGCACAGCCCGCACCGCCGGTGAAGATCCGCATCGGCATCGCTCTCGGCGGCGGCGCCGCGAAAGGCTTCGCGCACATCGGCGTGATCAAGATGCTCGAAGCCAATGGTTTCAAGCCCGAAGTGGTGTCAGGCACCAGCGCCGGCAGCGTGGTCGGTGCGTTCTACGCCAGCGGCATGGATGCGTTCCAGATGCAGGAGCGCGCCGTGGCCTTGGACGAAGCGCGGATCCGCGATGTGACCCTGTTCAACGGCGGGCTGGTCCGCGGCCAGAAGCTGCAGGACTACGTCAACGAGATGGTCGGCAACCGCGCGTTCGACAAGATGAAGAAGCCGTTCGCGGTGGTGTCGACACAGCTCGAAACCGGTGAACGCACCATCTTCGTTCGCGGCAATGTCGGTCAGGCGGTGCGCGCGTCGTGCAGCATTCCCGGCGTGTTCGAACCGGTAAAAATCGGTAATAACTATTACATCGACGGCGGCGTGGTCAGTCCGGTACCGGTCGACGCGGCGCGCCAGCTCGGCGCGGATTTCGTGATCGCCGTGAATATCTCCACCCGGATCACCGGCAAGACCCCGGAAAGCCTGCTGGGCGTGGTGAACCAGTCGATCACGATCATGGGCCAGAAACTCGGCGAACAGGAACTCTCGCGCGCCGACGTGATCATCCGGCCCAAGGTCAACGACATCGGCCCCGCCGATTTCGAGCAGCGCGCCCGCGCGATCGTGGAAGGCGAGAAAGCCGCGCTGGCGGCATTGCCGCAGATCCGCGCGAAACTCGAACAGATGCGGCAGGCACGCGCGGCGGCGCAGGCAGCACAGCGCAATCCCGCACCGGCGCTGCCGGAAAAGTGCAAGGAGCCCGGCTTCATCGGCGGATTGCTGGGCAAGGATGCGGAGTGCGGGCCGAAAGGCAAGCGCTGAGAGTTTACCGACGCCAAACGAAAGAAGGACCCGCAATACGGGCCCTTCTTCATTTCATTTGTTGCGGATAGCTGTCAGTGAACGTCTCTCAGAGACCGGAACAGCGCCTCCTGCAGAATCACAGTGGACTTGCAGCGCTGTACAGACAAAGATGCCAGATCGGTCTGGCGGCGCAACACATCGCCGAAAGAACGTGTCGTGTACGACGGCGTCATGATCGGATCGCCCTTCAGGAAAGTCGAAGGCGCCGACAACGTCCCCGTACCAGTGAGAAATTTCGACAAATCGCTTTGAACGTTGAAATCACGCGGGGTGATGTGCACGAAATTGGTTTCGGGCGTGGAACCTGCCGGGAACGCCACCACGGGCTTGCCGTTGTAGCGCGTCTCACCGCCATGACAGGCGTTGCAGGTATTCAACGAGAATTTATGCCGAGCTTGGGTATTGATGATTCCGGGCGCTTTCCACACCCAGCTATCGGCAACAGAGAAATTGAACGTCGAACCAGTCAGAAAAGGCTGCGATGCCCAAGTGACGGGGAAGAGATTCGTGCCATTTAAAATAGCGGGTGTATTCCCGTTGATGTAGCTGGCCAGCAATGCGGTGTTGTTCAGTGAGTGATGCGGTGTGTTCTGCGTCGAAACGATATGTAACTGGTGGTCGCTTTGCAACTTGAACTCCCGGAGCTCCCACGGACCACCGCGCTGCGTTGCTGCTGGCCTCAACAGCTCGGCGGCAGGATCGAGATCAATGGGCAAGCCATATCCGACCAATGCGATTTCGTTCGTACGGATCTGATTGATCGCACTGCCGTTGGGTTTGGTGCCGTCAACGCCCGCCAAGGTGAACTGGTCGGTGATCGCCTGCAGCGCAGGATTGAAAGCAGCGCTACCGAGCGCGATATTGCCCAGCCCGAGCCACTGGCTCGCATAGCTACGGATTGCAGTGCACTGATTGATCGGAACCCCATACTCCAGGATCACCGTGAACTCCATCTTCGAACATCCGCCGTTGCTGTTGCGGTTAACTACACCGAAGACGAAACGTCCCTCACCTGCATTGATCGGTATCCCGCTCGAACCGCCATAACCCGATGAACCTGTCAAAGTACTGCGCAAATCGACGCGATTTGCGATCGCTAGCAGGCGCATCGGCGACTGATTGAGATCAAGTTTGCCGTTGGCGTCGCGCGGCCAAGGATTAAGCACCAAGGAATTGATATTCGTACGCTTTGGAACCGGAAACGTATTGATCGTGTGCGTTGTATTCCATGACTGCAGCCAATTCTCGACGAAATCGGCCGGGTCCACATTGGTCGCGCTCTGATTCGCCATCGCGGTCATCAGGGTCTTGAACGTCCATGCTCCGTCCGGATCGCCGACATTGCCGCAGATATCGAAAGTACGGGTTGGATCCTGCACGACCGAAAGATCGGTGATCATGAGGGTTCTCGCCGGATCGAGTCCGGGCGGTGGTGGCGGCAAGGCGATCAAGCTCTGGCGTATCGAGATCGGCAGCGACTTTTCCCGCGCTTCCTGCAGGAACCGTGGGTCAATGAACTCGAATGCTTCTTCCCGGATCAGCTCGCGCCCGTCGAACACCGGAAATTTCGTGGCCTTGGCCTCTACAATCTGCCGCCTGCGATTTTCCTGTTCCTCCGCGAACAGGTCGAAATCGAAATCGATCAGCGAAACGAATTTTTTCGGATCCTTCGAATCGCGTTTCAAAAGATACTCGCGCTTGTCGATGACGAATTCAACGGCATCGCCCAGCGTCTCGGCGTTCTCGTAACGGACGGCAAGCTCGGCATTGCCTTCCGGATTGCCTTCCCTCTCTCTTGGCGTAAGCTCGACTTCCGATGCGAGCGGCGGATTTTCGTCGACTTCAGGTGGCGCTGCCTCTTTCCCGGAAAAAGCAACGGACGACGCAGGGGGCACAAAAGCGCGTGTCGAAGCGGGTGGCGAAATATCCGCTTCAGCAGAAGCGGGAGACGCATCAGCCTTGTCGGCAACTTCAGCCGTCGAAGGCGGGTCGCAGGCGGATAGACCGCACGAAAGGGCCAGAACGCAAAGAGCGCTTAGAACGCTTCTTGGACTGCGACAGGCAAGATGATCGTTGGACATGATGATTCACTCCTTGTGAATGCGATGGCGACGCTGGGATCCCTCCACGAAACACTCCAGCAGCATATCGGCAGTGTGCGTCCACACGTCCGTTGTGGTGCCGAAATCCCGCAGTCATCCCGAGATGGGCGCATGTTGAGCTCAGAACGCAGCATGCGCACCACATATACTCGGAAGACAGTCGCTATTCCGGACATCTACCGAAGAACAGGAGAGCCGGCAATACCGGCTTGCATCTTCTTCTATCGATCATTCAAATTCGATTGACGAAAACAATCGCAACGTGAATCGCAATGCGGGCGCAGCATTTTGTGCACACCTCAACCCCGATATCCTCGCCCGCCCTTCTTGCTGCTAATGAGCGGCAGTGTTGCCCGATGAAAAATCCACTCGCCGACGTTCACGGATACGCCTGCCGTCGAAGTGGCCCTCGACCAGTTCATAGCCGAGCAGCGCGAACACCCGATCTCCGATGAAAATCGGCCGCGCATCGCCATACCAGTCGACACAGCTGGCTTTGCAATCATCATCGACAGCGGTTGGACGCTCTGCAGCAAGCGTACCGGCTTTACGCAAGTGCAAAGACTGGTTGCGCAAGAACAGGACCGATGCCGACTCGCCGCCACTGTCGTCTTCGTTGAGAACAGGCAGGCCGAGCAAGCCATCATCGTCGCCGCGAGCACGATAGAAAAATCCGTGGCTGCGATCGTCGCCTTGTTCAGCGCCCTTCTGCACAAAAACGCTGACCGCTCGCGGCGGGCCCTGCAACGACACGCTTGTAAAGCGCAGATCATCATCGTGCCCACCCACCAGGATGGCATCCGCTCCCATGGCCTCGATCCGTTCGACAGGATGTCCGATGCGGAACTTCTGGAAGCCCCCGGAGGATGCGTAGCGGATCGCCTGAGCCGGATAGGGAAGATCGCGATCGTCGCTCCAGCTTTCCCCCGCTGCCACAACGAGCCAATCGCCGATGAAACGATTGCGGGTTTCGGCATCCTTCCAGTTGATGCCGCCGAGCCGTCGGTAATGCTCCGGCTTGGCGGCATCGCGACCATCGGCGAACAGGCTCAAAGGGATGCGCAGCAAGGACAGGTCTCCTGGCGCGCTCCGCGCTGACCACATCCATTGCCCATCGGCTTCCGCCCCCACCAGGACATTCAAATGGTCGTCCTTTTGCAGGAAAGACATCTGATCGATCGGCATACCGCTGACTTGCACTCCAGTCGGCGCAGAACCGTCGAGCGGAATGCGGAACACATCGGCCGGCCGGGCCTTGATGCTTTTCTTAAGATCATCCCAATGCGACGATGCGGTCCACACGAATACGGAATCCTGGGACACATAGAACACCTGCCCATCGCCGCCCACCACCGCAGTCGCTTCGCAGGTCAACTGCGGCTGCGACAGGTCGCAGATACCGACTGTATGCAGCACAGGCTCACTATCGTATTCGAACGACTCATCGCGGGGCCTGCGATAAATCCGCGCCGCCGGAAGAATTCGGCTGAACGTCGCGTCCGTCTCCATTGCCGGCATCCATCGACGCAGTCCCGGCATGTGATCGTCGATGTCTTCGCCGGCCCACAGACGCAGCGGTGTGTAGAAGATGAGTTTGTCGCCGATCAGACGACTCGCATAGTTGCGCGATGAGTAATAGTCGTCGCTGCGCAGATGATAGGTCGCGCGATATGAAACGACACCCGCATCCGAGAGATCGAACAGACCGACCTCGGTACCTTCCCGTTCGTAGCTGTAACCGATGACCACGATGGTGTTGTCGGAAACCAGCATCTCGTCGTACCAGGCGCCCTCCGGATCGATTCCCTCGCCATACGCGTTGGCGGCGGAGACGGGTTCAAGCCTGTCGTCGCTTATCCGCACGACGAACAGTCGCCCGCGACGCAGCACGATCATGAATTCGCCGTGGTACTTGACGATATCGCCCTCGTCCACGCCTTCGGTCTGGACGTTGGTGATCGATTCTTCCCCGCCCGCTGCGATCCGGGAACCGGTCACCATGACCATATCGAGACTGTCGCCTGAATCACTCGCAGTGAACGCGGGCGCATCGGAGGCGATGCCTGCGGCGGCAGAACCACCGATCTTCCTGGGTTGCGCGTGCCATGCCGCGATCATTTTGCGGAAGGCTTCTTCGCTTTCGAAGGGCTGCAGCGTTCGCGACTCGCCTGCGGACGCCATCAGGACCGGGCAGAGGGTGAAGAGACATGCCGCGAACGCTGCGCACCTGAACTTCATTGCCATCGTATTCGCTCCCCTGGGCGCGGCTCTGACCGCCGTCGAAGAATAACGGAGTCTTGCCATGCTGAAACAGGAGCCAAAAAAGAAGGGCCGACAATGTCGGCCCTTCTTTCAGCGCTGCGTGCGATTCTCGTCAACGAATCGCGTCAGCGGATCATGCCCGCGAATCGCGCCTCGCAGCACCCGGCTTCGCCGCTGCCCCGCGATACGGCTTCTGGCCCGCGTGCGCATGCGCGCTGCGGTCGGCCGGCTTGCCGTGCGGACGATGACTCGGCTTGCGCGGCGCGCTGTTGCCGCCCGGACGCTGGTGGCCGCCGCGGTTGATCGGCGGCATCGGACCGTCCATGCGAAGCGGGTTCTTCGGCGAAAAGCCTTCGACCACGTCCATCACCACATCGGTCTTGAGCAGACGCTGGATCTGACGCAGCAGACCGGCCTCTTCCGACGACACCAGCGACAGCGCCTCGCCCTGCATGCCGTTGCGGCCGGTGCGGCCGATGCGATGGATGTAGTCTTCGGCGACCATCGGCAGGTCGTGATTGATCACCAGCGGCAGATTCGGAATGTCCAGACCGCGTGCGGCGACGTCGGTGGCGACCAGGATGCGCGCCTTGCCTGATTTGAACTGGTTCAGCGCCTTTTGACGCTGTGCCTGACTCTTGTTGCCGTGGATCGCGACGGCGGGCAGACCGGCGGTTTCGAGCTGTTCGGCCAGACGGTTGCAGCCGTGCTTGGTCTTGCCGAAGATCAGGACCTGATCGCCGTGACGCTTGGTGAGGATGTCGATCAGCAGATCGCGCTTGCGCGAACCGTCGACCGGATGCACGCGGTGGGTGATGGTCGAAGCGATCGCATTCTGCTCGGAGACCTGCACCTGCTGCGGGTTGCGCATGAATTCCATCGCGAGCTGCTTGATCTGCGATTCGAACGTCGCCGAGAACAGCAGGGTCTGCCGCTGCGCGGGCACGCGGGCCAGGATGCGCTTCATCGCCGGCAGGAAGCCCATGTCGAGCATGCGGTCGGCTTCGTCAAGCACCAGGATCTCGACCGCATCGAGCTTGGCCGAGCCGCGCTCCATGTGATCGATCAGGCGGCCCGGCGTGGCGACGAGGATGTCGACGCCGCGACGCAGGTTGTCGACCTGCGGGCCCATGCCGGCGCCACCGAAGATGGTGGTGACATTGAGGCGGAGGTATTTGCTGTAGCTGCGGATGCTGTCGGCGACCTGCACCGCGAGCTCGCGGGTCGGTACCAGGATCAGCGCGCGCGGCTTGCGCGGGCCGGTGGCCGGTTTGTCGCTGTTCGCGAGGCGCTGCAGCAGCGGCAGGCCGAAGGCGGCGGTTTTGCCGGTGCCGGTCTGGGCGCCGCCGAGCAGGTCGTGGCCGGCCAGCGCCAGCGGAATGGCCTGCAATTGGATGGGTGTGGGGGTGGTGTAGCTGTTGTCGGCAAGCGCGCGCAACAACGCGGGCGAAAGCCCGAGGGATTCGAATGTCATGTGTAGCTCCTGAAGCAGATGCCGCACCGCAAACGAATGCGGGGCGTTACTCGGAGCTTTCCAAAACCGCGCTGCGAGCAAAATGAAACGACGCGCCACATGGCGGGTCGTGTTCGGCGCGACGAAAGACGTGCGGGAGAGTGCTGCGGAACCGGTCGCTGCGATCAGCGGGGTTGCAGCGGGCTGCCATAGGAAAACGGGCCAGCCGTGCGCGAAACGAGTGGAACTGTACGCGAAAAGCGATTGATAAGCCAGACAAAAACTTCTGCGCTGCCCTTCGCGTCATTCAGTTTGAAACCCTCAGAGGTCGATTTCCAGACCGGGCCGGGCCAGCGTCGCGGTGATGCCGTAGGCCTCGCCCAGCTCGCCGGCCAACGCTTCGCGCGCCTTGTCTTCGCCGTGGACAAGCGCCAGCGGCGGTCGCCCGGCGAACTGGCCGTACCAGTCCATCAGGCCGCGCTGGTCGGTATGCGCCGACAGTCCGCCGACCGTGTGCCGCTGCGCGTTCACGCGCACATCGTGTCCGTGGATACGCACCCACTTGGCGCCGTCGACGATACGTCGCCCGGTCGTGCCTTCGGCCTGATAGCCGACGAACACGACGTGGGTCTGCTTCCGGTGCAGCCGGTGTTTGAAGTGATGCAGGATGCGTCCGGCGTTGGCCATGCCCGAGCCCGCAATCACGATCGCGCCGCGTTCGATGCGGTTGATCGCCATCGACTCGTCCACGGTCTCGGTGATGTGCAGGTTGGGCAACTTGAACGGATTCGGGCGGGCGCGCCAGACCTGTTTGGCCTCGTCGTCGAACAGTTCCTGGTGACGACCGTAGACATCGACCACCTTCGACGCCATCGGGCTGTCGAGGAAGATCTGCCAGCGCGACATCTTCCAGTCGTCCCAGTGCTTGGCGAACCAGTACAGCAGTTCCTGGGTACGGCCGACCGCGAACGCCGGGATCAGCACGCAGCCGCCGGAACGCCACGCATCGTCGAGAATTTCCTCGAGTTCATGGATGGTTTCGGCGCGCTCGCGATGCAGACGATCGCCATAGGTCGATTCCATCAGCACCAGATCGGCTTCGGTGATCAACGCCGGATCGCGCAGGATCGGCGTGCCTTTCGGGCCGAGGTCGCCGGAGAACACAAGCTTTTTGCTATCGCCCCACAGCTCGACGCTGCACGATCCGAGGATATGGCCAGCATCGCGGAAGGTCATTTCGACACCCGGAAACAATTCGGTGCGGCTGTCGTAAGGGATCGCTTCGACCTGCTGCATCGCAACACGTACATCGTCCTTGGTGTACAGAGGCACGGCCTCGGGCTGACCGCGACGGCGATCGCGGTTGGCGCGCATCGCCTCGCCTTCGGCAATGCCGGCGGCATCCAACAGCATCACCGGCATCAGGTCTGCGGTCGCGGTCTGCGCGTAGATGGGCCCGCGAAACCCGCGCTGCACCAGCAACGGCACCCGGCCGATGTGGTCGATATGCGCGTGGCTGAGGATCAGCGCATCGATCTGCGAGGGCTCGAACGGAAATGCCTCCGCATTGCGCGCCTCGGCCTCGGGGCTGCCCTGGATCATGCCGCAGTCGATCAACAGGCGTTTGCCGCCGGCTTCGATCTCGTGCAGGGAACCGGTGACTTCACCGGCGGCGCCGTGAAAGAGAACGCGCATGGGTCGTGACCTCGTCTTGCGATGGCGGCAGCATCCCGCAAACGGAGCTGCGTGGCAATTGACGAGGGGTCGCCGCATCAAAGTAGCCCGGGTAAGCGAAGCGCATCCGGGGCCTTTGTCTCAGCCCCGGGTGCGCTTCGCTTACCCGGGCTACTCGCTAACGCCAATTGTTCAACGCCCTATCGTGCGGCAACAACGCACAGCAGAAGTTACCGTTCTGACTGGGCTTGCAGCCGTCGGTATATACTGACAATTATGTGTTGTATCCGTCGTGTAACTACCTGCTTGCCACGACCATATACTAGTATTAGATATGCAGTTTCCCGAAACGGCAAGATACTCAGATGGACATGCCGGACTTGTAACCACCAAGCCCGAAGGTGGCGCAGGCAACGCAACTGGTTGACTCGTTAGCGTTACACACTCCAAGGCCGTCGCCTGCGACGCCGTGAAGTACCCCACCACATCCGCCACAAGATGCGTCTGCGCAAAACTGTAGACACTGAACTCGTAGGTTTCGGCGCTCTGATCAAGACGCACGATCGCCAGACCATTGCGGATGTCGCCAGCGCCATAGTTGATCGTGGCTGCAGTCGGTTGGCTGGCGAGAAACGGGAAGGCAGTGATGTACCCACCGGCGCTCGGTGTCACCACTGTGAAATTGATCGCCGCAGCCGCGAACGAACCCTTGTCCCCAACGTTGCAGTTGCTGGTGTCACCGCCCTGCGTTGCGAAACGCACCACATCGGTCAGATCGAAATCGCGGAAGCTGTTGGCGGGAATAGATCCACCTGCGACACGCGTGTCGAGAATCCGGCACGGCGTCACCGGCACATAGACCAGATCCTGCGCCGGGTCGCCGAGGCTGCGCGCAGCGATGCGCTTTGAAACGGCACCGCTTGGTGCCGACGCTGCGGCGGGCTGCAGCGCGACCGGATTGGTCCCGGCCAACAGGGCATCATTCATTGCAGAGAACGTGCGCGCTTCCGCCGCACGCTGCAGGGCATCGGGGCTGGCTTTCGCGAACACCTGCGCCATCGAATCCGCCCAGCGGCGCGGGTCGGTGCGATAGGCTTCGTGCACGTGCGTGCCCCACTTGGCGACGATGCGATACACCCACCGCGCGCGCTCCGAACGCGGGGTGCCGGAGCGATTGAATATGGCACGATCGGCATTCTCGGCCTGCTGCATCGAGCCAGGCGATGAATCGCCCGCCCATGCCGCAACCGCAGCCGTCGCCAACAAAGAAGCTACTGCGAACTTCGAGAAGAACTGCTTCATGAGACCTCCTGTCCGGGTTATCTGGAAGCCCGGCCGGCTCCTCCCTGAGCCGAAACGGACATCGCGGCCGGGAAAATCCCGAGCTCGCGACCGACCGGCGGAAAGCGTCATGGCTTCGGGCCGGCAAACGGCAACATCCTTGTCATGTCCTGCGCCCGTGAACACGAATCCTGCTGACTTCGCGAATGGGCGAATCGGTTATAGCCCAGTATTCCGAGTGACACAATCGCGCGCTCCGGGTTGCGGACAAACGGCGATTCTGGAGGCCGTCCAGCGTTGATTTCCGGCATCGTCAATGTATCGGGAATCGCGGAATTTCCATGAAAAACAGGGGCCGACTGCACAGGCTTTCATGAGCCGAAATCGAATCGCAAAAAAAGAAGGCCCGCTTTCGCGGGCCTTCGAGTGCCACGTGTTGAGCAGGATACTCAGGGGGTGCGCCCGCTCGGCAGCTTGCAGCAGCGGCCGTAGACCACGCCAGTGTTCGCATTGGTCGCGTTTTCGTTGCGGAAGGCGCAGAAATGCGTGTTGCTGCCCGGGAACTGGCGGCTGGAGACGATGCGTCCGTCGAACGTCGACATCGTGCAGCCGCCGCTGACGATGGTGTAGCCGGCTGCGCATGCCGGCGACGAGCCGGTACCGGTGGAGTTGGCATTGACGGTGATGTTGCTGGAAACAGTCTCCTGGCAATCGAGGTTGCCGAGCACTGGATTGATGAAGTAGCCCACGAGGTCGGCGACCAGATGGGTCTGCGCGAACGAATAGACGCTCAGCTCATTGGCCGACGCGCCCTGGTCGAGCTTGACCACTGCATAATTGCCGACAACGCTGCCCGCCGCATAATAGTTGACGGTGGACGCGAGCGGCTGAGTGCCGAGGAACGGGAACGCGGTGATGTAGCCGCTGGTGGCCGGAGTGACGACGGTGAAATTGATCGCCGCCGCCGCGAACGAACCGGCAGCACCGGCGCCGTTGCAGTTGCTGGCATCGCCGCCCTGGAAGGCGTAGTCGCTCACTGCTGTGACATCGAAATGGCGAACGGTGTTGGCGGCGATCTGGCCGCCGGCGAGGCGGGTGTCGACGATGCGGCACGGCGTGATCGGCACGAACACCAGATCGTTGGCCGGCTCGCCGAGCAGTCTGGAGGAGACCCTGCCCGCAGCGCCCGCGTTGACCGCATTGAGCAGGTTGGTGTGGACGGTGTTGCCTTGATCGTCGACCAGGAACGCATCGTTCATCGAATCGAAACTCGGCGCACTCGCCGCACGCGTGAGCGTGTCGAGCGAAGCCTTCGAGAAGACCGGCACCATGTCGGACGCCCACTTGCCGACATCGGCGTGGTAAGCCTCCTGGACATGGTTGCCCCACTTCATGACGATCCGGTGGACCAGTTCGCCACGCGGGCTGCGCTGCTGTTTTCCTGCGGCGTCGGCTTCCATGCTCATCGAAAGTGTCGGCAACGCCATGGCGAGACAGGCGGTAATCAAATAGGAATTCTTCACGCGGATACCCCAAGGCAAGTTCAGTCGATAGCGGAGGGAGGGCAAGACGGAACGGAAACCGGTAACAGCAATCGGTAGCAGTGACTACAACGGATGATCGAGCGCTACAAGGCCACCGGCCTTCCTGGCATGACCTTCGACACCCGAATCCAGCCCGGCGAAGCGCTACAGTCGCGGGTCGCCCAACCAGGCGCGCCCGCCAATCACTGCAAGGCCCTCCGGGCCGGAGATTTCCGTGAACGCTCAAGCCTCCTCGATCCTCAAACCACGCGTGCTGATGCTGTCCATCGCCATCGCCGCTTCCTTGTCTGCGTGCAAACAGGATGATGCCACCCAAGCCACCGCGGAGCCCGCTGCCCAGGCGGCGCCAGCGCTGACCCTCGACGAAAGCAAACTCCCGCCGTTCAACCAGTTCAAGGCGACCGACCTCGACAGCGCCAAGAATGCCTGTACCGACTTTGGCGGTTTCGTCAACGGCAAGTGGCAGGCGGCCAACGCGATTCCGGGCGACCGCACGTCGTGGGGCGCTTTCGAAATGCTGGGCGAGCGCTCCCTCGCGGTGCAGCAGCAACTGACCGAACAGGCCGCCGCGATGAAGGACGCCAAGGGCGTCGAAAAGATCGTCGGCGACTTCTGGGCGACCGGTATGGACGAAGCCAAGATCAACGCACAGGGCATCGCCCCGCTCAAGAGCCGACTCGACGCCATCGACGCCCTGGCGGATGGCCCTGCGGTGGCCGAGCATCTGCGGCAGTCGTTCGCGAAGGGCGAAGGCAGCCTGTTCGGCTTCGGCCCGAACGCCGACTTCAACGATTCGTCGATGAACATCGCCTACGTGGCGCAGGGTGGACTCGGTCTGCCGGACCCGGCGTATTACTTCGACAAGGACAAGCAGGACAAGTTGGCCGCCTACGAGCAGCACATCGCCAAAGTCCTGGAGCTCTCCGGCATCGCCGCTGCCGACGCGGCCAAGCAGGCGAAGGATGTGATCGCGTTCGAAACCCGTCTGGCCAAAGTCTCGAAGTCCAGCGAAGAGCTGTCGCGCGACGTGCAGTTGTATTACAACCCGGTCGATCTGGCCAAAGCCGATACGCTCACCCCGAATTTCTCGTGGACGAAATTCTTCGAATCGCAGGGCGTGGCCGCGCCGAAGATGTTCTCGCTGGCGATGCCCGAGTTCCATGCGGAAGTCTCGAAGATGCTGGCCGATACGCCGGTCGCCGCCTGGAAGAGCTATCTGCGATTCCAGACCGTCGACGGCGCCTCGCCGTTCCTGAGCGAAGCCTTCGTGCAGGAAAACTTCAACTTCTATCGCAAGGCGCTGCGCGGACAGAAGGAAATGAAGCCGCGCTGGAAACGCGTGCTCGATACCGTGGAAGGTCAGGCCGGCGAAGCGCTGGGCCAGATGTACGTGAAGGTGGCGTTCCCGGCCGAATCGAAAGCGCGCATGGATGAGCTGGTCAAGAATCTCAGCGCGTCGCTCAAGGGCAGGATCGAAGGACTGGCCTGGATGAGCCCGGAGACCAAGAAGAAAGCGCTGGAAAAATGGTCCAGCTTCACGCCGAAGATCGGTTACCCCGACAAATGGCGCGATTGGACGGGCCTGGAGACCACGCGCAGCAGTTACATCGAAAACGTGCTGGCCGCCAATGCATTCAATTACCAGTGGAACCTGTCGAAGATCGGCAAGCCGGTGGACAAGACCGAATGGGGCATGAGCCCGCAGACGGTCAACGCGTACTACAACCCACAGCAGAACGAGATCGTGTTCCCGGCGGCGATCCTGCAGCCGCCGTTCTTCGATGCCAAGGCCGACGACGCGCTGAACTACGGCGGCATCGGCGCGGTGATCGGCCATGAAATGATCCATGGCTACGACGATCAGGGCAGCCGTTTCGGGCCCACCGGCAACTTCGAAAACTGGTGGACGCCGGCCGACGCCACGGGCTTCTCGGCCCTGACAAAGAAACTCGTGGGCCAGTTCGATGGTTACGAAGCCGTGCCGGGCATGAAGGTCAACGGCAACCTGACCCTCGGCGAGAACATCGCGGACCTCGGCGGTCTGGCGGTGGCCTACGACGCCTTCAAGAAGGCGACCGAAGGCAAGCCCGACGCGAACATCGATGGCATCAACCGCGAGCAGCGGTTCTTCCTGAACTGGGGCACCGTGTGGCGCCGCAACTTCACGCCGGACGAGCTGAAAGTGCGCCTGACCACCGACCCGCACGCCCCGGCGAACTTCCGCGCGATCGGTTCGCCATCGAACCACCCCGCGTTCGCCGCAGCATTCTCTTGCAAGGCCGGCGACGCCATGGTCCGCGACGGCGACAAGCGCATCGTGATCTGGTAAGTCGGTAACGGCGCACGGTCGAGCCGTGTCGTCGCGCCAATCTGGAGGCCCGGGGAAACCCGGGCCTTCTTCTTTGCGGCGACGGTCTGCATCCAGCGCACGCGACAGGCCGTATCCACTGGCATGCACGCATTCCAGCCATATTTTTCTACCATAGCGAGCGCCCACATCGGCAAAAAGCATGGCGATCGCGCAGCGACCATACGCAAATGCACGATGACGAAGCCACACTTGCTGTTCGCCACGTTGTCCGCGAACATGAGTCGCTGTCTCTCCCCCGATGGTGCAGGATCCCGGATGCCCGATTTGCGTACCGACAACCCCGCCCAGGACCCCTCCGGGCTCGACGTACTGCTGGTCGAAGTCGCCGGTGGGAGTCGCAATGCCTTCGAATCGCTGTATCGGGCCACGTCGTCGAAGCTGCTCAGCATCTGCATCCGGGTGTTGTCGGATCGCACCGAGGCCGAGGACGTGCTGCAGGAAGTGTTCACCACGATCTGGCACAAAGCGCACCAGTTCGATCCCAACCGCGCCAGCCCGATCGCGTGGCTCGCGATGATCGCCCGCAACAAAGCCATCGACCGCCTGCGCGCCCAGCCGGCGCGTGGCGTCCTCGCTCCGATCGAATTCGCGGACGATCTCGCCGACAGCGGTCCCACACCGCTGCAGACTGCGGTCTCCGCCGATGAGCGCACCCGCCTCGAAGCCTGCATGAGCCAGTTGGATGCGCGCCGGCAATCGCTGATCCGGGCCGCGTTTTTCGACGGTTCGACCTATGAGGAATTGGCCCAGCGCATCGCATCGCCGCTGGGGTCGGTGAAGAGCTGGATACGTCGAGGCCTGATGCAACTGCGCGGATGTCTGGAATCATGAACGTCCGCGACCTGCACGATCAGGATTTCGACGGACAAGAACCGCCTTCGGCCGATCTGCTCGCCGGCGAATACGTACTGGGTGTCCTCGACGCCGAAACTCGCCGCGAAGTGCAGCGACGGATCGAACACGACCCGGGCTTCGCGCGCCTTGTCATCGACTGGGAGCACCGCCTGTCGTCGCTGATCGAGACCGGCAGCCTCGCCGATGTGCCGCCGCATCTTTGGCCACGCATCCGCAGCCGTCTTGGCTGGCCCGCCGTGGATTCGTCGAACGCGACGGACCGCACGAGTCTGTGGCAGAGCACGGGATTCTGGCGCGCCGCGACAGGTCTGGCCGCTGCCGCAGCGCTGGCAGCCATCGCCATCGGCCCGATGGGGCTGTTCCGGGACGATGCGTTGCCGGGGCCGGGCCCGGTCGCCGTGGCACCGACACCGCCGACACCTGCGGTCGAAGATCCATCCGCACCGAAGCCGGTCACCACCCTCGCCCACGACGACGGCAGCCCGGGCTGGCTGGCGTCGGTCGATCGGGACAAGGGCACGGTGCTGATGGTGCCGGTGCCCGCACCTGCCGATGCCGAAGGCCGCGTGCCAGAGCTGTGGCTGATTCCGCCCGGCGGCACCGCAAAATCGCTCGGCATCGTCTCGATCGACCGTTCGCATACGGTCAAGGTTCCCGACACGCTGCGCGATGCGCTGGCGAAGGGTGCGCTGCTCGCGATCACGCTCGAACCGGTCGGCGGCGCACCGCAGGGTGTGGCGACCGGTCCGATCATCGCGAAGGGCGCCATCGTGACCTTGTAGTCATCCCGCGAATCATCCGCGGTGCGGCTGCATCCGCAGCGGCCGTTCGCGCGTAGAGATACCGACTGCCCAGGAATTGCGCATGCCGGTACCTCCGCACACTGTTTCGAATAGGCCGAAGCCCACAACCCTTTCACGCGGGCGCTTGCTCGCTGCGCTGACCCATTGGTTCGACACCGATACGCGTAACGCGAGCGCTGGCGACGACGGCCTTGGCATCGATTGGATGCGGGCGATTCCTTTTCTGGCGATGCATCTCGCCTGCTTCGCGGTGTTCTGGGTCGGCATCTCACCGATCGCGGTCGCGGTCGCGGTCGCGCTGTACGCCGTGCGGATGTTCGCGATCACCGGTTTCTACCATCGCTATTTCTCGCATCGCACCTTCCGCACCTCGCGCGTGGTGCAGTTCGCGTTCGCGTTGATCGGCGCATCCTGCGTACAGCGCGGCCCGCTGTGGTGGGCGGCGCATCACCGCAATCATCATCGTCATGCGGATACCGCTCACGATGTGCATTCGCCGGTGGTGCACGGATTCTGGCGCAGCCATGTCGGCTGGTTCCTCACCCGCCAGGGCTTCCGCACCGACTGGGACCGCATCCGCGATCTTGCGCGCTACCCGGAACTGCGCTGGCTTGACCGCTACGACATCGTCGTTCCAATACTGCTGGCGGTGGCGCTGTTCCTGCTCGGCGGCTGGCTCGAAGTCGCGGCACCCGACCTCGGCACCAGCGCCGGACAGATGCTGGTCTGGGGCTTCTTCGTGTCCACCGTTGCGCTGTTCCACGCCACCGTCACCATCAACTCGCTGGCGCACCGCTTCGGCAAGCGCCGCTTCGATACGCGCGACGACAGCCGCAACAATCTGTGGCTGGCGCTGCTGACCTTCGGCGAAGGCTGGCACAACAACCACCATTTCTTTCCGGGATCGGTACGCCAGGGATTCCGCTGGTGGGAGATCGACCTGACCTATTACGCGCTGCGCACGATGGCGGTGTTCCGGCTGGTCCACGACCTCAAACCGGTGCCGGCCTGGGTGGCCGCAAAAGCGAGGGGCGGCTGATGCGTATCGCGGTGATCGGCTCGGGTATCGCCGGATTGGCTTCGGCCTGGCTGCTTTCGCAGCGGAAAGGGTCAGAACGACACGAAGTCGTGCTGTTCGAGGCCAACGACTATCTGGGCGGCCACACGCATACCCACGACATCGAACTGCACGGCCGGCGATACGCCGTCGACAGCGGCTTCATCGTCCACAACCCTGCGCACTATCCGCTGCTGAGCGCGCTGTTTTCGGAACTCGGCGTGGAATCGCAGCCGACCACGATGAGTTTCTCGGTACGCAACGAGGCGAGCGGGCTGGAATACAACGCCACGAACCTCGATGGCCTGTTCTGCCAGCGCCGCAACCTGGTTTCGCCGCGCTTCTGGGGCATGCTCCGCGATCTGTTCCGGTTCTACCGCGAAGCGCCGGCGCTGCTGTCGCTGCCCGGCGAAGGCCCGACGCTCGGCGATTACCTTGCGCAGAACGGCTACGGCACGATGTTCCGCGACGAACATCTGGTGCCGATGGCCTCGGCGCTGTGGTCGTCGCCATCGGCGCGGATCCTGTCGTTCCCGGCCAGATATCTGCTGCAATTCATGGCCAATCACCAGATGCTGCAGGTCAGCGACCGGCCGCAGTGGCGCGTGGTGCGCGGCGGCTCCAGCCGCTATGTGCATGCGATGCGCGCGCGCTGGGGCGTGCAGGAGCGACTGGGCACGCCGGTGCGGATGATCCTGCGTGACAGCGATGGCGCGACCATCTTCACCGACAACGGCGCCGAACGTTTCGATCAGATCGTACTGGCCTGCCACAGCGACCAGTCGCTGCGGCTGTTGAGCGACGCCAGCGACGCCGAGCGTTCGATCCTGGGCGCCATGCCGTATCAGGACAACGACACGGTGCTGCATACCGATGCCTCGCTGTTGCCGCGACGACGCAACGCATGGGCCGCGTGGAACGCGACAATCCCGCGCGACCCCGCCGACGTCTGCACGGTCAGCTACTGCATGAGCCTGCTGCAGAACATCGCATCGCCCGAGCCGTTCGTGGTCACGCTCAACCGCACCGACGCCATCGATCCGGCGAAAATCCTGCGTCGCCTGCGCTATCAGCATCCGGTGTACAGCCATGCTTCGGTCGCTGCGCAGTCGCGCAAGGCCGAAATCCAGGGCCAGCGTCGCACCTGGTTCGCAGGCGCCTACTGGGGCTGGGGTTTCCATGAAGACGGCATGCGCAGCGCCGTCGAAGTGGCCCGCGCATTGGGCGTGGATTGGGGGCCGACAGCACAGAACAGCGCAGCAGCATCCGCGCCGAAAACGTCCGTCGAAACGCAGGCCGTCGCATGAACGCGCCGCTCGCCAGTGCCGTCTACGAAGGCGTCGTGCGGCATCGACGTCACCTGCCGCACCCGCATGCGTTCCGCTACCGCATGGCGCAGCTGTATCTGGATCTGGACGAAGTCGATCGCGTGTTCGATCACCGCTGGCTGTGGTCGGCGAAGCACCGCAACCTGGCCGAATTCAGGCGCAGCGACTATCTCGGCGATCCCGAACAGCCGCTCGGCGATGCGGTGCGCGAGCGCGCGGGAGATGCGCTTGGCCGCCGCCCGCAGGGTCCGATCCGTCTCCTGACCCATCTGCGCTACGCCGGGCTCGCCTTCAATCCGGTGAGTTTCTACTACTGCTACGCCGCCGACGGCGTCACTCTCGATTGCATCGTCGCTGAAATCACCAACACTCCTTGGAAAGAACGTCACGCCTATGTGCTCCCGATCGAATCCGCAGACGGAGAATCCGCTGAAATCCACGGCCGCGCACGGCACTGGTCGTTCGACAAACGGTTCCACGTCTCGCCGTTCATCGGCATGGCGCGCAGCTACGACTGGCGCTTCACCCTGCCCGGCAAGGATCTGCACGTGCGCATGGACGTGATCCGCGACGGCGAACGCGAGTTCGACGCGACCCTGCATCTGGAACGCAGGCCGCTGGATGCGGCATCGCTGCGGCGCGTGCTCTGGCGTTATCCGCTGATGACCGCGCAGGTGGTCGGCGCGATCCATTGGCAGGCGCTGCGTCTGTGGCTCAAGCGCAATCCGGTCTACGACCATCCTGACAAAATACTGTCTGTCCGAGGTACGAAATGAACGGGATCGCCAAGCCTGCGCTCGACGATGCGCGCGCCGAATTCGGGCCCTTCGACCGGTTCCTGCGTCGAAGGCTGATCGCGCAGATGGCGCAGTTGCGCCACGGTCGGGTGCAACTGCGCGATGCACTGGGAACGGTAGAACTCGGCGAACCGGCCGACCGCGACTGCGATCTGGACATCCGCATCGACGTGGAGCATCCCGGCTTTTACCGCGCGGTCGCCGCCAACGGCAGCGTCGGTGCCGGCGAATCGTACATGGACGGCCAGTGGCGCTGCGAAGTGGTGGGCTCGGGTTCGGACGGCCTGGTCGCGCTGGTTCGCCTGCTGATACGCAATCGCGATCTGCTCGATGGCATGGAGACCGGCCCCGCCCGGCTCGGCGGCCTCTTGATGCGCGCGTGGCACGCGCTGCGTCGCAATACGCGCACGGGCAGTCGCCGCAATATCTCCGCGCATTACGACCTCGGCAACGAATTCTTCCAACTGTTCCTCTCGCCGGACCTGATGTATTCCTCGGGCATCTGGGCCGGCGAAGAGGACAGCCTCGACGAAGCGTCGACGCGCAAGCTCGATCGCATCTGCCGCAAGCTCGATCTGAAGCCGGACGATCACGTGATCGAGATCGGCACCGGCTGGGGCGGCTTCGCGCTGTATGCCGCGCGGCGCTACGGTTGCCGCGTCACCACGACGACCATTTCCCGCGAACAGCACGCACTGGCCGCACAGCGGGTGGCGGACGCCGGGCTGGAGCATCGGGTGACCCTGCTGCTGGAGGACTATCGCGACCTCACCGGCAGCTACGACAAGCTGGTGTCGATCGAGATGGTCGAAGCCATCGGCGCACAGTATCTGGACACTTATTTCGGCAAGCTCGGCTCGCTGCTGAAGCCGGATGGCCTCGCCCTGGTGCAGGCGATCACCATCGAAGACCATCGCTACGAACAAGCGCTGCATTCGGTCGATTTCATCAAGCGCCACGTGTTTCCGGGCAGCTTCATTCCATCGATCGCAGCGATGGTGTCCGCCAAAAGTCGCGCCAGCGATCTGGCGCTGATCCAACTGGAGGATTTCGGACTGTCGTATGCGCGCACGCTGGAAGCCTGGCGGCATCGTTTCCTGACTGCGCTGCCGGAGGTGCGCGCGCAGGGCTTCGACGACCGCTTCATCGCGATGTGGGAGTTCTATCTCGCCTATTGCGAAGGTGGCTTCCGCGAGCGTTCGATCGGCGTGGCGCAGCTGTTGATGGCCAGACCCGGCCACCTCACGCCCGCACCGATGCCCGAATTGACGCGCGAACCCGCCGCGCGCAGCGAGCTGCAGGCATGACGTTCTGGGCCAATCTCATCGGCTATCAGATCGTCTGGTTCAGCGCGGTGATCGGCGCCGGACGCGGGCTTTGGTGGCCGGACGTGATCGCAGCGGCGATCTTCGTGCCGCTGCATTTCGCGCTTGCGCGGCAGGACCGCACCGGGCGAACGGCCGATTTCAAACTGTTGATGATCGCAATCCTGATCGGTGCGTCGCTCGACGGCACCATCGCTACCTCGGAGTTTGCGCGCTATGCCGCGAACCAGATGACGCTGACACCGGACGGCGCACCGCTGTGGATTCTCGCGATGTGGGCATCGTTTGCGCTGACCCTGCGCCACTCGATGACGTTCCTGCTGCGGCGTCCGGTGGTCGCACTGCTGTTCGGTGCGATCGGTGGGCCGCTCGCCTACCTCGGCGCCTCTCGCGGCTGGCAAGCGATCGTCCTTGCCGAGCCGCGCTGGATGGCGCTGTCGACGCTTGCAGTGGGCTGGGGGTTGGCGATGACGCTGCTGACGACCCTCGCACGACGCTGGTCCGAGCCAACCGCCCTGCCTATTCGAACCGCGCACGGATGAACCGCACACGATGAACGAGACCGCCGCAATGCCCAACGAACTCGCCCACGATGCCGCAGGCCCCGGGTTGATCGGTCTGGCCGAACGCGGCCTGCTGCCCGACGCGGTGCTGCGCTACGGTATCCGCCGTCAGTGCGAAGACCGGCTGAAGACCGAACTCGACGGCGGTCTGGACACACAGGCTGCGCGCTTCCAGCAACGGATCGAACAACTGCGCGACAGCCCGGTGGCGATCCACACCGATGCCGCCAATGCCCAGCATTACGAGCTGCCGCCCGCATTCTTCAAGCTGTGCCTGGGCAAGCGTCTGAAATACTCCTGCGCCTACTACCCGCGCGGCAGCGAAACGCTGGATCAGGCCGAAGAAGCGATGCTGGCGCTGTACGGCGAGCGCGCGGAGCTGGCCGATGGCCAGCAGATCCTCGAACTGGGCTGCGGCTGGGGTTCGCTGACGCTGTGGATGGCGGAGCGCTTCCCCGGCGCGAGTATCACCGCGATCTCGAATTCGCGCCCGCAGCGCGAATACATCGAGGCGCAATGCCGTGCGCGCGGTTTCGACCACGTGAAGATCATCACCTGCGATGTGAACCGGCTGCAGCTCGACGCCGCACAGTTCGACCGCTGCGTATCGATCGAGATGTTCGAGCACATGCGCAACTACGAGACACTGCTGGGCAACATTTCAGGTTGGCTCAAGCCCGGCGGCAAACTCTTCGTCCACATTTTCGCGCACAAGACCCTGATGTATCCGTTCGAGACCGAAGACGAAAGCAACTGGATGGGTCGGCATTTCTTCACCGGCGGGCTGATGCCGGCATCGGACACTCTGCTGTGGTTCCAGCGCGATCTGAACACGGAACAACGCTGGCACGTCGACGGCACCCACTACCAGCGCACCGCCAACCATTGGCTGCAGAATCAGGATGCCGCGCGCGACGAAGTCATGGCAGTGATGCGCGAAGCCTACGGTGAAGCGACCGCATCGCTGTGGTTCCAGCGCTGGCGCATGTTCTGGATGGCCTGCGCCGAGATGTTCGGCTACGCCGATGGCCAGGAATGGCTGGTGGCGCACTACCGTTTCGCAAAGCACGACACACCGTTATCGGCCGCTGGAGCGGGATCATGAAGAAAAGCATCCTCGCCATTCTGTTCACCACGCTGGGAGCCATCGCCTTGTCCGCCTTCAATGCCAACGGCAAGACCCCGATCCCTCCGGTCGCGAACGTCGATCTGCCGCGCTTCATGGGCGACTGGTACGTGATCGCGAATATCCCCACTTTCCTCGAGCGCAAGTCCTACGATGCGGTCGAATCCTATGCATTGCGCGAGGACGGAAAGATCCAGACCACGTTCCGGCAGCGCAAGGGCAGCTTCGATGCACCCATCGACACCATGCGCCCGGTCGGCAGCGTGCGCGCAGGCACCAACAACGCGGTCTGGGGCATGCAGTTCATCTGGCCGATCAAGGCCGAGTACGTGATCGTTCATCTCGACGACGACTACACCCAGACCATCATCGGCCGCACGGCGCGCGACTATGCCTGGATCATGGCCCGCACCCCGCAGATCAGCGAGTCCGACTACACCGCACACGTCGAACGCCTGCGCGCGCTGGGCTACGACACCTCGAAATTGCGGCGGATACCGCAGCGCAGCCTCGCGGACCGGGCGATACCATCGCCCTGACAGCGTGCACGGCCTGCGGAACGTGACGCAGGCGGGTTCGAGCCCCCGTGTACCCTTGCTACACTGCGGCGACTCCAAAAAGGACCGCCGCCACGATGCCGACCCTGCCCGTCCTGCGCCCCTCCGCGCTTGTCCTCTGTCTGGTGATCGCGATCGCTGCGCCGCATGCGGACGCCGCCAAGAAGCGCAAGCCCGCAGCGCCCGCGCCCAAGGCCGCGCCCGCCGCGACCGGCTGCACCGATCTCTACGCCTTCGCCAATGCGGACTGGCTGAAATCGCATCCGGTCCCGGCCGAAGGCAGCGTCAGCGCGCTCGGCGAACTGGCGGCACGCGCGCAGCAGCAACAGCGCGATCTGCTCGAAGCCGCTGCGACATCGCCGCAGACGCCGGTACAGAAGCTGCTCGGCGATTTCTGGGCCAGCGGCCTCGACGAAGCCGCCGTGGATCGCGACGGCGCCGCGCCGATCGCACCGCTGCTGGCGCGCATCGGTGCGATCAAGAAACCGCAGGACGTGGCCCCGGCGATCGCGGCGCTGCACCAGGTCGGCATCCCGGTGGCGTTCAACTTCACCTCGGACATCGATCTCAAGAACCTCGATACCTACTTCGGCTACTTCACCCAGGGCGGTCTGGGCCTGCCCGACCCCACGTTCTATACCCGCACCGACGCCGATGCCCGCGCTTTGCTCGGCCGCTACAACGGCCATGTGCAGAGGATCCTCGCGCTGTCGGGCACGCCGCAGGCGAAAGTCGCCGGCGAAGCGCAGCTCGTGATCGACCTCGAAACCCGGATCGCCCGTCTGTCGAAGACGCAGGCCGAACTGCAGGGCCTGCGGGCCAACTACAGCCCGGTGCCGACCAAGGATTTCTCGAAGAAGTACCGCAACCTGCAGTTGGCCGCCTTCCTCAAAGCGCAGGGCGTGACTGCGGAACAGGTGTCGATGGCCGACGCCGCCCTGTTCGCACAGATCGACAAACTCGCCGGCAGCCTGAAGCCGGCGCAGTGGCAGGCCTATCTGCGCTTCCATGTCGGCAACACGATGGCGCCCTACCTGAGCAAGCAGTGGCGCGACGCCGACCACGAATTCCGCGGCCGCCTGCTGCGCGGCGAAGATGAGCCCGCGCCGCGCTGGCGCCAGGTGCTGGACGCGATCAACGCGTCGGCCGGCGCGATGCTGGCGCAGGAATACGTCGCACGGCATCTGCCCGACGCCACCCGCGAACGCGCCGACACGATCTCCCGCAGCGTCAGGGAGTCCCTGGGCAACGCGATCGAACGCAATACCTGGATGGACGCGCAGACCAAGATCGAAGCGAGAGCGAAGCTGGACCGCGTGAAGATCGAAATCGGCAAGCCGCGCAGCGATCTGGACTTCTCGGTGCAACCGATGGGTCGTGGCAGTTTCGGCGGCAATATCCTGATCGCATCGACCTGGCACCATCGCGAGGAAATGAAGCGCATCGGTCGCGCCAATGCCGACCGCCGCTGGGACGTGCTGCCGCAATATCCCGCGCTGGGCTACGACCTCGCGCACAACCGGATCTTCGTCACCGCGGCGGTACTGCAATCGCCGGTGCTCGACATGGGCCAGCCGCTGCCCGCGCAGTACGGCAGCTTCGGCGCGATGATCGGCCACGAACTGAGCCGCGCAGTCGATGCCAAGGGCCGAAGGATCGATGCCACCGGCACGCTGCGCGACTGGTGGTCGCCGGCCACCGCAGCCGCATGGGATGCGCGGATCGCACCACTTTCGGGCATCTACGGCCGCTTCGCCTATCCGGGCAACGCCGCGCTGAAGATCGACGGCGCGCGCATGCGCGACGGGAGCGCGATCGATCTTTCGGGTCTCGAACTGGCCTGGGCCGCCTACGAAAAAGCCGAACCGCAGGCCACTGCCGCGAATCAACAGCAGTTCTTCCGCGGCTGGGGGCGACTGTGGGCGCAGCAGCTGTCGCCGCAGGCAGCCAGCACTCACGCTGCATTCTCGGCCTATCCGCCCGGGCAATGGCGCGCGAACGTGCCGGCGATGCAGCTTCCGGCGCTCGGCAAAGCCTTCGCCTGCAAGACCGGCAATGCGATGCAGGTCGCGGACACCGAACAGCTGTCGATCTGGCGCTGAACCCATCGGAAAGACGGCGACCCCTCATGTCCAGCGACACCCTGAACGCCCTGCTCGCAGCCCTGCGCGCCACCCCCGAGAACGCGCCGCTGCGCGGCATCGTTCTCGACGCATGTCTTGCGCAGCGGGATGCGGAAGCCCTGGTCGTCGCGCTCGATCTGTGCGGCGATGATCTGCTCGCCGAACAGGCCACGCGCGAGCGCGCGCTGCGACTGCTCGCGGATGCCGGCGAGCACGACAGGCTGCTGGCGCTGGCAACGCCGGATTCCGCCGACGCCTTGATGGCGAAAGCACGGCTGTCGTTCGACGCGGGCCGGCGCAACGAGGCGCAGGAGGCCTATCTGGCCGCGATCGCGCTCAATCCCGCGATCGAGGATGCAGCGTTCGCCTCGCAGCTCAGCGGCAAGGTGATTTCGCTGTCGGATGCGCGGCTGCGCGCCGTGCCCAGCATCGCCAACGACGATACCTCCGCCTTCGATGCGGTGCGCTACCAGGAACCTGCGGCGACCCGGATCCGTTTCGAGGATGTCGGTGGGCTCGACGAGGTCAAGCGCGAAATCCGGCGCCGCATCATCACTCCGTTCCTGAAGCCATCGCTGTTCCAGCGCTTCAAGCGCCAGTCCGGCGGCGGCATCCTGCTCTACGGCCCGCCTGGCTGCGGCAAGACCCTGCTCGCGCGCGCCACCGCTGGCGAATGCGGCGCGAAGTTCTACAACATCTCGATCACCGATGTGCTGGACATGTACATCGGCGAATCCGAGCGCAAGCTGCACGAAATCTTCGAGCAGGCGCGACGCACCGCGCCGTCGGTGATCTTCTTCGACGAGATCGAAGCCATCGGCGGGAAGCGCCAGCACGCGCGCGAAGCGACTTCCGCCAAGGTCGTCAGCCAGTTCCTGACCGAGCTCGACGGCTTCTCGCAGAACAACCATCACGTGCTGGTGCTCGGCGCGACCAACGTGCCCTGGGCGGTGGACCCGGCGTTCCGCAGGCCGGGACGTTTCGATCGCGTGCTGTTCGTGCCGCCGCCGGATGCCGATGCGCGCAAGACCATCCTCGAACTGCTGCTCGCCGGCCGACCGGTCGCCGACAGTCTGGATCTGCGCGATATCGTCCGCCGCACCTCCGGACATTCCGGCGCGGACCTGCGCAACCTCGTCGACA
Source organism: Lysobacterales bacterium (assembly GCA_017302135.1). Classification (GTDB taxonomy): domain Bacteria; phylum Pseudomonadota; class Gammaproteobacteria; order Xanthomonadales; family Xanthomonadaceae; genus Lysobacter_I. The sequence continues at coordinate 48,868 of JAFLDZ010000005.1, read as the reverse complement.
CTGCGGCCGATGAAGCGATCGAAGAGTCGATCGCCTCCGGCAAGGAAAGCGAGATCGGCATGGCCCACCTGCGCGAGGCGATGGAACAGATCCGACCGACCACGCTCGAGTGGCTGACCAGCGCGCGCAACCACGCGCGCTACGCCAATCAGGGCGGGCAGTACGACGACGTGCTGAAATTCCTCGAAAAGCAGGGGTAATCCTTGGCGTTCGCGCGTTACCGCATCCCCGACGAACCGCACCCGACTGGGCTGATCCGCTACGCGGTCGATCCGCTGTGGCCGCTGATGGCGCTGATGCTGGCGGGCAACGGCATCGGACTGCTCTGGTTCGCATTCAATATGCGTGCCCTCGGCAGCCCGGCCGTGCTGCGCGAAAGCGGATACATCGTCGCCAGCCTGGCGGGTTGCGTGATGGCGGTGCTGGTCATCGCCGGGGCCGCCGATTACGGATATCTGCAGGGATCGGCGGTGAAATACGCCGCGCTGGCGCTGCCCGCAATCAAGCTGTCGCTCGGCTACGCGCTGTACCTCTCGCAGTCGCGCAGCGCCGAGATCGTGACCCACTACGGCGGTGTCTTGCGCAACGGCGCCGTCGGACTGCTGGTGTGCTTCCTGATCGGCCGCACGTTGTTTGCCGAAGTCGAATTGCCCGGGCTGCTGGCGGCCGCATTGCGATGAACGACAGCAGATGAACGACAGCATCCGTATCGCCCGCCTGCTCGAACACGCCCTGCGCCTGATGCACGGTGGGCACATCGACCAGTCGATCGACGTCCTGACCCGCGTGCTCGGCGAAGATCCGGACCACAGCGATGCGCATGCGGTCCTTGCGTTCTGTCTGGTCTCGCGCAAACGTCTGCACGCCGCGAATCTAGAAGCCGCGCAGGCGATCGCGCTGGATCCGGACTCCGATCTCGCACATCTCGCGATGGCCTCGGTGCTGATCGCACGGCGCGCATTCAAGCAGGCCGAAGCGCACATCGACGCCGCACGGGCGCTGGCGTCGGAGCACGCGGAAAGCTATCAGCTTGCCGCCAGCCTGTACGAGGCGTCGGGACAACCGGAACGCGCACTGGCGGAAATCGTCCAGGCCAGCGAATACGCGCCGGACGATGCCAGCGTCTGGGCCCAGTACGGCGGGATCGAATACGCCGCCGGCAGACGCGAAGCGGCGCGCGCGCATGCGGAGCGCGCGTTGGAAATCGATCCCGAACACGTCGATGCGCTCACCCTGATCGGTCATTGCGATCTGGCCGCCGGACGCACCGAACAGGCGCGCGAACATGCGGTCTGGGCGCTGCAGAATGCTCCGGGCGACGAAGGCGCGCTCACCCTGCTCGCTGCGGTGAAGGCGCGGCAGAGTTGGCTGCTCGGTCTGTGGTGGCGTTTCCAGAGCTATATTTCGACCGGCTCGAACCAGCGCGCGATCGCGCTGCTGGTCGGCATGTATCTGGTCTACCGCGCTGCCGGAATCGCGCTGGTCGATCACGGCCTCGACGCATGGTCGCCAGCGCTGTCCTTCGCATGGCTGGGCTTCTGCGTGTACACGTGGTTCGCACCCGGCATTTTCATGCGCAGCGTGAAACGCGAGCTGTCGACGATCAAACTGCGGCCGGATTACTGAGCCTTTGCATCGCCGATGCGCACGATTTCGGCTTTCGAATTCGCTTTGAGCCACGGCCACCAGCCGCGACCGGTCAACGCATAGCGGTCGGCGGCGCGTTCGAAGCAATTGCGCGCGCTGACGCCGCCGAACAGCAGGTACAGCGGCAGGAACAACGGCCCCAGCGCCATGTACTGCAGCACGTGCGCGCGCTCGTGGTCGCCGATGCGGGTTTTCGGCTGCACGCACCAGCCGGCGCGATGGGCGTAGGTCGTGCACAGCGTGTCGAGATCGGTGTGCGTACTGAGCATCACATTGCCCAGCGTCATCGCGCCGCCCGGCCCCAGCGGAAAACCGTGGAAGACCAGCGCGAGATCGCCCTTGCGGAACTTCGGGCGCGCACCGAACGGCATCGCAGCCACACCGGCGATCGCACCGATCAGGCTGTTGGGCAGGGTCCACGACACGCCGATCGCGAGCAGCAGACCGCGTTGCCAGCGGTTCAAGCGCTGCCCTCTTCCGGCATCAGCATCCACAGGATCAGGTAAACCAATATCCCGGGAAACGCAGCGGACAGCGCCGCGACCAGAACGTAGACCACCCGCAGCCAGGTCGGACTCCAGCCGAAACGGGCGGCGATACCGCCGACGACGCCGACCAGCACGCGATCATTGCGGCTTCGGGCGAGGGTTCGGGTTCCGGCCATGGGCGTCTCGACAGTGAAGTGTGCAGCGATTGTATAGGGCCTGTTAACGCTATCGGGCTAGGTCACGTTAACAGGCCCTAGCGCGTCGGCGCAGCGCGCAATGCCTGCAGTCGCTGCCTGAACCAGCGCTCGGACGGTTCGGCCGTTTTGCCCGGACAGCGCACGCGATAGGCTTTACCGCTCATGCTGCTCTTGCTGGCCGCACGTTCGATGAACAACTCGGCGGTGTCGGCCATGTCGCGCTTGCGCAGATAGTCGTACTTCTTCTGCAGGTGCGCGCGGGCGGCCTTGGCATCGTGCCAACTGCCGTTGCGTTCGAATTCGCAGCCGGAACTGCCGAGACCTGCGATCAGCGCATCGATCTCATGCTGCGCTTTGGCGGCAGGTGCCGCCGCAGCGGCGTTCGCCACCAGCGACAGCGCGCAGGCAGCCAACGCGATGACGAAACGCGAACGATGATTCATTTAGCGCGTTTCGCGAGCCAATCGTGGATCGCCGACGGCACTTCCTTCTGCGCGCGCCCGGACACATAGATGCCGATATGGCCGCCACGGAACGACACTTCAGAATAGTCGGTGCTGCCGACCAGCCCCTTCATCGGTTTGGAGGCCGACGGCGGCACGAGGTGATCCTGCTCAGCATAGATGTTCAGCACCGGCATATCGACGAAGCCCAGATCGACTGCGCGCCCGCCGATATCGATACCGCCGTTCACGAAACCATTGGCCTGGTAATACTGCTTGATGAACTGGCGGAAGGCTTCACCGGCCTGGTCGGGCGAATCGAAGATCCACTTCTCCATGCGCAGGAAATCCTCCATCGCCTTCCTGTCGTCGAGGATATCGACCATGCCGACGTACTTCTGCACGAACAAGCGATAAGGCTTGAGTGTGAGATAGCACAGATTCATCAGATCGGCCGGCACATTGCCCAGCGTGTCGACGAACAGATCGATGTCGAGCCCGCGTGTCCAGTGCGACAGCATGTTGTCGTCGGTGTGGAAATCCACCGGCGTGACCATGGTGATGAGGTTCTTGATCCGGTCGGGATGCAGCGCGCAATAGGTCAGCGAGAACGCACCGCCCTGGCAGATGCCGAGCAGATTGATCGCATCGAGTCCGTGCGTGTGGCGCAGATGATCGACCGCACCGCCGAGGAAGCGTTCGATGTAATCCTCCAGGGTGAGGAAGCGATCGGAACGGTCGGTATAACCCCAGTCGATCAGATACACGTCTTCGCCGAGCGCCAGCAGATTCTTGACCAGCGATCGGTCGTCCTGCAGATCGACCATGTACGGACGATTGACCAGCGCGTAGCAGATCAGCAGCGGAATTTTCGCGGTAGGCGCTTTCGCGCCCTTGAAGCGGTACAGCACCACTTTGCCGTCGCGCCAGACTTCTTCTTTCGCGGTAACGCCGTAATGCACATCGTCCATTCCGCGCAGGGTCGCGAGACCAGCACCCAGCTTCTGCTGCACGGTCGCCGCTTCTGCGGCCAGTTTCTCGGGGCTGACATCGAAAGGCGTGTACATATCAGCGCTTCCTCTTCGCAGTCTTGGCTGCGGGCATCGGCTTCAGCGGTTCGGGCATCGCAATCGCAGCGATCGCCTGACGCGGCGCGCGTTTGACTGCGGGCTTCGCGGTCGCGCGTGAAGGCTGGGCTTTCGCCGCGGCGGCTTTCTTCACGGCGGACTTTTTCTTGGCGGGCACGGTTTTTTTCGCAGCGGGGCTTGCTTTGGCAGCAGGCCTTGCGTTCACGGCCGGCTTCGAGACTCGCTTGGGCTTTGCGGGCGCAGCAGGTTTCTCGACGTTCGCAGGCGCAGGTCTTTTCGGCGCAGGCTTCGCTTGCATGGGCTGCACGGGCACCGCATCGCGCAGACGCCGCAGCTGACGTTCGAGTTCGGCGATCTTGCGGTGCGCCGCATCGACTTCGGTGCGGCCGGGCATGCCGAACAGGCCGCCGAAGAGTTCCACTTCGCGCTGGATACCGGCGCGCACGCGCATCTGCGCATTCACGAGTTCGCCATAGACCTTGCGGAAGCCGCTCGACAGCGCGATCCCGGCGTAGGCTTCCTCGGCGGCATCGATCCACAGATCGAACAGCGCGCGCGCAGACTGCAGCTGGCGGCCGGGTTCGCTGCGTTCGGCGAGCTTGCGCTCGAAGCGCTCGAAGGCATCGCGGCCGGCTTCCAGCATCAGCGCGTTGTAGGCGTCGTTCTTCTGCTGCAGTTCGAACTGGGCTTCCGCCAGCGCCTGCCAGCGTTCCTGCTGTTCGCGATGCGGCCCGAATGCGGGCATGCGCATCGATTGCATGCTGTCACGAAGCATGCTGTCACGAAGCATGCCGTCACGCAGCATGCTGCCCTGGCCCATGCCGGCGAACATGTTGTTCGCGAACGCGTTGTTGTCGAACATGCCGCCGCCGAACATGCCTTTGAACATCGGCGCGACCTGCTGATACCACTGATCGAAGCCGGACTGGCCGCGACCGGTCATTTCGGTAAACAAACTCGCGAACGGATTGCCACCACCGCCCATCGCCTGTTTCCAGGCGCCAGCGATGTCTTCGGCGCTTGCGGAACGACCGGCGAATTGTCCGGCGACCTGCTGCATCATTCCGAACCACTGCCGCGCCTGCGCGGAGAAACGTTCGATCGCGTCGCTGGCGTCGTTGCGTCGAGCCCCACCGGCCAACTGCGACCAACTGTCCATGGCGGCTCGCCATGGATCCTGTGGCGGTGCGCCGCCGCCGACCGACCGCATCGCTTCGCTCAGCGCCTTCCAGTATTGCTGGGTCAGCGCCCCGACATCACCGGGCATACCGAAACCCTGCCCCCCCGCCGAACCACCCGCACCGCCTGCAGTCCACATCGCATCGCTCCCGGTCAGAGGACATCATGATAACAACGGCCGCCGCCGGGTTTCCGTGGAGAAGCATCACCACTTCGGAATACGGATGGTCTTGCTGACCATCAGCGAGCCGGACAGCGCATAGACCAGCACCAGCGGATGCAGGACCCACGGCCCCACCTGGTAAGCACCGAACCAGAAATCGTCGCCGATGCGCCCGGCGTCGCCCGCGATCACCAGCATCACCACCAGTGCGAGGCTGGTCGGGATCGGCGTACCTTCGAAATATTTGACCTTGTCGGCGCCGTCGGCCAACTGCTCGGCAGTGATGTTGTAGCGCGCGAGCCGGCTGACGCCGCAGCAGACGAAGTAAGCCAGCACGATCCAGTCCCAGACTCCCTGGAGCCCGGCGGCGAAGCCCAGCGCTGCGGGCGCGACGCCGAACGAAATCACGTCGGCGAGCGAATCCAGCTCACGGCCCAATGTCGACGAGGATTGTCGCCAACGCGCGACGCGGCCATCCAGGGCATCGAAGACGAAGGCCAACGGCACCAGACTGATGCCCCAGATCAGATCGTGCTTCTCGCCCGATTGCATGTAGCGCATCGCGAAGAACACGGCGCAGACGCCACAGAACGCATTCGCGAGCGTGAGCCAGTCGGCGAGATGGAAATCCCGGAACATCGAGAAGTGACGCTGACCCGTATGACCCGACTTCATGTCCACACCTCGCGACTTGCCGGTTCCCAGCGTGCCAAACGCATCCGCCGGGGGCAAGCCCCGCGAGTCATCAGTGCTCCGGAATCGCCAGATGCTCGGCCGTCAGCGGTTTGCCGGCGCGCGGTACGGTCTCGATGATCGCGTCGGTGGGCAACTGGCCATTGCCTTCGAGCGTCGCGAGCGTACGATCCAGCGCCGCGTACACGTAAGGCAACATCGGCAGATAGCGCGCACCGTAATCGGGCAACCCGAGGAATGCATCGAAATGCTGTGCGTTGCGCACCTGCCAGAACCGCACGTCACGACCCGCTGCACGCGCATGGGCGACATAGGGCGCGCTGGTGAATGCCATCGGAATCAAGCCGTCATCGACGCCGTGGATCACGGTCACGGGCAAGTCGGCGCGCGGCAGCCCGGCACGGGTTTCGGCGATGCCTTTGCGCACCCGGTCCGCATCGGCGGACGCGCCGCCCCACAGATCGCGCAGGCAGCGCAAACGCGCGGCGTTGGGGTCCACTTTCGCGACTTCATCGATGATGCCCACGCCCGCACCGGGCGGAATGCCGCTGGCGTCGCTCCACCACGACATGCGCTCCTCCGGGGTCGCGCTGCGCGCGGTCGTGTCGGCATTCTGCATCGAATAGGAAAAGCCGCACGGATGCTCGCCCACGCCATAACGCCCGTAAGCCGATGCATAGGTGACCGCAACCGCCCGCCACAGATCGAAACCGACGCTCAGCGCGCCGGCACGCAGCGCCTCCTCGGTCCATCCCTGCGCACGCAGTCGCGAATGAGCGTCGCGCGCTTGCGCATCCGTGTCATCGCCATCGATCAAGCCGGCCGCTTTCATCGCGGCACAGCGTTGCGCCCAGACCCCGCGCGCCTGCGCCTGCAGGGGAGGCTGCGGCAGATTCTCCATCGCCAGCAGGGCACAGGGCATCAACAATGCCGCCTCGGTGGTGTAGTCGTACAGCGCGCGACTGCCCGCACCTTCGACGAACACGCTCGGCTCGCCTGCGACCACGGCGTCCAACCAGTCTTCGCTAGGCGCGCCGCTATCCATTTCCGCAGCGCGCAGTACAGCGCCGCCGCCGTTGGAAATACCGACCGCAATCATCCGCGTGTTGGCGAACGTGAAAGGCGCATCCTCGGGAAAGGCGCGACTCAACGATTGCAGCGCGAATTCCGCCGCTTGGCGCACATGGCGGCCCCAATCCGCTTCGGGATTGTCCTGCGAATGCGCGTGCTTGAACGCAACGCCCGACGGATTGGCTGGCGTCTCCGGCGCGAACGCGAGCATCGCACCCTGCCCCGCGGTTGCCGGAGTGCCATCTGCAGTCGCGCCGTTGCGGGTATCGAGATCGAAATAGTCGGTGCCCGTCCCCTTGTCCGTGTAGGCCACGGCACAACCCTTGGGTAGTCCCCATGCTCCGGCAACCGCGATCGCACCATAGACGCCGCGCGAACCGGACGATGGCGCAACCAATACGCAGCGGCGCTTCCGGTCGAAGCCATCAGGCACCTGCACCAGCACCCGATGCGGATGACGCGCACCGGGCACGGTGGCAAACGCCGAAAACTCACGGCCCGGCACAGTCGCGGTGCTGCCGTAGACCTCACCATAACCACCACCGGGAGCAAGGTCCGCGATCCCGCGCCAGTTGCTCCAGATCGCCCGTCGCCGCAGCTCCGCCGCAGTCGCCGCCGCACCATTCGCGAAGGGCGGTGGCGCCAGGCCGCGCAGGCCGGCGATGCCGAGCCCTGCCGTCAGCAGGTCATCGCCATCGCGATGCGTGGTCGTGCGCTCGGCACTGAACATGGTCGACTCCCGATCATTCGCCCGCACCGAAGTACGCGGACCGCCAGCGCAAGCGGCCAGACCCAGTGCCAGGGCGAGCACGATGGGGAGTCGAAACGCGATAAGAGGGGCGAGACGTGTCATGACCGGGCACAGTAGCAAGAGGACGCAACCGCAGCATCGTACTTTGGTACCAAACCAGCAACAGCCGGTCGCAGCCGCGCCCTGTTAGGCTTGCGTTCTTGTATCTCCCCACGACCGCGATATTCATGCCGCAACTGCTGATCGCCGACGACCACCCGCTGTTCCGCGCCGCATTGCGCGGCGCAGCTGCCGAGGCAGCCGACGACGTCTGCACCTGCGAAGCAGCATCATTGGATGAAGTGTTGAAGATCCTCGATGCCCGGTCGGACATCGACCTTGTGCTTCTCGACCTGCATATGCCGGGCAATCACGGACTCGCTGGACTTGCCGCCATTCGCGCGCAATATCCCGCTGTAGCGGTCGCACTGGTCTCCGCGAATGAAGATCCGCAGATCATCCGCCGCGCGCTGGACCATGGCGCAGCCGGCTATATTCCTAAGAGCGCCGGCCTAGAAGAACTCAGAGATGCGATCCGCACCGTGCTCGGCTGCGAGGAATGGCTGCCGCCTGCGCTACGGCCGGCTGTCGCGCGAGCCCGTTCTGCACCAGGCGACGCCGATCTTGCCGCCCGCCTTGCCAGCCTCACTCCGCAACAGTTCCGAGTGCTCGCTCTGGTCGCCGAAGGGCTGCTCAACAAACAGATCGCCGACCGACTCGATGTACAGGAGCGCACGGTCAAGGCCCACCTCAGTGCGATCTTCGAAAAACTCGGCGCTCGCAACCGGACGCAAGCCAGTGTGATCCTCCGCGAGCTGGAGATCAGCGACCCGGCGAGGCAAATGGAACAATAAGCTGAGGTCGACTCAGTTCAATTCAATTGCTTGGGATAACTGCAATTGCTGTAGAGGATTTCGCAGTCGTTCGAGGTTTTGTTGCAAAGTTCGAGCGCTTGCTGGCTGGCAGTCGTGATGTCGACAGCCGAAGACGATACGCCGCCACTCGATCCCCAGACGTATACCGCGCATTGATTGTAATAGGCGATAGACACCTTGCACGCTGCGCGGCTTGTGCTCGCGGTACTCTCGCATTGTTTCAAAGCCGCCTGCTCGGCGCTTCTTTTGCTGAGCATGTCACCGACCGCACCCCAGCCACCGGCCTTTCCTCTGGCAATGGCGCCCCAGCGGTCCTCCCACTCCGGGCCGGCAGGAACTGGGTCCACATCTTCGGCTTCACTGCCATCGGATGCGCAGATCGGGATGACAGCAATGCCGCCGGATCCGCCGGTGGTACCGACCTGTATCTCGCCCGGGCCAGGGCCGTTCGGGCAAACGAAGGTCTGAGCAGCGGCATTGGTCGGCCACCATACAGAAGCTGTCAGTAGAGCGAGTAATGAAAACCGCAGACCCACCATGCCAAATCTCCTTAACCTAACGCCATCGGCGACATGGATCATCTTTTAGCCGGGAATCCCTGAATTAGCGATGTACCGGCCGCAACCCGCCCAGCGGGCGCAATGGTTGCATCTACATCGATTCGTCACAAGGCGCTGTGATTCATGGGATAGCGGCACGTATGCTCTACCGCCTGATGAACACTTCAGCATGCTTGAAGCCAAGTCGTCGCCCATTGACGCATGTTGCGTCAAAGCGACCCCTGATCAGCCGCTCGCTGGCTTGAAAACGAAACTCCCAACCGACGGCATATCACCGGCGGTTGGGTAGGCCGCAGCGTCACATACATGAGCACTGCGACGAGAAAACAAAAAAGTCAGCAGGCTCAGGCAATGGTCCTGTCTGGCGGTGAACTCTTGATCCTGTCAGGGTTTGGAGTTTCGGTGCCGTAACCTCCGGTCGAGGCACGGCCACTGACATTCGGCCTGGATGTTTCGACAGGAGAATCCTGGCTGATCTGGGAACCGGTATTACGTCCACCGCCGCCGCCGCCGCCACCACCGCCACCGCCACCGTCACGTCCACCCATGTAATAGCTACCATGGTCGCCACCGCGGCCTCGGCCGCCGCCGCCAGTCTGGGCCGCGCCATGGCTACCGCTGACCTGCGCATAAGGCTGGAAGCTGCCCAATGTGCCTTGGAAGAAACTGGCAACCATCGGCGGAGTGCTGATCAGCAATACGGTCAGAAGCAGGCCAACACCACCCTGTTGCAAGGCCATACTGCTGAAACCGGAGTTGAAGTTCGTACCCAAAAGGCTTCCTATGAGTGCAGTAGCCCAGAACGCTTCCGCTACCGCAAGCACCGTCTTCGTTGCAATTGCGACCATTGCCGCCAGAACGGCCAGCGAGAACATGGTCCCGATCCCATACAACAGCCATCGCTGGAACAAGGATTTGGTCGCATCGAACAACAAGCAAAGGATAAAGATGGGACCCAAACCGACGAACAGTGCAAGCGCGACCTCGTACATCAACAACATCGCACCGCCGACCATCGCAGGCCCTGCGGTACCGACGCCGACCATCCACATCGCACGTGATTTTTCAGCATACAGCGTGGGGTCACTCACGATCTGCAAGGCATCGATGCTCGAGAGGCCCAGTTGCATCCACGCCAGATTGTCGTCAATAAGATCTTCGGCAGTCGTGCCGGAGTCGCCTGTCACGACAGCAGTAATGGCGCCCTTCAAATCCACGGTCAGAAAATCGTGGACGTCCGGACCTGCAAGTCCGAACGTTGTAGCAGCGGAAACGATCAGCCCGGCTTTGAGCGCATTCATGACCAAAGCCATCAACGAATCCCGACTTTGACCGCTCAAGATGCGAAAACCCTGGATCATGATCCAAAGCGTCAATATCGCCAGCGCGGCACCTCCGACAACTCCAGATGCGTATTGCATCATGTTGAGTCCGAAGTCCTGAATCTCATTCCGGACAAAGTCGTAGATCAGCTTGAAATACAAAAGGTCACCGATCGATTGCGCGACCGGACGCAACAGCGCATCGAGCAATTGTCCGCCCACATTTGCCAGCCAATTCGCCATTGGGTTACCCATAAATTTCCGCCTTTGTCCCGATATGTTGACCGCAGCCTCGGGTTGAGGCTGACGGCATCGCTCCTACATCCGCGCAGACAGGAGTCTGCGCGATAACCAGCACAACCTAATGTATGAATCTCAGTTGATTTCCAGCGCGCCAGCCAACGCAGCAGTGGAGACGATCGTCCCAAGGATGCTGTTTTCGCCCTTCATGCCGCGCTTCGCAAGCTGCCGCTGATCTTCCTCAACCATTTTGATCATGCCCTCGTAGGTCTTGATCACAGTCTCGGTGTATTGGGCGTCGGCCAGCACCTGCGTCATCAGCTTCTGTGTTTGGGCCACGTTGGTGTCCATCTGGCCATTTGCGCTGGAACTAGCCATCTGGCCCTGAATCCGCTCGATCTGAGCCTGCGTCTGCCTCAGCTTGTTCAGCATTCTCACCTGCTCGTTGAACTGCATGAATTGCAGATTCACGATCTGCTTACATTTGGTCTTCTGCTGACCAATGATATCGCCATTCATGTCCAGGCCGATCGTGGAAAAAATGTCCGAGATCAACGAACTGCTGCCGCCGCTGCAACGCTGCGCGATGGCATCACTCAGATCCTGCGAGGATTTTTCGGTGATGGGCGTCATCGACAAAGCAAGCGTATTGAACAGCTGATCGAGCTGCGTGAGCTGCTGGGTCATGTGCTGGATTTCACGGGCATACTGCGTGTAATCCTGGAATTTCTGGGTATAGGTGTTGATCTGATTCAGAAGAGAATTGATCTGGGTGATGATGTGATTGGGCATGTTGCCCACGTCGGTCACTGGAATGCCCGCGCCTGCGTTGCCGGCCGCAAAGGCACAGGCAAGCGCCAAACTGGCGATGAGCGGGGCCTTGCGGTTACTGCGGGACTTGCGGTCGGTCTTCATGGGACACCTCCAGTGTGGTTTCAGGCTGAGAACGGGCGGGTTTGACGATTGGTATCAGGCATCTATATTAAACGTGTTAAAACGCGATTCCGGTCACGAAGTCAAGCGCCGGCCGCCAAGCGGCCACTTCCAGTCGGCTGAGCGGGGCGCTTGCCCGAGCCCTTTCGATTGGTATAGAAATCGTCGAGCCAATCGTCGGGCAGAAGAGCATCCTCATGGACCCCCTTCTCCTGGGATTTGCTGGCGAGTACCTGGCGCAAAATCTCGATGTTGTCGGTCGATGCGGAGATGACGGCCAAGGCGTCGTCCATGCCGCGAAGATTCAACTGGCAAACGCTCGAGGCATGTCCCTGCTTGACCAGGAAACAGCGCGAACGCTCATCGAGACTCTTGATGACCTGATATTCGGCATCGGTCAGTTTGAGGCCATCGATATAATCTTCGCGGCTGGCGTTCGGATTCGGCAGCAGAATCATGGTCGCGGTCTGCTCGATGAGCGCAGCTGCGATGGAACTCTTCAACGCGTCTTCCGGGCTCTGGGTCGCGAAGATACCGAGACCGTTCTGCTTACGAATGGTCTTCTGCTTGTTCTTGGCGAACTCTTTCAAACCACCTTCGCCGTCGAGGATTTTCCAGAACTCGTCCATCACGTAAATGAGCGGGCGTCCATCGATCAATTCTTCGAGTCGGTGGAGCAGATAGTTGATGATCGGTACGCGCACTTCAGGATTGTCGATGATGTCCGTGTAATCGAAACCGATGATATTGGCTTTCTGAAGATCGATCGTATCGACAGGATTGTCGAAAACCCAGCCGAGCGAGCCCGAATTGGTCCATTTGCGCATGCGCGCGAACAACCCATCGTCGCCCATATTCGGCAGGCTCTTCTGGAAGTTGGTCATGCTGCGCAGGTGCATCGGAGTATCGAGCATGTTTTCCACCGCACGGGAGATGTCTTCCTCGTCGCGGGAGGTGTAATCCTTCTTGCCGATCAGCACTTTGATGAGGCCGGCCAGGAACTGCACGTTGCTTTCGTTGCGCTGGCACTGGAACGGATTGAATCCGGTCGGCTCACCGTTCTCGAGCGCGAGATAGTTGCCGCCGCAGGCGCGCACGAAGATCTCGGCACCGCGGTCCTTGTCGAAGAAGAAAATAGTCGGCGACGGGTTGTACTTCTGCACCTGGCTGAGCAGGAAATTGATCAGCGCGGTCTTACCTGTACCGGATTTACCGATCACCATCGTATTGGCGATCGCCTTCTCGCCCAGCGAGTTCTCGGCAGGATGTGTCGCATGGAAATTGAAATAATAAGGCTGGCCGTTCGTAGTCTGCAGCGTGGTGACGCATTGACCCCACGGATTGTTGTCGCGCTTGCCCGAAGCGAAGTTGTGCAGCGGCGACAAGCCGAGAAAATTGAGCGAACTGACATTCGCGATACGGGTGCGATATTTCCAGTTCGCCGGAAGTTGCGAATAGAAGGAAGATGCGACCGCAAGATCCTCCTTGGCGGACACGAAACCGGCGTTGGACAGCTCCGCACGGGTCGATGCAACGCGCTGCCCGAGGCTTTCCTGGCTTTCGGCGTAGATCGCCATCGTGAAATGGTACTCGCCGAGCACGAAGTTGCCGGATGAGACCTGGTCCATCGCATAGTCCAGCTCGACGATCTGGCTCAGCGCTTTGTCGCCGGAGGAGATCATCATGCCTTTGGTGCGGTCGAGTACTTTAAGCGCGTCCTGACGACCCATCGGGCTGAAAGAATGGGTCACGACATATTCGTAATCCAGATACTTCAAACCGTTGAGAATGCCCGGGAAAGTCGCATCGGCATATTCTTTGACGTTCAGAATGGCGCCGTAATGATTCACGCCGTTCGGCGAATTGATGACGAAGTCGCCACTCTTCGAGGAGAACATGTGACGACTGACAGGCAGATAGTTGTAGATCGGAGAATGCAGGACAGGAACGGGCTCTTCGATCCGATTGACGATGAAACCGAGGAATTCGAGGGTCTCGGAGAACACGACCCCGTTCGCCCCTTCGTACATGCCAAGACGATATGGGGAATAATCCTTGATGACCGCTTCGACGTTACCGGCGAGCTCCTGCAGCTTGGTGATCGATTGCTCTTCCTCGGCCTTGATCTTGGCGTGATCGCCCGATTTTTCCATGAAGCGCTTTCCGCCGACCACTGGACGATAAATCATCGTCATGTAGAGATCGTTTTGCATCATCTTCTGGGTAGAGAGCGCGTTGTAATAAGCATCCGACATCTCTTGATTGAAACGATGGCGGAAATTGCTCTTGACGTTCACGCGCCGACGGCGCCGGATATCGTGGATCCAGAAAGCGACGTTCACGAAATCGGGCGCGCGCAAAGTCTGCAGCAACCGGTTGAAAGTGTTGTGCCGATGCTCGAGCTCCCATTCCTCCCGGCCGACGAAGGGCAAGCCCTCGAGATGCCAGGAAACCAGATAGTCGCCATCGCGAGTCTTGACCACAGAGGGGGAGACATGCGAGGAGAACGGAATGAAATCACTGATGGAAGTGTCGGGTGTGAACATGCGCCTTCAGGGGTAGAGACTGATCGTGAAACAGTTGAAAGAAGCGCTTCTCCGGAACGGCACAGGACGAACAGCCTGTTCATTGACGTGAAACGGGATGAAAAAGATGGTCACGGCTCGGCATGCGCATTCGCGGTGATCGAGTCCCCAACCACTGGCAATACTTGTAATGCATGACGCGGAAGTTCATTGGTGCAAAAAACGTCTAACAGATGACCCTCCCGGTGTTCTGCCTTGCGGAAGAACACCGGGAGGAGTCGTTTCAAGCCGTTGTCGTGCTCCGCCGACCCGCAGCTTTCACAACAGGACCGCTCAACTTTCCGCTGATGATATGCGGACCGGAAAACGACCGCTTGGCACCAGGCCGACTCTTGCGATACGCATTCGGCGAAAAAACCCATACACCATCGTGTAACTTTCGATTACGCGCGCGCAACCGAAACTGCAAATTCAGACCGATCAGACGAAAGATCATTTCGTCCCTCTTTGCCATCACTCGCATGATGTAGATGACGACAGGCTCCAGCAGAAGCAAGAAGATGTGAAAGTATATCGCGAGCAGGAACACCCCGCCTGCCACCACAAAAAATGGAATGTAAGGCACGCCCAGGAACATTGGCGGGCGGGTGCAGCCACGGAACACGGCATTTCTGTTCACGCCGGTATCAGCAGCTGGCGGAAGCGTTGGTGTCGGAAGACATCAACATCGTCGCGATCGTGGTGGCGCCACCGATCAACACTGCGCCGAGGAAAACGGGGGCGACATCGGACAGACGCTTGTGCGCGAATGCGATCTGGTAACCACAGAAAATGATGGCAACCGTGATCACGAGCACCGACATGAACTTCAGCATGCCTTCGATACCTTCGAAGAAGCTGTTGACGGTCGTACAGGTATCACCGAAATCGATCGCCTGCGCGAAGAGCAAATGGGGCATCGAGACCAGCGCGACGAACAGCATCGCTTTGAACATGCTCATCATATTGTTGACTGCAGTGCCTTTGGACACCGACTTCGAATACTTCTTCATGACTACTCTCCTTTGGGTTGGTGGGGTGAAACACTTGCAACGACAGGTACTTGCGACAGCTGCGTGCCCGACCCGGAATCGGCCCGGGACACGAGGGTTAGAATACGAAAGCCTCATCTTGGTTGGGGTTGCTGATGACAAGCGCCTTGTCGCCAGCAGAGCCGCGTCGTTTGGCCGTAGCCGGTTCGTCGGTGGAGGCGGGCTGCGAAGCGACAACCTTGGCGACGCCAGCGACACCCGCGGTCGGAACGGCACGTCCGATGGCCTCGGCAGGCTGGGGAACAGGCGCAGGCATGGCTTCGGCGACAGGGGCTTGGGGTGCCGGGCCAGCCGCAAGGAATGAGGCGACGGGATCGACGAATTCGGTTCTGGACGGAACTCGTTGCGTCCGCGATGGAGCGGCGACAGCAGGCTGACTTGGCGCCGAGGGCAGGGTTTGCGCCTCGACACTGGCCTGCTCCGTCGAAGGCGTTGCGTTGTAGAGCGGGTGCCTGGCGACAGGTACGGTGCGCCGGGCGGTGCGACCGACGACTTCGATCGCCGGAGAGCCGGGCGCTGCGTCGCCCGCGCGCTCCTGACGGAGGGACGCATAGATCTTCTGCACGTACCCTTGACGGAAGCCGGTCGAGAAGTTGCCGGAGTAATAGCAACTGAACGATTTGCCCCAGTCGCCTTTCGCGCGCTGGTAGCACTCGGCCAGGATCCTTGAGCCGGCCTTCAGATTTGCACAGGGCTCGAACGCCTTCTCGTACGAGTCGAGCCCGTACTTGTCGAGGTTGTAACGATTCACCTGGGCCAGACCGATGGAGAAATTGAAGCCGCGCCCTTCGAGCATACGGACGGTCGCGAGCGCTTCGGGAAGGTTCTTCGGCTGACGGACCAATCGGCCGCCGACCACGCCAATGGCGTAGGGATTGTAAGAGGACTCGACACGCACGACGTGGTGCATGACTTCGGAAGGCACTGCCAATCCTTGACATCCCATCAGTTCAATTCCGGGCAACAAGACAGAATCCTCCTGTCCGAGGCTGCGGTTCTGGTGCAGCAATTGTGATTACCATTCGAGGCATCCCCTGTCCTCCATTTGCCCGACCCAATGGTGTCCAGCCGTACTTCGACTGTCAACGAAATGCGTACCTGAAGAGTACCTGAAAATACGAACCCTGTCTCAAATCCGGCCAGTGACCCCCTACTTTCAGCCTATTCCGGTCGACCGAGCCGAGGAACACGACCGCTTGCCGACGCCGCAGGTGAATGACGTAAGATCGCCAGCAGTCCGGAAAGGGGGATGCGCATGCGGGAATGGCACGGGAAGGTTGCAATTGAAACCATCCAGCGTGCGTTGCCGCAGACGCAACTTGCCCGCTTGATACGGCCCACGAGGCCATGTCCCGAACGTACACCCATCTATTCTCTCGCGGCTACCGCAGTGCGAGACTTGCGTACGGATGTCTCCGCCCATCCTCCCATCTCCGGGCTCATCAAGCCTCCCGGAACCACTGAATCGCAGCAGGACGCCTCGTGAGCATGCAGAAATCCAATACCATCGGAAAACTCCTTTTCCTCTTGGCACTGTTGATCCTTGTTGTGGCCGGGGGACTGTATCTCTCCGGCTATATCGTGCTGATGCAGTTGAAGCTCTCCCATGTCCCGCTGTCCTGGGATACATGGCTCCACTACTACAAAGCCATCGACCAGCCCCAGGTCAGGCCGTTCGTGAAGAAGATCGAGCTCAGCGGCATGATCGGCTTCGGCACGACATTTGTACTTTGGATGGGACTGGTCTTCCTGGTGCTGAAACCCAGAGGACAGGCGCTTCACGGCGACGCGCGTTTCGCGACCGGCGGCGATCTGGCGGGTAAAGGCATGTTCAAGCCGGAGAAGAATGGCATCGTGGTCGGCAAGTTCGGCGGCAAGCTGCTGCGGCTGAGCGGCCAGCAGTTCGTGATCCTGGCCGCGCCGACCCGCTCCGGCAAAGGTGTGGGCATCGTGATCCCGAACCTTCTCGACTACCAGGAGTCGCTGGTGGTGCTGGACATCAAGCAGGAAAACTTCGACCTGACCAGCGGCTGGCGCGCGAGCGTCGGCCACGAGATCTACCTGTTCAATCCATTCGCAGAAGACCGCCGCAGCCATCGCTGGAACCCGCTGACCTACGTCTCCAGCGATCCCGCTTTTCGCGTCTCCGACCTGATGAGCATCGCGGCGATGCTGTATCCGGACGGCGCAGAAGACCAGAAATTCTGGGTCAGTCAGGCGCGCAACGCGTTCATGGCGTTCACGCTGTATCTGTTCGAGAAATACGACGACGATCAGAAGATCGGCTTCCCGTTCTCGAAGCCGCCTTCGCTCGGCGCGATCTACCGCCTGTCTTCGGGCGATGGACAGAGCGAACTCAAGCCGTTCCTGAAGGACCTGGCGCAGCGTCCGTTCCTCAGCAGCCATGCCAAGACCGCGTTCTCCGGCATGCTGTCGCAGGCGGACGAGACCTTCGCATCGATCCTCGGCACCTTCAAGGAACCGCTCAACGCGTTCATCAACCCGATACTCGACGCGGTGACCAGTGCCGATGACTTCCTGCTCACCGACGTGCGCAAGAAGAAGATGACGATCTACATCGGTATCCAGCCGAACAAACTGGCCGAGAGCCGGCTGATCATCAATTTGTTCTTCAGCCAGCTGATCAATCTCAATACCAAGGAACTGCCGCAGAACAACAAGGAGCTGAAGCATCAGTGCCTGCTGCTGATGGACGAGTTCACCTCGATCGGCAAGGTCGACATCATCTCCACCGCCGTGTCTTACATGGCCGGTTACAACATCCGCCTGCTGCCGATCATCCAGAGCATGTCGCAGCTCGATGCCACTTACGGCAAGGATCTGTCGCGCACGATGATCACCAACCATGCGCTGCAGATCGTCTACGCCCCGCGCGAACAGCAGGACGCCAACGACTATTCCGAGATGCTCGGCTACACCACCGTGAAGAAGGACAGCTTCACCCGCGGGCGCGAATTCTCGCGCAGCGAATCCGAGGAACGTCGTGCGCTGATGCTGCCCCAGGAATTGAAGGCGATCGGCTTCGACAAGGAAATCTTCTTCTACGAAGGAATTCCGCACCCGGTGCTGTGCGACAAGATCAAATACTTCCAGGACCGGTATTTCACCGCGCGACTCATGCCGGCGGTGAAGATCGAGCCGATGGTGATCAACCTCTGAGGCATACGCGGCGCCGAGCCACCCCGGCGCCGCGAACCGTTATGATCGGCGGGAAGCCATCCAGGATCCTGCCCATGCATCGCTCCGCACTCGCCGCCGCCATCGCGGTTCTCTGCTTCGCACCGCTGCATGTCGCTGCCGCAGAGGTCGCACTCCAATGCGAACGCGTCTTCGACAGCCGCAAGGCGCAGATGCTGGGCGCGCACACGGTGATCGTGCGCGATGGCAAGGTTACGGAACTCCGCGCCGGGCGCGTCGAGATCGCTGGCGCGAACACCATCGACCTCGCCGGGCATACCTGCACACCCGGCTGGACCGATCTGCACGTGCATCTCGGCGACCAATCGAGCCCGCGCGCTTACGAAGAAGAGTTCCGGCTCGATCAGGTCGATTTCGCGTTCCGCTCGGTCGGCTACGCGCGCAAGACCCTGATGGCAGGTTTCACCAGCGTGCGCGATCTCGGCGGCGAAGTCGCCCCGCACCTGCGCGACGCGATCAATCAGGGGCTGATCGAAGGACCCCGCATCTGGGCCGCCGGCAAAGCCATCGGCACCACCGGCGGTCACGCGGATCCCACCAACGGCTACAACGCCACCCTCGCCCACCTGGTCGGACCGCCCGGCCCCACCGAGGGCGTCGTCAACTCGGTCGACGACGCGCGCCAAGCGGTACGCCAGCGCTACAAGGAAGGCAGCGACGTCATCAAGATCACCGCTACCGGCGGCGTGCTGAGCTACGCGAAATCCGGCGACGCACCGCAGTTCACCGTCGACGAAGTCCGCGCGGTGGTCGAGACCGCCCGCGACTACGGCTACCGGGTCGCCGCGCATTCGCACGGCGCCGAAGGCATGAAACGCGCGGTCCTGGGTGGCGTGACCAGCATCGAGCACGGCACCTACATGAACGACGAGATCATGGCGCTGATGAAACAGAAAGGCACCTGGTACGTGCCGACGATCACCGCCGGCCGCTTCGTCGCCGACAAGGCGAAGATCGACGGCTACTTCCCGGACGTCATCCGCCCGAAGGCCGCGCGGATCGGCGCCCTCATCCAGGACACCGCCACCCGCGCGTACAAGTCCGGCGTGAAGATCGCCTTCGGCACCGACTCGGGAGTCAGCCCGCATGGCGACAACGCGCGCGAATTCGTGCTGATGGTCGAGGCCGGCATTCCGGCGACCTACGCGCTGCAGTCGGCGACGCTGCTCGCCGCCGAGGTGCTGGGCGTCGACGATCAGGGCGTGATCGAGTCGGGCAAGCGCGCCGATATCGTCGCGATGCCCGGCGATCCGCTGAAGGACATCGGCGCGGTGATGCGCGTCGACTTCGTGATGAAAGACGGCGTGATCTACAGGAACACCACGACCGAACGCGCGGGAACACTCTGATGGCGAACATGGAATGGGCCGGTTATATTGCCGCCGTGATGACCACCCTCGCGTTCGTGCCGCAGGCGATCAAGACCATACGCACCAGGGACACGCGCAGCATCTCATTGGGCATGTACGTGGTCTTCACCGCGGGCATCGCGATGTGGCTGGTCTATGGCATCGCATTGGATTCGATGCCGATGATCCTTGCGAATATCGTGACCTTCCTGCTGTCGGCGACCATTCTCGGCTTGAAGCTCAAGCACGGCTGAGTGGCGGAATCCGACCGGCCCACGCCACCCAGCCAAGCCACAGCACGAAGGCCACACGCTGGGCGAAGGCATTCGGTATCCACAGCGGCGCGACGAACGCGAGCAGGAAGACGATCGATCCGGCGAACGCGCAGATCGCCACAAAGCCCGGGCGCAGCGGCATTCCGCGAAGCCCCCAGGCCAGCGCCAGCGCACCTGCGCAGAACGACAGGCACCAGAGGGTCCACGCCGCGGCATGCAAGCCGCTCGCAGCACCGTCCATCTCCTCCAGATCCAATGGCAACACGCCCTGCGCCGCGAACGCGATCGCCGACAACAGCACCAGCTGCGCGCCGATCCTCGCGCTCCAGCGCGCACCGGCCGGCAACGCGGGACGCAGCGGCCACAGCGCAACCGCCGCCATCAGCCCGGGCAGCGCGAAACCGCCGAGATTGAACATCGTCGCCCTGGGTACACCCTGCGCGCCAAGCCAGGCGAGTGGATGCGTCCGCTGCGAGAAGCCACCGTCGCCTGCGTCGAGCATCGCACCGAATATCGCGGCTGCAGCGATGAAGATCAGCAGCGCAGCGTCGCCAGCCATGCGCACAGTGCGATTCATGCGCTCTCCTTCCACTGGAATACATCCTCGACACCCACGCCGAATGCCCGCGCGATCTTGAACGCCAATTCGAGCGACGGGCCGTAGCGTCCGGCCTCCAGCGCAATGATGGTTTGTCGGGTCACGCCACAGGCATTCGCCAGGATTTCCTGGGTCATCTCGCCGCGTTCGAAGCGAAGACGACGGATTTGATTCGCGATCGGCGTCGTGGTCATCGTCGCGTCACTGCCTGTCGCGCCGGTAATACGCCAAGGTCGCCACGTACTCGCACAGCCAGCCCCACATCAACGCGAAGATCAGCAGATTGCCGATCATCAGCGGCGTCGCCCATTCCAGCCTGTCGGCCGGAGTGAAGCTCAGCATCGCAATGCCGACGATGCAGAAGATCAACGCACGGTGGCCCCAGCTAGCCGCCAAGACAGCGATCTCGCGGTCGCGTTCATCCTCTTCCACCGCGCCTTTCCAGCGTGATGCCAGCACTTCCGAGAGAACGAGCCACGCGATCAGCAGCAGCACGAGATTGCGGCCAATGGCATTGGCGTCCGGATCGTGCGGCAGCGTCACATCCTTCAATACGTGCATCTTCGCGAAGAAGTACACCATGGCGATCACCGTGAAGCCGGCGCCGATCCGCGCTTTCCACTCGGCGGGCGACGCCGAGCGCTGCAGCTCTTCGCCCGACATCTGCGAGACGACGTAAAGCAGGCCCCAGGCGCTGGCGACCAGCAACACCATTCCGAACTGCCCGGTGTCCCAGCCGAAGAGTTCCTGCGGGCCCGCCAGCAATAGCCACAGTGCACAGCCTGCAACCATGATCAAAGCGCTACGTGTCCAAGTGGAGATCAGCATTGCAGTCAACTCAAGGTTACTAAATGTAAGGTAAAGAATACATTTCGAGATTTTGATGTCAAGTCTTTTTTACATCCCCCAGCAATACGCCCTGACTGGCACAATCCCCGGTCGCATTTTTGAAGGAACCCGCATGTCCGCCAGCCCACCCGGAACGGCAGCGCCGCCATCACACCCGCTCGACACGGTGCCGTCGCCGCGCTGGCGTTGGCGCAATGCCGCGCTGTACAGCACCGCCGCATGGAGCGGCTTCTTCGTGATGGGCGTGGAACTGCTCGGTGGCCGGCTGCTGGCGCCCTACTTCGGCAGCTCGATCTTCGTCTGGGGCGCATTGATCGCGGTGTTCATGACCGCGCTGGCGGTCGGCTATCTCATCGGCGGCCAGCTTTCGCTGCGTTCGCCATCGCTGCGCGGTCTGGGGCTGCTGCTGATCGCGGAGGCGCTGCTCGCACTGCCGGTCATCCTGTTCGGCGACGCGGTCTTCGACGCGCTGTCGTTCGCGATCGAGGACCCGCGCTACGGTTCGCTGCTGGCCGCGTCACTGATGTTCAGCGCGCCGACGGTGTTCTCGGGCATGGTCTCGCCGTATGCGGTGCGGCTGTTGATCGACAACGTCGAGCGCTCGGGGCAATCGGCCGGCCGGCTGTACTTCGCATCCACGCTCGGCTCCGCCGGCGGCACGATCCTGACCACGTTCTATCTGGTGCTGCTGTTCGAGATCAACACGATCATCATCGGCCTGATCGCGATCTCGTTCGCGATCGGCGCCTGGCTGTGCATGACCGGACGCGACCGACATGCGCGCTAGCCTGGTCGCAGGCATCGCTGCCGGTCTGGTCGCGCTGCTGTCGCTGGCGACCTCCGGATGCGCGCGCGATGCCGATCCGAACCGGGGCGACATCGTCCATCGCCAGAAATCGATGTACCGCGACATCATCGTGCTGGACACCGACACGCACCGCTGCATGTCGTTCGCGCGACGCGGCGGAATGCAGAGCTGCATCCTGAAGGACGCACCGAACCTGCTCGCCATACCGTACACGCGCGCGGTGTTCGCGGGTCTGGTGGCGAATCCGGATGCGCGCCGCGTGCTGGTGATCGGCCTGGGCGGCGGCGTCATCTCGACCGCGATGCGCCGCATGGATCCGTCGATACGCATCGACGTGGTCGAGCTGGACCCGGCGGTCGTCGAAGTCGCCAAAACCTATTTCGGCTATCGGGAAGACGCGCGTCTGAAGACGTACATCGGCGACGGGCGCGTCTTCGTGCGCCGCCAGGCCCGTGCCGGCATCCGCTACGATCTGGTCGTCATCGACGCCTACGAGCGCGTTTACGTGCCCGAACACCTGATGAGCCGCGAATTCATCGAAGAAGTGAAGTCTCTGCTCGCGCCCGGGGGCGTGGTCGCTTCGAACACATTTGCGCGCGGGCCCCTGGCGCCTTACGAAGCGGCCACCTATCAATCGGTGTTCGCCGACACCCGGGTCGTGGACATGTCGATGGGCAACCGGATCATCCTGGCCGGCCGCGACGGATTGCCGCCAGCCACGACGATCCGCGACAGCGCCGGCAAGCTGGAAGGTCGATTTCACGAAATCGGCATTTTCGTCCGCGAACTGGAATCGCATCCGCAGCCGAAGATCGAAGGCTATCGTCCGCTGACCGATCAGTACGCGCCCGCCAATCTGCTGTTCGGCGAATGAAGCCTGTCGGCCGCGATTCCGGCACGACGCCACCTTGCAACCGCCGTCGACTGGCACAATAGACAGGACTCACACCCACGGAATCGCCGCATGTCCCCCGCCTCTTCCCACGTGTTCGACGCCAACGCGCAGAACTTCGAAACCGATGTGATGCAGCGTTCGCTGCAGACCCCGGTATTGCTGGATTTCTGGGCCGAATGGTGCGGCCCGTGCAAGACCCTCGGGCCGATGCTGGAGGCCTTGGCAGCGGAGTTCGGTGGCGCGTTCCTGCTGGCCAAGGTCGATGTCGAAGCCGAGCAGGAGCTGGGCGCCGCCTTCCAGATCCGTTCGATCCCGACCGTGGTGCTGGTGAAGAACGGCCAGTTGGTGGATGGCTTCCAGGGCGCACTGCCCGATGGCCAACTGCGTGAGTTCCTGAAACATCACGGCATCGAGCCGGTCGCGGTCGAAGCCGCCGTCGCCGAAGAAGCGCTGCCGCCGGCGGTCGATCCGCTTGCCGAGGTCGCGCGTCTGCGCGAGGAGATCGAAGCGGCGCCGGAAAACGACGCATTGAAACTCGATCTGGCCATCGCCCTGCTGCAGACCGGCAACGCCGCCGAAGCCGAGCGCCTGCTCGACGCCCTGCCCGCCAATCTGTCGACCGACGACCGCGCCATACGCGCCCGCGCGCGACTGGGTTTCGCCGCGCTGCTGAAGGACGCCCCGCCGGTCGAAACGCTACTGGCGACGCTCGCCGCCAACGAAGGCGATCTGCGCGCGCGCCATCTGCTCGGCGTGCACGACATCGTTGCCGGCCGTTCGCAGGAAGGTCTCGAACATTTTCTGGAGATGCTGCGCCGCGATCGCACGTTCGACGAAGGCCTGCCGCGCAAGGCGCTGATCGACGCTTTCCGGATCATCGAAGACGAGGACCTGGTCGGCCAATACCGCCGCAAGATGTCGTCGCTGCTGCTGGTCTGATCGACCCGTGGCGCGCGACATCACGGCGCGTCGTCTGCGGCGCATCCTGAATCTGTGGCCGCCGTTCCTGTTTGCGGGCATACGGGTCCGCGCGATCGCAGACGACTGGCGCCACGCCGAAGTCGAACTGCGCCCGCACTGGTGGAACCGCAACTACGTGGGCGTGCATTTCGGCGGCAGCCTGTTCGCGATGACCGATCCATTCTGGATGCTGCTCGCCTTCCACGCACTGGGTCGCGACTACATCGTCTGGGACAAGGCCGGCGAGATTGCATTCCTGAAGCCCGGCCGCGGCACCGTGCGCGCGCAGTTCCGGCTCGACGACGCGACGCTCGACGACATCCGCGCGGCGACCGCCGACGGCGAGAAGCACCTGCGCTGGTTCGAGACCGAGATCGTCGGCGCCGAAGGCGAAGTCGTCGCACGCGCACGCAAGCAGCTGTATGTCCGCCGGAAGCGCGATACGTCCTCAGCGTGAGGCTTCGGCTGCGGGAGAGTGGAAGTACGCAGGTAGCGGGATTTCCCAATGCGCTTCGCCGCTTCGGTAGTTCTGCAACCACAGGCTGCGTCCGTCCGGACTGATGTCGACGCGTCGATTGCGCAAACCGGCATTATTGACAGTGGCTTTCAGCCGCACGGAGAACGGATGCGTATCACCGATGTCGGTCCGTATGCGCAACAGCGCACCGATCAAGCGCAGACGGGCGTTGGTGTCCATCACCTGTGCGGCATAGCCATCGAAGCCCGGCGATGCCATCCCGCCCAGCACGCAACCGTACGCGTTGCTCAAACACTGGAACCCGAGGTCGCCCCGCGACGCGTCCGGGCTGACGATGGGTACATCGTCAGCCATCGCACGAAGGATGTCGGCGCGGCAGTAGAACGCGAGGGGTTCCGCAAAACTGGCGGCGGTCATTTCTTCGCTGAAGAGCAACGGCGACAGCAGCTTCGACATCCGCGACGAGAACAGCGTCCGATCCTCCCGGGCAATCGCTATCGACGAATACATGAAGGCGAATTCTCCGCGCATCGCGCTGCAGATGGACACTTCTTCCCCGGCAGGCGGTTCGAAGGCTTTCGCGCAAGACGCGGGCAATACGGCATCCCGGGGCATTTCCACCAGCATCTGCGCAAACTGGCGCGCATAGGCATCGCCCGCATAGGACGCGCCGAGGATTCTGGAAACGAGAGTGTCGCTGTTGGCGCCAAGACGGCGCCAGGTGGTGATCGCCCTGCAGGTACGATCGAGCGCGTCCATCGTCCGCCCCTGCCGATACCAGACGGCATGACGAGTGCGAATCAGCGTGCCGTATTGGTAAGCGGGCATCGGCGAATCGAAGCGCAGACCAAACGCCTGATGCAGGCCGTCGTATTCCTCCAGTGCCTCGATCCGATCCAGCAGCCCCGCGCTGCGCTCGATCAACGCGGCATAACCATCGAGGTCCGCAGACACCCGCTTCAGACAGTTCTCGCGGGGTTTGCAGAAGCGCTCGAATTCTTCCGCAGCGATCGCTGCGGGATAGCGCCCGGCAGCAGGACTGGGCGCGTCGTAGGCATCGGCGGATCGGTTCGGATGCACCCCTGACCCGGGCAGCATCGCCTCGCGCTGCATCGCCTCGACCCGCCGAAGGTCATCCGCGAATGTCGCATCGCGCTCCGATACAGGCACCTCATACGGCATTAGCCAAAGTGCGGCAAAGGCATTGCGCTCCACGGCGGGCAGCGGCTCACGCATCGTCGCCAGCGCCGCTTCCTGCGCATCGGTCGGCCCGAGCAGGCGTGACGTCGCCCATGCCGACGCCACCAGAAGCACGACCACCAGCAGGCCCTGGGCCACCCGTTTCGACCACGTTCTCAACGACATGCGCAATGTTTCGCCCGTTTTTGCGTTAACGATGAGGATACCGTCAAACAATCCCGGGCCTGCGCGGATTCACTCCGCCCCCCGCCTTGGGTATGCTCGACGGGCAGCAGGGGGAGCAGTACATGAGTTTTACGCAGACGGATCAGCAGGATGGGTGGCCGGAGATCGCCGGTTACCGCCTGCTCCGCATTCTCGGGCATGGCGGCATGTCCACGGTCTATCTCGGCCAGCAGTTGTCGCTGGGACGCGAGGTGGCGATCAAACTCATGCGCCAGGAGGCGCTGGCCGACGAAATCGGCCGTCGGCGGTTCGAGAACGAAGCCCGCACCATCGCCCGCCTCGACCACCCGCATATCGTTCATATCCACGAGGTCGGGCGGACCAAGGAAGGCCAGCCCTACCACGTCATGCCGGTGCTGCCGCGCGGACATCTGGGCAAGCGCAATCTCACCAGCGACGAATCCCGGGTCCGCGAAATCCTCGAAGCCCTGCTGAGCGCCCTCGCCTTCGCCCATAGCCGCGGCGTGATCCATCGCGATGTGAAGGCCGAGAACGTGCTGTTCGACGAAGCCGAGCGACCGATGCTGACCGATTTCGGCATCGCCCTGCGCCGGGGCTACGGGTCGCGCGTCACCACTGCCGGCGTCGCCGTGGGCAGCACCGCTTACATGGCCCCCGAACAGGCGCGCGGCTCCGAAGTCGATCTGCGCGCCGACCTCTACAGCCTCGGCGTGTTGGCGTGGGAAATGCTGGTCGGCAAGTTGCCCTACCTGGCCGAAGACGGGCTGTCGATGGCGCTCAAGCACGTTCAGGATCCCATCCCGAGGCTGCCGCCGCATCTCGGCCAATGGCAGCGTTTCTTCGATCGCGCACTGGCCAAATCGCCGATCGAACGCTTCACCGACGCGCAGGACATGCTCGAAGCGATGCGCCGGGTGCCGCATGCGCAGCGGCAACCGCTGCGCGCCGCCTATGCCCGGTTGCGCGCACGGTTCGGTCTGAAGCAATTGGTCGCCGCTGCCACGATCGCCGCCATCGGCATGGGCGCCATCGCCCTGCTGTCGCGGCTGGATCAGAACAGCGCCGAAAAGCGGCTCGCCAGCCTCATCGCAACGTCCGAAGAACGCCCTGCGCAAGAAACGACCACCCAGGGATTCGATCCCACCCTCGCCGCACCGGAGCCCGACCCCAGCGACTCGATGCTGCGCGCCGCGCCTGAGTCCGCCGCGCAGCCGTACGTGGCCGCCGCCGAGCAGCAGTTACAGCAGGGCCGGCTGATCTCGCCCGCAGGCGAAAACGCCTACGACAGCGTGATGGCCGCCTGGCGCACGGATCCCAGCCATACCGGGCTGTCCACCGTCAGCGCACGCCTGCTCGCCGCACTCGGCGACCAGAGCGAGCAGCGGCTGCTCAAGGGTGAGGATGCTGCGGTACGCGACCTCGTCAGCCGCATGCAGCGATTGGCGGAACAGGATCGTGTCCGTGGGCCAGCCGCGATGATCCAGGTTCGCAAACGCTTGAGCACCACGCTGTCGACCCGGATGGACAAGGCCCAGGCCAAAGCCGATCGCAGCGCCGCGCAGCGGGTGGTGGCTTCCGCGAAAACGCTGGGGCTGGACGGCGCACAGATCGCCGCGCTGCAGTCGCGCGCCACCCGAATCGCGCAACCCGGCGATCGCGTCGCCGACAACATCGGCGACATGACCCTGGTCGAAGCCGGCGGCAAAGTGGTCGCCGTGTCCCGCACTGCGGTCAGCCGCGACGCGTATTCCGAATTCGCCAAGGCCACGCAGCGTCAGCCTGCGCTGTGCCGCGAACGCGCCTCGCTGCTGCGGGTGCTCGCGCCCCGGACCTGGGAGGCGCCCGGTTTCCAGCAGTCCAACAATGCCTCGGTGGTCTGCGTCTCGTGGCAGGACGCGGAGGCCTACGCCCGCTGGCACAGCCAGCGCGGCAAACACCGGTATCGTCTGCCGACCGCTGCGGAAGCCCAGGCGGCGTCCCGCAACGACAGCGGCAAAGCCGTTGCCGAATGGCTCAACGACTGCGCAGGTGGCAGTTGCGCGCGGCGCATGACCGCAGGCCGCAGCTGGCGCGGTGCCGGCGGCGGCCGCCCGCTGGAAGCCGCGCGCGGCTACGACGACGTCGGTTTCAGGCTCGTGCGCGAGCTGTAGGTCGGGCTGTAGGTCGGGCTCAAGCCCGACATCGCCACCATTCCGATCGCACCGAACACCGAGCGAAGCCGAAACCGGCATCCACAGTCGCGATCGATCGCGTTCACGATCGCGATCACGATGCAGGGGCTGTACGCGAGCCCTTACAATCGCGACATGTCGAATCCCCACTCGCTCGGCCGCCGCCTGCAAGGTCTGTTCATCGCAGGCCTGCTCACGCTTCTGCCGATCTGGCTCACCTGGGTCGTCGTCAAATTCGTCTTCGTGATGCTGTCGGATTTGAGTCGACCGCTGATCGATCCGATTCTGCAGACCCTCGCGGTGACCACTCCCGATGCCTTCAGCTGGCTGGCGCAGGCCTGGGTGAAAACGGCCATCGGGCTGGTCGCCACGCTGGGTGTGATCCTGTTCGCGGGTTGGCTGACCCGGCGCATGCTCGGCCAACGCATGCTCGGCTGGTTCGAAACACTGATCAAGCGCATTCCATTGGCCAACACCATCTACGGCAGTTCGCGCAAATTGCTGGATATCCTGCAGACCAAACCCGACGGCACCCAGCGCGTGGTCCTGATCGATTTTCCGCATACCGAGATGAAGACCCTCGGTTTCGTCACCCGGGTCATGCGCGAACAGGGCACCGGACGCGAACTCGCAGCGGTCTACGTGCCGACCACACCGAATCCGACTTCCGGCTATCTGGAAATCGTGCCGGTCGAAAAAATGACCCCGACCGACTGGACCGTCGATCAGGCGATGAGCTTCATCATCAGCGGCGGCGCGGTAGCGCCGGATACGATTCCGTTCACGGCGCCGGGCGCCGTCGCGGGCGTCGGTGCAAAACACCACGCGCAAGCGGAAAAGGAAACTTAATGAGTGCGCATCTGCTCGAAGACCGCGCGACGCGGCTGTTCATCGGCTTGGCGGCGTTCTTCTGCGTCACCGCCTTGCTGGGCGAATTCATCGGCGTGAAGATCTTCGCGCTGGAAGACACGCTGGGCATCGCGCCGCTGGCGTGGAACCTGTTCGGACAGACCGGTTCGATGAGCTTCACCGCGGGCACCTTGCTGTGGCCGATCATCTTCGTATTCACCGATGTGATCAACGAGTTCTACGGCAAGCGCGGCGTGCGGATGATTTCGTGGGTCGCGGTGGCGCTGATCCTGTACGGCTTCATCTTCGCGTTCGCTGCGATCCACCTCGCGCCCGCGCCCTGGTGGGTCGATGCCGCCAAGGATCAGGGCGTGCCGGATTATCAAGCCGCGTACGCGGCCGTCTTCGGCCAGGGCCTGTGGACCATCGCCGGCTCGGTGATCGCGTTCCTGCTCGGCCAGTTGATCGATGTTTCGGTGTTCCACCGGATCCGGCGCTTGACCGGCGAGAAATACGTCTGGCTGCGCGCCACCGGGTCCACGGCGGTCTCGCAGCTGGTCGACAGTTTCGTCGTGCTCTACATCGCCTTCGTGCTCGGTCCGCAGCAGTGGCCGACCTCGCTGTTCATGGCGGTCAGCACCGTCAACTACGCCTACAAGATGCTGGCCGCGATCGCGCTGATTCCGCTGCTGTACCTGATGCGGCGCGCGATCATCGGCTATCTCGGCATCGAACGCGCCACACAACTCCGACACGAAGCCGCAGACTGAAATCCGCGCGATCCGGGTGTACGGGGTCCGCAAGCGTGCGATCGATCGACAATGCGATTGCCTGCAATGACCTTTGGCCGATGTGGTCGCCGACGTTTGGAGCGAGGCTGGGCCCTGCAACCGCACCTTGCCCGACCGCATCTTGCCCGATGGAGTCCACCATGATCTCCCCAGCCCCCCGCCGCCGTACTCCCTCTCTGCTTGTGCTCGCCGTCGCCGTCGCGCTCGCCGGAGGCAGCGGTGTCAGCTTCACGACATTCGCGGCGCCGCAGGCGGATGCCGTGAAGGCCGAATCGAAAGCACAGACCCTCAATCGCCTGTATGGCGAATATTGGGAAGAACTCCTGCGCCTGAATCCGATCCAGGCCACTTTCCAAGGCGACCCGCGCTACAACGACCAGTTGCCGAACTTCCTGACCGAGGAATCGCGCCGCGAGAACCACGCGTTCACCGAACGCTGGCTTCGGAAGATCGAGACCATCGGCGACAAAGGCCTCAGCGGCCAGGATCTGCTGAGCTACGAGATCTTCGTGAAGAACGCGAAGGATTCGCTGGAGGGCGAAAAATTCCCTGGCTATCTCATGCCGATCGATCAATTCACCAATCTCGGCGGCCTCGCGGCACAGCTCGGCTCCGGCACCAATGCGCAGCCGTTCAAGACCGTGAAGGATTACGACGACTGGCGCGCGCGCGGCTCCAAGCTGGCGCCGATCTTCGACCAGGCCATCGCCAACATGCGCGAAGGCATGCGTACCGGCGTGGTCCAGCCCAAGGCGCTGATGACGAAAGTGCTTCCGCAGTTCGACGCGCTGATCGCGGACAAGGCCGAAGACACGCTGTTCTGGGGGCCGATCAAGAAGCTGCCCGCCACCTTCTCCGACGCCGACAAAGCCCGCATCACAGCGGAGTACAGGACGATGATCGAAAAAGAGATCATGCCGTCCTACCGCCGCATGCGCGAGTTCATCGCCAAAGAGTATCTTCCGGCCTGTCGCGACACCGCCGGTATGGGCGATCTGCCCAATGGCCAGGCGTGGTACGCGTTCAACGCCTACCAGAGCACGTCCACACGATTGCAGCCGGCGGAAATCCACCAGATCGGTCTGGGCGAGGTGGCGCGCCTGCACGGCGAAATCCGTAAAGTCATGGAGCAGGTAGGCTTCAAAGGCTCGATGCAGGACTTCTTCAAATACGTCAACACCGACAAGAAGTTCGAATTCGCGTCCGAAGACGCGCTGCTGGCGCACTACCGCAGCATCGAAGCGACGCTGGAACCGGGTTTGAACCGCATGTTCAACCTCAAACCGCAGGCGGGCTTCGAAATTCGCCCGATCGAAGCGTTCCGCGCCAAATCCGCCGCCGGCGGCCAGTACCAGTCGCCCAGCGAGGACGGCTCGCGCCCGGGCATTTTCTACGTCAACACCTACGAGCTGCCGAGCCGCAAGACCTGGGACAGCGAGGATCTTTTCCTGCATGAAGCCAAACCCGGCCATCACTTCCAGCTCGCGATCCAGCAGGAACTGAAAGGACTGCCGAACTTCCGGCGTTTCGGCGGCGAGACCGCTTACATCGAAGGCTGGGGGCTGTATTCGGAAACCATCGGCAAGGAGCTTGGCGTCCTCAACGACCCGTACATGTATTTCGGGATGCTGCAGAACGAGCTGTGGCGCTCGATCCGGCTCGTCGTCGACACCGGCTTCCACAGCAAAGGCTGGACCCGCGAGCAGGTGATCCAATACATGCTCGAAAACTCCGCGACCAGCGAGACCGATGCGGTCGCCGAAGCCGAGCGCTACATGGCGATTCCCGGCCAGGCGCTGGCCTACAAGACCGGTCAGCTCAAGATCACCGAACTGCGCGCCCGCGCCGAAAAAGCATTGGGCACTCGTTTCGACATCAAAGCCTTCCACGACGAAGTCCTGAAGGACGGGTCGGTGCCGCTGGATGTACTGGATGCGAAGATCGAGCGTTGGATCTCCGGGCAAAAGAAGACATAGACTCCCGCCAGCGTGTCGACGCCATAACGCCCGCAAATGCGGGCGTTATGCGTTCCGGCTCAATACGACTTGCTGGCCCGCATCGCCCGCACGCGTTCCGGCGGCCCGAACGCATCGCTGCGGGCGTCCTGCCAGTAATCGCGGAAGACCGAATGGTCGGCAGTGCCATCGAGCAGCGCGCCGGGTTCGAGAAAGCGATACAGCGCACAGAGCGATCGAACCTCGGTCGGCGACACCCGGCGCAGAATGTGTTCCGGGCCAAGCTCGGAAGGATGCTCCAGCCCCGCCGCACACAGCAGTTCGCGCAGCGCCTTCAGCGTGTTGTCGTGGAACCGATGCACGCGGGTCGCTTTGTCGGGCACATCGAGTTTCTGCCAGCGCGACGGATCCTGCGTGGCGATGCCGGTCGGGCAGCGGCTGGTATGGCAGCTCTGCGCCTGGATGCAGCCCAGCGCGAACATGAAACCGCGCGCCGCGTTGCACCAGTCCGCGCCCATCGACAGGGTGCGCGCGATGTCGAAGGCGCTGGCGATGCGCCCCGCAGCGCCGATCCGTACCCGATCGCGCAGATTCAATCCGACCAGCGTGTTGTGCACCAGCATCAAACCTTCGTGCATCGGCACGCCGACGTGATCGATGAATTCCGCCGGCGCCGCACCGGTGCCACCTTCGCCACCGTCGACGACGATGAAATCCGGCAGAATCCCCGTCTCGATCATCGCCTTGGCGATCGCGAACCACTCCCACGGGTGGCCGATCGCAAGCTTGAATCCGGTCGGTTTCCCGCCCGACAATTCCCGCAGTTTCGCGATGAATGCGAGCAGTTCGATCGGGGTGGAAAAGGCCGAGTGCCGCGCTGGGGATACGCAGTCCTCACCTTGCCTCACGCCGCGGGTCGCAGCGATTTCCGCGCTGACCTTCGCCGCCGGCAGCACGCCGCCGTGGCCGGGCTTCGCTCCCTGCGACAGCTTCAGCTCGATCATCTTCACCTGGGGATCGCCCGCGTTCTTCGCGAAGCGCTCGGCGTTGAAGCTGCCGTCGTCGTTGCGGCAGCCGAAATAGCCGCTGCCGATCTCCCAGACCAGATCGCCGCCATGTTCGCGGTGATAGGACGAGATCGAGCCTTCGCCGGTATCGTGGTAGAAACCGCCGCGCTTGGCGCCGTCGTTGAGCGCGCGGATCGCGTTCGCCGACAGCGCGCCGAAGCTCATCGCCGAGATATTGAACACGCTGGCATCGTAGGGTTGCGCGGACTGCGCGCCGATGCGGATGCGGAAGTCGGGCGAGGCGATGTCTGTCGGCATCACGGAATGGTTGATCCACTCGTACTCGTCGCCGTAGACATCCTGCTGCGTGCCGAACGGCCGGGTGTCGTTCGCGGACTTCGCGCGCTGGTAGATCAACGCGCGCTGCTGCCGCGAGTACGGAACCTCTGCGGTGTCGGATTCGATGAAATATTGCCGCATCTCCGGGCCGATCGATTCAAGTCCATAGCGGAAATGCGCGAGGATCGGATAGTTGCGACGCAAAGTGCTGCGCGTCTGCAGCAGATCCCAGGTGCCCAGCGCCGCGAACGCGCCGAAGACGACGACGGCCCAGATCCAGACGTGACCGAAAAGAATCGTTGCAATCACGGACGCGAGCGTCAGCAGCAGTGCGGCGATGTAGGCGGTATAGCGCGACATAAAGGCCCCGACGGATGCGTGCAATCGCACGCGCAGACGTGCTCGATCGCACGCATCGATGGTGCCCGGGCGGGACTTGAACCGCGCCGCGATGGCCTCAGGCCACTGCGACGATGAGCACGCCGCAGCGCGCTCTGGAAACCGGTTTCAAGTCGTTACCAGGCCTGACAACAATACTGGTGCCCAGGGTGGGAATCGAACCGCGCCGCAATGACCCTTGAGCCGCCGCAACGACGAACGCGCCGCAGCGCGCAGTGGAAACCGGTCCGAATCTTCCCCGAACGTGAGTGGAGTGTGTGCCCGGGGCGGGACTCGAACCCGCACGACTTGCATCGGGGGATTTTAAGTCCCCTGCGTCTACCATTTCGCCACCCGGGCGCGCGCATAGGGTGCCTGAGCGGAACCTTGTTGGAAACCATATCTGCGTAACCACGCAGCACAGACAACAAAAAACCCGCCGAAGCGGGTTCTTTGCAAAGATGGAGGCCTGGGTCGGAATCGAACCGGCGTACGCGGCTTTGCAGGCCGCTGCATGACCACTCTGCCACCAGGCCGGTGACGTTTGTACTGCACTTCCTTAAACGGTAAACCCCGGCAAGCCGGGGTTTACTGGAATCTGGAGCGGGAAACGAGACTCGAACTCGCGACCCCGACCTTGGCAAGGTCGTGCTCTACCAACTGAGCTATTCCCGCGGTGGAATCGGAATTTTAGCGTCTGCTGCGGAACTGTCAACACTCTTTCCTTCATCGGCCATCAAAGCGGGCCAGGCAGCGATCAGATATTGGGCACCCGACCACAGCGTCAACAGCGCCGCAGCGGCCAGCATCCAGTCGCCGATATGGAAAATCACATCGCCCGGCCACGGCGCCGGTTTGACGCCCGGAACCACCGAATACAGCAGGCACAGCAGCGCGAACATCTGCGCCATGGTCTTGATCTTGCCGATCAGCGCGACTTTCACGGTCGCACGCTGACCGATCTCCGCCATCCATTCGCGCAGCGCCGAGACCGCGATCTCGCGTCCCACGATCACCGCCGCCCAGAACGCCATCCACGGCGTCGGATGGCCCTGGACGATCAGGAACAGCGCCACCGCCACCATCAGTTTGTCGGCGACCGGATCGAGAAATGCGCCGAATGCCGAATGCAGGTCGTAGCGACGCGCGATCCAGCCGTCGAGCCAATCGGTGAACGCCGCCAGCGCGAAGACTGCGGCGGAAGCGAAGTTGCTCCACTTGTAGGGCAGATAGAACACGAGCACCAGCACGGGGATCATCACGATCCGCGCGAGCGTCAGCATGGTCGGTACCGTCAACTTCATGGAGATCCTTGTGGTTCGATGCCGTGGAGCGTCGCGTAGATGCGCTCGGCCAGCGCGGCGTTGATGCCCTCGACCCGGGCGATCTCCTCGATCCCCGCAGCTTTCAGGCCGCCCAACCCTCCGAAATGCCGCAACAGATTAGCGCGTCGGCGCGGCCCGATGCCCGGAATATCTTCGAGACGGCTCACGTTTCTGGCTTTCTGCCGCCGGCCACGGTGGCCGGTGATCGCGAACCTGTGCGCTTCGTCGCGGACCTGCTGGATCAATTGCAGGCCCAGCGAGCCTGCGCCGGGGTGCAGTTCGCGACCCGGCTTTCCATCGACGCCGGGCAGCAGCAGGGTCTCATCGCCCGGGCGGCGGGCTTCGCCCTTGGCCACGCCCACCACATGGACATCGACGAGCCCGACATCGGCCAACACCGCGTTGGCCTGGGCCACCTGGCCGGCGCCACCGTCGATCAGCAGCAGATCCGGCAACACCGCGCGAGCCGGACCCGCTTCATTGCCGGATGCCGCAGGATCCGATCCAGCCAGCGCCTCGATAGCCTCGGCCGCTTTCCGGAACCGGCGTTCCAGGGCCTGGCGCATCGCAGCGTAATCGTCGCCCGGCTCGATCCCGTCGATGTTGTAGCGGCGATACTGGCCGCGCACCGGACCATCGGCATCGAACACCACGCACGACGCCACCGTCGCCTCGCCCATGGTGTGGCTGATATCGAAGCATTCGATCCGCTGCGGCACTTCGTCCAGGCCCAGCAGCTCGCGCAGCGCCTCGGCGCGGGCGCGCTGCGCTGCGTTGCTGCCGACCTCCGCGGCCAAGCTCTGTTCGGCGTTGCGGCGCACCAGGTCGAGATAGCCGGCGCGTTCGCCGCGCACGCTGGTCTTGATCTGCACCTTGCGCCCGGCCGTCGCGCCCAACGCCTCTTCGATCAGCTCGCGCTCGGGGATCTCGCGATCCAGCACGATCTCGCGCGGCGGCGTCTGCTCGGCGTAGTACTGCGAGACGAACGCACCGAGCACTTCCTCGGCACTGTCTTCGCCATTGGTCTTCGGAAAGAAACTGCGGGTGCCCAGATTGCGGCCGTCGCGGAACATCAGCAGCAGCACGCAGGCCTGCGCGCCGCGCATCGCACAGGCGAGCACATCGAGGTCGGCAGCGCTGCCATCGACGTATTGGCGCGATTGCAGCTTGCGGATCGATGCGACCAGATCGCGCAACCGCGCCGCTTCCTCGAAATCGAGGCGTTCGCTGGCCGATTCCATCGCCGTGGTCAGCTCGGTGGTCAAGTCGTCGCTGCGGCCGTCGAGCAGCATCGTCGCCTGGCGCACGGCATCGGCGTAATCCCGGGCCTGAACCAGGCCCACGCAGGGCGCGCTGCAGCGGCCGATCTGATATTGCAGGCACGGCCGCGAGCGGTTGCGGAACACGCTGTCTTCGCAGCTGCGGAGGCGGAAGATCTTCTGCATCAGATTCAGCGTGTCGCGCACCGCCAGCACGCTGGGATACGGCCCGAAGTAGCGGCCGGGCAGCGATCGCGCGCCGCGGTGGAACGCGATCCGCGGCCAGGATTCGCGGGTCAGCACCACGAAGGGATAGCTCTTGTCGTCGCGCAGCAGCACGTTGTAGCGCGGGTGCAGCGATTTGATCAGCTGGTTTTCGAGCAGCAGCGCTTCGGTCGCGGTGCGGGTGACGGTGACGTCCATGCGCGCGATCTGCGCGACCATCGACGCGGTGCGGGTCGGCAGCGCCTTGGTGAAGTAACTGGCGACGCGTTTTTTCAGCGCTGCGGCCTTGCCGACGTACAGCAGGCTGCCGTCGGCGGCGTACATCCGGTAGACGCCGGGCGCGGTGGTCAGATCACGGGCGTAGGCGCGGCCGTCGAACGCATCGTCGGCCGTCGGATCGTCACCGACGGTCATTCGCCGATCGGAATCTGACGGAGGCTGCCATCGGCGGGATCGAAGCGCAGCACCGCGTGCGCGTCGGTGTCGGCGATCCAGATGATGCCGTTCAACACCGCAAGACCCGAGGGCGCGTGCAGCCGCTGCGGCAGGTTGATCGTGCTCAGCTCGCCGCCGCCAAGACGCAGTGTGCGCAACTGGTCGTTGCCGCTGTCGGCGATCCACAGGACCGGCGAGGAGCCGTCGAGCGCCACCGCCTGCGGCTGCTGCAGCAGCGCATCGCTGCGCGAGCCGCCGATATTGCCGAAGCGCCATGTGCCCTGCCCGACCAGCGTCGTCACTTGTCGCGTACGCAGATGCACGCTGCGGACCGCCGAGCCGGCCTCGTCGCAGACATAGAGGATCTGCTGGACGATGGCCAGCGCGCTGGGACCGGCGAACGCAGCAGCGGGACCGATGCCATCGATCAGGTCCATCGCGCCGGAACCCGCCAACAGCATCAACGAACGCTCGCCCAGATCGTAGGCCCAGAGCTTGTTGTCGCCAGCGGTGGCGATACAGACCACGTTCGCGGGCGAGACCGCGACCCCGCGCGGCTGGTCCAGCGCTACCGAGCGCGGATCGTGTACCAGGCCCTCGTTCGGCTGGCCCGGGCGGCCTGCGCCGCAGAGCGTGTCGACATCGCCGGTGCTGAGCTTGATCCGGCGCACTGCGTGATTACCCGTATCGGCGATATACAGCGCATCGCGCTGCAGGCACAGCCCCTGCGGGTTCTGGAACGCGGCCAACTCCATCGGACCATCGATGAAACCGGGACCGCCGCTGCCGAACTGGCGATGGATCCGGCCTGCGGGCGTGCATTCAAGCACCCGGTGATGGCCGGAATCGACCACATAGAGATACTGCTGGTTGGCGGCGATGCCCATCGGAAACCGCAGCGGCAGATCGGGTTCGCGATTGCGCCGCAGCTCGATCGGTTCGAGATTGAGCGACTGCGGCACTTCTTCGGCGCGGAGCTTGGCGATCTGCGCATCGAGTTCGCGCACCGGCGTATCGCCGACGATGCGGTCGCGCACGCGGCCCTCCCCGTCGATCAGCACCACGGTCGGCCACGCGTCGATGCTGTAGTGCTGCCACAGCACCCAATCGGCATCGTGGGCGATCGGAAAATCGAGCGGCACGCGGTGCAGGCGCTTCAGCACCCGCTTCGCATCGCGCTCGTGATCGAAACGCGGCACATGGATCGCGACCACATGCAGATGCTCGCCATAGCGCTTGCGCAGGGTCGCGAGGTCGCTCAACCGCTGCTGGCACCAGGCGGAACCGGCGTTGACGAAAGCGAGCGCGGTGACACGCCCGCGCAGTTGCCCCATGCGCAACGGCTTGGCGAGATTCAGCCATTCGAGACTGGCCGGAAATTCAGGGGCGGGCGACTTGTCCATCATCCGAGCAGCATCCCTAGTCTGTGCACGAGCGTCAACCTGCCATCATGAGGAGGGTCGTCCGGCGGAAAGCCTTTCGACGATGCCGGCCGCCGCCGCATCGACCATCGCCCACACCCGGCGGAAATCTTCGCTGCCGCCGGTGTACGGGTCGGGAATCTCCGCACCATCGCCCATGCCCGCCCATTCCAGCAGCAGCGCGGCCTGCGCGGGCCTGCTGGAAGGTGCCATCGCACGCACATCTCGCAGCACGCTGCGGTCGGCGCAAAGCAGCCAATCGAAGTGCTCGAAATCGGCGGCGCGCAGCTTGCGGGCGCGCTGGGCGCGGATATCGACCCCGGCACCGGCCGCGACCGCGATGCTGCGGTGGTCCGGAGGCTCACCCGCATGCCAGCCGCCGGTGCCTGCAGAGTCGACCTGGACCCAGTCCAGACCGCTGCGGTCCAGATGCGCGCGAACCGCGCCCTCGGCCAGCGGCGATCGGCAGATATTGCCCAGACAGACCATCAACAGCCGCACGGCTCAGGCCCCGCCCGTCGCGAGGTAACGCTCGGCGCGTTGCAGATCCTCGGGCGTATCGATCCCCGGCGGGAACGCCGCAGGTGTGATCGCGACCGCGATGCGGTGCCCGGCTTCCAGGGCACGCAGTTGTTCGAGCGATTCGATCCGCTCCAATGGCGATGGCGGCAACGCCGCGAACTGTTTGAGGAAACCGGCGCGGTAGCCGTAGATGCCGATATGGCGCAGCCACGGGCCGCCGGCAGGCATCGTGTGGCGATCTTGAGCGAAGGCGTCCCGGGGCCATGGAATCGGCGCGCGGCTGAAGTACAGGGCATCGCCATTGCCCGCGCGCACCAGTTTCACGGCATTCGGATCGAGCAGCGCAGCGATCCCGTCGATCGCTGTCGCCAGCGTGCTCATCGGCGCGCCCGAGGCGACCAGGGTTTCCGCGACCGCACGGATCCCGGCAGCCGGGGCGAAGGGCTCGTCGCCCTGCAGATTCACCACCACGGTGTCGTCGCTCCAGCCGGCCTGCGCCGCGCATTCAGCCAGACGATCGGTACCGGAAACGTGGCTGGCGGCGGTCATCGCGATCCGCACACCGCTTGCGGCCAGGGCGTCGGCGATGCGCGCGTCGTCGGTGGCGACCCAGACCTCGCGCGCCCCCGCCGCCAGTGCGCGCCGCGCGACGTGCAGCACCAGCGGCTCGCCGCCGAGCAGCCGCAGCGGTTTGCCCGGCAGTCGCGACGCGGCATGGCGGGCGGGAATGGCGACGACGAAATCCACGGCATTCATCGGTCTTTCTTCCTCTGCAGAGCAGCCAGTGCGACCCAGGCCCAACCGGCAACCGCCAGACCCAGCCACAGGAACGCGACCGCGAAGCACCTCCCGGCGAAATCGATGAACGGAAAGGAATTCAATTTCGGCTGCCGCAGCAACAGCGGCCACAGCTCGAGTTCGACGAAGTCCAGCATCGTCGCAACCCCCAGCCACGTCGGCACCAGCCAGCCGGCCGAGAGCAGCGCGATCAGCGCACGGAACCACAGGGTCCTGGTCATCGGATCGATCCTTTGTCTTTTTCGCGCAGCCGGTCCAGCAACGCCACCCAGAACGCTTCGGGCAACTCCGCGCGGATCGGCACGCTGTAGCAGCGTTCGGTCTGGAAGGTCGCGCACTTCACCGCGTCCTTCTCGGTCATCAGCACCGGCAGGTCGCTGCCGAAGCGCAGATCCCCGGCGCGATAGCGGTGGTGATCGACGAACGCATGCGGCACCACCGCGATATCGAGACCGCGCAGCATCGCGAAGAAGCGCTCGGGGTCGCCGATTCCGGCCACCGCATGCACGCGCTGGCCCGCGAATGCCGACAGCGGCGCGCCGCGATGCCCGTGCAGCGGCACGGCATCCTGCGCGCGCAGCCGCATCGGCCACTCGCCGAATCCGGTGTCGCCCGGCAGTTCAAGCGCCTGTGCGCCGCCCAGATTGACCACCCGGAAATCGCAGCGCTCGCCACGTTGCGGCGCTTCGCGCATCGGTCCCGCCGGCAGCGGCAGACGATTGCCGTAGCGGCGACGGCCATCGATCACTTCGATCTCGACATCGCGCGCCAGCCGGTAATGCTGCAGGCCGTCGTCGCAGACGACGATGTCGCAGCCGGCGTCGATCAGCGCACGCGCGGCAGCAACGCGGTCGCGATCCACGCGTACCGGTGCGCGGGTGCGACGGGCGATCAGTACCGGTTCGTCGCCACCCTGCGCGGTGTCGGTACTGGCATCGACCCAGCGCGCGATACCGGCCTGCTCGCGGCCGTAGCCGCGACTGGCAACGCCGGGCATGAAGCCCTCCGCACGCAAACGCTCGACGATGGCGATGGTCAGCGGCGTCTTGCCGCTGCCGCCGGCGATCAGATTGCCGACCACCAGCACCGGCCTGCCCGGATGCACGCTGCGCAGCACGCCCTTGCGATACAAGGCGGCGCGCGCAGCGACTGCGCCCGAATAGATGCCCGCGAGCACGCGCGCACGCCATGGCGGCGGACTTCCGTCGAACCAGTACGTCGGCGGCTGACGGCGCGCGTCGCTCATGCCCGGCCGCTCATGCGGGCGTGACTACGGTCTCGGACTCGCGGAACTGCATCCGGTGCAGATGCGCGTACAGCCCATCCCGCGCCAGCAGTTCGGCATGCGTGCCCTGCTCCACCAGCCGGCCCTGATCGAGCACCAATACCTGATCGGCATGCTCGATCGTCGACAGCCGGTGGGCGATGACCAG
This sequence comes from Lysobacterales bacterium, assembly GCA_017302135.1. Lineage (GTDB taxonomy): Bacteria > Pseudomonadota > Gammaproteobacteria > Xanthomonadales > Xanthomonadaceae > Lysobacter_I. The sequence continues at coordinate 7,838 of JAFLDZ010000005.1, read as the reverse complement.
CGTGGTGCGATCCGGCATCAACCGGTTCAGGGCGTCCTGCACCAGCCGTTCGGATTCGGTATCGAGCGCGGCAGTGGCCTCGTCGAGAATCAGGATCGGCGCGTCCTTCAGAATCGCGCGCGCGATCGCGAGACGCTGGCGCTGCCCACCGGACAGGCGCCCGCCCTTGCTGCCGATCCCGGTGCCGGCGCCGTCGGAGAGTTTGTCGACGAACTCGCTGGCATTCGCGGCATCCAGCGCGTTGCGCACCCGATCGTCGCCGGCATCGGCGAGCTCGCCATAGGCCACGTTCGCGGCGACGCTGCCGTCGAACAACATCACCTGCTGCCCGACCAGCGCGATCTGGCGGCGCAGGTCGGACAACCGGTACTCGGACAGCGGGCGACCATCGAGCAGGATATCGCCCGACGCCGGCTCATAGAAACGCGGAATCAGCTTGATCAGCGTCGATTTTCCGCTGCCGGAGCGGCCGACGATCGCGGTGACGGTACCCGGCTTCGCGACGAAACGGATATCGGTCAGCGCCGGCTCGTTCTGCCCGGGATAGCGCGCATGAATGTCACGGAATTCGAGTTCGCCGCGCGCACGATCAAGCATCTGCGTGCCGGTGTCGCGCTCCTCATCGGCGTCGAGCACGCCGAACAACCGCTCCGCCGACGCGATGCCCTTCTGCAGCATGTTCTGCACGTTGGTAAGCTGCTTCAGCGCCGGAATCATCGCCATCATCGACATCATCAGGGTCACGAAACCGCCTGCGGTCAAGCGCCCGGCCGCCGCTTCGCGCCCGGCGAAGAACAGCAGCAGGGCCAAGCCGATCGCGCCCATCAGCTGCACCACCGCCGAGGAAATGCTGCGCGTGGATTCGACCTTCATCGCCAGGCGCAGATTCTCGTCGGCCAGCGCTTTGTAGCGCGAGAGCTCGGCGCCCTGCGCGCCGTAGATCTTCACTTCCTGCTGATTGTTCAGGGTCTGGTCCGCCGCCTGCAGCAGACGCCCGCCGCTCTCCTGCACGCGGTGGCTGAAACGGCGATAGCGTTTCGCGACCTTGTCCATCAGCAGCGCCAGCGGCGGCGCCATGACCAGAATAGCAATGGTGACCTGCCAACTGGTCCACAGCATCACCACCAGCGCACCGAGGATCTGCAGCGACTGCTGCAGCATCACCTTGGCGGCGTCGACTGCGGCATTCGCGACCTGGTCGCTGTCGGAACCCAGCCGCATCAGCATTCCCGGCACCGGTTCGCTGTCGAAACGCAGTCCGGGCAGACGCAGATATTTGCCGAGCACGCGCACCCGCAGGTCGCGGGCGATACTGCGCGCGGAACGGCCCATGCAAACATCGGTGACGTAACCGGCGATACCGCGGACCACGAACAGCCCCACGATGGTCAGCGGCAGAAGCATGCTGAGCTGCGCGTTCTTGCTGATGAAGGTCTCGTCGACCACCGGTTCCATGAGCTTCATGAATGCCGAACCCGCCGCAGCCTCGATCAACATGCCGGCAAGCGCGAACAGCAGCAGGCTGCGATACGGCCCGGCGAAACCCAGCAGCCGGCGATAGATCGGCCACGCCGGGGCGCGGTCGGTTTTGCTCACTTGCGCGTCTCCGTCGCCGCTTTCGATGACGCGGCGGGCGCACCCTGCTCAGGGGCCGTCGCGATGCTGATCTGGCGAAACCCCAGCTGGCCCAGCGCGTCGAGCGCGGTCACCACCGACTGGTGCGGCGTGCGCGCATCGGCTCGCAGCAGCACCGGGCGCTTGCGGCTTTCGTGGTTCGCGCCCTCGCCCGCGACTTCGACGATCGTGCGCTTGAGCGATTCGACATCGGTCCGAAGCGCTTCGCGGTCCTGCACGAAATAGCGGCCTTCCGCGTTCACCAGCACGCTCAGCGCCTTCGACGACGTCTCGCTGGGCTCGCCGTTCGCCTTCGGCAACTGCAGTTTGAGCACCGACCGCGCGTCGAACGTGGTCGTGACCACGAAGAAGATGATCAACACAAGGATCACGTCGATCAGCGGCACGAGATTGATCTCGGGCTCGTCGTCGGCGCGGAAGTCGCGGATGCGCATGGGGAATCAGGTCTCCGGAAATTCGGTCGTCGCGCGTTCGTCGCTCATGCGAAGAACGCATGCCGTGCGGCGAACGCCACGTACCAGACGCACAGGCCGAGCAGCGACACGTAGAACAACATCAGCAGCCAGAAACGGAGCGGCGCCCGGGAACGCTCGACGAATGCCCGCGTATCGGAGTGCGCCAGTTTGCCGGTGCGCAGACCGCGAACCACCGCCGGTACGACCGGATAGGCGATCAACAGCGACAACAGCAATGCGATGATCAAACGGGTCATGGCCGGAGACTCAATCCAGATGCGTCGACGGTGTGATGCCGCGCGCGCCGGCCGCCGTCGGTGCCGCCACAGGCCGGGTATCGAGGGTATCGAGCAACTGGATCGCCTCGTGTTCCATATCGACGATGTAACCGGCGATGCGCCCGCGGAAATAGCGATGGAACATCAGTGCCGGGATCGCGACGATCATGCCGGTCGCGGTGCAGATCAGCGCCTTGCCGATGCCGCCCGCCAGCTGGTTCACATCGCCCAGGCCGCTGTCGAGGATGCCCAGGAACATCTGGATCATGCCGACCACGGTGCCGAACAGCCCCAGCAGCGGCCCCGCAGCGGCGATGGTGCCGAGGCCGTTCAGGAAGCGCTCCATCCGGTGCACCAGGTGCCGGCCCACGTCCTCGATGCGCTCGCGGATCTGGTCGCGCGGGCGGTGGCGGACATCCAGCGCGGCGGCCAGCAGGGCGCCGAGGGGCGAGGTCCGACGCAGGGAATCGATATGGGTGGGGTCGAGGTTGCCGCGCGCGGCCCAGGCGCGGACTTCGGCGCCCAATCCGGGCGGCAGCACGGTCTTGCGGCGCAGGCTCCAGAACCGTTCAAGGATGATGCCCAGGGCCACCACCGTCAGCAGCAGCAGGGGAATCATCGGCCAACCGCCGGCTTTGACCAGTTCCAGCACGTCGCATCCTCCGGCCGTCGGCCGTCTTCATTCAGAGCGATAGGATAACTGAGCCGCCCGTGCGTGCCTGCCGGCCGCATCCCACAGCCGTCGATGCCGACGGCGCTCGGTCTGCACCTCCACGCCACCCTGGCCGATCCGCAGCCGCACCGCGCCCGCCTCCGCCGTGAGCGGCGTCTTCGCCCCTTGATGCCGCCACAGGTCCACCACCTCCGGCTTCGGATGCTTGAAGCGGTTGCCGTAGCCGGCCGAGATCGGCGCCCAGCGCGCCCCGGTCGCGGCGACGAAACCAGGATCGGAGGAACCGGCGCTGCCGTGATGCGCGACCAGCACGACATCGGCCCGCACCGAGGCCGGATCGCGACGCAGCAGATCGCGTTCGATCACATGGCCGATATCGCTGGTCAGCAGCGCGGCGCCGTGCGCGGTCTCGATGCGCAGGATGCAGCTCGATTCGTTGCGCAGATAGGGAAAATGCAGCGGCGGATGCAGGAACCGGAAACGTACGCCATCCCAATTCCACGCATGGCCGGCACGACACTGCCGCAGCCCGGCGATCTTCGCATCGAGCCCACTGTCTTCCGGCGCGTAGCGCGTCCGGATCGCGAACACATCGGCGACCGACGCATAGCCGCCGGCATGGTCGTTGTCGGCGTGACTGAGCACCGCCATATCGAGCGCACGCACGCCCAGCGCATGCAGCGCCGGCACCACCGCGCGCTCACCGGCATCGAAGCCGTCGGGAATCGCCGGTCCCATGTCGTACAGCAAGGTATGCCCGGCGGTGCGCACGACCACCGATAACCCCTGCCCGACATCCAGCACGATCAGCTCGACTTCGCCATGGTCCGGCGCCTGGCGATCCGGCCACAGCAGCGGAAACCACAGCAACAATGCCAAGGGTTTGCCCGGCACGCCGCGCGGCAGCAGGCACCAGAATGCGACCAGCAGCGACAACGGCAGCGCGAACCAGCGCGGTTCCGGCAACCACCACAGCGCCAGCGGACTCTCGCCCAGCATCGAAAACAGCGACCAGCTCGGGTCGAACGCCATCGCCGCCAAGCGCCACACCGGCCCACCCCAGCCCGCATGCAGCGATTCGCATGCCGTGCCGATCAGCGACAGCGGCACGACGATCAGACTCCACCACGGGATCGCCAGCAGATTCGCGAACGGCCCCGCCAGCGAGGCCTGTCCGAACAGCACGACCGTCAACGGCAGCAGCCCAACCGTCGCCACGCCCTGCGCCGCGAAGAATTCGCGCACCGCATGCTGCCCGCCCTGCGGCAGACACCACAGCAGCCACGCCACGCCACCGAAGCTCAGCCAGAACCCGGCGGACAGCACCGACAGCGGATCGAACAGCAGAATCGCGATCATCGCCAACGACATCGCATCGGCCGCCCGCCAACCGCGCCGCGAGCATCGCGCTGCAGCGACCACTGCGATCATCAGCACGGTGCGAACCGTGGGCAGCGCGAACCCGGCCAGCGCCGCATACAGCGCTGCCCCGGACAACGCCGCCAGCACCGCGACCTGCGAACGGGGTATTCGACGCCCCAGCGATGGCCAGCACCACCACACTGCGCGCATCGACAGCGCAAAGAATCCAGCGACCAGACCGACGTGGAATCCGGAGATCGCGATGAGATGGGTGAGCCCGCTCGCGCGCAGCCGCTCCCAATCGGCGTCGTCAAGCGCACGCGTATCGCCCAGGGCCAGCGCGCGGATGAAGCGCGAAGAGGTCTGCGGGATGGCAGCAGCGATCCGCGCCGACATCGCTTCGCGCCAGGCGTCGATGCCGCGCGGCCGCGCCAACTCGCGTGCGAATTCGGGATTGCGCACATATCCGGTCGCAACGATGCGCTCGATCAACGCATGCTTCTCGCCATCGACACCGCCGGGATTGCGCAATGCGCGCGGCGCGCGCAGCTTCGCCGAGAGCGCCCAGCGGCTCCCTGCAGCGATACGCAAACGCGGCGCATCCGCAGGCAGCGCTTCCAAACCGAACTCGTCGTACCACGCCAGACGGATCCGCCTGCCGCGCAGCGCTTCCGGCTGGGCGTCGCTGTCGTCGACCTTGAAAACGAACCGCGTTCGCCGCGCTTCATGCTGTGGCAACGCAGTGACCGTCCCGACCAACTCGAATTGACGATGTTCCATCGCCAAGGGCAACTGGCGTTGCATCGCCAGCGAGGCATGCATGCCCGCCAGCAGGAACCCGAGCGAGACAATTGCGACATGCCGCCAGACGCCTCGCATCCACGCCGACGTCGCGGCAATCGCGGCTACGCACATCAACAGCCAAGCGCCGGGCGGCGATGGCAGCCACAGACACGCCATCACGCCCATCAACAGTGCCAAGGAGAATCGAAAGTCCAGCATGACACCGCTCAGCGATCGAGCGGGCTGAGCACACCGCCCGCACCGCGATTCAGGACATGGGTGTAGATCTGCGTCGTCGCGACATCCTTGTGCCCCAGCAGCGCCTGGATCGTACGCAAATCGGCGCCGAATTCGAGCAGATGCGTTGCGAAGCTATGGCGCAACACATGCGGCGTCACCGGTTTGTCGATCCCCGCACGCGTCCGCGCCACCTTGATCGCACGCTGCAGAACCGCCTCGTCGACATGATGCCTGCGGGTCACCCCACTGCGCGGATCGACCGAGAGCGAACGCGCCGGAAACACGTACTGCCACGCGAACTCGCGTTCGGCTTTCGGATACTTCCGCGACAGCGCGTTGGGCAACCAGACCACACCATGACCTTCCGCCAAATCCTGCGCATGCAGAATCCGCACGCGCTCAATCGCTGTTTTCAGCCGATCACGCACGCCGTCGGGTAGCGGCACCTGTCGATCCTTCGCGCCCTTTCCATCCCGGATCGTGATCTGTCGACGCTCGAAGTCGACATCCTTCACTCGAAGACGCATGCATTCCATCAACCGCATGCCGCTACCGTACAACAGCGCCGCCATCAGCCAGACTTCGCCATCGATCATCGTCAGCAGACGCTCGACCTCAGCTCGCGACAAGACCACCGGCAACTTCTGCGGGCGCTTCGCACGGGTGACATTCTCCATCCACGGCAAGTCCAGACTCAGTACTTCCCGATAAAGAAAAATCAGCGCCGACAGCGCCTGATTCTGCGTGCTGGCCGCCACATTGCCGCGCACCGCCAGATCGGTGAGGAATTTCTCGACCTCATGCGCCCCCAGCTCCCGAGGATGACGCTTGTCGTTGGCGAGCACGAAGCGCCGGATCCAGCCCGCATACGCCCGCTCTGTCCGTACGCTGTAGTTGAGCCGCCGACAGCGCGCTCGCATCATGTCCAGCAATCGAGGCGGCTGACCTGAATTCTTGTCCCCAGCACCTGTTATCACCCTGTCTTTCTGGCGATACGACATACCGCTCTCCTCATGAAATATCAGGGGAGAAAGATATGGTTGTTGCTTACCTGCGGAAATCAGGCAAGTGATTGTTCCTTTGTAGGGTTTTTCTGATTGACACCCCGTACAAACCCGGATCAATATTGTTTACCGCCCCGCATATGGGGTCGACTAAGCGTTAGGCCTCTCCAATGACATTCCAAGCTCTTGAAAACCTGAAAAGCAGACTCTCCCAAATTGAGCCGCTTGATTACGCATCAGCCAATGCGCTCCTAAGAGATGCGATCATTTGTGCCAGAAAGACCTTTGGCGAGAATAGTCCTCACATTTCCAAACTAGAAAACGTTCTATTTGAAGACCCTAGGTTCGTCTTCAACAGTGGCAATTACCAAGTCAAGGACAACTGGAACAGCGGTGTTAAACACCTGCAGAGCATTCTTGATGCAATGAGCTATGAGATGAATTTAGAAAAAACGAAAATACCAGATCTCAATGCTCCAGCAAAAGTGACACTCGATTGGCTCATCAAGCACGTCCCCATAAAGTTTTGGGGCGGTACCCTTGCTATTCTTATCACTACTTTTCTTCTCGGATATTCCGTTGGGAAAAATGATTTATTACGCCAGATCATCTCTGCATTTCAGACACATGGATGAGAGGCCCAACAATTCGTTCAAGCCGACCCCGCATCGTGGCGTCAACAGCGTGCTTTGCGCTACGCTGCACGCTGTTGTCACCCCGCTGCGGGGCGGCTTAACTCAGGCGTTAGGCATCACATCATGGACATTTCAGCACTCGCAAGCTCGCCGTTAGATGCTTACATACAGTTCAAGTACCCCGAGATCAAGGACTTACTTAAGCACTTTTTAAGCCTGATCTCCGCGACGCTTGTATTTTCTGTCACTTTCTCTGAAAAGGTTATTGACTTCCATAAGAGCGCAACAAATCAAAAATTCATAGTATTTCTTGCATGGATACTATTTTCTATAGCGCTCGCCGCATGCGGTCTCGGAATATACCTGAACTATCTAACCGCCGAAGCGGCAATTTCGGCAAAAATATCGGGAGATATGGCAGATTTCCTCACGTTTGAAAGACTTTCATATATGGCGCAAGACGCTGCAGCATTGCTATATGTCTTAGGTCTCTTCGTCCTTGTTTCATCTGCAATAGTTCGTGTCCGCACAAAAGCCTCTAGCACCGCCAGTGATGCCTAACAATTCGTTCAAGCCGACCCCATGTCGTGGCGTCGGCCATGTGCTTTGCGCTACGCTTGCACATGTCCGCCGCCCCGCCACGGGTCGGCTTAACTCAGGCGTTAGGCCCTACGTAGCAAGGGAATCGCAACGTGAAGAATCTATTGGTCATTGCCATCCTTGGCGCGCTCGTATGGTTTGGCTACGGCAAGTACAAGGCCATGAACACTCAG
>JAFLDZ010000004.1 GCA_017302135.1 Lysobacterales bacterium | reverse complement strand
GCCCCGCAACGTCCGCGGATCTGCGCTCCCGCCCGCCTGCTCCGGAGGCGCCGGCGCGCGGCCGCTGAACACCCGGCCGAAGCCGCCCAGGGCGTAGAAGGCGATTCTCAGCAACAGACCCATGACGGTGCCGCCGATGGCCTTGCTGCCAGCCATGTAGTTGCGACCGAAGCGCCGCCAGCGCGCGTGCCGCAGCGCGCGCCGTGGGTCCGCGCGGCCGCTGCTCAGGCGCATCAGCATCTCGCCCGCGGACTCGCCGTGGCCGGCTTCGTCATCGCGGATGCGCGCGAAGGTCGCCACCAGCTGTGGGTGGTGGGTTGCGCGGGCGTAATCGGCAAACTCGCCGTAGACGCCTTCCTCGCTGACCATCAGGTCGGCCACCGCGGGAATCATGCCGGTACGTTTGGAGTACAGCGCCTCGCGCCCCGGCGACTGCCACGCCTGTTCGATGTCGCGGTCGATGCCGAGCGCGACCTGGCGGAACATGCGCGCATGCGCGGACTCTTCCAGCGCGATCGCGAAGAACTCGGCCTTCAGCGCCGGAACGTCGACGGCATGCAGGAGCTGCAATGCCTGCCAGCCGGAATCGGCTTCGACATCGGCGAAACGGCGGATCGCACGGGCGAGGCGTGCATCGCCCGTGCGCCATGCCAGAGGGGTCAACCAGCGGATCAGCATCCGTCGCATCGCTCGCTCCTCCGTCCGTCGCTGACGCGGCGGAACAGGTTGCTGTCGCCCGGCCGATGGTTCGAAAGACCAGCGGATGCGGGGCGACCTTCGCCCGCATGGTAACGCCGGAAACACGCATGGACATAACGGCGCAGCGCCGACCATGTTCGTCGCTGCGCCGTACCCTCTCCCCCAACCCCTCTCCCAATGGGAGAGGGGAGCAAAGCGCCTACCCCGGACTCGATCCGTTTTCCTTCTCCCTCCGGGAGAAGGTGGCGCGCAGCACCGGATGAGGGTTCGCGCGCCGACCACGCGCGTCGCTGCGCCATGCCAACCCCTTCCCTGATGGCGTGCTGAGACACGGCGCCAATCAGGTGATCTTTTTGCCAGCTCGCGACAAAGATCATGAACAGGCTCTCAGGCCTTCGGCCGCACCTGCACCTGCACATGCACTTCGGCCAGCTGCGCGTCGGGGATCGGCGACGGCGCGCCGGTCATCAGACACTGCGCGGTGGTGGTTTTCGGAAAAGCAATCACGTCGCGGATCGATTCGGTGCCAGCCATCAGTGCGGCGATGCGGTCGATGCCGAAAGCGATTCCGCCGTGCGGCGGTGCGCCGTATTTCAGCGCGTCCAGCAGAAAGCCAAACTTCAGCTCGGCTTCTTCGCGGCCGATGCCCAGCAGATCGAACACCGCCGACTGCATCGACGAACGATGGATGCGGATCGAACCGCCGCCGATCTCGTTGCCGTTGAGCACCATGTCGTAGCCGCGCGACACCGCGGTCTTCGCGTTCGCGCGCAGATCGGCTTCGTCGTCCACTGCAGGCGCGGTGAAGGGGTGATGCAGGGCGACGTAGCGCTGGGCTTCGTCGTCCCATTCGAACATCGGAAAGTCGGTGACCCACAGCGGCTTCCATGAGGCTTCGACCAGATTCAGATCCTTGCCGAGCTTCAGGCGCAGCGCGCCCATGAAATCGCTGGCGGTCTTGTATGTGGCCGCGCCGAAGAAGATAAGATCACCAGGCTGTGCTTTGGTCGCATCAATAATTTTAACCGCGACCTCATCGCCAATAAACTTAAGAATAGGCGAAGCAACCGAGCCGCCTCCGCTTGGCAGAACACCTTCGACTTTGCCATATTTAAGCCAAGCCAATCCTTTTGCCCCAAACTTGGCGGCGTGTGCGGTGTAGTCATCAATTTGTTTCCGTGACAATTTTTCACCGCCAGGAACGCGCAGCGCGACCACACGACCATCCTCGTTATTCGCCCAATCGGTGAACACCTTGAATTCGCAGGTCTTCACCAGTTCGGCGATATCGGTGAATTCCATCGGGTTGCGCAGGTCGGGCTTGTCCGAACCATAGCGGCGCACCGCTTCGGCGTAGGTCATGCGCGGGAAGTCGCCCAGCTCCACATCCATCACTTCGCGGAAGATCTCGCGGATCATCGCTTCGGTGGCGTCCTGCACGTCGCGCTCGCCCACCCATGCGAACTCCATGTCGAGCTGGGTGAATTCCAGTTGGCGGTCGGCGCGCAGCGCTTCGTCGCGGAAGCAGCGCGCGATCTGGTAGTAGCGATCGAAACCCGCCACCATCAGGATCTGCTTGAACAACTGCGGCGACTGCGGCAGCGCGTAGAACTCGCCCGGATGCATGCGCGCGGGCACCAGGAAATCGCGCGCGCCCTCGGGCGTGGCCTTGGTGAGGATCGGGGTTTCGATGTCCTGGAAACCGCGTGCATCCAGCCAACGACGCAGCGCCTGCACCAGCTTGATGCGGGTGCGCATCATCGCCTGCATTTCGGGGCGGCGCAGATCGAGATAGCGGTACTTCAGCCGCGTTTCCTCGCCCGCGTTTTCGTGCGCGTGGAACGGCAGCGGCTCGGCCTTGTTCAGCACTTCGATCGCGGTCGGCACGATTTCGATCCTGCCGGTCCGGATCTTGTCGTTCACCGCGTGGCGAGCACGCACGGTGCCGGTGACGCGCAGGCAGTCTTCGTTGCCGAGGGCGCTGGCGGCCTTGAACAATTCAGGCTGGTCGCTTTCGATCAGCACCTGCACGATCCCCTCATGGTCGCGCAGATCGACGAACACCTGATGGCTCTGGACGCGGGCGGTGTTGACCCATCCGCAGAGCGTGACGGTCTGGCCGATCAGGACCTCATCGATGATGCCGCAGAAGTGGGTACGCATGGGGGGCTCCGGGTGTAGGATCATCCGGCGCTTGCCGGTCAGCCGCGCATTTTAGCGGGTGCGGCGGCCGAACGCGCCGGCGGGGCGCTCCGCGTTGCGGGTACCCGTCGGCCGCAAGCTGCGGCCCAAGCTGCAAGCGTCCGTTCGCAATCGTCTGCCATGAAGGAGTTCGACATGAAAGCTGTGCTCACACGCATGTTCGCCGTCGCGCTGCTCGGTCTGTGCGCCCTGCCGGTGGCGGCGCAGCAGATCCAGGCCAGGGCCTACGCACCCGAGCGGGTCTGGGAACTCCCGGTGACGGATCAGCGCCGGGTCATTTCCCTGGAATACAGCGAGCAGTCCAGCGGACGCACCATCCCCGAGGATCAGTTGCGCTTCTATCTGGACCAGGTCCGGCTCTCGAACTGGACCTTCCAGCAGATCAAGAACGACATCGCGCAGTCCCTCCGCAATACCGGGGGCGGCTACCCGCCTGCCAACAGCGGCGAAACGGTCCGCTGCGAAAGCACCGACGGCCGCCAGCGCACCTGCCCCACGCCCTGGCAGACCGAATCGCGTCTGTCCCGACAGCTCTCCACCAGCCCCTGCACCGCCGGCCAGACTTGGTCGTCCAGCCGTGGCCAGGTCTGGGTCAGCGGCGGCTGCCGGGCCGAATTCTCCGCGCTGGTCAGCAATGCCGGCGGCGAGATCAACTGCGAAAGCAGCGATGGCCGGCCGCGCACCTGCGCCACGCCGTGGCCCGGCAGCTCCGACCTGCTGCGCCAGATCTCCGGCACCCCCTGCGTGGCCGGCCAGAACTGGTCGTCCAGCCGCGGCGAAGTGCGGGTGGCCAATGGCTGTCGCGGCGTCTTCGTGCCGACCGCCGAATCGGTATCGAAAGAGGTCCGCTGCGAAAGCAGCGACGGCCGCTACAAGCAGTGCGGCACCAATCTCTACGGCAACGCCGATCTGGTCCAGCAGCTGTCCGACCGCCGCTGCACCGAAAACACCAACTGGGGCCTGCGCGACGGTTCGATCTGGGTGGACAAGGGCTGCCGGGGGGTGTTCCGCGTCGTCGACAACGGCGGTGTCTACAACAACGGCGGCTACAACAACGGCGGCTACGGCAACGACGGATACGACAACGGTTCGAGCTACAGCGTGACCTGCGAAAGCGCCGGCGGCCGCTACACGCCCTGCGCCTGGGACCGCAACCGGGGCGTGCCGCAACTGTTGAAGACCCTGTCCGACAGCCCGTGCACCCAAGGACATTCCTGGGGCTACACCCAGCGCACCGGACTATGGGTCAACTACGGCTGCCGGGCCCGCTTCGGCATCCGCTGAGGCCTGTCATCGCCACAGCGCTGCCCGCATCACCAACCCCATCACCGAATTATCGAGTCCACCCAGATGCCTACGATCAGAACCCTCCTCCTCCTTGCGATCGCCGCAGCCGCCTGTTCGGCCGCGCCCAGCGCCTTGGCGCAGTTCGGCGACAAGGACAGCATCCGCTGCGAAAGCAAGGATGCCCGGCGCGAAACCTGCGCAACCCCCTGGCCCGGCCAGACCCGGCTGATCCGGCAGATGTCGGCCACCGATTGCGTGCAGGGCCGCAGTTGGGGGACCAGTGCCGGCAAAGTCTGGGTGGAAAAGGGCTGTCGCGGCGAGTTCGGCCCGCAGTACGCCGGCAAGGAAGTGAAGTGCGAAAGCAGCGACGGCCGCCGCAAGAACTGCGGCAAGGATCTGTACGGCAATGCCGACCTGATCCGACAGCTCTCCGACACCCCGTGCCGCGAAGGCAGCAGTTGGGGCATGCGCGGCGGCTCGATCTGGGTGGACAAGGGCTGTCGCGGCGTGTTCCGCGTCGGCGAAAGCGGCGGTCGCTACAGCACCACCTGCGGCAGCGAAAACGGCCGTCGTCAGACCTGTCCGTGGGACCGCAGCCGCGGCACGCCGACCCTGCTGGAGACGCTCTCCAATTCGCCCTGCACCCAGGGTCGTTCCTGGGGCTACGACAAAAAGCAGGGGCTCTGGGTGGATGAAGGCTGCCGGGCGCGCTTCGGCCTGCGCTGAGCCGGATACACGGATCGAATGAAGACGCCGCCCCCGGCGGCGTCTTCGTATCAGCGCACCGGCTGCTTCAACGCAACGCTGGCTTCAGGGCAACTGGGCTTCGCTGCCCCAGGGCGGAGGCGGCGCCGGAACCGGTGCGCTCAGGTCGAATTCGACCTGGAACAGGCGGCCGTTCGGACGCGATAGCTCGTAGAGGAAGCGGCGTCCGGGCTGGATCTCCATCGCCCAGGTGTTCTCGACCGACGCGGTCAGGCCGTTGGCGCGGAAGCTGTCGATGGATTCGGCATCGACCGGAAACGCCTGCCGCTGCGCGGTGCCGGCCGCAGCGGTGTCGCCGCCGTACATCGTGACCTTGTCGGAGGTGCCGTCCTCGTGGCGATGGTCGTGCTTCATGCGCAGTCCGCCGGCGGTGCGGGTCAGCACCCAGGTCCGGGAGCGGTCGTCGCCGACGTGGAATGGGACGCGGATGATGTCCGGCCCGCATTCGCGCACGTGCATGACCAGGGGTTTGCCTTCGAACGCGCTGTTCGGCGATGCCGGCGTATCGGTCAGCACCCGACCCGCGAACGCCTGCCCGCAGTGCTCGCGCAGTGCGTCGAGGAACGCATCGGCCGGCGCGGTTGGTGAGGATGAGGGAGCGCTGGCGCAGGCAGACAACAGGCACAGCGCGATCAGCGGAGCGAGGGCACGTGTGTGCTTGGGCATGTTGGACATCATTCGGCCGGTTTGCTGGCGGCGGGCTTGCCGGCATCGGGCTTGGTCTCGGCGGGCTTGGCGGCGGCCGGCGCAGGGTCCGCAGCCTTCGTCGACGGTGCGCTGTCCGTCGACGCACCGGAGGTCGGCGTGTCGGCCTTTTCGGTGAGATTCCGCTTCTTGTCGCCGTCCTTCTTGAAGTCGGTTTCGTACCAGCCGCTGCCCGACAGCCGGAACGATGGCGCGGTCAGCTGGCGCTTGATCTGCGGCGCGCCGCATTCGGGACATTCCGTGGGATCGGGGTCGGACATCTTCTGCAGCCGGTCGAACTGGTGGCCGCAGGCAGTGCATTCGAAGGCATAAATGGGCATGGCGTTCCGTGGGTTCGCAATCGACCGTCATTCTGGGGCCGGACGCCAAAGATGCAAACCCGGGCCATGAATACGATTCCAGACCGCCCGGTCATGCCCATGTGCGTTCGCACATCCGGCGATAGTGCCGTGCGCCCGGACAACACCGGCGCGCACCCCACGAAAGGAGACGAACGATGCAACACTGGATTCGCGCGGCGGGCAGCCTGATGCTCGCGGCCCTGCTGGCATGGCTGCCCACCGGCGCCGCCCAAGCGGCCATCAATCCCCACAACCTCGGCGCCAAATACGACGCCACCCAGGCCAACATCACTTTCCGCGTCTATTCCTCGCGGGCCACGCGGATCGAGGTCTTCATCTACCAGACCGCCACCGGCGCGCAGGAAAAAGTGCGCTACGTGATGACCAAGGACGCCGCGACCCAGGTCTGGTCGAAGACCGCCTCCGTCGCCACCCTGAAAAACACCTATGGCATCACCGGACCGGTCTATTACGGCTATCGCGCCTGGGGTCCCAATTGGACCTATGTCAGCACCTGGACGAAGGGCAGCGCCACCGGCTTCGTGACCGACATCGACGCCAGCGGCAATCGCTTCAACCCGAACAAGCTGCTGCTGGATCCCTACGCGCGCGAAATCAGCCAGGACCCGAACACCGCGACCTGCACCGACGGCACCATCTACGCCTCGGGCGCGCTCCATCGCAACAAGGACAGCGGCACCTGCGCCAGCAAGGGCATCGTGCTCGCCAACGACGCCACCTCGTTCGGCACCAAGCCCACGCGCGCGTTCAAGGACGACATCGTCTATGAAGTGCACCCGCGCGGCCTGACCATGAACGACACGTCGATCCCGCTGTTCCAGCGCGGCACCTATGCGGGCGCGGCGCTGAAGGCTGCGCATCTGGCCAGCGTCGGCGTGACTGCAGTGGAATTCCTGCCGGTGCAGGAAACCCAGAACGACCAGAACGACATCGATCCGAACTCATCCGGCGGCGACAACTACTGGGGGTACATGACCCTCAATTACTTCGCGCCGGACCGCCGCTATTCCTCGGACAAGACCGCAGGCGGCCCGACCCGCGAATTCAAGGCGATGGTGAAGGCGTATCACGATGCCGGCATCAAGGTGTACATCGACGTGGTCTACAACCACACCGGCGAAGGCGGCGCGTGGGGCGGCAGCGATGGCCTGACCGTCTACAACGTGATGTCGTGGCGCGGCCTGGACAACCCGACCTACTACTCGCTCACCAGCAATCTGCAGTATTCGTGGGACAACACCGGCGTCGGTGGCAACTACAACACCCGCAACACCATCGCCCAGAACATGATCGTCGATTCGCTGGCGCACTGGCGCGATGTCATCGGCGTCGACGGCTTCCGTTTCGATCTCGCATCGGTGCTGGGCAACACCTGCCAGCACGGCTGCTTCAACTTCGACAAGATGGACGCCGGCAACGCGCTCAACCGCATCGTCAACGAACTGCCGCCGCGCGCGGCGGCCGGCGGCAGCGGCCTGGATCTGATCGCAGAACCGTGGGCGATCGGCGGCAACTCCTATCAGGTCGGCGGCTTCCCGTCGGGCTGGTCGGAATGGAATGGCCTGTATCGCGATGCGCTGCGCAAGAAGCAGAACCAGCTCGGCGTCGAAGTCGTCACCACCGGCACCCTGGCCTCGCGCTTCGCCGGTTCGTCCGATCTTTACGGCGACGACGGCCGCAAGCCGTGGAACTCGGTCAACTTCATGGTCGCCCACGACGGCTTCACCCTGAACGATCTGTACGCCTACAACAGCAAGCAGAACAATCAACCGTGGCCGTATGGCCCGTCCGATGGCGGCGACGACAGCAACCACAGCTGGAACCAGGGCGGCATCGTCGTCGACCAGCGCCGCGCCGCGCGCACAGGCATGGCGTTCATGATGCTCAGCGCCGGCGTGCCGATGATGACCGGCGGCGACGAGGCCCTGCGCACCCAGTTCGGCAACAACAACGTCTACAACCTCGATTCGCCCGCGAACTGGCTGTACTGGACGCGCAGCACCATCGAAGCGAACCACGAGACCTTCACCCGTCGCATGATCGCGTTCCGCAAAGCGCATCCCGCGCTGCGCCCGCTGAATTTCTACGCCAGCACCGACACCAACGGCAACGTGATGGAGCAGATGCGCTGGTTCAAGCCGGATGGTGCAGTGGCGGATGCCGCGTACTTCACCAGCACCAGCAACCACGCCATCGCCTGGCGCGTCGACGGCAGCGAGTTCGGCGACAGCGCCAGCGCGATCTACGTCGCCTACAACGGCTGGTCGGGCAACGTGAACTTCACCCTGCCGTGGCCGGGCACCGGCAAGCAGTGGTATCGGGTCACCGACACCGCGACCTGGAACGAAGGCGCCAACACCGTCGCCTTGCCGGGTTCCGAGGCATTGATCGGCGGCGAATGGACCACGTACGGCGTCGAAGCGCGATCGCTGCTGGTGTTGATCGCGAAGTAAGTCGACGCGGCATCGGCGTCACGGCCCTGAGCGTCACGGCCGGGAAAACGAAAAAGGTCGATTCCCAAGGGAATCGACCTTTTTCACCTGGATGACACACTGCCCCACGGAGATCGACCGTTACAGCTTTTCGTAATAATTCGCGCGCGATGAGCGCTCGAACTGGAACGGGGCGACATAGCTCGTCGTCGACTGTCGCGAATAGATATCTTCGATGCCGTACCAGCGGTTGCCCACCTTCGCGATCGGCCGGAAATAGCGGACGCGCGTCGGCGCGCACTGCGTCGCACCCAGCGCGAAGGCGGATTCGCAGCTGTGGAAAAACTGGATGTAAGTGTTGCCGGTCTGGATATTCGCGCGGTAACGGGTGTCGTAGAAATTCAGCCCGATCAGTTTCCAGCCGGAACGCTGGACCAGTGTGACCGCAGGCTCGCCGAAACCTTCCGACAGGAACGTCGTCTGCGACTGCGTACCGTCGGCATTACGGATGAATCGGCTGGGGCCCACCGCGAACTGCTCGCCGTACCCGTACTCTTCGGGCGCGTCGAACGAGCCGTAGTGCCAGGTGCCGGCGGGCTCGGTGGGGCCGAAGAACACCGGCAGATTGCCGTTGAGCACGATCGTATGGCCCGCGAGCACCTGGGTATCGGCCCCGCTCTGCGCCGTCACCTGGAACACCATCGCATCGGCGACGCCATCGGCAAGACCCAACCGCCAGAACTTCGCGGAATAATCCGGACCATCGATGCGCAGCGCGCCGGCATCGACGCTCCACTGCACCCCGGCACTGCCGGATGCCGAGGCGGGAACGAGAGCACTGTCCACCTTGGGACCGATGCCATCCGCATGGCCGAAGCCGTTGGCGCCCATGGTGTGCAGCGCGAATTCGCAGTTCTGCAACACCGCAGGCTCGCCGTTCACCTGAGAAGGCTGCAGACAGAAATACGGAATCGCGCGACGGCCGAGCACGTCGGTCTCGGCGACCGGCACCACCGCATCCTCGAACACAGAGGCATTGAACAGCGTATTGGTCGTGGCGGCGACGGTCGGCTGCGAGGGATACTGCGGATAGTTCCTCGTCTCTTCGCGGGTCTGCAGCCAGATCTGCTGCCGCTTGCCGACGAACAGCCTACGATAGGTCTCGCGCTGGATGGTGGCGCGATTGACGATCGACCTGGAGGGGTTGGTCGGATCGATCTGGTTGGCGAACACCAGCGAATCGAAGTACGGCTGCCCCTCAGGCGTGATCCGCAGATCGCCATCGGCCAGCAGTTCGGCGCCGAAATTCGGATTGCTGCGGCTCTGGAACGCAGAGACCGCGAAACCGCCAGGGCGGCGAAGCATGAGCTGCACCGTCGGTTGCACGAAAGGCGCACCATCGCGCGCGATGCGCGTGGTCAGCAACCAGTTCCTGTCCAGATCGCTCGCGGCGAACGTACCTGCCGGCGAAGTGCGCAGATAGGCATTCGCGCCGCTGCGGATGTCCGGATAAAGAATCAGGAACTGGCGATACGCCTCGCGATCCGCCAACAATTCGGTCGCGCTGGTGAAACCGGACGGCAACTGGCGCTCGCCCTGCAGGATGACGCGCTGCAGATTCGCGGCCGGGGCCAGATCGGCAGGGGTCAGCGCGCGCAGGGCCTTGTCCATCTCATCGTCGGACGTCGGCAGCCGACCCCCGAGTTCGCGGCTCACGAAAAAGTGGATCGCGGTGCTGATCGGCGATACCCGCAGCGACGGATTTTCGGAAATATCCAGGCGACCATCCGCGCCGGCCTGGCGTTTGAGGAGTTGCGCGCTGCCCAGCAGCGCGCGGTACTGCAGGTTCGGCTTCGACATCTCGATGCTGACGATGCTCGCCGGATTGAGAAGGGTCAGATCGGCGGTGAAGGTATTGCCGTTCACCACCGCCGGAATCTGCTGATTGCCGAAGCGGACGGTCACGGTGGGCGTCTCGCTGCCCGCCATTTCGATATCGCCCGCGATGCGGACCGACACCGGTGGCAACTTCGGCGGCGAACCGGGATATTCGATCGCACCTTCGACGGGAGCGCGGGGAACGCGATGACCGACCGGCATTCTCACCCTGGCGCCGGTGCCGATGCGCTCGGAGATTGGCGCCCTGCGCATCTCTCCGTGGCGATATTTCGCGAGCTGTACCCACGACGCGGCAAACACGGCCGTCACCGACGCTGCACACAACAAGAACACGATCGACTTGCGCATATCCTGAAAAATCCCCTGTCATTCGGCTCCGCCGGAAACGATCGCCGCACCTCTCCGGACGCGACTCCCGGCGCCGCCGGATCGATCAATGCATGAAAACGGCTGTCAACAGATGGGCGCCACCGTACTGGAGCGCGGTGCCGCCAGGAAAATTCTATCCAGAGCAGGAATCCTCAACAAGCTGGCCTGGAATGTTACCCGGAGCCTCTCGTTCCACGACGCAGGGATGACGATGGCATTACGCGCCGTCGTACAGCGCCAGCAACTCCGCTTCGGCAGCTTCGAGTTGGCCGCGCAGGGTCTGCTGTTCGCGGCCGAGATCGGTGGCGCGTTTGCCGCCGTCGGCATAGGCGGACGGCGCAGCCAGTTCGGTTTCGATCTGCGCGAGCCGCGCTTCCAGTTCGGCGACGCGCGTTTCGGCTTTCGCCAGTTTCTGCGGATTGAGCTTCGGCCCTTTCTTCGCCGGTGCAGGCACCTGCGCGGCGACCGGCGGCGGTGCGGCCTCCACCTGTTTGGCCGCCGCTTTCTTCGGATCGCTGCTGGCGCGGGTGCGCAGCCATGCGGCGTATTCGTCGAGATCGCCGTCGAAGGGTTCGACCACGCCGTCGGCGACGCGCACGTAGTTGTCGCAGACCAGACCGATGAGGTGGCGGTCGTGCGAGACCATGACGATCGCGCCGTCGAAATCGCTGAGCGCTTCGGCCAACGCTTCGCGCATGTCGAGATCGAGATGGTTGGTGGGTTCGTCGAGCAGCAGCACGTTCGGCTGCCGCCATGCGATCAATGCCAGCGCGAGCCGCGCTTTTTCGCCGCCGGAGAACGAATCGATGTTCTCGAACGCGCGCTCGCCGGGGAAATACCACTTGCCGAGGAAATCGCGCAGCACCTGGTTCGCCAGGTCGGGCGACAGCTCGCGCAGATGATCGAGCGGAGAAGTGCCGGAGACCAGCGACTCCACCGTATGCTGCGCGAAGTAGCCGATGCGCAGATCCGGATGCGCGTAGCGCTCGCCGGCGATCAGCGGCAACTCGCCGACCAGTGTTTTCACCAGCGTCGATTTGCCGGCGCCGTTCGCGCCGAGCAGACCGATACGGTCGCCGGCTTCCAGGCCGAAGCCGACGTTGTGCAGGATCACTGCATCGGTGCCATACCCGCAATCCGCATCGTTCAACCGCATCAACGCATGCGGCAGTTTCAGCGGCTGCGGGAACTCGATCCGGAACTCGCGCTCGGCGCGCACCGCTTCGGTGCCGGCCAGCTTGGCGAGACGCTTCATCCGCGACTGCGCCTGCTTGGCCTTGCTGGCCTTGGCCTTGAAGCGGTCGATGAATTTCTGCAGATGCGCGCGTTCGGCCTGTTCCTTTTCGAAGGCGATGCTCTGCTGGCGCAGGTGCTCGGCGCGCTGGCGCTCGAACGCGGTGTAGTTGCCGGTGTAGAGCTTGGCTTTGCCTTCATGCAGATGCAGCGTGTGGGTGGTGACGTTGTCGAGGAATTCGCGGTCGTGCGAGATCACCAGCAGCGTGCCCGGGTAACGGCGCAGCCATTCCTCCATCCACACCACGGCATCGAGATCGAGATGGTTGGTGGGTTCGTCCAGCAGCAGCAGGTCGCTGGGCATCATCAGCGCGCGCGCCACGTTCAGGCGCACCCGCCAACCACCGGAGAAGTCCGACACCGGCTTCGGGTGGGTCTCGGCCGGGAAGCCCAGTCCGTGCAGCAGACGGCCGGCGCGCGCCGCGGCGTCGTAGCCGTTCAATTCTTCCAGCCGGTGGTGCGCCTCGGCCACCGCTTCCCAGTCTTCGGCGGCGAACGCATTCGCCTCGGCCTGCACCGCGGCATGCACTTCGACATCGCCCGACAGCACGAAGTCCAGCGCCGGGTCGGGCAGCGACGGGGTTTCCTGGGCCACGCTGGCGATGCGGGCCTTGCCGGGCAGGTCCAGATCGCCCTTGTCGGGCTCCAGCTCGCGCATCAGCGCCGCGAACAGGGACGACTTGCCGGCGCCGTTGCGGCCAACCACGCCTACCCGCCAGCCGGCATGCAGGGCCATATCGACATCGGACAACAGCAGTCGCTCGCCCCGGCGGAGGGCGAAATTACGGAAGGAAATCATGGGGCAGGAAGACTCTGGAGCACGGCGGAGACCAACCGGGCCGGCGATTTTACGCCGTGGGCCGCGATTCCGGTGCGACAAGCGCGTTCAGAGACATCTCTTTATTCGGATTGGACGTTTGACCCGCTATCAGACGCGTGTTACACCGCCATGAACCTCATTCCCTCCCCTCCCGCAAGGAATCGCTCCATGACTCGACATCCGCTCACGCTTGGCCTGCTGCTGGCGCTCGCCGCCGCACCGGCGCTCGCCCAATCCCCCGAAGAGACCCAGGACGAGGCAGGAGACGCCCTCGAAACCGTGGTCATCACCGGCACCCGCACCGCCACCCGCACCGTCGCGTCCTCGCCCTCGCCGATCGACGTGATCACCCCGGCGGCGCTGGAAGCCACCGGCACCACCGAGCTGGCGACCGCGCTGTCGCGCGCCCTGCCCTCGCTGAACTTCCCGCGCCCGGCCATCACCGATGGCACCGACGCGGTGCGCCCGGCGCAGCTGCGCGGCCTCGCCCCTGACCAGGTGCTGGTACTGGTCAACGGCAAACGCCGCCACACCACCGCGCTGATCAACCTCAACGGCAGCCAGGGCCGCGGCTCGTCGCCGGTCGACCTCAACGCCATTCCGATGTCCGCGATCCAGCGCGTCGAAGTGCTGCGCGACGGCGCCTCGGCGCAGTACGGCTCCGACGCCATCGCCGGCGTCATCAACATCGTGCTCAAGGGCAGCGACCAGGGCGGCAGCCTCTCCGCGAATGTCGGTCAGTACAGCGCCGGCGACGGCCGCAGCGCGCAGCTCGCGGGCGATGTCGGCATCAAGCTCGGCGAAAGCGGCGCCCTGCATCTCGCCGCCGAAGCGCGCAACCAGGATCAGACCGATCGCGCCCGTCCGTACGTGCTGGCGCCGGGCGTGATCGTGCGTCCGGTCACCGCACCGCCGCCGGGCGTCGTCGTGCAGCGTTACGGCGACCCGGAAATCGAACAGTTCGCGGTGTCCGCGAATGCCGAAATCACGGTCAACGATGCGCTGACGTTCTACGGCTTCGCCAACGCCAGCCGCCGCGACGCCCTGTCGAACGGCTTCTTCCGTCCCGCGCTCGACACCCGCAATATCCCCGCGATCTATCCCGACGGCTTTCTGCCGCAGATCCGCAACATCGCCGAGGACCGCGCCGCCGTGATCGGCCTGCGCGGCCTGACCGTGCTCGATTGGGATGTCGACCTCAGCTACAACTACGGCAACAACGATCTGAGCTTCGGCGTCGAAAACAGCCTCAACCGCAGCATCGGCCCGACCTCGCAGCGGAATTTCTACGCCGGCGCGCTGGAAATCAGCCAGCACCTGCTGAACCTCGATGTGAGTCGCGGCTTCGACGTGAGCTGGCTGTCGTCGCCGCTGAACGTGGCCTGGGGCCTGGAGTGGCGCGGCGAAGACTTCCAGCAAGGCGCGGGCGAGCTGGCGTCCTACGTGAACGGCGGCGCGCTGCTGCCCGGTGGCGTACCGGCGCCGTCGGGCTCGCAGGTGTTCCCGGGCTTCCGTCCCGATGATGCCGGCGACTTCAACCGCGAAAGCTACGCCGCGTATCTCGATCTCGAAGCGAACGTGACCGACAAGTTCAATCTCGGCCTCGCGGTGCGCGCCGAGGACTACAGCGACTTCGGCGACACCACCTCGGGCAAGGTTTCGGCGCGTTACGACTTCAGCGACAAGGTCGCGCTGCGCGGCACGGTTTCGACCGGCTTCCGCGCGCCGTCGCTGCAGCAGCAGTTCTTCCGTTCCACCGCCACCAACTTCATCGGCGGCGTGCCGTTCGACATCCGCACCTTCCGCGTCAACGACGCGGCGGCGGTCGCGCTCGGCGCCGAGCCGTTGAAGGCCGAGGAATCGAAGAACCTCAGCCTCGGCCTGGTGCTGCAGCCGATCGACAATCTGTACCTTACCGTCGACGCCTACCGCATCGACATCGACGACCGGATCATGCTGTCGGAGAACCTGACGTCGGCCGCGGTGCGCGCCTATCTCAACGCCAACGTCGATCCGGCGCTGGGCGGCGGCCGCTACTTCACCAACGCCATCGACACCAGCACCAAGGGCGTCGACATCATCGCGACGTATCGCTGGGGCATCGGCAACGGCACGCTCGATCTCACCGCCGGCTACAACTACAACAAGACCACCGTCGAGCGGATCGCGCCGAATCCGGCGGCGCTGACCGCGATCGATCCGACCGCAGTGCGTATCGGTCGCGTCGAAGTGGGCCGGCTAACGGTAGGCGCGCCGCGCGACAAGTTCCAGCTCGGCGGCCTGTACAAACTCAACAACTGGACCTTCGGTGCCAACGCCACGCGCTACGGCGAGTTCAGCGTGCTGTTCGGCAACAACCCGGCCGATACGTCGCGCGATCAGACCTTCGATCCGCAGTGGACGCTGGACCTTTCCGGCAGCTACGCGTACGGGAACTGGGATTTCTCGCTCGGCGCGGACAATGTATTGAACGATTATCCGGATGAGGTGCTGTTCGCGAACTCGACCAACGGGCAGTTGCCGTACAGTGCGAGTTCGCCGAATGGTTTCAACGGTGCGTATATGTATGCACGCGTCGGATACAAGTGGTAAGCGATCGGCTGGTTGTTCGCTGAAAGCGGAAACTTTCGATGATGCCGGAATGCCAGTCAGGCTTGTCTGACTGGCATTTTTCTTTCGGACTTTTAGTGTTTGATTGCTGACTGATTCAAACAAGATCATTCCAGCGCTGTCGGTGTTGATGACTCATGGCGTGCGGGTGAAGCCTGGCTCCTTTTTCGCGCTGGGGCGCGAGTTACTTTCTTTGGCGCAAAGAAAGTAACCAAAGAAAACACTCCAAGTCCAATTCGAAACAACGATCTGCGAGATGGCCGGGATTTTTCGATGAGACATCCATGTCTCATCGAAAAACGATGCACATCCTGTACATCGCCCTCCGGGTCTACAGGCACGTCCGACCAAACCATGGTCTGGACATGGATAGGACGATATAGATTGCTGGAATTTGGACAACGATCGGACGACCTCACGAAAGGCACGAAGAATGCAATGCATGAAAGGTCATGCAAACAACGGAACCATTGCTTGGATGCCGACAGAGGGTAACGTCCTGATGGTTTTGCAGAGACGGCACACTTTCCCTTGATCGTAGACCCGGAGGGCGGCGCACAGGAAGTGCGCCGTTTTTCGATGAGACAGGGATGTCTCATCGAAAAATCCCGGCCATCTCGTAGATCGCTGTTTCGAATTGGACTTGGAATGTTTTCTTTGGTTACTTTCTTTGCGCCAAAGAAAGTAACTCGCGCCCCAGCGCGAAAAAGGAGTCAGGCCTTACCCGCACGCCATAAGTCATCAACACCGATATCCGAAGCACAAAAGATCGCGCAAGCACAACGGGCGCTCAGCCCAACCGCGCCACGTTGACGCTTGACTGATCGACCTCAAAAGCAACGCACACCATGCACCGACAAAACTGAACCCGCAGACAGCCATCACCGACCACATCGCGCATACTGTCCCGATGCCGCACCACACCTCCCTCATCGCAATCCTCTGCATCGGATTCGTACTGGCATTCGTGTTCGGATTGCTGGCACAACGCCTGCGCCTCTCCCCGATCGTCGGCTATCTGATCGCCGGCGTACTGGTCGGCCCGCACACGCCCGGCTTCGTCGGCGACCAGACGCTCGCACCGCAACTGGCCGAGATCGGCGTGATCCTGCTGATGTTCGGCGTAGGCCTGCACTTCTCGCTGCGCGATCTGATCGCCGTGCGCAACCTCGCCATGCCCGGCGCGATCGTGCAGATGAGCGTCGCCACCGCCATGGGCTGGTTCCTCGGCTGGCGGCTCGGCTGGCCGCATTCGCAGAGCATCCTGTTCGGTCTATCGCTGTCGGTCGCCAGCACCGTCGTGCTGCTGCGCGCGCTGGAGAGCGGCCGCATGCTCGACAGCGAACGCGGACGCATCGCGGTGGGCTGGCTGATCGTCGAAGATCTGGCGATGGTGCTCGCGCTGGTGCTGGTGCCGGCACTGGCCGGCAACGATGACGGCGAAGGGCTCGGCAAAGTACTGCTGGCGACTTCGCTCAAGGTCGGTGGATTCATCGCGCTGATGTTGATCGTCGGTCGCCGCGTGTTGCCCTGGGTGCTGGAACGCGTGGCCGACACCGGTTCGCGCGAACTGTTCACGCTGTGCGTGCTGGCCTGCGCGATGGGCGTGGCGTTCGGCGCGGCCGAGCTGTTCGGCGTCTCGTTCGCGCTGGGCGCGTTCTTCGCCGGCATGCTGCTCAACGAATCGCCGTTCGGACACAAGGCGGCCGAGGATTCGCTGCCGCTGCGCGATGCGTTCGCGGTGCTGTTCTTCGTGTCGGTCGGCATGCTGTTCGACCCCGGCATCCTGATCGAACACCCGCTCGAAGTGCTGGAAACCCTGGCGATCATCATGATCGGCAAATCCCTCGCCGCGTGGACCGTGGTGCGGATGCTCGGCAAATCCAACGAGATCGCGTTGACCATCGCCGCCAGCCTCGCCCAGATCGGCGAATTCTCGTTCATCCTGATCGGCCTCGGCGTCTCCCTGGAATTGATGTCGCCCGAGACGCGCGACCTCGTGCTGGCCGGCGCGATCCTGTCGATCATGCTCAACCCGCTGCTGTTCGCCGTGCTGGCGCGTCGCCGCGCGCGCGCCGAAGAAAAAAACGCCGCCGCCGCGCCGGCATCGCCACCGATGCGTCATGTCCTGCTGGTCGGCTATGGCCGCGTCGGCATCAAACTCGCCGGGCTGCTGACGCGCTCGGAAGTGCCGTTCGTGGTGATCGACACGGACGCCGATCGCGTCGAGACCGCGCGCGCCGCCGGGTACCGCGCGATCCGCGGCAATGCCGCCGACGACGATGTACTCGCCGAAGCGATGCCGGAACGCGCGGCGCTGGCGGTGCTGACCATTCCCGATCCGCTGGAGGCAGGCAAGGTCGCGAAACGGTTGAAGCAATGCGAAACACCGATCCCGGTACTGGCGCGCGCGCACAGCGACGCTGCGGTGAAGCATCTGCTGGAACGCGGCGCGGACGCCGCGATTCTCGCCGAGCATGCCCTGGCGCATTCGCTCGTCGAGATGGTGATGTCGGCGCCGCCTTACCGGTATCCGCGACCGGCGGCCGGCAAGCGCTGATGAAAACGAACGGAAACCCCGACCAAAGCCTCTGCAGGAACAGGATTCGCCCGGATCAGCCTTTCGTCCCGGAACTGTGCGCCGGATGCGTGCGATGGCGCGCGGCGGTTCGCTAGACTGTGCCCGCTGCAGCTCGCGGCTTCGGGGCGGAATCCCGCATCCGCCCCGCGACGGAATCGCCGAACGCCCGCGCAAGGACCCCCACATGCTTCGATTTTTCCGTTTTCTTCCCCGTACCGCGCGACCGCGCCAAGCCGCCTGGCTGGCAATCGCGGCAATGCTGGCGATCGGCTGCACTTCGCAGCGCGGTGCCGCCAATCCGCCGCAGGATGCGCCTGCCGCAGCGACTGGC
The DNA here is from genome assembly GCA_017302135.1 of Lysobacterales bacterium. Taxonomy (GTDB): domain Bacteria; phylum Pseudomonadota; class Gammaproteobacteria; order Xanthomonadales; family Xanthomonadaceae; genus Lysobacter_I. The sequence continues at coordinate 287,605 of JAFLDZ010000004.1, read as the reverse complement.
GACGCCGGGCTGTCGGGCTTCGTGCCGGCCGGGGCCACCCTGCGCATGAGCGCACGCGGCGATCTGGACGGCGACGGCGACGAGGACGCGCTGATCGTGGTGGAGCGCGCTGCCGCCGAGGCGTCCACGGCACCTCGGGCACTGTATGTGCTGCGGCGCGGCGCCGATGGCGCGCTGCAAACGGCCGTGAACAGTCCGAAGGCCATCCTCTGCCGCACCTGCGGCGGGATGATGGGCGACCCGCTGCACAGCATCCGCGCCGGTCGCGGCGAATTCACGCTCCGCTTCGAAGGCGGCTCGCGCGAGCTGTGGTCCAGCGAATACCGGTTCGCATATGCACCGGATCGCGACGGCTGGCGCTTGACCGGCATCGTCTTCAACGGCCTCGACCGCGCCGATGGCGCCAGCGCGCAACGATCGCGCGGCCCCGCCGACTTCGGCGACGTGCCGCTGGCGGACTTCGATCCCGCGGATTTCCCGGCGGACGCGCTGCCGTAACCGCCCCGGATCGAGCGCATCCGCATCACGCATCACCCATCCCTCATCAGGAAACAGGACGCTTCCCATGCCGACCGAAAACGAACTCGCGATGCTCCGCGCCGCCCGCGAGGCCGGCGTCACCTCGCGCGAGGAAATGGCCAACTTCATGGGCCAGCTGGGCCACGAATCCGGCGGTTTCACCCGCCTGGAGGAAGGCTTCCGCTACACCCGCGGCATCGACCAGATCCCGGTCCAGTCCGCGCGCCGCGAAGGCCCGGAAGTGCTGGAAGCCGCGCGGCTGGAAGCGTTGGAGGGCCGCCCGCAGGAACTCGGGCGCCTGATGTACGGCGGGCGCATGGGCAACGATGATGCCGGCGATGGCTATCTTTATCGCGGTCGGGGCTACACCCAGCTGACCGGCGAGTCCAACTACCGCGACGCGGGCACTGCGCTGAATCTGGACTTGGTCAACAATCCCGACCTCGCCGCCAATCGCGACAACGCCCAGCGCATCGCGGTCTGGTATTGGCAGGAGCGCGTCCCCGCAGCGGATCGCGACGACGTGTCGCGGGCGACCCGCGCCGTCAACGGCGGCGATAACGGTCTGGCCGACCGGCTGAACCGCTACGACGCCTGGCATGCGGTGCTGACCCCGGAATTCGTCGCCGATCTGGATGCCGGTCGGGTCCAGGCGGGCGCCGCAGTGAGGCCCGCCGCCGGGCGCCCCGCGATGGAAGATGGCGCGCTGCGCCGTCTCGAAACCGGCGATGAGGTCCGCCAGTTCAACGACAACCTGCGCACGCTCAATGTCCGCGCCGATCGCGACCGCGAGGTGCCGGCCGGCGAAACCTTCACCCGCCAGAGCGAGGAAGCCACGCGGCGCTTTCAGGAACAGCAGGGCCTGCCGGTCACCGGACGTGCCGATCCGGCGACGCTGCAGGCGGTGGACCGGGCCGTCGAACAACAGCGCCAGCAGCAGAACGGACAACCCCAACCACCCGGGCGCGAAGGCGACGCCGCCCCACAACAGGCACCCGCCGGCGGCCAGCGACAGGGCCTCCTGCAGCTCGACCAGCCGGGACACCCCAACCACAGCATGTATGCGAGCCTGGCGGGCGTGGTCAACGAGCGCGACGCTGCGCTGGGACGTTCACCGGATCAGCTCAGCGCGCAGCTGTCCGGCGGCCTGACCGTTGCGGCGCGCGCACGCGGGCTGGACGATGTCGGCTTCGCGCAGTTCAGCGCGGACGGCAGTCGGGTCTACATGACCGACACCCGCGACCCGACGGCCCCCTGGGCAAAGACCGCCGTCGCCGATGTCGCGCAATCCGTCAACCGCTCGCTGCCCGAGAGCAGCGAGCAGGTGGCGGAGCTCAATCGCGGCCTCGCGCAACAGCAGCGGATCTCCGCCCCGACCCAACAGCAGGAGACGCAGCAGCAGGGCCCGGTCATTCAAGGCCCGCGCATGGCCTGAGCACGCATGGTCTGGGCACACATGTCGAAAGCGCGCATCACCTGCGCTTTTCGAACGCGCTGCGGCTTCCTTTGCGCTCAACCGCCGGGTTTCAATTGCCCGATCGCTTCCAGCGACGCCACCCTTCGCTGCTCGGCCGCATCGAAATGGCGGGCGCGCAGCGCTGCCAGCGCCTGCGCGCGTGCGGCCGGCGACAGACTGCGATCGCCATCGATGCGCGAGCGCGCGAACAGATACTGTTCGATGCGCGCATCCCAGCGTGCGCGTTCTTCGTCGAGTCGTGCCAGACGCCCCGCCGCATCCTTGCCCCACAGCGCTTCGCGTTCGGCCGCGCGCTGGCTTGCGTCCGCGCCTGCCTGCGCCAACCTGCGCTCCTGATCGGCCACCGCGCTCGCGGTATCGGCCTCCGCTCTGGCGGTATGGCCTACGCTGCGATCGAGTTCGGCCAGCAATCCGGATTTTCGATCGGCCGTCAGCGAAGCGTCGCTGGCGATCGCCATGCGTTCGAGCGTCAGCGCCGCCAGCGCTTCTTCTTCCGCGAAGAACGCCGTCGCCATGTCGTCGCCGAGCAACTCGCGGCGCAAGGCCATGGCCTTCGCGAGCCGCTCCTGCGGATCGACCGCATCGCCGATCTTCGTTTCGGCCAATCGCTGCTGATACGCCACGTAACGGTCGAAATGCTTCAGCACCCGCTGCGCCCGGTTCGCACCGTAGCGACCGAGCAGATGATCGGCCAGCAGTTGCCTGATCTGATGCGGATCGCGCTCGCCGATCAGGCTCAGGTAGTAATCGAACAGACGCCGCAGGCCGGGCTCGAGCACGACCTGGCCATTCGCGTCGAACGATACGCTGCCATCGACCTCCGTACCGCGCAGGGAACTGGTGTCGATCGCGAACGCGGAAGCCGGCGTACCGATCACCGCCGAGGGATCGACCGCTACGCCTGCGTTCGTTGTTACCTCGCTGCGCGCCACCTCAGGCACAGCGTTTTGCCCGGTGCGCCGGTTGGTCTGCCACAGAAACACCGATGCCGCGATGCAGAACATCGCGGCACCGAGGCCAAGCGCACGCGCCTTGCTCACAGGCCGAGGGTTTTCAGACGGTTCGCCTGGGCACGCAGTACGCTGGCCGGGCTGGACGAGAACAGACCGCGCAGACCGAGGAACTGATTCACTTCGTCGAGGTGGTTCCAGCCGTAGTCGTCGCGCAGCACCGTGCCCCAATGCGAGGAGCAGCGTCCGACCAGACCATCGTTCGCTTCGAAGCCGAACACCAGACTGCCGGCGCCCATCAGCGGGTCGCTGATATCGAAGACGTTGGTCAGCACCGAAGTCCCGCTGAGCGAGTAGTAGCGAATCCCATTGACCGTGGCCGCACCGCTGCCGCAACTGGTCGTCGGTTTGCCCTGCGGATGCCGTGCGTTGAACTGCGTGGAACCGGCAGTGCTCAGCGACGCCAGCGCGCCGAGCGCATTCTGCGGATCGGTATTGCCCGACAGGGCGCCCAGAAAACCACTGAAGGCATTGACGAACGAAGCGACGATCGGCCGCAGCGGCGAACCGGGCGGCAGCGTCGTGCTGATCGCATCGGCCATCGGTGCGCCGGTGTTCGGCGAACCCAGCACGGTGACCGACGCCACCAGATCCGGGCGCACCGACGCGACGTAGCGCGTGGTCGGGCCGCCATGGCTGTGGCCGATCAGGTTGAATTTCTGTTTGCCGGTCACCGCACGCAGGGTGTCCAGATCGCGGATCAACTGCTCGCCGCGCACCTCGGTGTAATTGCTGGCCGAAACGCTGGCCGTGTAGACCTTGGCGCCGCCGGCCTTCAGCTCGTTGCCGATGCCGTACCAGTAGTCGTACACCCCCAGCACCGAGTCGAAGCCCAGCAATCCATGCACCAGCACGACCGGATACTTGGTCTGGGTATAGGTCGATTGCGCATGCGCGCCGATCGAACACAGGCACAGCAACAACACCGCCAACATGCGGCCGAAGACACGACGATTCATCCGCTCCCTCCTGGGAATCCAAATTCAACGAACTGGTCAGGACCGCTTCAATACGGTACCGAATGGTGCGTCGAATCTAGAGAGCTTTCAGAGCGCTGTCATCTTGCATAGCAGCATTCGCGGAAAATCGAACGCCGCGTCGATCATTTTCAACGAAACCCGCTGGCGGCCAGCCGCAGCTGGCCGCGATGCTCTGCTGTGATGCCCTGCGGCGATGTCCTCGACTAATTCGCGGCTTCGATCGCGAAACGGCTGAATGCCACGCCGAGCGACCAGCCCTTGCCCTTCCCCGACAGCGCCAGCGACACCTTGCCGTTGGTCATCGCTTGCGCGGATGCACTGTTTTCGGCGGAGGCATGCGCCTCGGCGGTGGCGTAGCTGCCGAGCACGTCGCGGATATCGTCGACATTGGCGAACTGGCCGAAGCCGTTGCGGATCTTGTATTTGCCGAAGGTGAGACCACCGCCTTTGGTCTCGATTTTCACCGACATGCTCTGGCCATTGCTGCAGTTCACGGTGCCGGTGCCGGACGCGGTCTTGTAGAAGGCGGACCAGCCGGACAGGCTGTAGGTCATCTTGCAGGTGATGTCGCCGGCCATTGCCGACGGGGCTGCTGCCAGCGCGAGGCACAGCGCCAAGATGCGGATCGAATGGGTTTGCACGGTCTTTCGCATGGGAAATCTCCTCGGGGGATGGGATCGCCGCCCGGCGGCAAAGCCTCGCCGCGCGCGTCGAACATCACCGCGAGCATGCATCCCTGCGGATGAATGCTGCAACAAGCCGTTAGAATCGTTGCAACTTGCATCAGGACACACGATGGACACGCCCGCAGAACGCACCGACGAGACCGCCACGCCACGCCTGACGCCCACCGAAGCACGCATCCTCGGCAGCCTGATCGAAAAAGCCGCGACCACGCCCGACGTCTATCCGATCACGCTCAACAACGTCGTGCTCGCCTGCAACCAGAAAACCGCGCGCGAACCGACGATGAATCTCAACATCGGCGATGTCGGCCACGCGCTGCGGCAGATGGAAGTGCGTGGTCTGGTCAAATCCGAGTACGGCGCCCGCAGCGAACGCTACCTGCATCGCATGGACAAAGTGCTGGACCTCACGCCGGCACAGACCACGCTGCTCTCGCTGCTGATGCTGCGCGGGCCGCAGACGTTGAACGAACTGCTCACGCGCAGCGAGCGCCAGCACCGTTTCGCCGACATCGACGATGTGCGCCACACCCTGGAACGTCTGGCCGAACGCGAAGCGCCGATGGTCCGCCGGCTGCCGCGCGGCGGTGGCCAGCGCGAAGACCGCTATGCGCAGCTGCTGTGCGGCGAACCGGTGATGCCCGAGCGCAGCGCCGAGAGCTCATCGTCGCGCGCGCACGACAGCGACGCGATGGATGCGCTGCTGGCGCGGATCGATGCGCTGGAGGCGCGGGTGGCTGTGCTCGAAGCGAACGCCGGCACAACTGCTGACTGACACATTCCAATAGCGTGCCGGCACCGCGAACGGTACCGGCACGTCGCGTTACGACTTGCCGAACACCAGCGCCCCGGCTTCGGCATCCACGCGGATGAGATCGCCGTTGCCGTAGGCGCCGCCGAGGATCTTCTGCGCCAGCGGATTTTCGAGCTGGTGCTGGATCGCGCGTTTCAACGGCCGCGCGCCGTAGACCGGATCGAAGCCGATGTTGCCGAGCAGGTCGAAGGCCTTCTCCGACAGCTCGATGCGGATGCCGCGCTCGCCCAGACGCTTTTCGAGTCCGCGCATCTGGATCTTGGCGATCTCGCGGATCTGCGCCTTGTCCAGCGGATGGAACACCACGATATCGTCGAGGCGGTTGATGAACTCCGGGCGGAAATGCGCCTGCACCACGCCCATCACCGCCGCCTTCATCTTGGTGTAGCTTTCGGCGCTGTCGTCGTCGCTCATCTCCTGGATCATCTGCGAGCCGAGATTCGAGGTCATCACGATCACCGTATTGCGGAAATCCACGGTGCGGCCCTGGCCGTCGGTGAGACGACCGTCGTCGAGCACCTGCAGCAGGATGTTGAACACATCCGGGTGCGCCTTCTCCACTTCGTCGAGCAGGATCACGCTGTACGGCCGGCGACGCACGGCTTCGGTGAGATAACCGCCTTCTTCGTAGCCGACATAGCCCGGAGGCGCGCCGACCAGACGGCTCACCGCGTGTTTCTCCATGAATTCGCTCATGTCGATGCGCACCATCGCATCGGTGGAGTCGAACAGGAAATCGGCCAGCGCCTTGCACAGCTCGGTCTTGCCCACGCCGGTCGGCCCGAGAAACAGGAACGAGCCGCTGGGACGATCCGGATCGCTGAGACCGGCGCGCGTGCGACGGACCGCATCGGACACGACCTTGATCGCTTCGGCCTGCCCGACCACGCGCGCGCCGATCATCTGCTCCATTTTCAGCAGTTTGTCGCGCTCGCCCTCCAGCATCTTGCTGACCGGGATGCCGGTCCAGCGCGACACCACTTCGGCGATTTCCTCTTCGGTCACCTTGTCCTGCAGCAGCGTGAAGCCCTGGGTTTCAGCCTCCTGCGCGGCTTTCAGCTGCTTGTCGAGTTCCGGCATGCGGCCGTACTGGATTTCGCTCATCTTCGCGTAGTCCTGACGGCGCTGCGCGGATTCGAGTTCCAGCTTCGCGGCCTCGATCTGTTCCTTGAGCTTGGTGGTGCCCTGTACCACCGCTTTCTCGGCTTTCCAGATTTCCTCCAGATCGTTGAACGCGCGTTCCAGCGTAGCGATCTCCGCTTCCAGATCGGCCAGCCGCTGCTTCGACGCATCGTCCTTTTCCTTCTTCAGCGCCTCGCGCTGGATCTTGAGCTGGATCAGCCGGCGCTCCTTGCGATCGAGTTCCTCGGGCTTGCTGTCGATCTCCATGCGGATCCGCGACGCGGCTTCATCCATCAGATCGATGGCCTTGTCGGGCAACTGCCGGTCTGCGATGTAGCGATGCGACAGCGTGGCTGCGGCGACGATCGCCGGGTCGGTGATCTCGACGCCGTGGTGCACCGCGTAGCGTTCTTTCAGTCCGCGCAGGATCGCGATGGTGTCCTCGACGCTGGGCTCGCCGACAAACACTTTCTGGAAACGGCGTTCCAGCGCCGCGTCCTTCTCGACGTACTTCCGGTATTCGTCCAGCGTGGTCGCGCCGATGCAGTGCAGCTCGCCGCGCGCCAGCGCAGGCTTCAGCATATTGCCGGCATCCATCGACCCTTCGGCCTTGCCCGCACCGACCATGGTGTGCAATTCGTCGATGAACAGAATGATCTGGCCTTCGTTCTTGGCCAGGTCGTTCAGCACGGCTTTCAGGCGCTCTTCGAATTCGCCGCGGAATTTCGCGCCGGCGATCAAAGCGCCCATATCCAGCGACAGCACGCGCTTGCCGCGCAGGCCTTCCGGCACTTCGCCGTTGATGATGCGCTGGGCCAGACCTTCGACGATCGCGGTCTTGCCCACGCCGGGCTCGCCGATCAGCACCGGATTGTTCTTGGTCCGGCGCTGCAGCACCTGGATGGTGCGGCGGATTTCCTCGTCGCGGCCGATCACCGGATCGAGCTTGCCGGACTCCGCGCGCGCGGTCAGATCGATGGTGTATTTCTCCAGCGCCTGGCGCTGTTCCTCGGCGTTCTCGCTCTGCACTTTCTCGCCGCCGCGCATCGCCTCGATCGCAGCTTCGAGCTTCTGTTTGTTCGCACCCGCGGCTTTCAGCGCGCGACCGGTGTCGCCGCCGTCGTCGAGCGCAGCGAGCACGAACAGTTCGCTGGCGATGAAAGCATCGCCGCGCTGCTGCGCGAGTTTGTCGGTGACGTTGAGCAGCCGCGCCAGATCGTTGCCGACGTTGACGCTGCCGGCCTGACCGGAGACTTTCGGCAGCTTTTCCAGGCTTTCGCCCAAACGCTCACGCAGGGCCGGCACGTTGACGCCGGACTGCGCCAGCAGCGGACGCGTGCCGCCGCCCTGCTGGTCGAGCAGCGCCACCAGCAGGTGCACCGGTTCGATGACGTTGTGATCGCGGCCGACGGCCAGCGACTGGGCGTCGGCGATGGCCTGCTGGAAACGCGAGGTGAGTTTGTCCATGCGCATGGTCTGGACTCCGCAAGAAAGGGCGGCGAGGCCGCGATGCTCACGGAATGTGGGCTGAAAGCATGGATTCCAAGCCCGCCGGTCGGATCATCGTGGGGGCCTGGTCGCATCGCGCACGAGCTTGCCTTGCATGGTGCACGATCGCGTGGTGGCACATGCATTGAACGCTTTCCTAACGTCTGCATGACTAGCCTGAATCCATGGATGGCTTGGAGCTTTATCGGCCGCGCCCGCCCTCGCCTCACGCCGGCTGCGCGTTGTTTCTCGATGTGGACGGCAGTTTGATCGAGTTCGCACCCGCGCCGCATCTGGTGACGTTACCGGCGGATCTGCGCCGCAGACTGCACCTGTTGAGCCATGCGCTGAATGGTGCACTGGCGCTGGTGAGTGGGCGGTCGCTGGACGCACTCGACACGTTGTTCTGGCCGTTGAGGCTGCCGGCTGCCGGCTTGCACGGCAATGAATTGCGCACCCGGGACGGCGTGCTGCGAAAACCGGCGCCATGCGCATCCCTGCCGCACATCGTCGCGGAAGCAGTGGCGCTGTGCATGCGTCATCCGGGCGCCATCGCGGAAAACAAGGGCGCCGGCATCGCGCTGCACTGGCGAGCGGCGCCGGATGCGGAAGCGGCGCTGCGCGCATTCGCGGACGAGGCGCTGGAAGGGTTGCCGGGGTACCGGCTGCAACCCGGCCATTGCGTCATCGAACTGCTGAATGGCGACGAAGACAAGGGCACGGCCATCGCAGCGCTGATGGAAAGCGCACCGTTCCGCGGCAGACGTCCCGTATTCGTCGGCGATGACCTGACCGACGAGCCCGGTTTCCGCGCGATCAACGTCCGCGACGGCGACAGCATCCTGGTGGGTGCGCGCAGCGACAGCGCCGCGCGTTTTTCGCTGCCCGATCCGGCGTCCGTACGCGCCTGGCTGGACACATTCATCTCCGAAGGATCCGCATGAACAACCGCTCCCCCGCCCACGGCAACCTGGACCTTGGCATCATCGGCAACGGCAGTTTCAGTGCCTTGTTGGACGCGAAAGCCCGCGTGGTGTGGAGTTGTCTTCCAGCCTTCGACGGCGACCCTGCTTTCTGCGAATTGCTGTCGCCGCGACGCGAGGGCGGCGTTTACGCCGTCGAAATCGAACATTTCTCGCACGCGGAGCAGGCCTATGTCGGCAACACTGCGGTGCTGCGCACGGTGTTGCACGACCACGACGGCGGCGCGCTGGAGATCGTCGATTTCGCCCCGCGCTGGCGCGATCACGAGCGCTTCTACCGCCCGGTGATGCTGGTGCGGCGGATCCGCCCCCTGCAGGGACGTCCGCGGATCCGCATCCGCATCGAACCGCTGAACGGCTGGGGCGAACGCGCGGCCGAGCGCACCTGGGGCAGCAACCATCTGCGCTTCATGCTGGACGCCACCACCCTGCGGCTGACCAGCGATGCGCCGGTGCGGATGCTGCTCGATGCCATGCCATTCGTGCTGGACCGCGAACTGAACCTCATCCTCGGTCCCGACGAAACCCTGACCCAGCCGGTCGCGCGCTTCGTGCACAACGCCGAACAGCGCACGCTCGACTACTGGCACGAATGGACGCGTTACCTGTCGATTCCGTTCGAGTGGCAGGACGCGGTGATCCGCAGCGCGATCACGCTCAAACTCTGCCAGTACGAAGATACCGGCGGCATCGTCGCCGCGATGACCACCTCCATTCCCGAGGCGCCCGACAGCACTCGCAACTGGGACTACCGGTATTGCTGGCTGCGCGACGCCGCGTTCGTGGTGCGTGCGCTGAACCGGCTCGGAGCGACGCGGACGATGGAGGACTACATCCGCTACATCTTCAACCTTTCGACCGGAGACGATGGCCATCTGCAGCCGGTCTACGGCATCGGCTTCGAGCGCGAGCTGCACGAGGAAAGCATGGAGGCGCTGCAGGGCTATCGCGGCATGGGCCCGGTGCGCCGCGGCAATCTTGCCTGGCTGCAGCCGCAGCACGACGCCTATGGCAGCGTGATCCTGGCGTCGACGCAGCTGTTTTTCGATCGGCGGGTGAACGCACCCGGCGACGTCGCGATGTTCGCGAGGCTGGAGGGCCTGGGCGAACGCGCCTGGGCGCTGCACGACCAGCCGGATGCGGGGCTCTGGGAGTTCCGCGGCCGTGCCGCCGTGCATACCTATTCGTCGGCCATGTGCTGGGCCGCCTGCGACCGGCTGGCGAAGATCGCCCGTCAGCTGGGCATCGAAGACCGCAGCGGGCTGTGGCAAACGCGCGCGGACACGATCCGCAGCTTGATCCTGGCGCGCGGATGGAATGCGGCCCTCGGCCACTTCGTCGATGTGCTGGATGGCGAGCGCCTGGACGCCAGCCTGCTGCTGCTGGAAGACATCGGCCTGGTGGCCGGCGACGATCCGCGCTACATCGCCACGGTGGAAGCGATCGGCCGCGAGCTGAAGCGCGACGACGCGCTGTTCCGTTATGTCGCGGCGGACGACTTCGGCACGCCCGAAACCAGCTTCACCATCTGCACCTTCTGGTACATCGATGCGCTGGCGGCGATCGGCCGGCGCGATGAAGCCCGCGCGCTGTTCGAGCGTGTGCTGCAGCGGCGCAATCCGCTGGGCCTGCTGTCGGAGGATCAGGCGTTCGAAGACGGCGAGGCCTGGGGCAATTTCCCGCAGACCTATTCGCATGTCGGCCTGATCATCGCCGCGATGCGGCTCAGCAAACCGTGGCGGGAGATGGTATGAGCCGGCTGGTCATCGTTTCCAACCGGGTCGCGCTGCCGCAGGAAAGCCGCGCGGGCGGCCTGGCGGTCGCGCTGAACGCGGCGCTGCGCGAAAGCGGCGGCCTGTGGTTCGGCTGGAGCGGCAAACGCGTACGCGAAGCCTCGGGGACGCTGCACGAGGTCCGCGACGGCGATCTGCGCTTCGTGACGATGGATCTTTCGAACGAGGATCACGACGCGTACTACAACAATTTCGCGAACCGCAGCCTGTGGCCGATGCTGCATTTCAGGCCCGATCTGGTCGATTACACCCGTGAGACCCACGCCGGCTATCAGCGCGTGAATGCGCTGTTCGCAGAGCGCCTGGCGCCGCTGCTGAAAGAGGACGATACGGTCTGGGTGCACGATTACCACCTGATCCCGCTGGCGCGCTATCTGCGCGAACGCGGCATCGGCTGCAGGATCGGCTTCTTCCTGCACGTGCCGCTGCCCTCATCGGACCTGATTTCGGCGCTGCCCGGCCATCGCGAGTTGTTCGGCGCACTGGGCGCGTACGATCTGGTCGGTTTCCAGACGCGGCGCGATGTCGAGCGTTTCCGCGACTACGTGCGCCTGTTCGGCGACGGTCGCGTACTGGAGGACGACTGGCTGCAGAACGCGGAAGGGCGCAGATTCCGCGCGCTGCATTTTCCGATCAGCATCGATACCCAGCAGATCGCCCGGCAGTCCGCGGCCGGCACCCGGCGCAGCAGCGTCCGCCGGCTGCAGGCGAGCCTGGGCGGCCGCGCGCTGGCGATCGGCGTGGACCGGCTGGATTATTCGAAAGGGCTACCGGACCGCTTCCGGGCGGTGTCCCGCTTGCTGGAACGCCATCCGCAGCATCGCAGCCGCATCACTTACCTGCAGATCGCGCCCGCTTCGCGCAGCGACGTGCCGGAATACCAGACGCTGCGCCGGGAGCTGGAAGAACTCACCGGACACATCAACGGCCGTCACGCGGAACCGGACTGGACGCCGCTGCGCTATGTCGGCCGCAACTTCTCGCACGACGTGTTGACCGGCTACTACCGCAGCGCGCGTCTGGGGCTGGTCACGCCCCTGCGCGACGGCATGAATCTGGTTGCGAAAGAGTTCATCGCCTCGCAGAACCCGGCCGATCCGGGGGTGCTGGTGCTGTCGCGTTTCGCGGGCGCCGCCCATGAACTGCGCGAGGCCCTGATCGTGAATCCCTACGATCTGGACGGCGTGGCCGATGCCATCGACGCCGGACTGACCATGCCGCTGCAGGAACGCGTGGATCGATGGCGGGCGATGATGGACACCCTGGAACAACACGACATCACGCGATGGCGCAGGACCTTCCTCGAAGCGCTGGCGGCCGCCGACCCGGGCAGCGGCACGGCAAAGGTCATCCCGAGCATCGGCTGCGCTGCCTGAAAACCTGTCGATGCTCCCGATGGCGCGTCTGCGACAGGAATCATCATGGTCATCGACAGGCGGCGGGCGACAAGCGGCGCGACACTCAGTCGAACCAGACCAGCGTCGCCATCCGTCCGGTGCGGGCATCGCGTCGATGCGAGAAGAAACGCTGCGGCTCGGAGATGGTGCACAGATCGCCGCCATGAATCCGTCTCACGCCGGCCTGCGCGAGACGCATCCGCGCCAGGGCATACAGATCGACGCGCCAATGACCGGGACGGGTCGCGACAAAAGCGGCGACGGCTGCGGGCTCGCGATCGACGAATGCGCGATAGACCTCTTCGCCGATTTCATAGGCCTGCGGCCCGGCTGCAGGACCCAGCCATGCAACGACGCGTTCGGACGGCGTACGCATCGCCGTCACGGTGGCTTCCAGCACACCGGCCGCGAGTCCGCGCCAACCGGCGTGCGCGGCGGCGACCTCATGTCCGTCGTCCGCAGCGAACACGACCGGCAGACAATCCGCAGTCAGGATGGCGAGCACCACGCCGGGCGTCGATGTGACCGAGGCATCGGCGATGGCTTCGTCGCCGTTCGATCCGGTCTCGCAGCGCACCACATCCACACCGTGCACCTGCTTCAGCCAATGCGGTACGGACGGCAGCGCGGCGTGTTCGATCAACAGTTCGCGGTTGCGCTCGACCGTGGCCGGGTCGTCGCCATCGGCCACGTGACGGTTGCCGAGGTTGAAGGTATCGAACGGCGGCTGCGACGCACCGATGCCATGGCGCAGCGTGGTGAAAGCGTGCACACCCGCCGGTGCCGACCAATCGGCATACAGCAGCGGCCCTTCGCTCACCGCGCGCGTTCCTCGGCTTCGCGGGTGTCCTCGCGCAGTGTGGCGACCAGCGCCTGCATGTCGGTCGGCATCGGCGTGGAGCAGCGGACCGGTTCGCCGCTGAGCGGATGGACGAATTCGAGGGTTTCGGCGTGCAGCGCCTGGCGCTTGAAACCGCGCAGCGATTCGACCAGTCCGGCGGTCGCACCCTTCGGCAGTTTCAGCGGGCCGCCGTAGAGCGGATCGCCGATGATCGGATGCTTGATGTGCGCCATGTGCACGCGGATCTGGTGGGTGCGCCCGGTTTCGAGCCGGCATTCCAGCAGCGTGTGGGCGCGGAAGCGTTCGCGCAGCCGGTAATGGGTCACCGCTTCGCGGCCGTCCTCGCGCACGACCTGGCGCAGGCGGTCGCGCGGATGCCGGTCGATCGCGGCATTCACCGTGCCGCCCGACACCAGCGAGCCGACCACCACCGCGAGGTACTGGCGATGCACTTCGCGCGCCGACAGCTGCGCCACCAGTGCGGTGTGCGCCGGCAGGGTCCGGGCCACGACCATCACCCCGGAGGTGTCCTTGTCGAGACGATGGACGATGCCGGCGCGCGGCAGCGTCGCGAGGCTCGGGTCGCGATGCAGCAGCGCGTTGACCAGTGTGCCGGCGGGATTGCCGGCGCCGGGATGGACCACCAGCCCGGCGGGCTTGTTCAGCACGAACACATCCTCATCCTCGTACAGGACATCGAGGGCGATGTCCTCGGGCTCGGAGCGGGTCTGGATCTCGAGCACGGCGGTCAACGTCACCGTCTCGCCGCCGCGCACCGGGTCGCGCGGACGCACCTGGCGGCCATCGAGCACGGCGTCGCCGGATTTGATCCATTCGGCGAGCCGGGAGCGCGAGAACTCGGGAAACAGCTCCGCCAGCACCGCGTCGAACCGGCGTCCGGACACCGCATCGGGCACCACGGCGGTGCGCGCGATGGTGTCCTGAGCGGGCATTGAGGGTGTTGCGGGCATCCGGGGCTCCTGAATCGGGGTCGCGCGAGCCCTGCGGTTCTGCGCGGTTAAGTGGGCTGGACGGCCCGGGCTGGTATTATCGCCCGCTCACCCGCCCCGCAGCAGCCCGCATGCCTCTTCGTAGACTTTCGCTCTCCGCCTTCCTGCGTCCGACCCTGCTGCTGGTTCTGATCCTCGCCTTCGGCAGCTCGGGCTGCGCCCGCCTCAAGGGCGTGTTCAAGGACAAGAGCGCGAACGAGGGCGTGCCCGTTGCCGAGCTGTACGAGAAGGGCAAGCGCGCGATCCGCAACGGCAACTACGACTCGGCAGTGCTGACCTACAAGCGCCTGATCGCACAGTATCCCTACGGCCCCTACACCGAGCAGGCCCTGGTCGAAACCGCCTACTCGCAGTTCAAGATGGGCACCAACGACGACGCGATCTCGACCATCGACCGCTTCCTGCGCACCTATCCGACCCACCGCAACGCCGCGTATCTCTACTACCTGCGCGGACTGGTCAACTCCAGCCGCGACACCGTGTTCCTGCAGCGGGTGTGGAAACTCGACGCCAGCCGCCGCGATCTGGCCACGCCGCAGCAGGCCTTCAACGACTTCAAGATCGTCACCGAACGCTATCCGAACTCGCGCTACGCTGCCGACGCGGTCAAGCGTATGAACGAGTTGCGCGATCTGTTCGCCCGCCACGAAATCGAAACAGCGCTGTATTACCTGCGCCGCACCGCATACGTGGCCGCGATCGAGCGCGTCGAATACGTGCGCGAAACCTACCCTGGCAACGTATTCGAGAACGACGGGATCGCGATCATGGGCGAGGCCTACACCCACTTGGGCAACACCGCGCTCGCCGACAGCGCGCGCCAGCAGTTGCAGCAGAAAGCGCCGCAGCACCCGTGGCTCAAGGGCGACGGCAAGTGGCCGGATTATCCGTCCAACTTCCGCAAGCTCAATCCGCTGGCCAGCGAGAAGTCGGCGCTGGACAACGATTGAGTCCCGCGAGCGTCCGCGTCGCGACACGAGAAAAAGCCGCCGGAAGGCGGCTTTTTCGTTGGCTCAGGCCGAATAACCGCTGGTGATCGGATAGCGCCGCTCGCGGCCGAAGGCGCGACGGGAGACCTTCGGCCCCGGCGCGGCCTGGTGGCGTTTCCATTCGCTGATCCGCACCAGCTTCAGCACGCGATCGACGGTGGCGGCATCGAAACCCGCGCGAACGATCTCGTCGCGGGACTGCTCCTGGTCGACATGGCGCAGCAGGATCGCGTCGAGCACGTCGTAGGGCGGCAGCGAATCCTCGTCCTTCTGGTTCTCACGCAGTTCCGCCGTCGGCGGCCGGCTGATCACGGCCGGCGGGATCACCGGCGCACCGCCCACGGTGTTGCGCCATCGCGACAGCGCGAAGACTTCGGTTTTGTACAAATCCTTGATCGGCGCGTAGCCGCCGCACATGTCGCCGTAGATGGTCGCGTAGCCGACCGCGTATTCGCTTTTGTTGCCGGTGGTCAGCAGCAGGCCACCGAGCTTGTTGGACAACGCCATCAGCATCGCGCCGCGGGTGCGCGACTGCAGATTCTCTTCGGTGACATCGACGGCATGACCGGCGAAGACTTCCGAGAGCGCGTCGAGATAACCCTGGAACGGTTTCTCGATCGGGACCGTGATCATCTTCACGCCCAGCGCCACGCACTGCTCTTCGGCCAGATCGTTCGACAGATCGGCGGTGTAGCGCGATGGCATGCGCACGGCGGTGACGTTGTCCGCACCCAGCGCATCGACCGCGAGCGCGAGCACCATCGACGAATCGATGCCGCCCGACAGTCCAAGCCAGGTCTGTCGGAAACCGTTCTTGCCGCAATAGTCGCGGATGCCGCGTACGATCGCGCGCCACGCGAGCGCGTCGCGGCTCTCGTCGCCGTCGTCGATCCACTGTACCGGCGCGAACCGGCGGGCTTCCGCGTCGTAATCGACCACGAGCCACTGATCGGTGAATGCGGCAGCGGCGGGATGCACCGTGCCGTCGCCATCGGCGACGACCGATGCGCCATCGAACACCAGCGCATCCTGGCCGCCGACCACATTGAGATAGGCGATGGCGGCGCCGCTTTCGTTCGCGCGC
Organism: Lysobacterales bacterium; assembly: GCA_017302135.1. GTDB lineage: Bacteria > Pseudomonadota > Gammaproteobacteria > Xanthomonadales > Xanthomonadaceae > Lysobacter_I. The sequence continues at coordinate 271,412 of JAFLDZ010000004.1, read as the reverse complement.
TGCGACAACAGCGCATCGCGCTGCGCGTGCTTGTCGCGCTCGAACGGCGACGCGTTCGGCACAAGTACGATCTGCGCACCATTGCGCACGGTGCTGGCGATGGGTTCGGCGAACCACAGGTCTTCGCAGATGATCAGCCCGACCGGTACGCCTTTCACATCGAACACACAGTCTTCGCGATCCGGATCGACATCGAAATAACGACGCTCGTCGAACACCGCGTAGTTCGGCAGCTCGCGTTTGCGGTAGGTCTGCGCGATCGCGCCGTCCCGCAGCACGCTGGCGGCGTTGTAGACCACGCTGCCGGCCGCCTGCGGCCAACCGACCACCGCCACGACGCCGGTCGCCGCAACCGCGACCGTCTCGATCGCCGCTGCGCAATCGCGCAGGAAGCTCGGCCGCAGCAGCAGATCTTCCGGTGGGTACCCCGACAGCGCGAGCTCCGGGAACAGCACGACATCGGCGCCGTACTCGTCGCGGGCCTCGGCGATCATCGCCGCGATTCGCTCGGCGTTCTGCTTCACCGCACCGACCGGGAAATCGAACTGGGCGAGGGCGATGCGTAGGGTGTGACTCATGGCGTCTCCAGAAAGCCGGTTCGAATGATCCTGCTTTTGAAATACGAAAGGCCGCACGTGGCGGCCCTTCGGGGAAGCGTGCAGCGGGAGTTTACTTCGCCAGACGCTTGGCGATGGCCGCGCCCAGGTCGCCCGGCGAACGCACGGTGGTGATGCCGGCCTTTTCCATCGCCGCGAACTTGCCCTCGGCGGTGCCCTTGCCGCCCGACGCGATCGCGCCGGCATGGCCCATGCGCTTGCCTGCGGGCGCGGACGCGCCGGCGATGAAGCCGACCACCGGTTTGGTCACGTATTTTTCGATGAATTCGGCGGCTTCTTCCTCGGCGCTGCCGCCGATTTCGCCGACCATGATGATGCCTTCGGTCTGCGGATCTTCCTGGAACAGCTTCAGCGCATCGATGAAGTTGGTGCCGTTGATCGGGTCGCCGCCGATGCCGATGCAGGTCGACTGGCCGAGGCCGGCGTCGGTGGTCTGCTTCACGGCTTCGTAGGTCAGCGTGCCGGAGCGCGAGACGATGCCGACCTTGCCCGGCAGATGGATGTGGCCCGGCATGATGCCGATCTTGCACTCGCCCGGGGTGATGACGCCGGGGCAGTTCGGGCCGATCAACACGGTCTGCGGATAGCCCTTCAGGGTGTTCTTCACCCTCAGCATGTCGAGTACCGGGATGCCCTCGGTGATGCAGACGATGACCCGGATGCCGGCATCGGCCGCTTCGAGGATGGCGTCGGCCGCGAACGGCGGCGGCACGTAGATGACCGAGGCGTCGGCGCCGGTGGTTTTGACGGCATCGGCGACGGTGTTGAACACCGGCAGGCCGATGTGTTCGCTGCCGCCCTTGCCCGGGGTCACGCCACCGACGACCTGGGTGCCGTATTCGAGCATCTGCTGCGCGTGGAAAGTGCCCTGCTGGCCGGTGAAGCCCTGGACGATGACTTTGGTGTGCTTGTTGACCAAAACGGACATTGCGATTTATCCCGTAGGGCGGGTCTTGACCCGCCGTTGGTGTATGCGTTGGAGGCGGGTCAAGACCCGCCCTACGAATCTGCGGATCAGGCGGCCTTGACCGACGCAACCGCTTTCTTGGCGCCGTCGTTGATGTCGTCGGCGGGGATGATCGCGAGACCGGAGTTCTTCAGCAGCTCCTTGCCCTTCTCGACGTTGGTGCCTTCCAGACGCACGATCACCGGCACCTTCACGTCGACTTCCTTCACTGCGGCGATGATGCCCTCGGCGATCATGTCGCAGCGGACGATGCCTCCGAAGATGTTGACGAAAATCGCCTTCACGTCTTCGTCGCGCAGGATCAGTTTGAACGCCTCGGTGACGCGCTCCTTGTTGGCGCCGCCGCCGACGTCGAGGAAGTTCGCCGGCTCGCCGCCGTTGAGCTTGATCACGTCCATCGTGGCCATCGCCAGACCGGCGCCGTTGACCATGCAGCCGATATTGCCGTCCATGGTGACGTAGTTCAGATCGTGCTGGCTGGCCAGCACTTCGGTCTCGTCCTCCTGGCGGATGTCGCGCATCTGCGCCAGATCCGGATGACGGAAGGTCGCGTTGTCGTCGGAGTTGATCTTGCCGTCGAGCACGGCGAGATCGCCGTTGGTGAGGATGGCGAGCGGGTTCAGTTCGACCAGCGCCAGATCCTTCTCGTTGAACAGCTTGTACAGGCCCATCATGATCTTGGTCAGCTGGCCGACCTGCTTGGCGTCGAGGCCCAGCGCGAAGCCCATGTCGCGGCACTGGTACGGCTGCAGGCCCTGCACGTAGTTCACGTCGAGTGTCTTGATCGCATCGGGGTTCTCGACTGCGGTCTTTTCGATTTCGACGCCGCCGTCTGCGGAGGCGATGAAAGTGACCGCCTGGCTGGAGCGGTCGACCAGCACCGAGAGATAGAGTTCCTGCGCGATGTCGGTGGCCTGGGTGATCAGCACCGTGTCGACCGGCAGTGCGACGCCGGCGGACTGGTAGGTCGCCATCTTCGTGCCGAGCATGCCCTTGGCGTATTCGCGGACGTCGTCATAGGTCTTGGCGAGCTTCACGCCGCCGGCCTTGCCGCGACCGCCGGCATGGATCTGGGCCTTGACCACCCAGAAATCGCCGCCGATGGCCTTGGCCGCGTCGACGGCCTCCTCCGGAGTGCGCGCGACGCGCCCGGCCGGAACTGCGATGCCATAGTCGGCAAACAACTGCTTCGCCTGATATTCGTGGAAATTCATGTGGGTTCCATGCGGGGAAGACGAGCCGCACCTGCGAAAGTGCGGGGGCCGCGCCGCCGGATCGTGCCGGCCAGCTGCGGACAGGCCGCTATTGTCGCCGATGCGCGGAGCCGCAGCCAACCCGGCGATCGTCGAAGACCATGGTCGTAGGCGTTTCGATGGCACTGGAACACGCCCGGCCGCCTATACTCGGCGGACCCCCCGCACGGAATCACGGTTTGAGCCTGTCCACCGCCTCCGCCCAGCCTGCACAGGATTATCAGAGGCGCGAACTCTATCTGTTCGCCCTGTACCGGGTGCTTGAGGCAGGACTGCTGGCGTTGCTGGTCTTCGGTCCGATCGCAAAGCTCCAACCCCAGGCAGGGCACGAAGCGCTGGTCGCCGGGGTGTCGATCGCCTACTTCGCGATGTCCCTGCTCCTGCTCATGCAGGCGCGAAAAGCCAAGAGCCTGACCAGTCCGACCCTGACCGGCGTCGGCATCGACATCGTGATCGCGACGCTGGTCGCGCATGCCGTGCCCTCTGCCGGCTCGGGCGTCGCGCTGATGCTGCTGTTCAACGTCGGCTCGGCCTCGCTGCTGCTGTCGCTGCGGACGGGGCTGATCGTCGCGTCGCTGGCATCGGCGGGGCTCGCCGTCGCCTATCTGTGGACGCTGCTGATCGAACAACAGCAACCCAGGCCCTTGGCCGAGCTGATGATGTTCACCGTCAGCTTTCTGGCCATCGCGACGCTGACCCATCAGTTGCGGGTGCAGATGCGCGCCACCGAGGCCTTGGCCGAGCGACGCGGCGCGGAAGCGATCCGGCTGGCCGAAATCAACGAGCTGATCATCCGCCGCATGCGCACCGGCGTCTTGCTGGTCGACCGCGAGGCGCAGATCCGGCTGGCGAACGAGGCGGCGATGCTGCTGTTGGGCGAAGCGGCGGCCGGCACCCGGAGCCTTGCCGAGGCGGCGCCAGAGCTGGCGCTGCGTCTGAGCGAATGGCTGCGCAGCGGGCTGGGCAACGACACGCCGCTGCGTCTGGGCGGCGATCAGTTCGAGGTGGTGCCGCGCTTTGCCCGGCTGCTGGCCAACAGCGACAACACCCTGATTTTTCTCGACGACACCTCGCTGGTATCGCGGCGCGCGGAATCGCTGACGCTGGCGGCGATGGGACGTTTCTCCGCCAGCCTCGCCCACGAAATCCGCAACCCGCTGGCGGCGATCAGTTACGCCGCGCAGCTGCTCGAAGAGTCGCGGGAACTCCCCGATGGCGACCGCCGGATGGTGCAGATCATCCATCAGCAATGCATGCGCACCAACAGCATCGTCGAAAGCGTGCTGGGTCTGGCTCGGCGCGAACGCGCGACCGCCGAACACATCGAACTGGTGAGCTTTCTGCGCAATTTCATCGAGGAATTCCGCCAGAGCGTGCCCGACGAAACCGACAACATCACCCTTGCCGCGCCGCAGCCGCTGGTGCCCGCACTGGTCGACCCCAAGCATCTGCACCAGATCGTCACTGCGATGGTGCAGAACGCGCGCCGGCACGGCCATCTGCCCGGCGAGGCGGCGCGGATCACGCTGCACGCGTACCGCCTGGACGACGCGCCGGTGATCGACATCATTGATCGTGGACCGGGCATTCCGGAAGCGGTCGTCCCGCAGTTGTTCCGGCCGTTCTTCACCACCTCGGAACACGGCACCGGCCTCGGCCTGTATATCGCCCGCGAGCTGTGCCGGGCCAATGGCGCTTCGCTCGACTACGTCCCGGTCCCCGGGGGCGGCTGCTGTTTCCGCATCAGCATGCCCGGACAGCACACCCTGCTGCCTGCCTGAAGCCCTGTCACTTCTGCCAGACGGGCCGCAGAAACTGCGGCCAAGGCTGTCGCGACTGCCGCAATTGGGCTAAAGTTGACGCAGGAGGGCAATATGACTGAGCAACGCAGTGCGCTGATCGTCGACGACGAACACGACATCCGCGAACTACTGGTGGTGACCTTGGGCCGGATGGGGCTGCGCACGGATACTGCGCCGAACCTCGCCGTCGCCCGGGAGATGCTCAGTACAGTCGCCTACGACCTGTGCTTGACCGACATGCGCCTGCCCGACGGCTCGGGCTTGGATCTGGTCAGCGAGATCGCCACCCGTTTCCCGACCACCCCGGTCGCGGTCATCACCGCCTACGGCAATGTAGAAGCGGCGGTGGAAGCCCTGAAGAGCGGCGCCTTCGACTTCGTGACCAAACCGGTGGACCTCACCGTGTTGCGCGGCCTCGTGCGCCAGGCGCTCGACCTCAACACCCGCCGGCAAGCCAACCCCGAAGGTTCGACCCTGCTGCTGGGCGAATCGCCGGCCATGGTCGGTCTGCGCGACACTATCGCCAAAGTCGCCCGCAGCCAGGCGCCGGTGCATATCAGCGGCGAATCCGGCACCGGCAAGGAACTGGTCGCACGGACCATCCACGCCCAGGGCTCGCGCGCGGCCGGCCCGTTCATCCCGGTCAACTGCGGTGCGATTCCCTCGGAACTCATGGAAAGCGAGTTCTTCGGCCACAAGAAAGGCAGTTTCACCGGCGCCCACACCGACAAGCCCGGACTGTTCCAGGTCGCCGATGGCGGCACGCTGTTCCTCGACGAAGTGGCCGAGCTGCCGCTGGCGATGCAGGTCAAGCTGCTGCGCGCGATCCAGGAAAAAACCGTGCGCCCGGTCGGCGCCAATACCGAAGTGCCGGTCGACGTACGCATCCTGTCGGCGACCCACAAGGATCTCGACGTGCTGGTCGCGGACGGCAAGTTCCGCCACGACCTGTTCTATCGCATCAACGTGATCGAACTGGACGTGCCCCCGCTGCGCGAACGTGCCGGCGACCTGCCGTTGCTGTCGGAAGCCATTCTCAAGCGACTCGCTTACGCCATGAAGCGCCGCGCGCCCAGCCTAGCGCCAGACGCGGTCGCCGCGCTGGAAATCTACCCCTTCCCCGGTAATGTCCGCGAACTGGAAAATATCCTCGAGCGCGCGCTGGCCATGGCCGACAGCGAAATCATCGCCGCCCGCGATTTGCGTTTGCCGAACGTGCCGCATGCCTCGGCGGCCCCGCCACCTGCGGCCGTGCCGTCGCAGACAATGCTGGGCGGCGGCATGTCCACTCCACCAATGCAGACAAGCCCAGCCGAAGACCCGCGCACCATCAACCCACGCGATACCAGCACCAGCGCCCTGCCCTCGTACATCGAGGAAATCGAGCGCAATGCCATCCAGCAGGCGCTGCAGGAACACCGCTACAACAAGACCAAGACCGCCGCAGCGCTCGGCATCACCTTCCGCGCGCTGCGCTACAAACTCAAGAAGCTGGGGATCGAGTGACCTTGGCCCGGCCCGTCGCCTGCAGCCAAGCGGGGATGTAGGCGCGAGCCGTCCAGTAGTACACGTTGCTGACCCGCACCGCCGCGCCCTGATCGCGTTCGAGTGCGATCGCGAGATCGCCTTTGCCTTGGCCGATGGCACCCAGCATCGCGATGACCAGCAGGTGATCCCTCACCAGTACCGGGGTCTCTCCGGCCGGCACCACTTTCAGACCCGCCAGACCGGCGTCGTACATCGCCACGGCGTCGCGCTTCGCGGTCGCCTCGTAGGCCGCCAGCACCGCTGCGATCTCGGGATCCTTCGCTCTTTCGCCGACCCATGCCGGCTGGATCCACACGCCCTGCAAATCCGCTGGCTGCAGATAGCCGATGCTGAAATCGGCGATCACCGAAGCCGCATCCAGCCATGCGGTCTTGGGCGTCTTCTCCGACAACAGCGCATCGAGTTTCGCCATCACCGCTGGTTCCAGGCCTTTCGCCGTGCCGGTTCCGAGCAGTCGCTCGCGGACCCGCCGTGCATTGGCGTGGTCCTTGGCACCCATGCTGACCGCCACTTCATGCACGTTCGCGGCAACCGGCACCGGCGACCGACCGCCGGTCAATTCGAGCACCGGCATGCCGACGCCCATCAGATTCATCACGCTCTGCACCGTTTCCACTTTGTAGCGGCTCTTCGGCGCACCCAGCGCTACCGTCGGATGGAAATCGGTATGGACAGGCGCGCCGTAGAGTTCCACCAGCCCGGCCAGCACCCTGCGGTCGGCGAAACGGCGGACCTCGTGATCCGGGCCGGTCTCCAACCCCAGTCGCTTGAGATCCGCGAGCAGACCCGGATCCTGCAACTGCGACGCATCGAAGTCGCGGATCGGCGCATGCGATGCCACGAAGATCACATCGGAGGTGTTGGTCAGATACGCCTCGACGTGCGGATATTCCTCGATCAGCGCCGCGACCATCGTATAGAACAGCGGATCGTTCAATTCGTAGGTCTGCATCCACTGGATCAACACGCCGTCCTGTTCCAGATGCCGGGTCAGGAACCGGTAGAACTGACGCGTGAACAGGCTCGATACGCCGCTGACCCAAGGGTTCGATGGTTCCGAGATGATCACGTCGTACTTTTTCCGTCCGGCAGCGAAAAACGTCCGCGCATCGTCCACATGCAGCTGACTGCGCGGATCGATATAAGCGCGCAACACGCGATTGCCGAAGCCTTCGGCACCCGCATGCATCGCCGCCTCGATCTCGATCGTATCGACGACCTTCGGCACCTTGCTGCCCAGCAGCGTGTTGGTGCTCAAGCCAGAACCCCAACCGATCACTGCGATACGCTCGGGGGCGGGATGCAGCGCCAGCGGCAGGCTCGCGGCCATCACCATCGTGTATTCGTCGTCGGTGGGAATACCACGGTCGGACATTTCGATCGAGGCATCGGGCTTGCCGTTGGTGGCGATGGTGCCGACAGTGCCCTGGGTGAAGAATGCGACCGTCGCAGTCTTGCCATCGCGCAGGAACTTCACATCCGTTCCCTGCGGCAACTCGAAAAGCCCGTGCCGGAATACGCCGGACGCCAGCGAGCGAGGATCCGCGCCGCCGAACAACAGGCTCAACGAGGCCACCACCAATGTCGCGCCCAATGCACCGAAATACAGTTTCGGCTTGAAAGTCGCACTCAAAGCGCGCAACAACACGAGCCCCAACACGATATCGGCAAGCGCGGCGAGCGTCACCGCCAAGCGCAGACCGATCAACGGAATCAGGACATGCATCGCGAGCACGACGCCGACGATGGCGCCCAGCGTGTTCGCAGCGTAGATCCGACCGATGCTCTTTTCGCCATACCCACGCCGCAGCAGCGACATCGTGAACAGCGGCAGGGTCATGCCGGCGAAGAATGCCGCCGGGAACATCACCAGCAGCGCGACCACGCCGCTGGCCAGACTGAAGAGGTAGTAGCCGCTCTCGTTCCTGGGAAAGATGCCCATGAACCAGCCCACCCACTGGAAGCTCTGGGCGAACATCGGCAACGACGCCAACGCCGCCAAGCCCATCAGCACCTGGGCGAGACCCGCCGTCGCGACCGGATCCACGATCTTCCGGCTCCGCTTCCGCACCCACAGCCCGCCGAACGCCAGGCCGAGAATGAAGGCCGTGAGCATCAGCTCGAACGAGTGCACAGTAGTCCCCAGCGCCTGGTTCAACAGACGGATCCAGCCCACCTCGTACACGAACGAACTCGCACCGGTGATCGCGGCGCCGAACAGCATCAGCAGTTGAAAGCGCGACAGACCTTTGCCTGCGGTTTCTTCGCGGAGGACATGCGCTTCTGCGGGGACATGACCTGTCGAAGGCGCGCCCGGGACGGCGATGTCCGACACCGATGCCGCCACCCGCCAGGCGACCAACCCCACCAACAGGTTGATCACGCCCGCGACGACGATCGCGCCCGGCATTCCGACCCATGGCAACAGCAGGAAAGTGGCAGCGAGCGCGCCTGCAGCGGCGCCGATGCTGTTGGTGAAATACAGACCACCGAGAATTTCGCCGTCCTGATGCGGCGACACCCGCAGATATCCGCCGCTCATCAGCGGGAAGGTCATGCCGAGCAGGACGCTTTGCGGTGCGATCAACAGCGCAGCGGAGCCCCATTGCCACAGCCGGATTCCCGATTCGCTCTGCATCGCAGGCAGGATCGTGTTCTGCGACACATCCATGTACGCCACGAACAAAGGATGAAACGCCAGCGCGGTGACACCGATGATCAGCTCGACGATCGCATAGGAGCGGATCAGCCCCGACCAGCGTCCGCCGCGCGCACTGACGAGCCATGCGCCTGCCGCCATGCCGCCCATGAAAATCGCCAACACCAGCGTTTGCGCATACGCGGCGTGACCGAGCACCAGCCCGAGGTAGTGCGACCAGATCGCCTGATACACCAGACCGGCGAACCCGGACGCGACGAACAGCCACAACAATGCCCGCTCGAGGCGGGCCACAGGCATCGGCATGGAAACGCATCCCTAAATACAAATCAGCGGAAAGCATAGCCTGAATGCGCAGCCTCTCCACAACCACAACATGGAAGAGGCCAGCCGCGAAGTGTCGATACAAACAAAGCCCATAAACCACCCGCGAGGCGGGCCGGTTCGCAGTGCGCAACTTGCGCAGAACGACGCGGGCAACAAAACTGAACGGCCTCCTGGAACCGTCGATCCCGACACAGAGACTGGCCACTGGGACACGACATGACTGACGAGGGCAGTCGGTCATGAATATGACGTCCAGCGTCACTTTGTGCCCCGGTCAAAACGTGATCCCAACCTCATCCCGACGCGGGCGTTCGCGACGAGGGTCCGCTAGGAGAACTTGGCACGGCTTGTGCATGTATTTCCGTTGCACGTGCTCGGTAGCACGGGCGCCCACGGACCGGATCACCTCTGGCCACGGGGCACGTGAACATTTTCGCCACACCACTCCCGAGGGGAACTTCATGAAGAAGCAGCAAGGCTTTACCCTGATCGAACTGATGATCGTCGTTGCGATCATCGCCATCCTGGCCGCCATCGCTCTGCCGGCGTACCAGAACTACGTCGCCAAGTCGCAGTCCACCGCCGGCCTCGCCGACATCCGTGGCGGCGTGACCGCTTACGAAGAAGGCATCCAGAGCGGCACGCGCGCTGGCGCCATCGGCCCCGCGACCGACATCGGCCTTGCACTGACCACGCCGCGTTGCACGATCGCCGTCGCCGGCAACTGGAACGCCGCCAATGGCCAGACGATCACCTGCACGCTGAAGGGCAACCCGAACGTCGCCGGCAAGACCGTCACCCTGACCCGCAATGGCACAGGCCAGTGGGTTTGCACCAACAACATCGGCAACGTGAACTACTCGCCGAACGGCTGCTGATCCAGGGCTGAGGACGCTTCATTTCCGGAAAGGGGTGCTTCGGCACCCCTTTCTTGTTTTTCCCCTGCATTTTCAGGCAGGCCGTTTGTTCAGCGCATCCGTATAGACATCTTCGCAACCCAGGCCACTTCTCATGAAGACAATGCGCCCGAGGATTCAAGGCTTCACCCTGATCGAACTCATGATCGTCGTCGCGATCATCGCCATCCTGGCGGCGATCGCCCTGCCCGCATACCAGATCTACGTGGGTCGATCGCAGGTGACTGCCGGTCTGGCTGACATGCGCGGCGGTGTGGTGACCTTCGAGGAGCGTATCCAGAACGGGGAAAGCGGCGTCGGCAGCCCCGCAGATGCCCGCGACATCGGCCTGCCGCTGAACACCGTGCGCTGCAGCGCCATCACCCCGACCGGCAACTGGACGGATCTCAACGGGCAGACCATTACCTGCACCCTCGTCGGCAACCCCAACGTGGCAGGCAAAAGCCTGACGATGACCCGGGACAGCGAAGGGCTCTGGAGCTGCAGCACCACCGTCACCGCACTCTATCGTCCCAACGGTTGTTCGTGACGCGCCGCGCCTGACGGGACCCCGGACATCCTCGCCGATGTCTCCACCCCAAGGCGCCGGGACACTTTTTTTCGTATACCAGCCGGCTCAAAATCGGACAGCCGACCCAGTGGTCGCCATGTCTGCCTGAAGGTTTACGCATCTCGATATCCGGACTTTCCCGGGGCGTGAACGGAAGCGGTACTATTTCCCGAATCCTCATGCAGTTTCGATGTTATTGTCGGGAGTACATGATCCACATGGGTCCGCGCGGGCGAGGCGCAGCGAAAAAGTGAATGTTGCTCACACTTCCAACCTGATCGGTATCACCGGTATCGCCCGGCGTCTGGTGCTGGACGGCGCCATGGACGAGAACGTCGCGCGCGAAGCGCTGGACGCCGCCACCCGCGAGCGCAAGCCGATCGCGAACTACCTTCGGGACCACAAGCTGGTCACGCCATCGCAACTCGCCGCCGCCAACTCGATCGAGTTCGGCATGCCGCTGTTCGACCCGGCCGTCATGGACCCCAGCCAGAGCGCGATCAGGCTGGTCAAGGAGGAACTGCTCCAGAAGCATCTGGTGCTGCCACTGTTCAAACGCGGCGGGCGCCTGTTCGTCGGCGTGTCCGACCCCACCAATACCGCTGCGCTCGATGAGGTGAAGTTCCACACCAACCTGTTGGTGGAGCCGATCCTGGTCGATGAAGACACCATCAAGCGCACGATGCAGCAGTGGATGGAGTCCAGCGATGCGCTGGGCGGCCTGGACGATGCGGAAGGCCTGGACAATCTCGATGTTTCGAGCGGCGACGACGAGCCCGGCGGCGACGGTGGTATCGACAGCAAGAGCGACGACACGCCGGTCGTGAAGTTCATCAACAAGGTACTGGTGGATGCGATCCGTCGTGGCGCTTCGGACATCCACTTCGAGCCCTACGAAACCGATTACCGCGTGCGCCTGCGCATCGACGGCATCCTCAAGCAGGTCGCCAAGGCGCCGGTCAAGCTGAGCCAGCGCATCGCCGCGCGCCTGAAAGTCATGTCCCAGCTCGACATCGCCGAGAAGCGCGTGCCGCAGGACGGCCGCATCAAGCTCAACCTGTCGAAAACCCGCCAGATCGACTTCCGTGTCAGCACGCTGCCGACCTTGTTCGGCGAAAAAGTGGTGCTGCGTATCCTCGACGGCAGCGCGGCCAAGCTCGGCATCGAGAAACTCGGCTACGAGCCGGACCAGCAGACATTGTTCCTCGATGCGATCAAGAAACCCTACGGAATGGTGCTGGTCACCGGTCCGACCGGCTCCGGTAAAACAGTCTCGCTGTACACCGCGCTGGGGATCCTCAACGAAGAAGAGCGCAACATCTCCACGGTCGAGGACCCGGTCGAAATCCGTCTGCCTGGCATCAATCAGGTGCAGCAGAACCAGAAGCGCGGCATGACCTTCGCCGCAGCGCTGCGCAGCTTCCTGCGTCAGGACCCGGACGTGATCATGGTCGGCGAAATCCGCGACCTGGAAACCGCTGAAATCGCCATCAAAGCTGCGCAGACCGGCCACATGGTGCTGTCGACGCTGCATACCAACGATGCGCCGCAGACCATCTCGCGTCTGATGAACATGGGCATAGCACCGTTCAACATCACGTCTTCGGTAAGTCTGGTCATCGCCCAGCGCCTCGCGCGCCGGCTGTGCAACCACTGCAAGCGCGAAGCGGAACTGCCCGAACACGCCCTGCTGGCCGAAGGCTATACGCCCGACGAAGTGCACGCCGGCATCAAGCTCTACGAGGCGGTCGGCTGCAACGAGTGCACCGGTGGTTACAAAGGCCGCACCGGCATCTACGAAGTGATGCCGATGACCGATAAGATCCAGTCGATCATTCTGCAGGGCGGCAATTCCATGCAGATCGGAGAAGCCGCACGGGCCTCCGGCGTAAGCAATCTGCGTCAATCCGCGCTGCTGAAAGCCAGAAACGGCATCACCAGCCTCGCCGAAATCAACCGCGTCACCAAGGACTAAGCCATGGCCGCATCCCGCACCGCCGCGAAGAGCGCATCTGCCACCGAGCGCACCAGCAATCAGCTGCCGATGTTCGTCTGGGAAGGCACCGACAAACGCGGCATCAAGATGAAGGGCGAGCAGCAGGCCAAGAACGGCAATCTGCTGCGTGCCGAACTGCGCCGCCAGGGCATCACGCCGATCGTGGTGAAACCCAAGCCCAAGCCGCTGTTCGGTGCGGCGGGCAGCAGAATCACTGCCAAGGACATCGCCATCTTCAGTCGCCAGATCGCCACGATGATGAAATCGGGCGTGCCGCTGGTGCAGTCGCTGGAAATCATCGGCAACGGCCAGAAAAACCTGCGGATGAAGAATCTGGTCGAGGCCGTACGTATCGATATCGAAGGCGGCTCCTCGATCTACGAATCGATGAGCAAGCATCCGGTATATTTCGACGAGTTGTATCGCAATCTGGTCCGCGCCGGCGAATCGGCGGGCGTGCTCGAAACCGTGCTCGACACCATCGCGACCTACAAGGAAAACACCGAAGCGCTGAAAGGCAAGATCAAGAAGGCGCTGTTTTATCCGGCCATGGTCATCGCGGTCGCGATTCTGGTCAGTTCCATCATGCTCGTGTTCGTGGTGCCGCAGTTCGAGGACGTGTTCAAGAACTTCGGCGCCGAACTCCCGGCATTCACCCAGCTCATCGTGAAGTTCTCGCGGTTCATGGTGTCGTGGTGGTGGCTGATGCTGATCGTCACCATCGGTACCATCGTAGGCTTCGTCTTCGCCTACAAGCGGTCGCCCGGTTTCCAGCACTTCCTCGACAAGGTCGTGCTGAAGATTCCGGTGATCGGCGCGATCATGCACAACTCCGCCGTCGCGCGTTTCTCGCGCACGCTCGCCACCACCTTCAAGGCCGGCGTCCCGTTGGTCGAAGCATTGGAAAGCGTCGCCGGTGCCACCGGCAACTCGGTCTACGAGAAAGCGGTGTGGCGTATCCGCGACGACGTGTCGGTCGGCTATCCGGTCAACATGGCGATGAAACAGGTCAACCTGTTCCCGCACATGGTGGTGCAGATGGCGGCGATCGGCGAAGAAGCCGGTGCGCTCGACACCATGCTGTTCAAGGTCGCCGAGTTCTACGAGCAGGAAGTGAACAATGCGGTGGACGCGCTGGCCAGCCTGCTCGAACCGATGATCATGGTGATCATCGGCGTGATGGTGGGCAGCATGGTCGTCGGCATGTACCTGCCGATCTTCAAGCTGGCCGCAGCGGTCGGCGGCTGAGTCCGGGCTCCCGCATCGATGGCATTCCTCGACCAGAACCCGGCCCTCGGTTATCCGATCGCGGCCGGGCTCGGCCTGCTCGTCGGCAGTTTTTTGAACGTCGTGATCCTGCGCCTGCCGAAACGGCTGGAGTGGGAGTGGAAGCGCGACAGCCTCGAAACGCTGGGCCAGGCTGATCTCTACGATCCGCCACCACCGGGAATCGTGGTCGAGCCCTCGCACTGCCCGCACTGCCAGCACAAACTGTCGTGGTACGAAAACATTCCAGTGTTCAGCTGGCTGGCGCTGCGCGGCCGCTGTCGTAGCTGCAAGACGCCGATTTCGATCCAATATCCCGCCGTCGAACTGCTGACGATGCTGCTGGTCACCGCTTGCGTCTGGCGCTTCGGTTTCGGTTGGCAGGGCTTCGGCGCTTCGCTGCTGAGCTGCTTCCTGATCGCGATGTCCGGCATCGATGTGCGCACGCAACTGCTGCCGGATCAACTCACGCTGCCGCTGCTCTGGCTTGGCTTGATCGCAAGTGTCGACAATTTATTTGTTCCCGCGAAGGCCGCTATCGCCGGTGCAGTGCTCGGCTATCTGTCGCTGTGGGTCGTGTATTGGGTCTACAAACAGTTGACCGGCAAGATCGGCATGGGCCACGGCGATTTCAAACTGTTGGCCGCACTCGGAGCTTGGGCGGGCTATAAAGCGCTGCTGCCGATCGTGATGCTGTCGTCGATCGTCGGCGCCATTGTCGGCTCGATCTGGCTGATGACCAAAGGCCGCGACCAGGCCACGCCGATCCCGTTCGGTCCCTATCTCGCCATCGCCGGCTGGATCGTGTTCCTGTGGGGCAACGACATCATCGGCGCGTACATGCGCATCTCCGGTCTGCAGCAGTGACGCCATGGCGACCGCGCGCAATCAGACCTACTGCATCGGTCTGACCGGCGGTATCGCGTCGGGCAAGACCGCAGTCGCCTCCGCGTTCGAATCACTTGGGATCCTCGTCGCTGACGCCGATGTCGCAGCGCGCGACGCCGTCGCTGCCGGCAGCGATGGGCTGGCCGAAGTCGTTGCCGCATTCGGCGTCGACGTACTCGACGCGGATGGCAGGCTCGATCGCGCCTCGATGCGCAAGCGCGTCTTTGGCGACGACAGTGCGCGCAAACGTCTCGAAGCCATCATCCACCCGCGCGTGCGCGAAACGCTGGCGCGCCAGTGCGCACAGGCATCGAGCCCGTATGCCATCGCCGCGATTCCGCTGCTGGCGGAAGTCGGCGCCCGCATCGCCTATCCGTGGCTGCAGCGCATTCTCGTCGTCGACGTGCCCGTCGACTTGCAGCGCGAGCGCCTCACGCGTCGCGATGGTATCGATGCCGCCCTCGCCGACAGGATGATCGCCGCACAGGCGACGCGCGAACAGCGACTCGCCATCGCCGACGATATCGTCGTCAATACCGGCAGTCTCGATGATCTGCAACGGCATGTCGCTGCGTTGGATGCGCGATACCGGAAGCTAGCAGCGTTTTCATAGGCGACGCCTCGGCGCACCGTCGAGAAAGCTGCAACTGGGCATATCGATTCCGATGGGACGGATATGCGTGTCGCACCAACAGCACGATCAGAAAATTCCGCCGCCATAGAGTGCGCTCAAGCGCATCTTTGGAACACCGCAAGACGTCGCAAGCCGCTCCATCGAACAGACCATCCTATTCGGTGCGCCAAGGCACACCCCATGCAGAATTCATCGAGATGGCATAGGGCACACACCCGCACACCGTTTTGCACATCTTATAGCCTTACCCTGCACAGTCATTGCGCTTTACGGCCTTAATGCACCGTGCATCCGTTAGTCATCCTCATCTAGAGTTCGACCTCCGCGCGAAAACCATAGGAACCACGCGACGACTTCAAAAAAAACTCCTAAAAATCCAAAACCCATGGACCATGACGAATTCGCATATAGAACAATGGCCAAAACAAACATGACCAAAGCTCCAGAATGAAAAAGATTGAAAAAACGTCTATTCACCGCACGCATAGCACTTCAAGTCACATACAGGAACTTTCACAAGAATACATCCGACCCCTAATGGGACTCCAACCTCCGGACCAAATGTCATGCTGCCCCCGATGCCCGCTCCAGTGCAGATAGGCTGATATTTAGCATTGCACTTTGCTCTGCACCCAAGTGGATTAGACAGCGGTGGGAGAATGCAATGCCCATATGCGCAAGACACAATGTATGTGTTAATAACCGCAGGCGACGGTGGATCAGACCTTCTAGGAGCGGATGAGCAGACAGACCTGCCCGTCCTGAAGTCGAAAGATGCAACTGAACCATCAGGACATCTCTCAAACAGCAATCCGAACTTGTCGGTGTACATCATGGGAGATGATGCTGTGTATGCATAAGTAGAAATCCCACCACCAAACCCAATCGGATCACTCTCCACATATCTTCCGGTGCCAGCTTCGTAATCGCGGAAATAGTTGTAATTCATCCCCGACACCGAGTCATACCTCTGCCCCGGAAACCGCATATTGAACTCAAACTGCGCCGCGTCCCCATCCGGATCCTGATTCGGCGCAGTCGCCCCGAACGCCTCACCGGCCAAATCCCAAGTCCACACCGCAATGCCGTTGGCACCCCGCGTCGGATCCACCACGACACGCGGCGTACCCAGCGCATCCGCCTCGATGTAATGCAGCTTCTGTGCCGCGCCCGCACCGACCAGAACGCCGACCGGCAGATCGCCGAACCAGATCACCTGTTGCGTCGCCGCCGCAGCATCGTCGTAATCGCCCAACCAATGCCCGGCTTCGTCGTATAGGCTGTATACGTTGGTGGTGCCGCTGGCGTATTTACGCACCTGCTCGCCGCGACCGTTGTACACATAATTCATCTTGACCGTAGCGTCTTCCTTGTACTGCGTCATCCGGTTGTGATCGCCATAGACGAAGGTCTTCACCACCGTGCCGGGAATCGACGTGGTGTTGCCGTTGAAATCATACGCGCGCGTATCGCTGCCTACCTGACTGAGCAGGTGGCTGCCCGCCGGATAGGTGTAGGGTATCGTCGTCGCGCCCACCGTCGCGCTGATGCGGTTGCCGGTCTTGTCGTAGGTATAACCTTCCAGTACGGCGTTGGTGGTGCCGTCCCTGCTTTCGGTGAGACGATTCAAGGTGTCGTAACCGAACAATCGGTGCGGCGGATCTGCCTGGTCGGCGCTGCGCAATTTCTTGAGATTACCGACTTCATCGAACTCATAGCCGATGTCGATACCACCAGCTGTCGTGACTTCGACGAAGCCCGGTTGATAGTTCTGGTTCAACGATCGCTTCATCAGACGACCGTTGCCGTAACTCCATTGCGCCACCGGCCCGAAAGGGTAATAACTGGTGCCGTTCAAAAGGACCTGTCGTGTCCCGGTAGCGGTCTTTGCGCCAACTTCCGAGACCCGGCCCTGCGCATCGTAAAGATAGTCGGCGATGGCACCATCCGGATAGACCACGCTGGTCAATTGTCCGGCCACGTTGTACGTGTAGCGCACGGTGAAGACCATCGCATTGGTCGTCTGTTGCTTGCGCACAAGATTGCCGAACCGATCGTAGCAGTAGACCGTGCTACCGCTGTCGTCCGTGATCTTGGTCAGGCGACCAACCGTAAATGTCTCGCCAGTCACGCACGCTGTCTGTGCGATGTCGTAGGTGTAGGTGCTGTTGAGAGTCGTCGCCGCTGGATACGTGACCGACACCAGTCGGTTCAACGCGTCGTAACCGTAGTTGGTCACCTTGCTGCGTGCATCGGTCTGGCTGGCACGGTTGCCTGCACTGTCGTAGGTGAAGCTGGTATTGCCGGTATCCGGACTGCCGAGCAGGGTAAGGTCGCTGAAGCCGTTGTAGGTGTAATTGGTATTCAATAGCTTCGGATCGTTCACCTGGGTGAGATTATCGAGTACGTCGTAGGTGAATTTGGTCTCCGCCGCGATGCCACTCATATCCTGCAGCGTGCGACTGAGGCGATTGAGTGGATCGTAATTGTTGTCCGAGGTCCTGCTCAAGGCATCAGTGGCTTGGTCGAGATTGCTGTTGAGGTCATAGGTTAAACCGGTGTTCCGGTTGTAGGCATCGGTCACCGTCTGCAGTTGGCCCAGGGTGTTGTAAGTACGGGAAAGCGTACGCTGCAATACACCACCGACGTCCTTGGTGTCTTCTTTCGTCCGGTCACCTGCAGCGTTCAAGGTGTATGTAATGCTGTTGCCAGCGTTATCGCTGATGCTGGTCAGACGATAAGCACCATCGTAGGTGTAGATAGTGAATGCACCGTCAGGCTGCGTGACTTTTTTGACCTGCCCAGTCGGCCAGTATTCAATGCGGACAATCTGGTCATCGGCCTCGACCGCACCGTCGGTGCCGCGCATTTTCCGCGCAATCATCCAGCCACGTGGGTTGTACTCGAAGTCGGTGATCACGCCGTTGGAATCTTTGACCGAGAGTGGTTTGCCGTACATGTTGTACGACAGCGTCTCGAACACCTGGCCCAAGGCATTGGTGACTTTCCAAAGCTGGCCCTTCCGGTAAGGACATGTGGTTGGCGCACTCGCGCACGAAGATTCGTCGGTCGTCCGGTAAGCGTAGGAAATGGTGTCGGCAACGTCAGTGCGCGCCCCATTGATCGACTTCACCAGACCGACGAAGGGGCACGCCCCCGCATCTACATCCGACTGCTCGCAATAGGTCGTGGTCGTGGTTCTGGTGAGCAGCGTCACCGGGTCCTTGACGGTCTGCGTCGTGACCTGGCTACGGCTGTTGTAGGTGAAGATCTGCTCCTGTTTGGTCACGTAGCTCGTGCCGGATTTCGCCTGGGTGAGAATCGACGAGACGCGGTAATTGCCGTCTCGGATCGTGACGGTCTTGCGCTCCTGCGGGGTGCCATAGGCGTCGTAGCGCGCAGACGCGTAACTACCGTCGGTCGAATATTCGTATCGCGTTACATTGAGCAGTTTATCGCGGCTTTCAGTAATAAGCGCGCCCGTGTAGGTCGCGGTGACGGCGCCATCGCTCGCCGTCATGGCAGTGATACGGCGGAAGCCACTGCTGCTGGAAAGCGCATAGCTGCGGGCTTCTCCGCGACTCCCCGTCACTGCGACTTGAGCATCTCCGGTATACGCCAGTTCCGTTTTTTCGACGGGCCCGCTGCTGCTGTGCGCTTGACTCAACCTGACACGATTCTTGGCGTCGTAGGCGAATGTGAGATATCTCACACCGTTATCGCTGATGCCGGTCAGAGAATGGGGATCGTTGGCATCGGAATAGCCAGCTTCATTGTAATGATAGGTCCTCGTGGTCCCATCCGCATATTGCACGGATTGGAAGTTGTTGTCCGCATCGTAAGCATATTGAATCAGGTTGCCATCCGGCAAATGCAGCGCAGTCAACCTGTTGTTGACGTAGTCGAACAGCAGTGCATTGCCAAGATGGTCGGTCGCAGAGATCAACCGATCTCCTGCATACGCAAAGTCGATGCGCCACGCAGACTCGAGGCTGTCTATGCGAGCAAGACGGCCATTGGCGTCATAGCGTCTGACCAGATCGCTGCCGTCGCGGAGCTTGAATACATTCTTGCCGTTCTCGACAGCGGTGTCGATTACCTTTGCCGCATCAGCGACAGAAACGTAATGTGTCGTATAAGGCACTTTCTTGAATCGACTCAGATAGCCGCTATCGTCCACCAGCGTCAGCGACGAACTACCGACCCCACCGATCACCCGGCTAGAATAGGTATGCACCCACCCTGGCGCGAGCTCCGGCAACTGACCTGCCTGACGCAAAGAATGATAAGAGCGGACGAACGGGCGACCGGCAAAATCGAAATCCGCCTCAAAACGGGCTTTGTCGCCTGTCGATGGATAACATGGGTTGAAGCCTTCTGTCAGCGGCGAACCAGGTGGAACCCAAGGGCAATACTGGCGCGATTTGGTAGTGATGCTCTTTTCGCCGATGTTTGGCGTGCATACAGGGGCTGTCAACACATTGGTCGCATTAGGATCATAGGATGGATGCGAGCCGCTTTTTGCTGTAAATCCAGCCGGGCATGTGAAGACCGTGAATTTTCTCAAACGGTATGAACTGGTTTTCGGATATGTCCAGCTCGGGTTATTGTAAACAACGACGAGGGTTCTGGCCAATGATGTATTGATATCCTGATTGTGCCGCAGCCACCCGTAGGGAGCACCTACGGTGTGCGTTTCAGAAAATGGCGTGACATAACTTCCCGTGTAGGAAGGCACTGCTGTCGTGGCACCCAGGATCGCCTGCTCACTGGCGATGAGGTTTGAAATCATTTGCGATTCAGACGAGCAGCTGGTCGTATAAGTCGGAACGCCGCTCGGCGGACAGTAGGTAGGAGCAGGATTGCTTACGGGATCGAATGCATATACAGGCGGATAATAGGACAGCGGATCCTGGTCGGGGACATAGTACGTGTATGTTTCGGTATCGAGTGCGCCGTACACAGGGGTTAGAGTGGGATTCCTGGGACGGAAATAGCTGCTGTACAGAGGGTATGCCGCTTTCATGGCGTTTTCAGCTGCATGCTTTGTCGGATACGTGCAGTTGCCTTCGAAGCAATAATCCGTTTCACTCGACTGCGCCGAGACCGCTCCTGTCGACAGGAAAAGTACCAGCGCTGCAAGCACTTGCAACGACCACGCTCCACGACTCCATCCGTTCACAGCATCATCCTCATCTTGCCCGACAGGGCTGACATCGATCCATCCAAGACCGAAAGTATCCGCTGATCTTGTCGCACATTCTGCGACCTCCATAGCGATACCACGCACGCCCATTCGTCATCCGCGACGACAATTACCCGCGGCTAACGAACCCGTTCATCTTTTTCCACCACCCCGCCCTTCATCACGAACGTGACACGCTCCAGCAGCGTCACGTCCTGCGCGGGATTGCCCGACACCGCGACGATATCGGCGAATCGTCCGGTCTCGATCGCGCCGATGTCGCTGCGGCCCAATGCGTCGGCGGCGTTGATCGTGGCGGACTGGATCGCCTGGGTCGGAGTCATGCCGTAGCGCACCATCACTGCGAACTGTTTTGCGTTGTCGCCGTGCGGATAGATGCCGGCGTCGGTGCCGAAGACCATCTTCACGCCGGCCTGATGCGCGCGACGGAAGTTTTCGCGCTGGATATCGCCGAGCTCGCGATCCTTGCGCAGATTGTCTTCGAGTACGCCGTTCTTCTTGCCTTCCGCCTGCGTGTAGTCGGTGTTGTAGATATCCATCGACAGCCAGGCGCCGTACTGCTTCGCGAGGCGGATGCCCTCGTCGTCGAGCAGGCTCGCATGTTCGATGGTGCCCACGCCCGCGCGGATCGCGTCTCGGATGCCTGCCGCGCCGTGCGCATGCGCGGCGACCTTCACGCCCCACATCTGCGCTTCGTCGACGGCCGCCTTCATTTCGGCGTAGGTCATCTGCTGTTGGCCGGGCTCGGTGTTGCGCGAGAACACGCCGCCGGTCGCGCAGAGTTTGATCACCTGCGCGCCGTATTTGCGCACTGCGCGCACGGATTTCCGCGCTTCTTCGGGAGAGTCGGCATTGTAGGGATTGCGATCGTTCATCGACGGCGGAAAATAGGTCGAATCGCAGTGGCCGCCGGTCGCACCGAACGCATAACCGGCCGGCACGATGCGCGGGCCGACGACCTTGCCCTCGTCGATCGCCTGCTGCAGGCCGACGTCGTTCCAATCTTCCGAACCGAGGTTGCGGATCGTGGTGAAGCCGGCCATCAGCGTTTTCTGCGCGTGCGCCACCGAGACCGCCGACCAGAAGCGGTCGCTGAACTGCAGATAGGAATATCCGCTGTAGGTCGGATCGCTGTCGATGTGCACGTGCATGTCGATCAGGCCGGGCAGCAGCGTCGCGTCGCCGAGGTCGTAGCGCGTGATATCGGTGGTGAGAATGAACGCGTCCTTGCCGTGCGCGACCTGTTTGATGCGGCCGTCTTCGATCAGCACATGAACGTTTTCGAGCATCCGGCCGCTGAGTACGTCGAGCATGCGCGCGGCGCTGACGACGGATGCATCGCCTCGGGATTGAGCAGCCTCCTGGCTATGAGCGGCAACACTGGCGGCCGCCAGAGTCGCACTGCAGGACAGCATCAGTAACAGCGAAGGGCGCATGGAGGAATCCTCATCGATGGATTCGCCAAGCGTACTCGCGACCTTGAAGCCGGTCGAGCCGGCGTACTCAGCCCACCGACTGCAGTTCGAATGCGGGCGCCGGCGTCAACCACGGCAGCAGCCAATGGTCCACCAGCAGGAACGCGAACAATGCCATCAGGTACACGATGGAATAGTTGAAGGTCCGCATGGCGAAGAATTCGTCCGGCGGATCGAGCAGTTTCCAGGCATACCAGAGGAACACCGCGCCCAGCACCAGTGCGCCACCGAGGTAGAACAGACCGCTCATGCCTACTGCCCACGGCATGACAGTCACGGCGACCAGCAGCACGGTGTAAAGCAGGATCTGCCAGCGGGTGTATTCCACGCCGTGGGTGACCGGCAGCATCGGTACCAGCGCGCGGGCGTAGTCGTCGCGACGGAAGATCGCCAGTGCCCAGAAATGCGGCGGCGTCCACACGAAGATGATCAGCACCAGCAGCAGCGCATGCGCCCAGTCCCACGGGTTCTGCATGCCGGTCACGGCGGCCCAGCCAAGCAGCGGCGGCGCCGCGCCGGCAATCCCGCCGATGACGATGTTCTGCGGTGTGGCGCGCTTGAGCCATGCGGTGTAGACGATGGCGTAGCCGATCAGCGATGCGAACGTCAACGCAGCGGTCAACGGATTGACCATCGAAATCAGCATCGCCATCGACAGCGCGCCGAGGAACACCGCGAACGCCAGCACCTGCGCCGGCTTCAATGCGCCGGTCGCGAGCGGGCGGTGCGCTGTGCGCGCCATCACCCGATCAATGCGCTGATCGATCAGATGATTGACCGCCGCTGCGCTGGCCGCGGCCAGCCAGATGCCGATGAAACCGAAGACGCTTTCGCGCAGCGGCGGCAATCCCGGCACCGCCAGGAACATACCGACGAATGCGGTGAACACGATCAGCGCCACCACCCGTGGTTTGGTCAGCGCCCAGTATTCGCGCATCGGAATCGTCATCGCTGCGGGCTCATACCGTTGGGCGGCACAGACGCGCCAGCAGACCGACGAGCAGGAACAGCAGCAGTGCGGCGACGCCGTTGTGCATCACGGCCGTCCACAGCGGCAGGCCGAGCATGACGTTGGCGATGCCCAACCCCACCTGCGCCAGCAGCAGTACCGCGAGAACCACGCCGGTGAGCCACAACCCCGGCGTACGGATCAGTTTCAACGACATCCACAGCAGATACAGGAACACCACCAGCGCCATCATCCGATGCGCCAACTGGATCGCGATCCGCGACGCGCCGTCGAGCACGCCGCCTTCGTAATCCGCGCCGACCCCGCGCCAGAGCACGAAACCTTCCTTGAAATCGTGCGGCGGTATCCACTGGCCCACGCAGGTCGGGAAGTCGTTGCCGCAGGCCAGCGCAGCGTAGTTGGCGCTGACCCAGCCACCGAGCGCGATCTGGATGCCGACCACGCAGACGGCACCGATCAACCACCAGCGCATCGCGTTCGCGCCGGCGATCCGCACCGGGCTGCCGGTGGCGCGCCACGCCATCCATGTCAGCATCGAGAACGTGGTCATGCCGCCGAGCAGGTGACCCATGACGACGATGGGTTTGAGCAGCCAGGTGACTGTCCACATGCCCAACAGGGCCTGGAACACGATCAGCATCAGCGTGAACGCGGCGGCACGCGACAGGTCGTCGTTGCTCCAGCGCAATGCAGAGATCAGCAGGATCAGTTCGCCCATCACCGCACAGGCGACCGCCGTATCGTGCATGCCGCGCATGTACAGCGGAATGCCGAGTGCGATCAAACCGGACGCCAGCAGGATCTGCGCGATGCCGAAGCGACGACGGCGGGCCGCGAGCAGCGCGAGCACCAACACCAGTGCGCCGAGCACGGCGGCCGCATGACGGTGCACCTGTTCGCGCCACGCCTTGTGCGTTTCGAACGGCCGGATCGCGCTGGCCACATGGTCGTCGGCGTCGCTCACCGCCTGCGGCCACGTCGCGCGACCGTAGCAGGTCGGCCAATCGGGGCAGCTCAGGCCTGCATCCGACAGACGCACGAACGCGCCGAACACGATCACGCACAGCGCCAGCACGACCGCCAGCCAGGCGATGCGATGGAAGTGGCGATAGACCGTCGGCTTGTGCGCGACGGGTTTGGCGTCTGGTGTGTCGTTCGACATGGAAGCGTTCTTCATTACTTGAGTTTCAACAGCCGGGACACGTCCTGGCGGAGATGCGATGGATCGAAACCGGGGGCGTAGCGCAGGATGACGAAGCCGTTGGGATCGACCACATAGACCGGAATGCCCGTGGGATCATCGACGCGCGGCAGTGCATTGCGCATGGCCGGATCGTCGCGCAAGCCGCGCGTCTCGCGCATTTTCAGCGCCGCATCCGGCGCATTGCCGACCCACAGGACATGCACACGATCGGCATCGCGTCCGAACAACTGGGTCACCAGATCGAGTTCCGCAGACAGCGCAACGCAGGGTTGACCGCAATCGGCAGGCGGTGCGACCACGATCCGCCACACGCGTTCGGCAGGATTCCAGCGGTAATCGCCGCCGCTGAGCAGAACCGGATTCAGCGCGCGCAGATCGCCGGGCGGCTGCAGCAATTCGCCGTGATTCTTCATCCCGGCGGGGCGCCAGCCCGAGAAGCGCAGGACGCCTGCGAGCGCGAACGCGCCGAAGAAGATCGCGAAGATCGCGATCAGCACGAGTCGATTGCGGCCACGTTGGCGTGCGGCGGTGTCGTTGTTCATGGCAGGAGCCTGTCGTTGCGGTGCGCGGCGGTGCGACGGGCGCGCCACGTCAGCAGCAGCGCGGTGATCAGTACGGTCGCCGCCAATCCGAACCACTGTACGGCATAGCCGAGGTGGCGTTCGGGCGGCAGCGTGTTGGGCAGGATGTCGAAATCTCGCTGGAAACCGAAACCGGACTGCGGCTCCGGGCGAAATACGCGCGGCGACAGCGTGGGCTGCTCCAGCGTCATCCGCAACGTCGGCAGATCGATCGTTGTCGCCAACAGCGTGCCGTCGGGCTGCGCGACCGGCCCACCCACGTCGATCCCCTGCCCCGGCGGCGGCAACAGCAGGCCGGCCAGTCGCATGCGCGCAGGGTCGGCATCGAGCCTGGGCAATGTCCGATCGGGCGGCAGCGCGACCCAACCCAGATCCAGCAACACCCGTGAGCCCTGATTCGGCACGAACACGCGATAGGCGCGGACACCGGCCACGCCACCCTGCTGCTGATTGTCGAGCAGCACCATCGGGCCATCCGCGAAACGGCCTTCGATATCGATCCAATCGTAGTCCTGGGTACGGTCCGCATCCGCGATCACCGCCGATGGCTGCGGCGTGCGCGCAGCCAATACCGCAGCGACCTTGTCGAGCCGTTCGCGCTTCTCGTCGGCGCGTTCGAGCTGCCAGAATCCAAGGCGAGCGAACAGCGCGAACACCAGCAATGCGAGCGCCCACAGGAACAACGGATGGCCGCGCAGATTCATCCGGACGTCCTCATCCCCTGCGATAATGCCGGGCACACATCGTGCAGCCGCGCACGCCGCTGGAGCATCTCATGAGCGATTCGTTGAAGACCCTGCTCATCATCGGGTTTCTGATCCTGATACTGTGGAATCTCGGTGCCGGCCTGTATTACATGCTGGTCGACAAGGGCCAAACCAAGCGCACGGTCAATGCACTGACCAAACGCATCGCACTGTCCGTCGCGCTGATCCTGCTGGTGATTCTCGCGATCTTCATGGGCTGGATCGAACCCCATGGCGTCGGCAGCAAACCTCCGGGCTGAGCGCGACGCAGCCTCCGATCCGCCCATCGAATCCAGACACGAAGGCCGGCGCAATGCCGGCCTTCTTTGGTTTCCTGGATTTTTGCCGACCTGGAATATACTGATCTGATGTGCGCGGATCTGGAGCAGGCGACGCGCGCGCGTGAAATCCTCGCGCGCGCGGCGGATGTCAGATGACGTAGACGAACAGGAACAGGCCCAGCCACACCACGTCGACGAAATGCCAGTACCACGCCACTGCTTCGAACGCGAAGTGCTGGTCCTTGGTGAAATGGCCTTTGGCGCAGCGCAGCCACATGATCGCCAGCATCAGCGTACCGAGGGTCACGTGCGCACCGTGGAAACCGGTGAGCATGAAGAACGTGGAGCCGTAGATGCCCGAGCCGAGGGTCAGATTCAGTTCCTTGTAGGCGTGGATGTACTCCTCGGCCTGCAGGAACAGGAAGGTGCAGCCCAACAGCACCGTCGCGCCCAGCCACACCAGCAGCGCTTTGCGATGCGCCGCTTTGAGCGCATGGTGGGCCATGGTGACGGTGACACCCGAGGTCAACAGGATCAGGGTGTTCGTCAGCGGCAATCCCCAGGCGGGAATGGTCTGGAAGGCACCGCCGAGGCTTTCGGGACCACTGCTGGGCCAGGCGGCGCTGAAATTCGGCCACAGCGTCGCATTGGTCATCGCGCCATCGCCTTCGCCGCCCAACCACGGCAACGCGAACTGGCGGGTGTAGAAGAGCGCGCCGAAGAACGCGGCGAAGAACATCACTTCCGAGAAGATGAACCACACCATGCCCATGCGGAACGAGGTGTCGACCTGTTTGTTGTAGTGGCCGGCCAGCGATTCGAGAATCACGTCGGCGAACCACTTGAACAGGATCACCATCAGACCCGCCAGACCGAGGAAGAACACGCTCTTGCCCCAGGCGACATGGTTCAACCAGCTGGCGAAGCCGAGCATGGTGGTGAACAGGAACACCGAGGCGAACACCGGCCACCTGCTGCCATGCGGCACGAAGTAAACGTTCGGATCGTGGTGGTCGGCGTGCGCTTGGGCCATGGCGGTCGTCTCGCGAAGAGTCTGATGAGAAATCTGATTGGCTTCAGGGCGCGCTGCGCTGCGCATCGGACGAAACGCCCGACTTGGGCGCATTCAACCTGGCGGTGAGCAGATCGTTCTTGAAGAAAGTGTAGGACAGCGTGAGCGTGCGTACGTCTTCCGGCAGATCGGGATCGACGATGAAACGCACCGGCAACTCGCGCCTCTCGCCGGCAGCGAGCGTTTGCGCGGTGAAGCAGAAACATTCGGTCTTGTTGAAATACTGCGACGCCCGCGCCGGCGCGACCGACGGCGTGGCGCTGCCGACGATATCGCGTTCGCTGGTGTTGCGTGCGAAATAGGTGGTTTCGTACACCTCGCCAGGGCGCACCTGCATGCTCGCTGCGGTCGGGCCGAACTCCCACGGCAGCTTCGAGTTCACGGTGCTGTCGAAGGTGACCGTCACCAGACGTTCGCTGCGTACGGTCGACGCCACGACGTCGGCATCGGCAGCGCCGCGTTCGAGACGGATGCCCAGGAATTTTTCGCAGGCGATCCGATACAGCGGAACCAGCGCGAAACTGAACCCGAAAGCCGCCAGCGACACCGCGACCATGGCGGTGACGCCGAAGCGGCGCTTGCGCGCATTGGGTGCTTCGGCATTCATTGCGAAAACGCGTTCAAAGCGATGAAGCCGACATACACCGCGACCGCAAGGCAGGCCACGATCAGCGCCGTGCGCCGTGCCGAAGCGCGGCGGACGGCCACCTGCTCATCGGTCAGGGGAATGGGCGGCTGCGAAGTCGTCATTGTCGGTCCGGATCGCTCGATCGGTCAGTGGGTCACGTCGCCGTGGGCCAGATCGCCTTCGCGGATGATCGGCGGCGTCGTGAAGGTGTGGTGCGGCGCGGGCGACGGCACCGTCCATTCCAGTCCCTTCGCACCTTCCCAAGCGCGCGCTTCGGCCTTGGCGCCATGCTTCAGCGAATGCCACAGCACGAACGCCATGATGAAGGGCGTGGCGAACATGCCGAACGCGCCGATCGAGCTGATCAAGTTCCAGTCGGCGAACACGACGTTGTAGTCCGGGATACGGCGCGGCATGCCGGCCAGACCCAGGAAGTGCTGCGGGAAGAACAGCAGATTGACGAAC
Source organism: Lysobacterales bacterium (assembly GCA_017302135.1). GTDB lineage: Bacteria > Pseudomonadota > Gammaproteobacteria > Xanthomonadales > Xanthomonadaceae > Lysobacter_I. Next base: position 243,360 of record JAFLDZ010000004.1, on the reverse strand, counting down.
ACGACCGACCACCAGAAATGGAACTTGGCGAAAGTCTCGTTGTACATGCGGCCGGTCCATTTCGGCCACCAGTAATAGACCGCTGCGATGATCGCGAACAGCGCGCCGGTCACCAGCACGTAATGGAAATGCGCGACCACGAAATAGGTGTCGTGATACTGGAAGTCCGCCGGCACGATCGCGAGCATCAGGCCCGAGAAACCGCCGATGGTGAACAGGATCACGAACGCGATCGCCCAGAGCATCGGCGATTCGAAGCTGATCGAGCCGCGCCACATGGTGGTGACCCAGTTGAACACCTTCACGCCGGTGGGGATCGCGATCAGCATCGTCGCGAACATGAAGTAGATCTCGCCGCCCATCGGCATGCCGACGGTGAACATGTGGTGCGCCCACACGATGAACGACAGGAAGGCGATCGAAGCGGTGGCGTAGACCATCGCCTGATAACCGAACAGCGGCTTGCGGCTGAAGGTCGGAATGATTTCCGAGACCACGCCGAACGCCGGCAGGATCATGATGTAGACCTCCGGGTGACCGAAGAACCAGAAGATGTGCTGGAACATCACCGGGTCGCCGCCGCCCTTGGCGCTGAAGAAGCTGGTCAGGAAATATTTGTCGGTCAGCAGCATGGTGACCGCGCCGGCCAGCACCGGCATCACCGCGATCAGCAGGAACGCGGTGATCAACCATGTCCAGCAGAAGATCGGCATCTTCAGCAGATCGATGCCCGGGGCGCGCATGTTGAGGATGGTGGCGATGATGTTGATCGCGCCCATGATCGAGCTGATGCCCATCATGTGGATGGCGAAGATCGCGAACGACAGGTTGGTGCCGCCCTGCAGCGAGAGCGGCGGATACAGCGTCCAGCCGCCGGCCGGGGCACCGCCGTCCATGAAGAAGGTCATCAGCAGCAGCGCGAAGGCGAACGGCATGATCCAGAAGGACCAGTTGTTCATGCGCGGCAGCGCCATGTCCGGCGCGCCGATCTGCAGCGGCACCATCCAGTTGGCCAGGCCGACGAAGGCCGGCATCACGCCGCCGAAGATCATGACCAGCGCGTGGATCGTGGTCATCTGATTGAACTGTTCGGGATTCAGATGCTGCAGACCCGGCGTCATCAATTCGGCGCGGATCGCGACCGACATCGCCGCGCCGATGATGAACATCACGAAGCTGAACACCAGATACAGCGTGCCGATGTCTTTGTGGTTGGTCGAGAAGAGCCAGCGTTCGACGAAGCTCTGCTTGTGGTCGTGCGCGTGATCTTCAGTCGCGGAAATATGATCGGCGTGCGTGGTGGCCATGACTTACCTCGAATGTAATGCGATCAGCCGGCCGCGTTGGCGGCGGCTTCGGGAGCGTTCTGGTCTGCGGCGGCGGTGGCCGGCGCGGCGGCTTCAGCAGCAGGCGCGGCCTCGACCGGCGCAGCTTCGGCCGGCTCTGCCGGGGCCGGCGGCGCATTCTTGGCGCGCTCGGCTGCCAGCCACTGGTCGAACTCGGCCTTCGGCACCGCCTTCACCACGATCGGCATGAACCCGTGGTCCTTGCCGCACAGCTCGGCGCACTGGCCACGGTACAGGCCCGGGGTCTTGATTTCGGTCCAGCCTTCGTTGATCAGGCCGGGAATGGCGTCCTGTTTCCAGCCCAGGGCCGGCACCCACCACGAATGGATGACGTCGTCGGCGGTGATCAGGAAACGGATCTTGGTGTCGGTGGGGACGACGAGGGCGTTGTCCACGTCGAGCAGATAGGTCGGATGGTTGGCGGTGCGCGCATCGACCTTGCTCTGGCGGATCTCGTCGCTCTTGCGGTCGAGGCGGCTTGTGAAGCTCACGCTCTCGCCGGGCTTGTCGCCGGGGTATTCGTACTTCCAGAGCCACTGGTAGCCGGTGATCTTGACGGTCATCCCGGCATCGCGGGTGTCGTACATCGCAATCAGCTTGCTGGTGGCCGGGAAAGCCATGGCGACCAGCAGGATCACGGGGACAACGGTCCAGATGATTTCGAGCTTGGTGCTGTGCACCAGCGTGGTATCCGGCACCGCGCCTTTGGATTTGCGGAACTTGAACATGGCATAGGCCATGGCGCCGAAGACGATCAAACCGATGATGACGCAGATCCACAACGCCAGCATGTGCGCGTCGTAGGCATTCTGCGAGGTCTGGGTCACGCCCCGGCCCATGTTCAGCTGCCACCGCTCCGGATCGGCCGATTGCGCCATTGCCATGACCGGCATCAGCAGCGCCGCCATCGCCAGGCACGGTTTCGCCAGCGATGCCCGGCTCCAGTTTGTCCAACACGCACGCGCTTGCACCATGGCCCAAAACCCCAGAAGTCGTGACCGACTCAATTATTTAGGTACGAGAAAACCCGGCGGCGGATGCAGGCTTGGGCGCCATGCAGGCCGCGAATCGGTGCCGGGAAGCTTGAGAATGGTAGCCTTTCGCGCCCTAGACCGGCAAGCAAACCTTGCTCACGGCCGACCCGGGACCCCAGCGACACGGCACGCGAGACCGGGCCACGGCGCTGCTAGAATTCGCGACCTCTCCGCCTGCCGGACCGTCGCGAACGTGATCGTCGATACGAAGACCATCCACCTGTCCGGCGACCCGATCCTGTCGCCGGAACTGCCAGCCTCCCCCGACCCGCTGCGCGCTGCCATCACTGCGGCATGGGTGCGCGACGAGGCCGAGCACGTCCGCGAACTGCTGGCCGCCGCGCGCCAGCCCGACGCCGACCGCGCCGCCATCCAGGCCACTGCCGCCGATCTCGTCCGCCGGGTCCGTGCCCGCGCCCAGGACCAGGGCGCGATCGAAGCCTTCATGCGCCAGTACGACCTCGGCAGCGAGGAAGGCGTGCTGCTGATGTGCGTGGCCGAGGCCCTGCTGCGGATTCCCGACCAGGAGACCGCCGACAAGCTGATCCGCGACAAGCTCGGCGACGCCGACTGGAAGCGGCACATGGGTCAATCGGACTCGGTGCTGGTCAACGCTTCGACCTGGGGCCTGATGCTGACCGGGCGACTGGTGGATCTGGCCGACGATACCAAGCGCGACGTGCACAACGCCTTCAAGCGCCTGATCGGCCGCGTCGGCGAGCCGGTGATCCGGCTCGCCGTACGCCAGGCGATGCGGATCATGGGCCACCAGTTCGTGATGGGCAGGACCATCGACGAAGCGCTCGCCCGCAGCCGCAGGGGCGACAGCGCGAACTATCGCTATTCGTTCGACATGCTCGGCGAGGGTGCGCTCACGACCGCCGACGGCCTGCGCTATCTCGAAGCCTACCGGATGGCGATCCATGCCATCGGCAGGAGCGGCGACTTCAAGCAAGCCGAGGTGTTCGCCGTGCCCAGCATCTCGGTCAAGCTCTCCGCGCTGCATCCGCGCTACGAGCACGCCAAGCGCGCGCGGGTGCTCGCCGAACTCGGCCCGCGTCTGCTGGAGCTGTCGCAGCTCGCGAAGCAGTACAGCATCGGCCTGACCATCGACGCCGAGGAAACCGACCGGCTCGAACTCTCGCTCGATCTGATTTTCCAAGTGCTCGCCGATGCATCGCTCAACGGCTGGAATGGCTTCGGCATCGTCGTGCAGGCGTACCAGAAGCGCGCGCCGTTCGTGATCGACTACATCGCCGATCGAGCGCGGACCCTCCGCCGCATCATCCCCGTTCGTCTGGTCAAGGGCGCGTACTGGGACAGCGAGGTCAAGCGCGCCCAGGTCGATGGCCAAAACGGCTATCCGGTGTTCACCCGCAAACCGAACACCGACGTGTCGTATCAGGCCTGCGCACGTCGTCTGCTCAACGCGACCGACGCGGTTTACCCGATGTTCGCGACCCACAACGCGCAGACGATCGCGGCGATTCACCGCATGGCCGGCGGCGCAGCCTACGAATTCCAGAAGCTGCACGGCATGGGCGACGATCTGTACGCCGAAGTCATTCCCGCCGACCGCCTGAATGTGGCGTGCCGCGTCTACGCGCCGGTCGGTTCTCACGAAGATCTGCTGCCCTACCTCGTGCGCCGCCTGCTCGAAAACGGCGCCAATTCCAGTTTCGTCAACCGCATCACCGACGAAACGGTCTCGATCGAAGACCTGAACCACGATCCGATCGACACCGTGTCCGCCTTCGACACCATTCCGCATCCGCGCATTCCGCTGCCGGTCGATCTCTACCGCAGCTTCCTCGCGCTGGACGAAAGCAACAACCGGGACAATTCCATGGGCATCAACCTCGCCAACGACGCGCAGCTGCAGACGCTTGCGCAGCAGATCAACGCCGCAGTGACCGGCAACTGGCGCGCCATGCCGCTGGTGCCGGGCGCGAATCTTGCCGCCGATGCCGAATCCCGGGGCATGATCGGCGTGACCAACCCGGCGGATCACCGCGAAACCGTCGGCCGCTGGCAGCCCGCCGACGCCGCCACCGTCGAGAAAGCGCTGCAGAACGCGGTCGCCGCGCAGCCGGCGTGGGATGCGATGCCCGCTGCCAGCCGCGCGACGATTCTGGAACACGCCGCGAAGATGCTCGAAGACCGCATGCCGCAGTACATCGCGCTGTGCACGAAAGAAGCGGGCAAAACCATTCCCGATGGCATCGCCGAAGTGCGCGAAGCAGTGGATTTCCTGCGCTATTACGCAGGACAGGCGCGCAAGATCTTCTCCGTCGAAGCCCTACCCGGCCCGACCGGCGAATCCAACACCCTGCAGCTTGCCGGCCGCGGCGTGTTCGTCTGTATTTCGCCGTGGAATTTCCCGCTGGCGATCTTCATGGGCCAGGTCGCCGCCGCGCTCGCCGCCGGCAACAGCGTGATCGCGAAACCGGCCGAGCAGACCAACCTCATCGGCCATGCCGCCGTGAAGCTGATGCACGAAGCCGGCGTGCCCGAAGCCGTGCTGCAGTTCCTGCCCGGCGACGGCGCCACCGTCGGCGCCGCGCTGACGAAGGATTCACGCGTCGCCGGCGTCGCCTTCACCGGCTCCAACGACACCGCGCGTGCGATCAATCGCGCGATGGCTGGCCGCGATGCCGCCATCGGCGTACTGATCGCCGAAACCGGCGGCCAGAACGCGCTGATCGGCGATTCCTCGTCGCTGCCGGAGCAACTGGTGAAGGACGCGATCTCGTCCGCGTTCACCTCCGCCGGCCAGCGTTGTTCGGCTGCGCGCGTGCTGTTCGTGCAGGACGACATCGCCGACAAGGTCATGCACATGCTGGCCGGCGCGATGGCCGAACTCAAAGTCGGCGATCCCGGCCTGCTGTCGACCGACGTCGGCCCGGTGATCGACGCCGACGCACTGAAGCTGCTCGAAGACCACGCCGCGAAAATGACGGCGGGCGCAAAACTCATCGCCACCGCAGTCATCGACGACAGCGTCGCCCACGGCACCTTCTTCGCGCCGCGCGCGTGGGAACTGCAGTCGCTGTCGCAGCTCACCCGCGAAAACTTCGGCCCCGCGCTGCACGTGATCCGCTGGAAAGCCGACCAGCTCGACCAGGTCATCGACACCATCAACGCCACCGGCTTCGGCCTGACCCTGGGCATCCACTCGCGCATCGACGAAACCATCGACCGCATCGTCGCGCGCGCGAAAGTCGGCAACATCTACGTCAATCGCAACCAGATCGGCGCAGTCGTCGGCGTGCAGCCCTTCGGCGGCCAGAACCTCTCCGGCACCGGCCCCAAAGCCGGCGGCCCGCACTACCTGCCGCGATTCGCGACGGAGAAGACGGTGACGGTGAATACGACGGCGGCGGGCGGGAATGCTTCGTTGCTGACGCTTGGGGATTGACATGAAAATCAACAACTTATGAAGAGACCATAAGGCTGAATGTAGTTTGTCCGACAATCACCTCGGAATTCGTTGCATAGGTACGGAGAGTTGTATAGGGTTGCGTCAAGAGTTCCGATTCACTGGTACCTGTCGCGCGTGGTGATCCTCATGACAGGTACTCTTTCACAAGTCCAGCGAGGGGACAGACTAATGAATAGTGAATTGCATGGAAGACATCAACTCATCTGCGGAAGTACGAACTCTCCAAGTACGGAGCAGCTTGAGCTTGCTCTGACAGTCAAACCCGCACCTTCTTTGGCAGTGATATATCACTTCCCACGTATCGATACCCAGCAAAAAAAAATCGACGAAGCAATTCGACGCATAATTGATTTTGGCGAATCACTTGCGTGAAATCAGCTCTTTGATTTTTCAAATCAAAAAAAATCTGGCCAAGGAGGGGGCTTGAACACACAAATTAAATCTGCGCTTGCAGGTGCACAAAAAAAAACAAAACAGATTGCATCAAAAAGTGCGGCTGAACATCTAAAGCCGAGGCACTCTAAGGAATTAATTATTGGGCTTAGTGGCCCCATAGGGTCAGGCCTTGATACCGTAAAGGAATCTCTCGGCAAAGCCCTCGCCGAGAGAGGCTACGAGGTTGTGAATATAAAAATAAGTGAAGGCATAAAAGAGCTTTCACTTAAATACTCTTTAACACCGCACGACACTCCTAACGAAGAAGACGCTCGTGGCGAATTCAAGAGAATTTGGGAGCTACAGACATTCGGCAACGATCTTCGCTTAATTCTTGGAGAAGATGTCGGCGCTCAGATCGCAATGAAGAAAATTGCAGTTCACCGAGCAATAGACAATCCAGAAACAAAGATTGAAGAGATCGTTCCCAGGAAGATCGCTTACCTGATTGACCAGCTGAAAAGCCCTAAAGAAATTCAGCTTCTTCGCGGCGTTTATCGGAACTTATTTTATATGGTGGGCGTTCTCTCAGGATATGAGCGACGCAAGAAATTTTTGTCTGCGAAAATGCCAAAGCATCTCGCAGAAAGACTGATGGAAAGAGACAGAAAAGAATCTGATGATAACGGGCAACAGCTAGAAAAAACCCTGCAACATGCAGAGTTCTTTGTTAGCAACTCCAGAAACAATCGCGAAGAACTTCTGGTTTCTCTAAAAAGATTTATTGGCCTTATTCATGGCGACAATGGATTAACACCAACCCCCCGAGAAAGAGGGATGTTTGCTGCATATACAGCAAGCCTTAGATCAGCATGCCTATCAAGGCAAGTTGGAGCAGCCATAACTGACATCCACGGCAACATATTGTCCACTGGATGCAATGATGTCCCCCGCGCAGGCGGCGGACTCTACGAGCCTGGCTCTCACGATCAACGCTGCGTATTTAAAGACGCAATATGCCATAACGATAAGCACAAACGTAGAGTTAGAGATGAGGTAAAGCAAGCCCTGATGGACTTCGGAAAAAGCGAGAGCGAGGCCATTGAACTAGCAGAAATAATTCGGGAAAACACTGGGATAAAAGATTTGATTGAATTTTCTCGCGCCGTTCATGCCGAGATGGATGCAATAATTGGCGTAGCAAGGACAGGAGGCGCAAGGCTATCTGGCTGCATTATGTTCACCACAACATACCCATGCCATAGCTGCGCCAGACACATCGTAGCCGCTGGAATACGAGCTGTATATTTCATCGAGCCGTACGAAAAAAGCCTAGCTGCGGACCTACATGACGACTCTATATCACAAGACCCCGATACAGATATAAATTGGGATAATCTTGAGAGCTTTGATCGCGTAAATTTTCTCCACTTTGAAGGCGTCTCCCCTCAAAAGTTCACCAAACTATTCAACTCTTCTGCGCCAAGAAAAAACAATGAAGGCGTAGCGATTCAACAAAAGCAAGACTCTGACAAGAAAATTCCAGAGTTTCTTGATGACTATATTGAGCTGGAAAGCAAAGTTATTATTCGACTTGAAAACCATCTTAATCCTGGAAAAGCTCTTTAATATTTTCGACATGAACTCATAAAGCCAGTCCCCTACACATCACAATTCTCAGCACCAGTCTGTACGTACACGGCCCAGCCGGTGACAATCGGCCTCCGTTGTCCGCCGCATGAAGTCACGATGTCCAACACAGTAGTAACGTCTTCCGAATCGCCCGCCAGCATCGCCGCGCCCGTGCGCTCCGCCGCGTCCATCGCGACCGTCATCACCCAGACCATCGCCGACGAGATCGTCGCGCAGCCGGCGCAGGTGCGTGCGGCGGTGGATCTGCTCGACGAAGGCGCGACGGTGCCGTTCATCGCCCGCTACCGCAAGGAAGTCACCGGCGGTCTGGACGACACGCAGTTGCGCAATCTCGAAACCCGGCTGGTCTATCTGCGCGAGATGGAAGACCGCCGCGACGCGATCCTCGCGTCGATCGCGGAGCAGGGAAAGCTGACGAAACCGCTGCTGGACGATCTGCTCGCCGCCGACAGCAAATCGCGGCTGGAAGATCTGTATCTGCCGTACAAGCCCAAGCGCCGGACGCGCGCGCAGATCGCGCGTGAAGCGGGGCTGGAGCCGTTGGCGGATGCGATTCTCGCCGATCCGTCGATCGCGCCGGAAGAGCGCGCAAGAACGTTCATCGATGCCGACAAGGGGGTGGCCGATGTCGCGGCTGCGCTGGACGGCGCGCGCGCGATCCTGATCGAACGCTTCGGCGAAGACGCCGCGCTGGTCGGCGAGCTGCGCAGCTGGCTGCAGGCCAAGGGCGTGCTGCGCGCGAAAGTCGTCGCCGGCAAGGAGAACGAAGGCGCAAAGTACCGCGATTACTTCGATCACAGCGAATCGCTGGCGAACATTCCTTCGCACCGCATGTTGGCGCTGCTGCGCGGCCGGCGCGAGGACATGCTGTGGGTGGATCTCGAACCGACGACCGATGTCGAACAGGGCCATGCGTATGCGGAAGGCCGCGTCGCGCTTGCGGCCGGCATCGCTGCGCAGGGCCGCCCCGCCGACAAGTGGCTGCTCGATACCTGCCGTCTGGCGTGGCGGGCGCGGTTGCTGATGAATCTTTCCCTCGACCTGATCGGCAGTGCGCGCGAAAAGGCGGAAAACGAGGCGATCGCCGTGTTCGGCGACAATCTCAAGGATCTGCTGCTCGCCGCACCGGCCGGCCCGCGCGCCGTGCTGGGTCTCGATCCCGGCCTGCGCACCGGCGTGAAGGTCGCGGTGGTCGATGCCACCGGCAAGCTGGTCGCCACCGATACGATCTATCCGCACGAACCGAAACGGCAGTGGGACGCTTCGATCGCAGTACTGAAGCGGATCTGCGAAGCGCACAAGGTCGAACTGATCGCGATCGGCAACGGCACCGCCTCGCGCGAGACCGACAAGCTCGCCGGCGAACTCATGGCGAAGTCTCCGGCGCTCAAACTCACGAAGGTCGTGGTCAGCGAGGCCGGCGCATCGGTGTATTCGGCGTCGGAGCGCGCGGCGCGCGAATTTCCGGATCTCGATGTCAGCCTGCGCGGCGCGGTATCCATCGCGCGCCGACTGCAGGACCCGCTCGCGGAGCTGGTGAAGATCGAACCGAAAGCGATCGGCGTCGGCCAGTACCAGCACGACGTGAATCCCTACGCGCTGGCGCGTTCGCTCGATGCGAAGGTCGAGGACTGCGTGAACGCGGTCGGTGTGTACGTCAACACCGCCTCGTCGGCGCTGCTGGCGCGTGTCGCCGGCCTCAGCGCGGCGGTGGCCGAGAACATCGTCGTCTATCGCGACCAGCACGGCGCGTTCGCATCGCGTCGTGAGCTGTTGAAAGTGCCGCGCCTCGGCGAGAAGACCTTCGAGCAGTGCGCGGGCTTCCTGCGCATCGCCGACGGCGACCAGCCACTGGATGCCTCGGCCGTACATCCGGAAGCGTATCCGGTGGTCGAACGCATCGTGAAAACCTGCGGACGCCCGATCGCGCAATTGATCGGCGACACCGCCACGCTGCGCAACCTGAAACTGGAACAATTCACCGATGACCGCTTCGGTCTGCCCACGGTGCGCGACATCGTCGGCGAACTGGAAAAACCCGGCCGCGACCCGCGCCCCGCGTTCAAGGCCGCATGCTTCGCCGATGGCATCGAAAAACTGTCGGATCTGCAGCCGGGCATGGTGCTGGAGGGCGTGGTCACCAACGTCGCCGCGTTCGGCGCCTTCGTCGATATCGGCGTGCACCAGGACGGTCTCGTCCACATCTCCTCGCTGTCCGACAAGTTCGTCAAGGACCCGCGCAGCGTGGTCAAGGTCGGCGATGTCGTGAAAGTGAAAGTGATGGAAGTGGACGTCCCGCGCAAACGCATCGCCCTGACCTGCCGTCTCGACGATGTGCCCGGCGAAGCACGCGGCGGCAAGCGCGAGCAAGCGGCTGCAGGCGGAGACACAGCGCGCAAGAACGGACGCAACGATGCGCGCAATGCCGGCGGCGGCGCGCAGAAACCACGTCCCGGCAATGCATCGCCTCCGGCCAACACCGCGATGGCGGATGCGCTGCGCGGGCTCAAACGCTGAAAACCTGCGCGAACGCGGGCGCTACGCGAACACGCCCTCGCGCAGCCACTTGGTCGCCACCCATTTCTCGCCGGAGATGACCGGCGCGCCGCCGTGCAGGGTTTTCGTCGATGGATGCGGGCGGTCGTAGCTGAAGAACAGCGCGCAGCCGCGCTTGGGCGAGACGCGCAGCCCCGTGTCAGGGAAGATCGTTTCCCCGCCGGCTTCGGGTTCGCGCAGATACATCAGCAGGGTCGCGACGCGCTGCCCGCCCCGCGCGAGCAGCGCCGGCGCGGCATCGCCTGCGGGATCGAAATAATCGTAGTGCGGCTCGTAACGGTCGCCGGGCCGGTAGTGCAGGACCTGCAGGTGCTCGCCTTTTTCGACCGGCCACGCCAGCAGGCGGGCGATGCGCGTTTCGATCGCGGCGATCAGCGGACTCTCGCCGCGATTGAAGAACATGCCGCGACTGGTGCGCACGACATCCAGTTTGTTGTCCCCGGTCTTCAGATCCGTGGTGAGCGAACGCTGCATGCGCGGGCGCGCCACTTCCACCAGTCGATCGCATTCGTTCTTGCTGAGGAAATCGCCGAACAGCACGACCTTCGGCTCCGGCAAGGTCATGAGCACCGACACCTTGCGATCACCCACATCCAGCGACATCGGCGCGCCGTCGAGCGCAGGTCCCGGCATCATCGGTGCGCAGGTTGCTGAGGGTTCCAGCAGCGGAGCGACGGATGCAGGCGACACTTCGGTCGCGCCCGAGCGCTCGCCCATCGCCTGCGCGATCAATCCCATGGCGATGTCGCGCCGCCAGCCCTGCTGCGACATCGACTGCAGCAGCGCGTGCGTGGGCTGGCCCGCCCGGATCTGCTCCACAAGCCATCGGGTGATGTTTCGATAATCGGCGTCGGCCATGTCTGCTCTTGAGCGGTGCGTGGTCCCGGCGGCAATCGCTGCTGCGCAGGCCTGTCGGCTGTGAATCGCCGGTCAGGCTCTCTAGAATGCCGCGATGCCTGCCCGCTCCGCCACCATCGCCGAAGATCGTCTCCGTCTGTCGGTCGCGCCGATGATGGACTGGACCGACACGCACTGCCGGAATTTCCACCGCGTGCTGGCGCCGCATGCGCGGCTCTACACGGAGATGGTGCATGCGAACGCGGTGATCCATGGCGACCGCACGAAACTGCTCGCGAAAGACGACAGCCAGCATCCGGTCGCGCTGCAGCTCGGCGGCAGCGAGCCGGCGCTGCTGGCGCAGGCCGCGCGGATCGGCGCGGAGCACGGCTTCGACGAAATCAACCTCAACTGCGGCTGTCCTTCGGACCGCGTGCAGGCCGGGCGGTTCGGCGCCTGCCTGATGCGCGAACCGGCGCTGGTCGCGGACTGCGTGGCCGCCATGATCGACGCCGCGCCCTCGCATGTGCCAGTGACGGTGAAATGCCGGCTCGGCGTGGACGACGATCACGAGTGGGCGCATTTCCTCGCCTTCATCGACACCATTGCAACTGCAGGCTGCGGCATGTTCGTGATCCACGCGCGCAACGCCTGGCTGAAAGGGCTGTCGCCGAAAGAAAATCGCGAAGTGCCGCCGCTGCGCTACGACTGGGCGTATCGACTCAAGCGCGAACGTCCGCAACTGCAGGTGATTGTCAATGGCGGCATCGCCGACTTCGCCGAAGCCGGCGCGCATCTGGATCACACCGACGGCGCGATGCTCGGCCGCGCCGCGTATCACGACCCGTATCTGCTGCATCGGCTGGACGCCGCATGGTTCGATGGCGCAGTACGCAGCCGCAGCGACCTGCTCCGCGCCTGGCGTCCGTATGTCGAAGACCAGCTTTCGCGCGGCATCGCTCTGAAGCACATGACTCGCCACATCCTCGGTCTGTTCCACGGCGAACGCGGCGGCCGCGCGTTCCGGCAGATTCTCAGCGAAGGCGCGCACCGTCCCGGTGCGCAGTGGTCGCTGATCGAACAGGCGCTGGCGGTCACCGCCGCGCCGCACGATCGGGCGGCATGATCGGATGCTGACCCGCGACACTGCCGCGTTCCTCGCCTTCGCACGCAGCTGCCCGCCCGACTTCGGTCGCGCCACCGCCAAGGCCGCGTTTCTGGTCGCCCCGGACGGTTTCGGGCTGGCGGCGGAATCGGCCAGCGACAATCGCTACATGGCCGAAGCTGCCGCATTCGACGCCGCACTTGCGTCCGCCCAGCATCGCCAACTGCAGCGCGCGCTCTCGACCGAATTGCCGGTGATCTGCTTCGCTGGCGACCCGGCGACGCCCGATGCGGTGTTTCCCAACAATGTGTTCGCGACCGCACCGGGGCGTTCGATCATTGGTCGCATGCGCCATCCGGTGCGCCGGCGCGAAGCCACGCGTTCCGACATCCGCCGGTTCTTCTCCGACACCCTCGGCTACGACGAAATCGATCTGTCCACGCAGCCGCACGTGTGCGAACTCACCGGCGCACTGGTGATCGACCGTGCGCGTGGCCTGGGCTACTGCGGTCTGTCGGAGCGCTGCGACGAAGCCGGCGCCCGGCTGATGCACGACGCTTTCGGCCTGCGCGCGACCCTGATGTTCGATCTCGCCCCGGGCGAATACCACACCAACGTCGTGTTGGCGGTGCTGGCCGGACGGGCGGCGATGATCTGCGCCGATGGTTTCGCCGATCCAGCGGTCGTCGACACCATCGCCGCCGGCTACGCACCGCACGCAATCCCTCTGACGCCTGTCGAGCGCGCCGCCTTCGCCGGCAATGCGATCGCACTGGGCCCGGGGACGGTCTGGATGAGCGCAACCGCCGTACATGCGCTGTCGTCATCGACGCGCGCGGCGCTGGCCTCGGCAGGATTCGCGGTGCGCAGCGTGACATTGGATGCCATCGAAGCGGCCGGTGGATCGTTGCGCTGCTGCGTCGGAGAGCTCTACTGAAACCTGCGTCTGCGATGCTTCATCACTGAACCCCAACCCTTGGCGGTGTCGGCTTAAGAAAAAGTTAAGGACGGATTCACCGCTTGCTTTCAAGAATGACCCTCCCAGGCGCGATGATGTGTTCCACCGTCGCCCGTCCTTCCCAGAGTCTGTGCCCATGTCGCTGTCCCGCCGTCTTCCGTCGCTGACCGTTCTGGCCGTCGCTCTGGCAAGCGCCACCCTGCCGGCGGCCGCCCAGCAGGGTCGTGGTCCGCGCGGCGATCGCCCCCCTCCGGAGCCGGCACGCTCCCAGCGCGACGACAGCGTTTCCGACGCCGTCCGCCGGATCGAACGTTCCAACCGCGGCCAAGTGCTCAGCGCAGAGCGCATGCAGTACGACGGTCGCGACGTCACCCGGATCAAAGTGGTCGACGACGCAGGCCGCGTCCGGATCTACATGGACGACGCCCAGCCGAACCCCGACCAGGACCGGCCTCCCCCGCGCAACAGCGACAACCCGTCCCGCCAACGCAAAGAGGATTGACGCCAGGCTTGCCGCTGGCGGGGCGCCTAAGTGAAATCTGAACGGACCGAGCGTCCGGCGCTCGGTCATCCCCGCACGCGGCTATGCTCCATTCCTGAATGAGACGCTGGCATCTCCGCCAGCCTTGGAGCGATCGATGCGAATCCTTCTGGTCGAAGACGAAGCCCCCCTCCGCGAGACCCTGGCCGCCCGGCTGAAACGCGAAGGCTATGCGGTCGATACCGCTCAGGACGGCGAGGAAGGCCTCTACATGGGCCGCGAAGTGCCGTTCGACATCGGCATCATCGACCTCGGACTGCCGAAGATGTCGGGAATGGAGTTGATCCAGGCCCTGCGCGCCGAAGGCAAACAGTTCCCGGTGCTGATCCTCACCGCCCGCTCCAGTTGGCAGGACAAGGTCGAAGGCCTCAAGCAGGGCGCCGACGACTATCTGGTCAAACCCTTCCACGTCGAAGAGCTGCTTGCCCGTATCAACGCCCTGGTGCGCCGCGCCGCAGGCTGGAGCAAGCCGGCGCTCGAATGCGGACCGGTCACCCTCGATCTCGCCGCGCAGACGGTCAGCGTCAACGGCAGCAACGTCGATCTCACCAGCTACGAGTACAAGGTGCTGGAATACCTGATGATGCATGCCGGCGAGCTGGTATCGAAGGCCGACCTCACCGAGCACATCTATCAGCAGGATTTCGATCGCGATTCCAACGTGCTGGAAGTCTTCATCGGTCGCCTGCGCAAGAAACTGGACCCCGACGGCGCGCTCAAGCCGATCGAAACCGTGCGCGGCCGCGGCTACCGCTTCGCGATCGCACGTACCGGCGACGCTTGAACCTGACCGCACCGCTGCGCACTCGAGGCCGCGCTTCCACGCGCGGCCTCATCGCGCATGCGCTGCCCGATGCCCGCCATGGCCACGCGTGAGCGCCTCTACCACTGGCGCCCGCGCTCTCTGCAGACGCGGCAACTGCTGGCGGCCAGCCTCGGGTTGATCGCCTTTCTCGCGCTGGCCGGCTACGCCCTGGACCGCGCGTTTCTCAACACCGCCGAGAACATCCTGCGCGGCCGGCTGCGCGATTACGCTCTGGACTTCGCCAGCGAAACCGAGTTCAGCCGCGGCGGCGATCTGGTGCCGCCTTACGACGACAAGCTGCCCGATCCTCGCCTGAAACGGCCAGGAAGCGGGCTGTACGCGCAGATCGTGCTGCCTTTCGTGCTGTGGGATTCGGATTCGGCGCGTGGGCCGCAGTTGCCGCCGGTACGCATGCTCAAGGCCGGGACCGAACGTTTCGAAGGACCGCTGGAATACGTGAAGTCGAACGGCGAAACCAGTCAGGCGTACCGGTTCGGTTACGGCCTGGTGTGGCCGGGCGACGATCTGTCCGACGAAGTGCCGCACACCATCTACATTCTGGAAGACACCGCACGGCTGCAGAGCCAACTGACGGTCTTCCGGCGCGCGCTGTGGGGTTATCTGGGTGGCGTGGGTGTCTTGTTGCTGTTGCTGCAGGTGCTGGTATTGCGCTGGAGCCTGCTGCCGCTGCGGCGCGTGATCGACGAACTCAAGCGCGTGCAGCGCGGCATCGCGCACCGGATGGGCGAACGTCATCCGCGCGAGCTGGAACCGCTGACCGAAAGCATCAACGCCTTCATCGAGAGCGAGCGCGAGAACCTCGAACGCCAACGCAACATCCTCGCCGACCTCGCGCACAGCCTGAAAACGCCGCTGGCGGTGCTGCGCAGCCGGATGGACAGCGGCACCGACGGCCCGGAGCTGCGCGCCGAACTCGATGACCAGCTCAAGCGCATGAACGATCTGGTCGGTTATCAGCTCAGTCGCGCCGCGTCGGGCGGCCACAAGCTGTTCGCGGCGCCGCTCGCGATCGAAAGCAATGCCGAGGAAATCGTGCGCGGACTGGAAAAAGTCTATGCGACGAAAGGCGTGTTCTGCGAATTCGAGATCGACGCGGATGCCCGTTTCTATGGCGAAAAGGGCGACCTGCAGGAACTGCTCGGCAACCTGCTGGAGAATGCGTTCAAATGGGCGCGTACGCGGGTATTGCTCACGGCGAAAGCCGGCGGCACCGCACCGAATCGCCGGCCCGGCCTGCTGCTGGTGGTGGAAGACGACGGCCCCGGCATTCCGGAGGCGAAAATCGCGCTGGTACTGCAACGCGGCGTGCGCGGAGACGAGCGTGTGCAGGGCCACGGCATCGGTCTGGCGATCGTGCAGGACATCGTGCGCAGCTATCGCGGCGAGCTTGAGGTCGGCGTGTCGGAAGAACTCGGCGGCGCGCGTTTCGAAGTGACCTTGCCGCCGGGGTTGTAACGTCGGCTGCCTGCATGGTGGGAAGCCTTCATACCCGACCGGCGCTTTTCGGAGCTGAAGTCCCTTCGGCGAAGGGGCTCTCGCCGTAGAACCGCAGCAGATGCGACGCGATCGCCGGCATCTCTTCACGCAGCAACTGCGGCGCGCTGAAGTGATATTCGCTGCAAACCGCGAAGAATTCATCGGTCGCCTCGGCGGCGTACGGGTCGATCGCGGTTTCCCGGCCCGCCTCCACCTGGCTCACGAATGCGTCGTATGCGCTCTGGAAATCGCGCGCCCACTCGCGCTGCCAGTCGCGCGGCAGCGGCGGCGTGCCGTCGATCGCGCCATCGAGCATGTCCAGCTTGTGCGCCATTTCATGCACGGCGACGCAGCAACCGGATTCGGGATCGTCGATGTCCGCGCAGACATCCGCCCAGGACAGGATCAACGGGCCGGCATCCCAGGCCTCGCCGCTGAGCTCATCGTCCTCGATATGCAGCACCCCGGCGGCATCGATGTGGTCGCGCTGCACCCGGAACGCGTCGGGATAGACGATCAACTGCGACCAGCCGTGCAGACCTTCCGCGCCGAATTCGAGCAGCGGCAAACAGCACAGGGCGGCAAGCGTACGGCGCTGGTCCGGATCCAGCATCAGACCGTCCACCGGCGTGATGGTCTTGCCGTGCAGGAATTCCGCAGTCAGCGCGCGAAGACGGCCGTCGCGTTCGGGATCGAGCCTTTCGACCCATGGCAACGATGTACGGACGCGACGCCACTGGGCGGCGTCGATCGGGGCGGGGCGGGCGAACAGCCCACGGAACCAGCGCAAGTGCGGGGCGCGCGGGGAAAACTCAGCGGTACATGCCGGGCAGGAAACGGTGCCAGCGTGGCGCGCGTCCCGGCGTGGTGTCGCTGCCGCGCACTGCGGGGCGCGCCTTGGTTGCGGCCGGCGCTGCAGCGCGCTTGATCGCTGTGGACTTGTTGGCCGGGTCGGCCTGTTGATCGTCGGTAGCGCCGGCATCGGAGCAACCGACTGCATCTTCGCCCGCATTCGACAGCGGCGAGGTGCGCGCAGCGACCTGGAAACTGACCAGCGCGAGCAGCAACAGCGTGAACGGAATGATGCAGGAACGGCGCATGACGGTATCCATCGTGGCGGAGGCCCAGACTAGACGCCGACTATAACGCGGATGTGACCGCCCTGCCGCTGCGCCGCCGTCATCCGTTGCGGCAGGCGGCGTGTGCTGCGGCGCAACATCCATGATGGCATGAGTTGCGGCAGACTCTCGCCGTGAACACAGTCTCTTCAGGCTTTCAGTCCAACGCTGGCGGCAATTCCAGCACCACAGCCACCACGGCTGCCCATCTGACGGCGCCAGCGCTGCGCCGTGCGCTGATCGCGGGCACCCGCCGGGTCATCGCCGCCCGCGATGGGCTGAACAAGATCAATGTCTTCCCGGTCGCCGACGGCGACACCGGCAACAACCTCGCCTTCACCCTCGGCAGCGTCCTCAACGGCGCCCTGAGCCGGCGCAGCCGCCATATCGGCGAGTTGCTGAAACGGATCGGCGACGACGCCATCGACGGCGCGCGCGGCAATTCCGGCGCGATCCTCGCCCAGTTCCTGCACGGCGTGGCCGAGCATGCCCGCGCGCAGCCCTCGCTGGACGCGCAGACGCTGGCCGCGGCGGTCCGCCATGGCGCCGACAGTGCCCGCGCTGCGCTCGCCCACCCGGTGGAAGGCACGATCCTCAGCGTGATCGACAGCTTCGCCGATGCGATGGAAGAATCCGCAGCGCAACTGCGCAACGACCCGCGCGGCGGTTTCACCCGGGCTTTGGTAGAAGCGCGGCGCGCGTTGGCGCGTACGCCGCAGCAGATGGCGCTTCTGCAAAGAGCAGGCGTGGTCGATGCCGGCGCACAGGGCTTCGTCGATCTGCTCGAGGGGATCGGCGAATTTGTGGACGGTGGCCCGCGCGCGGTGCGTCTGCATGCGACCCTGCGCGCAGCGAACGAAAGCGACGAAGACGACAACAGCGACCATGCGCATCCGGCGCACGACGCGGTCGATCCGGATCGCCGCTGGTGCACGGAGTGCCTGTTGATCGTCGACAGCGAACGCGGTGCGCCGATCCAGCGCGACGCGCTGCGCACGGCACTGGAGGCGATCGGCGCGGATTCGATGGTGCTCGCTGGCGGCGGCACACGGATGCGCGTGCATGCGCACGTGGGCGCGCCGCAGCAACTGTTCGACGCCTGCGCAGCGTTCGCGACGGTCGAAGCCATGAAGGCCGACGACATGCTGCTGCAGTCGCGCAGCACCGAACGCGAAGACCGCGTGGCGATCGTCACCGACAGCGCCGTCGATCTGCCCGAAGCCATCGCCGAACGCTACGCCGTACACGTGGTGCCGGTGCGCGTGAATCTGGACGACCGCGATTATCTCGACAAGATCGGTCTCGCCACCGCCGAGTTCTACCGGCGCATGGCCACGTCGCCGCAGTTGCCGCGCACCAGCCAGCCGCCGCCGGGCGATTTCCGGCGGCACTTCGAATTCCTGTGCGCGCACCATCCGGACGTGATCTACGTCGGGCTGTCGCGCGCCTTGTCGGGCACGCTGCAATCTGCCGAGCACGCGGCGGCCCGGGGCGACGACCTCGGCGCAGGCGGCAAAATTCACGTTTTCGACAGCATCAACGTCGCCGGCGGACAAGGGCTGCTGGCGTGGCGCGCGGCGGAGATGGCCGATGCAGGCGCGCATGCCGATGCGATCGTGCGCGAACTCGAACGCCTGCGTCCGCTCACCCTCACCTGGGCGATGGCGCGCGACATCCGTCACGCGGTGCGCGGCGGACGTATTCCGGGGTGGGCCGAATCGGCGGTGAGACTCACCGGGCTCACGCCGGTGGCGAAAGTGAACACCAACGGCAAGCTGGGCATCGCCGGCGGCTTGATCGCAAAGGCGAAGGCACCGGAAGCCTTTGCCGGTTATGTCGCCAAGCGCGTGCGCAAGGCGTTGGGCGCAAACACGCGGCTGCGTGCGATCGTTGGTCACTGCGATGCCTTCGCCGACGGCGAACGGCTGCTCGCCGCACTGCGCGAGCGGCTGGACCTGGCCGAAGCGCACCTGGTCGAAACCGGTCCCGCCATCGGCGCGCATGCGGGGCGTGAGACATTGGTGGCATCGTTCCAGCCGGCGGCGGAGTAGCCAACGCATGCGTAGCCTCGCTGTTTTCGCGATCGGGCTGTTGCTTGGACCACTGAGCTGGGGCGCTTCGCAGCTGATGTCCGGAAAATTCGAGCCCTTCGACAACGCGACGGGATTCTTCGTCTGCCAAGCCGTGCTGGCGATCCCGACACTGGTCATCGGACTGCGCGCCGGCATGCTGCGCGCGCTGCTCTGTTTGGTCGGCGCATGGATCGGCATGAACGCATACGCCTATCTGTTCGGCAGCAGCGAAACGCGGGCGTGGATCCTGTTGCTGCTGTTCTCGTCGCTGACCCTGCTGGTTTTTCCGGCGGTCGCCGCGATCGTCGGCGGCATCGTGCGGGCGATCCGAAAACGTCAAGCGCCGACGCATGCCGGAGCACTCAAGCAATAATCTCCGCCGATCATCTCTTCGACACCGACGACGTACGGGTAACCCATGGGCTGGGCGACAAGGCATATCGAAAATTTGCAGTCGGGACAAGCCGTCTCGTTCCGTCCACACGGCGGTTCGATGACGGGCCGCATCGAATCCGGCCAGCTTTGCACGGTCGAACCCCTCACCGATCCATCGACACTGCAGGTCGACGATATCGTGCTGTGCAAAGTCAAAGGCGCCGAGTATCTCCATCTCATCAAGGCGATCCAGGAGCCACGGTTCCAGATCGGCAACAATCGCGGTTACATCAACGGATGGATCGGACCGGATTCGATTTTCGGCAAATGTGTGAAGATTGAACCGTGAACACCACCGTCTTTTCGTTCGGACTCATCCTCGCTGCCTACCTGCTCGGTTCGCTGTCGGGCAGCCTGTTGCTGGGAAAACTGCGCGGCGTCGATATCCGCACCCAGGGCAGTGGCAATGCCGGCGGCACCAACGCCTTCCGCACGCAGGGCGCGAAGTTCGCGCTCGGCGTGATCGTCATCGATATCGGCAAGGGCGCGCTCGCGGCATGGCTGGGGCTGCGTTTAGCGCAAGGTCCGCATGCGGCATGGCTGCCTTGCGCGACCGCATTCGCGGCCAGCATCGGCCACGTCTGGCCGGTCTGGCACGGCTTCCGCGGCGGCAAAGGCGCTGCGACGGTGGTCGGCGGGGTGCTGATGCTGTGGCCGGCGGCGGTGCCGATCCTGCTGGCGGTCTGGCTGTGCGGATTGATCCTCACCGGCTATGTCGGCCTCAGCACGATCCTCGCAGGCATCTCGCTGGTCGTGCTGGCGCTGACCACGCACGCGGATGCGATCCGGCTCGTGTTCGCGGTCGCGGTCGCGGTGCTGCTGCTGTTCACCCATCGCGCCAATCTCGCGCGGCTGCGCGCGGGCACCGAATCCCGGTTCGAGAAAGCACGGCTGCTGCATCGGTTGGCACGTCGCACATGAGCCAGAATCGCTTAGACGACGCGCCTCGCTTCGACGACGCGCTGAGCACCGCGTCGCTGCGCACAAAGCTGTCGGCGACGACGCGGACACGGATCGCGACGCTGGATATCGTCGACCGGATCGATTCGACCAACAGCGAACTGCTGCGCCGGCAGACGTCCGCGAGCGGCATCGACGCGCTGTTCGCGGAACAGCAGACCGGCGGTCGCGGCCGGCATGGCCGTTTATGGGCATCGCCGCCCGGCAGCAATCTGTATCTGTCGCTTGCGCGGCGTTTCGATGGCGGACTCGCGCGACTCGGCGGACTCAGTCTGGTCGTGGGCATCGCGACTGCCGATGCACTGCACGCGCTCGGTGCGCGTGCAGTGCGGGTCAAGTGGCCAAACGATCTGGTGGTCGATGATGGCGATTCGCTCCGCAAGATCGGCGGCGTGCTGATCGAAGGCGGAATGCAGGACGGGCGGTCGCGCGCGGTGATCGGGCTCGGTTTGAATGTACGGATGCCGGAAGACACCACCGATGCGATCGATCAACCGTGGACCGATCTGCATGCCTTGCTCGGCGATACGCTGCCCTCGCGAACCGCCATCGCCGCAGCAGTGCTGGCGTCGCTGGTCGATGCGATCGATCGTTTCGATATCGAAGGCCTTGCGCCGTTCCTTGCGCGATTCGATGCGCTCGATGCGCTGCGCGATGCCGATGTGACCGCCACCATCGGCGGCGTTGCGCATGCGGGCGTCGCGGTCGGACTTGCGGAAGACGGCGCGCTGCGGCTGCGCGCCGCCACCGGTGAAATCCTCCTGCGGGCGGGCGAAGTCAGCGTACGCAAACGCATGCCGTCACAGGCATGATGACGGCGATGACGACCTTCCTTTTCGACCTCGGCAACACCCGGCTGAAATACGCGGCGCTGAACGATGACGGCAGGATCGGCAACGTCGTGGCCGTGGCCCACGACGGCGAAACCCTGCCCGCCGGTTGGGATGCCGAATTGCCGGCACGCTTCGACGCGGCGGCGCTGACCACCGTGGGCTCGGCAACGCTGCGCACGCATCTGCTCGACGCGCTGACCGTGCGCTGCGGGCGGATTTCGATCGCGCGGACGGTGTCGCGCTCCGGCGATCTGCGGATCGGCTATCCGCAGCCGGAGACGCTGGGCGCGGATCGTTTTCTGGCGATGCTCGGCGCGCATGCGCGCGGCAGGCTTGCAGGCGACACGCCGGCATGGCTGGTCGTCGGCATCGGCACCGCGATCACGCTCGATCTGCTCGACGCCGACGGTCGGCATCGCGGCGGGCGCATCGCACCCTCGCCTGCGCTGATGCGCGAGGCGCTGCATGCACGCGCGACGCAGTTGCCAGAACAGGGCGGCGAACTCGTCGCATTCGCCAACAACACCCTCGACGCGCTGCGCTCGGGCTGCGACGGCGCGGCGCTGGCGCTGATCCGCGAGGCGCTGGACGCGGGAACGACGCTGCTCGGCATAGCGCCGCGCGTGCTGCTGCACGGCGGCGGCATCGATGCGTTGCCCGGTCTGGACGGCAATGCGCTGCGCGCGCCGGCGCTGGTGTTGGAAGGGTTGGCCGCTTGGGCCAGAATGCCGGCATGAGCCTGCGCGCACTGATCGTTTTCCTGGTGGTCCTCAACCTCGGCATCGCCGCATGGTGGCTGTCGCGGTCGGACACCGCGCCTGCTGTTGTCGAAGACGCGCCATCGGGGATCGCGCGCCTGCAACTGCTCAGCGAACGCCCCGGCTCCAGGCCCGCGCCCGCGCCTGTCGCCGAAGCAACTGCGCTGCCGCCCGAAACCAAAGCCGCCGCGGAGGCCGTACCGCCGCCGGCCGCACCGGAACGCTGCGTCAGTTTCGGGCCGTTCGCCGATGCCGCCGCACTGGCCGCCGCGCAGACGGCCCTGCGTCCGGGTGCGCTGCGCCTGCGCACCCGCCAGACGCAGACGGGCGGTGAACGCGGTTGGCGGGTCTACCTGCCGGCCGCTGCCGACCGTGCCGCCGCAAACGCCAACGCCGACAAGCTCAAGGCCGCCGGCTTCGCCGATCTGATGGTCGTCGGCGACGGCGCCGAGGCCAACAGCATCGCGCTCGGACGGTTCAGCGGCGAAGCCCGGGCGCAGCAGCACGCCGCCGCCCTGCGCGCTGCGGGTTTCGAGGCCAAGGCCGAAGCGCTGGGCGAAGGCCGCATCGCGCGCTGGGTCGACGTCGCGATCCAAGCCGATACCGACCTCGCCGCCGCCCGCCGGGCCAGCGGCGCTGCGCAGTCGCGCACCATCGACTGCGCCGGGTTGCGCTGACCCCAGCGCTGAAAACCCCACGGACCGCACCTGCCGGATGGAGCCCGCCGGGTGGTGCTGCTAGTATCCCCACCTCTGTCGGGACCGCCACGCGGCCCGCACGTCTCGCCGGCATAGCTCAGTTGGTAGAGCAACCGCCTTGTAAGCGGTAGGTCGTCCGTTCAAATCGGACTGTCGGCACCATCCCCCTTCGTTTTTCCTGCAGGATTCCAGCCATGCGCAGCTTCCCGCCCGTGTCCCTGATCGGCGTCCCCACCGACATCGGCGCCGGCCATCGCGGTGCGCGCATGGGGCCTGATGCCCTGCGCATCGCCGGCCTCGGCGAAGCGCTGAGCGCGCGCGGCGTGGACGTGACCGATCGCGGCAATCTGCCCGGCCCCTCGAATCCCTGGCTGCCGCCCACCGACGGTTACCGTCATCTGCAGGAAGTCGTCGCCTGGAACAAGTCACTGATGGATGCGGTCGGCGCCGAGCTGCGCGCAGGCCGGATGCCGATCGTACTGGGCGGCGACCACTGCCTGGGCGTCGGCTCGATCACCGCCGTCGCCCGCTACTGCCGCGACACCGGCAAAAAGCTCCGCGTGCTGTGGCTCGACGCCCACGCCGATTTCAACACCAGCGATGTCACGCCTTCAGGCAATCTCCACGGCATGCCGGTCGCCTGTCTCTGCGGCATCGGCCCCGAGGAACTGGTGCACCTGGGCGGCAGCGCACCGGCGATACGTCCCGACGAAATCCGCCAGATCGGCATCCGCTCGGTCGACGCCGGCGAGAAACGGCTGGTGAAGGACTACGGACTCGACATCTACGATATGCGCTACATCGACGAGGTCGGGATGAAGCGCGCGATGGCCGAA
Organism: Lysobacterales bacterium; assembly: GCA_017302135.1. Classification (GTDB taxonomy): domain Bacteria; phylum Pseudomonadota; class Gammaproteobacteria; order Xanthomonadales; family Xanthomonadaceae; genus Lysobacter_I. The sequence continues at coordinate 219,501 of JAFLDZ010000004.1, read as the reverse complement.
GCGCTGGAAGACATCGACGACAACACCCACCTGCACGTCAGTTTCGACGTCGATTTCCTCGATCCCAGCATCGCCCCCGGCGTCGGCACCACCGTGCCCGGCGGCCCGAACTACCGCGAAGCGCAACTGGTGATGGAAATGATCGCCGACACAGGACGCATGGGTTCGCTGGACATCGTCGAACTGAACCCCGCGCTGGACAACCACAACGGCACCGCCGAACTCGCGGTGGATCTGGTGGAAAGCCTGTTCGGCAAGTCGACGCTGATGCGGGATTGAGCGTCGTCGATGCACCTTGCTCGTGCCGGCATCGACTGCACGCTTATGGACTGCGTGTCTATCGAGTGCATACCTATCGAGTGCATGCGTGACGATCCACGTTATTCGGAATCTTCGCCCGGCAGCAGCGGGTAGACCTGTCGGATCGTGCATCCGTACTGCGCCGCCAGCGAGCCCTCGGTCCGGGGCCGCAGGACGCCACCGATGTTTTCGTCGCGCGTGAACAGCGCGCGATCGCCGATGTTGCCGCAGATCGCGTTCGTGCCTACACCCGAGACCAGTTGCATATGGTTGGATGAAGACATCTCGTTGCAACTGCCGCCCAGTTCCATGCGGTAGTACCGGTTGCCGCCGCTGCGCTTCGCCGACATTTCGACGATGAGGTCGCCCTTGTCCTCGCTCCAGCCGCGCATGTACCGCGCATCCACGCAGTAGGCGGTGGTGCCGCCGAAACCGCGCCGACGTTTGCCGCGCACTTCGAGGGTGGCCAACTCGGCAACGTTGCCGCCCTGTCGATCGCTGCGCAGGGCATGCTCGGCGTACTCGCGCGCGTCGATCCGCGCCAGACCCGCGACCGCGCACTGGCGTGCGCCCATGTCCAGGATTTCCTCGTTGCTGCCGCAGATCCAGCCTTGCCGGCTGGTCAGCCGCAGCCCCTCAGCGCGCATCGCGCCGGGACAGGCATCGGCCAACTCCAGTCGATAGCGGGCGCCATCGCCCAGACGGATGGCCAGCGTCTGCGGATCGCTCTGCCGCACTTCCCGCACATCGCGCGCGCTGAAGCAGTGCGATGCCGGCGGCGGCGCCTGGTTCCTGTCGGAAGCCGACGAGCCCGCGACAGGCATGAACGACAGCAGCAGCGCGAATGCGGCGGATTTCGTCATGGCGTTGCCCGTTGTTCGGCCGATGCCGGGATGGGAAGACTCGCCCGGACTCTATCATCCAAGGACGCGACACCGGCACCGACCAGAATTTCCGCCGACAAGAAGCCTTGACCTCGACCGGAATCGCGATCGCTACGATGCCGCTTTATGCAGGTCGTTGATCCAGGCCACGAACCGACACCACGCCCTCCACAACATCCACCGCCACCGCGCGCAGCGAGTCGCCTCGACAGGGGCCGGCGACACAGGCGCCCGCGTGCAGCTCGAAGCTCGCGCCATGCGCGGCGCAGACCAGCAGACCGTCTTTCGACATCAGAAACTTGCCGGGCGCCCAATCCAGACGCCGGCCCGCGTGCGGGCAGATATTCAGCCATGCACGCACGCTGTCGCCCTTGCGATGCAGGATCAGCGATTCGGCCACGCCGTCGATCTCCGCCTCCACCTCCAGCAATCCGCCATCGGGCAGATCGTCCAGCGCCGGCAGCGACTTGGCTGCGGCGCACTCGGGGTTTAACGAAGTTCTCACACCTTCGGTCATCGAGCGTCCGATACTGCGGCGACCGGCCGCTGGCCCATAGTGTGTCACGACAATATCCGCATGCGCGCTCACCGCTTTTTCTCGATTCCCGCATTCCGTTCCGGCCGTCGCCGCGCCGGTGATTTCTTCGCCCCGCGCAAGCCGCGCCATCGCGTGCTGCGCGTGGTGCTGGCGCTGTTCGGCGTGGCGCTGCTCGCGGTGCTGCTGGTGTTCGGACTGATGATCGGCGCGGCCATGCTCGGCGGTGGCCTGCTGTATCGACTGTGGCGTCAGCGCGGCAAACCTATCGCGAAACAAACGCGCCCGCTCGATGCCGAATACCGGGTGCTGCGCAAACCGATGCTGACCGCCGGGCGCTGAGTTCTCCGCCCTGCGGCTCTCGACGCGCCGCCATCGCGCGGGCGATCATGCAGCCATGAACGATCACATCCACGACATCATCCCCGCGCCGGCAGCGGCGCGCGTTCCCGTACGCGGCGCCACCGTTTCCGGGCCGGCGTTACTGGGCATGTTCCCGGTCCGCCGCGTCTACTGCGTCGGCCGCAATTTCGCCGACCATGCCCGCGAGATGGGCGCCACCGCGCCGGCCTCGAAAGCCGATCGCGGCATGCCGGTATTCTTCCTCAAACCCGCCGATGCGCTGGTCATCGATGGCGTCGCCGCCTACCCGCCGGGCACGCAGGATCTGCATCACGAGATCGAACTGGTCGTCGCACTCGGTCGCGATGCGCCGGCCGGTGTACTCGATCCGGCGCAGGCCGGGGCGCTGATCTTCGGTTATGGCATCGGCCTGGATCTGACCCGCCGCGATCTGCAGACCGCCGCCAAGGCCAAAGGTCTGCCGTGGGACACAGGCAAGTCCTTCGACCAGTCGGCACCGATCAGTGCGCTGCTGCCGGCGAGCGAAGTGGGCGAGCTCGCACCGCGCACGCTGTCGCTGCGGGTCAACGGCACGCTGCGCCAGGAATCGCGCCTCGATCAGCTGATCTGGGATGTCCCCGACATCCTGCACGAGCTGTCGAAGCTCTACGCCCTGTGCGCCGGCGATCTGGTTTTCATGGGCACGCCTGCGGGCGTGGCCGCGCTGCAGCCCGGAGATCTCTGCGAAGGCAGCCTGGACGACCTGATCCGCCTCGAATGCCGGATCGCGCCACCGCGCTGAAAAATAGCGCCGATTGCCTGCACAAGCCCGCTTCCGGAAGCTAGACTCGCGCCCACATCCACCTCGGGGAGAGCGGTTCCATGGGCATGATCAATGAGTTCAAAGAGTTCGCGATGAAGGGCAACGTCGTCGACCTGGCGGTCGGCGTCATCATCGGCAGCGCATTCGGCAAGATCGTCAGTTCGCTGGTCGATGGCGTGATCATGCCGATCATCGGCAATCTGGCCGGCGGCGTGAATTTCAGCGATCTCGCCTACGTGCTGCAGGACGCGGTCCTCGGTCCGGACGGCAAGGAAACCGCCGCTGCGGTCGCGATCAAATACGGCGCGTTCCTGCAGACCATCATCGACTTCACCATCATCGCGTTCGTGCTGTTCATGGTGATCAAGGTCATGAACCGGCTGAAGAAAGCCGAAGCCGCCGCTCCGCCGGCCGAGCCGGCCGAAGACGTGCTGCTGCTGCGCGAGATCCGCGATTCGCTGAAGAAGTAAGCCCGATCGCAAGTCCTATCGGGATATGACTCGCGCGGCATGACTGCGGAGGCCGCGGGCTGATACGCTCGCGGCCTCTTGTGTTTCCGGCCGGGGAATCTTTCATGCGTTCGAGTCCGATCCGTTTCGTCCTGGTCGCAGGCATGCTCGCCTCCTCCACCATCGCTCTGTCCGGCATCGCACTCGCGGCGGAACCACGCGAAACCCGCATCGCCAACGAAGCCTTGGCGAACGTCGCGCAACTGCGCGAACGCACGCTGCAGGACAAGACCGCATGGCAGGTGGTGGAGTCGCTGACCACCGAAGTCGGGCCGCGTCTGGCGGGCAGCGAAGCCGATGCGCGCGCAGTGCGCTGGGCCGAAGCGACATTCAAGGCGCTGGGCTACGACAAGGTCTGGCTGCAGCCGGTGGGTTTTCCCAAATGGGTGCGTCGCAGCGAACGCGGCGAAGTCGTCGGCGCAAACGCGCAGCCGCTGACGCTGACCGCGCTGGGCGGCAGCCCCGGCGGTACGGTCGAAGCCGAGGTGGTGCGCTTCGCCGACCTCGCCGCGTTGGAAGCCGCACCTGCGGGTTCGCTCGCCGGCAGGATCGCCTTCGTCGATTACCGGATGGAACGCGCCCGCGACGGCAGCGGTTACGGTCCGGGCAGCCGCGTGCGCAGCCGCGGCCCTTCGGCGGCGATTCGTGCCGGCGCCCTCGCCTTCGTGATGCGCTCCGCCGGCACCGACAGCCACCGCAATCCGCACACCGGCGTCACCCGTTTCGATGACGGCCTCACACCGATTCCTTCCGCCGCACTGTCGGTACCGGATGCAGAACAACTCTCGCGACTCGTCGCACTGGGGCCGCCCGTGCGCCTGCGCGTCGCCCTCGACTGCGGTTGGGACGGCACTGCGGAGTCGTTCAACGTGATCGGCGAAATCACCGGCAGCCATCGCAAGCTGCGCGAGGAAGTGGTCGTGATCGGCGGTCATCTCGATTCCTGGGATCTCGGCACCGGCGCGATCGACGACGGGGCCGGTATAGCGATCACGATGGCGGCCGGACATCTCATCGGCCAACTGCCGAAAGCGCAGCGGCCCGCGCGCACGATCCGGGTGATCGCCTTCGCCAACGAAGAACAGGGCCTGTACGGCGGCAAAGCCTACACCGCGCAATACAAGACCGACGTGGCGAAGCATCAGCTGGTCGCCGAAAGCGACTTCGGCGCCGGCCGCATCTACGCCTTCAACACCGGCGCCGCAGCGCATGCGGCCACCGCCGTCGCGCAGATCGCCGAAGCGCTGAAACCGCTGGGCATCGACACCATGGCCAAGGGCGGTGCAGGCCCGGATGTCGGCCCGATCGCCGCTGAAGGCGCCGCTTGGGCATGGCTGGGACAGGACGGCACCGACTACTTCGATCTTCACCACACGCCGGACGACACGCTCGACAAGATCGATCCGGCAGCGCTTGCGCAGAACACCGCCGCCTATGCCGTGTTCGCGTATCTCGCTGCATCGGCGGACGGTGGTTTCGGCAGCGCGCCGAAGCCGGCGCCCGCAGCACCTTGACCGTCTTCGCTGCGGCGCATTCCCCACCGCACATCACCACTCCACACATCAAAACGCCACGCATCAAAACCGCAGGATCAAGGAGAGAGCCATGGCATTCCCGACCGCCGTCGATTCGCAGATCACCGATTCCGTCACCCAGAGCAACGTGAAAGTGCTCGCAGAAGCCCCCGCGTTCGCGATGGGGTCGATCTATCAGGCGGTGGCGCACTCGACCGGCCTCCTGTTCGAGAACGCGGTCGCGGCGCAGCAACAGCAGAACGCGCTGGCGCAGGCCGCCGCGAACCAGGGTGTGATGCAGATCTACTCGCTCAACACCACCGCTGCAGCCGGCGCGACCGAACATTTCGGGCAGGCCGGCGTCTCCGACAACATCACCAGCCTGTTGACCATGCTGAACGCGTTTCGCGGCGATACCGCGCCGAAGGCATCCGCTGTCGCCATGGCGCCAGAGGCGATGACCGCCGACGTCGACACCACCGGGCACGAGATCGTGGATCAGATCCAGGCGGCGGTGAAGTTTTCCAACGATGCGGTGTTGGGCAACGCGCATGCATTCGTGACCGGTCTGCACAGCGCCGTGGATGCGATGGCGCATGCGATCGAGACGATGAATCGGGTCAGTCACGCGAATCTGTTGTCGATTCTGCAGGAATCGGCGCTATCGGTTGTGTTGGGTGCGATGATCCGCGAGCCGGAGAAGGCTGAGGATTACGCTAAAGTGTTGCAGGCGATCAAACAGTTGGCTTGATGTTGCCTGGCTGTTTCGTGGTGCTGCTGATAACGGTGTTTGATGGTGCTCGGGTAAGGCTTGGCGCTTTTTTCGCGCTGGTGCGCGAGTTACTTTCTTTGGCGCAAAGAAAGTAACCAAAGAACACATTCCAAGTCCAATTCGAAACAGCGACCTGCGAGATGGCCGGGATTTTTCGATGAGACATCCTTGTCTCATCGAAAAACGGCGCACGTCCTGTGCGCCGCCCTCCGGGTCTACGACCTAGGCCAGACTGTGCGACAGTCAGAATATAGATGGGAGGAAAAAGACTCCAGAAATTCAGGCAAAAGAGCTTGCGTTTGCATGTTTTTTAAATTGATGTGCGGCTGGTGCGGTTTCCAATAGAAGTTGTATTGATCTCTTGTCACCTGATGGTAAACGTCCTGGCGATATTGAAGACGCTGTTATCTATCCCCTGATTGGAGACCCGTAGGGCGGCGCACAGGACGTGCGCCGTTTTTCGATGAGGCAGGACGCCTCATCGAAAAATTCCGGCTTCGCCTCAGATGGCAGTTTAGAATTGGACGTGAAATGTGTTCTTTGGTTACTTTCTTTGCGCCAAAGAAAGTAACTCGCGCACCAGCGCGAAAAAGGAGCCAGGCCTTACCCGCCCACCATCAAGCATCGATATCAGCAGCACCATGAAATGCCGCATGGACTCCACACACCATCACTTCCGCTGATTGCAAACCCCGCGATACCACTCCGCCAACAACACCGAAGTCGCAGCCGCCACATTCAGACTTTCCACCGCCCCACTACCAGGAATCGACACCCGCAGATCACAAGCCTTCGCGAGCTCCGCATCCATTCCCTCGCCTTCAGCGCCAAGCACATAAATCAACCGCTCCGGCAGCTTGGTCGCGAATAGATCGGCCGCACCCCGAACCACCGTCGCCGCGAGCGAAAAACCCGCACCGTGCAACTGCGCGATCGAATTGTCCTCACGCCCCAGACGCACGAACGGCACACATTCGGCACCGCCCTCCGCGACGCGCGCAGCCGCGCCCGACATCGTCAAGGTCGAATGCTTCGGCAGCAGCACAGCCGCGACACCGAAATGCGCGGCGGAGCGCAGGATCGCGCCGAGATTGTGCGGATTTCCAACGCCATCGAGCCACAGCGCGCAGCACGGACCGGGCGGCAGCTCGCGCAGCCACGGCGACAGCGACAGCGGCTCATCGCGCAGCACTTCCGCGACCACGCCCTCGTGGTGCGCGCTGGCCGCGAGTTTCTGCAGATCGTCCTGTTCGACCACGCGATAGCCGACGCGGTTGGCCACGCACCATTTCAGCAGCGGCTGCAGTTGGGGTATGCGCGCTTCGGCCAGATACAGTTTTCGGATCGCCTGCGGCCGCCGCGCGAACACCGCGCGCACCGCATTCAGACCGTACACGCGCAACTCGACATCACGGCGCTGGCGCGCGGGCTCGGCGGGTGCCGGAGGGGAAGGCGAAGAAGGCGGCGTTTTTTTCCAGGGCATGAACGCATTGTAGACGCTCGCCGCAATGGCTGCGTCCGGATGCGTCGCGAAGACCGGTCAGTCGAGATAGACCCACATCGCGATCGCGAAGATGCCCAACAGCAGCCACACCCAATGGTGCGACGTGCCATCACCGGCCATCACCGTCGGCGGGCGCGTCCTGTTCATCAGCGCATCGCGCTCGGCGCGCCCTTCGCTGAGGCCTTTGCTGAGGTGGTCGCTGAGCTCGGCGCCGCGCTTGCTCGACACCTCGCCATGACCGTCATCGCTGCGGATGCGGTCGCGCTGCTTGTTGGCGGCATCCATCTGCTGCGCATAGGTCTGGATCATGGCCATCGCACCCTTGAGATCGCCGCCCGTGGCTTCCCGGATCAGTTTGATCGCGCCGATCTTGTCGCCGCGCATCAGGGCCGCGACCACTTCCTGAGGGATTTCCCGTGGATTGCTCATCGATGTACCCGGATGATCCCATCCGGGCGACCCGGATGGCTGATGAATCAAGCATAGCGCGCCGGAAGGGTCCGCGCAGAACATCACACGCAGCCCACCGGCACGTCCATAGGGTGCGCCTTTGGCGCACAGGCTTCCCACGACGATCACAAGCAAAGGTGCGCGGCGCGCGCGCCCCATGACACCGGTAGCAGCTCTGCGCCGATCAGGCGTGACCGCCCACCGACGGCGTTTCCGACTCCAGCTTCTCCAGCGCGTGCTTCACCGCTTCGGGCGAACGCGTGTACGGCGCCAGCAGGCGATAGAACGCAGGCACCACGAACAGCGACAGCAGGGTGGAGAACGCCACGCCGAAGATGACCACGATGCCGATGGTGGCGCGACTGGCGGAACCGGGCCCGCCGGCGACGACCAGCGGCACTGCGCCCATGATCGTGGCGATCGAAGTCATCAGGATCGGGCGCAGGCGCACCGCGCAGGATTCGATGATCGCATCGCGCACATCGCGGCCTTCGTCGCGCAACTGGTTCGCGAACTCGACGATCAGGATGCCGTTCTTCGCCGCCAAACCGACCAGCATCACGATGCCGATCTGACTGAAGAGATTCAGCGTGCTGCCCGCCATCCACAGCCCCAGCAGCGCGCCGGCCACGCCCAAGGGCACGGTGAGCATGATCACCAGCGGATGGATGAAACTCTCGAACTGCGCCGCCAGCACCAGATACACCACCAGCAGCGCCAGCGCGAACGTGATCAGCACTGCGCCGCCGGCTTTCTGGAATTCGCGCGACTCGCCTTTCCAGTCGATCTGCGCAGTGGCAGGCAATTCCTCGCGCACCACCTGCTGGGCCCAGGCGATCGCATCGCCCATGCGGTAACCGGGCGCGAGTCCGCCGGAGATGGTGATCGCGCGCAGACGATTGAAGCGATTGAGGCTGCCGGCTTCGGCCAATTCGGTCAACGTGACCAGATTCGACAGCGGAATCAGTTCGTTGTTGCGACCGCGCACCTGGATCGCCGACAAATCGGCTGGCGTCGCGCGCAGCGCGCGATCCGCCTGCAGCACCACGTCATACTCCTCGCCGTTGTCGACGAACGTGGTCACGCGGCGGCTGCCCATCATCGTTTCCAGCGTGCGTCCGATCTCGCTGACGGACACGCCGAGATCAGCCGCGCGCGCGCGGTCGATCACCACCCGCATCTGCGGCCGCGTTTCCTTGTAGTCGGAATCGACGGCGAAGAAATCCGGATTCTTTTCCATCCGCGCGAGCACGCGATCGCGCCATTGCGCGAGGTCGCCGTACTCGGGCCCACCCAGCACGATCTGGAACGGCTGACCGCCGCCGCGGGTCAGCCCCGAGCGCACCTGCGGATTGACCCGGATGCCCGGCAGCGCGCCCAATTCCTTGCGCACCTGCTGGACCACGTCGTCGGTGGTCACATCGCGTTTGTCCCAATCGTGCAGGAACACGATGGCCTGGCCGGTGTGCATTTCCTCGCTGGCGCCGAAGCCGCCCGGCACACGCGTGTTCACGCGCTGCATCGGCTTGCCTTCGCCCACCTGCTTGAGCAACACCTGTTCGACCTGATGGATCTGGCCGACGGTGTAATCGAAACCCGCGCCTTCCGGCCCGACCACCGATGCGAAGAACACGCCGCGATCTTCCGGCGGCGCCAGCTCGCTCGGCACCACCTTGAACAGCACTGCGCTGCCCGCGAGCGCGACCAGCATCAGCGCAGCGAACAGCCAGATGCGATCGATGCTGCGTTCGAGCAGGCGACGATAACCGTGCGACACCCGGTCGAGCATCCGCGCGATGCCGCTGTGCAGACGATTCGGCTTCTCGCTGTCGTGCGGGCGCACGAGCTTCGACGACATCATCGGCGTCAGCGTCAGCGCGACCAGCGCGGAAATCGCGACCGCTGCGGCCAAGGCCACCGACAGTTCCCGGAACAGGCGCCCGGTATTGCCTTCGAGCAGGCCGATCGGCAGGAACACCGCGACCAGCACCGCCGTGGTCGAGATCACCGCGAACGCCACCTGCGCGGTGCCGCGCTTGGCCGCGACCAGCGATGGCTCGCCCAGATCGGCGCGCCGCTGGATGTTCTCCAGCACCACGATGGCATCGTCCACGACCAGGCCGATGCACAGCACCAGCGCGAGCAGGGTCAGCAGATTGATCGTGAAGCCGAACGCGTACAGCGCGATGAACGATGCGATCAGGCACACCGGCACCGTCACCGCCGGAATCAATGCGGCGCGCACGCTGCCGAGGAACAGCCAGATCACCAGCAGCACCAATGCGATCGCCTCGAACAGCGTCGCCCACACGCGCTCGACTGCGGATTCGATGAATACGGTGGAATCGAAAGCGACGAAGATGCGGGTGCCTTCCGGCAGCGTCTTCTGGATGCGTTCGGCTTCCGCGCGCGCGGCGCGTGCCACGTCGAGACTGTTCGCGGTCGAGGTCTTGACGATGCCCAGACCGACATTGGGTTCGCCGTTGCTGCGGTAGTAGGCGCGACGTTCCGACGACGCCAGTTCGACCTTCGCCACATCGCCCAGACGCACGACATAACCGTCGGCGCCCTTGCCAAGCGGAATCTGCGCGAAGTCCTCGGGCTTGCGATAGCTGCGTTCGACGCGCAGGGTGAAATCGCGGTCCTGCGATTCGAGGCGACCCGCAGGCAGTTCGACGTTCTCGCTGCGCAGCGCGTTTTCGGCATCGGCGGCGGTGAGCCCGCGCGCGGCCAGCGCATCGCGGTTCAACCACACCCGCATCGCATAGCGCTGCTGGCCGCCGACCCGGATCTGCGACACGCCGTTGAGCGCGGACAGACGATCGACGACGTAGCGCTCGGCGTAGTCGGTGAGCTGCAGCGTGTCCATCGCGGTCGAACTCATGTTCAACCACAGGATCACTTCCGAATCGCTGTCGGCCTTCTGCACTTCCGGCGGATCGGCTTCGATCGGCAGGCGTCCGGTGACCCGGCTGACCGCGTCGCGTACGTCGTTCGCGGCGGCTTCGATGTCGCGGTCCAGCGTGAACTCGATCGTGACCGACGCACGGCCGTTGACGCTGCGCGACTGCAGGGTCTCGATGCCTTCGATGCCGGCCAGCGCATCCTCCAGCACCTGGGTGACGCGGGTTTCGACCACGCCGGCCGATGCACCCGGATAGGTCACGTCGACCGACACCACCGGCGGATCGATTGCCGGCAGTTCGCGCAGCGTCAGCCGCGCGTACGCCATCAGGCCGACCACGATCAGCAGCAGGCTCAGCACCGTGGCCAGCACCGGCCGTTCGATCGAGATGTCGGACACGCGCATGGTTCAGCCCTTCGTCGATGCCGCCGGCTGCGCGGGCGATGCGGCGCCGTTCGCCGCCGGACCGCCTTCGCTGATCTTGCCGCCGGCGCGCAGTTTGCCGGTGCCCTCGACCACGATGCGATCGCCGGCCGCGAGACCATCGGCGATCTCGACCTTGCCGCTGCGACGCGCGGCGACGGTCACTTTCACCTGCTCGACGCTGTCGTCGGGCTTTGCGCGGAACACGAAACTGTCGCGCCCGATCTGGGTGACCGCAATCTCCGGCAGCAGCAGCGCCTGACGTTCGACGCCGGGCACTTCCACCGTCATCAGCATGCCGGGGCGCAACATGCGCTCGCCGTTCGCGAAGTCGGCGCGCACCTGCACGGCACGCGTCGCCGGGTCGAGGCGCGCGTCGATGGTGGTCACCGCGCCATCGAAGGCGCGGTCCGGATAGGCCGTGGCGCGTCCGTTGATGCGCCGGCCCACCGCGACGCGCGAGAGCTGCGCTTCGGGCAGCGGGAAATCGACATAGACGCGCGACAGATCGTCGAGGGTGGCGATGGCGACGCCGGGCGTCACCAGTGCGCCGGGACTGACCTGACGCAGGCCGAGCACGCCGGAGAACGGCGCGCGGATCACGCGGTCGGCCAACTGCGCGCGGATCTGCGCGACGCGCGCCTGCGCGGCATCGCGCGCGGCGCGCTGGTTGTCCAACTGCGCCCGCGCGATGAGCTGCTGCTGCGCGAGTTCGTTCTGGCGCCGATACAGTCGCTCGGCTTCGTCCGCAGCCGCCTGCGCTTCGGCCAGCGACGCCTGCTGCTGTCGGTCGGACAATGTGATCAGCGGATCGCCCGCGCGCACCTGCTGGCCGCTGTCGAAGTGCACCGTCTGCACGATCTCGCTGACCTTCGCGGTCACCGTCACCGATTCGCGCGCTTTCACCGTGCCGATGGCGGTCACGCTGTCGGTGAATGTTTCGGGCTGGATGCGAATGGTGGTGACCGGTGTCGGGCGATCGCCGCCCTGCCCGGCACCGCCGGGGCCGCCTGCGGGTTTTTCGCCACCACCGCAGGCCGCGAGTCCGAGCGACGCCGCGCCTGCGGCGAACAGCACGAAGATGCGATGCAACCGGCCACGCGATGCGGGACGCGGATCAGAACACGAATCATGGAAACGCGAGGTGGCACGAGACATTGCGGGGCCCGACAAAACGGTCTGCCGCGATTGTAGCGGCAGGCCTGCGAAGCCGGCACAATCGATTCGCGCCGCAGGCCGTATTCCGCACGAATATCGCCAGCGAAGTGTGCGAATCGCAATCAATCGTGACCTTTGGCCTATGCCCGCCGTCGTTCGGCAACACAGCGTTTCGCCGCTGGAGCCCACATGCCCCCACCGACCCGCACATCCGCCCGCACGCTGATCCTCGCCAACGGCGCGACGCTGATCGCAGCATTGATCTTCCACTGGGCGCCAGCGTGGCTGCTGTGGCCGTACTGGATCCAAAGCATCATCATCGGCTGGTATGCGCGCAAACGGATGCTCAATCTTGCGCAGTTCAGCACCGAGGGCTTCACCTCGAACAACCAGCCGGTGCCCGAGAATGAGGCCGGCAAGCGTTCGACCGCCAACTTCTTCACCATCCACTACGGTTTCTTCCACTTCGGCTATCTGGTCTTTCTGCTCGGCCAGCACCGCGTGTCCGGCCTGTGGAACATGCTGGTGCTGATCGCTTGCGGCGTATCGTTCGTGCTCTCGCAGCGCACGACCTACGCCGCACAGCACGCCTCCGATCTGCGCGGCAAGCCGAACCTCGGGCGACTGATGTTCACGCCCTATCTGCGCGTGCTGCCGATGCATCTGGGCATCATTTTCGGCAGCGGACTCGGCGGCGGCAGCGGACTCGGCGGCGGCACCGGCCTGCTGCTCTTGTTCACCGGATTGAAAACGCTGTCGGACATCGGCCTGGACGCACTGGATCGCAACCTCGCGGCGAAGATCGCGAAAGACACGGCGCGCACTCCGGGATGAAGCACGCGCCGCAGACGATCGCACCGGATCGGGACGAACGCGTTCGGCTTATCGCAACTTGATCGGGCTGCGCACGCGGCTAGCGACGCGACCCGCGATCAAGAAGAACGCCGGCACAGGGCCGGCGTTCGGGAGTTGTTGCGGGACTGCGGAGGAGCCGCGCGATATTCGAGAAGAGTCATGGTGCGGCCGGATTGACCACGCTGAGCGCCACGCGACCGGATTGCCCGCTTGCCCAGACGATACCGTGTCCGATCATCGCCATGCCTTGTCTGCAGAACAGCGCGGCTGGCTCTGCTTCGAGAATCGCACGGCGTGTCTTCCCGTCGAAAATGCGCGCATGTTTTGCCCGGAATGCCGTCGCGTCCGCGATGACCAGCGGACGCTTGCCGTTGCCCTGATTCACCTGCAGCGGGTAGCGGACCAATGACGACAACTGTTTGACGTCATCGGCTTTGACCGCTTGCGCCAGCGTACGGAAAAACGCGTGATAGTCGTCGTAGCTCCCCGACGCATGACTGCATGCCGATTCCGAAACCGTTGCTCCGGCAGCATCCACGATCATGACCATATCGATCGCGCCCTGCTCACGGAGCCTGCCGGCTTCACCATGCACGAACGCATGATTCTGGCGTTCGATCTGCACCTGCCCGTTTTTGAGGGCAATGGTGCGGATCATCGCGTCCTCCGCCAGCGCGGCTGTCGGCAGCGATGCCGCACAAAGCAGGAGCAGACCTGCGCTGAGAGTCCGGCGACGGGGCATCGAACACAGCATGTGAAACATGATCGAAAAGCCTTTCACGGAGGAACGACGAACCGGGAATTCCGGCAAGAGAAAAGGCACGGAGACCGGTGGACGCCGGTCTGCCGCATCACTCAGCCCTTGAACTGGCCCAGCGCCGCCAATCCGTTGTCGCGGGCGCGTGCGAACACGGTCTCCTGCGCCTTGGCCACGTTGTTGACCAGATCCTGCGACCAGATCTTCAGCGCCGCCGACTGCATCGCGCGGCCGTAGGAGAACGACAGCGGCCACGGATTCGGACCGAGTTGATTCATTGCGTTGAGGTGTGCGGTGGAGTCTTCGTCGCTCTGGCCGCCGGACAGGAACACGATGCCCGGCAGGATCGCCGGCACGGTCGACTTCAGGCACATCAATGTGCTCTCGGCGACTTCCTCGACCGATGCCTGCTCTTCGCAACCCTTGCCCGAGATGACCATCGAAGCTTTGAGGATGGTGCCTTCCAGCATCACATTGTGCTGGTACAGCGCGTCGAACAGCGAACGCAGCGTGACTTCGGTGACTTCCCAGCAGGTTTCGATGTCGTGGTCGCCGTCCATCAGCACTTCCGGTTCCACCATCGGCACCAGGCCGCATTCCTGGCACAGCGCGGCATAGCGCGCCAGGGCATGCGCGTTGGCGTCGATGCAGGTGCCGGAGGGAATGTCTTCGCCGATATTGATCACCGCACGCCATTTGGCGAAACGTGCGCCCAGCGCGGCGTATTCCTTGAGGCGGTCGCGCAGGCCGTCGAGGCCTTCGGTGATGACTTCACCCGGGAAGCCGGCGAGTGCGTGCGTGCCCTTGTCGACCTTGATGCCGGGGATGATGCCGTTGTCCATCATCACCTTGGTGAACGGCACGCCGTCCCTGGTGGACTGGCGGATGGTTTCGTCGAACAGGATCGCGCCGGAGATGTGCTCGCCGAGATTCGGCGTGGTCAGCAGCAGCTCGCGGTAGGCGCGGCGGTTCTCTTCGCTGTTGGGGATGCCCACGCCTTCAAAGCGCTTGGCGATGGTCGCGTTGGATTCGTCGATGGCGATGATGCCCTTGCCCGGCGCGACCATGGCGCGGGCGATATCGGCAAGCTGTTCGATGCTCATGGGGAGTCCTGATGGGCGGTGGGAAAGGCGGCCATTATACCCACACGGCAACCCGTGAACCTTATTTCGGATCAATGACTTAAGCCCAAAAAACGCGGATTCCGGCATTCCGGTGAAATCGAATGCAGCCATGCGGGCTTCGGCCGGCGTACAGGGGTCGGCCGGACGACAGGGCCCGCCTCTGCGGACCCTGTCGCGTTCCCGGAGGGATCCGACCGTCGCCGCGATCAGAGCGGGCAGAGTTGCTGCAGCTCGTAGTACTGCAGTTCGGTCGGCGCCACGCCGTAGCCCAGACCCTGGGTCAGGCCCTGCGCGTCGACATAGGAGACTTCGATCGATACGCGCGGATACTGGCCCACGGATACCGCGCCATGGATGCTCTTCGCGCCGGCCTGCGCGTTGTAGCTGTCGATCGCCGTCTTGAAGCGCGAATTGGCCGGCGCATTGCTGGTCAGGGTGCGCAGCGAGCGCAGATCGGCATCGAAAACGAACTGGATGTTGTTCGGGCCGTAGTTGTGGACGCTGCTCGGATAGTAGGCAGGCTGGGAGCTCCAATAGCGATTGACGATGCGCTGCTCGCACTGCTGCAGATCGGGCATCGCGGTGAGCGCGTTGACCCGGCCGAGCGACTGCCATGTCGCAGCGGAAGCGGAACCGGCGAAGAGCATCGCGGCGGCGAAGGCGAAGACGTATTTTTTCATGCAGAACTCCTTGGCTGATGGGTGTTGAAACAAGCGCGCGATCGAAGGATGTACGGGCATTGCCCGACGCAACATCGCGGCTGCGCTATCGAACCCGTAGGGATGGATGCGCGCAATCGCGATCCGCAAGGTGTCGCCGACACCATCGCGCAGTGGAGTAAAACGATACTGTTGCGTGGACAGGACGCGCATCGAACGCGATAAACAGTCTATGTTTCCGCCGTCTCACGGATTGAGTCCGCGCGCGCTTTGGCCTGCAGGTCCGATGGCATTTCTCCGACGTCTTCAGCCGTCGTCATGGGATGCATTCTTCGTCGCTGCGCATCTGTCGAATTTCCGACGCGACACCACGCGCAGAGGGGATGTATCCGCAATATCAATCAACGATGAAAAGTCTGGCGCCGCATCCGGTGGACGAGCGATGCGGCTCGGCGCCATCACCGACCTGATAGCTCATCCCTGCGGTCAGCGTGAATTCGCGGCCATCGGCCAGTTCGGTGCGCAGTTCGCCTTCCAGACACAGCAGCACGTGTCCCTTCCCGCACCAGTGGTCGGCGAGATAACCCGGGGAGTATTCGACCATCCGTACGCGGATCTCGCCGAAGCGCTGCGTGCGCCAGTACGCGACACCGGTGTCGCCCGGATGTTCGGTGCGTTCGATCGCGGACCAGTCGGTGATGCCGAAGGGAATGCCTTGGATGTCCACGAAAAAAGACGCCCTGCAATTCAGTGTTTCACGCGCTGCGAGATCGAAGACTCCACGATATCGACGATATCCGCGACCGCAATATCGAAAACACCGGCCTGCCCCGCGTCGAAAGCCTCACGCCATGCCTGATAGCCTTCCAGATAATCCGGATTGACCGACGCCCTGCCCGTCGGTTCGATGCAGCTTTTTTCGAGTGTCTGTATCGATACGGGGAAATGCGGGAGCTCGGTCGTGATCCCTTCCGGCGCATGCGGATTATGCAGACGGACACCGGAGACGCTGATATGGAAGATGTCCCCGAGCCTCGGATCGTGTTCGATCCGATTGATCTGCAGGGTCGAGCCTCGCTCACCATTGCGTGTTTTATAGGACCAGACTTGGCCCTCTGCATAATCGCTCGCCATCGCACACCCCGAACAAAGCATCAACAGGATCGTCAGTAGAGAAGTTTTCATCATCAGCTCCGATCGCACAAGCCAAAGCAGGCGGACTCACGCCGTCCGCCCGAGCCAGACCAGTACCGCGACCCCGAGCAGACCGATCCAGCCGGGATGCCGGCCCCTGGTCGCGACCAGCACCAGCGCGGAACCGATCAGCATCGATATTTCGATCGCGTGCGCGATGACCGCATGTTCGATGCTGCCGGAGGTCGATCGCGACATCCAGACGAGGATCGCGGCCATGCCCCAACCGAACACCGTCAGCACATGCCAACTCGCCCACAGGATGCGGACGTTCGATCCGAGCAGAATCGCGCCGCCATCGGTCGGAATCACCCGCCCCGGTTTGCGCATGCGGCGGAAGATCATGATCTCGCCGAGCACGGAATGGACGAGGCCCACGACGAAGGCGAGTACGGCGGCGGCGATGAAATAAGCGTTCATGGATTCGGCGCTGATCGATTCGATGCCGCGCAGTTTACGCCGCTCGCGGCGGCGCGATCAGGCTTCCCAGTAGAAGAGGCCCTTGGTACGCATCTTGGCGCCCAGCCGTTCGTAGAAACGGATCGCGGCGACGTTGTCGGGCTCGACTTCCCACTTCATCCGATGCAGTCCGCGCTCTGCGCACACCTGCTGCAGTCGGTGCATCAAAGCCTCACCGATGCCCAGACTGCGATGCGACGACGACACGTACACATCGTCGACGCTCATGTAGGTCGATCCCAGCCAGATGCCGTAGTTCCAGGTATAGGTCGCATAGCCGACCAGCGTGCCGTCGACTTCCGCCAGCACCGCGCCGAATTTCGGTGCAGGCCCGAAGCCGTCGCGGCGCAGATCGTCGACGGTGACGAACACGTATTCGCGCTGGCCGTGATGCTCGGCGATGGCGACGATCAGCCGATGCAGCGCTTCGACATCGGCTTCGGCGGCTTCGCGGAGAGTGATGGATTCGGAGGTCATGAGCGGATTAAATGATTCGTAGGATGAGTTGAGCGCAGCGATACCCATCCTACTTCAACTCTTCGTCCACCGATTTATTTGCTTCAATCACCTGCGCAAGCAACCGTTCGACAAAAGCATCGAAAAACGTCGCATCCGGGCCGGATTTCGCAATATTCAGGCTGTGAATGCCGAGGGCCGAATTCAGCCATACCCACTCGATCTTGCGGAAGGTCACGAGGCCCATCAGCGCACCGCTGACGCCCATACTGGCTGCCATACCGCCCCAGTACGAAAAGAGATCGACCGTTCCGCTCTGCAGCAATGCAACCGAAAGAACCACCATCATCACTGCCCACGAAAACTCGGACCCGCGCGCACGCGCGCGATTCGGCACGGCCACCAGAGTGTTGAGCATGATCGAAGACTCCGACTCGGCGCCCATGTATTCCTTCGCAACGATCACGACGCGGTCGTGGAACAATTGAAAATCCCGACGGCCTTCGAATCTTTTCTCGCGATAACGGGCGATGGGTTCCATGGATTCGATTCCTGATCGATGAAGCGAAAGCCGAATTTCAGCTGTAGGATCTGTCGTTATTTTGCTCTGGGCTCAAAATGAGCCATACAACAGTTGATCATTAGCCATTCGGCATCGGAATCGCATCGGTATCAGTTTCGCCGCTTCTTCAGAATAAGTGGAGCGTAGCGATGCCCGCCGGTGTTCGTTTAAAGCGATGGGTATCGCTGCGCTCCACCCATCCTGCTTTTGCGTTACAACTCCCCCAACCCCTCCGCAGTCCCATCCTCGCCCACTTGCAGCAACCGCAGCGTATTCGTGGCGCCGTGGGTTTCCATATGCTCGCCGCTGGTGAACACCACGCGGTCGCCGGCTTTGAGCAGATTGGCTTCGACGAGTTTGCGGATGCTGCCGCGCGCGGCCTGGCGCGGGGTCTGGCCGCGGCTGTCGTAATCCATGGGGAACACGTCGCGCATCATCGCCATGCGGCGGCGGGCGCCGCCGTCGCGGGCGAAGGCGAAGATCGGGGCCCTGCCGCGAAACCGTGACAGGAAGCGCGCGGTGCCGCCGGATTCGGTCATCGCGACAATGGCGCCGACGCCGATGTGTTCGGTCAGGAACATCGCGGTCATCGCAATGGCCTGATCGGCGCGCTGCAGATTGCGCGGGGCGGATTCGAAATCGGTGTCGTGCTCGAACTGGCGCTCGGCGCCCAGGCAGATGCGCACCAGCGCTTCGACAGCTTTGATCGGATACATGCCGGCGGCGCTTTCCTGCGACAGCATCACCGCATCGGTGCCGTCGATCACCGCGTTGGCGACGTCGAGCACTTCGGCGCGCGTGGGAATCGGACTGCTGACCATCGACTGCAGCATCTGGGTGGCGGTGATCACCACCTTGTCGCGCTCCAGCGCCACGCGGATGATCTTCTTCTGCAGGCCCGGGAGTTCGGCGTCGCCGATTTCCACGCCCAGATCGCCGCGCGCGACCATCACCACGTCGCTGGCGTCGACGATCTCGACCAGATTCTCGATGGCTTCGGCGCGTTCGACTTTCGCGACCAGCGCGGCGGAGCTGCCGGCAGCGCGCGCGACGCGGCGCGCTTCGTTCATGTCGGCAGCGTTGCGGCAGAAGCTCACCGCGATGAAATCCGCGTTGAGCTGCGCGGCGACCTGGATCAGTTCGCAGTCGCGTTCGGTCAGCGCGCCCAGCGACAGACCGCCGCCGAGTTTGTTGAGACCCTTGCGATTCGACAGTTCGCTGTCGTTGAGCACGGTGGTGATGATGCGCTGGCCTTCGACGGCAGTGACCTGCAGTTGCACCACGCCGTCGTCGAGCAGCAGCGTGTCGCCGGGGACGACATCGCCGGGCAGGCCGAGATAACTCACGCCGACCTGATGCTGGTCGCCGAGCGGTGCGTCTTCGCTGGCGATCAGATCGAAGCGCTCGCCGGCGCGCAGCTGCACCTTGTCGTTGACAAACTTCTCGATGCGGATTTTCGGGCCGGGCAGATCGGCCAGGATGCCGACTTCGGTACCGACGCGCTCGGCGGCGGCGCGCACGGCCTCGGCGCGGGCGATCTGCGCGGCCGGATCGCCGTGCGAAAAATTGAGCCGAACCACATCCACTCCCGCGCGCAGCAGCGCATCGAGGACGCCCGGGGCGTCGGTGGCGGGGCCGAGGGTGGCGAGGATCTTGGTACGGCGGCGTTGTTCGGTCGGGGTCTTTTGCGTCGGGCTTTGCTGGGTCATGCTTTGCTGGGTCATGTCGATCTCCTGATCGCCCAACCGTAACATGCCGGCATGTCGATTCAGACGGCCATGCCGCTGTAAACGATCACATCCGCAGACATCGCGGCGCGGCGCCGCTCATGCGCCGGACAGCAGCGTCGGCAGCGCATCCGGGGTCCGTACCAGTGCGTACGCGCCTGCTTCGCGCAGCTCGTCCTCGCTGCCGAATCCCCAGAGCACGCCGATCCCGCGCATCCCATGGTGCAGCGCACCTTCGATATCGAGATGGCGGTCGCCGATCATGATGCAGCGGTCCGACTGCAGCCCGAGCCGTGCCAGCGCCTCGGCGATCAATTCGGGCTTGTGACTGATGCGGCCATCGGGGGTCGCGCCGATGATGTCCTCGAAGCGGCGACCGAACGGCAGCGTGTCCACGATCCTGCGCGCGTGCGGCTCGTTCTTGGCGGTGACCACCGCAAGCCGATAACCGGCGGCGTGCACCGCTTCCACCGCATCGCCGATACCGTCGTAGATGGCGTGCTCGCGCCAGCCTTCGATCTCGAACCGCTCGCGATACAGCTCGACCGCGCGTTCGATATCGGCGGTGCTGTCGAACAGCGCGGCGTAACTCACGCGCAGCGCGGGGCCGATCCAACTGCGCAATGCCGCATCGGGCAGCCCCGGATGACCCATGCGTTCAAGCGAATACGCCACGCAGCGGGTGATGCCGACGGCGGAATCGATCAGGGTACCGTCGAGGTCGAAGAAAAGCTTTTTCATGGCGTCGGTTCAACAGTCCGAAAATAAAGGAAGCATCAAACATCGTGGAGAGCGGTCGCATGGCAACACGCGTCCGGGCAGTGCATCCACCAAAAACGAAGGCCCGGGATCAGCCGGGCCCTCGCGGGTTTGCACCGGATTCATCGACTCAGAAACTGCTGGCGCAGCCCTGCGTGAAGGAAGTCCGTGCGGTGACGACGCCCCAACTGCCGTCCAGTTCGCCACAGCCGACGGTCTGCTCGCCGACCACGCGTCCGCTGGCGTCGAGATAATGCCACGTGCCCTGCAGGCAGCCACCGGCGATTGCCGTCGCGGACATGAATGCCAACGACACCAGAACCGATAGCGCGAGTTTGCGTTGCATCTTCATGATTCTGCACTCCTGTGCCATGCGCAGCCGGATGGCTGCAGCGCGAGCTTAGGACCGCGAAGGTAAAGCCGTTGTTACGAAAGTCACGAAGCGCATCATCCAGAACGGCAACGACCGAGGCACAGCGTCAAGATGCTCTCGCCTGCAGCGCCGCCACTGCGGGCAAGGTCTTGCCTTCGAGGAATTCGAGGAACGCGCCGCCGCCGGTGGAGATGTACGAGACTTCATCCTTGATGCCGTATTTGTCCACCGCCGCCAGCGTGTCGCCGCCACCGGCGATCGAGAACGCGCTGCTGTCCGCGATCGCGCGCGCCAGCGTTTCCGTGCCTTTGCCGAAGGCGTCGAATTCGAACACGCCGACCGGGCCGTTCCAGACCACGGTGCCGGCGCTCTTGATCAGCGCGGCATAGCGCGCGGCGGTGTCGGGGCCGATGTCGAGGATCATGTCGTCCACAGTCACCGCATCCACGGGCTTGATCGTGGCCGGCGCATCGGCGGCAAACGCGGATGCGACCACGACATCGCCGGGGATCGGAATATCGGCGCCGCGCGCTTTGGCGTCGGCGATGATCTGGCGCGCGGTGTCGAGCAGATCCATTTCGACCAGCGACTTGCCCACGCCGTAGCCCATCGCGGCGATGAAGGTGTTGGCGATGCCGCCGCCGACGATCAGTTGGTCGACTTTCGAGACCAGCGACGACAGCAGTTCGAGCTTGGTGCTGACCTTGCTGCCGGCGACGATGGCCAGCAGCGGGCGCGCCGGATGTTCCAGCGCTTTCGCCAGCGCGTCGAGTTCGGCCATCAGCAGCGGGCCGCCTGCGGCCTGCGTCGCGAACTTGATCACACCGTGGGTGGAGGCCTGCGCGCGATGCGCGGTGCCGAAGGCGTCCATCACGAACACGTCGCACAGCGCGGCGTACTTCTGCGACAGCGCCTCGTCGTCCTTGCCCTCGCCGACATTCATGCGACAGTTTTCCAGCAGCACCAGTTGGCCGGGCGCCACATTCACGCCATCGAGCCAATCCTTCACCAGCGGCACGTCGCGACCGAGCAGTTCGCCCAGCCGCTTCGCGACCGGCGCCAGCGAATCGGCTTCGCTCCACACCCCTTCCTTCGGCCGGCCGAGATGCGACATCACCATCACCGCCGCGCCGCGCTCCAGCGCGAGCTTCAGCGTGGGCAGCGAAGCGACGATGCGCTGGTCGGAGGTGACGTTGCCGTCGGCGACAGGCACGTTGAGATCCTGGCGGATCAACACGCGCTTGCCGGCGAGATCGAGATCGGACATGCGGACGATGGTCATGCGGGGGACTCCGGGAACGAAGACGCTCATTGTCCCCGTTCCGGTGCCGCCCTATCAAACGGCGCAGCCCGATCCGATCTCCCGAATCTTCCGATCAGGACTCCACAGGAGGCTTCTGCTGCCGCAGCAGGCTCAGCGCGAAGCCACCGACGATCGCGGCGCCGACGATCAGGAACCCCCACAACAGCCAGCTGCGCCAGTCGGTCGGCTTCGCCTGTTCGGCATACGCAGCGGTCCCGGCGGCAGCGCCGCGCGCGCCGAGCGTCGCCACCGGCGGCGTCCAATCCTTGCCGAGGCGGGTGCGCAGCGGCGCCAGCGCCTGCTCGACCGGCAGCGATGTCCGCCGCGCGTTGCGGCTGCCCGCGACCAGCGTGTACGGGCCACGGCCCTGGGCGAGGAATACGAACCGATCCGGCAGGTACGCCACTTCCATCGACGGCGACGGCACCAGTTCGATCGGGCTGCGCAGGCGCCATTCGCGCGCGGCCAGCGCCGAGGTGAGCACATAGTCCTCGTTGTCGATACGCACACCTTCCTGCTGCAGCCGGAACAGCAGCGTGCGTCCGATCGGCGTCCATATCTCGCTGCCGGGTGCCCCGCTCTGCGCATCGACGATCACCTCGGCGGTGCCGTTGTCGGTACCGAGCGTGACATCGATCCGACCGACCGGCAGTTTGGCCGGCAAGCGGTAGCGATAGACATGATCCTTGCCCACCTCGTCGCGACCGCTGTCGACGAAATCGGCGCGCAGCCGCTTCCATTGCGGCGACGACACGCCGGCGCGGGTACGCCGTGCGGTGACCTGCAGACCGGGCACCGGGTCGCCATCCAACTGGCGCAGCCGCAGGTAGCGCAGCGAGGTGGTCGGCAGCGCGATATCGCGCCGCTGCAGCACCGCACCGCTGCGGCGCAGCGACACCACGGCGGCGGCATCCACCAATGTCTGCCATTGCTGCAGGTCTTCGCTGCCTTCCACCGCGAAGCGCGCATTGACATCGCCGCCCTCGGGCCAGTTCAGATCGAGGCGATCCACCGTCGACGGGCGCTTCGGATCGCGGCTGATGTCCGCGTCCATCACGTAATCGATCTTCGTCTGCGCCGCCGTCGATGTGACATCCGCCTGCAGCATGCGCAGGCGTCCATCCATGTCGCGTTCCAGCCGCAGCGACAGATCGTCGCGACCGCCGTCGCCATTGATGCGCGGCAGCGCGAACACCGGCAACGCCACCTGGGCGACACCCGGCAGCGCAGTCGGATCGACCGTCAACCGCGCCACCGGCACCGATTGGCCGTCGGCGTTGACGACATCGAAATCGCCCAGTCCCGGATCGATCAGCGCTGCGTAGACCTCCGGGGTCAACTCGAACTGCCACGCCGCATTCTGGCCCTCGGCCTTCAGCGGCCAGCGGTAGGCGTAGTCGCCGCTCGTCTCAGGCTGCGCCGCAGCGGCCGCGAACGCGACGCTCAGCGCGGACGCGAAGACGACCGCGAACTTCGAGCGGGTGCCGTGGGTACGATTCATGCCGAAACCTCCGCAGATGCCGCGCGCCGCGGCGGTGCCGGGGCGAAATACCCCACGGCCGTACACAGCAGACCGTACGCGATGAAAGAAACGATGCCGAACAGATTGCCCAGATGGCTGCGGTCGATCAGCAGCAGCTTCAGCAGAACGACGCCCATCAGCACCGCGCCCGCGCCCCAGAGCAGTCGATCGCCACGGCGCGAACCGAAGATCCAGCCGAGTACGCCCAGCACGCTCCAGACCACGGTCAGCGCGGTCTGCACGATGTAGTCGTCGAGCATCGACGGCGACCACGACGCGTGGCCCCACTGGTGGGTCGCGCGCAGCGTGGCGAACGTGATCCAGACGAAGGCCGCCAGCGCGAACACCGGCACACCGACGTTCGTTGCACCGATGCGGGGCGCATGCACTCCGCGTCCAGCCCATGCGCGCTGCGCCAACAGTGCGAGCACCGCGATCTGCAGCAATTCAAGCGGATTGAGCAGACTCACCCACGGCAGCGGCGCACTGTCGCCGGGGAACAACAGCGACAGCAGCCAGAACGTCGCCAGCACGACCCACGCCGAGGCGGACAGCAGCTTGCGGTAGTCCTCGAAACCGCGCGCCAGCGGCGGCGCCAGCAACGCAGGTCGCAACTGCAGCAGCGCGGCGAACACGAAGACCGGCAGACCCAATGCGAGCATCCGCCAACCATCGCCCATCGTCTGCACGACCACCGCCGAATCGGCGAAGTCCGCCTCGGTGCGATACACCAGATGGAAGGCCGCCAGCGCCAGCGCGGTGACCCACGACCAGAACCAGCCGCCGTGCGCGAACAGGCGCACGCCGGTGCCGGTATCGCGCAGGCAGATCAGCGCGCGCCAACCGAGCGCTGCGTACACCAGCCACGCCGCCGCGCCCCATTCGCGGAACGGATACGAATGCTCGGCCGATTGCACCATCGCGAACGGCACGCCCAACAGCAGCGTCATCGCGGCGAGACCACCCAGCAGGGTCATGTCGTCGAAACGACGGCGCAGTTCCGCCGCGATCCAGGCGGTGAGGGTCATGAAGGCGAACATCGCGTCGACGCGATACTCGTACGACACGTATTCGCCGATTTCATTCAGACCGGCGAACGTCCACCAGCCGAAGGCCCACAGCGTGGGCATGCCGACCAGACCATTGTCGAGCGTGTTGCGATAGGTCCACGCAGTGGCGAAACCGGCGAGTGCGATCAGCAGCGCCGCCATGAACGCAGGGTTGGCGATCGGCGTGTCCACCATCGTGCCCATCGGCGAGAAGCCGCTGCTGATGCCGCCGATGCCCAGCACGAAGGCCAGGGCCGCACCGAACTGCAGCAGCAGACCGGAAATCTGCGGCAAACGACGGTCCTGACGCACGCCCAGCCACACCAGCGCCGCGCCTTCCAGCGCGAACACGCTGGCGGTCGCGCGCGCCGACAGCGCCAGCGGCACCGACAGCGTCGAGAAACCGACCGCAAGCACCGCGTAGCTGTCGACCAGCGACGAGAAGCGTCCACGCCCACGCAGGAACGCCGCCAGCAGCGCGTAGATCGCGGCGGCACCGAGCGCCGACAGCGCCAGCGGCATGCGGCTGTCGCCGAAAACGCCGCCATGCAGCAGACCGGCCTGCAGCGAGAACGCCACCAGCGGCGTGCCGAACACCAGCGTACCGTCGACCAGCCCATGGGCGTTGTCGTCGCGTTGGCTGCGGCCGCGCGCGTAGAAGATCGGAATCAGCAGATACAGCGCGAAGAACAGCAGCAGGAAGGGTTCGGTGGTCGCGAATTTCTCCGGTTTGTACTGCAGCACGCCCCACAGCGTGCCGATACCGAAGGTGAAGACGAAGCCGAGAATATTGAGCAATTTCCACGGGCCCTGCCCTTTCGATTGCGCCCAGGCGATACCGAAGATGCCGAGATTCAGGACCGCGTAATAGCCGAAGAGCGCGACGTGATTGCCGCTGCCGGTGGACAGCCAGATCGGCGCGAGGAAACCGGCGAGGATGCCGAAGACCGCCAGCGCCAACGCGTTCTGCAGCACCGCCAGCACACCCAGCCCGGCGACCAGCGCAATGGTGATGCCGAATGCGGCGCTTGCGGGAATCAGGTCGTACAGCTTGAAGGCCGCGAAGGTCACCAGCATCAGCACGCCGATGGCGCCGCCCTGCAGCGACAGCGAGAACGATCGCCGCGTTTCGCGCTGCCGCCACGCGAACACCAGCCCGCCGATGGCGGCCGCCGCGATCCCGGCCAGACGCAATTCGATCGGTACCACCAGCCAGTGCTGGTCGCTGGCGTATTTCAACAGCGCGGCGACGCCGGCCAGCAGCACCAGCATGCCGATCTTCACCGGTACGTTGCCCTCGGTGAACCAGCGGCGGACGCCGTCGATGATGGGGGCGAAGGGATCGGCCGGCGGCGCAGGCGGCGGGCGCTGCGGACGAGGCGGCGCCTGGGATACCGTTGCGGCGGCAGCAGGCGCTGCGCGCTCGGGCGGCAACGGCGGTGGCATGCCCGCTGCGGAAACGGTTTCGGGTCTGGGCGTCTCCGGCAGCGGAGACTCCGGCACGTCGAAACGGGCGCGACCGGTGATCGGCGCATCGAGAGACGATTCGGGCGTATCGATGCGCGTCGGTGGGGGCGGTGCGGCGGCGGGCTGCGCACGGGGCGGAGGCTGGAATACGCTTTCCTGCGCGTCGGCGGGTTCCGATACCGCTGGCGCGGGGCGCGAGGATTCGATATGGAGGACCCGGGCCTGCAGACGCTGTACGTCGCGTTCGAGCGCATCGATCCTGAGTTTTGCGTTGCCGATCTTGATCAGCGCCATCACCAACAGCAGGGGCACCGTGAGTACCGCAAGGCCCAGCAGGATCAGAATTCCAGCAAGATCATCCATTCGCAGCCGCCCTCATGCGGCATCTCCCCCTCGTCCACCACCGGTTTCATGCTTCGGGCGGACACGACTGCAGCCTTCCCCAAGCGCGCATGAATTGCAACCGACCCGCCCGCTTGTAGCGCCCCGGACGGCCTGCGGTATCGTCAACCGATACCCGGCCGACGACGACCGCGCTTGATCCGGCAAGCGGTTCGTCCGACTCTAGCGCGCTATGACAAAACCCCGCCGCCGCACCTCGCAACCGCCGAACAACCTGCAGATGACGGATATCGCCAAGCTCGCCGGCGTGTCCGAATCCACCGTTTCGCGCGCACTGAAAAACAGTCCGCTGATCGCGGCGAGCACCCGCGAGCGCATCCAGCGCCTCGCCGAGGAAGCCGGGTATGCGGTGAATCCGGTCGCCAGCAGCCTGCGTTCGCGCCAGACCGGCGTGATCACGGTGGCCGTGCCGCTGGTCCACGAACGCGAGCCGCATCTCGCCGACCCCTTCATGATGACCATGCTCGCGCACCTCGCCGACGCGCTGAGCGATCGCGGCTACAACATGCTGCTGTCGAAGGTCGCCGCGCACCAGGACGGCTGGGTGCGACGGCTGCAGCAGCCCGGGCGCAGCGACGGCGTGATCCTGATCGGCCAGAGTTTCGAACACGGTTCGATCAACGAAGCCGCGCGCGCCGGCATCCCGCTCACCGCCTGGGGTACGCGCCTGCCCGCGCAGAAGTATCCGGTGGTCGGCACCGACAACCGCCTCGGCGGCCAGATCGGCACCGAGCATCTGATCCGTCACGGCCGCCGTCGCATCGCATTCCTCGGCGACGAGCGCCTGCCGGAAGTCGGCCATCGCCACGAAGGCTACCGGCATGCGCTGCGCGCCGCCGGCTTGAAGGCGCATCCCGAATTGCACGTGCGCACCCAGTTCAGCAGCGGAGACGCCTACGCCAGCGTCCGCGCGCTGATCGACAGCGGCGCCGATTTCGACGGCGTGATGGCCGCCTCCGACGTGATCGCGATCAGCGCGATCCGGGCACTGTCCGAATCCGGCCGGCGGGTGCCGCAGGACGTGTCGGTCGTCGGCTTCGACGACATCCTGCTCGCCGAACACATGCACCCGGCGCTGACGACGGTGCGTCAGGAACTGGCGCAGGGCGCGATCAAACTGGTCGACACCGTGATCGCCGCGATCCGTGGCGAGAATCCGGAGTCGATCACGCTGGCGCCGAGCCTGATCGTGAGAGCGTCTGCGTAAAGCGGCCCTCACCCTCGCTCGCCGTGCGCTCGCCCTGCCCTCTCCCGCATGGCGGGAGAGGGTGCCCGACAGGGCGGGCGAGGGCGGGCTGTCAGCGGAAACTCCACACGATCGCCGCCGTCAACACCAGCAACAGCACCGACAGCACCCGGTAGTTCTGCCACCACGGCAGACCGGCGAGCTGGCGGGTTTCGTCGCGGTAGAACGCGGGTGTCCACAACATGGCGCCGATCTGTTCCATCGACGGCGGCGTGGTCGCCGCGCTCACACCGATCAGCACCACTGCGCTGAACACGAACAGGATCGGCGCGACGTACAGGAAATGCAGGCCCAGCGGCGTTGACGCCATCACGTTCGCGTAGAACAGCGCGGCGCCGCCAAGCAAGCCGGCGACGATCGACGCGAACGCGCCCTTCGCATTCGCGCCGCGCCAGAACAGGCCGATCAGGAACAGCGCGCACACCGGCGGCACCGCGTAGGCCAACACCGCCTGCAGGTATTGCCACAGCGATTCGAAGCGCTCGATCTGCGGCGCCCACGCCACCGCCAACACCATGAACACGATCGTGGTGATGCGGCCGGCGCGCACCAGCGTCGCGTTGCTGGCGTCGGGCAATCGCGGGCGCACGAAATCCATGGTGACCAGCGTCGCTGCGGAATTGAAGGTGCTGGCGATGGAGGACATGATCGCGGCGAAGAAACCGGCGACGACCACGCCGATCAATCCCGCCGGCAGCAGATCGAAGATCAGCGTCGGATACACCAGATCGGGCTTGTCCAACTGCGGATACAGCAGAATGGCTGCGGTGCCCGGCAGCACCATCACGTACAGCACCGGCAGTTTCAGCAGACCCGCGAACAGCGCGCCCCAGCGGCCGTGGTTTTCGTCTTTCGCCGACAGCACGCGCTGGACCATGAACTGGTTGGTGCACCAGAAATAGAACCCCAGCAGCGGCACGCCCAGCACCAGGCCGAGCCACGGCACGCCGGGATCGTCGATCGGGCGGATCAACGACAGTTTCGACGGATCCACCGCCGCCATCACCGCATCCCAGCCGCCGGCCTTGTCGAAGGCGAAGTACGCGATGAACACCGACGCGCCCAACAGGATCACCGCCTGCACGGTTTCGGTGTAGATCACCGCGCGCAGGCCGCCGGCGACGGTGTAGATGCCTGCGGACAGCGCCAGCACCGCGACGATTTCCCACAGCGGCCACTGCGGCAAAATCAGTTTGAGCATGATCGCACCGCCGTACAGCGTGCCGGCGGTATCGACCACGATGTTGAGGAAGATCGTCAGCGCGGAGAAATACACGCGCGAACGACGATCGTAACGGCGTTCGAGATATTCCGGCAGCGTGTACACCTGCGAGCGCAGCAGGAACGGCAGGAAGAACACGCAGAAGAACGCGAGCACCACCGTCGCCATCCACTCGTAGTTGTAGACCGAGATACCGTTGCCGTACGCCGCGCCGGCCAGACCGATCAGCGTGGTCGAGGAAATATTCGACGCCAGCAGCGCAAGCCCGATCACCGGCCAGGTCATTGAGCGCGAGGCGAGGAAGTAATCTTCGGCCGACGCGCGGCGCTTGGAGACATACAGCCCCAAGGCGATGATGCCGAGCGCGTACAGCGCGATCACGGCCAGATCGAGGCCACCCAGATGCACATTGAGGTCAGCCATTGCACGGCTCCGTCAGGACTTCGGACGCCGGTTCGGTACCCCACCGGCGCGCAGATAGTGCATCAATGCAATCGATTGTACATGCTGCGTCGCAGCATCCGCGACGAGCTTTCGCGTACCTCTCTTCGATGACCGCAGACCAATTACACCCTGATTACTTGCATGTTTTTCAGTGTTATTGCGATTCGACCCGGGCCATTCCGGATTGTCGACGGTTCTGACCAATTCGGGATGCCGGGCGGAAATCGCTGCACTGCAACTTGCAATCGATTGCACGATGTTCTATCAAGTGCCGCACCCGGGCAGCCGCCCACCCAGACACCGGAGGGAACACCGTCATGCGTCGCCAGCCGAACCAGCCGCCCCATCGCCGCACCACCGCTCTGCGCCCCCATGCCCTGTCGTGGGCCGTCTGCCTGCTGCTGGCGCCCGCCTTCGCCTCGGCGCAAACCGCCGACGCACCCGCGAACGACGACAGTACGGCCGACGATCTCGACACCATCGTCATCACCGCCACCGCTGGCGGCAAATCCAAACTGCGCACCAGCGTGTCGACCAGCAGCATCACCCCCGACACCATCGAACGCTCGGCGCCGCGCTCCACCGCCGAAATCTTCCGCAACATCCCCGGCATCCGCTCCGAATCGACCGGCGGCGAAGGCAACGCGAACATCGCGGTGCGCGGCCTGCCGGTCGCCTCCGGCGGCGCGAAGTTCCTGCAGTTGCAGGAAGACGGCCTGCCGGTGCTGGAATTCGGCGACATCGCCTTCGGCAACGCCGACATCTTCCTGCGCAACGACTGGTCGATCGACCGCATCGAAGCGGTGCGCGGCGGTTCGGCGTCCACGTTCGCCAGCAATTCGCCCGGCGGCGTGATCAACTTCATCAGCAACACCGGCGAACAGCAGGGCGGCGCGGTCGGCCTTACCACCGGCCTGGACTACGGCAGCAACCGCGTCGATTTCCGCTACGGCATGCCGTTCGGCGACGGCTGGCGTTTCCACGTCGCCGGTTTCTACCGCCAGGGCGATGGCGTCCGC
This sequence comes from Lysobacterales bacterium, assembly GCA_017302135.1. GTDB lineage: Bacteria > Pseudomonadota > Gammaproteobacteria > Xanthomonadales > Xanthomonadaceae > Lysobacter_I. Next base: position 188,783 of record JAFLDZ010000004.1, on the reverse strand, counting down.
GATGCCGGCTACACCGCCGAAAAAGGCGGGCAGCTGAAAGCCAACCTCACCAAGGATTTCGAGAACGGCTACGCGCGCTTCTACTTCAAGCGCCTCGACGATCGCGCCATCGGCTATCTGCCGGTGCCGACCCGCGCCACCGGCAGCAACGGCAGCCCGAACCTCGGCGCGATCGAAGGCTTCGACCCCGCGCGCGACACGCTGCAGAGCCGCTATTTCCTGACCGATATCGGCCTGGACGGCAACAACAACGGCCGCAGCACCGACATCGCCGACGGCATGCATCCGGACAGCACCGTGGTCGGCGCCGAAGCCGAATACCGCTTCGGCGACGGCTGGAAGATCAACGGGAAATTCCGCTACGCCGACAGCAGCGGCCGCTTCGTCGGCCAGTTCCCGGCCGAAGTGGGCAGCGCTGCGGCGATCGCGCCGACCATCGGCGGCGCCGGCGCCACCCTGCGCTACAGCAACGGCCCGAACGCCGGCCAGGCCTACACCGGCACGGTCGTGCGGACGCATCTGTTCAACACCACGCTCAACGATCTGGGCAACTACGCCAACGATCTCAAGCTCACCCGCAGCTTCGGCGTCGGCGATGGCGGCAATCTCGATCTCAGCGCCGGCTACTACGCCTCGCGCCAGAACATCGACATGGACTGGGTGTGGAATTCGTATCTGCAGGAACTGCGCGGCAACGGCAATTCCGCACTGATCGATGTCTACAGCGCCGCCAACGTCAATCTTTCCGACAACGGGCTGTACGCGTACGGCGTGCCGTTCTGGGGCAACTGCTGCACGCGCAGCTACAACGCGAAGTACGAGATCGGCGCGCCGTATCTGTCGATGGCGTTCTCGCTGGGCAAACTCGATATCGACGCCAGCGTGCGTCGCGACAGCGGCGATGCGAGCGGCAACTATGCCGGCGCGGTGCAGGTGGCGAACGTCGATGTGGACGGCGACGGCACGATCTCCGGCCCGGAGCTGAGCGTGTCGCAGATCAACAACGCAGGCGCATCGCCGGTGGATTACGACTGGGGCTACACCTCGTATTCGGTCGGTGCGAACTATCTGATCAGCGACGACCTCGCCGGTTTCGCGCGGATCAGCCGCGGCGGTCGCGCCAACGCCGACCGCCTGCTGTTCGGCGTGGTCCAGCCCGACGGCTCGGTGCGCGCGCAGGACGCGGTGGATCTGGTCGATCAATACGAAGCCGGCCTGAAATGGCGCCGCGACGGTTTCAGCCTGTTCGCGACCGCATTCTTCGCCGAGACCGAAGAGCAGAACTTCGAACTCACCAGTCAGCGCTTCTTCGATCGCGTGTACGAAGCGCGCGGCATCGAACTGGAAGCCTCGCTGCGCTTCAACGAGTTCTTCCTCAACGGCGGCCTGACCTGGACCGACGCGGAGATCAGCAAGGACGACATCTCGCCTGCGAACGAAGGCAACACTCCGCGCCGTCAGGCCGATGTGGTGTATCAGCTGACCGGCGGATACGCCGCCACCAACTGGACGCTCGGCGCGAACATCATCGGCACCGGCGATGCCTATGCGCAGGACAACAACCAGTTGGTGATGCCCGGCTACACCCAGGTGAATCTGTTCGCGGACTACCGCTTCGCCGAGAACTGGGTGGTTGGCCTGAACGTCAACAACCTGTTCGACGCGTTCGGCATCACCGAGGCTGAAGAAGGCAGCATCGTCACCAACACCCAGAACGTGATCCGCGCGCGCTCGATCCCGGGCCGCACGGCTTCGCTCAGCGTGCGCTACGAGTTCTGAGCACGCGACGGCGCGCGTCGTCGCACCACATTCCGCATCGAACCGATATGACTGTTGCTTTGCTGATCACCGATACCGAACGCCTGCGCCATCGCTTCGCCGAAACGCTCGCGCCCGCACTGCGCGCGCGCGGCCTCGCGCGCTGGGATGCGCATGCGTCACGTCTGCTCGATACGCTCGATGCGCTGTACGGCGACCGCCCCGATTTCGCGTCCACCGTGCATCGCATGGTGACGTGGATGGCCGGCTGCGCCAACGATCGCGCGGACGCATTGCGTGCGCTCGACGACGCGCGCGAATCCGATCCGGACTGGTTCCTCGCCCAGGACATGATCGGCTATACCGCGTATGTCGACCGTTTCGGCGTCGATCTTCGCGGCGTTGCCCAGCGCGTGCCGTATCTGCAGCGTCTGGGCATCCGCTATCTGCATCTGCTGCCGTTCCTGCACGCGCGCGAGGGCGACAACGACGGCGGTTTCGCGGTGCGCGACTACGATGCGGTGGAGCCGTCGCTCGGCACCGACGACGATCTCGATGCGCTGACCGCACGACTGCGCGACGCTGGCATCAGCCTGTGCGCCGATCTGGTGCTCAACCACACCGCCGACGATCATCACTGGGCGCTGGCGGCGCTGCGCGGCAATCCGCACTATCGCGCCTACTACCATCTCTTTCAGGATTCCGCGCTCCCCGATGCCTACGAGCGCGATCTGCACCAGGTGTTTCCGCAGACCGCGCCGGGCAATTTCACCTATGTCCCGGCGCTCGGCTGGGTGTGGACCACGTTCTACGGCTACCAGTGGGATCTGAACTGGTCGAATCCCGATGTCTTCGTCGAGATGGCGCTGACGATGCTGCGGCTCGCCAATCGCGGTATCGAAGCCTTCCGCCTCGATTCCACCGCGTATCTGTGGAAACGCCTCGGCACAGATTGCATGAACCAGCCCGAAGCGCACGCGATCCTGCAGGCGCTGCGCGCGGTCAGCGACATCGTCGCACCGGGCGTGCTGCTGAAGGCCGAAGCGATCGTGCCGGCGCGCGAGCTGCCACCCTATTTCGGCAGCGGCGAGTCCGCCGGCCGCGAATGCCATCTCGCGTATCACAGCACGCTGATGGCGGCGCTGTGGGTGGCGCTGTCGGAACAGCGCGGCGATCTGCTCGCCGACGTGATCGCGAACACGCCGACATTGCCGAACGCCAGCGGCTGGCTGACCTATCTGCGCTGTCACGACGACATCGGCTGGAACGTGCTGCGCGACGAATCCCAAGGCGACGAAAGCCACGCGCCGTTCGACCTTGCGCGCGTCGCATGCTTCTACGCCGGCGACACCGACGATTCCTTCGCGCGCGGTCGCAGTTTCCAGAGCGCGGGCGGCGATCATGTCCACGGCACCAACGGCATGGCCAGCGCACTCGCGGGCATCGCGGATGCGCAGGCGCGCGGCGACGCGGACGCGCTGGCCCTGGCCGAACAGCGGCTGCTGTTGCTGTACGCCATCGTGTTCGCGACCGCAGGATTGCCGGCGCTGTACATGGGCGACGAAATCGCGCTGGGCAACGACGAGGCTTACGTCGACGATCCGCAGCGCGCGGCGGAAGGTCGCTGGCTGCATCGCCCGGCGATGGACTGGACGACGGCCGATGGCCTGGATGCGCAGCACGACACCGACACCACCGCCGCAAGGATCGACCGCGCGCTGCGGCGGATGATCGCGGTGCGTCGTGCGACATCGGATCTGCGCGGCGACGCGCCGATGCGCGCCTTCGATTTCGCGGACCCGGCGCTGCTCGGCATCGCACGCGGCAACGACTTCGTCGCGCTGTTCAATCTGGGCGCACAGCCGGTCGCGACGACACTGCCGGCAGAACTCGCCGGCACACGCTGGCGCGACCTGCTGAGCGACGACCAGACCGCCGCCGATTTTCCGATCGTGCTGGCGCCGTATGCGCTACGCTGGCTGCGCCGTGAGTAATCCTGCAGGCCAGCACCGATGAGCGAACCCGTCTACGCCGCGATCGAAGCCGGCGGCACCAAATTCGTCTGCGCCATCGGCACCGCCGACGGCACCCTGCGCGAACGCGCGCGTTTCGCGACCCGCGACCCCGAAAGCACGCTGGCCGAAGCGCTCGCCTTCTTCGAAGCCGCTGCACAGCGCCACGGCCGGCCGCGCGCGCTGGGCATCGCCAGCTTCGGCCCGCTCGAACTCGATCCGTACGCGCCGCTTTACGGCCGCCTGCTGCGCACGCCGAAAGCCGGCTGGCACGATGTCGATCTGATCGCGCCGTTCGCGCGCCTCGGCATTCCGGTCGCGCTGGACACCGATGTGAATGCCGCTGCGTTCGCCGAATCGATCTGGGGCGCGGGACGTCATGCCGACGGCACGCCGCTCGACACGCTCATCTACATCACCGTCGGCACCGGCATCGGCGGCGGCGTGGTCGTGCACGGCCGCACGCTGCGCGGCATGATGCATCCGGAACTCGGCCACCTGTTTCCGCGCCGGCATCCCGACGACCTCGGTTTCGCAGGCGTGTGTCCGCATCACGGCGATTGTCTGGAGGGCCTGGCGAACGGTCCCGCGATCGTCGCGCGGCTCGGCCACGAACTCGGCAACGCCACGCCGGACCATCCGATCTGGGACATCGAAGCCGACTACCTCGGCCAGCTCTGCGCCCAGGTCACGCTGGCGATCTCGCCGCAGCGGATCATCCTCGGCGGCGGCGTGATGCAGCACGCGCGCCTGTTTCCGCTGATCCGCGCACGCACACGGCACTGGCTCGGCGGCTACATCGCACGCCATCAGGTCGAAGCCGGCATCGACGACTACATCGTCGCGCCCGGCCTCGACGACCGCAGCGGCATCCTCGGCGCATTGCGCATGGCGGTGGACACCGGCCGCCAGCAGCGCGACACGGCCGTGGACACCGGCGAATCGCTTCCGTAACAACCGCATCGGGTGCAGCCTTGGCGCACCATTCTTCCTGCAGGTCCACCGAGCAACAAACCGCTGGCCGGCATGCGCGAACAGAACGGAGTTTGGTAGCGCGGATCCCGCCACCAGCCAGACCCCGGGGTCACGCCAGGCAAACAGGAGAGCGTCGCGAATAGCAACGCCTATCATTCGCCCACCGCCTGCGATTCGCGAACAACACGACTCCACTCGCTGGCATACCCAAGGAAGGCCTTCGCAGCAGCGCTTTGCGAACCGCAGGCATTGGCAGCGCCTATCCCTGCACGAAAGGCACCATGCAATCGGCACGATTCGACTCGCCGACGATTGTTTCGTCACCCCGACCCGGATCCCGGCTTGTCTTCAAATCTTGGGCAACGGCGCGCACCGACAGCGATCCGACATGTCCGCGGCAAAGCGTGTATGGTCGGTCGCACTACATGGCCGTCGGAAATTCTGGGTGGAAGGCCAAACAGCTCATCGCATCGCCGCCGTTCTGGCGAATCGAATCCGCAGCCAAGCCGGCGCCGACAGCGCCGCCAAATGCGTTGCCTCACTGTGCGAGGACATCGGGATTGCGCTAACGCCCATCGTGGGCCCACGGGGCGTCGCCGCGCTCTACAAACGCAGCCTGTTCCTGACCAGCCATGAGCATCCAGTGCTTTCGGGCCTGCATGAAGGCCTTCACACAACGATGGACGTGTCGCGTCTGACCACGACGTTGACAGCTTTGAGCGAAGCCGAAGCCAATACCGTCGGTACCGCACTCCTGCAGTCCTTCTACGAGTTGCTCAGCAGCCTGGTGGGACTTTCGCTCACGGAGCGATTGCTCAGTTCTTTGTGGGATCGCCCGTTGAGCGACCCGCCCGCACTGGAACCGACAGCATGACAAGCAAAGTAGCCATCCATCGATTGTCGACCGGCGTGCCCGGCCTGGATGAGATCCTGGGCGGCGGTCTTCCGGAATTCTCGTTCAACCTCATCGCCGGTCCGCCCGGCTGCGGCAAGACCACGCTGGCCCACCAGATCATGTTCTCGCTGGCCGGCCCGCAGCGTCGCGCGCTGTACTTCACCGTGCTGGGCGAGCCGCCGCTGAAAATGCTGAGGTACCAGCAACAGTTCGATTTCTTCGATACCGACGCGATCGATCAGACCATCCGCTTCGTGAATCTGTCCGAGGACACCCTGGGCGGCGATCTCGATCTCGTGCTCAAACGCATTGTCGAAGAAGTCGAATCGTTCAATCCGACGCTGGTGTTCGTCGATTCTTTCCGCTCCATCGTGCTGTCCGGCACCAGCAACGACAACCCGCGCAACACCCTGCAGCAGTTCGTGCAGCAGTTGGGCATGGCCATGACCAGCTGGCAGGCCACCACCTTCCTGATCGGCGAATACTTCGCCGAAACGGACGCCAATCCGGTGTTCACCGTCTCCGATGGGCTGATCTGGCTGCGCCAGAGCGTGATTCGCAACTCCATGGTCCGCAAGATGGAAATCATGAAGATGCGCGGCCAGCCGACATTGCCCGGACTGCATACCTTCCGCATTTCCCGCGCCGGTATCGAAGTGTTCGCGCCAGTGACGGTGGCCTCGTCGCAGCATCCGCCATCGAAAACGCTCGATGCGTCGCCCATCAAACGACTCACCATGGGCGTGCCCCGGCTCGATGAGATGCTCGGCGGCGGTTTGCCGCAGGGCTACTCGCTGCTCGTGGCCGGGCCGTCCGGGTCGGGCAAAAGCGTATTGGCCGCAGCCTTTCTCGTCGAAGGCGCACGGCTGGGCGAAGCCGGCGTGATCGCGGCGTTCGAGCAGCGCCCGACGCATGCGCGCTCGCCAGCCATCGCGGCACTGATCGAGAGCGGCCAGGTCGGCCTGGTCGACAGCTGGGCGCCCGACCTGTCGCTGGATGAAACCACGCGGCTGCTGCTCAGCGAGATCCACCGGCTCAACGCCACCCGGGTCGTGATCGACTCGCTGTCGGGCTTCGAACTCGCGTTGGCGCCCACGTTCCGCGAAGACTTCCGCGAAAACCTCTCGCGCATGGTGATGGCATTGGCCGCTTCCGGGGTGACGGTGCTGATGACCTCCGAGTTGGAAGACCGCTACACGGACCTGCGCTTCAGCCCCTACGGCACCGCGTTCATGACCGATGCCATCATCGTCCAACGCTACATCGAGGTCGACAGCCGCTTGCTGCGCGTCATCGCAGTGGTGAAGGTGCGTGCGAGCGCGCACTCCAACGAACTGCGGTTGTTCAGTATCGACGACGCGGGTCTGCAGATCGGGGATCGCGTCGCGGGGCAGGAAGGTCTGCTGGGCGGCCGGCCCACCCGCAAGGCATCGCCCGCGCGCGGTCACGACGAGGGCGATGATCGATCGCCCGCCTCCTAGGCATGCCGCCATGACGCCTCTGCGGCAAACACCCTCCATCGAAGCGCAAAGCGCCGAGGCCCAGCGCACGTTGGCCGGACTCAAGGCCCAAAGCAACGAAGTCCGTGCGGAAGTGAAAGAGGCGCGCGCGCATCTCGCCGAACTGAATCTGGAGGTCGAAGCGGCCGAAAACCGTTTGGAGAACAGCAATTCCGAACAGTTGCTCGAAGCGAACCAGAATCTGCTGCTTTCCACCCTGCGCGCGCAGGAGGACGCCGATCTTTGCGCCGAATCGCTGAAAATCGTCTCGGAAGCCGCCAGTCTGGATACATTGACAGAACTGCCGAATCGGGAACTTCTCCTCGACAGGTTCAAGCATGCGATCGCCATGGCACGACGCAAAGGCGAACATCTCGCACTGCTGTTCGTCGACATGAACCACTTCAAGGCCATCAACGACACCCTGGGCCACGCGGTCGGCGACCAGGTGCTGCAACGCGCCGCGCGCTGCCTGTCTTCGGCGGTTCGCGAAGTCGATACCGTCAGTCGGCATGGCGGCGATGAATTCCTGATCCTGCTGCCGGATATCCAGCATCCCTCCGACACGGTCCTGGTCGCCCGGAAGGTGGGATCCGCATTGGGAATGCCATTCCGCATCGGCGACCATATCCTCCGGCTCACCGCGAGCATCGGTATTTGCGTATACCCCGACGACGGAGACACGCCGGAAGTGCTGATCGATCGCGCCGACGCCGCCATGTACCGGGCGAAGCGTCTGGGCCTGGGCAGCTTCGCTTTGCATCAGGCCGGTACCGAAGACGAAGCGGCCAGCCAGCCCGCGCCTGTGGTTCCGCTGCAGCAGCCCATCATTCATTACGACGCGGTGATGGCCGAGTACGAGCAGCACGCCGAGCAATTGCGCGAAGCCAACGAACAACTGGTGTTGGCGGCATTGAATGCCCAGGCGCTACAGGCCGCAGCCGAGCTGTCTCAACAGCGCCAGAAGGAATTCCTGGCGCTGGTCGCGCACGAACTGCGCAATCCCATGACCCCTCTGGGCGTTGCGGCATCCCTGCTGGGCAGCTCCAATCCCCTCGACCTCAAGCGCATGCAGCTCATCGTCGAACAACAGATCACCCACATCAGCCGATTGGTCGGCGATCTGTTGGATCTGTCGCGCTCCAGTACCGGCAAGCTGCGTTTGCATTTTCATGCGATCGACCTCGCCAAGGTCATCGACGATGCCATCAATGTATCGAGACCCGCCATGGACGCGCGGCTGCAGCATTTCCGCGTCGATCTGCCCCTGCAGCCGGTCGCGCTGGAGGCGGATGCCATTCGCTTGAACCAGATTCTGAGCAACCTGCTCGACAATGCGTCGAAGTACACGCCCGATGGCGGCGAGATCAGTCTGGTCGTCCATACCCACAAGGACGAGGTGGTGATTCACGTGCGCGACAACGGCATCGGCATCAGCCAGGGCGCTCTGCCGCGGGTCTTCGAGCCCTTTGCCCAGGATTCCCACGCCACAGGCTTCAACGGACAAGGGCTGGGTATCGGCCTCACCGTCGTCAAGGAACTGGTCGAAGCGCACGACGGAACAGTGGTCGTCGCAAGTGACGGCATCGGGCTGGGAAGCGAATTCGTCGTGACTCTGCCGTTGAATGTCTTTCGCGAAGAAGACACCGCAAGCTGACCGCGATCGCGCGCCGCGCCGCGCACGGGGCATTCCGCACAATGCATGATGCGGAGCGTGCGCAGCGCCGCCAAGTGATTGAATCCACTCGAAAACGTTTCTGGCACGAACATTGCAATGCTTCTGGGTGTGCGCGATCAGTGCACTTCCCCCAAGGAGACACCCATGAGCCAGAGCGACCCGAAAGAAAACCAGAACCCGCCGATGAAGGCCCCGTCGCCGAATCCGTCCAATCCGTCGAACCCCAGCGCCAAGCCGGCGGTGAAGGAAGACGACCACAAGACCGGCAACGACAAGCCGAACGTGAAGGCCGACGAACCGAAAACCTCCGGCGACAGCAAGCGCTGAGCCAAGCGCTTCGCCGATCCGCCGCCTGACCTTTCCGGTCAGCGTGACATGAGCATGCGCCACGATCCGGTTGCAACGGCCTCGACACTGTCGCGGCCAGGCAGCCCGCTGGATAACAGCGATCAAGACGCAGTTCTGTCCACCACCGGCGGACCGCAATAACAGATGAGGCATGGATGATCCATCCACCGCATCGAAAACCAGGGGCGCCAGCAATGGCGCCTTTGGCTTTTTGGACAGAAAGCACTGCGTGAAAAAATCAAGGCCACAGGCCGCACCGGGGGCTTCCCGTCGTTCGTCCCGGGTGCGCTACGCTTACCCGGGCTACGGCGATGTCATCGAAGCAATTCATGCGCCACGAGCGACCCGGTCTTCTCGCGCATGATGGGCTGCATTCGAGTCTTGAATGCGTAATCCTTGCCATTGAGAGTGAGCGCGATATCGATGGTCAGCGGCTTGCCGGAGACCCACGGAACCGGCTTGCGCTCACCGTTGTTGTCGGCGTGCTGTTCCTGCATCCAGAAGTGACCGTCGTACTGCGAAATCAGTACGACAGGCGGATCGTTGTCGATCCGGTAGGAAAACGAATGGATCTGGATGGACTCGACGTGCGCGTTCGGCCCGACTTTTTTCTGGATGTCCCTTACGAACACCTGGAAGAAAACCGATTCCGGAGTTCGGGTGGTCTTGTACAGGAACGGGATGCCCGAAATCTTCCGGGGGAATCCCGCCGGGTAGGTCGAAATATGCAGCTCGCTCTTGCCGTCCAGATCGAGGGCGACCGGTTCGTATTCGAGCATCTCGCGATGGATACATCCGGACAGCAGAGACCCGATTCCAAGCAGAGCTGCCATCCGGAAGACCAGCCCTCGACCAATCCGACGCATTGGTTCTGCACGCATCTGCACGACCTCCTGGTGATCCACCGGCCCGCCATGGCTCCGCGCCGAGGCGAAGCTTCCATACCAAGGGAGTACAGCATAAAAATGAGGTAGGTCGTTACCGGGCGCTCGGCAACAATCATGTCCGGGTACAGGCGCTTGAACTGCAATCCAACTGGACCCCGTCGGTTGGCCGACACAATCGTGACAACAGACCAATGCATGGCTTTTCGCAGCCCGGGCACCTTCCGTAGTTCGTCCCGGGTGCGCTTCGCTTACCCGGGCTACGACATTTCATCGAAGCGTCCGCTCCGGTGAACGGACGCAAGGAAGCGCGGTCGAAAAAACCGCCTGCCTCCGCTCGATCGCGTTATTCCCCGCGTAATACCTTCAGCATGCGCACGTAGTCCTTGCGGTACTGCCCGGCCAGCTTCTGCTTCTGCGTTGCAGTGAGGATCTTGCCCGAGGACTGGAAGAACTTCTTCTCCTCTTCCCGCAAGTGATGGTGGACCTTCTCCGAAAGCTTGCGCGCCTTCGCCATCCAGGCCGATCCGTTCTTGTCCGACACCTGCATGTCCTCGATGATCTCATCGATTTCGTGGTGTTCGTGCAGCGCGTGGCGCGACGGCTTCAGGCCGCTGTCGTCCATCAGGATCGTGGCGTAGAGGAAACGCTCTTCGGCAGCCGCATGCGCCGCCAGCTCGATGCGCAGGTCGGTAAAAACAGCGGTTCGTCGCTCGCTTTTGGCTTCCGTACGCAGCAATTTCCGGCAGAGCGAGCGCTGGATGGCGTGACTCTCGCGCAGTGCGTCGTAGATCGTTTCAGGCATGGCGGCACCTCCTTTTAGACATGGTCGTTGTCGATGCGGGTGGCGATGTATGCGTGCGAACCGCCGAGGCGCGGCTCAGGGCAGCGTCCGCAGCGTGGGTTCGCGTGCCCATTGTCGCGTCTTCGCCGCAGCGATGAAACCTGCCACGTCGTCCGCGTCCAGCACGCCCCGGTCGGAGACGACGCCGCCGGCATCGAGAAGCGCAGCGGCGCCCGGACTGAAGGCGATCGCCTTCAGATGTCCGAAGGCATCGCGCACCCAATCCACCGCCGCCGCTTCGCTGGCCAGCGTCTCGCCGGCCGTCTTCGACAGCAGCACGGCCACCGCATCGAACAGGACGGAAGGCGTGCCGGCCAATGCGCCATCCGCAGGCAGGCGTGCGCCACCCTTGAGCTTGGCGCCGCCGATCTTCGGCGCGACGATCTTCACGCGTGCGCCCTCGGCTTCTACCGCTTTGCGCAGCGCGGACACCTGCGCGGCCTCGGTGCCGTCGTCGACCAGAATGCCCACCGTCCGTCCGCGCAGCGTCGGCTTGTGCTTGCCGATCAGCCGCAGGGCCGGAGAGACCGGCAGATCGCGCGGTTTTACCGTCGCGGTCGCCGCAGGCGGCAGCTTGTCCACGCCCAGGCCGTCGGCGACGCGCTTGGCCAGGCTCTCGTCGATGTGGCGCAGATGCGAAAGCGTACGCAGGCGCACCGCCGCGGTTTCCACTTTCGACAGCTCGAACACGAAAGCGAAGGCGATGTGCGCCTGTTCGATTTCGCTCTGGCTTTTGAAGAACTGCCGTGCCTGCGAATAGTGGTCGGCGAAACTTTCCGGACGCAGCCGCGACTTGGCGCCGAGGCCCGGTCGCTGTTCGAAACTGCGGAAGCCGGTGGTCGGAGTTTCGCGGGGCGTATCGGCCTGCAGCGAATTCGGTTCGTAGTTCACGCGTCCCTTCGGCTGCAGCATCTGCATGTGACCGTCGCGCTGCAGATTCGCGAAGGGGCACTTGGGCGCGTTGATCGGAATCTGGTGGAAGTTCGGCCCGCCGAGGCGGATCAGTTGCGTGTCGAGATAAGAGAACAAGCGGCCCTGCAGCAGCGGATCGTCGCTGAAATCGATGCCGGGCACGATGTTCGCCGGACAGAATGCGACCTGCTCGGTTTCGGCGAAAAAGTTGTCCGGCCAGCGATCCAGCACCATGCGGCCGATGATCTGCACCGGCACCAGCTCCTCGGGAATCAGCTTGGTCGGATCGAGATGGTCGAACGGAAAGGCCTCCGCCTCCGCTTCGGTGAACAACTGCACGCCGAATTCCCATTCGGGATGGTCGCCGCGCTGGATCGACTCGAACAGATCGCGGCGCTGGAAATCGGGATCGGCGCCCGCGAGTTTCACCGCCTCGTCCCAGCAGGTCGACTGCAGACCCAGCTTCGGCCGCCAGTGGAACTTGACGAAGGTGCTGTTGCCCTTCGCGTCCAGCAGACGGAAGCTGTGCACACCGAAGCCTTCCATCATGCGCAGCGAGCGCGGAATGGTGCGGTCGCTCATCGCCCACATGACCGTGTGCATCGATTCGGGCATCAGCGAAATGAAATCCCAGAACGTATCGTGGGCGCTGGCCGCCTGCGGAAAACCGCGGTCCGGCTCCATCTTGACCGAGTGGATCAGATCGGGGAACTTGATCGCGTCCTGGATGAAGAACACCGGGATGTTGTTGCCGACCAGATCCCAGTTGCCTGCGCTGGTGTAGAACTTGACCGCGAAGCCGCGCACGTCGCGCGGCGTATCCACGGAGCCCGCGCCGCCGGCGACGGTGGAGAAGCGCGCGAACACCGGGGTGCGCTTTCCGGCTTCGCTCAATAGCGCCGCCGTAGTGTATTTCTTCAACGACTTGGTCAGTTCGAAGTAACCGTGCGCACCGCTGCCGCGCGCATGCACGATGCGCTCGGGAATGCGTTCGTGATCGAAGTGGGTGATCTTTTCGCGGAGGATGAAATCCTCGAGCAACGTCGGCCCCTTGTCGAAGGCACGCAGTGAATTCTGGTTGTCGACGATCGGGATACCCTGGTTCGTCGTCAGGGCCGGATGACTGCCGCCCGCCGTCTGGTGAAGCTCGCCGCCGTTGCCCGTGTCATCGGAACTCCGGAGAGCAACGGACTTGGTCCTGGATGGAGATGCCGCTATTTTCTTCGCCATGCGAATGCCTTCGACTGTTGGGGGCGGGAATCTTTTGATACGACATCATTCACTAAAATATCGCGACAGGAAGGCATGCCGCGCCCCATGTCGCGCGTGCGTTCAGCCTCGCTTGAACATCACGGAATCGGCCGGGAGAATGCGATGACGCGCTTCGATGCAATACGCACGAATGGATCACGCCCCTGCTTCGCGGACAGTCGTCGTGAGTGCATGACGCGCACACTCGACCGGTTTTGCATCGGGCAATATGCCGGGTGCATCGTGCAGTCGCGCATTGCGCTGCGCTTCGCGATCTACGTCTGCATTTGAGATTTTTTAAGCGTGCGCATACAGCCTCAAGCCCGTACCGAATATCCAGTTGCTTGATCCTTCTCTTGCCGTGCGGGGAGAAAGTGACCGAAGCGCCTGCCCCGGACTCGATCCGGGGCCGGATGAGGAGCAGGCCGCCGATATATAGGTGACGAAACAGACCGATGCTTGGCTTTTGTAGCCCGGGTAAGGCCGCAGGCCGCGCCCGGGGATCTTTCGTCATTCATCCCGGGTGCGCTTCGCTTACCCGGGCTACGACACTACTGGCTCCACACAATTGTGGTCACGCCGTCGTCATCAGCCGTCGGCGTCATCTCCTAGATCTTTCCTTGAAGATAGCGATACCACTCGTATTCGATCTTGTCCGCGCGCCCGATGATCTTCTCGAAATTTTCGAGCGAGCCGCCTTCGGCGATCAGGCGCTTGTATGCGGCGGCATAGCGGCCATTCTCGTAGTGGAACAGGAAATGGCTGAGGCTCCAGTACTGGATGTAATAGCGATTGACGTTGCTGTTGATGTTGGGCGCATCCCTGCCGGTGATGATCGCGCGGATCGGTATCCAGCGGCCGGTTTCTATGTCGTCGTCGAGACTGCCGGTCAGGCCTGCGTTCGTCAGCCACCAGACCGGATAAGTGTCCGGATCGATCGTACCGGGGATCAGTCGGCCGCGTTCTAATCGGCTCGTGCCGAAATACGTCGCCAGGCCTTCGTCGATCCATTTCACTTTCCTGAAACCAGCGACCTCCGCGTTCAACTGATGCGTGGCCTCGTGGATCATCCAGTGATACGGGTTGCGCTCACTCTTCGCGTAGTAGGCGTAGCAGATCGGCCGCAGGTAATAGGCTTCCGCCCACGGCATGCTGTAGTTGTTGGCCTTGAACTGTTCCCGATAGGCATAGAGCGTGAGTTTCAGTTTGTCGCCCCCTGCCGCTGGCGCAACGTGCGCCGAAAACAACCGGCCGTACGCGACGTAAAGCGCCTCCACCGCATCAACGACACGTTGTGTCTGCGCCGCGTCGGCGGTCGTGGTGATCGCATAGTGCGCACTCTCGACATGTTTCGCATCGGGCAACGGCGCCGGATGCGCCGCGCGATCACGCTTGACGCTGCGCTTCGCGACCTGCGCTTGCGCCTGCGCTTTTTCGAGCACGCGCTGCTCGTGGATCCAGTGCCGCCAGTACAGCAGCGTGGCGGCGATCGCAGCGACGATGATGATGGAAGGCAGAAACGGCATGAGTCGCATCGATTCACCTGTGTGCGGCCATCCAGGGCGGGATGCGGGGAATGTACAACAAAGGAAACCAGACGAAATGCGTTCGAGAGAGTGTGAGATACACGTTCAAGCCCGCATCGCACTTCCAGTTGCCCGCAGCATGGCTTTCCTTCTCCCCCGCATTGCTGGGAGAAGGTGGCCGAAGGCCGGATGAGGGGCGGGAAGGCGATGGATAAGTGACCGGGCAGACCAATCCCTGACTTTTAGTAGCTTGGGTTTCGGTAGAAAAGGGCTTAGTGCAATAAGCCAAACTGGCTCCACGAGTGCCACTGCTTATCGCAGGGTTGGCGAGTCCCGAATCTATTCGCAGAAATGCATCAAGCACATCACGGAATGCAACCCCGCACTCCTTCTTGGCAACTGCGTTTAAGACTTACCTTTTAGAAGCATACGTTCATTTACTGTGCGCTTCATGTTTCCGGCAGGCGCTTCACTCAACCAGGTTCTACCCTGTGCTGTCAGTGCCTCGTCGCCCGGGGTTTCCTTCCACAGCGCCAGCCAAATGAAACCCCACGACCCGTGCTCCGCCGGGGCTTCACCCAGCCACGTTGTGGCCAATGCCGTCAGCGCCTCGTCACCCGGGGTTTCCTTCCACAGCGCCAACCAAACGAAACCCCACGACCCGTGCTCCGCCGGGGCTTCATCCAGCCACGTTCTGGCCAATGCCATCAGCGCCTCGTCGCCCGGGGTTTCCTTCCACAACATCTCCCAGACGTATTTCCACGACCCGTGCTCCGCCGGGGCTTCACCCAGCCACGTTGTGGCCAATACGGTCAGCGCCTCGTCGCCCGGGGTTTCCTTCCATAGCGCCTCCCAGACAAAACTCCATGAACCGTGCTGCAGCGGTGCTTCGCACAGCCACGTTGTGCCTAGTGCCATCAGTACGTCGTTACCCGTATTCGATTTCCACAGCGCTTCCCAAACATGGCCCCATTCACCCGAGGTGGCCGGATTCCGATTCAGCCATGCAAAGGCCAATGTTTGGACTGTGGAATTCTGACTTGCACTGTTAAGCAGTTGTTCCATCATGAAGCCTGAGCGCTCGTACCGCTGCTCCACCCACGCGCTACCGTACTCGACTACGTCAGCTCCGGCACCAGCAGCACATAGAGGTATTAGCACGCGATCGGCCGATACATGCAGGTACCAGTCTCGACTCCAACTCAAGGCCCATTCTCTGGCCCGGGCTTCTCGCCGGTCGAGGAGGACTTTAAGCAGATGCGCAGCACCGGCCTCTTGCCGGTGCGAATCGATCCACCGCAGAAGATGCTCACGGGCGGAGGAATCGGCCAACGCAAGCAGTATCGCCCCGATTTGCGACCACTCCTCTGTCAATTTGGCTTTAGGAAGTTCTGACAACGCAATTCGCGAAAAACGCTTGTCGTCGCTCTTGACTCGAAGTGCCAAGAGGAGCAACTGGTGTGCAGACTTCGAACGAATATGCCGACTGATCCAATCGGCGACCAAGGACCATAGTTTTGGATCGTCGACGCACAAAACGGCGTGGTGTGCGACGGCGGGCCACTCCCGCCATTCCGGAAGTCTGTCCAACAGGCGAATGACAGCTGCAATCACCTCTGTACGTTTTCCATCGCCCTGAGCAGACGCAAACTCCAGCAATTTGTGGCAAGTAAGACGCAAGCCCTGCTCATCACCCACCACTGCGTCTTGCCGAGCGATTGCATCATCAACAGGATCAGGGCTAAGGGGCAACTCCCGCACCTGCCTGCGCACTTGGATCCACACAGGCAATAAAGGCAAGGGCATTCCGCCACCGTTGCCACACAACTGCGCATGTACTTCTGACAACACTTTGCAGGCTAGTGGCGCGGCTAATCGGCTCGACACATCCGAACCGGCAGCACGCGGGCCAAGCACTCGTGAGACGGCCCACAGGGGCGCCGTTTTTTCTATCGGCGTTGCTCCATACTTGAGAGCCCCCAGAATGGCAGCCTTGAGATGTCCACCACGCACATTCGCTCCTGATGCAGGGAACCAACTTGCGTAGACAGCTTCGGCCAGGTGCGGATGAGATAGCCACAGCCCGGGTCGGCCGTGAACAGCGTCATCGATCAAGTGTTCTTCCGCGCGAAAACGATCAAGCACATCCATCAATGCCGGCGAGAGATCAGCTTCGACAGCGCTGCGGCAAGCGCCCGCATACAGTCGATTAAGCGCAAGAATGCGCGCCAATGCTTCTAGGATGGCACCTGTGGGATCGGCCGCTTCGATTCGGTTGCGGAACCGTCTGGCAAATTCTGGCAAGGTATGCCCGATCCGCCATTCGAAGAAGAGTTGGACGAGCAACACATTCTCGTCACCTACCTGCGGCGGTTTTTTACCAGTTCGTTGCTCGTACCACACGCGCAGTTTCAAAACGTCATCATGGCACTCAAGACCGAGCGTCTCCAACGTGAGATTAATATCATCTGGCAGATCGTCACGCAGGCGGTCAGCTTGCTCAGTCGGGCCACAGCACAGCATCAGGGGGATCGCTGAGATATTGCCGGCCTGCCGCACAGCATGCAATTCGTCCAGCGCGTCACGCCACAGCGCATCGGCATCACCTTGCGCCGCTGGAGCATAGGGATCGTCCAGCGCGATGATGGCACGACGCCCTGCTCGCCGCACCTCGCTCGACCAGCGAATGGCTGCCGGAAGGTGCGCGACGCTGGGCGGAAACAGAATTGCAAAGTCGCCGCTCTCATGAAGATGCGCCAACACCTGAAGTAACACGACACTCTTGCCGGCACCCGATCGCCCTCCGATCCAATAAAGGGGCAGGCGCAGCGAATCGTCGCGGACTCCTTGGCCCGAAAACGCCCAATCGGTAACCCGGCCTGCGATGCTCATCGACACTGCTTTTCGCGGCGCGAAATAACCCTCGCGCAGGTGATGGACCTGCGGCTGCTGGCCGGTTAACACCGAGCCTTTTCTAATCTCCTGCGGTGGTTGATCTTCCGCCATCCATACATATATGGATGGCCTCTTCTTTGCCGTACGGGCGACGTGTAGCGCAATGAGGTCATTCCATACGTCGCGCGCCACGCCTGCATAACCGCGCCCTTCTCTCGAAGCATCAAGCAGCTTGCCAAGCCAAGAACCGACCTGGACCAGAGGCGCCTCCGCTTGAAGCTTGTTGGCCAGCAGCGCCAGCAACTCATCATGCGGATCGGCATGGATTTCGGTCCGCACCTTGGACCGGAAAGCCGCCAGTTGTACATCGTCTGCCGCAACGCCCTGGGGCTGCCACCGCGCAATTGTGCCGGCTACGTTTTTAAGTTCCGGTCGTGCTGAAAGAATTCGCAGTTTTAACTTTGGCAGAAGCTCCGGCGTCTTTGCTGCGGCCACCAAGTAAACACGGTACAGGTCACTCAACGCACTGGAAACCATGCCCGAACTTTGTGTGAATTTGACTTGGGTAACCAAGAGCACACCCGAGTCCTTGAGCTCCGCAATGTCGGAGAGGTATTCCCCGTAGACTAGGGGATCGTTGCGTCTATCCTCGTCAGCTTCGAGCCAAGCCCGAACACTGTCGAGTAGTACCTGACCAAACTGGAATACGAAGCCCCGCAGCGCGGTTTCACCACCACGCGCCTGATCCGGGTACTCGATTTCCCAAGCGTCCTTAAGTCGGTGGAGATCAGCTAGGCTCATGAATCGATGTTAATGGAAACGGCCGACGTCTAGTAGCGCGCTCAGTGACATAGGTATTCACACATGCTGAAAGTAAAAAAAGATATCCACTATAGAAGCTGGGGCGTCCACAGGTAAGTTTCATAACCTCAAATTTGGCAGAACCATCCTGATATATCGACGGCTAGGCCGTGATATTCCAGTTTTCGTTTTGGGACGAAGGCAACTACGCCGCCATGCCACTCATCTCCCGAATGAAAACCGACCCTGTCACATCTGACAGCATGAAAAATTCGCATCGCCCAACCCCAAAAAACACAAAAGCGCCCAAAGGGCGCTTCCATGACAACACCAATGCGACGGTGGGGTTCGCTGCGCTCATCCCACCCTACCTAATCACCGCGTTGCTTATTTCGCGGCAATCACCTTCACCATCTCAAGGCACTTGGTGGAATAGCCCCACTCGTTGTCGTACCACGAGACGAGTTTGACGAAGGTGCTGTCGAGGGCGATGCCGGCGTCTGCGTCGAAGATGGAGGTGCGGGTGTCGCCGACGAAATCGGTGGCGACGACCTTGTCTTCGGTGTAGCCCAGCACGCCTTTGAGCGCGCCTTCGGACTGCGCTTTCATTTCGGCGCAGATCTCGGCGTAGGTGGCGGGCTTTTCCAGTTCGATGGTCAGGTCGACCACCGAGACGTCGGAGGTCGGCACGCGGAACGCCATGCCGGTGAGCTTGCCCTTGAGTTCCGGCAGCACCACGCCGACGGCCTTGGCTGCGCCGGTGCTGGAGGGAATGATGTTTTCGAGGATGCCGCGACCGCCGCGCCAGTCCTTGTTGCTGGGGCCGTCGACGGTTTTCTGGGTGGCGGTGGCGGCGTGCACGGTGGTCATCAACCCGCGCTTGATGCCCCACTTGTCATTGATGACCTTGGCGACGGGCGCGAGGCAGTTGGTGGTGCACGAGGCGTTGGAGACGATGGTTTCGCCGGCGTATTTCTGGTGGTTCACGCCGTAGACGAACATCGGCGTGTCGTCCTTCGAGGGCGCGGACAGGATGACTTTCTTCGCGCCTGCGGCGAGGTGCTTCTCGGCGCTGGCCTTGTCGAGGAACAGGCCGGTGGATTCGATGACGATGTCGGCGCCGACTTCGTCCCACTTCAGGTTGGCCGGGTCGCGCTCCTGGGTGAGGCGGATGCGGGTGCCGTTGACGATCAGGGTGTTGCCGTCGACCGACACGTCGCCCTTGAAGCGGCCGTGGACCGAGTCGTAGCGGAGCATGTAGGCCAGATAGTCGGGCTCGAGCAGGTCGTTGATGCCGACGATCTCGATCTCGCCGCCGAAATTCTGCACGGCGGAACGCAGGACATTGCGGCCGATGCGGCCGAAACCATTGATGCCAACCTTGATCGCCATGTGCGGAACGCTCCTGAACGGGGTGAGTACGAGGGGTAGTCCGGCATTTTAGCGGATCACCCCCGTGGGCGCCGAAGACGGGGTTTTGGCCCGGATGATGTGACGTCGGGCATATTTTCGGGCATCTAACCTGTCTCGAAGGCCTCGCCTGCTGGCGATTTGTTAAAAAATTGATCATCCTCAAATCGCGCCCGGAAAGGCGCCCGATACTGCCGGCCAATCCGGTACATCAGACATCTACTGCCCAGGAGGCATTCCCATGATTCACCGTTTCGCTCCGATCGCCCTCGCCCTCGTTCTCGGCGGTGTCGCCGCTCCCGCTTTCGCCCAACAGGCCGGCGAGTGGACCTTCGGCATCGGCGCCCATCAGGTCAACCCGAAATCCGATAACGGCAGCCTCGTCGGCGGTACGCTCGACGTGGAAGTCGGCAGCAGCGTCCGTCCGACCATCACCGCCGAATACTTCGTCCGCGACAATCTCGGTATCGAAGTGCTCGCTGCGCTGCCGTTCCAGCATGACGTCGACATCGCCGGTCTGGGCAATGTCGGTTCGACCAAACACCTGCCGCCGACCGTGTCGGTGCAGTACCACTTCGGTGATGGCGGCATGAAGCCGTTCGTCGGTGTCGGCGTGAACTACACGCGCTTCTTCAGCACCGATACCAGCGGCGCGCTGGCCGGCAGCGACCTGGAGCTGGACGATTCCTTCGGTCTGGCCATGCACGCCGGTATCGACTTCAAAGTGGGCGAGAAAGGTGCGATCCGCATCGATGCCCGCTGGATGGACATCGATACCGATGTGAAGCTCGACGGCGCCGACATCGGCACCGTGAACATCGACCCGCTGGTCTACGGCGCGGCGTACGTGTTCAAGTTCTGATCGCAACACCTCTGCGCTCCGGTCCAGACCGGGGCGACAGGGCAGCAACCGTGCAACTGCAGAAACGGGTCATGTCGGTTACTCTCCACCGCATGATCCGTTTCTTTTTTTTTGGCGGCGCATCGCGTCGCCCGCACGTTTCGCAGTCATCGCACGGGGCGGTCATGCTTCTGCTGCTGTCGGCACTGTTGCCCACCGCCGCGCATGCCTGGGGACCGAAGGGCCATCGTCTGGTCGGCGGGCTGGCCAGCGGCGAACTCACCCCGCAGGCCCGCACCGAAGTCGCACGACTGCTGCGCGGCGAAGCCGAGCCCACGTTGGCCGGCGTCGCCAACTGGGCCGATGATGTGCGCGAGCACGATCCGAACCTCGGCAAACGCTCTGCACGCTGGCATTACGTCGATCTGGCCGAAGACGACTGCCGCTATCGCCCGTCGGCGCATTGCCGCAACGGGGACTGCCTGATCGAAGCCATCGTCCGTCAGCGTGCGCTGCTCGCAGACCGCCGACAGCGCGCCGCGGTGCGCGCGCAGGCGCTGAAATTCCTGGTGCATTTCGTCGGCGACGCGCACCAGCCGCTGCATGCCGGTTACGCACGCGATCGCGGCGGCAACACGCTCCAGATCCAACTCGACGGCAAGGGCAGCAATCTGCACAGGCTGTGGGACAGCGAGGTCATCGCATCGGCGGAGATGAACGAGCGCCGCTATCTGCAGCATCTTCAGCGCATGCCGCTGCCGGCACAGGCGCGCATCGGTATCGACAACCCCGCCGCATGGGTCCAGGCGTCATGCCGGATCGTGCTGCGCGACGGTTTCTATCCGAAGCGGGCGAAGATCGGACCCGCGTATTTCTCGCAGTGGCGGCCCACGGCCGACGAACAGCTGCGGATCGCCGGACACCGCCTCGCCGCGCTGCTCAACGATGCGTTGAAAGCCGGAGCCGGCAAACCTTGAGCGGCGACGCAGTCTTGCTCGCGGCGCTGTTCCTGCTGGTCGCAACCCTGTATTCGTCGGTCGGCCACGCCGGCGCCAGCGGTTACCTGGCAGCGATGGCATTTGTCGGTCTGGCACCGGAGCAGATGCGGCCGACCGCGCTGATGTTGAATCTGCTGGTCGGCGGGATCGGCCTGCTCCGTTTCTGGCGCGGCGGTCTCGTGCGCTGGCGCAACATCCTGCCGTTCGTACTCGCCTCGGCCCCGGCCGCTTACTTCGCGGCGCAGATCAAGCTGCCGAAGGAAAGCTATTCGATGCTGCTGGCCGGCGTGCTGCTGGTCGCCGCGTTCGGCGTCTTCCGCTCGGTGGCGCGCGCCGAAACCGACGACCTGCAGGCGAGCGGGCGACAGGTGCCGTGGGCACCGGGCCTGATCGCCGGCGCCGTCATCGGCACGTTGTCCGGACTGACCGGCACCGGCGGCGCGATCTTCCTCACCCCGCTGCTCCTGTTCGCACGCTGGATGCCCACCCGCGAGGCCAGCGGCACGTCGGTGGCGTTCGTGTGGATCAATTCGCTGACCGCATTGGCCGGCCTGCTGCAGTCGGAACAGACGCTGCCGGCGATGCTGCCGCTGTGGCTGGGCGCGGTGGCGGTAGGCGCGCTCATCGGCACGCAGTTGGGCTTGAAATGGCTGCCGGTGCGCGGGCTGCGTATCGCACTGGGCGTGGTGTTGTTGATCGCGGCGGGGAAGTTGCTGATTTGACCTGTCGATTCATCGATGCACGATCAGCAACGATCTGCCGCATCCGCCTCTGATTCAATGGAAAATTGCAGCGAAGGGATAGACACGAGACGTTCCATCTTCGGCGTCGGGCCGGGTTTCATCGATGGATCGAACCGGATCGCAACAGAATTGGACGGAGGTACAGGTTCGCCTATCGGTGTCATCACCAACACGAATTCGACCTGACGGACCACGCCTTCGTCGGTTTCGTTGCCGAAAATGATCTTCGCCGGCTTTCCCGCCTCGACGATCAAACGGGGATTGTCCAGCATCTCCCCATCGCGGATCAGCGTCGCATTCACCACATAACCGGCGTCGCCATGCGGTTCGATCGTGACATTCGCGTCCAGTCTGCTTCCACCGACTTCGTACACGACAACGAACGACTTGCCATATGCGTCTTCGATCGCGAAGGTTTTGGTTTCGCCATTGTCGAGACGCAACTTGATGTCCGCATGGAAATCGGCGCGGGCCTTGCCATTGGCGCCAACGCTGGCGGGCGCGGGCCGATTCGCCTTGCGCGGCATCACCGTCAACCGGTGCACGCCGTCGCTCAGATTCCGCTCGAACGAAGGCGTGAGGTCGATGCGCGCGGGCATACTCATGCGGCCTGCATCCCATTCGTTGCGATCAAGCACCCATGTCCCTTTCGAGAAATAGTAGAAGTCGGCGGTCACTTTCGACACATCGCCGACCGGAGGTGCGGCGGTAACGACGACCCGAACGCCATTCGGCACCTCGATCACCGCCTCGCGCCCGAACGGCACCCACACGCTCGGGCTGGCGATGACCCGGCCATGCCGCTCGACGACACTGTCGAAACGAACGCCCGGCACCGTTTCGCCTGCAGTGCCGATATCGCCCGCAACGCTGGATGATGGCGGACGGGCAGGTTTCGCCGACCATGCCGCAAAACCAGCGCCAAGCGTCAATAACGCGACCGCGACGACGCCGACCCGCCGCGCCCATGTGCGCGGAGTAGGAAGTTTCAGTTGCATGATTCGTTCCTTCAGAGGATGGGAGAGCCCCCAGTGACAGCCCAGCGGCGCCTGCCGGTCGGCCATGAGGGTCTTGAGCATCGCTTCGCCGTAAGTGCGTCGCGAATCGGGATGCGCGGCGACCACCGCCTGATCGCAGGCGAGTTCCTGGTCGTGGCGGAAACGTGCCGCCGCCACATGCACGAGCGGGTTGAACCAGAAGACGCAGCGGACGATCGCGGCCGCCAGATTGGCGAGATGATCGCCGCGACGCCGATGCAACCGTTCGTGCGCGAGCATCAACGATCGCTCGTCGTCGTTGTAGCGCTGGTCGAAATCGCTGGGCAGCACGATCCGCGCGCGCACCACACCGAGCAGCGCAGGCAAACCATGCCGCGCCTGCGCTTGCCAGAGGCCCTCGCGCAGCGGCTGCAATTCACCGAGCGTCATTTCGAAGCGACGCTGTTGACGCCAGAGCCTCCAGGCCATCCACATCGCGCCGAGGAGCCATGCAGCAAGCCACCCTATCGAATGGCCTGCGGCGGCAGCGGTGGGTACGGTCGAGATCGGTTGTGCGATGGCTTGCAGCGGCAACGCCTGCGCCAGCGGCCCGGTCGCCTCGTACTCGATCACGCGCGCCGGCAGTAGGCTGGCGATCCACGTGGCCGGCAGCAGCCACCACGCCGCATATGCGACGCCAGCGCCGAAACGACGGCGCAGAAGCTGCGGCAGAACCAGCAGCACAAGCGTCACGACCGCGACGGCGAGCGTCGCGGCCCACAACATCTGCAGCCATTCAGTCGTTGCGTCCATGACCCGCCTCCTCATCCAGGGAATCGACCAGACGCCGCAATTCGGCGACGTCGTCCGCACTCAATTTGCGGTGCTGGCTGAAGTGCGCAACCAGCGGTGCGACCCGGCCGTCGAACAGCCGCGCGAGCATGCTCTCGCTTTCGCCCATCACCCAGTCCTCGCGCCGCAACCGTGGGCTGTACAGATAACGGCGACCGTCCTTCTGCGCCTCGATCGCGCCCTTGTTAAGCAGGCGGTTGAGCAGGGTCTTGACCGTCGCCTCCTGCCACTGCTGGCGCTCGCCCAGCGCCGCGAGCACCTCTTCCGAGGTCTGCGGACTGCGCTGCCACAGGACTTCCATCACTACCGACTCGGCTTCACTGATCTGCATGGGCGGCTTCTTTGGTCTGGATTTCGTTTACATCCGTAATTGGACTTAGATTACATCTGTAATCTTTCGTGTCAACCCCTGCTGACGACCCGGCGTTCCTGCCGGCCATGGTTCACCCCCAACGGGTCGCCGATCATTTTTTGATCCTGGACGAAGCGATCCGCCCCGATCTCCGCGATGATGTCGACATGACCAGTCCGCACGCCCCCCAGCCCCATCGACTCGACCACCTCGACGACGCGGTCGAAACCCTCCTCGCCAGCATCGACGGCCCGCTGCACGTGGCCGCGCCGCTGGGCATCGGCAAGCCGCACCGGCTGCTCAATGCGCTGTACGCGCGGGTGGAGAAAGACCCCTCGCGCGCGGTGCATCTTTACACCGCGCTGTCGCTGGATCCGCCGGTTCCGGCGAACGATCTGCAGCGCCGGTTTCTCGCGCCGTTCGTGACCCGCCACTTCGGCGACGACTTCCCGCGTCTCGCTTACGTGCAGGCGCAGAAGCGCGATGCGCTGCCGGCGCATATCGAGATCGAAGAGTTCTACATGCAGTCCGGCGCGCTGCTGCGTTCGCGCCAGGCGCAGTCGCGCTACGCCAGCCTCAACTACACGCATGTCGCGCGCGCCATCGCCGAACGCGGCGTCAATTGCCTGGTGCAGAAAGTCGCCGCGAACGCCGACGGCTCGCGGCTGTCGCTGTCGTCGAACACCGACCTGACCTTCGATGCGATCGATGCGATCCTCGCGCGCGGCCTGCCGCGACCGCTGATGGTGGCCGAAGTCGATCCGGAATTGCCGTGGCTGGACAACGGCGCAGCGGTCGACGCCGATTTCTTCGACATCGTGCTGACCCCGCCGGGGCCGTATCCGAAACTGTTCGCGCTGCCGCGACAGCCGGTGGCCGATGCCGAATACGCGATCGGGTTCTACGCCAGCACCCTGGTGCGCGACGGCGGCACGCTGCAGATCGGCATCGGCGCACTGGCCGACGCGCTGTGTCACGCGCTGGTGCTGCGCCATACCGACAACGCCGCGTATCGACGCGTGCTGCAGGCGCTGGATCCGGAAATCGAGCGGCATCCGGCGGTGATCGCCAGTGGCGGTCTCGATCCGTTCGAGCATGGCCTGTACGGCTGCAGCGAAATGATCAACGAAGGGTTCCGCAAGCTGGTGCAGAGCGGCGTGCTGCGACGCAAGGTGGTCGACGACGAACCGCTGATGCGACGCATCAACGACGGCAGCGCCAGCGACGGCGATCGCGAACGCATCGAACGCGAGGGCGAATACCTGCACGGTGCGTTCTATCTCGGCTCGCATGAGTTCTACGACTGGCTGCGCGGGCTGGACGACGCCGGCCAGCGCGCCATCGGCATGCGCCGGGTCAGCGAAGTCAACGAACTCTACGGCGGACGCGAAACCCTGGAGCGCGTGCAGCGGCACGATGCGCGATTCTTCAACACCTGCATGATGGCGACCGCACTGGGCGCGGCGGTCTCGGACGGATTGGCCGACGGCCGCGTGGTCTCGGGCGTGGGCGGCCAGTACAACTTCGTCGCGATGGCGCATGCGCTGCCCGAGGCGCGATCGGTGCTGATGCTGCGCGCGACCCGCGAGGAGCCGGGCTGCCCCGCGATCTCCAGCATCGTCTGGAACTACGGACACAGCACCATTCCGCGCCATCTGCGCGATGTCTTCGTCAGCGAATACGGCATCGCCGATCTGCACGGCGCCTGCGACGAGGACTGCGTGCAGTCGATGGCGGCGATCACCGACAGCCGCTTCCAGCACGCACTGCTGAGCACCGCCAACCACAACGGCAAGCTCTACGATCAACACGTGAAATTCAGGCTGTCCGGCCGCAACACACCGGAATGTCTGCAGTCCGCGCTGGCACCACTGCGGCGCGACGGCATCCTGCCCGACTACCCGCTGGGCAGCGATTTCACCCCGGTCGAACAGCGATTGGTGAAAGCGCTGACCTGGTTGAAGGCGAATACCGCGACCCGTGCGACGAAGTTGAAAACGATCGCGCGCGCGCTGATGGGTGCGCGCGCGTCGTCGACGGAAGATATTGAAGCGGTGGCGCGGATGGGTTACGAAAATCCGTCCGGGCTGGACGAAACGCTGTATTCGAAACTGGTGGCGTTGGCGTTGCGCGAGACCGCCGAATAAACAGATTCGGCGGTCTGGCGACACTGCAGCACATTTGAGATACCCATATCCGAAGCGTTGGCGATGAGACTCAGTGCGAACGAATCGGTACGCTCTTGACGATTTTGCGACCGTTGCTGATCTGCAGAACGTAGCCGCCCTCTGCCATCTTTGCACCCCGCAGCGCCTGAATCCGAACATAGGCATCGTTGTTGGCGCACTTGTCAGGGAAGAATTTTCCCGTATCCGTCCACATGCCTGTATTCACCAAATACCATTTGCCAACTTGCATCGGATAGGACGAAGGCGTGGTGGAAGTCCCCGGAGTCGCTGTCCCCACATACACCGTTGACGTAGTGGCGTAGCTGGTGTGGTAATTCACGGACGTGCTGTTCGCGCTGAAACCCATGCCCGAAACCGGCCCGACGCCGGTACCGTTGTTGCCCAGCGGAAGGGGATTGGCGCCGTTACCCTGATCGTACAGTTGCAACTCAATCTGCAGGGCAGTCAACGATGCGTTGATCGAGTGGATGTAGTTGAGGTACAGCTGTATGGATTGAGTCGTCGTCGGCGATGGCGCAAGCCTTAACGTATAAGGTGCGCCGACACTGCCCGATCCGACGTACTGCAGCGAATCGATCAGCGTTTGCGGATTCCATGGCGGGCAACAGGGATCCACTTCACGAGCTTTCTCCACCGATACACCGTCGACAAGATTCCCCATATCACTGCCGCCCGACGTGCCGGTATCGATGAAGCCGATGTTGAGATTCCCTGCGGCGGCCGTCGTGGGAAGTTGATAGCTGCCCGAATACCGAACCCAACCATTCGCAAGCGCGACCGGGGGGTTGATCGTACCGCTGCCGGCAGGCGGATTGGTTGCGCCGGTGTTGGTGGTACCCACGCGCACAATGGAAAAACCGTAGGCATCCGCAGGCAGGGAACCCGTGGGCAAACCAGACGGTATGCCGATGCGAAATTCCATCGTATCCCGACTCGTTGCGCTGCCACGGCCGCGATGATGAAAACTCCAGTTCAAGATATCGCCCGGAGCCATGGCAAAGTTCTGAAACACCATATTCCGCTGGATGGAATTGAGTTCCATGATCTGGACGCCTTGGGATGCCGGAGCGAGGTAGTGGTTCGACCACAGCTCGATAGGTCGACACTGACCGCCACAAAAGGACCCCATGGGATGAGTCGTCAACCATCCTCCGGCACCGCTGGCAGCCGAACCGTCAATATTCCTGACGGTCGCCGCTGAGGTTCCCGGTGCTTCAAAGCCCGGATTCGCTAACAGGTTAGCGGAAAATGCAGGATTGGCGCTTGCTGCAAATACAGCACCGGCGAGTAACGCTGTGGAGAGAATACGGAACGTCATATGAGAAGTCCTTTATGTTGTTGCGCGCCTATAACACCGTTTTTGGCGAACCGAATATCCGGTTCCCGGGCAGTGTCTCTGCGCGAGTTATTTCGGGAGATATCGCTACATACGATTGATGCTCGGGTGCAGCGCCCATGCTTCGATTAGTAGAAGTGGATTGGAAACGAAACGGACGCCGTCGTAACGACGACGCCCGTCTTCATCGATTGGCGGATCAGATGTCCTGGCCTTTGCCCGGCTTGATCGGCTCCTTCGTGCACTGCCCTTCCAGCACCGCATTCATGAACATGCCGGTGGGGCCGCTGATGTTGGTGACGTCCACGTTCAGGGTGTACAGGCCCGGAGCGACCGTGACCGGCCACGCCGCGAAGTTGACGAGCTTGTTGCTGGGCGTGAAGCAGTAGCCGCCGGCCACCGTGCACTGCACCGGGCCGCCGCCGCTGGGGCCGGTCAACCAGACCTTGATGTAGTTGTCGGCTGCCGCAGAGACGCCCTTGAACACGATGGTCTGCGGGATGGTGCATTTCTCGACCTTGAACTGCAGGGTGTAGTGATAGGTCGTGTTGTTTCCGCCGGTTGCGGCGGCGTTGGTCGACACCCACTTGGCGGGGCCGGCGGGCGCCCAGGCCGCATTCGGCGTCGTCACCGCGACAGCAGGCTGGCCATTCACCCGCCACGGGTTGCCCGGGATGGTGCTCAAGTCCAGTTTGTTCTGCCCACCGAGGCATCGGCAGCAGCCCAGCGTCGGGATCTTCTGATCAGGGGAAGGCGGCACGCCGATGTTGCGTGGCGGGGCCTGCATCGCTTCCTGCGCCTGCGCCAGCGGTGCTCCGCTCGCCGCGACACCCGCGATGAGGCCGAATGCCGCTGCGAACGCGGCGCGGCGAATCGACATGGCGTGGGTGGTGGACACGAAAGAGCTGGGCTGCATTGTCATCACGACTTCTCCTGACGGTGCCGCGATTGCGGCGTATGGGTAGGCCGGGGCGGGCGGCGATAAGCAGCACGATCCGGTGGCGTCACCGTATGCGTCGGGTCGCTGCGGGGTAAGGATCGAGTCGGGAACGAATGGGTAACGGCCAGGAACGAATCGACGACTCGCTGTGCAGAGACCGCATGCGCCTGCGCGGCGGCACCCTATCCATCGACCGCATCGACGGCCTCTGCAATCGCATCAATGGTTTGCGCGGCTTCATGCCCGTTTTGTTCCCGGTAAGACGCTGGCTGTTCTCTGTGGGGCGCGCCTAGACTGGGTCTGTCCCGAACCCCAGGAATTCCGAACATGGTTACTCCTTTCCGCTGTTTGCTTTCGCTCGCCTTGTTGCTTGGCATCGCGACTCCCGCATGGGCCGACTCCCCGTTCGAGCCGACCTCATGCAAGGCTGCTGGCGCCAAACGCGTTGTCGTAGGCAGGTTCCAGATCACGGCCGGCGAGTTGAATACGTTCAAACAGTCGCACCGTTTCGCCGAACACCCCCCGCGCGGCACGGCCAATGCCAGAGCCAGAACCAAGCGGGCAGACCTGGCGCAGCTGATCGCCGTCATCAACGCAACGCCAGTCAGGACCCAGAAATCCATCGTTCCGAACGATGAAAGCCACATCGAGCCTTGGTGCGGCATCGTCGACGATTGGCACTATGCGGCCCTGGCGGCTTACCAGCAGTGCAACAGCCCGGAGGCCAGCAACGGAAACGCCTATTTCAAGGCAGACAACAGCTATAGCGGATTCAACGACACGCTGAATCATCACGCTATGTATCAACCCGTTGCCAACTTGAGTCTCGCCGAGAGCGATATCGTCCTGGAAGGCAATTGTTATGTCTGTTCGAGCATCAGATCGGTAGGCACTGCGACGGCCATTCCAAGGAGCCAGATCCAGTTGCCGAGGCCTGTGGAAGGAAAGGAAACGACACCACCGCCGCGCTGATTTCAAAGGAACACGGTTCGCCGCACATTTATTTCACTGCATGACGTTTCGGCGAATTTCACACCAACGCATTGCGCCGGGTGTATGCGAGCACCGCATCCACCCGGCGCTGCAATTCATCGCGCACCGGCGGGTCGAGCTGGCATTGGCCCATGACGTAGTACGCCGAACGCAGCACATCGCGCCAGCGAGGGTTCTGCGGCAGTTTCGAGAGGCTGAGATAGCGCTCCATCGCGCGCGCGCGCAGGCGGCCATCGTCGATGTTGATGCACCAGATCCGACTGCGTTCGGCCAGTTCGATGCGGTTCTTCCCGGTGCTGCGCTCCCAGGCTTCGATCGCCGCCAGCATCAGTTCGACCAGCACGCGGCGGAAACCGGCGCGCGCATCCGCGTCATCGACCGAAGACGCGTCAGGCGCCGGAGAAACGGTTTCCTCCGAAGCCAAGTCTTCCGGAACCACGGCGGGAATATCGATGGTATCGGCGACAGCAGCGGCCGTCTGCACTTCCAGCAGCATCACCACCAGGCCATCGCCCTGCTCCCATTGCGAGAGCTGGGCGCGCAACGCAGGCCGACCTTCGCTGGCGGCGAACGTCAACATCTGCGCCGATGCATCCTCCATGCGTTCAAGCGCCGCTGCCAGTGCGACGGCATCGTCAGCGGACAGCGCGTCCGACAACGGACTGCCTGAGAGCTTTTCTCGCCCGGGGCCAAGCAGCGGTCGTGCTGCGCGATTGACCGCGAGCACTCGACCGTCGGCATCGAGCAGGCACAGTGCTTCGCTGCGGCTGTCCAGCAACACCTGCAGCAGATCGCGATCGCCGCTGAGCGCATCGGCCTCGCGCTGGTAGCGCGCAAGCATTTCCTCATAGCGCACGCGGTTCGCGGCCTCGACCAAGCGCGTGCGCTGCTGCCGGCGCAGGAACAGCATCGATATGCCGAGCAACGCAAACAACGTGGACAACACGATCAGCCACAGCACAAGAGTCCGCTGACGCAACGTGGCGATGGTGCGGTCGCGTTCTGCGGTTTCGAAGCGCGTGCGCAACCAGGCGAGTTGGCGATTGTTCTTCGCGAGCGCTACGCCCTTCTCGGCATCATGCGCCTGCCGCAGCATCGTCAAGGCGTCGCTGTACTGTCCGCTCTGCTCATACGTGTTCGCCATTTCGTTCAACAACGCCGCGTGATTGGCATTGCTTTCAGGCACATGCGCAAGAGCTGCGCGCAGTTTGACCAGCGCAGGCTCGATGCGCCCGCTGATGCGGTCTACACGCGCAGACTCCAATCGGAACTCGTCGTGGACGGGAAGTCGGTGCGCATCGACCAGCGCCCGGCCGTCGGCGCTGTAGCGCCTCGCTCGTTCGACATCGCCTTCGGCGATGGCCGCGCGTATCAGCAGCGTGTAGATCCGCAGTTGGTATTCCGAATTCGCTGCTTGTCGATAAGCCTGCAATGACTCTTCAAGCTGGCGGGTCGCGGTCGCGGTCTCTCCGCGCTCCAAAGCCAGCAGGCTGAGACTATCGCGCACATGGGCTTCTTCAACGGCATCGCCTTGCTGGCCGAAGACGTCCATCGCATCGCGATAGTACCGCTCCGCGAGTTGCGGCTCGCTGAGATCGCGATAGATATCGGCGATATTGTTGAGCACAGCGCCTGTGGCGGGGTCGCCATCTTCCCGCTGCATCCGCAGGCTGCGCTCAAGCGCAAGCAGGGCATCGTTGTACTTGCCGAGTCGCCGCAGGGCGCTGCCCTTGTTCTTCAGCTGTTTGGCGATCGCCGTACGGTCCTTGCGGTCCTCGGCGATCTTCAAAGCGCAGTCGAAGTGCCCGAGCGCATCTTCGATATGCTCCATGCGGTACGCGAGGACGCCGCGCCGACGAACCCATTCGTAATGCCCTGCGAGATCCTGGTCGTTCTTGATCCGCGTCGCAGCGCAGCCGAGCGCTGCTTCAGCCTCGCCGAAGCGCCCGGCCTTCATCTGTGCGTCCGCCGCTGCGTAGAGCGTTTCGGTCGCTGCCGACGCGAAACGCAGTTGGCACGTCGCCGGGTCCGTCAGCGCACTGCGATCGACAACCGCGCAAGCCGGCACCGGCCCGGCCATCGCCGTCGTGGCCACGCAGAACGTCGCCACTGCCATCAAGGCGAGGCATATCCGGAATTCGGGCTTGCACCGCTTTCTCAAACAACGCCCCCTTGCAAGTGACCTGCTCGTTCCTTCGGTCCGGTGCCAGCGCTTCCTTACCTCTTCGATCAGCATATGCCGGATCCCAGCGAGCGGGATAGGGTAGACAGACGTACGCAAGCCGGCAGGGCGAGCGTAACCCGCCCTGCACAAGATTCGGAGGCGGATTTCAGACTGCAGCGATCACAGCATCATCCTGCGAGCGGTCATCGCCGCCCAGGCGATCATCCCGAAGCCGAGCATCCATCCCATGTCGATCCACGAGCCGGTCGTGTAGTCGTCGATGAGGTTGAGGTAGGTGAAGGCCTGGTTCGCGAAGAAATACAGCGCAACGCCCAGCACGGCCTTCCACCAGGTTTCGGCCACGATGCCGCCGGTGAACGATGTCGCCGTGAGCACGGTGATCGCCATCAGGATCGGGTCGAACAGCATGTAGCAGATCGAGCTGAGCGCCATGGCCCAGCCTTGCCCGGTCAAGCCTTCGTTGTTGGCGTAATAACCCCAGTAGATGCTGATCAGAAACACCACCACCGCCAACACCTTGCCCCAGAGCGGTGCGACGAGGCCGGCGCCGCGCTTGAATACCAGCAGGCCCATCGCGATCAGCGGGCTGGTCAGCAGATATCCGATATCCGCGTAATACGGGTACGGCGTGTCTTCGCCGTTGTTCATCAGCGGATAGCCCGCGAAGATCATCGCGCCGATTCCCCACGCGATCACGCCGGCGCCGATCAGGCGCCATGCGTTGCGCAGCGGGCTGCCCACCGGAAATGCGTCCATCACGGTCAGGCAGATCAGGCCGCAACCGATGCTGGACAACAGTTGCAGTGCATTCGAGTAATAAAGCCGGACCACCTCGTCCACGCCTGCCATCGCAAGCACCACCATCAACAGCGTCGAAAGCACCCAGATCGCAGCGATGAAGCGTTGTATTGCCGTCATTTGACATCCCCCTTTGAATGAATGGATTCGGGAAAGCCGCACATAGCGGCGATCCCGGACACGCGCACACCGCAGTCCGCTCCCCGGAACTGCAGCTCAATCCTGTTTTCTCAATCCAGCTTTTCGAACAATGCCTTGAACACGTCATTGGCCTTCGGCGTACCGACCAGTACCGCCGTCAATTGCCGGCAGGCATCCAGGAATTCGGCGGGCTGCGTCACCGGCGAAAATCTGACCTCGACGTCCGCGATTTTCTGCGGCGCGGAATTGCCGTAGTAGGTCTGCAGCAATGCGGTCGCGTCTTCTTTCAGGCGGGTATACGGCAACTTGTGGGTGGCCGGAGTCTCATGCACAGGCGCCGTTTGCGGCGGGGCGGCTGGCGGGATTCGATTCTGCGGCGTCGGAGATGCCTGCGCCGCGGCGCTCGATGCGGCGTGCATCTTGGGATCGAACATGTTCAGGACATGCTGCGTGTCCAGCGTGGGGTTGGTGCCTGTGGCCGGGTTCTGCCCGATCATCGGCAAGGCCTGGACCTTGATGAAATTCAATTGAGGGATTTCGATCAGCGCATGATCGTTGTCCAATTGCTCGAAATTCAGTTGACAGGTCTGCGGATCGACGATCGCGATGAAACCGTGTCTGAGCCCTGCTCCATTTTTTCCTGCGGCGTAGAAAAACACTTTGTGCCCACCGCCTTCGGCCATCGCTGACTTCAGCGCGCCGCACAACTCTCCTAGATCGACCACGCATTACCTCGCTAGACACACCCGGCATCGAAAAAAACGATCAAGCCATTGGCTTTCCATATAGCGAGATTATCGTCTCATAAATTTCGGGAACTGATGCGACTTTGGCGGCTTTTTCAGGCGAACGGGGCCGGAGGTCGACTCATTGGGACATCGCAGCGGCCGTTGAGCATCGTCATCGGCCTCGATATACAGTTGTGCAGCCGATACCCGCCCTCCTCGGCGGCTGCCGTGCGAATGAGACGCCTCCGCTGATCGGAGTTCGGCACCAGGGCCGGGCAGCGTCGGCGGTGATGTCGCGCTGAAGTCGGCCCGTCCTTGGGCCCTTGCAAAGGCAGCGTCCCGCGCCGTTGTACGCGGGGACGACGAACTGTCCTGTCAGCGACCTACTTGCCGCTGGCAGCCTGGTAGACCGTGCGCATCGAGGCCTCGAATTCGTCGGCGCGGTATTGAGTGCGCACCCGCACGATCTCATCGGTGATCACCCGGACCACGCCGGCCGATTCCCCTGAAGATCCCGCCACGATCTCGACACCGTCTTCCGGTGCCGGGGCATACTGGAACGGCGCCTGATAGTGGCAGGGTACATAGCTCACCACGCTCCAGCCCCAACCCAACGCACGGCCGATGGCATCCTGAAGCTGCAAATTGCATTCGGCCCAGGTCGAAGCACCGGCGATGACCGAACCCTGGCCACTGCTGTACCAGGCACTGCCGTAATAGCCGCCGCCCCAAGGTGCGGGTGGGCGCGCATCGGCAGCAGCGGAGACGCCGATCAAAAGCGCCATGGCGATACAGGTTTTACGAATCATGTTCATGGAACGATCACTCCTGTGAGATGGATGTCGGTCCGCCCGACGAACCCGGCGGCGCCGGATTGCGAAGGTGGCGGGGTGCGAAGGTGGCGGATCACGAAAGTGCTGGCACGCGAAAGCGATGCGCACCGCAGGAAGGCCGTGCGCATCGCCACGCTCATTTGCCGCCGCTGGCTTTGGCAATGGCCCGCAGTGCGGCTTCGTAATTGTCGATGCGATACTGATTGCGGACGCGCTCTACTTCGGCCAACAGCAGCTTGCCGATCTCCGCCGATTCTTTCGGCGATTCGGCTGCGACCAGCAGATGGATTTCATAGTTGATGCCGTGCGTCAGACCCGGGTTGTAACCGCAACCGTCGATGCTGATCACGGTCCAGCCGAAGTTGTAGACCGCATTGTCGATCGCGTTCTGCAGGGCATCATTGCATTCGGTCCAGCTGGCATACGGGCCGACGACGGACCCCTGCAGACTGTCGTAGGTGGCAGAGCCGTAGTAGCCGGCGCCCGTGCCGGGCTGGCTCTCGGCGTGGGCGGAACCGGCGATGCCGATGGCGAACGCAAGGGCGACGGCTGTGCGGAAGAACCAACGACGGGGAAACTGCTTCATCACGCGACTCCTGCAAGTGGATGGGTGCCCGCGACAGCGGGTCGTATCCACGCTAGGCAAGCGTGTACGCCCGCGCCAGTACGAAACCGGGAAAAACCGGGCCGCGGCGGGACATCCGGCCAGCGGTTCGGAAGCGGCTGACCGGCACGATCGCTTACGGCGCGGCGTACAGCGGGCACCGCAAGACCCGCGCGCGATGACGAATCAGGCGTTTGCGAGCGATTCGTGCCCGTTTTTGCCCGGGAAAGGATTGGCGGCTGAACGCGGCCAGCCTCTACACTGGCTTTTCGTCCCTACTCGTAGAGATCCCATGACGCGCAACGTTTCGATCCGTCGCTTCCGCCTGTCCTGGTTCGGCCTCGGCCTGTTGTTCGCAACTCCCGTGTTCGCGCACGATACCCTGCCCTCGAACTGGTGCCTCGACCCGAATACCGTGCCCACGGTGGTCGCACATTTCGATTTCTCCCCGGAAACATTGACGGCGTATCGGAAGCGCAATCCGGTGCTGAAGCATCCGCCTGTGGATCTGCCGTGCAACGACGAGCGCAGTTGCGGCATCGTCGACGACTGGTTCTGGTCCGACCAGTTGAGCCAGGAATTCTGCGCGACGGCCGCCCTGCGCAGTTCGACACGACAGGCGTCGCAGTCGATGCCTCTGGTGCATCAGCCGGAAGCCTTCAATGCGAGAGAGCATCACAAACTCTACGACTTCCGCAGCGGTCACTTGAAGGGCGCCTGCGTGATCTGCGTGGCGCAGACCGCACCCGCACCGGTCTCGCCTTCTCCTGAAGCATCCGAATAACTCCCGGCAGCACTGAATCGGGTCATCGCCGGGGCGTGCCCGGTGGTCGCGAGTCCGGTGCGCGGCCGAACCAACGCCCGCCGAATGGATCGCCTTCGATCATGTGCAGGGAAAACGGCTTGGCAAAGCGACCATGGACGGTCGCTGCGCCTCATGCCAGCGCACTGCGCCGCGTATAGGCAAGCACGGCGTCGACTCCGCTCTGCAGCGCAGCGCGCGTGGAGGCATCCATCTCGCATTGGCCGAGCACGAAATACGCCGAGCGCAGGACGTCTCGCCAACGCGGATTCTGCGGTAGTTTCGACAGATTGAGATAGCGCTCCATCGAGCGGGCGCGCAAACGTCCGTCGTCGATGGTGACGCGCCATATCCGGCTTTTTTCGGCCAATTCCAGACGCCCTTGGCCGGTGCCGCGTTCCCATGCATCGACCGTCGCCAGCATCAGTTCGACGAGCGCGCGGCGGAACGCCTGCTGCGACGCATCGTCCTGCCCCGGCGATGCGCCTGCTTCGTTGGCGGGTACGAACACCGTGTCGGCGGAGGAAGACGCAGTAGCCGTGGACGCGGCGATGGTCAACAGGATCAACCCGCCATCGCGCTCCCATTCCGAAAGTCGAAGCGACAGCAGCGCGCCTCCTTGCGATTGGTTCATCGCCAACTGCAGGGTCGCCGTATCCTCCATCCGTACGAGCGCGGCATGGAATTCGTCGCGCCGATCTTCCTGCAGGCAATCCGCGAAATCCTGGCCGACCATGGCATCTTCGGCAATGGACAGCAGTTCGCACGCGGCGCGGTTGAGCGTCAGCACCGAACCTTCCGCGTCGATCACGCACACCGCGTCGCGACGGTCGTCGAAGAGCGACTTCAACAATCGGCGATCGACGCCCAGCGCGACGGCCTGCTGACGGTAACGGGCCAATTCCTCGTCGTTGCGCGCCTGTCGCGCTGCCTCGGCGATTCGCGCCTGCTGCTGCCGGCGCAGGAAAAACATCACCGACAGCAACAGCAGCGCCAGCCCGGAAGCGATCGTGGACCACAGCAGCAACGTGCGCTGGCGCAGCATCGCGCTGCGCAGGCGGCCGTCGCGCTCCAGCACGGCGATCTTGTGCTCGCGCTCCGCGGCTTCGAATCGCGATCGCGCCCAAGCCAACTGACGGTCGTACTTCGATTCGGCCAGCTTCAATTCGGCGGTATGCGTCTGCCGCAGCACCGCGATCGCGGCGGCCGTATCGCCCTCGCTTTCAAGACTCGCGGCCAGCTCCCGCAGCAGTTCGGGCCGCTCTGTATCGCTTTGCGGCAGGCGCGCGACAGCGCGACGGAGCCTGGCCTGCGCGGCCCCGAAACGGCCGCCGAGGCGATCGAGACGTGCGGCCTCCAACTCAAACGCCGCAGGCAGCGTCAAATCGTACTCGTCCGCCATCGCCAGACCCGCGGAACGCCAACGCTCCGCTTTCGCGAGGTCGCCTTCCGCGATCGCCAGCCGGGTCAGGCCCGCGTAGATGCGCAAGCGATAGGGTCGATTCCCGTTCTGGCGATCCTCCGCGAGCGCGCTTTCGAGCAGCCGCGCCGCCTCGCGCGAATCGCCACGGTCGAGCGCGAGCACGCTGAGGGTTTCGAGCACGTGCGCCGCTTCGACGGGATTCCCGCGACGCTGGAAATCCTCCAGCGCTTCGCGGTAGTAGCGCAGAGCGGTCTCGGGTTCGTCCAGCTCGCGATAGACATCGCCGATGTTGTTGAGCACCGGGCCCAGCGCATCGCTGCCCTCCGCACGCTGCAGATCCAGACTTTCCGCGAGGCGTCGCAGCGCACCGCGGAAATCGCCGAGCCGACGCAGCGCGCTGCCGACGTTCTTGAGATCGCGGGCGATCGCGGAACGATCCTCGCGCGCGGTCGAGAGCTCCAGCGCGCATTCGAAACGTTCCAGCGCTTCGGGGATGCGCTCGCGCCGGTAATCCAGAATGCCGCGACGACGAACGAGTTCGTAATGCGCGATCGCATCGTTGTCGGTATGCAGCACAGCTTCGGCGCAATCGAGCGACTGTTCGGCCTCGTCGAACCGTCCCGCCGCGATACGTTCTTCCGCGCGCGAAAACAAACCGGCGGCGGTCGTGTTGGTCGCAGCGTCATCCGAATCGGCCAGCGGCGCAATGCCGATGCGGCGCAGGCACGCTGCGGGATCGACAGTCGCACGCCGCACTGCGGCGATCCGCGCGCACGGCGCCGATGCTCCGGCGTGTGCGGACAGCATCGCGGCGCAGAGCAGACTCGCCAAAGCGATGGCTTGCCGTGATCCGCAGATGCTGCGCCGGCGGCGGTTCACACACCCATCCTGGAGGCCGCCGTCGCCGGGTGCCGCGATTCAGTCACCCGCCGCACTCGAGACCAATCTCCCATCCGAGTCGCCCCCATGCGATTCGCCCCCCTGCAAATCCGCGCATGCGGCAAACCGGGCTTGTCGGATGCCCGGCCTGCGGCCGTTCCGCAGGATGCTTCAAAACGCGGTCCGGTTCGATCATGACGGAATCCTTTTCCGGGCGCCGCGCGCCGATCAGAGATCACGCGCGGCGGCGACCGCCGCGTCGACGGTGATGCCGAAATGCGGATAAAGCTTTTCGGCCGGCGCTGATGCGCCGTAGGTGTCGATACCGATCACCGCGCCGTCCAGGCCGACGTACTTGCGCCAGAAATCACGCACGCCCGCTTCGATCGCGATGCGCTTGCGGCAGTTCTTCGGCAATACCGCATCGCGATACGCCGCGTCCTGACGGTCGAAGACATCGGTCGATGGCATCGACACCACGCGTGCGCCGTCGCCGAGCTGTTCGGCGGCCTGCATCGCGAGACCGACTTCCGAGCCGGTCGCGATCAGGATGTATTCCGGCGCGCCGACGCTGTCCTTCAGCACGTAACCGCCGCGCCGGATGTCGGCGACCTGCGCGTCGCTGCGCGCCTGGTGCGGCAGATTCTGGCGCGAGAAGACCAGGCACGACGGGCCATCCGCGCGCTCGATCGCCGCGCGCCACGCCACCGCCGATTCGACCGCGTCGCAGGGACGCCAGACGTCGTTGTCGGGGATGTAGCGCAGCGAGGCCAGATGTTCGACCGGCTGATGGGTCGGGCCGTCTTCGCCCAGACCGATCGAGTCGTGGGTGTAGACGTGGATCGCGCGCGCGCCCATCAGCGCGCTCATGCGCACCGCATTGCGCGCGTAGTCGCTGAACACCAGGAAGGTGGCGTCGTACGGCACGAAACCGCCGTGCAGCGCCAGACCGTTGCTGATCGCGGTCATCGCGAATTCGCGCACGCCGTAATAGACGTAATTGGCGTCGGGGTCGCTGCCCGCGACCGACTTGCTGCCTTTCCACAGCGTGAGATTGGAATGCGCGAGATCGGCGGAGCCGCCGATCAGTTCCGGCAAGTGCGGTGCGAATGCTTCGATCGCCATCTGCGACGCCTTGCGCGACGCGACCACCGGACCTTCGGCCTGCAGTTTGGCGATGTAGGCGTCGGCGACAGCGGCGAAATCGGCGGGCAGATCGCCGCGCGTGCGGCGTTCCAGTTCGGCGGCGAGTTCCGGATACTGCGCAGCATAGGTTTCGAACACATGGCCCCAGCGCGTTTCGCGGTTGTGGCCGGCGCTGTGCGCATTCCAACCGTCGGCGATGGCCTGCGGGATGTCGAACGGCGCGTGGTCCCAGTGCAGGGCAGCGCGCGTCGCGGCGGCTTCGTCCTTGCCCAGCGGCGCGCCGTGCGACGATTCCTTGCCGGCCTTCGCGGGCGAACCGAAACCGATCGTGGTGCGGCAGCAGATCAACACCGGCTTGTCGGTGGATCTCAGCGCGGTGTCGATCGCGGTCTTGATCTCGACCGGGTCGTGGCCGTCGACGTTGCGCACCACCATCCAGCCGTAGGCTTCGAAGCGTGCAGGCGTGTCGTCGGTGAACCAGCCCTGCACCTGGCCGTCGATGGAGATGTTGTTGTCGTCCCAGAACGCGACGAGTTTGTTCAAGCCCCAGGTGCCGGCGAGCGACGCGGCTTCATGCGAGATGCCTTCCATCAGGCAACCGTCGCCCATGAACACCCAGGTGCGGTGATCGACGACGGACAACTCGGGACGGTTGAAGCGCTGCGCCAACACTTTTTCGGCGAGCGCGAAACCCACCGCATTGGCGAAGCCCTGTCCCAGCGGACCGGTGGTGGTCTCGACGCCGGGCGTCATGTGGTTTTCGGGGTGGCCTGCGGTCTTCGAGCCGAGCTGGCGGAACTGTTTCAGCTCTTCGATCGGCAGGTCGTAGCCGGTGAGGTGCAGCAGCGCGTAGTGCAGCATCGAACCGTGACCGTTGGAGAGCACGAAGCGGTCGCGGTTGGGCCAATGCGGGTTGGCGGGATTGTGCTGCAGATAATCGTTCCACAGCACCTCGGCGATGTCGGCCATGCCCATCGGCATGCCCGGATGACCGGAATTGGCGGCCTGCACCGCGTCGATGGCGAGGAAACGGATGGCGTTGGCGAGGTCGCGGCGGCTGGGCGTCGTCATGGGGCGGGAGGATTCGGCAGCGCCCGGCGGGGTGCGGGCCGCCCATTGTCCCATCCGGGAGCCCGCGATGTCTCGCCGGCGAGCCTCCCGGGGCGCGCCCCGCCGACGGGACGGCCGGCGAGGTCGCGGTTCGCGGCTGCGATCAGCGCGCCGCGTCGATCACCGCGCACATCGAGGTGATCTGGAAGTCGGTGCTGGTGGAGAAACCGCCGGGGGTGGTCTTGGTGACCGTGATCTTCACGTCCTTCTTGCCCTGCGCTTCGATGATCACGTTCCACGGCAAGGTCGCCTTGGCACCGGTGAAATCGACGCCGCCGTTGGGCTGCTCGAACGAAATCACGCCCGCCTTCTCGTCGCTGGACGCCACGCGCAGGCCGGACTTGGTGCCTTCGGCATAAATGCGCTTGTAGGCCGTGGACACGCTGACTCCAGAAACCGTGTCGAAGGTGGTGAAGCTGCGGCCGGTCATGAACTT
This sequence comes from Lysobacterales bacterium, assembly GCA_017302135.1. Lineage (GTDB taxonomy): Bacteria > Pseudomonadota > Gammaproteobacteria > Xanthomonadales > Xanthomonadaceae > Lysobacter_I. The sequence continues at coordinate 147,789 of JAFLDZ010000004.1, read as the reverse complement.
GCCTTCCTGCTTGAAATTGGTCTTGCAGGCCGGATCCGCGGCTGTCGCGGTGCCTGCCATCGCCAGCAGTACCGCCATCGTCAACATCTTGTGCATGTTTGTTCTCCTTGATCGCGCCGCGCCCGGAATAGGCGGATATTGCGTCGATTCTGCCAGTGGCCGCCAGCGGCCACAAGCGCACCGTGCGACGCACGCAGTCGCGCGAGGTCAGGTCTTGATCGGCGCGTCCGGCGCGTCCTGCGGCGCATCCGACTCCCCGCGCGACACCATCGCCGCGATGCCGAGGTCGCCGGTGACGTTGACCGTCGTGCGGCACATGTCGAGGAAATGGTTGACGCCGAGCACCAGGCCGATGCCTTCCGGCGGCACGCCGACCATGGCGCAGATCAGCGCGATCACCGGCAGCGAACCCGACGGTACGCCGGCGGTGCCGATGCCGCCGAGGATGCACACGAACATCACCGTGACCTGCTGCGGCAGCGTCAGGTCGATGCCGAAGTACTGGGCCAGGAACAGCACCGTCACGCCCTCGAACAGCGCGGTGCCGTTCTGGTTGGCGGTGGCGCCAACGGTCAGCACGAAACGCGAGACCCGTTTGGGCAGATGCAGTTTTTCGTCGGCCACGCGCAGCGCGGTGGGCAAGGTGGCGTTGCTGGAGGCGGTGGAGAACGCCATCAGCATCGCCTCTTGGACATCGCGGAAAAAGCCGATCGGCGAACGCTTCGCGATCAGCCAGATCGCCAGCGAATACACCACGAACTGGTGCACCGCCAGCGCCAGCAGCACCACCAGCACGAACGCGCCCAGCCGCACCAGCAGATCCCAGCCGAACTGGGCGACGAGGTTGAACATCAGACAGAACACCGCGTACGGCGCCAGCTTGATCACCAGGCCGATCAGCGTCATCGAGACGTCGAACAGCCCTTCGATGACGCGCTTGAGGGTGTTGGCCGCTTCGCTGCGGGTCAGCACCAGACCGATGCCCAGCATCAGCGCGAAGAACATCACCGCAAGAATGGTGTTGTCGGCGGCGGCCTTGATCACGTTGTCGGGCACGATCGCGATCAGCATGTCCAGACCCTTGGGCTGGCTGGCGCTGTCGCTGACGATGCTCTTCGCGCGTTCGGCGCCCTCGCTCATCATGTTCATCGCTTCGGCGCTGTCCACGCCGACGCCCGGTTTGAGCCAGTTCACCAGGACCAGACCGATCAGCACCGCGATCGCGGACAGCACCGTGGTGTAGCCCAGCGTGCGCCAGCCGATGCGGCCGAGCGCGCGCACATCGCCCATTTCGCTGATGCCGACCACCAGCGCCGAGAACAGCAGCGGGATGACCAGCATGAAGATCAGGCGCAGGAAAATGGTCGAGAACGGTTGGGTGCCGTATTCGATGAAGGCTTTCACCCAGGGCGCGTCCGCACCGACAAAACGATAGACGACCAGCCCGAGCGCGATGCCCATGGCGAAACCGAGCGCGATTTTCCAGTGCATCGGCAAGCGCGAGGGCGCGGCGGTTTCAGTGCTCATGGGCGGTTCCCGCTGAAGTTCGACGGAGGATATCAGGCGTCGCCAGCGCGGACGGCAAACCCGGCGGCCACGCTGCCGGCTGGAGCTTGCGCGCGCAGCGACTCAGCGTTGCGGATACAGCGGCGGCAGCAGGACCGGTTCGGCGCGCGCGGCCGACGTGCGCCAGCGCGGCCCGGAGGCGAACGCCGTGCGCAGCGCCGCAAGCGTTGCCGCGTTGTCGCCATCGCCCCAGCGCGCACGCTGCAGGGCATCCACTGCGGCGCGCTGCGCGGGATCGGCCAGCCGCGCACGCACGGCGTCGAGGTCGGCCTCCACCGGCACAGGCGCAGCGCACAGCGCCTGCACGATCGCAGCCAGATCGTTGCGGGCGAGCGCCCGCATCAGCCGCTGCGGGTCGTTCGCGGGTGACACATGCGGAGCGACCGGCGCGGGTTTGGTGCGCAATGCCCACAGTCGCCACCCCAGGAACAGCACACCGAGCCACAACAGCCCCATGCCGAGTGCGGCCCAACCCCAGCGCCCGTCGGGAATCCAGTCGCGCCATCCGCGCGCGTCGTCGTCTGCGCTCGCTCCGGTGTCGCCGCTGTCCTGCCCTGCTGATGCGCCCGCCGCGCCCGGCGCCACGCGCAGCGTCAGATCGGGCAGCGATGCGATGCGGGCGATGCCGGCCTGGGTGTCCCACCACACGATGCGCGGCGCGACGATCCGCAGCGTGCCGTCGCGCGTGGGCAGCACCGAGAAGCGGCGGACGATCGTGGCCTGCGGACGGCCCTGCAGGAAACGATCGTCCACTTGCGGCGGTTCCGCGAATATCTGGGCTTCGTTGTCGGCCTGCACCATCAGTGTCGGCAACTGGGCCGCAGTGGCGCCATCCGCCACCACTTCCACGGTGACCGGCGCGCTCCTGCCGACCTGCAGCGACTTCGGGGTTTCGACATAGCGCATGCGCAGACCGCGCAGCGGCAGCCACGGCTGCGGCGCGTTCGCAGGAATGGGCCGTACCTGCAGCGCGACCGGGGCGCCGAAAATATTCAGATCATGTCGACCACCGTCGAACAACCCCATCCCGCGGCCGATGAAATTGGCGCTGGGAACGGTGAGCGTGCCGCTGCGCTCGGGAATGAGCAGATACCGCCGCTCGACCACGTCGTAGTCGCGACCGCCGACGGGGACGGTCATCTGCACGTCGTCGCCGATCTTCTGCAGACTCGCGCCTGCGGGCTGATGCTGGTCGAGGCGACCATCGACCAGCATCCCGGACTGGTAGTACAGCCGCAGGGTGAATCCCACGGACTGCTGCACGTACGGCGTGGCAGTGTCGACTTTGGCTTCGATGAAAATCGGCCGGCCTTCGGTCGCCGCTGCGGGCGGTGACTCATCGACGACCCGGGGGTTGAGCGGCGGCAGCACGGTCACCCGCAGCGGCGCAGTCGCATCCCTGCCGACCCACATCGAAGGAATATCGATCGTGCCTTCGCGGGTCGGCGCGAGGACCAGCTGCATCCTGACCTTCAGCGCGATCTGGCCGTTGACCACCCCCATGTCCTGTTCGAGGCGTTGATCGACGATCCGGAAATCGCGGGTCAAGTCGACCAGATTCGGCATGCCCGACGTGGACTGGAGATCGACCTCCATGGTCAAGGTGACGGTCTCGTCGTAGGCGATGCGATCGCGATCGATCCATACGCGTGGCGGCTGCGCCGATGCGGGCATCGCAAGCGCGAGCACGCACAGCGCCCAGAGCAGCGCGAGCGCACGAAGCAGCGGCGCAGGCGCGCGCCGCATCAGCGATCCTTCCCGCGACGGCGGCGCTGCTGTTCGAGTTTGAACTTGGCCCGCAGCAGTCCGCCCGGATCGTCCGGAACGCGCTGCAGCGCCACTTCATTGGCAATCCGACGCTCGCGGTCCTGCGCGCTTTCCTTCGCCTGCCCCGGACCGCCTGCGGACGTCCCGGGCAACGGTTGCGGCGGCTTGTTCGACGCGTCATCGGCGCCCGGCTTCTCCGGCGGCTTCGCCTGCGCCTTCCGCATGCGCTCGCGCTGCGCGGCATCGGCCTCGCGCTGCGCCTGTTCCTGCGCCTTGCGGTCGGCCGGATCCGGCTTCTGAGGATCCGGCTTCTGAGGATCCGGCTTCTTAGGATCCGGCTTCTGGGGCTGCGGTTTCTGCGATGCGTCCTGCGGAGGAGACTGCTGCGGACGGTTCGGCTGCGGCTGCCCCTGCTTGCCCGGTGAGGGGTTCTGCTGACCGTTCTTCGGCTGATTCTTCGACTGGTCCTGCGGCTTGTCCTGCGGATTTTCCTGGGGTTTGTCCTTTGGCTGGTCCTGTTGCTGGTTTGGCTGCTGGTCCTGTTGCTGATCCTGCGGCTTGTCCTTGGGCGGATCCTGCTGCTTCTTGTCCTGTGCAGGATCTTTCGGCTTGTTCTTCGGCTTTTGCGGCGGCTTCTGCTGCTTCTGCTGCGGGTCCTGCGGCGGCTTGCGCTTGCGCGCGGCCTCGACCCGCTGCCGATTCTCGACCGCATCGCGCATCGACGGCTGCAGCGTCAGCGCGCGATCGTATTCGGCGATGGCTTCGTCGTAACGCCCCTGCTTCGCCAAGGCATTACCGCGGTTGTACGCCGCATCGGCGCCGGGCAGATCGCGCAGCGCCGTTTCGGCGGCGGCATAGTCGCCGCTGCGGTAGGCCTCGACGCCGCGCTGCATCTGCGCGTACTGCTGCTGGTCTTCGCGCCGCCACAGACTGCCATCGGCGGCGAACGCGGGTTGCCACGGCAAGTACAGCGCCAGCAGCGCAACCGCGAGCACCCCGCGACGGAACGCCAGCAGCGCGAGCAGCAACAGCGCCGGCAACAGCCAGAATCCTTCATCCAGCGGCGCGGTTCCGCGCTTGCCCTGCGCGGCTGCGGCGTCGATGCGATCGGCCTGGAGCACGCCGAGCGCGCGCAGGTCGTCGTCGCCGGGCGCCACCGTCGCATAACTTCCGCCGCCCGCACTGGCGATCCTGCGCAGCGCATCCTCCTCCAATCGCGCGCTGCCGACGCCGCCCTTCGGTTGCCGGTACGCGCCACCCGCCGGCGTACCGAGGCCCAGCACCAAAACGCGATACCCGGCCTTCCGCGCATCGATCGCCGCCGAGCCCGCAGCGCCGCCGGCATGGTCGGTGATCAGCAGGATGTCGCCGCGCTTGAAGCCGGTCCGCGTCAGCAGACGCATCGATTCTTCGATCGCGCGGTCGGCGCGGCTGCCGTCGCGCGGCATCACATCGGGCGTCAGCGCATCGAGAAACAGCGCGATGTTGTCGGCATCGTCGGTGAGCGGCGATACGGTGTAGGCGTCATCGGCGAAAGCCACCAGTGCGATCTGCCCGCCGCCGCGCGTGCGGAGGATGTGCGCGATCTTGGCGCGCGCCTGCAGCAGGCGCGTGGGCTGCACGTCGGCGGTCAGCGTCGCATAGGACAGATCGAGCGCGATCACCAGCGGATTGCGGTCCTGCCACAGCGGCTGCGGCAATTCGCGCCAGCTCGGCCCGGCCAACGCCAGGATCGCCAGCGTCCACGCCAGCACCGGCGCGATGTTGCGCCAGCCGCCCTGGGCCGTCTGCCGGCCCTGCAACAGATGCGACAGCAGATGCGCATCGACCGCCTCGCGCCAGACATTGCGGCGCTGGCGCAGACGACGCAGCCACCACAGCAGCGGCGGGATCGCCAGCAGCCCGAGCAGCCACAGCGGGCGCAGGAACCGGAAGTCGGTGGTCACCACGTTCAACAGATCCGCAGCCGCAAGATCGACGCTCATCGCAGCGTCTCCCGTCGTTGCCACAGCACCAGCAGCGCGCACAGCAGCGCGAGCCCGAGCGGCCACGGATAGCGTTCGATCCGCGGGCGCAGGCGCTGCCCCGGGCGTTTCACCGGTTCGAGCCGATCGATTTCACTGTAAATGCCCGCAAGCTGATCGACATCGCGGGCCACGAAGGAGCGGCCACCGGTGCGCGCGGAGATGCGCTTGAGCCCGTCTTCGTCGGTGATCAGATCGCTGCTGGCGCGCCGGATCGGAATGCCGAACACAGACAATCCAGCGCCGTAACCACCGAAGGCGATGGTGTGGATACGGACCTTGGCGTCGTGCGCCATCTCTGCGGCTTTCTCGGGATCGAGCGCGCCGGCGGTGTTCAGACCGTCGGTGAGCAGGATCAACACGCGCTGTTCGGCCGGCTGCGACTGCAGGCGCTTCGTCGCCAGGCCGATCGCATCGCCGATCGCGGTTTCGTTGCCGGCCAGACCGGTGACGGTGCCATCGAGCTGTTCGCGCACCGTGTCGAGATCGCGGGTCAGCGGGGTCAGCGCGTAAGCGCGTCGACCGAACACAATCAGGCCGACGCGATCGCCGCTGCGGCGTTCGAGGAAATCCGCGATCACCGCCTTGGCAGCGGTCGTACGGGTGACGACGCGACCGCCGAGCTCCATGTCGCGCTCGTCCATGCTGCCGGACAGATCGACCGCCAGCATCAAATCGCGCGCGGCCTGCGGCGGCTGGACCAGATCGCCCAACTGTTGCGGACGCGCCGCCGCGATGCACAGCAGCGCCCACGCCAGCCACGGCAACACGCCCGGGCTGCGCGATCGCGCGCGACCGATCTGCCCGCCGATCGCACTGATGCGGTCGCCGTACGGCACCCGCAGCGCCGGCGCGGCGGTGGATGCGGTCGGCCAGAAGCGGCGCACCAGCCACGGCAGCGGCAACGCCGCCAGCCACAGCGGCCAGGCGAAGTTCGAGCGCAGCGATTCGAGCACGGCGTCGATCATGTCCGCCGCCGCGACCAGGGCCAGCGCCGCGCCTGTCCATGCGTCATCAGTTCGACGAAACGCGTCCGCACGATTCCGCGCAGGGCTTCGAATTCCTGCGCACCGACATCGCGCCGGAAGCCGCCTTCGAGCAGCGTGCGCCCGGCACCCGCGGAGAACACCGGAATCCGCTGGCCATCATCGAGAAACCGCAGCCACGCATCGCCGCTGAGGCGATCCGCCTGCGGGTCGCGACGACGCGCGGCGCGGCGCAGCAGTTCCGACATCGTGGCGATCCGCGCCGATGCGCCATCGACCCCATCAACAGCTGCGAGCGTCTCGTCGAACAGGGTTTCGATCACCGCGCGACGGCGACGCACGCGACGACGCCAGAACCACACGCCGATCGCGATCGCTGCCAGCGCCACCAGCACGATCCACCAGCCGGGTGCGGGCGGCCACCAATCGGGTGCGGGCGGCAGATGCACATCCTGCAGCGGCAGGGGCTCGGACGCCGGCGCTTTCGGCGCGCCGAGCGGCAGGGCTTGCGCGCGCATCACGGGCCAGGTCATGCCGCGCGCGTCCCCGCGAACAGATCGAGCCAACTTTCGCTCGGCGCGTCGGTGGACAGCGCGCGCGCGCGGATGCCGCTGCGCGCGAGGATCGCCATGGCCTCATCCAACGGCGCGGAAAACGCGCTCTGCCAGCGTTGGCGCTGCGCGTCGGCGGCGAGATCCAGTTCGATGCGCCGGGTCGCGGGCGCGGCGCCTGCGGCGACGATGCGTTCGACGAAAAAAGGCAATCGCGCGCGCGGCGGATCGCGTTCCAACGGGTCGGTCATCAACAGCACGATCACTTCGCGATGCTGCACCAGCATCGGCCAGCGCGATGCCGGCAGTGCGATCACGCTCAGCGGGTCGGCCAGCACCACCAGCCGCGAACCGGGACGCAGCAGGCGATCGGCGTGATCCAGCGCGACCGCCAGACCGGCATCGTGTTCGGGCGGCTTCGCGTACCAGCGCACCAGCGCGTCGAGCACGCGCAGTGCGCCGCGACTGCCGGACGCGGGAGCGATCGGCGCTTCCCGCGCACTGCCGCGCAGTACGCCGATGCGATCGCCGTCGCGCACCGCCGCCCACGCGGCGATCGCGCCGGCACGCGCGGCCTGCACCGATTTGAATCGCGTGCGCGTGCCGAAATACAGCGTGGGCGCGGTGTCGGCGACGATCAGTGTCAAACGCTCGCGTTCGGCCTGGAACAGTTTGGTGTGCGGTCGCCCGGTGCGCGCGGTCAATCGCCAGTCGATATGGCGTGCGTCGTCGCCGTTCGCGTACTCGCGCGACTCGGCGTATTCCATCCCGCGTCCGCGCATCGGCGACTGCGCCTGACCGCTCATGCCATGGCTCCCGCGACGCGGCGGACGCCGCCCGAGCACCGCGCGACGCAGTGCCACGAGTTCGTCCAGGCTCGGAGTAATGCCTTCGGTCATGGTGCGCGGTCCGGGCCGGAGCTCAGGGCAACGGCACCTTGTCGAGCAGCGCCTTCACCAAGCGCTCGCCATCCCAACCTTCGGCGACCGCTTCGTAACTCGGCAACACGCGATGGCGCAGGACATCCAGCGCGACCGCACGCACGTCGTCCGGGGTCACGAAGTCGCGTCCCGCCAACCATGCGCGCGCCCGAGCGCAGCGTTCCAGTGCGATCGAGCCGCGCGGGCTCGCGCCCCAACCGATGCGGCGCGCCAATGTCGGGTCGTACCGGGTGGCATCGCGCGACGCGAGCACGATCTCGATCAGGTAACGCTCCAGCGACGGCGCCACGTGCAGATCCAGCACGGCGGTGCGCGCTTCGAAGACATCCGCCTGCGACAGCCGCAGCAGCGGCGCGGCCGTCCGCGTGGTGCCTGCATGCTCGTTGCGGGCGCGGTCGCGCGCTAGACGCAGGATCTCCGCTTCCATCGACGCTTCGGGATAGCCGATGCGCACGTACATCAGGAAACGGTCGAGCTGCGCTTCGGGCAGCGGGAACGTGCCTTCCTGTTCGATCGGATTCTGGGTCGCCATCACCAGGAACAGTCGCGGCAGCGGATAGGTCTGGCGGCCGACGGTGACCTGGCGTTCGCCCATCGCTTCGAGCAGCGCCGACTGCACCTTGGCCGGCGCGCGGTTGATTTCGTCCGCGAGCAGCAGCGAGTGGAAAATCGGCCCGGGCTGGAACTCGAAATGCCCATCCTGCGGACGCCAGACTTCGGTGCCGGTCAAATCCGAAGGCAACAGGTCTGGCGTGAACTGGACCCGGGCGAAATCGGCTTCCAGACGGTCGGCAAGCGCGCGGATCGCGGTGGTCTTGGCAAGCCCGGGTGCGCCCTCCACCAGCAGATGGCCGTCGGCGAGCAGCGCGATCAGCAGCCGCTCGATCAGCGCGGACTGGCCGACGATCTCCGCAGACAACTGTTCGCGCAACTGCGCGAAGACGGCATGCAATCGGGAAGGGGCAGCGGGGGTATCCATCTCAGACAGGCATCCGTCGGCTCGGCGATTCGATCCGCAGTTTGACCGATCTTCGCTGGAAATGTTCACGGCCCCGGCCGGCGCCGCATCGCCGCGCCGGGTCCCCAAAGAAAACGGGGGCCGAAGCCCCCGTTTCCGTATTCATTGCGATGGACGTCGCGGATCAGATCCGCGGAGAAACCGTCATGACCTTCGGGGTGACGAAGATCAACAGTTCGGCCTTGGTCTTGCCGCGACCTTTCTTCTTGAACAGATTGCCGAGGATCGGCAGATCGGCCAGGAACGGCACCTTGGATGCCTGACTGCGGTCGGAGAACTCGTACACGCCGCCGATGACGACGGTGTTGCCGTCTTCGACCAGCACGGCGGTGTTCACTTCGCGCTTGGCGATCAGCGGCACCGAACCGTTGGCGGTATTGATGAACTCTTCCAGCTCATCCTTCTTGACCGCCATGTTCAGGAACACGCGACCGTCGTTGGTGATGGTCGGCGTGACCTTCAGTTCGAGCACCACGTCCTTGAAGTTCACGGTCTGGGTGACCAGGCCACCGGACACGGTGGTGGTGACGTAGCCGATTTCGCGGCCCTGCTTGATCACCGCTTCGCGCTGGTTGCTGGTGACGACGCGCGGGTTGGAGATCACTTCGCCGCGGCCCTCTTCCTGCATCGCCGACAGCTCGATGTCGAGCGCATAGCCGGCATTGAGGATCGTGAACGCCAGCGACGCGGGGTTGCTGGTGATCAGCGAGCCGACCGCAGCGCCGAGATCGACGTTGCTGCCCTTGATGATGCTGGGAACCGGACGCAACGGCGGCGGCAGCGCCGGCTGCCCCTGCGCAGCGCGATCGAGATTGGCGATCTGCCAATCGCGAATGGCGGTGTTGTAACGGCTGTTGGCATCGGCGATGGAGTTCATCGTACCGGTGGTGTTGGCGGTGTTGTTGCCGAATGCGACGTTGTTCCTGGAGCCGTTGATGCCGAACTTGGCGCCCAGTTCACGGGCGAAGTCCTCGGTGGCGATCACGATCTTGGCTTCGATCAGCACCTGATCGACCGGCTTGTCGAGCTGCGCCACAAGGCGACGGATCTCGCCGACGCGCGCCGGAATGTCGATCACCAGCAGCGTGTTGGTACGACGGTCGAAGCTGAGGCTGCCGCGCGAAGACAGGAAACCACGGCTCTGCTGCGAACCGCCACCGCCGCCACCGCCGCCCTGCGCACCGCCGCCGCTGGACTGGTTGCCCTTGCTTTCGTCGGTCAGCAGTTTGGCGATGTCTTCGGCGTTGCCGTAACTGACCGGAATGTATTCGGTGACCGTTTCGACGCGGTTCTCGATCGCGATGCGCGCGTCTTCCTTGTCCTGCTCGAACTTGGCGATTTCGGCCTGCGGAGCGACCCACACGACATTGCCGCTGCGGCGTTTGTCGAGGGCTTTCGCCTGCAGCACGATATCCAATGCCTGATCCCACGGCACATTGATCAGGCGCAGCGTCACGTTGCCCTGCACGGTGTCGCTGGCGACGATGTTGAGATTCGACTCTTCGGCGATCAGCTGCAGCACTGTGCGCACCGGCACGTCCTGGAAGTTGAAGGTCACCGGACGCCCGTTGAACGGACGCGCTGCGGTCGCCGCCTTCTGCGCGGTGCCGACGACAGCGGAAGCACCACCGACCGCGCGGGTCGGTGTCGCGGCACGCGGCACCAGCTCGACGATGTAGTCGCGACCGGTCTGGTAGGCCAGCGGTTCGAATGCGCCCTTGGCGCTCATCACCACTTGCGCCTTGTCGCCGCTGCCGGTGGCCTGCACCTGTTGCACCGGCGTGGCGAAGTCGCTGACGTTCAACATCCGCTGCAGGTGCGCGGGCACCGTGACGTTGCCGATATCGACGACGACACCGGCTTCGCTGGCGCGCATATCGGGCGTCGCGCCATCCTTGTCGAAGTGCAGGATCAGCTTGCCCGAACCGCCATCGCCTCGTTTGAAGTCGATGCTGGTAATCGAAGCGACTGCGGCACCGACCTGTGGGGTCTGTGGCACGGCCGCGACTGCGGGTGCGGACGCGGGCGGGTTTGGCGGAGCCGCGTTGACGACGCTGAGCGCCGACAACAGACCGGCGGCCAAGCCGTACATGGCGGCCTTCATTGGCATTGTGCGACGGCCCTGCTGCTGGCTATGCGCGTTGAGTACGATCATTTCGCTATCCCCTCGTCTTATTCGTCATCGAGCGAGACCGTCGCCGGCCGCTCCAGCCAACCGCCTGCACCATCGGGAACCAGTTCGACGAGTTCGATACGATCTTCGAACACGCCAGTCACGCGCCCATCGGCCTGGCCCATGTAATCGCCCGGACGCACACGGTAGGTGACCTTCTCGGGCACCATCACCAGCGCGATCAGCGACCCGCCTTTACCGAGCGTCCCGACCATGTCGAGACTATCGAGCGGGAAATTCTCCAACACCTGCTTGCGCCGGTTCGCCTCGGGACGCGGCCCGGAAGCAGACGAGCCTGCGGCGAACGCAGTACTGAATGGATCGCGCAACGACTGCGCGGAGTATTCGAACGTCTCGAACTGCTGCATCACCGGCAGCGGGTCGAGCGGCGGCGCGGGACGCGCCTTGACCTCGGCAACCCACTCTTCGAGATTCGGAGCTTCGCCCGGGGTACTGGTGATCGATCGCCCGCAACCGGTCAGCGCCGCGAACAGCGCCAACGCGAGGAATGGACGCGCCGCCAGTGGCCGGATCGATGAATGTCTGTGCTTCATCACTTGCCTCCTTGCGGGGCCGGCGTCGGAGCAGCGGAGGCAGGTGGCGCGCCCGCTGCGGCGGTTCCGTCGGCGGCAGGCGTCGCGGAGGCCGTCTCCTCCTCGTCGCGATAGCGATAGGTCTTGACCGTGCCCTTGAGTTCGAGCGTGGAATTCGGACCGATGCCGACGAGCTTCTTCTTGTCGGCGTTGGCGTCCGCACGAGGCGTGAGTTCGATGTTGTGCATGGTCATGATCACCACGCGCGGCAGCGAGGCGACCCCGCTGACGAAGGCGCCGAACTGGTGATAGCTACCGACCATTTTCAATTCGATCGGTTTTTCGGCGTAGAACTCGAGCGCGGTTTCTTCGCCGGGCTGGAACAGTTCGTTGGTGATGCCGGTGGCGAGCGCGGTCTGCGAGATGTCCACGATCAGATCGGGCATTTCGGTCTTGCTCGGCAGTTGGCGAAGCATCTGCTGCAACTGTTGTTCCATCTGCGCGAGCTGCTGCTTCAACGGCTCCAGATTCGCGGCCTGGCCCTGCAACCTCTCGAAATCGGTGCGCTTGGTGACCTCTTCGGCCTCGAACGATTCGAGCTGGGCGCTCTTCGGACGGGTCAGGAAGTTCCACAGCAGGAACAGGATCAGCAGTCCGAGTGCGATACAGAAGCCGAGCTGCCATTCACGCGGCCAGGAGCCGGCGTTGTTGAAGTCGAGCTCCTTGAGCGACATTTTCTTTTTCACGACTCGGCTCCTCCCGTCGGCTGCGGTTGTGCGGACTCGGGATGATTGGCCGGCGGAGTGCTGGAGGCCGGCGCTGGCGGCGCTGTGGTCGTCGCCGGTGCGCCGGTCGTCGGAGCAGCAGCAGCCGGTGCGGCGCCAGCGGGCTGTGCCGGGCTGAGCGGCTGCAGTGTGGCCGGCGCGGCGACCGCGGGATCGGTGGCGACTGCAGCCTCTTCACCTTCTTTCTTGGCGTTCGGATTCGCGAGCGTCACTGTCAGGCTGAAGGTGTAAGGCAGACCCTTGTCGTCGCCTTCGGCCTGGATCACAGACAGCTCGGGCCTGGTCATCCAGCCGGAGGTCTCGAAGTTCCGCATGTAGGTACTCACCCGCGCGTTCGACTGCGAGCGGCCCTCAAGCGTCAGTTTGTCGCCTTCCTGCTTGATCGAAGTGAGGATCACACCGTCGGGGATGGTGCGCACCAGCGAATCGAACAGATGCACCATCTGCGAACGGTTGGCCTGCAACTCTTCGATCACGATCTTGCGGTTGAGCAGTTTGTTCTTCTTTTCTTCCAGCGCCTGGATCTCGGTGATCTTGGCCTGGACGGCGACGATTTCCTGGTCGAGGAAGGCGTTGCGCGCCTGCTGACCGGAGATCTGGCCGTTGTAGTAGGCGTTGATCAGGAACCACGCGGCCAGACCGGCGAACGCGGACAGCGCCAGCATCAGGAAGAACTGCTTCTTGCGCTCTTTCTGGCGCTCCGCGCGCCACGGAAGTAGATTGATCCGTGCCATCAGTCGAAGCTCCTCAGAGCAAGGCCGCAGGCGATCATCAGCGCCGGCGCGTCCTGCGCGAGCGCGTGGGCCTGCACGCGTGGGCCAAGGGTCATCTGGGCCAGCGGATTGGCGACGACGGTCTGCACGCCGAGTTGCTCCTCGACCATCGGCGCGATGCCGGCGATCGAGGCGCAGCCGCCCGCGAGCACGATCTGATCGACGCGGTTGTACTCGCTGCCGGCATAGAAGAACTGGAGCAGACGGCCGATCTGCTGGGCCATCGCCTCCTTGAACGGCTCCAGCACTTCGATCTCGTAGCTCTCGGGCAGACCGCCCTGACGCTTGGCGAGGCCGGCCTCCTCATAGCTGAGGCCGTAGCGGCGCATCACTTCGTCGGTGAGCTGCTTGCCGCCGAACACCTGTTCGCGGCTGTAGATGTTGCGGCCGTTGCGCAGGATGCTGAGCGTGGTCATGGTGGCGCCGACATCGACCAGCGCGACGATACCGTCGTGCGGGATGTTCAGCGTACCGGCGATCAGGGCATAGGCGTTTTCGATCGCGAAGGCCTCGACATCCATGACCCTCGCGGTCAGGCCGCCGACTTCAAGCGCCGAGGCGCGCATCTCCACGTTCTCGGAACGCGAGGCCGCCAGCAGCACCTGGACCATCTCCGGGTTGCCGGGCATGGCGCCCAGCACCTCGAAGTCCAGATTCACTTCCTCGATCGGATACGGGATGTAGTTCACCGCCTCCAGCTCGATCTGGGACTCCATATCGTCCTCGTCCAGTTCGGCGGGCATCGGGATGATCTTGGTGATCACCGCCGAGCCGGCCACGGCGGCCGCCGCATGCTTGGCCTTGCTCCCGGACCGGTTCAGGGCTCGGCGGATGGCTTCGCCGACCGCCTCGACCTCGACGATGTTCTTTTCGGCCACGGCGTTCGGCGGCAAAGGCTCGACCGCGTAGTGCTCCACCCGATAGCGGTCGCCAGCCCGAGACAGCTGCAGGAGCTTGACGGCGGTCGAGCTGATGTCGACGCCCACCAAAGGTGACTGATTTTTTGCTAGCAGTCCCACTTTTTCCCCATCCCACGCGCGCTTACGCACGTTACGTGTCCCAATACATTAAATAACGGACTTTCAACTTTAAGGCAACTCCCCATCACTTCCGATCGTTCTCAGAGTGACCTCTGTCACGACCTGAAGCCCTGTCCGGGCCGCTCGCCTGGTCGCCGGCCCGCCCCATCGGACCCGCTTTCCGGACTTCCCCGCGACCGCGCGACAGCGCCGGGGGCGGGTCCCCTATAATTCGCCACCGCTATCAGTACACCTTTCGCCCCCAGGATTCCCCCAACCATGTCCCGTATTCGTCGCTTCCTGCGCTGGGCGCTCCTGTTGTCCTTTCTTGGCCTGCTGGTCGGGGGCATCGGTTTCTGGCTTGTCTATGCCAGTGTCTCGTCCAAGCTCCCGGACGTACAGACCCTGCGCACCATCGAATTGCAGGAACCGCTCTACGTCTATGCGCGCGACGGGCGCCTGATCGGCCTGTTCGGCGAGACCCGGCGCTACCCCGTGAAGATCGAAAAGGTGCCCAAGCCGCTCAAGGACGCCTTCATTGCGATCGAAGATGCCCGGTTCTACGAGCACGGCGGCGTCGATTACAAGGGGGTGGCCCGCGCGATCAAGGAGATCCTCTTCACCGACAAGAAGCGCGTGGCCGGCGGCTCCACCATCACCCAGCAAGTCGCAAAAATGTTTTTCCTCAGCCCCGAGTACAGCTACAAGCGCAAATTCTCGGAAATGCTGCTGGCGCGCAAGATGGAAACCGAACTGACCAAGGACGAGATCTTCGAGCTCTATCTCAATAAAAGCTTCTTCGGCAATCGCGCCTATGGCGTGGGCGCTGCCGCCGAGTTCTACTACGGCAAGCCGCTGGAGCAGCTCAGCCTGGACGAAATGGCCTCGCTGGCGGCGATCCCGAAATTCCCGTCCAGCGGCAATCCGCTGAACAATCCCCCCCGCGCCAAGGTCCGCCGGGACTATGTGCTGCAGCGGATGCGCGAGCTGAACATGATTTCGGTCGCCGAGGAGCAGGCCGCGCAAGCCGCAGCGATGCACGCCAGTCCGCACGAGCGGCCGATCGAAGTCTCCGCGCCGTTCATCGCCGAGATGGTGCGCCAGGAAATGATCGCGCGGTACGGCGAGGAAGCCCTGACCAAGGGCTACCACGTGACCACGACCATCGACCCGGTGCTGCAGGCCGCCGCCGACAGTGCGGTGCGCGATGGCCTCGGCGCCTACGACCACCGCCATGGCTGGAACCCCAAGGCGCTCCAGCGCATCGAGCTGCCCGCCAACGAGGATGCCGCCACCGCCGCGACCCGTTTACGCACTTTCCCGCCTCGCGGCGCACTGCTGGCCGCACTGGTCCTGGCCACCAGCGGCAGCAATGCCCAAGTGGTCCTGGCCGACGGCACCGTGCTCGATCTCGGCCCCGACACCTCGCGCTGGACCGGCAAGTCGCCGGCCGCCTTGCTCAAGCGCGGCGATGTGGCCCGGGTGCGCAAAATCGTGCCCGAAGCCAAGCCTGACCCGAAAACCCCCAAGGTGGGCGAGGTTGCAGCCGCCGCCCCGGCGCCCGTTCCCGCCGGCCCGGTCACCTGGCGCCTGGATCAATTGCCGCGCGCAGAATCGGCGCTGGTGTCGCTGGACGCCGACACCGGCGCACTGCGTGCGCTGGTCGGCGGCTACAGCTTCGCCGGCAGCAAATTCAACAACGCCATCCAGGCCCGCCGCCAGCCCGGCTCGTCGTTCAAGCCTTTCATCTATGCGGCCGCGTTCGAGCGCGGCTACAACCCGGCCTCGATCGTGCTGGATGCCCCGGTGGTGTTCCGCATGCGCGCCGGCAAAGTCTGGCGCCCGCAGAACGATGGCGGCGGTTTCGCCGGCCCGGTGCGGGTGCGCGAAGCGCTGGTGCAGTCGCGCAATCTGGTCTCGGTGCGCATGCTCGACGCGATCGGGGTCGAATACGCCCGCAAATACATCACCCAGTTCGGCTTCAAGGAAGAAGAACTGCCGCCGAATCTGTCGATCTCGCTGGGCACGCCTTCGCTGACGCCGCTGTCGGTGGCGCGCGGCTACGCGACGTTCGCCAACGGCGGCTTCCGCATCACCCCGTGGTTCATCGATGAAGTGAAGGACCGCGAAGGCAAGGTCATCTTCAAGGAAAAGCCGGCCATCGCCTGCCGCAGCTGCGCCAACGGACGTGCCGGGCAGCCGGCCACGCCGGCGTCCAGCGTGGTCGATGGTTTCGACCTCGGCCCCGCCGGCAGCGCCAAACCCGCCGCCGCCAAACCCGACGACAAGAAAGCCGCCGCAAAAGCGGCAGCGCCGGCAGCACTGCCCGCGGACGCCGTGCTGGCGCCGCGCGCCATCGACGAACGCATCGCCTACCAGCTCACCTCGATGATGCGCGACGTGGTGCTGCGCGGCACCGCCACCGACGCGAGGCGCCTCGGCCGCGAGGACATCGGCGGCAAGACCGGCTCCACCAACAACCATCGCGACGCCTGGTTCTCCGGCACCGGCGGCAATCTCATTACCACCGTGTGGGTGGGCAAAAGCGACAACACCACGCTGGGCTACCGCGAATACGGCGGCAAGGCGGCGCTGCCGATCTGGATCGACTATATGAAGGTCGCGCTGACCGACGTGCCGATCGCCGCCAACGACCCGCCCGACGGCATGGTCAAGGTCGCGGTCACCGCCAGCGGACAGCTGCTGCCCACCAATGGCGGCGGCGGCATCACCGAATACGTGAAGGTCGAGGATCTCGAAAAGATGGATACCTACGTCGACTACGGCAACGACGACGCGCTGCCGAGCGAAGAGTCGTTCGATATTTTCTGATCGCGGCACGAACCGGCGCTTTGCCCCCTCTCCCATCGGGAGAGGGGTCGGGGTGAGGGTTCGTGCGCAAGCGACCATCGTGGGCACCCGCACCCTCAGGCCGCGCTTTGCGCGGCGACCTCTCCCGGCGGGAGAGGTAAAAAGCCCGCAGCCGACCTGTGGCCGCCGCACCCACATCCAGCACCGCTTCCGTTACAGTCATCCCCAGGCCCCGCCGGGACGCTGATCATGCACCACGCCCGCCAACACGCCGAAACGAAGACCCGCGAGCGACGCGCGCGCCTCGCCCATGAAGCCGCCCGGCTCATCGCCGAAAGCGGCATCCGCGATTTCCATCAAGCCAAACTCAAGGCCGCGCAGCGGCTCGGCATCCACGACGACGCCTCGCTGCCGCGCAACCGCGAGATCGAAGACGCGCTGCGCGAATACCAGCGACTGTTCCAGGGCGAAGCGCAGGTCAACGCGCTGCGCCAGCGTCGCGATGCCGCGCTGCGCGCGCTGGAATTCTTCGCGCCGTTCGATGCCCGTCTCGTCGGCCCGGTCCTCGACGGCACTGCGGACGCCAACGCACCGGTGCAGCTACACCTCTACACCGACGATGCCGAAGCCGTGCCGCGCTTCCTCGAAGACCATCGCATCCCCGCCGAGACCCGCAGCCGCCGCATGCGCCTCGACCGCGAGCGCGCGCTCGACTGCCCGGTCTGGCTGTTCTCCGCCGAAGATATGGGCTTCGACATCGCCGTGCTGCCGCACGATGCCCTGCGGCAGGCGCCGCTGTCGTCGATCGACGAGAAGCCGATGCGGCGTGCCTCGGCAGCGCAGCTGCAGGCACTGCTGATACAGGAAGATCTTGCAGGATACGAAGACGGGCGCGCGCGCTAAAATCGCGACACTCCACACGATCACATCGCATGCGCTATCAGGGACGACTCGGCGACTGGAACGACGACAAGGGCTTCGGCTTCGTCGTGCCGAACGGCGGCGGCGACCGCGCCTTCGTCCATATCAAGGCCTTCGCCAGAGCATCACGTCGTCCGCTCGATGGCGACCTCATCACCTACACCGTCACCCGCGACGCGCGCGGCCGGCTGCAGGCCAACGCGATCCGTTTCGTCGGCGATACCGCGCCTGCGGACGACCGCGCCAAGCCCGGCTGGTTCGGGCCGGTATTCGCGCTGCTGTTCGTGGCGACGCTGGCCGGGACGGTGTTCACCGGGCAGTTGCCGATGAACTTACTCCTGGCCTATGCGGCGGTCAGCGCGATCGCCTTCATCGTCTACGGGCTCGACAAATCGGCGGCGACCGCCGGCCGACAGCGCACACCGGAGTCGAGGCTGCATTTTCTCGGTTTCATCTGCGGCTGGCCGGGTGCGCTGCTGGCGCAGCGCGTGTTCCGGCACAAGTCGCGCAAGGCCGCATTCCAGAGCACGTTCTGGGGCACGGTCGCCCTCAACGTCATCGCACTGTTGTTGCTCGCCAGCGACACCGGGCGCGCATGGGTGGGTTTCTAGACAACATCGCCAAACACTGAAATACGGTGCGCGTGTCGCGCACCGTTTCGATCACGGCAGACATCCATCCGCAGGGTTGCGATTCACGACGCGAATTTGTCCGTCGCCCGCACCAGCGCATCCACATTCTCCGGCTCGTAGGCCGAATGTCCCGACGCTGGCGAGATATGCAACTGCGCCTTCGGCCACGCCTTGTGCAGATCCCACGCATTCTGTATCGGGCAGACCACGTCGTAGCGGCCGTGGACGATCACGCCCGGAATGTCTGCAATCTTGTGGGCGTCGCGGAGCAACTGGTCTTCGACCTCGAAGAAACCGCCATTGACGAAATAGTGGTTTTCGATGCGCGCGAACGCGAGCGCGAACGCGGCGTCTTCGTGACCGGCGACGAAATCCTCGTCGATGTGCAGGAAGCTGGTCGCGCCTTCCCACACGCTCCATGCACGCGCGGCGGCGAGCCGCGTGGCTTCGTCATCGCTGGTGAGGCGGCGGTGATAGGCGGAGATCAGATCATGGCGTTCGACCGGCGGAATCGCGGCGAGGTAATGGTCCCACGCGTCGGGGAACAGCCGCGAGGCGCCTTCCTGATAGAACCATTCCAGTTCCCAGCGGCGCAGCATGAAGATGCCGCGCAGCACCAGTTCGGTGACTTTGTCGGGATGCGTTTCGGCATAGGCCAGCGCAAGCGTCGAGCCCCACGAACCGCCGAACACCTGCCAGCACGCGATGCCCAGATGTTCGCGCAGCGTTTCGATGTCGGCGACCAGCGTCCAGGTGGTGTTATCGACCAGATCCGCGTGTGGCGTGGAGCGGCCGCTGCCGCGCTGGTCGAACAGCACGATGCGGTATTTCGACGGATCGTGGAAACGGCGCATCTTCGAACTGCAGCCGGCACCGGGGCCGCCGTGCAGCATCACTACCGGTTTGCCGTTGGGGTTGCCGCATTGTTCGTAGTACAGGGTATGGCGGTCGTCGACTTTCAGTGTGCCGGTATCGAAGGTGTCGAGTTCGGGATAGAACGTGCGCATGATGATGTCGTGTCTCTGCGTTGCGTGGCGTGCGGCGACGGAGACATTCCGCGCCGGTCTCGTGAGCTTACCAGTCGCGGGTTGCGATCATTTCCTCGATGTCGGCGTCGAAACCGTAGGTGCTTGCGATGAAAGCGAATTCCCCGGCGATGCATTCGCGCGCCGCCGTCTCGATTTCGCTGTCGTGCTCGTAGAACGCTTCGGCCAGTGCGTTGAATTCGTCGGTGGCCGCGTGCGTAATCGCGTAGAGGGCTTCGAGGTCGCGCGGCTTTTCCAGCTCGATGCTGTCGCACAGGCGCAGCAGGATGTCCTTGCCCTTGTCGACTAGCGCATCCGGAAAGTAGCTGTCCCGGTACATCTCATCGAGAAAGGCATGCTGCAGGATGGCGGGGTGGCTGACGGCCATGGCGGGTCCGGTGGTCGATGCGGATGGAGGATGCTCGGATGTCCAAGTGTGCCACCGTCGCCTCAATGCGTGCGTCTGCCAAGCGTCACCCGATCACGGTGTTCCAGATCGCGGCGGGTCTCCACGCTGTCGAAACCCGCCGCCTGCAGCAGCGCGCGCACGGCATCGCCCTGGTCCCAGCCGTGTTCCAGCAGCAGCCAACCGCCGCTGCGCAGATGCGCGGGCGCCGCGCCGGCAATGATGCGGATGGCGTCGAGACCATCGGCGCCCGACGACAGCGCGGGCGCGGGTTCGTAGCGCAGCGCGTCCAGATGCGGATCGGCATCAGCGATGTAGGGCGGATTGCTGACGATCAGATCGAAGCGCTCGTCGGCCAGCGGCTGCAGCCAGTCGCCCTGGCGGAATTCGAGGTTGCGCAGGCCCAATTCGCGCGCATTGGCGCGCGCGATATCGAGCGCTCCAGCGCTCACGTCCAGCGCGACCACCCGCGCCTGCGGACGTTCGTGCGCCAGCGCCAGCGCGATCGCGCCACTGCCGGTACCCAGATCGGCGACGCGCGATTCCGACCCGGCAGGCAGACGCTCCAGCGCAAGCTCCACCAGCAGTTCGGTTTCGGGGCGCGGGATCAGCGTGTCCGCCGAGACCATCAGCTCGAACGACCAGAACGCCCGCCGGCCGGTGAGGTAGGCCACCGGCTCGCCCCGCGCACGGCGCGCGAGCAGGGTTTCGAAGCGATCCAGCGCATCCGCTTCGATGATGTCGTTGCCATGCGCGAACAGCCACGCCGATGAGCGTTCGAGCGCATGCGCCAGCAGCACCCGGGCATCGACCTCGTCGATGCGTTCACGGGCTTCGCGCAACACTGCATCCAGCCGGGGACGGGGAGTCGTATCCATGGTCGATATCGTAGCCGCTGGCACGACCATGCCGGCGCTTCCCGCAGCCCATGCAATCAAGGACACCCAGTGCAATTCAGGACACCCATGCCCACTCCAGCGATCCATCCACGACGCCCTCGCGCTTTCCCGTTCGCGGCATTCGCGATCGCATGGCTCGCCGGCCTGCTCGCCGGCTGCCAGAGCACCGGATTCGGCATCGCCAATGTCGGCGCCTCCGCACCGGCCTCCAGCGTCATCTACGACCGGCAGCACGGCCTGGCGCTGGACGTGTACCGGCCGGTCGGGGCGACGACCGGCCCTGTGCCCGTGGTCATTTTTTTCTATGGCGGCAACTGGAAGCAAGGCCATCGAGCGCAGTACCGCTTCATCGGCCACCGGCTGGCGCAGCAGGGCGTGCTGGCGATCGTCGCCGATTACCGCACCTTCCCGCGCACGACCTTTCCGGGCTTCGTGGAAGACGGCGCGCGCGCGGTGGCCTGGGCGCGAGCGCATGCAGCCGACCATGGCGGCGATCCGCAGCGGCTGTTCGTCGCCGGCCATTCCGCCGGTGCGCAGATCGCCGCGCTGATCGGCACCGATGCGCGTTATCTCGCGCCGCATGGCCTGCGGCCGCGCGATCTGGCCGGCGTGATCGGTCTGTCGGGACCCTACGATTTCGAGATCGCGGGCTATGAAGACGTCTTCGGCCCCGAGGCGCAGTGGCCACGCGCGCAGGCAGTGAACTTCGTCGATGGCGACGAGCCGCCGTTCCTGCTGGTGCACGGCACCGCCGACATGACGGTGGAAGCGAAGGACAGCCGGGAACTCGCCGAGAAGCTGCGAGGCGTCGGTGTGGAAACGACCCTGGTCTGGCTGCCGGAGGCCGGGCACCTCGCCCCGCTGGTCGCCCTGCGCGTGCCCGGCCGACAGCCCGCCCTGCTGCCGGCCATCCGGGCCTTCATGCATCTCCCCGCCAAACCCTGACGCGTCCTGTAGGCCTCTGCCTCTGCCTCTGCCTCTGCCGGGAAATGCTTAATGATAGTTATTGACTATCGTTAATATCATATCAATTGATTGGATCAATCAAATGGCTTCGCCTAACCTTCTCCTCGTTGCGATCGACCCCATCTTTCACCCACCCCCACTCAAGGACATTCCATGTCGCTCATCAATACCCAAGTCAAACCCTTCAAAGCCACCGCTTTCCACGCCGGCGAATTCGTCCAGGTCACCGACGAGACGCTCAAGGGGAAGTGGTCGGTCCTGATCTTCATGCCGGCCGCCTTCACCTTCAATTGCCCGACCGAAGTCGAGGACGCCGCCGACAACTACGACGAATTCCAGAAGGCCGGCGCCGAGGTCTACATCGTCACCACCGACACGCACTTCTCGCACAAGGTCTGGCACGAAACCTCCCCGGCGGTCGGCAAGGCCAGGTTCCCGCTGGTCGGCGACCCCACCCATCAGCTGACCCGCGCCTTCGACGTGCATATCGAAGAAGAAGGTCTGGCGCTGCGCGGTACTTTCATCATCAACCCGGAAGGCGTGATCAAGACCCTCGAAATCCACGACAACGCGATCGCCCGCGACGTCTCCGAGACACTGCGCAAGCTCAAGGCGGCCCAGTTCGTCGCCAGCCACCCGGGCCAGGTCTGCCCCGCGAAGTGGAAGGAAGGCGCCGAGACCCTGAAGCCGTCGCTGGATCTGGTCGGCAAGATCTGATTTTCCAGCCCGATCTGGTTTCCAACCCGATCTGATTTCCGCCTCACCCATTCGCTTCCTGCGAATCGCCCTCCTCCGCCAGCGGGGGAGGGTCGGCAGGCGACCTGCCCGCTTCGTTTGCAGCAGCGGTTTGCACCGCTCCGGACGGCCTCTCTCCCCATGCCGGTCTCCCCTCCCCCGGCTCACGTCCGCCGACGCAGACCGCTGCTGCAAACGCAGCCTCTCCCTCCCCGCTCCCGCCCACACGCAAGGAACCGGCCATGCTCGATGCCGATCTCAAAAACCAGCTCCAGACCTATCTGCAGAAGCTGACCCGCCCGGTCGCGATCACCGCCGCGCTCGACGATGGCGCGAAGTCGCAGGAGCTCCGCGAGCTGCTGGTCGAACTGACCCGACTGTCGGATCTGGTCACCCTGCGCGAAGCGCGCGAAACCGGCGACCGCGTGCCGTCGTTCGCGCTGTCCACGCCGGGCGAAACCATTTCGCTGCGCTTCGCCGGGATTCCGATGGGCCACGAATTCACTTCGCTGGTGCTGGCATTGCTGCAGGTCGGCGGGCATCCGTCGAAGCTGGCGCAGGACGTGATCGAACAGGTCCGCGCGCTCGACGGTGAATATCTTTTCGAAACCTACTTTTCGCTCAGCTGCCAGAACTGCCCTGACGTGGTGCAGGCCCTGAACCTGATGGCCGTGCTCAATCCGAAGATCAGACACGTCGCCATCGACGGCGCGCTGTTCCAGAGCGAAGTCGACGCGCGCCAGGTGATGTCGGTACCGACGGTCGTTCTCAACGGCGAGATCTTCGCTGCGGGCCGGATGGGCGTCGAAGAAATCCTGGCCAAGCTCGACACCGGCGCCGGTGCGCGCGAAGCGGCGAAGATCGCCTCGAAAGACGCGTTCGACGTGCTGATCGTCGGCGGCGGCCCGGCCGGCGCGGCGGCGGCGATCTATGCCGCGCGCAAGGGCATCCGCACCGGCATCGCCGTCGAGCGCTTCGGCGGACAGGTGCTGGACACGATGGCGATCGAGAACTTCGTCTCCGTGCCCGAAACCGAAGGCCCGAAGCTGGCCGCAGCGATGGAGCGCCACGTGCGCGACTACGACGTCGACATCATGAATCTGCAGCGCGCGGAACAGCTGATCCCGGCTGGCGCCGATGGTCTGGTTGAAGTGAAGCTCGCCAGCGGCGCTTCGCTGAAATCGAAATCGGTGATCCTCGCCACCGGCGCGCGCTGGCGGCAGATGAACGTGCCCGGCGAAAACGACTACCGCAACAAGGGCGTG
Source organism: Lysobacterales bacterium (assembly GCA_017302135.1). Taxonomy (GTDB): domain Bacteria; phylum Pseudomonadota; class Gammaproteobacteria; order Xanthomonadales; family Xanthomonadaceae; genus Lysobacter_I. The sequence goes on along the minus strand of JAFLDZ010000004.1, from coordinate 123,993 downwards.
GCCTACTGCCCGCACTGCGACGGGCCGCTGTTCAAGGGCAAGCGCGTGGCGGTGATCGGGGGCGGCAACTCGGGCGTGGAGGCGGCGATCGACCTTGCCGGCATCGTCGCCCACGTCACCCTGATCGAATTCGACGCGAAGCTGCGCGCCGACGAAGTGCTGCAGCGCAAGCTGCGCAGTCTGCCGAACGTCGAGGTGATCGTCTCGGCGCAGACCACCGAAGTGCTGGGCGATGGCCGGAAAGTCACTGGCCTGAAATACCAGGACCGCACCACGCAGGCCGGCCATACGCTGGCGCTGGATGGCATCTTCGTCCAGATCGGCCTGCTGCCGAACACCGAGTGGCTGAAAGGCACGCTGGCGCTTTCACCGCGCGGCGAGATCGTGATCGATGAACGCGGCCAGACCTCGCTGCCCGGTGTGTTCGCTGCCGGCGACGCGACCACGGTGCCCTACAAACAGATCGTGATCGCGATGAGCGAAGGCTCGAAAGCGGCGCTCGGCGCCTTCGACCATCTGATCCGCAGCTCCGCACCAGCGGCGGCGGCGACGCCGGCCGCAGAGGCCGCCTGAGCCCCCTCCGCGCGGAGAAATCGCATCGCGCGCAGGCATCGGCGGCGCACCCGAAAAAACGAGCCTGTCAGAACCGACAGGCTTACCGGCAAGACAATCGCCGGTATCACTTCAGGCCTGTGAAGGTTTTTTCGACAATCGTGTCGCAAGATGCATTGCCGCCCCGGTCTTCGCATTCAATTCGATGCAAGCCATCACGGGAATCGAGACGCCATGAAGGGATCGTCATGAACCTGCGCGACCTCAAGTACCTGGTGGCGCTTGCCGACCACAAACATTTCGGACGGGCGGCGTCGGCCTGCTTCGTCAGCCAGCCGACGCTGTCGACGCAGATCAAGAAGCTAGAAGAGGAGTTGGGCGTATCGCTCGTGGAGCGCGCGCCGCGCCACATCATGCTGACCCCCGCCGGACGCGACGCGGCCGAGCGCGCGCGCCGGATCATGGCCGATGTCGAGGAAATGAAGGAAGCCGCGCGCCGCAGCCAGAATCCGGAGGCCGGCGCGGTCCGGCTCGGTATCTTTCCGACCCTCGGACCGTATCTGCTGCCGCACGTCGTTTCGCAGGTGCGTGAGCGGTTTCCGGAGCTGGAACTGCTGCTGATCGAGGAAAAGACCGAGGTCATCCTGCGCCAGCTGCGCGAAGGCAAGCTCGATGCCGGCGTGCTCGCATTGCCGCTGCATGACGAACAACTGCACGTCGAGCTGCTGTTCGAGGAGCCGTTCATGCTGGCGGTGCCGGTCGCGCATGCGCTGGCCACCAGCAAGACCCTGACCATGCAGGATCTCGCCCACGAGAGCCTGCTGCTGCTCGAAGACGGGCACTGCCTGCGCGATCAGGCACTGGACGTGTGCCACCTCGCCGGCGCCGGCGAGAAGACCGGGTTCCGCGCGACGTCGCTGGAAACCCTGCGGCAGATGGTCGCGGCGAATGTCGGCATCACCCTGCTGCCGGTGCTGGCCGTGAAACCGCCGGTGGCGGCGTCGCAGGATATCCGCCTGCTGCCGTTCCGCGCGCCCGCACCGAGCCGGCGCATCGCGATGGTCTGGCGACGCAGCTCGGCGATGTCTGAATTCCTGAGCAAACTCGCCGCCGTATTCCGCGACCTGCCCGCCGATCTGCTCACGACCAGCGATGTGCCCACCCACGGCGGTGCGCGACATCCGCGAATCATCGAGCCCGTTTGAGTCGGTAACGGCAGTGCGGTTGAACAGTGGGAGTCGCCCTTCTTGCTGCTACGCAACATTCATCAAGGCTATCGAATCGATCATAACAATTGATCACATCTTGCCATTCGCCGGGCGTATGCTCGGGCCGTGCCGTCCGCCGGCGCGCCTCCCGCCAGATCGACTGCTTCGTCATCCGCATCATCACAGCCAAGGGGTTGAACATCATGAGTTTGAAAGGCTCGAAAACCGAAGACAATCTGAAAGCCGCCTTCGCCGGCGAATCCCAGGCGAACCGCCGCTACCTGTATTTCGCGCAAAAAGCCGATGTCGAGGGTTACAACGACGTCGCCGCGGTGTTCCGCTCCACCGCCGAAGGCGAGACCGGACACGCGCACGGCCATCTGGAATATCTCGAACAGTGCGGCGATCCCGCCACCGGCCTGCCGTTCGGCGATACCGCGAACAATTTGAAGTCCGCGATCGCCGGCGAAACCCACGAATACACCGACATGTACCCGGGCATGGCCAAGGCCGCGCGCGACGAAGGCTTCGACGAAATCGCCGACTGGTTCGAAACCCTCGCCAAGGCCGAACGTTCGCATGCCAACCGTTTCCAGAAAGCGCTGAACGAACTCGGCGCATAAGTCCGGAGTCAGGGTCGCCCGGGCAACGGGCGTCCCCGCTTTCTTCCGCGCCTCCTCTCCCGGCGCGGAAGAAAGCAACCTCAACACGGCGACTCGCCGCGCATGCGTCCGACGCCATCGCAGCGGTGGACGGACAGTCGCCGTCGTCCGCGAAACAGCCGGTCTCGATCACGAGGGACGCATGAACCAGCCCCCCACCCCCACACCGCCTTCCTCCGCGCGCGAAGGCAGCCTCGATGCGCCGACGCGGCACCCGCTCGACTGGAAAAACCCGGCGTTCTGGGACCAGTCCGCACTCGAAAAAGAGATGGAGCGCGTGTTCGATCTTTGCCACGGCTGTCGCCGCTGCGTGAGCCTGTGCCAGAGCTTTCCGACCCTGTTCGATCTGGTCGACGAATCGACGACGATGGAAGTCGACGGGGTCGCGAAGGCCGACTACGCCAAGGTCGTCGACCAGTGCTATCTCTGCGACCTCTGCTATCAGACCAAATGCCCGTACATTCCGCCGCACGAGTGGAACATCGACTTTCCGCATCTGATGCTGCGCGCGAAAGCGGTGCATTTCAAAGCGCATGGCGCGCCGATGTCGGTGAAACTGCTGTCCAGCACCACCACCGTCGGCAGTCTCGCCTCGATTCCGGTCGTGGTCGAAGCGGTGAACTGGGGCAACCGTCAACCCGCGCTGCGCGGCGTGATGGAAAAAACCCTCGGCGTGCATCGCGATGCGCAGGTGCCTGCGTATCACAGCCCCACCGCGCTGAAGAAACTCAAGCAGGACGACAGCGGCGAAGGCGCGGTGGCCGCGGGTCCGACGCGCGGAAAAGTCGCGATCTTCGTCACCTGCTACGGCAACCACAATCATCCGCAGATGGTCGAAGACCTGGTCGCAGTGCTGCGCCACAACGACATCCCGGTGAAGCTGATCCGCCAGAACCAGTGCTGCGGCATGCCGAAACTCGAACTCGGCGATCTCGACAGCGTCGACGACTACAAGCAGCGCAACATGCCGCCGATGTCCGCAGCGGTGAACGATGGCTGGGACATCATCGCGCCGATCCCGTCCTGCGTGCTGATGTTCAAACAGGAACTGCCGCTGATGTATCCCGACGACGCGCAGGTGCTGGCGATCCGTCGCGCGATCTTCGACCCCTTCGAATATCTGATGCACCGCCAGACCGCAGGCTTGCTCAGGAACGACTTCAGGAACGAACTCGGCAAGGTCGCATGGCAGGCGGCGTGCCACCAGCGCGTGCAGAACATCGGCCCGAAAACCAGACAGGTGCTGGAACTGGTGCCGGGCACCCAGGTGACCACGATCGAACGCTGCTCCGGCCACGACGGCACCTACGGCGTGAAGAAAGCCACTTACGAATACGCGCGCAAGATCGCCAAGCCCGTCGAGAACCGAGTGAAGCAGGCGGAGGCGCAGCACTTCACCAGCGACTGCGTGATGGCCGGCGCGCACATCGCGCATGGCTTGAACGACGGGACTACTGCGGAGCATCCGGTCACGCTGCTGCGCAAAGCCTACGGAATCTGACCCCATGACCGCACTCGTCCGCACCGACCTCTACAACCTCGAAACCTACGCAGTCGAACGCGCCGCGTTCCGCGCCCGCGTGCTCGCGCACAAGCAAGTGCGCAAACTGCAGCTCGGCGAACACGTGACCCTGCTGTTCGAGGATCGGCTGACGATCCAGTACCAGATCCAGGAAATGCTGCGGATCGAGCGGATCTTCGAACCCGCCGCGATCCAGGATGAACTCGATGCCTACAACCCGCTGATTCCGGGTGGGCGCGATCTGAAGGCGACGATGCTGATCGAGTACGCCGACGTGGATCTGCGTCGCCGCGAACTGGCACGGCTCGGCGGCATCGAACGCCATGTCTACGCCGAAGTGGCGGGCATCGGCCGCGCCACCACCTACGCCGACGAGGACATGGACCGCAGCGACGACGACAAGACCTCGGCGGTGCATTTCCTCCGCTTCGATTTCACGGCGTCGCAGATTTCATCGCTGCGCGCGGGCGCCATGCTGTCCTTCGGAATCGACGATGCGCGGATGCCGGCGACGGTCGAAGTCCCGGTGGCGATCCGCGAAGCGCTGCTGCGCGATTTCGCTTGAGCAGGCGCAGGGCGCGCATGAAGCGTGCGCTGATGTTGGGCGTCGCGCTGTTGGTCGTTTATATCTTCAGCTATCTCGGCTATCGCGAAACCCACCGCCAGCGCTGGGCGTTCGATGGCCGCGATTACGTGATCTTCGGATCGCGCGCGGCTTACTACGCGTTTCGTCCGTTGAGCCATCTCGATCAGTCGATCACCGGCGTCCGGACCCACATCGGCCCGCACCGCTGAACCGGCGGCGCTCCGGGTAAACTGCAATCCAGCTACAGCTCCGGAATCGCCCATGCTCCGCTGGCTCCTGATCTTCATCGTCATTGCCGTCGCGGCCTGGGTGCTGGCGACGCCATCGTCGCCCACGTCCATGCCCGCCGCATTCACCGCTGCGAACGGACAGCCCGTGCTGGGCTGCGTGCCGCCGGCACGATTGGCGGGCGCAGACGGCACCGTGCAGAGCGATGCCCCCGGCGGCATGACACCGTTCCAACTGTCGAATGCGGTCGCCAAGCCGCTGGCCGGATTCAGCGTCGCTGCGCGCGTGTTGTCGCGCGAGGACTACGACCACGGACGCGAAGCGGATTTTTCGCCGGTGGATCTGGCGCTGGGCTGGGGCCGCATGCGCGACGACGCCGTGCTGTCGAAGCTCGACATCTCCCAGTCCGGACGTTTCTACCGTTACCGCTGGAGCGGGCCACCGCCGATCCCGCCAGACGATATCGTGCGCAGCAGCGCGAACATGCACATGGTGCCGTCGAACTCGGCCATCGCCGCAGCGCTGGATGCGGTCGACGCTGGCGATCGGGTGCGCATCGACGGCTGGCTGGTGCAGATCGATACGCCCGACGGTTGGCACTGGCGCAGCTCGCTCACGCGCGAGGATTCCGGCGCCGGCGCCTGCGAAGTGATCTACGTGTGCGGCGTGTCGAGACAATGACCGCGCGGCGTGACGATCACAGACCGGTCGGACAGCTCACGCCGGTGCCGCCGAGCCCGCAGTAACCGTTCGGATGCTTCGACAGATATTGCTGGTGCTCTTCTTCGGCGTAATAGAACACCGGGGCGGGATGCAGGATTTCGGTCGTGATCGTACCCAGTCCGGCGGTGTCGAGCTGCTCCTGATACCGGTCGCGACTGGCGACGGCAGCAGCGTACTGGGCTTCGGTATCGCAATAAATGGCGGACCGGTACTGGGTGCCGGCATCGTTTCCCTGGCGCATGCCCTGGGTCGGGTCGTGACTCTCCCAGAACGTTTTCAACAGCGTTCCGAACGACACCGCCACCGTGTCGTAGATGACCAGCACCACTTCGGCATGGCCGGTTTCGCCGCTGCAGACCTCGTGGTAGTTCGCGTTCGGAGTGTGCCCGCCGGCATAGCCGGACGCCGTGGAATACACGCCCGGCTGCAGCCAGAACTTGCGCTCGGCGCCCCAGAAACAGCCCATGCCGAACTGGACGCGCGCGAGGCCCGAAAACGCATCGCGCAACGGACGCCCATTCACATGATGCACATTGCCCAGCGGCATTTCTTCCGGGCGCCCGGGCAGCGCACGCTGCGGCGACGGCATGCGCTGTTTGTGCGCTCCGATGCCCAGCAGAGATTCGAACATCACAGTACTCCCGAAAAGATTGTAGAAGGAAGATGCGGGCAAACCCGCAAGGATCAAGCCGTGGCCGGCCGCGACGCGAACACCGCCGGCGCAACGTTCACGCGGTTGCGTCCGGCGCGTTTGGCGGCGTACAGCGCCTTGTCCGCGCGTTCGACCGCCGGCTGCGGCTGCCCCTCATGCGAGAGCTGGGTCGCGACGCCGATGCTCACCGTGAGCCGCAGCGGCTGCTCCTGATAGCGGACGTCGGTATGCTCGACCGCGAGCCGGATCTGCTCGGCGATCGCCCGCGCCATCTCGGTCTGCCGGCCCGGCAGGATCACCAGGAACTCCTCGCCACCGTAGCGCCCGAAGATATCGTCCTCGCTGAGCTGTGCGGCGATCGTCTTCGCGATCTCGCGCAGGCAGTGGTCGCCGCTGGCATGGCCGAGCTTGTCGTTGATCGCCTTGAAGCGGTCGATATCGACGAACAATACCGACAAAGGCAATCCCTTGCGGTGCGCGTGCTGGAAGGTGCGGGCGAGGGACTGGTCGAGACTGCGGCGGTTGAGCGCGCCGGTCAGCGCGTCGATCTCCGCCGTGTGGCGCAGATGCAGCGCAGCGATGGCCTCGTCGGCCTGCAGCAGCGCCAGTCGCGCCAGTTCGCGGACGATGGTCAGTTCCTCGGGATGGAATACGGTTGCGCCACTGCGTTCCAGCACGATCAAACCCCAAGCAGGCGCGCGTACCGGCAGTGCGATCAGGGCTTCGATCGCGACCGGCGTCAGTTCGCCGGTCTTGGTCACCGGGCGCTGCAGTTCGATGTTGCCGGCGAGCTGCTTGCGCAGCGTCTGCAGGCGCTGGCCGACATTCGCCTCGACATCGTCGAGATAGGCGGCCGGCTGCACGACCAGCGTGTCGCGGCCGTGGTAGCCGCGGGCGACCGCGACCGCCGTTGTGGTCGGCACGATCCGGCGCAGGTGTTCGAGCAGATGGCGGAACACGATCGGCTGCACTTCGTCTTCGGCGACCCCGCGCAGCGAGGTCTGCAGCATGGTCATCAATTCCGAGCGCACGGCTTCGCGGTACATGCGACGCTCGGAATCGGCCCGCGCGCGCTGCTCGCGATCGCGCTGCTCGCGATATTTGCTGATCCGGCTGATCAAGCCGACCGCGATCATCGATGCGCACAGCACGATGCCCGCCTGATAACCGTAGGTCGTCCAGAGGGTCGCGGCGATCATTCCGCGCGACGCCAGTTCCCAGGCGAGGATCGATAACGCGATCGCCAGCACCGAGAAGAACACCGCACCCGCGAGCGGCACGCGGCGGCGCCAGGCTTCGCCCAGCACATAGAACGCGACCACGCAGCCCAGGCACCAGAACAGGGGCATGAAGATGCCGGCGAACGCATCCAGATGCTCGCGCCATGCGAGCAGCAGCCCGATCGCCAGCAGCAGGATCACGCAGCCGTTGTTGATCGCCTTCACCAGCGTCGGACGCGTCTGTTCGATGTCGGTGTATCTCAACAGGATCCGCAGCGAAACGACCTCGAACAGCAGCGAGACCGCATGCAGGCCGGAGCCGCCCAGGAACCGGAAAATACCGAACGGCTCGAACAGGTAGACATGCCCGTTGAAGACCGCCAGCAGCAGGACGCCGCAGAGGCAGAACACGAAGAAGGACAGGAAACCGGAATCGCGCGACGCGAAGAACAGCGCCAGCGTCATCAGCGACAGGATCAACAGGCTGGCATAGGACAGGCTGGCGAAGATGGTCGCTTCCTGCACATAGCGGTTCGCCTGTTCTTCTGAGATCACTTCGGGCCTCAATGCCGCCAGACGCATCGCAGTCGCGTCGAGCTGCAGCCGGATCTCGCCCTCCCATGTGCTCGGCAGACGGAACAGATACCCCACAGGCATCGGCCCCTCGAAACGCTGCGGGGCAAGGAAACTGCGGGAGCCGCTCTTCCAGGTGTCGTTCACCCGCAGCTCGACCGTCTCCACCGGCGCCCGCCGCATCCAGATCACCCAGTGCGGCGATTCGCTGTCGCGCGGCGGCAACACGAAGCGCAGCTCGGCATGGGCCTGGCGCGTATCGCCCGAAACGCCGAGCAGCAGGGATTTGGCGTCCGAACCCAGTTCCGACAATCGACCTTGCGCATCGGCCAACGGCACCAGTTCCACCGCCAGCGGCTGCAGATGCGGTGCCTCGGCACGACTGGGCGACAGTGCGTACATGCCGAGCAGCAACACCACGACGACGCCGATGGCGCGGAACCAGTGCTGCGGCATATCCCAGTTCGTAAACGCCATGGTCAATCGGAGATCGCGAATATCGGGATCTCCATGATCCAGTCAGCGGTGGCGCCAGCCTTGGGCCAATAAGGCATCGCAACGCGGCTTTCGCCCCGCGCGGTGAGTGGAATGGTTTCCGGAATTACAGGCCGATCGGCACCATCGCCCATCGCCCGCCCCCTTTTCATCGATTTCAGCCTATGCGCACGCGCCTCAGCCCATCGGATGCGGCGCCCCTATTCCACCGGACACAGTACCATCACGCTCCGCTTTTCTGCAGCCGCAATGCCGGCCCTTCAAGACGGGAGCGCGGCATAAAGGGGGGCGCACGTCGCAAACGGTGGCACGCCCTGCCGACAGGTTGTCGAAACATACCCGGGGCGGTCGACTCGCCCCCCATGCGGCTCACCCTTCGGGGGCCGGCTTCGCGGTTCGGCCGGCGCCGCAGGCGCAGTCGGGTCGCGCGTCCGGCGTATGTGCGGACGCGCTAACAGGCTATTTTTCAACAGGCCGTTTTCAACGGCCTGTTAGACTGGCTGTTTTAGCAGTCTGCATCGCCGATGACCCCGGACCATCCCACGGACACTCTTCCCGCCGGCGCCGTTTCCGAACGCCGCCAGGACTTCATTCGCCAGATCGTCCGCGAGGACCTCGCCAGCGGGCGGCACGCCGCGATCCGGACCCGGTTCCCGCCGGAACCCAACGGCTACCTGCATCTGGGCCATACCCGGGCCATCTGGACCGACTTCGGCATCGCCGAGGAATTCGGCGGGCGCTGCAACCTGCGCCTGGACGACACCAACCCGGCCCGCGAAGACCCCGAATACGTCCGCGCGATCCAGGACGACGTCCGCTGGCTCGGCTTCGAATGGGCGGAACTGCGCCATGCCTCCGACTATTTCCAGGTGTTCTACCTCGCGGCGGAGAAACTCATCCGCCAGGGCGACGCCTTCGTCTGCGACCTCAGCGCCGAGGAAGTCCGCGCGTATCGCGGCAACCTGACCGAACCGGGCCGCGAGTCGCCGTTCCGCAACCGCAGCGTCGAGGAGAACCTCGACCTGTTCCGGCGCATGCGCGCGGGCGAGTTCCCGGACGGCGCACGCACCCTGCGCGCGAAGATCGACATGACCAGCGGCAACATCAATCTGCGCGACCCGGCGATCTACCGGATCAAGCACGTCGAACACCAGAACACCGGCAACGACTGGCCGATCTATCCGATGTACGACTACGCGCATTCGCTCAGCGACGCCGCCGAAGGCATCACCCACTCGCTGTGCACGCTCGAGTTCGAGGATCACCGTCCGCTCTACGACTGGTGCGTGGACAGGGTCGATCTGGCCCACCATCCCGAACTGGTGAAATCGCTGACCGATCGCGGCCTGCCGTTCGAGGCCGACAAACCGCGGCAGATCGAATTCTCGCGGCTCAATCTCAACTACACGGTGATGAGCAAACGCAAGCTGATGACCCTGGTCGACGAAGGCCTGGTCGACGGCTGGGGCGACCCGCGCATGCCGACGCTGCAGGGCATCCGCCGACGCGGCTATACCGCCGATGCGCTGAAGCTGTTCGTCGCCCGGCTCGGCCTGTCGAAGCAGAATTCGCTGATCGACTACTCGGTCCTGGAAAACACGCTGCGCGAAGATCTCGACAGCCGCGCGCCGCGGCGCATGGCCGTACTCGATCCGGTGAAGTTCGTGCTGGGCAATCTGCCGGAAGGCCACGAAGAACAGCTGACATTCTCGAATCATCCGAAGGACGAATCCTTCGGCCAGCGCACGGTGCCGTTCTCGCGCGAACTGTGGATCGAACGCGAAGACTTCGCGGAAGTACCGCCGAAAGGCTGGAAGCGGCTGGTCCCGGGCGGCGAAGTGCGTCTGCGCGGTGCCGGCATCGCGCGCTGCGACGAAGTGATCAAGAACGATGCCGGCGAGATCGTCGAATTGCGCGGCACGCTCGATCTGGAATCGCGCCCCGGCATGACCGGCGCCGACCGCAAGATCAAGGGCACCATCCACTGGGTCGGCGCCGCGCACGCGGTGCCGGCGGAAGTGCGGCTGTACGACCGCCTGTTCACCGTGGCCAACCCCGACACCGACGACGACGGCAAGACCTACCGCGATTACCTGAATCCGGACTCGCGTCGCAGCGTGCGCGGCTATGTCGAGCCCGCCGCCGCCACCGCCGCGCCCGAGCAGGGTTTCCAGTTCGAGCGCATCGGCTATTTCGTTGCGGACCGTTTCGATCATCGCGCCGACGCACCGGTGTTCAACCGCAGCGTGACCCTGCGCGACACCTGGGCCGCGAACGTTTGAACGTTCGAGCGCACGCCGGGTCGCATACAGGCTGCGGCCCATTCCAACACTGCAGGAGATTCGCCATGCGCCTACGCCATTTCGCATTCGCAGCGCTCGCCGCGCTGCTGCTGGTCGGCTGCACCGCACCGACGTCCACACCGGAAGCGCCATCGGCGGCGCCGGCCCCGGCCGCGCCTCTCGCCGCTGAACGCCTTGCGGAACCGCCGGTCGCCGCTCCGCCTGCGGCAACGCTGCCCACTGCGGAGACCGCTCCGCGCAGCGACGCGTCCAATCCCAGTCGCAGTTGCAAGACCGACAGCGACTGCGCGGTGAAGAACGTCGGCAACTGCTGCGGCGCGTTTCCGAGCTGCGTGAACAAGGACGCGAAGACCGACCCCCCCGCCGTGCAGGCGCAGTGCGCGAAAGCCGGCATGGCGTCGGTCTGCGGTTTCCAGGAGGTCAGCGGCTGCCAATGCGTGCAGGGCGAGTGCCAGAACATCACCAGCGGCGCGGTCGTGATGTGATGCGGACGGTCGAATGATGCTGTACGCACAGGTCCATCTCACCCTGCCCGCATGGGTCCACGACGATGTCGATATCGCGCGCAGCTACGACAGCGATGCCGACAAGGTCGCGCTCGCGATCGTACTGTCGCGCAGGAATGTCGAGGCCGGCAGCGGCGGCCCGTTCGGCGCGGTGGTCTTCGGCCCCGACCACCGCATCGTCGCGATCGGCGTCAACCGGGTGCTGCCGCACAGCTGTTCGGTCGCTCACGCCGAGATGATGGCTTACATGCTCGCCCAGCAACGCACGCAGCGCGCGCGGCTCAATCGCGACGAACACGACATGCCCTGCGGTCCGATCACGCTGGCCACCTCTTCGCAGCCCTGCTGCCAGTGCTACGGCGCCACGGTCTGGGCGGGCATCGACCGACTGCTGATCGGCGCCCGCGCCGAGGACGTGATGGCGCTGACCGAATTCGATGAAGGCCCGCTGCCGGCGGACTGGATCGGCGAGCTGGAGCGACGGGGCATCGCGGTGACCCGCGACATCGAACGCGACGCCGCCTGCGATGCGTTGCGCGCATACAGCGCGCGTGGCGGGCAGAAGTATTGAACACATAGGGCGGGCCCCGGCCCGCCGTTGCGATCGACCCATCGCGGGTTGCAAAGACCGAAGCTGTTTCGATCCGTGTTCGAAGTGATCGCCTACGCACCGCTCACCTGCGTACCGATCACATAAGTACCGATCGGATGCGCCGCGACGGCGGGCCCGGGCCCGCCCTACAACAATGGATCCATGATGACCACGCACGGCCTTCTCTGCTACTGCCGCCCGGGCTTCGAGCCCGAACTCGCCGCCGAACTGACCGAGCGCGCCGCAGCGCGCGGTCTCGGCGGTTATGCGCGCACCGAGCGCAACAGCGGCTACGTGGTGTTCGGCGGCGATGACGGCATCGCGCTGAGCCAAGCCCTGCCCTTCCGCGAGTTGATCTTTGCGCGGCAGAAACTGCGGTTGCTGGCGGAATTGCGTGGCCTCGACCCGAAGGACCGGATCGCGCCGATGCTGGAGGCGCTGACTGCTTCAACGGTGGGCCAGGGCTCACCCTACGGCACCATCGTGGTCGAACACCCGGATTCCGACGAAGCCAAACCGCTTGCGGGACTGGCGCGCAGCTTCGGCAACGCGCTGCGTCCCGCGCTGCGCAAGGCCGGGCTGCTCGCTGCGCAGGAAAACGACCGTCTGCCGAGGCTGCACGTGTGTTTCGTCGATGGCGACCACGCCTTCCTTGGCGTCGGCGATCCGCGCGACAGCGCGCCGTGGCCGCTGGGCATTCCGCGCCTGCGCCTGCATGCCGATGCGCCTTCGCGGTCGGCGCTGAAACTCGAAGAAGCGCTGCTGGTCCTGCTCGATACCGACGAACGCGAACGCCTGCTGCGCCCGGGCATGCGCGCGGCCGATCTGGGCGCGGCCCCCGGCGGCTGGAGCTGGGTTCTGGCGCGCCAGAACCTGCAGGTCACCGCCGTCGACAACGGCCCGCTGCGCCAACACGTGATCGACAGCGGACTGGTGCAGCACCTGCGCGCCGATGGCTTCGCCTGGCACCCCGCGAAACCGCTGGACTGGATGGTCTGCGACATGGTCGAACAACCCAGCCGCGTCTCCGCGCGCATGGCCGAATGGTTCCGAGAAGGCTGGTGCCGGCACGCGATCTTCAATCTCAAACTGCCGATGAAGAAACGCTGGCAGGAAACCCGGCAGTGTCTGCAGCGCTTCGAGGACGAAGCGGGAAAACCGCTCATCGTCCGCGCCCGCCAGCTGTATCACGACCGCGAGGAAATCACGGTCTTCGCGACCACGGACACGCGATCGCACGCATGAAAGCATGCATGAAACCGTCGCCCCTGCGATCGCGGAAACACAGACTGACGCTGCACGTCATGCCGATGCCAGTTGCGCTTCGACCTGGTACAACGTCTCCTGCATCCGCTTGGTGAACGCCGAGTCCGCGTGGTGCGTCAACACCACGGATTCGAGCGCGCGCGTCATTGCGACATACAGCAACCGTGCCTCTTCCGCTTCAGTTTCGCCCTTGACCGGCATCGAACACAGCCCCGGTATGAAGACCAGACCGAATTCGAGCCCCTTGCTCGAATGCATGGTCAGCAGTTTGACCGAGGGCTCGCCCTCGAAGATCTCCGACTTCTGCTGGCCTTTGGCCCACCGGTGGGGAATATTTTCCTGCTGCAGACGGCGGGCCACCGCTTCGGCTTGCGCCCAGTTGCGATACACCACTGCGATATCGTCAAAACTGCGGCCCTGATCCCTGGCCTCACGGATCCTCATCGCGATCAGCGCCGCTTCTTCGCGCAACGAATCGCAGTGGATGAGTTCGGGAAACGCGCCCCGCCTTCCGGCGCTCTGCGGGTCGATCAACGGCACATGATCCTCGTCGGAATCGTGCGTGTTCAACGCCTCCTCGGCGAAAGCACGCGCGACCGCAAGGATTTCCAATGTGTTGCGGTAGTTCACCTTCAGAATGGTCGTGCGACCGCGCGCTTCGATGCCCACACTGGCGAAACTAAAGTGCTTGCGCTTGCCTGCATAGATCGACTGCGCATCGTCGTAAAGTACGAGCAGGGAATTGGTCGACGGATCGAGCATCTGCACGATCAGCCTGAACCACTCGGGCTGGAAGTCGTGCCCCTCGTCGATCAGCACGGCGCCATACTGCGCGCGCGGGATAGCATTCGCTTCAACGCCGGCCATGACCGCCGGCACCAATGCCTCGATGAACGATTCGCCAGAACCCGACGGTTTCTGGACGTGATAGGTACGCAGCATGTCGTAGCACCATGCGTGGAAATTGCGTACAGCGACTTTGTCGGCCAATCCCTTCTGCGCGACCATCGACTGCAGGCGTGCGGCAAGGGTGCGGTTGTAGCACAACACCAGAACGGGCTTGGCCAATTCGCGCGCCAGATGCAGGCAACGATAGCCAAGAATCATCGTCTTGCCGGACCCGGCAACGCCATGAATCACCCGATGCCCATCGCCCAGCGAACGCGCCAGCTGCTCCTGCTGCAGATCCATGACCCGGATCAGGTCGGGAATCTTCATCGCCGTCTCCGCAGCCGATGATTCCGCAAACAGCCCGGTCTGCGCCGCTTGCGGCACGATCCGCAGCTCGGGGAAGAGATGGTGACGGAATCGATCGATCTGCGGCAGGCTCAACCGGCATGCGAAGGTCGCATCGAACATCGCCCACAACCGTTCCTGAAACCCTTCGGAATCGACGCTTTCGAGCATTTCGTCCTGACAGATCACCTTGTGCGAAGGCAATACATCGCCAAGATCGTTGGCGTCGAAATCGGCACGCGAGATGTTGGTGAGCACAACCCCGATACCGTAGGGAATGATCGACTTGCCCGCGTAGGGATGGCTCGGTGGCTGGCGCAAGGCGGGATCGGCCTGCAGCACGCCATTCAGTTCGTTGGCGTAACTGCGTGCCTGCGCCAGCGGATTGACCACATGGACAAGCCCGCGCTCGGTGGCGAGCGTGACGCTCATCCGGTCGAACTCGACGATGGTTTCGAGCTTCCAGTCCTTGACTTCGAGAATCAGGAAACCCCGACTCGGATGCAGGATCAGAAAATCCGGATGCCGCTGCTTCGGGCCGACCGGAACGTCGTACCAGACCAGATAGTCGTCTTCGAGCTTGTCTTCCAGGCGACGCGCCAAGCGCCGCTCTCCCGAGGTCATTCGCGGCAGGCAGGCACTGCGGTTGGGGATGAGTTGGGCCAAACGGGCAGTCTCGAATCCTTTCGTTGATCGATCCTGACACCAAGCGAATGCAGGGTCCAGCGCGCCTTCGCGTGCGGCCGCTTCCGGCCAGTCACATCCGTCTGTTAAGTTGTCGCCATGGCCGTCGGCATTCTCCTCGTCACCCATCCCGGTATCGGCAGCGCCCTCGTCGAGGTCGCCGGCCGCATGCTGCGCCAGCTGCCGCTGAAGACCGAGGCGTTCGAGCTGGCGTTCGATGCCGATCTCGACGCCGCGCTGCCGCAGGCCAGCGCAGCGCTGCGCCGGGTCGACAGCGGCGAGGGGGTGCTGATCCTCACCGATCTGTACGGCGCATCGCCCAGCAACCTTGCCGCGCGCATCGCGCGTCTCGGTACGCCCGCGCGGCGGGTGGCGTCGCTGAATCTGCCGATGCTGCTGCGGGTGATGAACTACGCCGAGCTGCCGCTGGACGAACTGCCTGCGATCGCCGCCGCCGGCGCGCGCAACGGAGCGATCATCGATGACGCCTGAATCGACGGTCCTTGCCCCGAAACACAGCCAAACCCATTCTTTCCACCTGACAATCGAACCTGCGCCATGATCGAACGCGACCTCATCATCAGCAACCGTCTGGGCCTTCACGCCCGCGCCACAGCCAAACTGGTGCAGGCGGTGTCCGGCTTCCGCTGCGGGGTGACCGTCGCCGCCAAAGGCCGCGAGGTGAACGCCAAGAGCATCATGGGCGTCATGCTGCTGGCTGCCGGTCAGGGCACCACGGTCATCGTCCGCGCCGACGGCGAGGACGAAGCCGCAGCGATGGACGCGGTGGTCGCACTGTTCGAACGCCGGTTCGACGAAGACAGTTGAGCAGGCTCAAATGAGAAGAATCCTCTCCGGCCATGGTGCATCGCGCGGCAGCGCACTCGGACGCGCACGCGTCCGCCTGCCGCATGCGCTGGACGTGGCCGAAGAGCGGATCGACGCCTCGCTGGTCGATGCCGAAGTCGAACGCCTGCACACCGCGATCGCGGTGGTGCGCAGCGAGATGCACACGCTGCGCGACCGTCTGCACGGCGCGCTCGCGCACGAGGTCGGCGAATTCCTCGACCTGCACGCACTGCTGCTGGACGACCCGGAGCTGCTGGCCGGTCTCGACCAGCTGATCCGCACAGGCCGCTACGCCGCCGACTACGCCCTGCGCCTGCAGCGCGACCGCATCGCCTCGGTGTTCTCGGGCATGGACGATGCCTATCTGCGCAGCCGCATCGACGATATCGACCAGGTGGTCGGCCGCATCCACGCCGCACTGCATCGCCGCGATGCCGAACTGCAGGGCGTGGCCGGCGACATTCTGGTCACCGACAACATCTCGCCCTCGGACCTCGCGCAGTTGCACGCGCAGGGCGTCATGGCGGTGGTCACCGCCAGCGGCAGTCCGCTGTCGCACAGCGCGATCCTCGCCCGCAGCCTGCACGTGCCGCTGGTGATCGGCGCCGCACACGTACTGCAGAAGGTCAACGACGGCGATGTGCTCGCGGTCGATGGCGGCAGCGGTCTGGTCATTCTCGAACCGAACGCCGACGACCTGCGCGAACACCGCGCGCGCGTGCAATTGCATACGCGCGAACGCAAGCAATTGCACCGGCTGCGTCGCGAACCGACGCGCACGCTGGACGGCGTCGACATCAAACTGTGGGCAAATGCGGAATCGCGCGAGGACGTCGCCGAAGCGCATGCGCTCGGCGCCGCCGGCGTCGGCCTGTACCGCACCGAATTCCTGTTCATGCATCGCCCGGCGGACCTGCGGCGCACGGTGCCGGACGAAGAAGAGCAATTCCGCGCCTATCGCGACCTGGTGCTGGGCATGACCGGGCGGACCGTCACCATCCGCACCCTCGACATCGGCGCCGACAAGGCCGACGAGAGCGGCTTGGCGCTCACCGGCGAACCCAATCCCGCGCTCGGTCTGCGCGGCGTGCGCCTGTCGCTGTCGCGCACCGATCTGTTCCGCACCCAACTGCGCGCGATCCTGCGCGCCAGCGCCTACGGCCCGGTCCGGGTGTTGGTGCCGATGGTCAGCGGCCGCGAAGAAATGATCGCGGTGCGCACGCTAATGACCGACGTGCAGCGCGAACTGCGCCGCGAGGGTTCGGCCATCGCCGACGCGGTCCCGCTGGGCGCGATGATCGAAGTGCCATCGGCCGCGATCGCGCTGCCGAGTTTCATCGGCGCCACCGATTTCCTGTCCATCGGCACCAACGATCTGGTGCAGTACCTGCTCGCCGCCGATCGCAACAACGAAGCCCTGGGCGATCTCTACAGCCCGCTGCATCCGGCGGTGCTGCGTCTGCTGCACACGGTGATGCGCACCGCGCGCGCGCGCGGCAAACCGGTGGCGGTGTGCGGCGAAGTCGCCGGCGACCCGCTGTTCGCACCGGTACTGCTGGCGCTGGGGCTGGAAGAATTCAGCCTGCATCCGGGCACATTGCTGGAGCTGCGCCGCGCGGTGCGCGGGTTCGATCTTTCGGCGCTGCGCGCACGCGCGCCGGCGCTGCTGCGCGCGCGCGATCGCGTGGGGATCGAGCGTTGGTTGGCAAAATCGGGCGAATGAGCGGACTATCGTCACCACCCAATTAAGGTAGCGGATTCGGAGGAGCCTCCGACTTCGGAGGGGCCGAACTCACATTACGGAAGCACCAAGCAGCCACTCTAACCATTACATTCAACAACTTATAAACCGCAATCAGGCAGCGAGGCGGAATTCGGTCTCCCCGTAGCTCGGCATCTCGTTTTGCTGTATGGCAAGAGCTAACGCAAGCTTTCTCTCTATTCAGGAACGGCAACAAGTGAAGAAAATTCGTGACAAGGATGAAAGTCGCGAGGCGCCTGCGCGCTACTGAGCGGGCGAAAGCAAGACGAGCTCGCCGTAAGTTGCTTAAAGCTTTGAGGTTGGAACTGTCATATCGACTATTCCCTGGCGAGGCTGGGGTGGAAGCTACGCCTTACTTCCAGCTTGAGGAGGATTGTCACGACCATATGGTCCGCTTTCTGAAGCGCCTTCGCAAAGCGTTCAAGTCATCTGAAGCAATATGTGTCGACCTCAGAAAAGTGAAGAGGGCCGTCGCGGGTGGAACTTTACTGTTTTTTTCGGAACTTCATCGCTTAAAAACAATCTATCCAAATCACGCACTTAGATGCATTCCCCCTCGCGACAACACGGTTTCCCAAGTATTTAAGCATCTAAAAATTTTCGACGCATTCAACCACTCAAGCCGAGTCCAGCCTGTTAGAGACGATGTTGTGAACTGGCGATCCGCCACATCAGACGTTATCGATGGAAAGCTTGTAGGTGGAACACTTTCTGCATATGAATCACTTAAGGGGGAAAAGTCGAAGCTTCTTTACAGAGGTGCAACTGAGGCTATGAACAATGTGGTGGATCATGCCTACATTCAAGATCGCAATGACGGATTACCATCGCCACCGAAGAAAAGCTGGTGGTTGTTCTGCATGGAAGATGAAGAGAACGCCGTTGTCGCAGTGTGTGACCTAGGAATCGGAATTCCACGGTCGCTCCCCTTGATCTATCCAGCCGAATTGATAAGAGCCGCCGCTGCAAAAATCACTAGAGGGAAAATTCCAGCTGACTCGGCAATGATTGTGGCCGCAATGCGCCTTGCTAGGACACGCACAGATGTGAGAGGCCGAGGAAAAGGTTTGCCGGACGCGAGAGCGATTGTTGATGCTGTGCCCGGCGGGAAGCTTTACATTTTTAGCAACAAAGGATTGCTTGAATATTCCAATCGAACTTATACGCGAAAAGATTACACCCTTTCAATCAAAGGTACCGTGGTTATTTGGCTAGTACCTATTAAAGGCCTCGAAGATGAAAGTGACATCAATTAATATCGGCAGAGATTTCAATGAATACCCAGTTGGCCGCTATCGCAAAGACGGCGACGCCAATGGTGAAAAGTTTCGTGAAGATTTCTTAAAAAAGCCACTCCAAGAAGGTAGCGTTCACGTTCTTTTAGACGATGCCTTTGGGTACGGGTCATCGTTTCTTGAAGAGGCCTTCGGCGGGCTTGTTA
Source organism: Lysobacterales bacterium (assembly GCA_017302135.1). GTDB lineage: Bacteria > Pseudomonadota > Gammaproteobacteria > Xanthomonadales > Xanthomonadaceae > Lysobacter_I. Next base: position 104,933 of record JAFLDZ010000004.1, on the reverse strand, counting down.
GATCAGGGCTAACAGTTAAAGAACTGGAAAAAACCCTTGTGATAGTTTCAGACGATGAATCGCTAAAAAAGGAAATCTGGAGCTACATAAAGGCAGCTAAAAAAGGAGATAAATAACGTGCAGGAGATCGAGAGCCCGTTGTTTTCAGCTTTTTTAAATGGATTAAGCCAAACAATGACATGGCTGCTAGTTGTTATTGGCTGGATCGTAGTAAGTGATCAGCAGTACCACCGCGAGCTCATCAAAGCGAGACGCGAAAAAATTGATGATCTAAGAAAGAAATTACGAGAACTTGAGGAATTTTCCCGCAAGTTTCACACTTCATCTTACGACATCCATTTAATGCATAACATTATGAGGATGACAGCAGGAATTTCCATGGAACTGTCTCTGCTTTGCAATGAGAAGATCATCGGCATGGGCACAGTTGAAGACATGGTCTTTTTACGCCAGTCAATCACTGCCGAAAACTTTGACGCCGGCTCGCACTGCGAGGCGCCTGATGCGCGCATTCTTACAAAAATTGATGAGTCATATCGCAGCCTGGATAGGCAGCTAGCATTGACCTCCAATCTTATGCAGCGAAAACGTCAAACAATCTTCGAAAGCATCAGAGACATTAAAAAACGCCTCTATTGAACAAGCCATGTACTGTGAAATAAGCAGGTAGCCCGGGTGTCGTTTGTCTCACCGAATGCCCCGGCTCTCGCTGGCAGCGAGAGCCGGGCTACGCCACTATCGTGATCGATAGAGTCAGTTGATTTTCAATAGGGTGCGCGTTCGGCGCACCGTTGTTCGATGTCAAGCGAAAGGCCTGTGCGCCGAAGTCGCACCCTATTTCAACGGCACCCGGTCATCCCAGCGAAACACGCGCATTGCGGAACATCCGCAGCCACGGCGAATCCTCCGGCCAATCGTCCGGATGCCAGCTCATGTTGACGCGGCGCGGCGTGCGCTCGGGGTGCGGCATCAGGATGGTCGCGCGGCCATCGCGGCTGCTGAGCCCGGCGATCGCCGACTCGGAGCCGTTCGGGTTCGCCGGATAAGTCACCGCCGGGCTGCCGTCGTTGGCGACGTAGCGCAGCGCGACCGTGGCGGCATCGCGATCCGCTTCGCTGTCGAAGGTCACGCGGCCTTCGCCGTGCGCGATCGCCACCGGGATGCGCGAGCCGTGCATGCCGGCGAAGAACAACGACGGCGATTCGGCGACTTCAAGCAGACCGAAGCGCGCCTCGAACTGCTCGCTGCGGTTGCGCAGGAAACGCGGCCAGTGCTCGGCGCCGGGAATGATGTCCTTGAGCTGCGACAGCATCTGGCAACCGTTGCACACGCCCAGCGAGAACGTCTCGGGCCGCGCGAAGAATGCCGCGAACGCATCGCGAAGAGCGCTGCGCTCCATGATCGATGTGGCCCAGCCGCGACCCGCGCCGAGCACGTCGCCGTAGCTGAAACCGCCGCACGCGGCGAAGCCGGTAAAGCCGTCGAGCGCGACGCGGCCGACGATGAGATCGCTCATGTGCACGTCGACCGCCGTGAAGCCGGCGCGGTCGAACGCCGAGGCCATTTCGATCTGGCCGTTGACGCCCTGCTCGCGCAGGATCGCCACGCGCGGGCGGATGCCGGTCGAGATGTACGGCGCGGCGATGTCGTCGGCCGCATCGAAGGTCAGCTTCGGACGCAGGCCCGCCGCTTCGAAACGACGCACGGAAGCGCGTTCTTCGTCGGCGGATTCGGGGTTGTCGCGCAGCCGTTGCAGCGCATGGCTGACCGACCACCAGGCATCGAACAGTTCATCCCAGCGCCACTCCACCAGCACTTCGCCGTCGCGATGCACGCGCACGGCCGGCGCAGTGCTCGGCCGTGCGATCCGCTGCGCGCATTCGATCAGGCCATGCTGGGACACGAGATCGGCGAACTCGGCGCGATCTTCGGTCGCGATCTGCACCACCGCGCCCAGCTCTTCGCAGAACAGCGTGCGCAAGGCATCGCCGCCCCAATCGTCGAGGCTGATGTCGAGGCCGAGGTGCGAACAGAACGCCATCTCGCACAATGCGGCGAACGCGCCGCCGTCGGAACGGTCGTGATACGCGCGCACCAGTCCGCGCTCGCGGGCGTCGCGCATGAGATCGAACAACGCGCGTAGACGCTCGGGGTCGTCCAGATCGGGGACGGTGTCGTCGCCGTGGCGGCCGCCGAAACCATCGTAGACCTGCGCCAGGATCGAGCCGCCGAGACGTTTCCGCCCCGCGCCGAGACCGATCAGCCACAGTTCGGTCTCGGCATCGCGCGACAGCAGCGGCGTCAGCTGCGCGCGCGCGTCTTCGACGGCGGCGAATGCGGTGACGATCAGCGACACCGGGGAAACGGATTTGTGCTGCTCGCCATCGACAGCCCACTGCGCCTGCATCGACAGCGAATCCTTGCCGACCGGAATGCTCAGATCGAGCGACGGACACAGCGCCATGCCCACGGCTTTGACCGCGTCGAACAGGCGCGCGTCCTCGCCCGGGTGACCGGCGGCGGCCATCCAGTTCGCGGAGAGTTTGATCTGCTGCAGCGACGACACCGGCGCGGCGATCAGATTGGTGATCGCTTCGCCCACCGCCATGCGCGCGGCGGCCGCAGGGTCGATCAGCGCGAGTGGCGTGCGTTCGCCGATCGCCATCGCTTCGCCGGCATGCGTGTCGAAACCGGCGAGCGTGATCGCGCAGTCGGCCACCGGCATCTGCCATGGCCCGACCATTTGATCGCGCGCGGTCAGGCCACCGACGCTGCGGTCGCCGATGGTGATCAGGAAGTTCTTTGCGGCGACGGTCGGATGCGCGAGCACGCGCAAACCGGCTTCGTGCAGATCGATGTCCTTGCCGTCGAGCGCGGACCACTTCGACGGCGCGGGGCGCTGGGTGTCGCGGTGCATCTTCGGCGGCTTGCCGAAGAGGACATCCATCGGCAGATCGATGGCAGGCGACTGCGGTACGGCGTCGACGACAGCGCCATATCCCACCACCAACCGCTCTTCCGCCGTCGCCACGCCGACCGCTGCGAACGGACAGCGCTCGCGTTCGCACAGCGCGGCGAATTCCGCCAGTCGCTCCTGCGCCACGCCCAGCACGTAGCGCTCCTGCGATTCGTTGCACCACAACTGCATCGGCGACAGCGACGGATCGTCGCTCGGCACCCTGGACAGATCGATCACGCCGCCGACGCCGGAGTCGTGCAGCAGTTCGGGAATCGCGTTGGACAGACCGCCCGCGCCGACATCGTGGAACCACAGGATCGGATTGCGTTCGCCGAGCGCGACGCAGCGGTCGATCACTTCCTGGCAGCGGCGTTCCATTTCCGGGTTGTCGCGCTGCACGCTGGCGAAATCGAGATCTTCGGCGCTGTCGCCGGAGGCGACCGAACTCGCCGCGCCGCCGCCGAGGCCGATCAGCATCGCCGGACCGCCGAGCACGATGACCGCATCGCCGGGCGAGAGTGTGATTTTCGCGACCAACGGCCGATCGATCGCACCGAGGCCGCCGGCGAGCATGATCGGTTTGTCGTAGGCGCGGACCAGACCGTCGTCGCCTTCGCGCACTTCGAAACTGCGGAAATAGCCGGTGAGATTCGGGCGGCCGAATTCGTTGTTGAACGCGGCGGCGCCGAGCGGACCGTCGAGCATGATCTCCAGCGCCGGGGCCATGCGCGGATTGAGCGCGCGCTCGCCTTCCCAGTCCTGCGGCAGCGTCGGAATGCGTAGATGCGACACGCTGAAACCGCTCAGCCCCGCCTTCGGTTTGCCGCCGCGGCCGGTCGCGCCTTCGTCGCGGATCTCGCCGCCGTTGCCGGTGGACGCGCCGGGGAACGGCGAGATCGCGGTCGGATGGTTATGGGTTTCGACCTTGATGCAGAACGCGCTGGGCGTTTCGGCTTCGGCGCGGTATTCCAGCGTCGCCGGATCGGGGCGGAAGCGTTTCGCCGGGTAGCCTTCCACCACCGCCGCGTTGTCGCTGTACGCCGACAGCGTGTGCCCGGGCGTCTGCGCGTGGGTGTGCTTGATCATCTTGAACAGCGATTGCTGGCCGCCGTGCAACAGCTGTTCGCGGCCGTCGATGCTCCAGCTCGCGTTGAATATCTTGTGCCGGCAGTGCTCGGAATTGGCCTGCGCGAACATCATCAGTTCGACGTCATGCGGGTCGCGGCCCAGTTCGGCGTAACGCGCACGCAGGTATTCGATTTCGTCCTCGGCCAGCGCCAAGCCCAGGCGGACATTGGCGCGCTCCAGTTCGGCCAGCGGAATCACTTCCAGCGCACCGCGCGCAGGCGCAGCGAACAGCGCGGCGGCTTCGTCGGCATCCGCGAGCAGCGACTGGGTCATCGGGTCGTGCAGGACTTTGGCGACAGCGGCGCGGGTGGCCGCGTCTTCAGGAACTCCGGTCAGATCGATCCGGGTGCCGCGCTCGACCCGCTTCACCGGCTGACCGGCACCGCGCAGCAGTTCGCTGGCCTTGCTGGCCCAGGGCGAGATGGTGCCCAGTCGCGGCGCGACGAAACGCGATACCGCGTCGGCCGCGAGCGGCGCGCGATCGCCATGCGCTTCGAGAATCCGCTGCAGGACGGCGGGATCGGGGGTGAGCCGGGCTTCGGGTTCGACCCAGTAGACGAACCAGGCCCCGACGATGCGGAGCCCGGGAACGATCGCCTGGAGGCGGGTCTGGAGACGGTCGCGGCGGAACGGCGATAGAGCCGGCTGGCCCTCAAGGACGATCATGTCCAGCCATGTCTTGAAGCGGGGCGCAGATTGTACCGGATGCGGCCGGACCCGTTATCGCGACCGCCGACCGCAGCCGGCCGGCGGTGGACGGGACACTCAGCGTCCGCCGGCAGCGGTGGCGACCTTGTCCTTCGATTCGGCGGCGAGCTTGTCCAGGGCTTCCAGCAGTTGATCCGGCGGCATATAGCCCGGCATCGCCACGCCGTCGCTGTTGATGATCATCGGCGTGCCCTGCAGGCCGATGCGCTGGCCGAGTTCGTACTGCGCGGTGACCGGATTGGTGCAGCGTTTCGGCGCCACCGGACGGCCATTCTTGGCTTCGGTCAGTGCCTGCCGGCGATCGGCGGAACACCAGACCGATTCCATCGCCAGCGCATCCGGGCTGCCCAGGCCGGCGCGCGGGAACGCCAGATATTCGATCGCGATTCCGAGCTTGTTGTAATCGGCGATTTCCGTATGCAGCTTGCGGCAATAACCGCATTCGATATCGGTGAACACCGCAACGGTGTACTTGGGCTTGCCGACCGGCGCGAACACGATGCGATCGGTGACCGGGATTTTCTGCAGTTCCTCGCGACGCAGTTCGCTGAGGCCGACCTGGCTGAGGTCCTTCTTGGCCTGCATGTCGTAAAGCGAGCCCTGCAGCATGTAGCGGCCATCGTCGCTGAAATACAGCACTTGGCCGGCGACGATCGCTTCCTGGAAGCCCGGCATCGGCGCCGGTCCGATCCGATCGACTTCGATCTTCGGATTGAGCGCTTTCAGCGCGGCCCGCACCATCGCCTCTTTCGACGTGTCGGCGCGCTTGCCGGCGGCAGGCGCAGGGGCGGCGCTGGCGGCTTTTGCCGCAGGGTCCGCCGACTTGTCGGCAGCGGCGGGCGTGGTCTGCGCGCAGGCGGAGACGTTGAGGGCGCAGAGCAGGACGAACACCGGGAGTTTCATGCAGGGAAGTTCCATCGAATGGGTGCGAGGCGCGCCGGCTGGGACCACGCCGGCGCAACAAAGTTCGGCCGATTGTCGCATGCGGGCCGCATCCTGACCGCCGCGTGGACGGCCACAAGTGTGACGCCAATAGCAGCCCGGCGAGGCCAAGCGGTCAGCCGCGCGGATGGTGTTGGGCATGCAGCCGTTTCAGCTGCTCGCGCGCGACCAGGGTGTAGATCTGGGTCGTCGACAGGCTGGCATGGCCCAGCAGCATCTGCAGCGCTCGCAGGTCGGCGCCGTGATTCAGCAGGTGCGTGGCGAAACTGTGGCGCAGGCCGTGCGGGCTGATCTTGTTCGGGTCGATGCCCGCCGCGCCGGCATAGCGCTTGACCAGACCCCAGAACTGCTGCCGGCTCAGCGCCTCGCCGCCCGGATTCAGGAACAGGGCCATCGGCGCACGCTTGCCTGCCAGCACCGGCCGCGACTCGGCCAGATAACGGCTCAACCAGTGCTGCGCTTCCTCGCCCAGCGGCACCAGCCGCTCCTTGCCGCCCTTGCCGGTCGCCCGCAGCACGCCCTGGCGCAGATTGACCATCGTCGCCGGCAGCCCGACCAGTTCGCTGACCCGCAGTCCGGCGGCGTACATCAGTTCGAGCATCGCCCGATCGCGCAACCCCAGCGGCTCGGCGATCTCCGGGGCTGCGAGCAGCACTTCGATATCGCGCTCGCTCAGCGCCTTGGGCAGCGAACGCGGCAGTTTCGGCGGATCGAGCAAGGCGCTGGGATCGTCGGCGCGCACGCCGCGCCGGACCTGCAGCGCGAAGAACGCGCGCAGCGTCGACAGCAGGCGTGCATTGCTGCGCGGGGAGTATCCGCTGCGCGTGCGCCAGGCGAAGTAATCGAACAGCCCGCCGCGATCGACGCCGACCAGACCGCCGCTGGTACCGTCTCGCCAGCGCGCGAAGCCTTCGAGATCGCGCCGGTAGCTCGCGAGGGTCTGTTTCGCGAGCCCGTTCTCGGCCCAGATCGTCTCGATGAACGCATGGATCGCAGTTGCGTCGGCATCGCGCAGCGGCGGCAGCGCAAGGGCCTGTTGTCGACGTTCGGATGGGGTGGCGGCGGACATCGCAACAGAGTAGCGCGGCGGCAAGCTTTTGCTCTTGAAGGGGCGACTTCAGTCGCGAAGCTGTACGTATTGCAGCCGCTATAACGACCGCAATCCGAAACATCGTTTGCTACGCGACTGAAGTCGCTCCTGCAAAAGCACTTCGCTTCCGCTTTATCCTGTCGCGATGCCCGACACCGTCTCCGACATGCCCGCCCCGGCCAAACCCGACGCGCTGATCCTTCGCCGCCTGCTGGCGATGTTCTACGACCTGTGGCCGGTGCTTGCGCTGTGGATGCTGCTCTCGGCGCTGTTCAATCTCGGCTACTACCTCGGCGGCCACAGCGAACGCGAGATTCTCGAAACCGGCAGCGCGCTCGGCGTACTGCTCTGGGTGTGCTGTTGGCTGATCGCCGGCGCTTACGCGGTCGGCAGTTGGTCGCGCGGCGGCCAGACGCTCGGCATGCGCCCGTGGCGACTGCGCGTAATTGCTGCGGGCGGCAGCTCGGCGACACGGAGGCAACTGATCCAGCGTTATGCCGTCGGCACGCTCTCGCTGCTGATGGGGGGCTTGGGCTTCTGGTGGGCTTGGATCGATCGCGAACGGCTGACCTGGCACGATCGTGCGAGCGGGACGCGGGTGGTGCGGGTGGCGAAGACGTAAACCGCAGCGATTCGAGGGCGGTCTGCAGCTTGCATCGCTCCCGCCACGACTGCGCTCGGCGCAGGCCGGGCGTGCGCCCGGTCAGCTGGACCGGCGCTTGAACAACCAGATCGACAGCCCGACCATCACCAGCGCTGGAATCATGTAGGCGATGCGGTAATCGAACTTGAACACGCCGGCGAGGCGTACGAACTGGGTTTGCACCAGCCAGAAGCCGAGCGAGAACACAATGCCGAGGAACAGCCGCTTGCCGAGGCCGCCGCTGCGCAGCGAACCGAACGCGAACGGAATCGCGAGCAGGCACAGCACCAGCACGTTGACCGGATAGAACCAGCGACCCCAGTAGTGCTCCTGGAATTCGCTGGAATCCAGACCGTTGCGCTCGCGGTATTCGATGCCGTCCTTCAGCTGGCTGGCGGTCATGTAACGCGGGCGCCAGATGTTGCGTGTGCTGGCGGCGAGCGCAGCCGCGTCGAGCTGCGAAGCCCAGCGTTCTTCGGCGACCGTGGTGCGGATCGCGGATTTCGGCTCGAACCGGGTGCGCTCGACCTTGCGCAGGATCCATTCGCCTTCGCGATGCTCGGCGCTGTCGGCATGGGTGACCGAGGCGAGGCGGCCGTCCGCCGCCAGTTCGAACAGGCGCACGTCGTTGAGCTCCAGCCACTGGCGGCCGCCTTCGCTGCGTTCGCGCCCGGTCTGCGCGTTGAGGAAGACATCGCCTTCGCGCGCCCACAGCCCGGAATACTGCGCGACGATCACATCCTTCGACTTCGCGGCGGCCTTGAGCGTATCGGCACGACGCTGCGCCCACGGACCGACGGTTTCGCCCGTCACCACCATCAGCGCGGTGAGCGCGACCAGAGAGAGGATGACCGACAGGCTGATCCGCCGACGCGACAGGCCCAACGCGCGCAGAACGGTGAGTTCGGAGCTTGCGGCGACCTGGCCCAGACCGATCAGGGCACCGATCACCGCCGAGGTCGGAAACAGCATGTAGGCGCGGCGCGGCAGGCTGTACGCGACGTTGGTCGCGGCGGCCATGAAGTCGTAATTGCCGGTGCCGATATCGCTCATCTCGGTCAACATGCCGCTGATGACCGCATCCAGGCCCACGAGCACCGCCCAGGTCAACAGCACCGAGCCCAGCACCACCCGGCCGATGTAGAGATCGTGGATTTTTGGGAAAGGCATCATGCCGGCGTCAGCCCGCTGCCTTCAGCCGCGGGCGCTTGATCGCACCGTCGCGGGCATACATCCAGACCGCCACCGCCAGCAGCGGCAGCAGCATCCACCACAGGCCCAGTGCGACCGGCAATTTGCCGTCGTCCAACCACTGCGTGCCCAGCAGCATCAGGAACATGCTGAACAGATAGATCAGGAAGCCCACGGCCAGATTGCCGTAGCGCGCCTGACGCGGCGCACTGCGCGACAGCGGCACCGCCAGCAGCGCGAACGCCAGGGTGAGCAGCGGCGGTGCGATGCGGAAATGCAATTGCGCTCTGGCCTGCGGGCGGGGGTCGCCCAGCAGCGCGGTTGTCGGTTGCAGCTCCACCGCATCGGCCTTGCGCCGCTGGGCGATGTCTGCGGGCAGGCGGACTTCGTTCGCGGCGTAGCGCATCAGCCGGAAATCGCGTCCGCTGCCAAGCGGACCTTCCACTTCGAACCCCTGCTCGAGCCGGAGGTAGCGATCGCGTTCGTTCTGCACCGACAGCGCGCCGGTCTGCGAGGTGGTGACGTCGAAACGGTCTTTCTTCTGCCGATACACGAACACCCGCTGCAGCTCGCGATTATCGCTGGACATGCCGCCGACATAGATGACGCCACCGCCGCCCGGAAGCTCGGTGAAGCGTCCAGGCTCCATGCCCGCGATCAACAGATTGCGGCCGGCATCGTCGATCATCCGCTGCGACATGCGGTCGGCCCAGGGGCCCAGCCACAGCGAGCACAGGCCCACCACGATCACCACCGGCAGCGCCATCCAGGCCAGCGGGCGCAGGAAACGCTTCGGGCCGACGCCGATCGACACCAGCACCGGCATTTCGGCGTCGCGATACAACCGGCCCATCGCCAGCATCAGCCCCAGCATCACCACCAGCGGCAGGATCATCGGCAGCCATTTCAGGAACACCAGCCCCAACTGTGCCAGCAACATCCCCGCCGGCACCTTGCCGCGCGCCACATCGCCGAGCACATCCGCGAACGCACCGCCCAGCAGCACGATCAGGACCACCGCCAGGACGGCGAAGGTGCTCTGCGAAAATTCGCGGATCAGGTAGCGGTCCAGCTTCAGCATCGGGGGGTGAGTGATTCCGGAAGCCGGGCATCCGGCGGGGGCTTTGCATTAAACTCGACGGTTCTGCTTGGGCTGCGGCCCCGCGCCGTCGCCGACGCCCGGGGATTGTACGGAATGCCGCGATCAGAAAGGCGCGCAGTCTGAACACCATCGTCGATGGCGGTTCAGCCGCCGCCTCCGCGCATCGCTTCGCCCAACCCCTTACCGACCGCCTCCACGGAACCCGATCGATGGCCCTCGCATTCACGCTCCACACCGGCCCCGCCGCCGACGCCGCCACCCTTGCCAGCGACTGCATCGTCGTCGGCGCATACGCGGACAAGACCCTCACCGCCACCGGTCAGTCGCTCGACGCCGCCAGCGGCGGCCGCATCGCGGCGCTGATCGAACGCGGCGATGTCTCCGGCAAGACCGGCAAGACCGCGCTGCTGCACGACCTGCCCGGCGTGACCGCCGCGCGGGTACTGGTGATCGGCCTGGGCGATGCCGCCAAGTTCGGCGTGCCGCAGTACATCAAGGCTGCCAGCGACGCCGCCCGCGCGCTGAAGGACGGCGCCGCCGCCAGCGCCATCTTCACGCTCAGCGAAGCGGCCACCCAGGGTCGCGATGCCGCCTGGAACATCCGTCAGGCGGTCATCGCCTTCGCTTACGTCGCGTACCGCTACAACGCCACCCTCGGCGAGAAGAACAAAACCAAGGGCGAAAGCAAGCTGACAGCCGTCGCCGTGAGCGGCACCGACGCCGCCGCATTGTCCCAGGGCAAGGCCGTCGCGAATGGCGTCGCCTTCGCGCGCGAACTGGGCAACCTGCCGCCGAACATCTGCAACCCCGGCTACCTCGCCGAACAGGCGCAAGTGTTCGCCGGCAAGTTCGACAAGACCAGTTGCGAGGTGCTGGATCGCGAGCAGATGCAGGCGCTGGGCATGGGCTCGTTGCTCGCGGTGTCGCTGGGCTCGGCCAATCCGCCCAAGCTCATCGTGCTGAAGTGGAGCAATGGCGGCGACGCGAAACCTTATGTGCTGGTCGGCAAGGGCATCACCTTCGACACCGGCGGCATCAATCTGAAAACCGCCGGCGGCATCGAGGAAATGAAATACGACATGTGCGGCGCGGCTGCGGTCATGGGCACGTTCGTCGCCGCCGTGGGCATGCAACTGCCGATCAATCTGGTGGTCATCGTGCCTGCGGTCGAAAACATGCCCGACGGCCTCAGCTACCGCCCGTCCGACGTCATCACCAGCATGTCCGGCAAGACCATCGAAGTCGGCAATACCGACGCCGAAGGCCGGCTGATCCTCTGCGACGCGCTCACCTACGCCCAGCGTTTCGAACCGCAGGCGCTGCTCGACGTGGCCACGCTCACCGGCGCCTGCGTCGTCGCGCTCGGCAAATACGCCACCGGCCTGATGAGCAAGCACGACGACCTCGCCAATGAGCTGCTGCAGGCCGGCGAAAACGTCTTCGATCGCGCGTGGCGTCTGCCGCTTTGGGACGAATACCAGAGCCAGCTCAACTCCACGTTCGCCGACGTCTACAACATCGGCGGACGCAACGCGGGTGCCATCACCGCCGGCTGCTTCCTCGCGCGCTTCACCGAGGACCAGCGCTGGGCGCATCTGGACATCGCCGGCGTCTCCAACGACGACGGCAAGCTGGGCATGGCCACCGGCCGTCCGGTCGGTTTGCTGTCGCAGTGGCTGATGGACCGGAGCGCCTGATGTGAGTCCGAAGCAGCGGGCGATGTACGGCTTTTTCGGCACCTCCGCACTGCACGGAGTGGCCGAGGCGTGTTTGGCCTACTTCGCTCCGACCGGATCGGTCGTGCCGGTTGTGATCCTCGCCGTGGTCATGCTGCTCTCGCTGTACTTCGTCTTCGCCTGGCTGCAGGAAGACCGCCGGCAGCTGCAACTGCCACATTCGTATCTGTTCAACCTCGGCGTCGTCGCATTGGGCTTCATCGTCATACCGGTCTATCTGTGGCGCTCACGTCCAGCGGGCCGGAAACTCAAAGCGGTGTTCGGCATGTTCGCCGTGCTGTTCGCGTCCCTGCTCCTCGGCATTCTGCCGATGATCCTCGGGTTTCTGGCGCTGGGCGCCGTATTCGGTTTGCCGGGAAACTGACGCCATGGCACGCGCTGATTTCTATCTGATCCAGAAACCCCGCTTCCGCGAAGAACCGCTGCGGCTGGTCTGCGAGCTGGCGCGCAAGGCCTACGACGCGAATCTGTGGACGCTGGTGCTGGCCCGCGACGCCGCACAGGCCGAAGCGCTGGACGACCTGCTGTGGGCGTTCGACGAAGACGCGTTCGTTCCGCACCAGATCGCCGGCAGCGACGACGAAGACGAATTGACGCCGGTGCTGATCGCCGCGCCCGACAGCGACATCGCACTGCGCCCCCTGGTCATCAACCTGCGCGATGCGCCGGTGGAAGGCAGCTTCGAGCGCGTACTGGAAGTGGTGCCCGCCGACGACAGCGCGCGCGGCCCGCTGCGCGAACGCTGGAAGCAGTACCAGGCGCGCGGGCTCGAGTTGAAGAAATACGATATGTGATTCCGTCGCCCTCGCACTTCGTGTGCAATCCTCTCCCCGCATCGCGGGCAGAGGATTGCCGAAGATCCAGAGGGGCGCTCAGACAACCGGCAAACTTGAACAGCGATATGCACCCATGACCACCCTCGCCTCCGGCTACGAACCCAAAGATTTCGAATCCCGCCTCTACGCCGAATGGGAAGCGAGCGGCGTCTTCACGCCGCAGGGCGACGGTCCCGCCTACAGCATCCTGCTGCCGCCGCCGAACGTCACCGGCACCCTGCACATGGGCCACGCCTTCCAGCACACGCTGCAGGACGCGCTGATCCGCTATCACCGCATGCGCGGCTACAGGACGCTGTGGCAGATGGGCACCGACCACGCCGGCATCGCCACCGAAATGGTGGTGTCGCGCAACCTGCAGATCGCCGGCACCGGCGAAACCCGCGATTCATTGGGCCGCGACAAGTTCATCGACAAAGTCTGGGAATGGAAGGCGCAGTCCGGCGGCACCATCGAACGCCAGATGCGCCGCCTCGGCACCTCCGGCGACTGGACGCGCAGCGTGTTCACGATGGACGACGGCGCATCGGCGGCGGTGATCGAAGCGTTCGTCAAACTGTACGAAGAAAAGCTGATCTATCGCGGCCAGCGCCTCGTCAACTGGGACCCGGTGCTGAAGACCGCGATCTCCGATCTTGAAGTGGTGAGCGAGGAGGAAGACGGGTTTTTGTGGTCGATCTCGTATCCACTGGCCGGCGGCGCCACCTACGAACACGTCGAGCACGATGCCGACGGGAACGAGACCCTGCGCGAAACCCGCGGCTACCTCGTCGTCGCGACCACGCGCCCGGAGACGATGCTGGGCGACACCGCGGTGATGGTGCATCCGGAGGATGCGCGTTATGCGCACTTGATCGGCAAGGCGGTGGCGCTCCCGCTGTCGCATCGCGAGATTCCGATCATCGCGGATGATTATGTGGATCGGGAATTCGGCACGGGCGTGGTGAAGGTGACGCCCGCGCATGATTTCAATGACTATGCGGTGGGGAAGCGGCACGACTTGCCGATGATCAATATCTTTACGCAGGATGCGAAGATTATTGGTTCTGCAAAAAGCCATGCCGATATTTCTGCTGAGCTTTCCAAGCATGATCCCATTGAAGATCGGGGCGTCCTGATTCCAGACGAACGTTTCAGCCCGGAGTTGATTCCATCGCGCTACCACGGCCTCGACCGCTATGACGCCCGCAAAGCCGTGCTCGCCGATCTCGAAGCTGCCGAGCTGCTGATCGAAACCAAACCGCACAAGCTGCAGGTGCCGCGCGGCGATCGTACCGGCCAGGTGATCGAGCCCTATCTCACCGATCAATGGTTCGTGGCGATGGACGGTTTCGCGAAGCGCGGTCTTGAACTCGCCGAGAACGGCGCGGTGAAGTTCGTGCCGCCGAACTGGATCAATACCTATCGTCACTGGATGGAGAATATCCAGGACTGGTGCATCAGCCGCCAGCTCTGGTGGGGACATCGCATTCCGGCGTGGTACGACGATGCTGGCAATGTCTTCGTGGGTCGCAACGAGCAAGAAGCGCACGCAAAGGCTGCCGCTTTCGTAGGAGGGGCTTCAGCCCCGAGCTCTGGCGAGACGCTCGCAGCCGAGGCTGAAAAGCTCGCGGCTGAAGCCGCTCCTACGGTCAACCTGCGTCAGGACAACGACGTCCTCGAAACCTGGTTCTCCTCCGCGCTGTGGCCGATCAGCACCATGGGCTGGCCGAATCCGGAATCGATGCGCGAACGCGGTTTCGACGATTTCGTGCCCTCGTCGGTGCTGGTGACCGGCTTCGACATCATTTTCTTCTGGGTGGCCCGGATGATCATGATGACCGATCACTTCATGCCGAAGGATGCGCCCGATGCTGCGCGCGTGCCGTTCAAGGATGTGTACATCACCGGCCTCGTCCGCGACAAGGACGGGCAGAAGATGTCGAAAGCCAAGGGCAACATCATCGATCCGCTCGACATCATCGACGGCATCGATATCGATTCATTGATCGCCAAGCGCACCACCGGCCTGATGAATCCGAAGATGGCCGAAAAGATCGAGAAGGCGCTGCGCAAGGATTATCCCAACGGCTTCGCCGCGCACGGCGCCGACGCGCTGCGCTTCACCATGGTCGCGCTGGCCGGCCCCGGCCGCGACATCAAGTTCGACATGGCCCGCTGCGAGGGCTACAAGAATTTCTGCAACAAATTGTGGAACGCGACGCGATTCGTGCTGATGAATACCGACGGGTTTTCTGTGGGCACGACGGGAGTCGCGACTTCCGCCGCTCCCACACCGCGAACCGACGCCGAAAAGTGGATCCTCGCGCGCCTCGCCAAAGTGTCCGCCGAAGCCGGCGAACACTTCGCCACCTATCGCTTCGACCTGCTCGCGCAGGCGCTCTACGAATTCGCGTGGAACGAGTTCTGCGACTGGTTCGTGGAGCTGGCGAAGCCGGCGCTCAACGGCGATGACAAGCCCGCTGCCGAGAGTACCCGCCACACGCTGCTGTACGTGCTGGAATCTCTGCTGCGCCTGCTGCATCCGCTGACGCCGTTCGTGACCGAAGAACTGTGGCGCAACGTCGCGCCGAAACTCGGCATCGATGCGAACAGCATTTCGACGCGCGCCTATCCGCAGGCCAGCGACTTCGCCGGCCAGGATTACAGCGCCGCCGAAACCGACATCGAATGGCTCAAGGACGTCATCAGGAACCTGCGCAGCATCCGCAGCACGCTGGGCATTTCGCCAGGCAAACAGGTGCGCCTGCTGCTGAAGGACGGCGACGCCAACGATGCCGCACGCATCGCCCGTTTCGCGTCGCAGCTCAGATTCCTGCTCAAGCTCGAATCGATCGAAACGCTGGCCGGCGAATCGCCCGCAGCGGCGTCTGCGGTGGTCGGCGGGCTCACCCTGCTGGTGCCGCTGGAAGGCCTGGTCGACCTCGACGCCGAACGCACGCGTCTCGACAAGGAAATCGCACGCGTCGCATCGGAAAAAACCAGGAGCGAAGACAAACTCGCACGATTCGGTGGGAATGTGCCGCCGGCCGTGATCGAACAGGAACGTCTGCGCCTCGCCGACTGGACCGCGAAGCTCGCTGCATTGACCGAGCAGCGCGCCCGGCTTTGACTTCGGCGCCCTCTCTTTCGCCGCAGGCGAAGGAGAGGGGTTGGGTCATTCCGCGATCAATCCTCGGCGAACAACTCCATCGCCATCACGATCGCGTCCTCGCGCCCCAGATGCGATGGGTAGTAACGCGGGCGGCGGCCGATCTCGTTGAAGCCTTCGTCGAAATACAGCGCGATGGCGCGCGGGTTCGAGGGCCGCACTTCCAGAAAGATGCGCTCGGCGTTCTGGGTGCGGGCGATCCGCACCAGCGCGCGCAGCAGGCGGCGGCCGTGGCCGTGGCTCTGCGCGTCGGGATCGATGCAGATATTGAGGATATGCGCCTCGCGCGCGGCGACGCTGATCACGCCGTAGCCGATGATGTTGCCGCCCTCCATCAGCAGCCACGACGGATAGCAGGCGTTGAGGCAGTCGCGGAAGATGCCGTCGGTCCACGGAAACGGGTAAGCGCGGGTTTCGATCGCCATGACCGCGTCGATGTCGGTGTCGCGCATCGCGCGCAACGTCGTCGACGCCGGCGCCGAGGGCTCGACGAACGACGACCGGCTGCTCACGGGTGCGCGCTCACGGCGTGCCTGCTCACGGCCCGGGCAAGCGCCGCAGGGCGCGCAGTTGCGGCCACAGCGCGCGCTTGGCGCTGGGGTCGGCACGCAGCGCGCGCGGCGCCGGCCAGGCCTTGGCGAGACGCACGGCGTCTTCGGCATCGCGGCTACGCCCGGCGGCGCGCAGCAGCGCATGGATCAGCGGGTCGTCCGGCAATTCGCCGGGCGCCGCGATGCCGACGGCGCGATACACCGGCAGCCCCATGGCTTCGAGCATGCCCCGCTGCAATGGGCTCCACGACGGATTCACGCGCCTTCCGCCTGCGATTTGCGCGCCATCCGCCGCGAGATCAGCGGCCCGAACACCGCGAAGGTCGCGAACACGAACAGCAGCACTTTCGGCGGATCGATCACCAGACCGATGATCGCGACCACGATCGCGAACAGCACGATGAACGGGATGCGGTCGCCCTGCGGACCCGGCTTGCCGCCCTTGAAACTGGAATAGCGGAAACCGCTGACCATCAGCAGACCGGAGATGACCGTCACCGCCAGTGCGGCGTAGCGCAGGGACTCGCCGCTCAGACCGAGGTCGTGCATGGTCCAGACGAAACTGGCGACCAGTCCCGCCGCCGAAGGACTGGGCAGGCCGATGAACCAGCGCTTGTCGACCGTCCCGACCTGGCTGTTGAAGCGCGCCAGCCGCAGCGCGGCGCAGGCGGCATACAGAAACGCGCCGAGCCAGCCGATCTTGCCCAGGGTCGTGCCGTCGAGCTTCATCGACGCCAGCGCCCAGTGGTACATCACCAGCGACGGCGCCATGCCGAAGCTGATCAGGTCGGACAGGGAGTCGTACTGCACCCCGAACTCGCTCTGGGTGTTGGTCATCCGCGCGACGCGGCCGTCGAGGCCGTCGAGCACCGCCGCGATGAAGATCGCCACACAGGCGGCCTCGAACCGGCCCTGGGAGGCGGCGATGATCGCGAAGAAGCCCGAAAACAGGGCCGCAGTGGTGAACAGGTTCGGCAGCAGATAGATGCCGCGGCTGCGTCGGGGCGCGGTGGGTGGCTCGGGTACGTTCATGTCCGCAGTGTAACGGCGCACTGCACCGGACGTAACGTGCGCGGGATCACACCACGGCCGACCCGATGAGGCCCGGCTGACCTGCCGGCGGCGCAACGCTTGCGCCTGCCGCGCGGGGGTGCTGCAATCCCTGCGTCGTACACCCCCGCCAGCCGTTCTGCAGGTATCGCCATGCTTCGTGCGCTCCGTCCCCGTCTGATGACCAGCCTGATCGTCTCCGCCCTCGCCCTGGGCATCGCCCCTGCGGCCTTCGCGGGCGAGGTCTACCAGTGGAAGGACGCCAACGGCGTCACCCACTATTCGCAGACGCCCCCTGCGCAGGGCAAGTTCCAGGCCCGTTCGATCTACCAGCGAGAACGTGCTACCGACGATCAGGCCGCAGCCACCGGCACGCCGGCCGAGTCGCCGCAGTGCACCACCGCCCGCAAGAACATCGATCTGCTCATGAGCGGCGCCAAGCTGCAGATGGACAGCGACGGCGACGGCAAACCCGACCGCGACCTCAGCGACAGCGACCGCGAAAAGCAGCTGCAGATCGCGCAGACCGTGTCCCGGGTGAACTGCAGCCCGAGCACCGCCAAGACGCCGTAACCGGCCCCGACGGGCGGCACTCTGGCGTCGCCCGCCGCCCCAACGGAACCACGCACTGCGAACATCGGGCAAAATGTGGGGCTATCCCCACTCTTGCCCGAGTTCCGTCCATGCGTCTGTCGCAGTTCCATCTCCGCACCGAAAAGGAAACGCCCGCCGACGCCGAGATCGTCAGCCATCAGCTGATGCTCCGCGCGGGCATGCTGCGCAAGCTCGCCGCCGGCCTGTACACCTGGAGCCCGCTGGGACTGCGCGTGCTGCGCAAGGTCGAGGGCATCGTCCGCGAGGAAATGAACCGCGCCGGCGCGATCGAGCTGCAGATGCCGACGATCCAGCCGCGCGAACTGTGGGAGGAAACCGGGCGCTGGGAAAAATTCGGCGGCCAGTTGCTGAAGATCAAGGACCGCAAGGAGGCGGAGTATTGCTACGGTCCCACCGCTGAGGAAGTGATCACCGATTTCGCGCGTCAGGAGATCAACAGCTACAAACAGCTGCCGGTGAATTTCTACAACATCCAGACCAAGTTCCGCGACGAGATCCGCCCGCGCTTCGGGGTGATGCGCGCGCGCGAGTTCCTGATGAAGGACGCTTATTCGTTCCACATCGACGATGCATCGCTCGCCGACGAATACAGGAACATGTACGACGCGTATTCGCGCATCTTCACCCGCCTCGGCCTGACATTCCGCGCGGTGTTCGCCGATACCGGCGCGATCGGCGGCAGCGCCTCGCACGAATTCCACGTGCTGGCCGATTCCGGCGAAGACGCGATCGCCTTCTCCGACGGCTCGGATTATGCGGCGAACGTCGAACTGGCCGAAGCCGTGTCGCCGGGCGAACGCGCGGCGGCGACCGAAACGATGCGCAAGGTCGACACGCCGACACAGAAGACCTGCGATGAAGTCGCGGCGTTGCTCGGATTTCCGCTGACGCGCACCGTGAAATCGGTGGCGATCATGACCGAAGGCGCGGACAAACCGCCGCAGTTCGTGCTCGCGCTGGTGCGCGGCGACCACATCGTCAACGAAATCAAACTGTCCAAACTGCCGGGCCTCGCCGAATACCGTCTCGCCACCGAAGCCGAAATCCTGGAACATCTCGGCAGCGAGCCGGGCTTTCTCGGCCCGGTGAATCCGAAGAAAACGATCCGCGTCATCGCCGACCGCAGCGTCGCCGCGATGCACGATTTCGTGGTCGGCGCGAACGAATCCGGTTATCACATCGCCGGCGTGAACTGGGGCCGCGATCTGCCCGAAGCGGATGCCGTCGCGGACATCCGCAACGTCGTCGTCGGCGATCCCTCGCCCGATGGTCAGGGCACGCTGGGCATCGCGCGCGGCATCGAGGTAGGCCATGTGTTCGCGCTGGGCCGCAAATATTCCGAGGCGATGAAGTGCTCCGTGCTCGACGCCAACGGCAAGGCCGCGACGCCGACGATGGGCTGCTACGGGATCGGCGTGAGCCGGATCGTGGCCGCCGCGATCGAACAGAATCACGATGCCGCCGGAATCATCTGGCCGGAAACGATGGCGCCGTGGCAGGTCGCGGTCTGCATCATCAATCCGAAACAGGACGCGAATGTCGTCGCCGCCGCGCAGGCGCTGTACGACGAATTGAATGCTGCAGGCGTGGAAGCGGTACTCGACGACCGCGGCCTGCGTCCGGGCCCGATGTTCGCCGACATCGAATTGATAGGCATTCCGCATCGCGTGGTGGTGTCCGAACGCGGCCTCGCTGCGGGCACATTCGAATATCGCGCCCGCCGTGCCAGCGAAGCGGAGTCGCTGGATCGCGATGCGCTGATGCAGCGACTGGATACCCGCCGATAGACTGGTGTTATCGATAATATCCTGTCAATCAGCGACGACAACGCCACGGAATCCCCGTGGCGTTGTCGTTTTTTGGGAATTGAATTCAGCCCCGAATGCGTGGATTCGATTATCATCGGCGTTCCGTGCCGTTGCGCGGAATACCCCACCGTTCCACGGAGCACTCATGGCAATCGATCTGAAAGGTCTTTCCTCAAAGGAGCTGAAGAGCTT
The DNA here is from genome assembly GCA_017302135.1 of Lysobacterales bacterium. Classification (GTDB taxonomy): domain Bacteria; phylum Pseudomonadota; class Gammaproteobacteria; order Xanthomonadales; family Xanthomonadaceae; genus Lysobacter_I. The sequence continues at coordinate 85,231 of JAFLDZ010000004.1, read as the reverse complement.
GGCGACTCAAATCAAGAAACAGCAGACGGCGCTGACCAAGCGCAAACCCATCGCCGGCGTACGCAAGAAACTGGTCGCGTTGGCCAATGCCGCCGGTTACAACATCGCCGAACTGTTCGGCAGCGCCAAGTCGGCCCCAGCGAAGAAAGCCGGAAAGCCTGCGGCGAAGAAGGCCGCTCGTAAAGCAGCGAAGACGACCACCAAGAAAGCCGCGAAGAAAACGGCAAAGAAAACGGCGAAGAAAACCGCCAAGAAAGTGCGGACCGGCGCCAAGGTCGCGCCGAAATACCGCAATCCCGCCGACCCCAAGATCACCTGGACCGGTCGTGGCAGGCAGCCGCTGTGGTTCGCGGACCAGCTGAAAAAAGGCAAGAAAGCCGAAGAGCTGCTGATCAAGTAATCAGTACCAGCGCTTAGTGCGAACACGACGCCGGCCTTGTGCCGGCGTTTTTTTGCGCAGTGACCGCGCGTGGAAAGGCAACCAGATCGTCATGCCGGCGCAAGCCGGGATCCTGCTCTTGATTCAATCGCTGTGGCGCCTCGGCATATAAAAACTGGCTGCCGGCTTGCGCCCGGACGACAGTGCTCTGGATATTGTCTATGGTCTGCTCTTCGCCCAACGCTCGCGAATCAGAGATTCCGCCGCGTCGGAATCAGGATATTGCCGAACAGCAAACCCGCCACCAGCGCCAGCAGGATATTCAGCGCCGCGACCAGCGCCTCCTGCCCTGCTTCCATGCTTTGGTTCTGCACCACCGCCAGCAATCCACGCAGACTCGCGCTGCCCGGCACCAGCATGATGATGCCCGGTAGTCGCACCAACGCCCCCGGACGATTGAACCAGCGTGCGTACGCGTTGCCGGCGGCGGTCATCGCCAGCGCGGCGAGGAAAATGCCGACCGTGTTGTCCCAGGCGTCGCCAGCGATCTTCGAAATGAGATAGCCCGTGGCCGCCGACAGCATCACCAGCGGATAGTTGCGGCGGTCGGTGCGGAACAGCACCGCGAACGCGTACGTGCCGAGCAGCAGCGCCATGGCCTCCACCCAATCGGACTGCGGACGCAGCGCGCGGACCTCCGGCTGCATGCCGATCATGTCCGCTGCGGTCAGCGCCACCATCATGCCGATCGCGAGCTTCAGGATGGTGGTCATCGCACCGGCGAAACGGGCGGTTCCCGAGACCAGATTCTGATTGGTCAATTCATTGACCGCATTGGTCAACGACATGCCGGGCATCAGCACGATCAACGACGAGATGATGACGGTGTTCAAATTCAAGGCGCCGATATACGTCGCCACCAGCACCGCGATCATGCCTGCGAACATCGCCGCGATCGCGTCGCTGGCTTCCTTGAGCCGCGGCCGGTCGCGGGTGGCCCAGTCCAGCACACCCAGCAGCAGGCCGGTGGCGCCGGCAGTGGCGATATCCAGCCACGGCAATCGCCACAGACCCGCGACGGCGGCAGCGGACAATCCGAATGCGAAGATCGCGATGGCCTTGCCGCGCCAGCTGCCGGGGCGGTCGAGGGCGCGCAGCGCCGCATGGCCGGCTTCCAGATCCAGTTCACCGGCCATCACCGCCTCGGCCACGCGATCCACTTCGCAGAGTTTGTACAGATCGGTCTCGCCCGGCGACAGGCGCACCACGCGCACGGTGTCGCGGCGGCCGTGCCCGACTTCGCCGAACGACAGGATCATTCCGGTCGGGTTCGACCATGCGCCGCATTCCAGACCCAACTTGGTCGAGACCGCCATCACCGCGCCCTCCAGCCGGTGTGCGGTGGTGCCGTATGCGTGCAATCGGCCGGCGAGTTCGACGACGAAATCGACGCGCGTATCGTGATCGTGACGACCCAGGGCGGCGTTCATGGCAACCGCAGTCCAAGCGCGGGGTGTCGCAGTGCTGAGCGGGCTGTGATCACGACCGCGATGCCTTTCAACCGGGAGACAACTGGGATGGCGTAGGCGCCCCCAGTTTGACGATGACCACCCCGTTGACCAGCCGGATCGATCCGGGCGCCGGCCAGGCGGGCATGGAATGCGCAGTGGGGATCAGGTTGGGGCGGCTTCCCAACCACACAGGGTCGAATCCGTTGATGCCCAACGTCTTCATGTAGAGCGCGACGCGGTGCACGTTGCCTCCGTCGTGCTCATAGAACGAAGTGCCGAATACGCCCGCGCGCTGGATCTGGCCTTCTGCAGGCAGAGAAAACTGGCCGACAAGCGTGAAGGGAATCGGCCCCGCCGCTCTTGGGTCCACCGCACCCAGCATCACCGGCACCAGGCGCTGCGTGAGCGCAGCGTCTGCCGCGCGCACGAGTCGCTCGGTGTAGAACAGCGACGCACCGATGGAACAAACCACGACCGCGTAATAGGCGAGCGCGACACCGCACGCGAGGCGCCAACGCGCTCCTGATGGAACGGTGACACGTGAAGCCAGCCAGGCAGCCAACAGCGGCCAGGCTACGTGCGCCCGTATCGGCAGAGTGCCGACAGACAGTACGAACGGAAGCGCGATCACTGCGATACCCACGAGAACGACGCACCAGAACGAAATCAAACGCACGATGGCACGCTGGTCACGGTCGCCGGACAGCATGGCTGTCGGGAAAAAACCCAGCCAGGTCAGGAAGAGTACGCCAGCGCCCCAACCCAGATACATCGGCTGCCGTCCAGCCATGTAGTCTGCGAGTGCGCGGAAAATCGCAACCGATGAACCTCCCGGATCGGCGCGCAGGCGATCAACCTGCCAGTACACATCCACGTAGCTCATTTTCACGCCGGCCACTTTCATGGCCAACCATTGCGTCGACCAGTACACGACCAGCGCGATCACGAACCAACCGACGACGCGCCCGATCTCCAGCGCCAGCGTGCGGAGGGAAGGCCGGGCTCCGCCCTGCGGACCGGCATCGAACCTGGCATGCAGCGTGAGCACCGCATACAGAACCGCATAGATCAACAGCGTCTGGTACACCGAAAATGCGAACGCCAACAACGCGATGGAAAGCAGACGTGCGCCCAAGCTCCGGGCGTGAACGACCAGACCCGCGCCGGACGCCGCAGCGGCGATCCCGAATCCAAAGCCTGCCGCAAACGTGTTGAACTCCGCGATGTGAAGCCATAGGGGAAAGCCCGCATGGACCACCGCGTAAAAGTACGCTTGCGCGCCACTCAGCCTGAAGTCCATGACTCCACGCATGGTCGCGAAAAGCAGCCCCGCGCCAAACAGCACGGTCGACAACAGAGGGATCGCTTCGAAATTCGGAAGCATCCGGATGATCAGACCCATGCCCCAGCGACCCTGGCTCAGCCACGCCGTCGCAGTGGTCGCATTGAAGCTCGCGATTTCCTCGTCTATCGACAGGGAAAAATTCGACAATTCGACGCCGTACACAAGCAGGAAAACCCCAGCGGCGGCCATGAGCGGCCCGAGCCAGACAGGCGGTTTCGAATCACCGATCGCTGCTGAAGATGTGGTCATGGACGTTTGTCGGAGCGGGCCATCGCCGGGCGGGAGGTATGGTAGACGATCCGTTTGCCCAAGACGTAATTGATCGGCAACAGGATCACGATCGCAGCCAAAGGAGCGACGACCGGCGGCAGATGCAGCTTGCCGATCAGCAGGGCGAAGATCGAGACGGAAAGAACCGCTTGGACTGCATACACCAGCGGATACGAAAGCAGACCCATCCATGTCCAGCGCCCACGGAACACCCAGACACTGTTGACGGAATATGCCCAGACGATACCGGCGGCGTAGGCGACGACATAGGCCGGCATGGGTCGCATCCACAGCAGCAGCAACAAGTAGAGCACATACGAAAATGCCGTCGTGGATGCGCCAGCGACGATGAACCGGAACTTTTCGCTGCCCACAGGATTCATGAGCGGAGACATCGCTCAATCGCGCAAAAGGGCAAGAAACTCATCGTAGCTCCGCACGTAGTCGCCAGCGTCGTACGGATCGGACGCGAACACCAGCAACACGGCATCCGGCGTGTAGCGATACTGCGTGCCCCAGATCATCGGTGGCAAATGGATTCCGATCGTAGGCGAATCGAGCGCGAATTCCTGACGGTGCAGCCCGTCATCGGCAAGCACGCGGACGGATCCGTGCATGCAGATCAGGAACTGGTGGCAGCGCCTGTGGGCATGTTCGCCACGCGTCTCCTGCGAGGGGACATCGTAGACCACGAAATGGCGGCGCGGGACGAACGGCAGATCCCGATCGAACTCCGCGACAGACAGCGAACCGCGCATATCCGCAAAGCGGGGCAGTCGATACAGGCGGACCCCATCGACGAGGGTCGTGACAGCGCCCGGAGATGACTCGGCCGGCAGCTCGGGCATGGACTCGACCATGCCACCCCGCCCCCCGGAGTAGCCGATGATGCGCGCAGGATTACCGGCCACGATGGCGTTCGCCGGCACCGATCGGGTGACCACCGCCCCTGCGCCCACCAGCGCACCGCTGCCGATGCGCAGCCCGGGCAAGATGGTTGCGTTGGCTCCGATCGATGCTCCGGATTCCACGATCGTCTCCAGATACTTCTCAGGCGGCTTTTTGCTGCGCGGAAAAGGATCGTTGGTGAAGGTGGCGTTCGGGCCTACGAACACATCGTCATGCAGCCGAACGCCATTCCACAGTTGAACGCCGCATTTCACGGTAACGCGATCTCCGATCACGACATCGTCTTCCACGAAGACGCCATCGCACAGATTGCAATCCCTACCGATGCGGGCACCCGGCAGGATGTGCGCGAACGCCCACACGCGCGTGCCCTCGCCGATGGCGGCAGCCTCGCAGATCGCTTTGGGGTGGACGAAGAAACTCATGCGGACTCCTCATCGAACATCTCTTCGGACTGGATCACCGCAAGCGGACGTCCCTTCGTGTTTTCGAACGCCCGCCATGCGTACATCCCGACCACGCCCAGCGCCAGCGAATTGAAGGCGCTGAAGAACAGGATCGCCAGCATGGTGCCTGCGTAGCCGGGCACTGGGACGAGCCCGGACAACTTCGCGGCCAAGGTGATGATGCCCAGCACGAATGCGACCAGCATCGACACGCCACCGATCGCGATCAACACGCGCACCGGAAGGTCCGTGAACGCGAAAACGCTGTCGGAAAGGTAACGGATTTTCTTGCGCAGGGTCCAGGCACTCTTGCCATGTGCGCGTGCGCGTCGTTGGTAACCGACGAAAGCGCGCCGCCCTCCCAGCCAGAACAATTGCGCCAACAGGCTTGCGTGGGACTCCGTCAGTTTGATCACGCGATCGCGGAATCGCGCAGTCACGGCAAAGATATCGACGCCGCCCTTGGGAATGTCGGATATGACGAAGCGCCGGTACAAGGACCAGAAGACATTGGATGCCAGCCTGCTGAGCCATGGGTCGAAGCGCTGCTCGCGTACGCCGAAAGCGACATCATGGGCATCGTTCCGCAAAGCTTCGAAAAAGCTCAATACGAGATCGGGCGGTTCCTGCAGGTCGGCCGCCATCACCGCGATCACGTCACCGCGCGCCTTTTCCAAACCGACGCGAATCGCGGAAAACGAACCGAAATTCCGCGACAGACTGATCAACCGGGAGGAAAACCCTGCTTCCGGCAGGCGATCGCGCAGTATCGCGTAGCTGCGATCCGGGCTGCCGTCGACAACGAAGACCGCCTCGAAACCGGGCCCGGCGCGATCGCTGATCGCGCGAATCGCATCGAGCAACGCTTCGATCGAGGCTTCGTTGCCGTAGACAGGCACGACCAGCGACAGCGATGGATTCAGAATCGGCTGCATGCGTCGATCACTCTGGAGACTTCATCGTCGGTCATTTCAGGGAAGCAGGGAAGACTCAGCACCCGCCCGGCATCGCGTTCGGTCGTCGGCAGCACGACATGCGCATAGCGCAGCGCGTGGCAAGGCTGCCGATGATCCGGAACCGGATAATGCACATCGCTCTGTATGCCGTGTGCCGAAAGATGTTCACGCAGAGCGGTTCTTCGATCGCTGCGCACGACATACAGATGGGCCACATCACCTTCGCCGACAACCGGCGGAAGTTCGATGGAATCGCTGCGGATGCCCTCGAAATAACGCCGCGCGATCTGCCGCCGCCGCGCATTCCAGGCATCCAGGCGAGGCAGCATCACCAACAGCATCGCAGCCTGGATCTCATCGAGCCGGCTGTTACGTCCACCCATCAGCGCGTTTTCGTACTTGCCCCCCCAGCCGTATTGCCGCAGTTGACGCGCACGCATGGCGAGAACGGGATCGTTGCAGACAATCGCGCCGCCATCGCCGATGGCACCGAGATTCTTGGTCGGATAGAAGCTGAAACTGGCGATGTCGCCGAATGCCCCCGCCCGACGACCATCGCCGGCACGCGCGCCGTGCGCTTGAGCGCAATCCTCGACGATCATCGCGCCATGCGTCCTGGCGATATGGCAGATGTCAGTCATTCTGGCGAGCCGACCATAAAGATGCGTGACCAGGATCGCCTTGATGCCTGCGCCAGAACGTTCGTCTGCATGGTTTTGAAATACGGCCTCGATCGCCTTCGGGTCGAGGGTGGCCTCACCCGGAAGCACATCGACGAACACCGGCTCGGCTCCGCATGCGAGCACCGCAGTGGTTCCGTACATGGCCGCATTCGCCGCGACGACGACTTTGTCGCCAGCGCCGATACCGGCCGCTTTCAGGGCCAGTTCCAGCGCATCCGTGCCGTTGGCGACGCCGACGCAGTGATCGACGCCGCAATAAGCCGCGAATTCGGCCTCGAATGCCGCGACATGGCTGCCCAGCACGAAATGGCCGCTGGCGATGACGTCGCCGACGGCTTGCACCAGCGCATCCTGCAGCGCAGCCACATGCCGCTGCAGCGAGTTGATGGGGATGAGCTGCGAATTCATCGGCACCCGGGCAGACAAAGAAGATAGTCTGCCAGATCGCCGCCGGGGAAGACCGCGGATCGACAATGGACGTGGCTTGAGCAAGTACCATTCGGCGCAGTCAGGCTTCGCAACCGTATCGACCCTCTGCGTCTAGAGCGCTTTTTGCAGCACTTCAACGAACCGTTCGGCCGCTGCTGGCGCCGACGTCAGGAACAGCGAGGGCTCCGCCAGCTCCAGCTCAAGCAATCGCGGTTGGCCATGGCTGTCGCGGATCAGATCGATGCGGGCGTACAGCGGGATGCCATCGCCGCGCGCCAGAAGCACCCCCAGCACGGCTTCAGCCATCTGCAGTTCATCGGCATCGGGTTCGCGGCCGGCAATGGCGTTGGGGAGTCGCAGGTGATCCAGCGGCGGCTCGTTCGGCCGCAGCAGCGCCGCCTTGCGCAGCGCATGACTGAATCGGCCATCGAAATACAGCAACGCGGTTTCGCCCTGCGTGTCGACGGCGTGCAGATAGGGCTGCAGCATCGCGCTGCGACCGGTATCGAGCAGACGACCGATGTGATTGGCGGCGGCGAATTCCTGCTCGCGCCGGTAGCGCTGGGTGTCGCGCGAACCGACGCTCACCGCCGGCTTCACCACGTATTCGACGGTATCCGGAAGTTCGGCGAGAAACGCCTGCAATGCGGGCAAAGGATCGGCTTCGGGTTCGACGAAACGCGTCGGTACCACCGGAATGCCTGCGGCTTCCAGATCGGCGAGGTAGTGCTTGTCGGTGTTCCAGCGCAGGATCGGCAGCGGGTTGTGCAACCGGGCGACGCGATCGACCCGTTCGCACCAGCGCAGGAACTCCGGCAGCCGGGTGTGATAGTCCCAGGCCGAACGCAGCACAACCACGTCGTAGCGGGCCCAGGAGACGGTGAAGTCGTCCCAGGCGCGGACTTCGGCACATAAACCGAGACGTTCGCAGGCCGCGAGCAGCAGCGGCAGGTCGTCGTCGAGGGCGGCGGACGCGATGGCGGTGACGAAAGCGATACGGGGCATCCCGCCAGTTTAGCCGGCCCCGGTCCGTACGGTCGGGAATGCGACGGGGCATGTCCGGACATGCCCCAAAGTACGGTGTCCCGGCAGGGAGGTGAGCCGGTAGACTTGCCGACTCTACGGATCTCCCCCCGCGTCAGGAGTGTCTCGCATGCATCGCACGGTGTCGGCATGAGCAACAGCAAAGTTTTCCCGAATGCGGCCGAAGCGCTGCGCGGCCTCGTCGCCGACGACCAGACCCTCGCAGTCGGCGGTTTCGGTCTCTGCGGTATTCCCGAGGCGCTGATCGCCGCACTGCGCGATTCCGGCGCGAAAGGCCTGACTGCGATCTCCAACAATGCCGGCGTCGACGGTTTCGGCCTGGGCATGCTGCTGGAGACCCGCCAGATCAGAAAGATGATTTCGTCCTACGTCGGCGAGAACAAGGAATTCGAGCGCCAGTTCCTCTCCGGCGAACTGGAACTCGAATTCAACCCGCAGGGCACGCTGGCCGAGCGCCTGCGCGCCGGGGGCGCCGGTATACCGGCATTCTTCGTGCGCACCGGCTACGGCACGGTGGTGGCGGACGGCAAGGAAACCCGCCAGTTCGACGGTCACTGGTACGTGATGGAAACCGCACTGAAAGCCGACGTCTCGCTGGTCAAGGCGTGGATGGCCGACAAGGCCGGCAATCTGGTGTTCCGCAAGACCGCGCGCAATTTCAATCCGGCGGTGGCGATGGCTGGCAAGGTCTGCGTAGCCGAGGTCGAGCATCTGGTCGAGGTCGGCGACATCGATCCCGATCACGTCCACCTGCCCGGTATCTACGTGGACCGCATCGTGGTCAATCCGACCCCCGAGAAGCGCATCGAACAGCGCACCGTGCGAGGAGAAAAATAATGGCCTGGACACGCGAACAGATGGCGCAGCGCGCAGCGCTTGAATTGGGCGATGGCGCCTACGTCAATCTCGGCATCGGTCTGCCGACGCTGGTGGCCAACTACATTCCCGACGGCATGGACGTGTGGCTGCAGAGCGAAAACGGCCTGCTGGGCATCGGCCCGTTCCCCACCGAGGCGGAGGTCGACGCCGACCTCATCAACGCCGGCAAGCAGACCGTCACCGCACGCCACGGCGCCAGCTATTTCGGCAGCCACGATTCCTTCGCGATGATCCGCGGCGGCCATATCGACCTCGCCATCCTCGGTGCGATGCAGGTCACGCACAAAGGCGACCTCGCGAACTGGATGGTGCCCGGCAAGATGGTCAAGGGCATGGGCGGCGCGATGGACCTGGTGGCCGGCGTAAAGCGCGTGGTGGTGCTGATGGAGCACACCGCGAAAGGCGGCGAACACAAGATCCTGCCCGAATGCACCCTGCCGCTGACCGGCGTGGGCGTGGTCGACCGGATCATCACCGATCTGGCGGTGTTCGACGTAACCCCGGACGGCCTGAAACTCACCGAGCGCGCGCCCGGCGTGAGCCTTGAAGACCTCCGCGAAAAGACCGGCGTTCCGTTCGCGGCTTGAGTGATCGTCATTTCCGGCCGAAGGCAAGGGACCTGCTGCTGCTTTTGACCCAAAGCAAAAAAGCAGGTCCCTCCCCGGCAACGCCGGGGTCGGGATGACAGAAGGTGGCCTTACAATGCCCCCATGCCCCCCGATCCCACCCCACTCGCCAATCAGCTGCTGATCGCACTGCCCTCGCTGGCGGATCCGAATTTTTTCCGCACCGTTTCGCTGATCTGCCAGCACGACGCGGATGGCGCGATGGGGCTGGTGATCAATCGCCCGTCGGAATACACCCTCGGCGAAGTGTTCGAGCAGATGGGCATCGCCACCGAAGACGCCGACCTGCGCGAACGCCTGGTTCTGGCCGGCGGCCCGGTGCATCCGGAACGCGGCTTCGTCCTGCACGATGGCGACCGGCGCTGGGATTCGACGCTCGAAATCGTCGCGGGTCTTTACGTGACCACCTCGCGCGACGTACTCGAAGCGCTCGCCCAGGGCATGGGTCCGGCGCATTCGACCGTCGTGCTCGGCTGCGCAGGCTGGGGCGCGGGCCAACTCGAACAGGAATTGGTCGACAACGCCTGGCTCATCGCCCAGAGCGACCCCGACGTGTTGTTCTCGTTGCCGCTGGACGCGCGCTGGCAGGCGGCTGCTGGCCGGATCGGCGTCGACCTGATGCGCATGACGGATTACAGCGGCCATGCCTGATCCGGTCATGTCTGGTCCGATGACGTCCCCGCGCTTCTCGCGCTATCTGGTCATCGACTTCGAAGCGACCTGCTGCGATCGGGGAACGGTTCCCAGGCACCAGATGGAAATCATCGAGATCGGCGCAGTGATGGTCGACGCCACCGATTTCCATATCGAGGACGAGTTCCAGAGCTTCATGCGCCCGGTGCGCCACCCGGTACTGACCGACTTCTGCACTTCACTCACCTCCATCGCGCAGCAGGACGTGGACGCGGCCCCGTCCTTTAACCGGTTCGTGTCGGCATTCAAACCATGGCTCGATGGCTACGATGACTTCGCATTCTGCTCATGGGGCGATTACGACTACCGTCAACTGCATCAGGATTGCGAATTCCACGGCATTCCGTGTCCGATCACCGCAACCCATTTGAACGTCAAACGATTGTTCAGCGAACGATCGGCGACCCGGAAAAAAATCGGCCTCGCCGAAGCGATCAGAAAAGTCGGCCTCGATTTCACGGGCACCCAACATCGGGGCATCGACGATGCCAGGAACATCGCCCGTTTGCTGCCGTTCGTGTTCGCGGAGTCCTGTCCGACCGCCAGCGTGACGGGCCGCAGATCATGAGCATGCCGCCCGACAGCACCCTCCTCGGCTTCGACGTCGGCGCCCGCCGCATCGGGGTCGCGGTCGGCAGCGGTTTCGGCCTCGGCGCGCGCGCACTGGCGGTGGTCGATGTGCACGACGACAGGATCGACTGGCCGGCGATCGAACGCCTGTACCGCGAGTGGCGGCCGACCGGCTTCGTCGTCGGCGATCCGATGACGCTCGACGGCGGCGATCAGCCGATCCGCGAACGCGCCCGCAGCTTCGCGCGCGCCCTGCGCACGAAATTCTCGCTGCCCGTCGCGATGATCGACGAACGCAACAGTTCGCAGGAAGCCGCGCGACGCTTCGCCGACGACCGCGCCGAAGGAAAACGAAAACGCCGCGATGCCGAGCTGCTGGATGCCGTCGCCGCCGCCGTGATTCTCGAACGCTGGTTTGCAGCACCGCAGGACGCTACCTTACTTGAGGAGTAATCGACGCCATGATGACCCCGTTGCACAATTCTCCCCCCGATACCACCGGATACAAGTCCGAACTGCAGACCGATCCGCAGGGCGTCCTGCACCATCTGCTCACGCTCGACGGTCTGTCGCGCGCGACGATGGTCCGCCTGATGGACCGCGCACAGCAGTTCATCGATGGCGAAGAAGCGCCTGATGCGCTGAACGGCATCGCGATCTGCACCCTGTTCTTCGAGCCGTCTACGCGGACCCGGCTGAGTTTCCAGCGTGCGGCGCAGCGGCTCGGCGCGGACGTGCTGAATTTCGACGCCGCCACCTCGTCCACCACCAAGGGCGAAAGCGCGAGCGATACGCTGAAGAACATCGAAGCGATGGGCGTGCGAGGTTTCGTGATCCGGCATCACGAAGACGGGGCATTGAATGCGCTGGCGGCATCCGCCGACAGCAAGACCCGCATCATCAACGCCGGCGACGGCCGCAGCGCGCATCCCACCCAGGGCCTGCTCGACATGCTGACCCTGCGCCAGGCCAAGCACGTGGATTTTTCGACGCTGAAGATCGCGATCGTCGGCGACCTGCTGCACTCGCGCGTCGCGCGCTCCGACCTGCATGCGCTGCGTATCCTCGGCGCGGGTGAAATCCGCGTCTGTGGCCCCGCCGCGCTGTTGCCGCCGGTGGAAGACGGCGGCGGCACGCTGCACGGCTGTCTGGTCACCCAGGATCTGGACGAAGCGATCGAAGGCGTCGACGTGGTGATGATGCTGCGCCTGCAGCGCGAACGGATGGAACAAGGGCTGATCACATCGCTGGACGACTATCACCGCGATTACGGCCTCACCGAGGCCCGGCTCAAGCGCGCCGCTTCCGATGCGGTGGTGATGCATCCGGGACCGATCAACCGCGGCGTGGAGATCGACAATGTCGTCGCCGACGGCCCGCAGTCGTTGATCCTCAAACAGGTCGCGAACGGGGTCGCGGTGCGGATGGCGGTGTTGGAGACGTTGTTGGGTTGAGTCTGAAGATTATTTCTTCTTTCTCAATTCCCACATGCACGGCTCGGTCGGTTCGGACACCAGACACACATTGCAGCCGTCGATGGCTCCGCCGCCTGCGGAGCAGACGCCCGTCTTCATTTGCGGCTTGGTCACTGCGACAAAGGTGTCTTCCGAGTGAAGCACCGATGTCCTGGGATGACAGGTATAGCGTTGCATGCAGGCGGCATTGGCCTGCACGGGATCGCCGTTCTTCATCCATTTCCCCGGCTCCTTGGCCGCTACGGGCATGCTTTGCAGCAGCGCGCACAGCACCAGGGCAACCATCGGCAGGCGATTGCTGAAGAAAAAAACGGGAGCGCGCATGGCAACCTCGCAGATTCCGGTTCGGCGGTAAGCAACGAATCTCCCGGGCACTCAGCCCGGCGGCGTATCGCCGGCCCCGCTGTCGGGAGGCTCGGACGCTTCCTCTGATCCCGGTGCAGGTTCTTCGGGAACCATCCCGTCGTCGGGAGGCGCGGCGGGTGTCGTGATGCCGTCCGGAATATGTACCGGCTCGCCCGCCGGGTTTCCGTTGACATCGACCGGCTGCACTACTGTGGTGCTATCCGGTTCGTCGGGGATATGGATCGTTCGCGACGGTCCAGTCGGATTGCCGTTGGCGTCCACCGGAGTAATCGTCCTCTCCACCGCTTGGGCGAGCGATCCGGATGCCAGCATCGCGAGCATGAGGACGAGGGTTGTTTTGCGGCAAGCGCTGCTGGCAATCGTCATGGCCCTGGCTCCTCACCCTGCGTCCCCGGATATAGGCGAAAACGCCGAGCGCGGCGATTTCCGGTCATCATGCTGGGCAGGTGATCGATCCGCTCCGGATCATCCCGGTACACCCCGCAGCGAGACCAGTCGCTGCGGCCTCGGCCTGCTCGGAAACGCATGCCGCACGATCCGCCAGATCACCTGCCCGAACTGCTTCGGCAGCGAGCCGGTGTTGTAGTACTGGCCGTAGCGCGCGCAGATCTCGCGCACTTCGACGGCCATCGCGGCGTAGCGGTTCGCGGGCACATCGGGATAGAAGTGATGCTCGATCTGATGACTGAGGTTGCCGGACATCAGATTCATCAGCTTCCCGCCGGTAAGATTGGATGACCCGCGCAGCTGCCGCAGGTACCAGCGCCCGCGCGATTCATTGATCACCGATTCCTTCGAGAAGGTTTCCACGTCCGCGGTGAAGTGACCGCAAAAAATGATGGTGTAGGTCCACACGTTGCGGATCACGTTGGCCACGGCATTGCCCAGCAGCACCGGCAGGAAGAACGGGCCGGCCAGCAGCGGATACAGCACGTAATCCTTCAACACCTGGCGCGCCATCTTGCGGCCGACCGGGCGGAACTGTTCGCGCATCTTCGCGAAACTGGTTTTCCCCGCGAACCAGCGGCCGATGCGCAGGCTCTGGATCGCCACGCCCCACTCGAACAGCAGTGCGAAGATCACCGCGATCACCGGCTGCGCGAGATAGAACGGCTTCCAGCGCTGTTCGGGAAAGATCCGCAGCAGGCCGTAGCCGATGTCGTCGTCCATCCCGCGCACATTGGTCCACGTGTGATGGCGGTAATTGTGGGTCTTGCGCCAATTGTCGCCGGTGCCGGCGATATCCCATTCGTAGGTCTTGCCATCGAGATGCGGGTCGCGCATCCAGTCGTACTGGCCATGGATCACGTTGTGGCCCAACTCCATGTTTTCGAGGATTTTCGAGAACGCGAGCAGCAGGGTGCCGACGATGCAGAGCGGCCACAGGGCGGGATGCACGAATGCGCCGACCACCGCGCCCAGCCACAGCAGCAGGCGCCCCGCGACACCGGTCCAGCGCACCGCAGCGACGATCGCGCGGATGTAATCGGCATCGCGTTGGCCGAGCGTCGCGACGGTATGCGCGCGCACGGCGTCGAGTTCGCGGCCGAAGCTGTCGAGTTCGTCGGCGGTGAGTTTGCGGTTTTCAATTCTGGCAGTCATGGTTCGGCTACTCATCGAGTGCGTTACAGATCGAGAACGAGATCGCTGCGGGCGCTGTTCACGCACAGACGCAGCGCGGATACCGGCTCGTGTTCGACATCGCCGGTATGCAGGTGACGGGTGCTGCCGGCGCGTTTGCCGCAGGCGCAGGTGTTGCAGATGCCCATGCGGCAGCCGGAAGCGGGTTTCAGTCCGGCGGCTTCGAGCGCGGTCAGCAGGGATTCGCCGCGCGGCACGGTGAGCACACGATTGCTCGCGGCGAGCGTCAGCTGCACGCTGCCGCCTTCGATATCGATCTGCGGCGGCGGCGTGAACGCTTCGGCGTGGAACGCGACCGCGCGTTCGGCGGCCAGCGCTCGTGCGGCTGCGACGAAGCCGTCGGGGCCGCACGCGAACACACGGCGTTGGTGCAGGTCGGGCGCGAATGCCGACAGCAGCGACGCATCGATGCGCCCGTGACGGCAATCGGCGGCATCGGCATCGCGGGTCAGCACGACATCGACCCGGAAATTCGCTTGGCGCGCGGCCAGTGCGCGCAGCTCTTCGACGAAGCACAGTTCGCTGCGGGTGCGCGCCCAATACACCAATGCGATCGGCATCGGCATGCCCTGCACGGCCTGGGCACGGATCATCGCCATCATCGGCGTGATACCGCTGCCGGCGGCGAGGAACAGCCAGGCGCCTTCGGCGCGCTCCGGCAAGGTCATTTCGCCGAACGCCGGGCCAAGCGTGAGCACATCGCCCGGCTTCGCGACGTGGCAAAGATGCTGGCTGAGCCGGCCGCCGGGGATCGCTTTCACGGTGATCGCGATGCGGCCGTCGGCGCGGGGCGCGTCGCTCAGGCTGTAGCTGCGGGTGACGCGGGTGCCGTCGATCTCGGCGGAGATGTTCAGATGCTGCCCCGCCCGGAACCCGCGCCAGTGGCGGTTGGGTTGCAGCAGCAGGGTGCAGGTGTCGCTGGATTCCGGGGTCCGCGCCACGATCCGCGCCAATGGGCGATCCAGGGACCAGGTCGAATTCAGTCGAGAGGCCCAGAAATCGAAGGCATCCGGGGCCAACAGGACGCGCCCCAGGCGTTTGAAGAGATGACGGCGGGGGGCGATGCGAGGGGTGGCGGCAGCGTTCATGCCCGTCACTATACAGGCGAGAGGACGATTGTCTATACAGATGTATATCTCTGGCGGAGCTATGATGCGGAACCCCGGCCTTCGACGCGCGCCTACCCGTGACCCAACCGCTCTCCGACGCCGACAGCCTCGACCTGAATACCGGGCGCAAGACCTCGATTTCCCGCGAGGATCTGCTCGCGGCGGCGCTCCGCCTGATCGGGCCGCACCGCAGCGTATCGAGCCTCAGCCTGCGCGAAGTGGCGCGCGAAGCCGGCATCGCACCCAACAGCTTCTATCGCCAGTTCCGCGACATGGACGAACTGGCGGTCGCACTGATCGATGTCGCCGGGCGCTCGCTGCGCAAGATCATCGGCGCCGCGCGGCACCGCGTGGCGACCCAGCGCGGCATCGTCCGCGGCTCGGTCGAGACCTTCATGGAGCAACTGCGCGCCGACGACAAACTGCTGCACGTGCTGCTGCGCGAAGGCACCGTCGGCTCGGATGCGTTCAAGCAGGCGGTCGATCGCGAGCTGATGTTCTTCGAAGAAGAATTGCGCACCGACCTGGTGCGGCTCGCCGCCGCCGAAGGCACGGTCATGCACGAACCGGCGCTGGTGTCGAAAGCCATCACCCGCCTGGTGTTCGCGATGGGCGCGATGGCGATGGACCTGCCGCCGGAGCGCGACCGCGAACTGGTCGATCAGATCAGCACGATGGTGACGATGATCATCACCGGTGCCCGAACGATCGCGGCGAAGCAGAAGCCTGCTGCTGACTGAAGCGTCTGCGCGACGAGACGGCTCACTTCCGCTGCTGCGAAAACAACCACGTCCACAGTTCCGGCGTCTGCGAATACGTTGGATCCCAACTGTTGTGGTTGGCGTCGGGAAATTCGGTGTAGCGCGCGTCGCCGCCCGCAGCGCGGAAGGCGGCATCGATCAGACGGTCCTCGCGCGGCGGCACCACATCGTCCTTCGCGCCGTGGAAAATCCACACCGGCACGTGCTTCAAACGCTGCGCCAGTGCGGCGGGCGGATCGGCTTCATCGCGCAGCGGCGTGACCGTGAGATCGCGTTCCTCACGCGGCGCGGTCAGTCCACCGCAGACCGGCACCAGCGCGGCGAAACGCTGCGGCTGCATCAGCGCGAGTTCCCAGGTGCCGTAACCGCCCATCGACATGCCGGTGAGATAAGTGCGCTCGGGATCGCCGCCGAATTCATCGGTGGCGGCATCGAGCGCAGCGAATGCGATCTCCGCTGCGACGCCTTTCCAATCGCTGCCGTCGGGCGCCTGCGGAAACACCACGATGGCCGGGAATACGTCCGCATGCGCACGCAGGTATGGACCGACACCGACGCGAGTGGGCTTTTCGCCATCGCTGCCGCGCTCGCCGGTGCCGTGCAGGAACAGCACGATCGGCGCAGTGCCGTGACGATGGCGCGCAGCAGGCACGAAGACCTGATAGCGATGGGCCTTGCCGTCGACGGTCACGCTGCGCTCGACGAATGCGCCGGAAGACGGCCCTGTCGATACCGTCGTGCACGCAGCCAGCGTCATGGTCATCGCCAACGCGCCTGCGCAAACGACACTGTGGATCAGCGTACGAACACCCGATATTCCCATGGCTTCAGCTCCAGCACGGTCGACGCATCCAGTGTCGCGGATTTCCGGCTGAAATGCTCGGTGTAAACGCCGTGGAACAGGGTCTGCTCGAAGCGTACCTTCTGCGCTGTCGGCGACAGATTGAAGACCGCGAAGACTTTGCCGTTGGCGTCCTGACGGACGAAGCTGAGCACCTGCGCCAGCTTGTCGTTGGGCACGTGCACCATCATCGCGCCCCACTCGCCGTTCCACAGCGCGCTGGTCTTTTTCTTCAGCGCGATCAGGTCCGCGTACAGCGCGCCGTTGGGATGCTTGCGCCACGCGATCGGATCCTTTTCGAAGAACTTCAGCCGACGTGGATTGCCGGCTTCCTGACCGTTGTAGATCATCGGAATGCCGTCGCCGACGAACGACAGCACCATCGCGGCGTGCAGGGCATCCCCGAACTGCTCGAACTCGGTGCCTTCCCACGAGTTCTTGTCGTGGTTGCTGACGAAATTCATCCGCATCGCGCCGCGCGGGAAAAAGGCCTCGTTCCAGGAATAGAAGGTGTAGAGCTTGTTGACGTCGCCCTTGCCCATCGCGATCTCGTGCATCGTGCTGTTCCAGCTCCAGGCATAGGTGGCATCGAAGGCCTTGGCGTGCAGATCGCGGGATTCCCACTCCGCCAGCATGAACACCGGTTTCACCGCGTCCAGTTCCTGTCGCAGGTTGTCCCAGAAATCGACCGGCACAAAGCCGGCCACATCGCAGCGATAGCCGTCGACGCCGACATCACGCACCCAGTACGTCATCGCTTCGGTCATGTATTTGCGCAGGCCGGGCTGGCGGTAATCCAGATTGATGATGTCCGACCAGTCCCACCACGGCGTGGGATGGAAATCGCCCTTCCAGTCGCGCGCGTACCACTCCGGATGCTGTGCGACCAGCGGGTTGTCCCAGGCGGTGTGATTCGCGACCCAGTCGAGAATCACATACATGCCCTGCGCATGCGCGGCATCGACGAAATGCTTCAGATCGTCGAGCGTGCCGAACTCGGGGTTCACACCGTAGTAATCGCGTACCGAATAGGGACTGCCGAGCGTGCCCTTGCGGTTCTTCTCGCCGATCGGATGCACCGGCATCAGCCACAGGATGTCGACGCCCAGCGTTTTCAGACGCGGCAATTCGCGCTCGGCCGCGCGGAAGGTGCCTTCGGGCGTGAACTGGCGGGTGTTGATCTGATACAGCACCGCATTCTTCGACCACACCGGATGCTGCAGCGTGATGTAGGGCTTCGGCTGATAGCGGTCTTCGACGGGAGATGTCATCGGATGGTTCGCCGAAGCGGTGGAGGTCAGGACGGCGAGGACGAGGGCCATCGCGAGCAGGGCAATCAGGCGCATACGGGGCTCCGGAATCGTTCGCAGGATGTACCCCTGCGGACCGGTTACAGTCAATCGGAAATCGATTGCACCCGCGGAAAACCAATCCTGTCGGCCATGCCGCGACTGTCTCTGCGAGGTGCTGCAGCCATCCCGCATGCGCCGCATGAGCACCGTGGCCGTGCGACCTGAACAGCGGAAAGCAGGATGCTCCGGTATGCTGCGGACACATCCCGTTTCGTCGAGGAAACCGCCTCATGCGTCAGACCCGTCTGCTGATCGGTAGCACGCTATTTCTGCTTTTGCTGTCCGCCTGCAAGCAACAGGACACGTCTCCGGCGGCCACGACGCCCGCCGGGACGAACACACCGGAAGCGATGACCGAGGCGCCTGCTGCACCTCCGGCCGCAGCCGTTGTCGAAACCGTGGCACCGAAGGCGGACACCGGGTTCAGCGTGGAGAGTGTCCCGCTATCGACCGCGACACTGCCGCCCTTCCCGTTCTTCGACGTACCCGAGGGCCTGGTCGCGAAGATCAAGGCCGATAAAAGTACGGTCGGTTTCGCGCGTCATTTCTTTCTCGCCGGGAAAAACATGATTCCGGTCGAAGGCCGGCTTTACCACAATCAGATGAGCCTGATCGGCCCGGACAAACAGCGGGAATATTCGACCACTGAATTCCATCGCAACTACAGGGATGCGGTGCTGGCCCTGGGCGGCGCCGAGATCAGCGAAACGCAGTTCACGCGCCCGATCGTCGACGAAGTCGGCGGCCTGCGCGAAGTCAATCAGTATTGGCGCAGTGCGCCGCCCACCAGCGGCTACGAGCACCACAGCTACCTGATCCGCACCGCCGACAAGGAATACTGGATCCATGTCGGAACCGCAGCCGCGCGGCCGGCCGGTTATCTCGTCGTGCTGGAAAAACAGGCCATGACGCAATCGCTTGGTTTCCTCGACGCCAGTGCGATGAAATCCGCACTGGATGCAGAGGGCCGGGTTTCGCTGCACATCAATTTCGACACCGACAAGTCGACATTGCGCGCCGACAGCCAAGCCGTCGTCGATGAGATCAAAAAGCTGCTCGACGCCAACGCAGGCCTCAAACTTTCGATCGAAGGGCATACCGACAATACCGGCAGCGCGGACCACAATCGCCAGCTGTCCTCCGCACGTGCGCGCACTGTGCTGGATACGCTGGTCGGTCTTGGCATCGACGCGTCGCGCCTGGACTCAAAAGGCTTCGGCCCCGACAAGCCCGTGGCGGACAATGCCAATGAAGCCGGCCGCGCGAAAAATCGCCGGGTCGAACTCGTGAAGCTCTGATCGCGGAGCGCTGAGCGCCGATGGTGACGACATCATGAAAACGCCGCAGCAGCGGCGTTTTTCATGTCAGGTCGCACGTAATGGGCAAACGCCGTGGCTTCGGCGGAATCGAAAATTCGATCGAAAGCCCGCACACAGACCGTCAGATCAGAATCAGCGTCGCGAGCCCGAGGAAACTCAGAAACCCGACCACATCCGTCACCGTGGTGAGCACCACGCCGCCGGCCAGCGCGGGATCGACGTTCATCCGTTTCAAGGTCAACGGCACCAGCACGCCCGCCAGGGCCGCCGCGACGAGATTGATGGCCATCGCCGCGCCGATCACCAGGCCGAGCTTGATGTCGCGGAACCACAGGGTGGACACGATGCCGACCACGATCGCCCAGATGATGCCGTTGAGCAGACCCACCAGCACTTCCTTGCTGAGCAGCGCGCGCAGATTGCCGTGCGCGACCTGGCCCAGCGCGAGACCGCGGACCATCAGCGTCAACGTCTGCGTACCGGCGACGCCACCCATGCTGGCGACGATCGGCATCAGCACCGCAAGGGCGACGATCTGCTCCAGCGTGGCCTCGAAGCGGCCGATCACCCACGATGCCAGGAACGCGGTCCCGAGATTGATGCCCAGCCAGATCGCGCGCCGCTTGGCCGCGCGCGGGACCGGGCTGAACAGATCTTCCTCTTCGTCCAGACCGGCGGCGCCGAGCGCCTGGTGTTCGGCCTGGTAACGGATGATGTCGACCACGTCGTCGATGGTGATGCGCCCGAGCAGCACGTTGTTGTCGTCGACCACCGGCGCGCTGATCCAGTCGTGGTCCGAGAACATCCGCGCCACTTCGTCGGCGGATTCGTCCACGCCAATCGCAGGTTGCTCATCGTCGATCAACTGATTGATCGGTGTGCTGGCGTCGCGGGTCAGCAGCGACTGCAGTGCGATCCGGCCCAGATACTGATGGCGGCGACTGATGACGTACAGATGATCGGTGTGCTCCGGCAGTTCGCCGCGCAGGCGCAGGTAGCGCAGCACCACATCAACGGTGGTGTCGGCGCGCACCGTCACCACGTCCGGATTCATCAATCGGCCGGCGCTGTCCTCGTCGTAGGACAGCACCTGCTCCAGCCGCTCGCGGTTCTCGCGATCCATCGACTTGAGCACTTCGTCGATGACCGTATCGGGCAGGTCTTCGACCAGATCGGCAAGGTCGTCGATGTCGAGGTCTTCGACCGCCGCGACGATTTCGTCGGGGTCCATGTCCGCGATCAGGCTTTCGCGCACATCCTCGCCGACGTGGACCAGGACCTCGCCGTCGTCCTCGGCATCGACCAGACCCCAGACCACGCTGCGCTTGCCCGGCGGCAGCGACTCCAGCAGGTTGCCGATCTCCGCCGGCGACAGACTGTTGACCAGCCGGCGCACAGGGCCCAGCCGTCCGCTGTCGAGCGCGTCCGAAAGCAGACGCAGCTGACGCGCGGTCTTGTCGTGGCGGATGGTCTCGGCCATTCGGTGCTCCCGGTGGCGGCGGTCATCGCACCACGGGGGCGCGACAGGGGTCAGGTGTCCATGCGCGGATTATCGCCGGTCGCGATGGGGATAGACACCCCTATGGCGTTGTCATGGCATCGTCCGGGCATCTGGTGAGTTCAGCCGATGAGCGGCCCATTCGCGAACATGCGATCGACCAACAACGCACCCGCCAACAGAACCACGAGGAACACGGCCTCGCTGCCCAGCACCGCGAGCAATGCGCGCCGCCAATGGCGGTCGCCGGGCTGACCATCGGCCGCATAGAACTGGCCCACACCGTAGACCGAATACCCCAGACGCAGCAGAAGGCTCAGCGTCTCCGAACGCCAGGTCGGCGCGCCGTGCGCGAAAAAGATCACCGCACCATGGATCAGCGCGCTCTGCGCCAGCAGATACATCATCATGACCGTCAGCTCGGGCAATGTCGCACGGGCATGACGGAAGAACACGAACCGCATCATCAGTGCGATCAACATCGACTGGAACAACTGCAGATACAGCAGATGCGTCAGCACCCAATCGAGTGCGGGCGATGCCGCGGCATTTTCCGCAGTTGCGCCGCGCGGGAACGCGCCGTCGATGCTGGCGGCGAATGCAAGCATCACCACGAGGTAAGTCAACGGGCGGATCAGCGCTTCGCGATCGTCGTATAGGTATCGATGCACCACACGCCCGGGCGCCAGGAACAGGCCCAGCACCGTTTTCACCAAGCCCTTGCGGATCCAGTTGGCCAGTACTTCTTCACGCAGGAACCGGAACGTGACCGGAGTGGGCACCATCTCCTTTCCGCAAGCCTGACAGTAGCGCCCGGCTTCGAGGTGGCTGCAGTCGGTTTTCGCGAAAAGGGCTTCCGTCATTGCATGCGTCCGTGTCTCAGTGTCGAGGGAACGGGGTCAGGCCGCATCCCCGCCACGCCCGGGACATCCCCAGTTGAGAATCGGCGTTCCGGCCGGCAACACGCTGCGGAACATCGCGATGCGCTTCGCCTTCGGATTCACGACCACCGGATGCTGCGCGGACTGCAGCAGCGGCAGATCCGCGCTGCTGTCGGAATAGGCTTTTTCGACCGGCGCAGTGAAGCCTGCATCGCGGATCATCGTCATTTTCATGCGGTAGTGACAGTGACGGATTGCGCCGATGGCGCCGTATTTCGGCCCGACCTGGGTGCCGATCACCGGCAGATCCTCGTGCGCGACGAAGGCGAGGATCGCACGGGCGAGTTCCGGCGGCGCACCGGTGGCGATGACCACGCGATCGCCGGCTTCACGATGCGCGCGCAGGACGTCGAGGGCGATCGGCAGCAATCTGGATTGGATCGCATCCGTGTGCGCAACCACGTAGCGGTCGGTCGCGGCGTTGAAATCGGCGACGGTTTTCATGCCCAGCGTGCCGACCCACACGAATGCGGAAATGCCGCGGCGACGCGTGGGCATCCACGCGATCATCGGGCCGAACACCGGCGCGAGGAGCAGCGCGAGCAGCTTGCGCCATGCGTTGCGTTCGATCAGCCATTTGAACAGATGGCTGCCCGAGTCGCCGTCGTACAGCGTGTGGTCGAAATCGAAGACGACCAGCGGCGCGTCGGGCGCAGGTGTCGGGTAGCTGTGCGTGTTCATGCCGGAAAGAACAGCCGCTGCAGCGCCGCGCCCGGATCGGGTTCGCGCATGAAGGATTCGCCGACCAGGAACGTATCGACACCGGCATCGAGCATGCGTTCGACATCATCGCGCGTACCGATACCGCTTTCGGTGACAAGAATACGTTCGGCGGCCATCGCGGACTTCAACGACAGCGTGGTCGCGAGCGAAACCTCGAACGTGCGCAGGTTGCGGTTGTTGACGCCGATCAGCGGCAGACGTCCGCCGATGGGCCGCAGTTCAAGCGCTCGCCCGAGCTCGACCGCATCATGCACTTCGACCAGCGCGTCGAGACCGATGCTCATCGCTTCTCGATACAGCGAAGTCAACTGCGCGTCATCCAATGCCGACACGATCAACAGGATGCAGTCGGCACCGAGCGCACGCGCTTCCACGATCTGATAAGGATCGACGGTGAAATCCTTGCGCAGCACCGGCAGCGCGCAGGCGGCGCGCGCCTGCTGCAGATAGGCATCGGCGCCCTGGAAGAAATCGACATCGGTCAACACCGACAGACAGGCGGCGCCAGCGGCTTCGTAGCTGCGCGCGATCGCTGCGGGATCGAAATCCTCGCGGATCACGCCTTTCGACGGGCTGGCCTTCTTGACCTCGGCGATCACCGCAGGTTTTCCGGCCGCGCGCTTCGCTTCGATCGCGGCGATGAAACCGCGGGGCGGCGGCGCGTCTGCGAGCTGTGCGCGCAATACTTCCAGCGGCACGCGCGCGCTGCGTTCGGCTACCTCTTCGGCTTTGCGATCCAGTATGCGCTGCAGGATATCCGCGCGCGCTGTGTTCGCGTTTTCGTAGCGCATGCTGTCCGTCATGGGTTTTTCGCGAACCAGTCGTAGGCGCGTTCGACCTTGGCGACGCGGGTGATATAGCGCGTGTACCAGTCGCGACGACCTCGCGCGCGGGTGGCTGCGTGTTCGACCTGATGCTTCCAGGACAGAATATCGGCTTCGGTGCGCCAGTAGCTGACGGTGATGCCAACACCATCGACACCGCGTACCGATTCCGCGCCTAGATAACCAGACTGCTGCTGCGCGAGATCCATCATGCGCACCGAGGCTTCGTCATAACCCTCAGCATCTTCGCCGTTACGCAGCGACGTGAACATGACGGCGTAATATGGCGGCGTTGGCGTGTCGGCGAAACGCTCCGGGAACGGCAGGCTGCTCATGATGCCGCCAGTTTCTGCGTGGTATCGATGAAATGTTCGAGCTTGGCGCGCGCATCGCCACTGGCGATCGCGGCACGCGCCGCTTCGATACCGTGGGCGATCGTGTCGGCGCTGCCGGCCACATACAGCGCGGCACCGGCGTTGAAGCTGACGATCTCGCGCGGCAGCCCGGGCTTGTTGTCCAGCGCTTCGAGCAGCATCGCTTTGGACTCCTGCGCATCCTCGACGCGCAGATTCCGGCTGGCCGACATGCCGATACCGAAATCCTCGGGATGCACTTCATATTCGCGCACCACGCCATCGCGCAGTTCCGCGACCAGCGATGCCGCGCCGAGCGAGAGTTCGTCCATGCCATCGCGCCCCCACACCACCAGCGCGCGCTTGGCGCCCAGTTCCTGCAGCACGCGCGCCTGGATGCCGACGAGATCGGGATGGAACACGCCCATCAGGATGTTCGGCGCGCCGGCGGGATTGGTGAGCGGCCCGAGGATATTGAAGATCGTGCGCACGCCCATCTCGCGTCGCACCGGCGCCACCATCTTCATCGCCGGATGATGCACCGGCGCGAACATGAAGCCGATGCCGGTGGCTGCGATGCAAGCAGCCACCTGTTCGGGCTGCAGTTCGATCTTCGCGCCCAGCGCTTCGAGCACATCGGCACTGCCGGATTTCGACGACACGCTGCGATTGCCGTGCTTCGCGACTTTCGCACCGGCCGCCGCGATCACGAACATGCTGGCGGTGGAAATGTTGAAGGTATGCGCGCCGTCGCCGCCGGTGCCGACGATGTCCACCAGACGGTCGCGATCGGGCACTTCGACCGTGTGCGAGAACTCGCGCAGCACAGAAGCCGCAGCGGCGATCTCGCCGATGGTTTCCTTCTTCACGCGCAGGCCGGTGAGGATCGCCGAGACCATCGGCGGCGACACTTCGCCGCGCATGATCTGGCGCATCAGCTCGACCATTTCGTCATGGAAGATCTCGCGATGCTCGATGGTCCGCTGCAAGGCTTGTTGTGGTGTGATCGACATGGATGGCGTTCGCAATTCGGAGTCGGTTTCGGGAGCGCAGGCGGCGGCGCCGGGTGCGCTCAAGCAGCGCGCGCGAGGAAATTCTTCAGCAGCGCATGGCCGTGTTCGGTCAGGATCGATTCGGGATGGAACTGCACGCCTTCCACCGGATATTCGCGGTGGCGCAACCCCATGATCTCTTCGATCGTGCCGTCGTCGTTCTCGGTCCACGCGGTAACCTCAAGGGTATCGGGCAAGGTGCCTTGATCGACCACCAGCGAGTGGTAACGCGTCGCTTCGTAACGGTCGGGCAGGCCTGCGAACACGCCCTTGCCCTGATGATGGATGCGCGAGGTCTTGCCGTGCATGATCCGGCCCGCGCGGACGACATCCCCGCCGTAGGCCTGACCGATGCTCTGATGGCCCAGGCAGACGCCTAGAATCGGAATGCGGTCACCCAGTTCGCGGATCACGTCCACCGACACGCCCGCTTCGTTGGGCGTGCACGGGCCCGGGGAAATGACGATGGCCGAAGGGTTGAGCGCTTCGATCTGCGCGACGCTCAGTTCGTCGTTGCGCACCACCTTCACGTCCGCACCCAGCGCCTGCAGGTACTGCACCAGGTTGTAGGTGAAGCTGTCGTAGTTGTCGATCATCAGCACCATGAATGGCTATCTCATTGATCCATCGGAATTTTATTCGAATTTCTGATGCCGGCTCACGATCAGGCCGACATTGCGCTGGGCCGCACGCGCGCATACCCGTCGATGCGGGACGATTGTAGTCCGCCCGCCATGTTTCCGCCGCTGTGGACGGCATTGGACCCGCATGATGGACGCTCAGCCGCAGATCGGCCGAAGTGCCGCAGCCATCGGGCCGATCGGAAACGTCGACGATCAGAAATGTCGAGAAGCCCGCGCGATTGCGCGAAAACAGCAGCCGGGTACGGAAACTCAGGCGACTGCGCGGCTGGATACGGCCAGATTGGCTTGGCGGAGCCAGGTCGAGAACGGCATGGGCGGGCAGCGCTTTCCGGCAAGCTCCAAGCGGCGAAGATAGATTTCTTCGCGATGCACCGCCACCGATTGCGGTGCCGCTACCGCAATGCGCACCTGACGCTTGCGCGTGGGCCCCGCACCGAGATAGGAGGGCGTGAAGTTGACGTTGAGTTCGACATCGTCGATGCGGAAGCTTTCCGACGTCAGCAGTGAAATCAGGTAAAAGCGCTCACCGTCGGGAAGAATCGCGGGGCGCAGGCACGCGTCTCCATATAACAACCGGGCACTCGACGGCGCGATCACACCCATCGTGACGTGATAGCGCAGTTTGTCGTAGACGGTCACGGAGATCTCGTCTCCGATGCGGATGGTTTCGCCGACGCGGCGGTTGAGGATGAGCATGGCGTGATGACCTCAGGCCCAGACCAGGCCGGACAACGCATGAGTCGAATCCGCGGCTTGGCGGACATCCTGGCTTTTCGATTCACAGGAAACCTGCAAGGACTTCGGAGCAATGACACCGACATGCAGATGTTCGTCGCATTCCGCCGCCAGCGAAACCGCATCTCCGGGCAACCAGACCCTGATCTCGATCTCGCCGACCCGGAAACGCCGGATCGCAAGCATCGAGAACAGATACGACCGCGCACCGCTGGGCAGCACTGAAGGTCTCATGCACACGTTGTCGAAGTAGAGGTCGGCCTCAACCGGCCCGATGACGCTGACCGTGACGCGGCCGCGGCAGCGGTCTTGCAGGGTCACGCTCAAATCATTGCCGATGCGGATGGTTTCGCCGACACGGCACGTCAGAATCAGCACGCTGCACCTCCCTTGTGATACCACCATGCAGGTAAGCCCCTTGGCTTCGGGTCGGCGATCGTTCTGTCGGCCCGAACCTCCCGGCAAGCCGTCGTGGCTGCCGTCGATCTCCCCCACCCCATTGCGTACGAACTGCCTTGCAGACAAATGGCGCATCAAGCTGCAATACGGCGCGACTTGAAAGATAGCATTGCTATTTTTCATGTCAATATCTAAAGTTCCAGCGCCAGTACTCAAAATCCTGAATTCCGTTAGGATGACCGCATGGACAGATACGCACGCGCCTTCGCGGAAGCGATGGACAGCACGGGTACCCGGAATATCACCGTGGCCGCGCATGCCAGGGTCGGAAGCAACAACGTGTCGCAATGGCGGACGGGCCGACGACCGATCCCTGCCGAACGAGCCGTTGCTATCGCCGCCCTGCTGGGCGTCGCGCCTGAGCGCATCAGTGAAGGCTATGAGCGCTTGCTGCATGCGGGATACACGCCGCCGCACAAGACTCCGTCCCTTGGAGCTCGCACGGGCGCATCGCCTGTGGACCATGTCACGATCGAACGGCTCATCGAATTCGGGCATTCCGAGGGACCCGCCCGGATCCTGTTGCCGGATTTCCTGGCCAGACGGAAGATCGGCCTGACCGCGATCGAGGAAGTGCGCTGGACCTTCCAGCCTTCCCACGCAATGGAACCCGAAATCGAACGGCACGCGCTGGTACTGGTGGATATCACCGCCACGCAGCACGACCAGGTCGTCGATGGCGGCACCTACGCCTATTCCCTCTGGGGCCGCCCCGATGTGCGCCGGCTCCTGATACGCCGCGACCATTGGCTGGTTCTTGGTTACGGCAAAGACGCCGAGTACACGGAAGTACAAACCTCCGAGCTGCCGAACCTCAAAATTTTCGGTGCCGTCCTCGGCGCGTTGTAGACTTGCCTGGCGCGCTCCCGGACATGCCCGGATTTGACGAATCCGTTCTTTTATGCGAATAGCGTATAGGGAAAGCGCACATATCTGAGCGCCATCGGGCTCGTCCGGGTACAAGGACTTAGGGGAAAGCAATGGAAGATGCCAAATGGAGTGACACAGCCAAAGGCCTCGTGCTCAGCGCGGCCTACTGTGCTTCGTTCCTGGGGGCCTGGTGCCTGTCGTTCGATCAGTGGTATCTGCCCGCCGGCCTCCGCGCGGTCTCGCTGCTGTTCGTGCCTTATCGCTACTGGCCCTACCTGTTCGCCGGCGATGCGGCTGCGCTGCTGGTCATGCGGGTCCCCAAAGCGGAGCAGTACAGCGCGCTCTGGGCCTATCTCAGCCCGTTCCTGCTGATGCCCATGGTGTCGTCGCTGGCATTGCTGCTGCGCAACAAATTCAAAACCGACCAGGACAAGACGCGCTGGCTCCCGCTGGCGGCGCTTTCGATCGCCGTGTGGTCGTCCATCTCCAACATGATCCTGAACTACTGTCTGTACGGCCCAAGAGCTTCGGTGTCCTTCGCCAATCTCTACAAGTTCTCGGTCGGGGACTATCTCGGGATCCTGATGGTGGCGCTGCCTGTGCTGTTGTTCCTCGGCAGAAACAACGGGCAGATCAAACCCAGACATGCCGTTCGCGACACCCTCATCGCCGGCGCGGCAATCTTCACGCTTTATTGCGTCGCCGCCGTCCCGGCGCTGGAGGCCGCATTCCATCAGGGCCTGCTGATGCTGATGCTGCTGCCGGTCGTCGGCCTGACGTTCCGGCATGGCTGGCGGGGTGCTGCCATCGGCATCCTGGCCGTGAATATCGTCACGGCCATGAAAATCCCCTACATGAACACGCCCGGCACCTACGATGCCGAAATTTTCGTGACCCAGCAGGCGCTGGCGATCGCGGCGACCGGATTGCTGATGCTCGGCACCGTGATTTCTGACCTCTTCGACAAGGCCCGGGTTGCGGGTGTCGCCGAAAAAGAGGCGCTGCTGCTCGCGCAGAACAGCTTCCTGTCGAGCGAGAGCAAGCTGCGCGACCAGGTGATCTACATGGCGCAAATGCAGCTGCGCCTCGATGACTACCGCGACGACCTGGTGGAATGGTTGAAACAGCATCGACACTTCGAGGCCGCGATGGACCTGAACAGCCGCGGCGTGGCGCATGCCCGGTTGTTCGATCAACAGGCGTTGGCGCTGTATCCGATGCGCATCGAGGCACAGGGTCTGTATGCCGTGCTCAACGCCGAAGCATTCACCGATTTCTGGGCGAACGAAACCACTGTCCGCTATCAGCTGCGCGGTCAACCCAAACGATTGACAGTGGATCTTCAACTGGCCGCTTATCGATGCGTGTGCAATGCATTCGCCCTGTTGTCCGAATGCGATCCGGAACAATACACCGTAAAAACAAGAGTCTGGCGCTACGGCGGCAAACGCGGGATCGCCGTGTTCGTGATCGCGAAACCGACAGCCGATGCGGATCTACAGCACAGTCAGGGCGGACTGCTCGCCGCCATGGAACTGGAAGGCCGGGTCAAAGCGCATGGCGGCGCCGTGAGGCGCCGCCATCTCAATCGCATCAGCATGTTGTTGTCCGAGCCCGTGGATGCGGAATCGACGCTTCACTGAGCAGAAGCAGCATCGGGTTGTCGGATGATCCAGCGGTCCTGGTTACCACTGCGGTAGGACAGGACCTCGACTTCGTTCGACCGGTAGATCAGGCGGCTGTTGGCTATCTGCGAGGCTTCGGCCGAGATCGATACACGTTCCACATCGCTGCCGATCGGCAACACCCAGAACGTGCTGTCGATTCGGCCGACTGCGGCTCTGACGCGTCCGGTTTTGTCGTTGATCTGGACGTAACGGATGCCATCGCGCGCGAATTCATAGACTTGCCACGTCGGGTCGGGCGCCACATCGACGGTCGGTGGGAACGATTCGCCCAGCCCAGCCCCTCCCATAACCGGCACAGCGATCGGTGAGCCGTGGCCGTCGTCCGGGCAACCGCACGCGGCGCTTGCAAACGGGCTAGCGATCAACGCACAGAGCAGGACGGCCGCAGACAGATAAGGCTGATAAGACGATTGCTTCAACATGGGTTTCTCCTTGATATGTTCCATAAACAATGGCATTAGCAACGCTGCACTCGTCTGTGCAGCGGGGCTAACGATTCGACGCCCGTCCAGGAATCCCCCCGGGCAGTTCGACGGTATCACCGGACACACCGTCACCGGGCGCATCCATTGATGCCGATAATGGGCAGGGCACGGCCCGGATCGGGACTCAAAGGCACGCCCTCGCCGCTTTCTACTGTTCCCGGATGTCCGGCGCTGGAAAACCAGCCCTGCCGCATTGCCACCATCGTCGATCGAACGAGGTTCACCGCGAGGCCCCGGATTGCGCGCAGTAGGCTCGCGCGCAGGCAATCCGGAAAGCCTTCTCGGGCCCGGTATTCAGCGAGTTACCGGCGCCCTTCGAACGCAGCGACGCCGCGAAGGCCGTGGCGATCGGCTGCTGGTATCGCGGCTGCGGCAGGTTTGGCGGTGCCAGGCGACTGCACCTGCTGGCCGGGCAGGCTCTTGCGCGGACCGGGACGCACCGTGACGACGAAACCCTCGACAGTCTGGGCATCCACCGTGACCCGAAAGGCATAGTCGGATGACACCCAGGTTTCGCCGACCTTGAACATGCTGCCTTCGTTGTTGGCGCGATTGGCGGGCGGCGTGTCCGCATCCATGCTCCATGAAGGTTCTTTCCGCGAAGTCTGGACTTCGTGGACGATCACGGCGTCGCCGGCCAGGCGGTTCTCGTAATTGCCGCCGCGCTTGCGTACTTCGAGCGTGTAGTAGCGGCTGGCCTGATCGGGATAGTTGAGAATCAACATCTGTCGATTCGTCGAACCGGCCAGACTGGCGCGATCGATCGCGATCGAACGCGCGGGCGCACCTGCGGTCACCGTGAGCTTGCGCGCGTCGACGACCCAGCCCAGACGATTGCGCGAGTAGATGTTGATGTGTTTCGGCAGCGAGCCATAGGTGGCATTGCCGACTGCATTGCTCCACGCATCGCTCATCACATCCCATGGGTTGTCGTAGGGGTCGGAGTCGTTGTCCGCGTTGTTGGCGTGCGGCAGACCGTAGGCATGACCCATCTCGTGCGAGAGCGGCGCAAGGTTGCCGAACGACCACGGCGGATTCCACGTGGTGCTCCAGCATTTGTTGACGCCATCGAGCGTCGCGCAGCGGCTGCCGCCCCAAGCGTAGCCGTCGAGATCGCCATTGAACATCATGTTCACGCCCTGCACGCCGCCGTTGATCGCGAAGTTCACGTTGGCGTCGTGCGCAGCGGTGCAGTCCTCGAACAGTCGGGTGAGATTGGCGGTGGTCTTGCCGTTGGTATCGGTCGTGACGTAATCGCCGCGCGGCAACGGCAGCGTGGCCCAGCCGTAGGCATCGCTGCCGGCAAGATTGATCTTGCCGTAGGACACTTCCTGCCAGTAATGATCCAACTGGCCGATGGCGCCGCCGTACTGCGATTGGAAGAAAGCCAGGGTTTTCTGCTCGGTGGCGATATCGTTGAACTTGCACATCAACGTCACCCAACTGGTGACGCCGGCGACGGCTTCATCGCTGTGCACGGCAGCGCGTGCGCGACCGGGCACGGAGGCTTTCATACGATCGTCCACAAGATCATCGATCGGCACGATGGCATCGATTCGCCGGGCGCGGACCTGAGCAGCGCGCGCACCGCCCGACTTCGCAGCGGCCGGCACGGTCGACACCGCGATGCGGCGGCCGTAGAGCGCATACAGATCTTCGGCAGCCTGCAGCGCTTGCCCGGTATCGAGCGCACGACGCACACCGGTATCGTCGACCAGGGTCGCGCGGAACTGCCCGCCGGGCCCATCGCTGGCCTTGGCCTGCGCGTCCGGGTCGCCCCACTCCAGTTCCAATCGGCCGATCATGATCTGCGGTGCCCCGGCAGCCGATCCGGCGGAGGACGCGTCCGTGCGGCGGGCGGCATCGACCTGCACCCCGCAGGTCAGCGCGATAACAGTCAACAAGCACGTGCGAAGGATGCGCATGGACGGCTCCGGACATTGGATCGATGGAATCCTAGCACCGCCATCTCTGCCAGGTCCGGACCGATGTCCGCTTCCGCTGTCCGGTAAGCTGTCGCTGCCCACCGTTCGTCGACTGCCCATCTGCCGCCATGCCCTATCTCGAACTTTCCCTCCGCTGCCGCGAATCCGAACAGCCTCGCTACGAGCACGCACTGGAGGACGTCGGTGCGCTCGCGGTGACGCTGCTCGATGCGGACGCCGAAACGCCGAACGAACGCGCGATCCTTGAGCCCGGCGTCGGCGAGATGCCGATCTGGGGCGAAGTGGCGCTGACGGCGCTGTTCGATGCCGACGCCGATCCGCTGCTGCTGCTCGCGGCGCTGGACGCGTTCGACCCCGGTCTGGACTGGTCGCGGGCCGGTTTCCGCAAGATCGAGGATCAGGACTGGGAGCGGGCCTGGATGGACCAGTACGTGCCATTGCACTTCGGCGCACGCACCTGGATCGTGCCGTGGAATCACGCTCTGCCGGAAGGTGCCGATGCCGCCGACGCCGCAGTGATCCGGCTCGATCCCGGTCTGGCCTTCGGTTCGGGCACGCATCCGACGACGTCCCTGTGCCTGCAGTGGCTCGACGGCATCGCCGCGCGTGGCGAACTGCAGGGCTGTTCGGTGCTGGATTTCGGCTGCGGCAGCGGCATTCTCGCGCTGGCTGCGTTGAAACTCGGCGCCGGCCGCGCCGTCGGCGTCGACAACGATCCGCAGGCGATTCTCGCCACCCACGACAACGCCGAACGCAACGACGTGGGCGCACGCATCTCGGTGCATCTGCCTGCAGATGAACCGCCCGCCGTCTATCCGGTGGTCGTCGCCAATATCCTGGCATCGGCGCTTGATGCGCTGGCCGACACGCTGGCCGCGCGCGTCGCGCCGGGTGGCCGCATCGCGCTGTCGGGCATCCTGATGGGACAAGAGGACGCGCTGTTGACGCGTTACGGTGCGTGGTTCGACGATCTGCGTGTCACTCGCGAAGACGACTGGGTGCGCATCGACGGCGTCCGCACCGATAACATCCGCAGTGATGACGTCCGCATCGACAGCGACTCGCGCGCTCCGTGATCGAAAACACCATGTTCATCAACTGCCCATACTGCCGCGCGCTGGTCGCCACGGATCCGGTCACCGATCTGCCGCCCACCCATTGCCCGCAGTGCGCGAGCCTGTTGCGCCGCGATGCGTCCGTCGAAGACGACGACACGGCACCGCCACCGATTGATCTGGGCGATCTGCTGGAATCGCGCGCTGAAGAAGCAGCCGAAGAAGAAGCCGCGAGTGATGCGCTGCGCCAAGATGCGCATTCCGAAACTCCCGACAACATCCCGAACGGAACCGATGCGCAGACAGTCTGCAACGAAGGCACCATCGAAGACACTATCGTGGACGCCATCGACAGCGAAGAAGGCAGCAGTGCCGAAGTCCTCGCGTCGGCCGTCGCCGCTCCGGCAATCGTGGCTGCAGCGCCGGCCGCTGCCGCAACCGCGAAACGCGCATCGCGCCATGCACCGAGTTTCGTGCGCGGCGCCGGCGACGCGTCCGCAAGCAGGCCGCGCGAACGCTGGGTGCCCCTTGTCGCGACGATGCTCGCACTGCTGCTGGGACTGCAGTGGCTGCTCGCCGATCGCGCACGCCTCGCCACCGATCCGCAGTGGCGGCCGCTCTTGACCATGGTGTGCAAGGCGCTGCGCTGCGAACTGCCGCCGTGGCGCGAACCCGCCGCTTTCACGCTGCTGCAGCGCGACGTGCGCCAGCATCCGAATATTCCCGGCGCACTGCGCGTATCGGCGACGTTCCGCAACGATGCGCGCTGGTCGCAGCCTTGGCCGTCTCTGCGGTTGACGCTGTCCGATGTGAACGGCCGGCCCGCCGGCGAGCGCAGTTTCCGCGCTGAAGAATATCTCGGCGGTCCGCCCAGCCAGCCCGAACTCGCCAGCGGCGAAAGCGCGACCGTCGCGATGGATATCCTCGAGCCTGCCGCGCGCATCGTTGCCTACGATTTCAGCTTCCGCTGAACGCTCCCTGCCGCAAAGCCGGCGAGAACGCGAAAGCGACGCATGTCCGGCCATGACATGCGCAGGACATCGCCGCAACACCGGCACCGCCACCATTCATCGGGAAACACACCCTCGATCGCGTGATTTTCCACGATTCGTCGTGGCAGCGGGCGATGGCTCACGCTAGACTCACTCCCCCTCGTCGCGCCTGAGGCGGGATGCGGCCACGGATGGGGCCGATGCGAAGACGCGCTACCTGAGAGACCGTGCTTGAACGCCGAACGTCATGAACCTGCCGCCCGCTCCGCCGCGCGCACACCGTTGCGCGATCATGTTGCGAATTCCGTTCGCCGCTATATCGGCGACCTCAACGGTTCCGACACATCCAATCTGTACGAAATCGCGCTGCGCGAATTCGAGATCCCGCTGTTCGCGGAAGTATTGGAGCATTGCGACGGCAACCAGAGCCGTGCGGCGGCAATGCTCGGGATCCATCGCGCCACCCTGCGCAAGAAACTGAAGGACTACGGGCTCGGCTGAGTCCGGACCCGGCGGCGCGGACCGCTCTCGATGGGCCCACTTCGTGACTGACCGCTCATGACTGACCGCCTATAATCGCGTTTTCCGCCTTGCCTCCGCTCATGACCTCTCCCCAGTTGCCCGGCGCCCCGTTGATGATCCGTCGCGCGCTGTTGTCCGTGTCCGACAAGACCGGCCTGCTCGAGCTCGCCCGCGCCCTCGCCGCCCGCAACGTCGAACTGCTGTCCACCGGTGGCACCGCCAAAGCCATTCGCGATGCAGGCCTGACGGTGCGGGATGTCAGCGAGTACACCGGTTTCCCGGAAATGATGGACGGCCGGGTGAAGACCCTGCATCCGCTGGTCCACGGCGGGCTGCTCGGCCGCGCCGGCATCGACGACGTGGTGATGGCCGAACACGGCATCGGCGCGATCGACCTGCTAGTGTTGAACCTGTATCCGTTCGAAGCGGTGTCGGCGAATCCGGACAGCACGATCGACGAGATCATCGAAAACATCGACATCGGCGGCCCCGCGATGCTCCGGTCCGCCGCGAAAAACTACGCGCGCGTCGCGGTTGCCACCGATCCGGCGCAGTACGCCGGCATCCTCGAAGAGCTCAACGCCAATCTCGGCTCGCTGTCCGCGAAAACCCGCTTCGCGCTGTCGGTCGCCGCGTTCAACCGCGTAGCGCAGTACGACGCGTTCATCAGCAACTATCTTTCGTCGATCCAGAGCGACGGCAGCCTCGCGCTGTTCCCGGCGCAGAACAACAGCAACTTCGTCAAAGTGATGGATCTGCGCTACGGCGAAAACCCGCATCAACACGGCGCGTTCTATCGCGATCTCTGGCCGGTGCCGGGCACGCTCGCCACGTTCACACAGTTGCAGGGCAAAGAGCTCAGCTACAACAATCTCGCCGATGCGGACGCCGCATGGGAGTGCGTGCGCCAGTTCGAAGCGCCGGCCTGCGTCATCGTCAAACACGCCAACCCCTGCGGCGTCGCTGAAGGCGCAAGCTGCGCGGATACTTACGAAGCCGCCTACGCCACCGACCCGACTTCGGCCTTCGGCGGCATCATCGCGTTCAACGTCAAACTCGACGGCGCCACCGCGAAAACCATTCTCGACCGCCAGTTCGTCGAAGTCCTGATCGCGCCCGACTACGACGACAATGCGCTCGCCTACGCCAAGAAGAAAGCGAACGTGCGCGTACTGCGCATTCCGCACGGCGACGGCCGCAACAACATCGACGTGAAGCGGGTCGGTTCTGGACTGTTGATGCAGACCGCCGACATCCGCGAAGTGGGTGTCGACGAATTGAAGGTGGTCACGACACTCGCGCCGACCGCCCAGCAGCTCGGCGACCTGCTGTTCGCCTGGCGCGTCGCGAAGTACGTGAAGTCGAACGCGATCGTGTATGCGAAGGACAAGCGCACCGTCGGCGTCGGCGCTGGACAGATGAGCCGCGTGTACTCCGCGCGGATCGCCGGTATCAAAGCGAACGACGCCGGATTGCTGGTTCCCGGGTCGGTCATGGCCAGCGACGCTTTCTTCCCGTTCCGCGACGGCATCGACGCCGCCGCCGACGCCGGCATCCGGGCGGTGATCCAGCCCGGCGGCTCGATGCGCGACGCCGAAGTCATCGCTGCGGCCGACGAACACGGCATCGCGATGGTGTTCACCGGCGTGCGGCATTTCAGGCACTGATCGACAAATACGCATGGCTGGAATTTTCATCCGGGACGCGACCGCGGCAGACTTCGACCGCATCGTCGAACTCAACGACGCGGTCGTGCGCGACACCAGCGCGATGGATTCCGATCGGCTGCAGCAGTTGCACATGCTTGCGTTCCAGCACCGTGTCGCGCTGGCCGACGACCGGGTCGTCGGATTCCTGCTGTCGATGCGCGACGGCGCCAAGTACGCCAACGACAACTTCGGCTGGTTCGCTGAGCGTTATCCGCAATTCGTGTATATCGACCGTATCGTGATCGACAAGGCCTTCGCAGGACAAGGCATCGGACGTCGCCTCTATGAAGACCTTTTCGCGCAATCGCGGGCGAAAGGGATCGGTATCGTCGCCTGCGAATACAATCTCGAACCGCCGAACCCGGCCTCGAATGCATTCCACCAACGCTTTGGATTTGCGGAAGTCGGCAGGCAGTACGTGGCCGATGGAACCAAACTGGTTTCGCTGCAGGTCGCGCAACGATCGGTATCTTCCGCACCATGACATTCATCACATCCAACAGGAACCATGGCATGCATCTGCGATCCGTTGTGTTCTCGTTCGCCTGCGGCACGATTCTTCTCTCGACTCCCACGTTCGCACTGACGACGCAGGCGCCGGGCCATGTCTCGGACGCAGAAGCCACACGCCTGCTGCGCGAGGTATACGGCGAAAAAGTGACACTGCAGGGCGATTGGCCGGCAGTGTCCACCGGCAACGACACCGAGGAGAGCGCGCCGACATCGCGCACTGTCTGCGCCGACAGCGGCGCGCAGAGCCCCGGCCCGCGCCGCATCGCCGTCTGCACGTCGTTCGCGGATGCCGGCCATGCCCAGTCCGGCGAAGTCGATCTCTTCCTGCTGCTCGACCCACGCGGCGCACAGACCCAGGCGCGCATCGGCGCGAAGGAACGCGGCATCACGAGCGGCGGTTGGGGCACCCCCGGCAAAGTGGATTTCTTCGAGATCGGCCCGGGGCGCGCCGCGTTCGCGCTGACCTCGGGATACGCCAACATGGGGTGGGCGACCGAAAGCATCTCGCTGCATCACGCGGAAAGCGATCGCTTCGTACACATGCTCACCGTGTCGACGCACCTGAGCAACACCGGCGCGTGCGATCCGGACGAAGACCGCACGTGCCGCAAGCGATCGATCTCGCTCGATTGCGCGCTGCGCACCGACAAGAACCGTTACCACCACGGTTTCTACGATCTCGTCGTGAGCGTGACCGGCGAACGCGGCGGCAAGAAAGTCGCGCGCAGCATTCCGATCCCGTTCGCCAGCGGCGTCTACCGCGCCCCCACCGAAGCGCTGCGTCGCGACGGCTGCGACGAAGGGTTCTGATTCGATCCTCAGCATACTTTTCTTCTTCAAGAGCGATCTGCCAATGAAACTCCTCGTCATCGGCGCCGGCGGCCGCGAACACGCGTTGGCCTGGAAGTTGGCGCAGTCCAAGCGCGTCAGCGAAGTGTTGGTCGCCCCGGGCAACGCCGGCACCGCGACGGAGCCGAAATGTCGCAACGTCGACGCGAAAGCCACCGACATCGATGGTCTGGTTGCGCTGGTGCGTGCGGAAGATGTCGCTGTTACGGTCGTGGGTCCGGAGGCGCCGCTGGTCGCGGGGGTGGTCGATCGTTTCCGCAGCGAGGGCCTGCGCATCTTCGGCCCCACCGCGGCCGCTGCGCAGCTCGAAGGCAGCAAGGCATTCGCGAAGGATTTCCTCGCCCGCCACGGCATTCCCACGGCGCATTACGCCGTGCATACCGACGTCGATGCAGCGCTCGCCCATGTCCGCGGCAAAGGCGCGCCGATCGTGGTCAAGGCCGATGGCCTAGCCGCCGGCAAGGGCGTGATCGTGGCGATGACGCTGCAGGAAGCCGAAGAAGCGGTCCGCGACATGCTTTCCGGCAACGCCTTCGGCAGCGCCGGATCGCGGGTGGTGATCGAGGAATTCCTCGACGGCGAGGAAGCGAGTTTCATCTCGATGGTCGACGGCGTCACCGCGCTGCCGATGGCCACGTCGCAGGATCACAAGCGCGTGGGCGATGGCGACACCGGGCCGAACACGGGGGGCATGGGCGCGTATTCGCCCGCGCCCGTGGTGACGCCCGAGGTGCATGCGCGGG
This sequence comes from Lysobacterales bacterium, assembly GCA_017302135.1. Classification (GTDB taxonomy): domain Bacteria; phylum Pseudomonadota; class Gammaproteobacteria; order Xanthomonadales; family Xanthomonadaceae; genus Lysobacter_I. The sequence continues at coordinate 47,026 of JAFLDZ010000004.1, read as the reverse complement.
TCATGCGCGAGATCGTCGAACCGACCGTGCGCGGCATGGCCGCCGACGGCGTGCCGTTCACCGGCTTTCTGTACGCCGGCCTGATGATCGATGCTGCCGGCACGCCGAAAGTCATTGAATTCAACGTGCGTTTCGGTGATCCGGAAACGCAGCCGGTGATGCTTCGATTGGATTCTGATCTACTGGATCTGGTCGAAGCCGCCATCGACGAACGACTGCATGCCATCGAAGCAAGCTGGAACCCGCAGCCATCGTTGGGCGTGGTGATGGCCGCAGCGCACTATCCCGATACGCCGAAGACCGGTGATGTCATCCATGGCCTGTCCATGCCGCAGGCTGCGGGCACCAAGGTCTTCCATGCCGGCACGCAGCTCGACGGCGACGGAAACGTCGTTACCAGCGGCGGTCGCGTGCTCTGCGTCTGTGCTTTGGGCGCCACGGTGGCGGATGCGCAGCGCGAGGCCTACGCGGCGATGGAAAACATTGCGTGGGCCGGCGAATTCCATCGCCGCGATATCGGCTGGCGCGCGATCGCGCGCGAGGGCTGAACCTCACTCAGAATCAGCGCCCGCGTTTCGCCGGTTTTGCCGGTGCCTGGTATTTCGACAATTCCTCGATCAGGCTGCGCACCAGCTTGCGTTGCGACGCCGACAGTTTGAGGAACGTCTCGATCGCGAGCTGGTCGTGCGGATTCATCCGCCACTCGCCACGATTCTCGCGCACCCGCTTGTCGTCGCCATACTGCAATTGCTGTGGTTCGATCGAGAGCATCTTCGCCAAGGCGCGGAGATTGGCCTGGCGCGGCATGGCCATTGAGCCACCCGGAGATGGCCTGCTGCGACACCGGCTCGCCACCGAAACGGGCCAGCAGTTTCACGAGTTCAGCCGGACTTTCGCTCATGCCAGCCTGGCGCAGTGCGGCGCGGAGGCGCTCGCTGAAAGCATCTTGTTCGGTTTTCATGCGCCGACGTTAGGTCGGCGCCGGCCGCGATGTGAAAGACGTGCTTGTCGATCATATTCAGTTTATGTTGTGGCGCAACATCCGCTCCAAGAGGCTCCCCGCTAGCCCTTTTTCCCCGGCCCGCCGGACTTCACGAACTCATCGATGACATGCCGCAACAGCTTTCGCTGTGCGGGCGGCAATTGCAGAAAGGCTTCGATCGCCAGCTGGTCGCGCGGATCCAGCCGCCATTCGCCGCGGGATTCGCGCACGCGCTTGCTGTCGTCGCCGTACTGGAGTTGCTGCGGTTCGACCGACAGCATTTTCGCCAGCGCCCGCAAATTGGCCTGCCTTGGCATGGCGCGCCCCTTCAACCAACCGGAAACAGCTTGCTGGGAGACAGGCTCCCCGCCGAAGCGTGCGAGCAGGCGGACGAGTTCGACGGGGCTCTCGACGAGCCCCGCCCGTTGCAGGGCTGCGCGCAGCCGTTCGCTGAACGCGACTTGTTCATTGTTCATCACCTGACGTTAGGCCGGTGCACGCCGGCGTTGGAAAGTTGTGATTTGTACAGTATCAAACTTTTTGTTAGCGTGCATATCGACAACGACAAGGAAGGCGGCCATGTCAGACCAACGGAAGAATCGGGACAAAGGCCGTCGGCACAAGGGCGGCTCGGACTGGGTCAGCCGGAAGCGCGGTGGCGACGTGCTCGCGCCTGTCGCAGTCGAGGGGGATGCACCACACGCATGGGGAGCCGCCGGATGGACATGAGCACGCACGCACCGCCGCTGCACGCCGCGCTCGATTACTGCGCACGCAAGCTGCTGGCTGAACTGGAGCGCGGACCTGCAGCGCTTTCGGATCCCACCCTTGCACACCGGCTCACACCGACGACTGCCGGACTGTTGCGCTGGTGGTTTACCGTCGAATACTGCAATACGCGCGTCGACAATTTCCATGCGGGGCAACGGCAGGCGATTCTGCATACGGTGCTCGCGCACGAACTCTTTCAGACCGACGATCCCGAATCGCTTTACCGGCTTGCCTGCGACCCTGTCCGTGCGTGGGCTGCAGCGCCACCCGCAAGCGCCTGCCCAAACAGATCTGCAGGCTATGCGTTGCGGATGGCGTCCGGCAGCGGGTTGCGCTGGGTGGCGCAGGCACTGCTGGTATGGCAATGGGCGAACCATATCGCCGCGCGGACATCAGGGCTGGACGATCCCCGCTTCAGCAGCCACTTCCTGCTGACCGCCGCCACCGCTGCAGTGCGGATGCGGCTGCAGGATGCTCTTTTCGGCACGACCGATGCCCAAGGGCAGTGCGACGTCGTGCGGAGCAGTCCGATCCGGCATGCGCCATTGTTCCTGCCACCGTCGCTACGCGCTGCGTTCGGCGATTGGCTGGCTCGGCAGACGCGATGCGCAGACCATGAGCGCGCGTTGCACATCGTCGATGTTGCCGGCGGATCCACGGCGAGCTCCTCGCCAATCGCACTGGTCGCGGGCGTCGGCGACGGGAAGCCCGATGGGGAGAGGCATGCGCATGACCGTGCAGTCGGATCGCGGCACCCGTCGTCACTTTGCATCGACCTCGCGCTATCGCAGGCATCGATGGCACCCTGCGCGGGTTCGACGCCGATCGCCGAATTCCCGCTGCAGCGTGCGATTCGCGATGGCGCGGTGAAGCTGCCGATGCTGGAACCGACGCAGCACCTGCGAACACCGCCGCTGCGCGCGATTCCACCGAGACCCACGGGGCTGCGCCCGCGACTGTCGCGTGTCCATCGCAGTCTGCTCGGCATCGGACTCGACGCGCTGTCGCGACGCGACGCCGGCTTCGTCGCGCTCGATTCCGCGCGTCGGCCGAAGCTGCTCGTGCTGTGCGACGCACCGCACGTCATTCGCGGCGTAAGGCACGCCTTGACCACCTCCGGGTTGGACAAGTCCGCCATCGCGGCGCGTGTCGTCATCGATTTGCTGCCCGAGCCGGTCACGGCCACGGATGCGTGCATCTGCGTGATCGTGGTACTCCGCACCGGGACCGGTCTGCGTGCGTCCACGACATTACTGGCGCCTGCATTGCCGCCGCTGTGGCCGGAACCGGACTTCACCGTACTGCGCAGCGAAAATCGCGAGCGCGCGGTCCTGGGACGCGCGCCCGCGCACCTGATCGACGTGCTGTCGGTGGTGGAGCACCCGCAGTGCCATGCCGATTACGATGCTCTCCTGCGCGCCGGACTCGCAGCGCGCGGCGGCGGCCCGAACGGAACCGACGCCGTCGGCGACCTGATCGTGACCGGCTTGCGTGCGGACGCGGATGCTTTCGAGATCGCGTTGCCCGGCCTGTGCGATGGACAGACGGACAACGCAGACCGGCTCTCGGACTTGTCGCACCGTTTCCTGCGCGCGCGACTGTCGATGCCCGTTCGCAAATCGGTGTACACGCACGCCGGCTGGAGCGCACACGACAACGGGCTGCGCCGGGCATTCCTCGAATGCGCCGAGTGCGACCCCGGGGTCGAAAGTCATTGCCTGCTCGATCCCCGCCGGCATGCCATGCGCATCCGCGACAGCCTGTTGGCGCAGGGCATTACCCCGCTGCGTTTCCCCGATGCGCTGGTCCGCACTGTCGATGCGGTGTACCTGGTCGATTTCCTGCCATCCTGCCCAGCACAACCGCAGCCGGCAGGCCCTTCCGAGCGCGCATTCATACGCTGGTGCGCGCGCACGAACGCCCTGCCGGCAGAGCAGCGAGCACATCGACCCTGGCATCGGGTGCAACTGCAGGCGCCCTTGTTCTGGTCGTGGAAACGCAGCGAAGGCATGCTGTCGGCGCTGCTGGCCGCGCTGGCCGGAACCGCGCCGTTCGCGCGCCGCGGCCGCGCGGCGACCACCGCGTACTAGCAACAGCGGTTGAAGGCGGATTGCCTGTCGAGAGGCTGGGATTGCCGCCGCAGCGCTAGTGGCGCCAGCGATGGATCTGCCGGAAGCCTGCCCGCACATCCGCCGGACGGGCGAGTGGAGCGCACACGCCGCGCGCCATTCACAAACCACGCTTTACAACAAACTGTTAGTCTCCGCCGGACCCTCGCCGGCACAGACCGGCCTCGCGGAGCGCGCATGGCTTACAACCAGTTCGAACTGTTGCGGCAGCGCCGCTTCCTGCCTTTTTTCGTCGTCCAGGCGCTGGGCGCGTTCAACGACAATGTCTACCGTCAGGCCATCATCGGCCTGCTGTTCTGGCTGGGCATCGACGAACAGCAGAAGACGCTGTACACCAACCTCGCGCCGGCACTGTTCATCCTGCCGTTCTTCCTGTTTTCGGCCACCGCCGGCCAGATCGCCGAAAAGCTGGAAAAATCACGGTTGATCCGCATCACCACCACGATGGAGATCGTGATCATGTCGGTGGCAGCGGTGGGCTTCCTGCTGCAGAACATGCCGCTGCTGCTGGTGGCGCTGTTCGGTACCGGCGTGCAGTCGGCGCTGTTCGGCCCGGTCAAATATTCGATCCTGCCCTCGGTGCTGAAGCCCGAAGAGCTGACCGGCGGCAATGGTCTGGTCGAGATGGGCACCTCGGTCTCGATCCTGATGGGCATGATCGCGGGCGGCCTGATCTTCAAACTCGCCGGCAGCTACGGACCCGAAACCGCTGCGGTCGCGATCGTGCTGCTGGCGATCCTGGGCAACGTGGTCAGCCGTCTCGTGCCCACGGTCGATGCCGGCGCCCCGGAGCTCAAAATCCACATCAACCCGATCCCGGAATCGCGCCGGGTGATCGCTCTGGCGCGCAAGCAGCTCGCAGTGCGCAACGCGATGCTCGGGGTGTCGTGGTTCTGGTTCATCGGCACTGCACTCACCGCGCAGTTGCCGAACTACGCCCAAAAGTATCTGGGCGGAGACGAAACGCTGTATCTGTTCGCGCTGGGCGTGTTCTCGATCGGCACCGGCATCGGCTCGTTGTTGTGCGAAAAGCTGTCGGCGCGCACGGTCGAGATCGGGCTGGTGCCGCTGGGCGCGTTCGGCATGAGCTTTTTCCTGTTCGACCTGTACTTCGCGCGCAGCGGCGCTGCTGGCGTGACCGGATTGGACATCGCCGGCTTCCTGGATCAGGCCGGCAGTTGGCGGATCTCGCTCGATCTGTTCGGCGTCGGCATGTTCGCGGGCTTCTTCCTGGTGCCGCTGTTCGCGCTGATCCAGAGCCGCACCCCCAAGCAGGAACTGTCCCGGGTGATCTCCGGCGTGAACATCCAGAACGCGTTCTTCATCGTGCTGGCGGCGGTGCTCGGCATCGCGCTGCAGATGGAGCAGTTCACGATCGGCTCGACCACGATCAGGATGCCCGGCCTCGGTATTCCGCAGTTGTTCCTGTGCCTGGCCATCGCCAACACCCTGGTCGCGATCTGGATCTTCACGATCGTGCCGGAATTCCTGATGCGCTTTCTCAGCTGGATGTTCGTGCGCGCGCTGTACCGGCTGCAGTTGCACGGCATCGAAAAGCATGTCCCCGACGAAGGCCCTGCGCTGATCGTGTGCAACCATGTCAGTTACATGGACGCGCTGATCCTGTCGGCCAGTATTCCGCGGCCGGTGCGTTTCGTCATGTACTACAAGATCTTCAACGTGCCGGTGATGCGCTGGATCTTCCGCACCAGCAAAGCGATTCCCATCGCCGGCGCGAAGGAAGATCCGGAGGTGATGCGGCGCGCGTTCGAGGAGATCGACGCGGCACTCGCCGACGGACAATTGGTCTGCATCTTCCCGGAAGGCGCGCTGACCCGCGATGGCGCGATCGCTCCTTTCAAAGCCGGCGTGCTGCGTGCACTGGAACGACGACCGGTGCCGGTGGTGCCGATGGCATTGAAGAACATGTGGACCAGCATGTGGAGCAAGCGCGACGGCCGCATGCGCCAGATGCGGCTGCCGCGCCGGTTCCGTGCACATGTCGAAGTCGTGGCCGGCCCGCCCATCGACGGGCGCGGGGTCGCAGTGGCGACCCTGGAAGCCCAGGTGCGCGCGCTGCGCGGCGACGCGGCCTGAGCTGCGACCGCCACCTCATTCCAGACCGGCAACCGATTGCGCCCGGCGGCGGAATCGGCACAATGTCGAAGACAGCACACCATGGCCGCCGCAAGACGGGTGGTCCGCACGTCTCACTCGCCCGACTTATTGACCCCGATTTCCGGAGATTCCGCATGAACACGACCGCCGCACCCGGCTCCATCCCCAATCATCTGGCCTGGGCGATCATCGCGACGGTCCTCGCGACCTGCCTGTGCTGCCCGCTGGGCCTGCTGGGCATCATCGCCATCGTCCAGTCCAACAAGGTCAACAGCCTGCTGAACCAGGGCGACCTGGATGGCGCGCGTCGCGCGTCCGACAGCGCCAAGACCTGGTGCTGGGTGGCGACCGCGTTGGCCATCATCGGCGTGCTGATCAACATCGGCCTGTTCGCCACCGGCGGCATGGCGTCGTACATGGAAACGATGCAGCAGTTGCAGAACCGCTGATCGTTACCGCAGGCCAATGCTGAACATGCAGTCGTTCAATATCCTGTCCCTGAAAACGTCCGAAAAGCTTGCGCTGACGATGGCCGCATTTGCGGCCATCGCCGGTTTCTGGATATTGCGCAACTACGATCCCAACACCCCCGACAACCTCTTTCCACCGTGCATCTTCAAAGCCATCACCGGCTATCACTGCATCGGCTGCGGGCTGACGCGCGCGCTGCATGCCTTGGCGCACGGCGATATCGCTGGCGCATTCGCGATGAATCCACTCGCGATGCTGCTGCTGCCGCTGATCCCGCTGATGCTGCTGGATGGTCGCGGCGCTACGCCCGCGCCACTCAAGCCGTTCATGTCGGTGGTGATGACCCCGAAACTCTGGCTGGTGCTGCTGCCGGTTTACTGGGTCGCACGGAATCTGCCGTGGGTGCCCTTTACCTGGCTCGCGCCAGGTTGAAGCCTAGCTGCCTGAAACCTGTCTGTCGGGAGCGTGCTTCGTTCAAAGCGGAAGCGGCCGCCCGGCATTCACTTCCCGGGTGCTAGCCTCGGGCGATGCCCATCTCCGGCCGCACGCTTCTGATCCTCATTCCGCTGCTCGCGGCCTGCGCACTGTGGCCGGGTAGCGCACGCGCGCAGCAGCCGCTGAATCGCTGCAACGGCCCCGGCGGCAACACGATCTACACCGATCGCCCCTGCGAAACCATCGGCGCCAGCGAACGTCTGCCGCGCGCCGCCATCGCTGGCGGATACGGACTGCGTCGCGGCGGCTGCGCGCGCAATCTGCAGGATCTGGTCTACGAGATCACCGCAGCCATCGACAATCGCGACGTGAACCGGCTCGGCGCGGTCTACCACTGGGTCGGGCAGAATTCCGCGAGCGGCGACCGCATCCTCGACCAGTTGCAGGCGATCGTCGATCGTCCCCTGGTGGACATCGTGCCGCTGCGGGGCGTGGTCACGGAAGCGCCTGCGGCGGATCCCGAGGCCCCTCCAGCGGCCACGGTCGTTCCACCGCCCCCGACATCCACCGCCACGCCAACAACATCCGGCATCGACAACCAGACTCTGCAAGCGCCACGTGTGATCCGCCGTCCACCGGTCGGCCTGCGTCTGGAACAGACCCTCGGCAAAGGCAGCACACCTTCGCGCACGGTCCTCGGCCTGCGTCGGCATCTCGATTGCTGGTGGATCACGCTGTAGGAGCCTGTGCCCGGGCCCGGCACACCGCGTACTGAGACCGTATCGGCAGCCATCCTGCGACATACGCAAGCGGATTGCTGCGTTGCGGCTTGCGCGCCGTACAGTGCTGTGCGATCCATGGCGGTGGGCAAGGTGTCCGGGTCACTCTCGACCAACCATCATCCGTCCCGACATTGCATCCATCGGCTCGGACGCCGCAATGGAAGGACCAAGGAGAGGTCATCGTATGAAACGTTCAGTCATGTTCATCGCCATCGGTGCGATCGCTGCATTGGGGTTCGCCGCATCCGCCAGTCAGGCCGCGAAACAACCGTTGTTCTCCGCCGTGAAGGCCGCACCGGCCGGCGTCAGCGCAGACGCCAGCTATCGCGCACTGGCCGAAAGCCGCGCCACGGAGTCGCTGCAGATGGTGCAGGCCGATGCCAGCCAGATCAGCGCCAAGAGCGACACGCTGCAACTGGGGTTCGGGGACGCCGACACCGTGCATATGCGCTACACCAAGCGCAATCCCGACGGCACACTGGTGTGGTACGGCAACATCGGCAAGGACTTCGGCGTGCTCGATACGCTGCGCGGCAAGGCCTCGGGCGAAATCGCCGACGACCCGAACAATTCGGTGATGATCGTCCGCAACGGCGACAAGCTCACCGGCACCATCCGCAAGAACGGCGAACTGTACGCGCTGCGTCCGCTGCGCTCAGGCGGACACGTGATCGCGCACATCGACGAAACGAAGATGCCTGCGGATCACCCGGCCGCCTACAACTTCCTGCCGCAGATCGACATGGGCAAAGTCCAGCGCGCGGCCCGGGCACAGGGCGATGTCGGCCCGCTCGCGATCAGCACGATCCGGGTGATGGTGGTCGCCACCCAGTCGGCGGCAAACGCCAGCGGTGATATCGCCGGCCTGGTGAATCTCGCCGTCGCCGAGAGCAATCAGGGCTACGCCAACAGCGGCGTCGAGATCACCCTGCAACTGGCCGGTCGCTATACCACGACCTATGTCGAATCCGGCAGCTTCAGCACCGATCTCACGCGCTTCCGCGGCACCACCGACGGCTACATGGATTCGTATCACGCCACCCGCAACACGGTCACGGCCGACGTCATGATGCTGTTGATCAACAACGCCTCGTCGTGCGGACTGGCATCGGGCATCGGCTCCACCGCCGCCACCGCGTTCGCGGTCGCGCACTACGGCTGCGCCACCGGCTACTACTCGTTCGCTCACGAAATCGGCCATCTGCAGTCGGCGCGTCACGACATCGCCACCGATCCGACCCTGACGCCGTACGCCTACGGTCACGGCTATCGTTCGCCGACCAATACCTGGCGCACGGTCATGGCGTATGCCTGCCCCACCGGCAGTTGCCCGCGCATCAACTACTGGTCCAACCCGGCCAAGACCTATGGCGGACAGGCGATGGGCAACACCACGCGGGCGCACAATCAGCGCGTGTTGAACAACACCAAAGCCACCATCGCCGCCTTCCGCTGATGGCGACTGGTTTTCCGGAAGACCGGGACGGGGCCGCAAGGCCCCGTCTTTTCAAGCGCGGACTGTCGGCCTACCTGCGCATCGCCTAAAATGCGGGCTACACCGACATCCCGCCGATGGACACCGACATGACCCAGCGTTACCCCGAATGGATCTGGCACAACGGCAGCATCAAGCCCTGGGCCGAGGCGACCACCCACGTCATGTCGCACGTCGTGCATTACGGATCGTCGGTGTTCGAAGGCATCCGCTGCTACGACACGCCGGACGGTCCGGCGATTTTCCGCCTCACCGATCACAACAAGCGCCTGTACGCCTCCGCGAAGATCTACGACATGTCGATGCCCTACGCTCTCGACGAGGTCAACGCCGCCTGCCGCGATGTGATCAAGGCCAACGGGTTCACCACCGATTATCTGCGCCCGGTCGCGTATCGCGGCCTCGGCGGCTTCGGTCTCTCTGCCGACACGCCCACCGACATGGCGGTCGCGACCTGGAAGATGGGGCAATATCTCGGCGCCACCGTGCTGGAAGAAGGCATCGACGCCTGCGTTTCCAGCTGGCAGCGCTTCGCGCCCAACACGCTGCCGGCCGGCGCCAAAGCCGGCGGCAACTATCTCTCCGGGCAACTGGTCGCACGCGAAGCGCGCCGCCTAGGTTTCGGCGAAGGCATCGCGCTGGCCTCGACCGGCCTGCTCAGCGAAGGCGCCGGCGAGAATCTCTTCCTCGTGTTCGACGGCGCGCTGCACACCACGCCGGTCAGCGCCGCGCTGCTCAACGGCCTGACCCGCAACACCATCATCACCCTCGCCCGCGACGCCGGCATCGACGTGTTCGAACGCGATCTGCCGCGCGAATATCTCTACCTCTGCGACGAACTTTTCATGTGCGGCACGGCTGCGGAGATCACCCCGATCCGTTCGGTCGATGGTCGTCAGGTCGGCGCGGGTAAACCAGGGCCACTCACGCGTCGTTTGCAGGAATTGTTCTTCGGGTTGTTCGATGGCAGGACTGCGGACAAGTATGGGTGGTTGGAGCGGGTGTGACGCCACTATCCGCATGCGATAAAGCCATGCACCAGCAGTTTGAATCATACAAGGAAGATGACGATGTCTCGAGCTGCAGAGTCGTTTGAAGAAGCAATCAAGGATGCTGATGAGCTTCTGTCGCGGTTCAACGAAGAGCACGCATCTCCGGGCAAGCACAATCCTGAAGTTCTCAAACGTGCAGGTTTGGTGATCGCACTTGCTGCGTGGGAAACATATGTCAAAGATAGATTCTGTGAGGAATTCAATCTTTGGATAGTGGGCGTCGAAGGCAGCGCCGTCGGGAAATTCGTTCAGACCCGTCGCCATGAAGATATCAAGCGTTTTTTTAACCCGAACAGCGAAAAGACCAAACGCTTGTTCCAAGAATACTTCAGCGTGGACATTACCCAAGGGTGGAAATGGGACAACTACGATGTCCCGTCGGCAAAGAAAACCCTGGATTCGATTGTCGGCAAACGCGGCGACGCAGCCCATAAAGCAAAGACTTCGAGAAAGCCCAATTCAGAGCCACATCTCGTCAAGAAAGACGAGCTCGAAAAAGCAATACGCTTTCTCAAGGGCTTGGTCGCTGCCAGCGACAAATTCAAAATCATCAGATAAAAACATCGTAGCGCGTACGTTGAAAATATTCCGGACGAAATCCGGAAATACGACTCACCACATTATGTTTTTTTGCGGGATGTGGGCTACAAAAACCGAGCGATCAAACCCCGAACGTCAACGTCGCAATCACCCCACGCTCCTGCCCCGGCACCACCCGCACGCGCCAACCGTACAGCGCGCACAAACGACGCACGATCGACAGACCGATCCCGCCGCCCTGGGTATGTTCCGCGTGACTGCCGCGATACCCACGCTCGAACAACCGCGCCGCATCCTCGACGCTCAGACCCGGGCCGCTGTCGATCACCTCGACCGCGTTGTCGCCGAGGCGTACCACCACTTCGCCCTGCTGCGTGTATTTCACCGCATTGCCGATCAGATTGCTGAGCGCAACGGTCACGGCGGCATCCGGCGCATCGACGACCACCTGTCCGACAGCGCCTTCCATGCGCAGCGTCAGCGGCTTGCCGCCGAGTTGGGTACGGTGCGCATCGAGCAATTGTTCTGCGAGCCTGCCGACATCGGCGGCACCGTGGCCGCGCTCGTTGCGCGACAGCAATAGCAGCGCGCTGATCAGGTCGGTGCATTGCTGCTCGGCGCGCTGCACCCGCTGCAAACGTGCCCGGGTCTTGTCGTCCATGTCGGGCTTGGCGAGCAACAGCTCGGATGCACCGCGAATCACCGCCAGCGGCGTGCGCAATTCATGGCTCACGTCGGCGTTGAATTCGCGATCGCGCTTGACCACGTCGGTCAAGCGTTCGGCGTAATCGTCAAGCGCTTTCGCAAGCTCGCCGACCTCGTCCTCCGCGAAGTGGGACGCCAGCGCTTCCGGTTCGGAACTGCGCCCGGAACGGCGCAGACGCTGCGCGAGTTCGGTCACCGGGCTCATCACCCGCGATGCCGCCCACCAGCCGACCAGCAGCGAGAACAGCGAGAACAGCGCCACGGAGCCGTAGATCGCGCGATTGAACTGCGCGTCGCCGCGACTGGCGCGGGTCATGTCATAGGCGAGAAAGAACCAGGCGTCGGGGGTCTTGCGCACCGCCAGTTTGTAGCTGAGCGGATGGCCGGCCTCATCGGTACCGGTGATGCTGGTGATGCCGTCCGACAATGCGTACCACTCTGGCCGGTTGACCTTCACCGAGTCGAATTTTTCGGGCGTGTAGACGAATGCGCGGATCTGATCGACGGCGAACTGCGGGTTGGACGGATCGTTCTTGAACTGCTTCGCCGCCTCTTCAATATTGCGGTTCATCAGGTCTTCGACCAGCGCGTTCTCGACCCGATTGCGCGTCCACTGCGTCGCGATCGCGAACAGCGTGGTCAGCCCGAATCCCAGCAACACGAACGACAGGATGATGCGGCTGCGCAGCCGTCGGCGGTAGGCCGGTCTGCGTCGCCGCGATGGCGCGATCTCAGGCGCTGACATCGGGCACGGCGATGCGGTAGCCGATGCCGTGGCGGGTCTGGATCAGCGGTATCGGGAACGGTTTGTCGACCATCGCGCGCAGGCCGTGGATATGCACGCGCAGGCTGTCGGAATCGGGCAGCTCTTCGCCCCACACGCGCGTTTCCAGTTCCTGTCGGGTCACGACGGCCGGCGACGCTTCCATCAGCGACTGCAGGATCTTGAGCGCGGTGGGATTGAGCTGCAGCAGCTTGCCCTGGCGACGCACTTCGAGCGTGTCGAGGTTGTATTCCAGATCGCCCACTTCCAGCACCCGGGTCTGCTTGCCCTTGCCGCGTCGCGCCAAGGCATTGAGGCGGACTTCGACTTCCTGCAGCGCGAACGGTTTGATCAGGTAATCGTCGGCGCCGGACTCGAAGCCGGCGACCTTGTTGTCGAGAGTGTCGCGGGCGGTGAGCATCAGTACCGGGGTCTGCTTGCGGGCTTCGCCGCGCAGCTTGCGGCAGACCTCCAGACCATCCATGCCCGGCAGATTGAGGTCGAGCACGATCGCGTCGAATTCGTGGACGATGGCCAGATGCAGGCCAGTGATGCCGTCGGCGGCGAAATCGACGGTATGGCCGCGTTCTTCGAGGTAATCGCCCAGATTGGCGGCGATGTCCTGGTTGTCTTCGATCACGAGTATGCGCATGGGCGGTGGATCCTCAAAGGTGCTGCTGTGACCGGTCGGCGTGCGTTCGGTTCCCAAAGTCCCCGGCGAGAGCCATGAGCAGCGCGCCTGCAATTCTGGCACACGGCGCCCATGCGACAGCATCTGCGACACGCACGCCGTGCGCGATGCATCCTCGGTGGCTTGGGGACACCTTGCCCGTTTCGCGATCGAAAAAAATGGCCCGGACGGCATGGGCCGCCCGGGCCGAACAATTGGGTGTAACCCCGATTACCGGTTCTGCATCGCCCTGACGAGGGTGGGTGTGGTGACAGAATTCGGTCAGGACACGCTACGCCCGGGGCGATTAAAGGGCCGTTAAAACCAGATGACAGAATGCCTTCGTGGCCCGGTCAGCGCTTCAGGGATTTGTGCGATGCATTCTTTTCAGCGCCTTTTGCCAGGAGATCAATGATTTTGCTCGCAATATCCACCCCCGTTGCCGCCTCGATCCCCTCCAGCCCCGGGGAAGCATTGACCTCCAGCACCAGCGGGCCGCGCTGGGCGCGGATCAGATCCACCCCGGCCACGCCCAAGCCGAGCACCTTGGCGGCGCGGATCGCGACCGCGCGCTCGTCGTCGCTGGCCTGCACCGCTTCGGCTGTGCCGCCGCGATGCAGATTGGAGCGGAAGTCGCCCTTCGGCGCCTGTCGGCGCATCGACGCGACCACCTCATCGCCAACCACGAAACAGCGCAGGTCGGCGCCTTCGGCTTCGGCGATGAACTCCTGCACCAGGAAGTTGGCGTACAGACCGCGCAGGGTTTCGACCACGCTGCGCGACGCCGACGGCTTCTCCGTGAGGATCACCCCGGCGCCCTGCGAACTCTCGTTGAGCTTGATCACGTGCGGCGGCGCACCGAGCATCGACAGCAGATCGAGGGTGTCGTCGGGGTTGTCGCCGAAGACCGTGGTCGGCATGCCGATGCCCTGCGCCGCCAGCAACTGGTGCGCACGCAGCTTGTCGCGGGCGCGGGCGATGGCATCGGCGGGGTTCGGGGTATAGCTGCCCATCAGCTCGAACTGGTGCAGCACGGCGGAACCATACCGGGTGATCGACGCGCCGATCCGCGGCAGCACCGCCCCGTAGCCGGCCAGCGGCCGACCTTTGTAATGCATGTCGAACCCGTCGGACGCGATGCGCATGTAGCAGCGCAGCGGATCAAGCACCCGCGCGGTATGCCCGTGCGCACGCGCGGCCTCCACCAGCCGGCGGGTCGAATAGAGTTTGCTGTTGCGGGACAGGATGGCGAGCTTCATGCGGCGCTCCGGGCGCGTGCGGACGGCAGCGACAGCGTGCCGTAGCGATGATGACAGAACTGGGACACCCACAAATCAGACGGCCTAGAACTCGGACACCCACAAAGTCAGAAATCCCTGACAGAACATTGCCGCATTTCCCGACAACCACCGCCCAATGGTCGCCGTACGATCTCGATATGGCCCAACCGCGATCCCAACTCGTCCAGACCGGCACCGCAGGTACCTTCCACTGCGTTCAACGGTGCGTGCGTCGCGCGTTTCTGTGCGGTATCGACACCTACACCGGCCAGTCGTTCGAGCATCGCAAAGCATGGGTGGCAACCAGAATCGCACTGATCGCTTCGTGCTTCGCTGCCGATGTGCTGGCCTACGCGGTGATGAGCAACCACCTACACATCGTGGTACACATGGATCCGTCGCATGTCGCCACATGGAGCGATGAGTCGGTTGTCGAGCGTTGGATGAGACTGTTTCCAGCCGGAAACGGTCGTGCGGATGCCCATGAACACAAAAGACAGCGGATCCTCGAAGACTTGCCTTACCTCAGTGAACTGCGTCGGCGACTCGGTGATCTCTCATGGCTCATGCGCTGTCTGGCAGAGCCCATCGCCAGGCGCGCCAATGCCGAGGATGGCTGCAAGGGGCGGTTCTGGGAAGGCCGCTACAAATGCCAACTGCTGTGCGATACACGCGCCGTGCTGGCAGCGATGACCTATGTGGATCTGAACCCGATCCGGGCAGGTATGGCCACACGACTGGAGGACTCCGATCACACCAGCATTCAGCAGCGTACCGAAGATGCACGATGCGACCCGACGACATTGACGCAGCCCCTGCTACCGACATCGGGATCGCTGCTGCGCTGCCTGCCAATCCATACAAGCGAATACCTGGATCTGGTTGATTGGACCGGGCGACAACTGCGCGAGGGAAAACGCGGCGCGATTCCGATTGACGTGCCGCATACCCTGCTATCGGTGGATCCAAGCCGCGAGCGCTGGATCACGCGAGTGAAGGCGATCGGCTCGGGCTATTGGCGCGTCGTCGGTGATGCGCAGGATCTGATTGCGATTGCCGAACGCATCGGCCAACGATGGATCAAAGGACTCGGCGTGGCGAAGAGGATCGCGCGGGCTGCTTGATACGCATTCCCAAAGCGATGAAGCCCGCAAGGGAGGATTCTGCTTGGGCTATCATTGGAGAGTTTCGAATTCGGGAAGAAGAACAAAGGGGAAATACGCGCCATAACGCGTTGTGCCGATCAACTGCATGGCAGGGATTAAGATGGTGGGTGTCCTCGCCTTTCGCTCGTCTTTCTGCCAGTCTAAGCGTGCTCCAGCACGCCGGGTTGTGCGTTACAGGTCTTGACTTATGAGTAGTTTCGAGAGGAACGCAATCCCCCGGTCAAGCTCAACAGGGCAGTAACTCCGCCAGTAGTGGGTCGACAAAAGGTAAGCCATGAACTTCCGGAGCACTCGAATCTGATTGCTATTGAAAAGGGATAACTGGCACGTGACGTCGGCTTCAAATTCCTCAACAGGTGCGAGACTGTAAATCAAGAACTCTGTTTCAAAGCCACTGTACTCCGCCTCGGGCGTTAGGCAGTACTTTAGGTAGTAGGGCAGTATCCACTGCAATGCCTTAGCGGAGAGATGAGGAATTTCTTGATGAAATTCGCGAATGACCTCAACACCGATCAACTTGTCCCTATAGCTTTCCAGATCGGCAGCCAAGTGCTCGCACGTGGGACATCCTGTTGAGTGACGTTGAATTTCTTCGGGAGACGGCATTCCAATCAAGGGGAATGCCTGATCAATCTCTTTTGCCAAAATCTCAGCGTCATTGCTCATAATTTGCACATGCAATGCCTAGCCACAGCGGCCTCGGCATTCCTGATCGCCTGATCAAGATCGTTGGCAAGTTGTGGATTATGTTTAGTATCAATGCCGTTCCACCATCTCTTGGTGTTTGCATCACGAAGTGCCTTGCAATCTTGTGCTTTCTTAAGGTTCCACCTCGCAAGTTCGCAAGGATCCAATCCAGGTGGCGGCGGTTGACTGCACCTCTGCTTATATTCACGCCGGTTTGCTTCTATTTCAACCAATCCCTGCAGCTCTATGTCGGAATTCGAGGCTGACGCCGCAAACAGCCAGTCCTCAAGCGCGCTCCCTGCCGTTCCACCAAGGTAACGCCCTCCGACAATAATCCCCGCATCAAAAGGACCAGTTTCAATACCTAAAACACCGGCCACAGTCCCGCCGATGTAGCCCCCAATCACTCGTCCTACAGTAGCCAAGCCCATCGGATCAATTCTCGTCAGCGGATTCCCGCCAACGTACGCATACGTCGAGATTCCGCCTCCAAGCCCAATTGGGTCGGATTGCGAGTAACGCCCCGTGCCAGCTTCGTAACCGTCTCTGTAATAGTTGTAATTGAGCTGCGTAGCCGCATCATACCGCTGCCCCGGGAACCGCATGTCGAACACGAACGCGGTCGCGTCGCCATCGGGGTCCTGGTTCGGGGCCGTCGTGCCGAAGGCTTCGCCAGTAGGATCCCAGCGCCAGACCACCGCGCCGCTGGCGCCGTGTGTCGGGTCGAACACCACACGCGGCGTGCCCAAAGCATCCGCTTCGATGTAGTGCAGTCTTCCAGCCCCCATCCCGCCATTGTTCAAAAGCGGACGTGTTGCTTGTATAGTCCGGCGGGCACCATGCGTCACGCAAACGGTGGGTGCCCATGAAAACCGGAAGCTTCATCCCTCGGAACTGGAACCATCGGTCATGGGCATTGGACACGGCCAACACTATGCGCAGTTCATCGGTGGCCTCGACACCGCGACGCGCACTCAGGATGAGGTGCTCTCGCGCCTTGTCGAGCGCGGACGCAACACCGCGTTCGGTCGCGAGCATGGTTTCGAAGACATCAACAGCCTTGCCGATTTCCGGCGTCGGGTGCCGTTACGCCGCTACGAAGACTTGCGCCCCTATGTCGACCGCATCGTCGCCGGCGAGCGCGACGTGCTGTTTCCCGGCGATGTCTTCCGTTTCATTTCCAGCAGCGGCAGCACCGCAGGCAAAGCCAAAGTGCTGCCACTGCCGCGCGCTTATTTTGCGGAAGCGTTCAATCCTTTCTACCTGACGTATCTCGAGGGCACGATGCGCGCCCACCCGGGACTGATGGTAAGTCGCGACCTCACCATCAATTTCAAGTGGGATCCGCTGCGCGACACGTCCGTGCTTACCGGCGGCATGCCGCACGTCGGTCTGAGCCAGGTGAATCTGGCGAACGAATTCGGCAGCGAGGCGCTGCTGGAGCCGGGCACGAAAGGCCCCTGGGCCACGGTGCCGGCGGGCATCGCCGCCGATCTCGAGCGCCTTTACTTCCGCATCCGCATGGCGGCAGGCCACGACATCCGCCAGCTCGTCGGCATCAACCCCGCCATCCTGGCTGCAGTGCCGCAATTGCTCGAAGACAATGCCGAACGCCTGTGCGCCGACATCGCCGCCGGTACGTTCGCGGGCCACTCCATCACGACGCCCGATCCCGCCCTTGCCGCGCAGCTCGCCGCACGCCGCGCCGCGCGCGGACGCCTGCTGCCGATGGATGTGTGGCCACACGTCGAACGCCTGATCTGCTGGGACGAAGGCATCGCCGGCGTCTATTTGCCGCAGGTCCTCGCAGACTACGGCGCTGATGCTGTGGTGGTGCCGGCGCCTCTTGCCGCTTCGGAGGTGCCGCTTGCACTGCATCTGCTGCCGGACGGACTGCGCGGGGTCATGGCTTACAACGCCGCATTCTTCGAGTTCATCGATGTGCAGGACGGCACGACGCAGACGCCGCTGCGGCTCGACGAACTGCGCGAGGGCGCGTCCTATGCCGTGGTCGCAACGCAAGCCGGCGGCTTCTGCCGCTACGTGCTCGGCGACCTGCTGGAGGTGACGGGTCACGCGGGCGCGGTGCCCACCGTCGCCTACGCCGGACGCCTCACGCCGACCGCATCCGTGCCCGAGTCGGCGCTGCTGCGCTTCATCCGCCGCTTCAGCACCGGGCACGACTTGCGCGTACGCAACTTCACGTTCGTACCTGCGGCGCCGGGCGTCCTCGATCTGCTGATCGCCTGCGACCATGCGCAGGCCGGCATCGTCTGCGAAGCAACGCTACGACAGGCCTATGCCGCAGACGCGGCGTTGGTCGGCGCTGCTCTTGGCGAAGTACGACAAGTGCCGCCCGATCACTTCACCCGGCAGTGGTGCGACCGCGTCGCTGCAGGCCTGCGTCCACCGCAGGTCAAGGACCGCATCGTGAGTCCGGCGCGGTGATCCTGTTCGTTCTCGGCATCATCGCCTGCTGTCTCTTCGGCGACATCGTGCAGCGCTGCGGCGCCTCAGCGGAGGTCTCGCGCAAATCCGTGCATGTCAGTACGTGTCTGCTCATTGCGGCATTTCCGCTGTTCGATATTGACCGTCACCAGCTCCTGCTGATCGCGGTAGGCAGTGTCATCGCACTCGCGCTGCTGCGCCGCACGGTGCTGATGCGCTCGGTCATGTCGGTGGAGCGGACGTCCTACGGCGATCTCATGCTGCCGCTGTCGGTAGCGGCGGTCGCTGCGATCGGCTTCTCGTATCCCGCGTTCCTTGCCGCCTATCTCGTCCTGTGCATCTCCGACACCTTGGCCAGCTTTGTCGGCACCGCTTACGGGCAGCGTCGCTACACGCTGTTCGGCCATGCCAAATCCTATGTCGGCAGCGTGGCCTTCTTTCTGTCCGCCTTGGCCATCCTGTGGCCGACGGCGCAGTTCGCGGGTCTGCCGCCGATGACGGCACTGCTGACCGGTATCGCCGTGAGTGCGGTCCTGACGCTGGTCGAGGCCTTCTCGCACAAAGGCGTGGATAATTTCTTCGTGCCCGTCATTGCAGTGATCTCGCTGCAACCCTTGCTGCCCGCATGAGTGCATCGATGTCCAAGATTCTGGTGGTGATCGGTCCTTCCGGCGTCGGCAAGAGCACGCTGTTCGCGCCGCTGCGTCGGGAAGGCCTGGTCCGGCTGGTGCCCACCTGGACCACGCGCAAGTCGCGGCATTACGAGGACCCGGCCAACGCCGACCACGTCTTCATCGACGACGACGAATTCACCGCGCGCGAGCAGGCCGGGTTTTTCCTGGAGACCGTGCAGCTGTTCGGCCTTGAGGCGCGTTACGGCCTGCCCCGGGAAGCGCTGGAAGACGACGGCCACAGCATTCGCGTTCTGATGCTGCGCGCGATGCTGCTGCAGCGTTTGCCCCACTATTTTCCTGCGCATATCGTCTATCAGGTCGAGGCACCGCGCGCGCGCGTCGAAGCGCATCTGCGTGCACGCGTCGAACGCGACGGCGACATCGGCTCGCGGCTCGCCAATTTCGAGGACGAACTGCTGCTGGGTCGACGCCTGGCGCATCGCATCATCGACAACGGCGAGGCGCCGGAATCAGCGCTGGCACAACTGCGTGAAGGGCTGCGCGAAGACTTCGCCGACGATCGCAGGACGGCATGAGCACGCTCTACGCGCCCGTCGGCATCACGCCCACCAAGCCACTCACGCCATCGCATCTCAAAGGCGTATTGCTGCTGGATTTCATGCAGCGTTTCGAAGGCCTGTTCACGCCCGGCACGATCTGGCACAACCGCCGCCCCTGGGATATCTCGCTGCAGACCATCCGCTTCTGGGACTATCTCGACCGCGAACACAGCGGCGTCGATTTCAGCACCATGGGCGAAGGCGAAATCGGCGCGCTGTACATCGACTGTCATCGCACCGGCGCGCTGCCCCCCGCCGATCGGATCGCCACCTATGCACGCCGTATCGAGACCGAGGGCTACGTCCATCCCGCATCGGGCCGCATTCTCGCGTTGTGGGGCGAGGTGTTCGCCACCCTTGGTCTGGCCGGTGATGCGCTGTTCCATTCCGCGCCGTTCGGCCTCGATCAGGAAGCGGTACTCGAACGGCTCGACGCGCACGACATGTTGCTGGACCAGCGCGGCTTCGGCGGCGGCGTCCATCTCGACCTCACCGACGAAGGACGTCCTCTGCGCCTGCTGATGTCGGAGCACGGGCTGTCCAATTACATCCTGGCCATCCTGCGCGATCTGCTCGATCGCGCGCCGCAGCACGACAGTGTCTGCCTCTACCATGATTCCGGAATCGAACGCGACTACGACGCATTGATGCGCGTGTTGCAACGGCTTGGCGTGCAATGCCGCCGCGTCGGATTCACGCGCGTGCCGGTCGAGGGACAAGTGCTCAGCGCGAAACAGGGCGGATGGGAACAGTACACCGGCGCCCGTCTGCTCCAGCGCGTTGCCGGCGGCGCCAGCAGCGCCGAAATCCGGCTGGGCTTCCGCCTCTATTTCCTGCACGCACTGGGCCTGCGAAAACCCGACAGTTATTCGGACGAAGGTCTCGGCGCATGTCTGGAACGCGCGCGACGCCTGCTCGCCGTCCACGAGCCAGCGCCGCTGACGACCGACGACCACGTCGCACTGGAGAAACTCATGAAGCGCGACGGCAGCGCCAATATCTACGGCGCGATTGCGGTGCTGGAACAGAAGAAAGCCGCGCCCGGCCTTCGACACGCGGTGCTGCAATGTCTGCTGTGATGCCGTCCCTGCATGAAATCCTGATGGCCCGGCGCCTGGCGGCGGTGGCCCACGCCGCTGCCGACGTATCGGAGCGCCGCACGCTGTTCGTCGTCGTTCGCGAACCCGACATGCAGGCCTTGGCACGCGGCCTCGCTCGCCTGCTGGCGAAACAGCCCGCCCACGAACGCTCGGCTTGGCTGGCCAATTTCACCAAAGTGCGTCTGTTCGCAGGCAATCCCACTCGCACCGCCGTCGCACCGTTGTTGACCTGCATCGAGTCGGACGCACTGGGGTTTGCCTTGATCGATGCCGAAGCCCGGCACCCCCGCATCGCAGACCTGCTGGTTCCGCTGCGCACCCGCGATGGCCCCGCAGCAGACACCGCGACGGACGTGATCTGGGACGACAGCGAGGGACGCTGGGAGCTGGAAGTGGACGTCACCGGACTCGACTGGCCACGCTATCTGGTGCACGTGCTGCATCTGTTGGCCGAAGCCGCGTTGGGCGATCCCGGTTTCGGAGGACGGATCACGCTCTTGCACCGGAACACAGCTCCAGTCTGCACTGAAGATGTCGTGCAGCTGCGTCTGGATCTCGATACTTCGCCGCCGATTTGTCGTGCTGTGTTGCGGCGTTGTGCGATGGTGGGTCGCGGGTGATGCGCGCGTGCGTTGGGGTGGTATCCATTGTTCAAGGGCAGGTCGTTCGACAGATTGGTTCTACGGCCAATGGCATGCACTCGAAACCGTTGCTCGCTTTGTTCGGAGTCTTGAACCGGGAAGAACGAAACAGAACTGGGACACCCACAAATCGGAAACCCCCTACTGAACCTTACGGCACATCCCGACAGCCACAGCCCAATGGCCGCTCTACGATCTCGGCAATGACCCAGCCACGATCCCAGCTCGTCCAGACAGGCACCGCAGGTACCTTCCACTGTGTCCAACGCTGCGTACGCCGCGCGTTCCTGTGTGGCATCGACGACTATACCGGCCAGTCGTTCGAGCATCGCAAAACATGGGTAAGAGCCAGAATCGCATTGATCTCTTCGTGCTTCGCTGCCGATATCCTCGCGTACGCGGTGATGAGCAACCATCTGCATCTCGTCATACACATCGATCCAACGCAAGTCGCTACATGGGACGATGACGATATTGTCGAGCGATGGCTGACGCTTTTTCCACCCAGAAACGGCTGTCTGAACGCATTTGAACAGAAACGACGACGCATCCTCGGAGACTTGCCTTACCTGAGCGAACTGCGCCGGCGATTGGGCGACCTCTCGTGGCTCATGCGCTGCTTGGCTGAGCCCATCGCCAGACGCGCCAATGCCGAGGATGGCTGCAAGGGGCGGTTCTGGGAAGGCCGCTACAAATGCCAACTGCTGTGCGATACACGCGCCGTGCTGGCAGCGATGGCCTATGTCGACCTGAACCCGATCCGGGCAGGTATGGCCACACGGCTGGAAGACTCCGATCACACCAGCATTCAGCAGCGTATCGAAGATGCCCGATGCGACCCGACGACACTGACGAAGCCCCTATTACCGACATCGGGCTCGCTGCTGCGCTGCCTGCCGATCCATACAAGCGAATACCTGGATCTGGTGGACTGGACTGGGCGACAACTGCGCGAGGGAAAACGCGGCGCGATCCCGACTGACGCGCCACATATCCTGCTATCGGTGGATCCAGGCCGCGAGCGCTGGGTCACGCGAGTAAAAGCAATCGGCTCGGGCTATTGGCGCGTCGTCAGCGATGCGCAGGATCTGATTGCGATCGCCGAACGCATTGGCCAACGATGGATCAAAGGACTTGGCTTGTCGAAAATGATCGCGCGGCCTACTTGAGACATACGCCAGAAACGATGAAGCCCGCGAGGGAGAATTACTCCTGAGCGACCATTCGAGAACTGCGAATGCGGAGCAAAAAAAGTCGCAAATTCAAGCACATGCCACACATGCTTCATCGATTAACTGCGCAGCAGAAAGAATAGTGGGTGTCCTAGTCTTTGCATTTATCGATTAGCTGCGCAACAGAAAAAATAGTGGGTGTCCTCGCCTTTGCACTACCGCCTTTGCACTACTACCTTAGTTTTCCAGCCCAGAATTGTGGGTGCCCTTGTTCTCACCACGAAGGCTCAGATCGCAGAATTGTGGGGGTCCTTGTTCTCCGACCCTACGACCCTAATCATTCTTTAGTTGCCTCATGGTGTAGCCTCTAAATTTGAGCTCAAGTACAGCCCCATCTGAATCGAAAAAACACCAGTGATCACCGATTTCATTTCTTTTGAAACTACCCTCAGACAAATCAAACCCCACAGAGCCCTTAACCAAAATATAGATACAATGATTCATAACGATTTCATATGAAGCTTCATTGTAATCTTTGATGATCATCGTCAAAGTCTGATTTTCAAATCTATACTCAACGATTACGCTGTCGCCAATGCATATATCTTTTATGTTCATATCATCACTCCCAAGGCCAAATAGTTACTTTGGTAACATTTATTTTTATAAATGTTTTACGCCAGTTAGCATGTAAAGAGGACGGGGTTATACCTGAGGTATAAACATGACGATGAGGAAGAGCATGTTTCCAATAGCTACTTCTGATTAAGTTTCGAAAACCAGGACACCCACAAACCAGAAATTTCTCAAATGCCCGCACGGCATCTTTCCGACAACCGCTCCCCAGCAAGTCCACGACCCAGCCGCTATCCCAGCTCGCCCCCGCAGGCGCCGCAGATGCCTTTCATTGCGTAACAACATGGTGCCGGCGTGGCGAACGCACAAAGCCTGCGTGCCGCCATTCCTGTGTGCTTGACGCGGCTCAGACCAGCCGTGGCCCTTTCGGTGTCGAGTCCTCTGGACCCTGCATCGACTGCATGTGGGTCGGCGGCTTGAGGCTCTGCTCCAGCGCGATCTGCTGATTGATCGCCGCAACGTTCTCGCTGCTTTGCGACAGCTTCTGTCCGGCCAGTTGGCCGATATCGCCCACTGCGGTTTTCGCCCACGGTGCCGACAGGTCCGCCGTGTCGGTGATGCCGACCTTGGTTCCATCAGGCGTGAATTTCACCGCGCCGATCGTGTCTAGACCGCGCTCGCGGGCTTTCTCGACCAGAGCGCCCGCCAGCTGCCGGCTGATCTCGTCTGGCTCGCGATCCAGCTGTTTGTCGCGCTCGTTCACCGCTCCGAGTAAGGTCGCGAACATCGCGTGGTTCTGGTGCGTGGGATTGTCGAGTAGCATCGCACCGGTCCGCTCCGGCTTGGCCTCTTCCTGGGGCACTCGGTCGGGTTCTTGCGACTTGCCATTCCGACCGTCCGCTCCTGACGTCAACGGCACGGCTACACGCACTGCTGCCTGAGTTTCGTCCTGCGACAAGCCCGCCCGATTCGCCTCGCGCTGCACCTGCTCACGCACGTCGCGTTGTTCAGTAGTCGCTTGTTCGATCGCGTGCACCGGTGCAGTCTGCACCGTCGCACCTTTCGCCAGTCCGCGCGCACGGACATCGCTCAATGCGAGCTCAATCTCGTCCGGATAGGTCTTCGCGGCAACCTGCACTTCATTGTTCGGCCCCTGGCGCGTATGCAGGATCGGGCTGTTGAGTGGGGTTTGGCCGTTCGCGTCTTTCTCCAACACCAACCCCGAGTTTTCTGCGGTCAAATCCGACATCTGCCGGGTGCGCTTGACCGCCAGATAGCTGGCTTCGAACTGTTCTGGCGACGGGTTCCAGCCCTCGTTGGTATAAGCCAGACGCAACTGGGCGCGATCGCGCTGCTCCGGGGTCGGCGCTTCGTAGGACTTGGTGTCGGCCAACTGCTGTTGGTGCTGCGCCAACACCGGCGTCAGGCGTTCCCGCGTCGCATCCAGCTCCAATGCGCGATTGCCGGTCGCAGGCGTGCCGTCATGCGACCACTGCCCTTGCGCGTCGCGCATATATTGCTTGCCGTTCGACGCTTCCAAGGTATTCGGGTTCAACGCAGTCGCCACTGCCTCCGGCTCCGCCCCGAAATCGCCGAAGCCACTGCGCTTGGCGCCGATCTGATACTGCGCGGCGAGCACGGCGGGGCCTTCGACGATGTTGCGATCGATAACGCCCAAGGCTTGGCGGTTCAACTCAGCCGCGCGCTCGGCCGTGGCGACCTCGCGAACTTCCCGATCCGGCAATCGTGGGTCGGTCGGATCAATCTCCTCAAATCGTGCGCGCGCCCACTCCCCGCTCTGCGCTTCATAGCGCCATGGACTCGGCCGGGTGCTGGGCGCGTCGGTCGGGTTCGCCGGTTGCTCGAAGGGGTCGCGCGGGTTTGTGGTGCCGATGGCTTGCTTGACCGCTTCGGCACTGGCTTTGGCATTGAGTTCGCGCTCGATCTCAGGCGGAGCCGCGAAATCCAGCTGTTGCAGCCGCTGCACGCCATCGTCGCGAAAGTCGGCGCGCAGATCCTCGCGGATCCACTGCTTGCCGTTGAAGTCGTAATCGGCGCCATCGCTTGCGGTCTGGTGCGTGATCTTGCGGACATCCAGAAACCTTGCGCCGCGATCGAACGCCTCGGTAAGCAGATAGCCATCAGCGACCGCAAGTGCCACCGCCGGTCCGCCGCTGACCCCTACCGCGGCAGGCGTGAACATCGCCGCTACGCCGCCCACACCGCGTGCGGTGAAGTGTGTCGCTTCCGACCGCACGGCGGACGGGTTGTCCTGGGCAAACGCAGTGCTGATGCGCTCGCCCGTTTCTTTCGCGTCGTAGGCCGCAGCTGCCATTGCGACGCCGGCGAGGCCTGTCGCTGTTCCGGCACGATTGAGACGTGGCAGTAACGGCTCCGCAGCCTGCGCAGGGGCCTCAATGGCGGCGATGCTCTCCGCTCGCACCGTTGCGCGTTCCAATTTTCCTCGCTCGGTACTTCCGGCGATCAAGGCCTCTGCGGTCGTCGGCGAAATATCCTGGCGCGCGTGGAGCGTCTCGGGCATTACCTCGTGCCACCCTTGTTGACGCTTCCAGCCCTCCTGCAACTGCTGCCGCACTTCGGGGTCTTCCATGCGGCCTGCGCGCGTTTCACTCAGCACCTCGCTGGGCGAGCCTACATCTCGACGGCTGTCGTAGAGCTCATTCAGGCCGCGATCGTAGATGCGCACCTGCACACCCGTTCTTTCAGCGACTTTGTCGAGGTTCCCTGGCAGGCCGTTGTAAACATCATTGTGAAAGCTCATTTTAACGTCGCGGGCCACGCCAATCCGATCAATCTGTCCTGTGAAACGCTGGTCGATACCTAACTCACTTTCGAGCCAATGCGATGAAATCGCGCGAACCTCGACTTCATAGCCCTTCTTTTGCAGTGCCTCGATCGTGCGAGCGCTGTTGCCCGCATCGCTCATCGAACCGTCGATAACGAGATTGACGTGTCGCTTAATGCCTTCGTCACGCAAGCCACTGGCGAGATTAAAAGCGCCTCTGTTGGTCGCGTCGGGCCAATCAATGGGATCAGCTTCTTGAAGTTGACGAATACCTGGAATCGCGTCGCGAAGCTCATCGGGGTCGATGACAAGAATATCGCCGTTGAACTCACGGCGTGCCGCACCCACCAGCACCCCCTTTCCTGCACCCGGCTGGCCGGCCAAGACAATCGCTCGCGGTTTTTCGTGGGTTGCCAGCGCATCCAATCCCGAGTCCGGAATTACGACCTCATGCAAAAGCCTCCGCGATTCTTCCTTACTGAGCTCGGCCTTGAACTCATTCATTTGAAAAATTCCGCGTGTGCTTTGAAATATTCCCAGATCTCGTCTAAGTTACCCAGGCCCACGTTTGCGCTTCTGGACCGCCGCATCAAACTGACTTTCGCCTTTGCCATCGCAATTGCGTCCGCCTCACCCGCCTCTTGCGCCACTTCCAATTCCGCCTGCGCTTCTCTGATGAAGACAGTGGTTTGGTCCTCCAAAGCCCAAATCGCTTGCTCGAAGAGAGGCGTCAATTTCAACGGGTCTTCAACAACTTTATCTAGCACCTCCCGTATCCGCGCGAGATGTTCCGGATAGTCTTCGAGCAATTCACGCAATCTTGACGGGATCGGCGGATGAGGCAAGCCGTTGCTCAGCGGTGGGCGCGTTTCTGGATCGGTCACCGTGTCAATTCCTTGTGGCGTTATGGGTTCATTGAAGTCGCTCGACGCGAACCGGAAATTCCCTGAGCCTTTCCGCAGAAAATCCGACACGGGCGGCGTTGCAACAGTTGCCATGATTGCAGGAGAAAGGCCATCATCGCCGAGCCATTGTCCGAGATCATGGGGATGATAGGTCGTTCCATCGAGGCCCGTCTTCCATTTGAACGCAGCAAGCAGCGCCTGTTGTTCCACCAGTTGCGGAGCACCGGGCCACCGCTCAAGACCGGTTTCAGCATGAAACAGACCGGTTTCGATAGCAACCGCCGCCTCTTCTTTTCTTCCCACCTGCAGCGCACACGCGGCAATTCCGCGATACGCGATCAGACCGTAGTAGAGAAGCCCGTATTGCCGCGTGCGCTGGAAATTCCCCATCGCTGTGCGCAAGGCATGCCGATAGGCGTCAAGTGCTGCTTTGTACCGCTGCGATTCGAGGTATTGCACGGCGATGCGCAGGAGATCCCGCGCGGCATCGGCCGCACGCGTATCGGGCTTTTCTGGCGGCTTTATGACGAATATTCTGCGCAATCCGCTTCCCTTGCTTCCAGGGGCCGCCCGCCGCTTGCGCAGGCGGTCGTACTGGTCGAGAGCACCGGTCCAACGTGCAATCAGATAGGCCGATGTTGCGGCCGACCAAACGAAGCCCACCAGAACGACGAACAGCGTTTTCGACATACGCACGATGTCGTATGCGTCAGCAACCATCGGAAGAGTAATCAGCAAGGGCGAAGCAGCAAACACCGCCACTCCCCCGATGATGGACGGCTTCAAACCCCATAACCACAGCGGATGTGTCTTCAACCTAGTAAAGAAAAACATGGGTCGTGAGCGCGGCATGGCCTGCAAATCCCGCCAGCTTTTCGCTGCATCGCTTGAGTTTTGAGTAACGTTGGGCGGGCGTGGCCGTTTAGGGGCATGAATTTTCTCTTTCACTAACCTTCAATTCATTATATAGAATCGATCCAAGTCTGCTTCGGCCTTCGGCCGATCCATAGTGCATGGCTCACCCCTCAGGCTAGACAATGGCGCGCGGGTATGTTTTTTTGGGACTACCTTTACTTTTACTGCGCTACCGCTTATTTGACCGTTAAACGTACAAAAAAAGGCGACCCCTGCGGGCCGCCGTTCGTGCGTTTGGAGCGGGTGATGGGAATCGAACCCACGCTAGCAGCTTGGGAAGCTGCAGTTCTACCATTGAACTACACCCGCGTAGTGCTTCATCTTAGCGGCTGTCGCGGCCCCGGGGAAACATCGCCGGGGGCCGCGATGCCGCCCGGCATCAGAACTGCTTGCCGAAGGTGGCGAACAGGGTGGCGTCGTTGCCGCCGCCCTGCATCGTGGTCACGCTGGCGCCGATGTTGGCGTCCATGCCGAACAGTTCGGTGCGGGCACCCATCTGCAGGGTCAGGTAGCTGTCGTCGAAGGTCTGGCCCGGGACCGCATATTGCAGGCTGCCGGTGATGGACTGCGAACGCGCGAACGCTTCCTTGGCCTGGTCTTCGTGTTCCACGTCCCAGGTCATGCGGGCGTAGGGCGCCAGGTGGTCGTTGATCTTGTAGTTGGCCTGCCAGCCGAGGCTGGTGATCAGCGAATCGAAGCTCTGGTCCGGGTAGGCCAGCGAGGTCGACAGGGTCGGCTGGTCTTCGGCGTAGCCGTCGATGTCGATCTGCTGCGCGAGCACGCTGATGACCGGGCCGTGGGTCAGCGCTTCGTCGGTGAAGTTGTAGCCCGCGTTCACGCCGAAGGTCAGGTTGCTGCCGTCGGGCGAGCCGCTGTGGCCGCGCTTGACCGGGCCGAGCCAGACTTCACGGTTCACTTCATAGCGGACCATCGTGTAGCTGAGCTGGCCATTGACCCATACGTTGTCGCCGTACCAACCGGCGAAGCCGCCGAGGGTGGCGTCGGTCTGGTCGAAATCGCCGCCACGCAGACCGAAGTCCGAGAAGTTGCGGCCCACGCCGGCGAAACCGCCGTAGACGAAGTTGCCGCTGGTCCAGTCGACACCGCCGGTGACAGCCGGGGCAACGCCGTCGTAGCTGTTGGCGTCGTCGTAGCGCTGGACATCGGCGCGGGTGTCGACCCACCAGCGCATGCCATCGCCCTCGGGCTTGCCGGCGAGATGGCTGGAGACGCGATCGGCGCGGGCGCGGCCGACCACGGCGGTCGCGTGCGGCAGCAGCGCGATCTGACGCGGCGCTTCCAGCACGGAAACGGCGTACTGCGAGAGGATCTGGTGGGCGCGGCTGGTCGGATGCACGCCATCGGCGAACAGGTAGGTGTTGGGCGCGTCCGGGGTGACGTAGCTGGTCGGGTTGCAGGTCAGCGAATTCGCGGTGATCTGCGGCTGGCAGGCGGTGCCGGCGATGTTGCTGAAGCCGTACGCGGCCGGCGACGCGGTGATTTCGCGGATCAGATTGAAGGTGTCGAGCGGGATCACGCGCAGACCATTGCTGGCCAGACCGCTGAACAGCGAGCTGTTGTAGGTCGTGGTGAGCGCGGTGCCCTGGGCCTGGGCGGTTGGACCCAAGGCGCGGAAAGCCGGGGTCAGGCCGAGATCCGGCACGGTCGCGACGAGAATGTACTTGGCGCCGGCATTCTGCAGCTGCGCGACGATGCCGATTTCCGAAGTCACCGCGTTGGTGATGGTGGTCGTCGCAGGCGCGCCTGCATTGGTGATCGCGAACAGATCGTTGGCGCCGCCCCACACGGTGAACAGCGCGCGGCTGTCGGCGCGGCCGCCGTTGGCGGCGAGATAGTTGGTGACCTGGGTGGCGAGCGACGGGATCGGACCCAGCGCGCCGGTGCTGTTGATGCCGACGCGGGCACCGCCAGCGGCATAGTTGGTGCCGGTCTGGCCGTTACCGTTCGGCGCGGCGCCGGTGCCGTAGAAATCGGCCAGGTACTGCGACCAGACCAGACCCGGATTGGTGGTGAACTGGCCGGTCACTGGACGGACGCTGGCTGGCAGCAGCGGGCGGAAGAAACCGCCGTCGGTCAGGCTGTCGCCGAAGAACACGGTCTGCGAATACGGACCGGCTGCGAACGCCGGCGCAGCCACTGCGGCGGCGGCCGTGATCAAGGCGACCGTGAGCACACTGCGAACGGGCCGTTTGGCCCCACGATTGAAAGACATATCCCCACTCCCGAACGGTTGAAAAAATGGCGGAAAATTCCGCGAAATGCCCCGGCGCTCCTGCGATACGGCGCCGGATGGTGGCGGCATCCTTTCACGAAGCCCTTTGTGACTCAAGTGTGACAAGTCCCCCGCAGATCAACGGTTCGGGCGCTGGCGCTGGGCAGGCCGTCCATCCCGGGCGACAATCGGGGATGGATATCCGACTCAACGGCGAGCCGCTCGCCCTTTCCGCCCCCTGCACCCTCGCCGGGCTGTTGATTGCCCAAGGCCTGGCCGAGCGCCGGGTGGCGGTGGAAGTGAACGGCGAAATCGTGCCCCGCAGCCGCCATGCCGGGCATCTGCTGTCCGAGGGCGATCGCGTCGAGATCGTCCAAGCATTGGGGGGCGGGTGAGCGAACATGCGGCACGTCCCACAGCGCGTTCGGCGCAGCGATGGGCGATAATCCCGCGATGACCGCACTCCCCGCATACGACGACACGCTCGTCATCGCCGGCAAGTCCTATCGCTCGCGTCTGTTGACCGGCACCGGCAAATTCAAGGATCTCGACGAAACCCGCCGCGCCACCGAGGCCGCCAGCGCCGAGATCGTCACCGTCGCGATCCGCAGAACCAACATCGGCCAGAATCCGGGCGAGCCGAATCTGCTCGATGTCCTGCCGCCGGACCGCTACACCCTTCTGCCCAATACCGCCGGCTGCTATACCGCCGACGACGCCGTGCGCACCTGCCGGCTAGCGCGCGAACTGCTCGACGGCCACACGCTGGTGAAACTGGAAGTGCTGGGCGATGCGCGCACCCTGTTTCCGGATGTGGTGCAGACGCTGAAGGCCGCCGAGACCCTGGTCGCCGAGGGCTTCGAGGTGATGGTCTACACCAGCGACGACCCGATCCTGGCCAAGCGGCTCGAAGAGATCGGCTGCGTCGCGGTGATGCCGCTGGCCGCGCCGATCGGTTCGGGCCTCGGTATCCAGAACCGCTACAACCTGCTGGAAATCATCGAGAACGCGAAGGTACCGATCCTGGTCGACGCCGGCGTCGGCACCGCCTCGGACGCGGCCATCGCGATGGAGCTGGGCTGCGACGGCGTGCTGATGAACACCGCCATCGCCGGCGCAAAGGATCCGGTACGGATGGCGCTGGCGATGAAGCTGGCGATCGAGGCCGGCCGCCACGCTTTCCTCGCCGGCCGCATTCCGCGCAAACGCTACGCCTCGGCGTCGTCGCCGGTGGATGGGTTGATCGGGTAATCGGCCGGCTCATGCTCAAATTCGATTGGGACGCGCCAAAATCGACCGCCAACCTGCGCAAGCACGGCGTATCCTTCGAAGAGGCCGCGACCGTGTTCGGCGACCCGCTCGCACTCACGTTCCCGGACCCGGATCATTCTGTTCGAGAATCGCGCTTCATCACCATCGGACACAGTCGCTCCAGGATCTGCTGCTGGTCGTCGCGCACATCGAACGTGGACGCACGATCCGGATCATCAGCGCACGCAAGGCCACTCGACACGAGCGAACGATCTATGAGCAGGACTGAAGCCATGCGGGTCGAATACAAGCGTGAGGACCTCGGCATCGGCGTCCGTGGCAAATGCCTGGGCAAATACGCGAAAGGCACGAATCTCGTGCTGCTGGACGACCGCGTCGCACAGGCATTCCCGAACGCGGACGCCGTCAACGAAGCCCTGCTGGGGCTGCTGGCCCTGGCCGAGAAAGCCAAGCCGGCCGGCCCAAAACCGCGCAAGCGCGGCACGTGATGCCGATGGCGACCGATCAGGCATACGACCAACCCTTCACGGTCGAACCCGGGCAACGCAAGATCCGCAGCTTCGTGCTGCGCCAGGGCCGTTTCAGTCCGGCGCAGCAGCGTGCGTTCGATGAACTCTGGCCGCGCTTCGGTCTGGACTACACCGGCAACGAGCGCGATTACGACGCGATCTTCAACCGCAGCGCGCTGCGCGTGGTGGAGATCGGTTTCGGCAACGGCGAGGCGCTGCGTTTCGCTGCGAAGCAGGATCCGTCGCGCGACTACATCGGCATCGAAGTGCATGCGCCCGGCGTCGGCCGGCTGCTGAACGCATTGAGCGACGACGGCAGCGATCACGTCCGCGTCTATCGCCACGATGCGGTGGAAGTGCTGACCCATGAGATCGCGGACGGCAGCCTTGATGAAATCCGCATCTACTTCCCCGACCCTTGGCACAAGAAGCGCCACAACAAGCGTCGACTGGTGCAGCCGGAATTCGCTGTGCTGCTGATGCGCAAACTGCGGGTCGGCGGCCGTCTGCACCTCGCCACCGATTGGCGGGATTACGCCGAACAGATGTGGGATGTGCTGGACGCCACGCCCGGGTTGCGCAATCGCGCCGGTGCGCGCGGTCACGTATCGCGCCCGGAATGGCGGCCGCAGACCCATTTCGAGACGCGCGGCCAGAAACTCGGCCACGGCGTGTGGGATCTGTTGTACGACAAGGATGCCGACGGCATGACCGTCCACCCGACCATCGACCAGACGCCCCGACAGACCACCGACTGAGCGATGGAAAATACCCTCACCCTCACCAGCGATATGCAGCTCGTCCTCGGGCTGACGGTGCTGACGATGGTGCTGTTCCTGTTCGAACGCCTGCGCGCCGACGTGGTCGCGCTGGTGGTGCTGGTGCTGCTGGGCCTGACCGGCCTGGTCGCGCCGGAAGATCTGTTCAACGGCTTTTCCGGCAACGCGGTCATGAGCGTGATCGCGACCATGATCCTCGGCGCCGGGCTCGACCGCACCGGCGCGCTGAATCGTCTCGCGGCGTGGCTGCTGCGTCGCGCGCACGGGGTCGAGCATCGGCTGCTGCTGTTCACCTCGACCATCGCCGGCATCAACTCGGCGGTGATGCAGAACCCGTCGGTGATGGCGCTGTATCTGCCGGTGGCGTCGCGGCTGTCGTCACGCACCGGCCTGCCGCTGTCGCGGCTGCTGTTCCCGATCGCGACCGGCATCATGATGGGCGGCGCGCTGACCATGGTCGGCAATTCGCCGCTGATCCTGCTCAACGACCTTCTCGTCTCGGCCAACGCCAATCTGCCCTCCGGCCTGACCACGCTCAAACCGCTGCCGATGTTCGCGCCGATGCCGATCGGCATCGCGCTGCTGGCGGCGGGGCTGGCGTATTTCCATTTCTTCGGCGGCAAACGCCTGCACGAGAACGCCGCCGATGCCGGGGTCACGCCGGCGCGCACCGAAAGTTATTTCGCCAGCGTCTACGGCATCGACGGCGATGTCTACGAACTCACCGTCACCGCCGACAGCCCGCTGGTGGGCATGTCGCTGCGCGAGACCGAAGACCTGCACGACGCACCGCTGATCCTCGCGCTGAAGACCGGCAACGACTCGCGGCTGGCACCGCCGGGCGAGGCGCGGATCTGGGTGGGCAGCGTGCTCGGCGTGATGGGCCCGCGTCAGGCGATCGTCGATTTCGCCCAGAACCGCTTCCTGCGCAGCAGCTCGCGGCTGCGCGAGTTCGCCGATCTGTTCAACCCGGCGCGCGCCGGCATCTCCGAGGCGGTCATCCCGCCCACATCCACCTTCATCGGCAAGACCGCCACCCAGCTTCAGTTGCGCAAGCTGTACAACCTGCGGCTGCTCGCGATCAACCGCGACAAGCAGGTGCTGCGCGAGAACGTGCGCGAGCAACCGCTGCGCGCAGGCGATCTGCTGGTGCTGCACAGCATCTGGCAGGATCTGGCGCAGGCCGCGAGCAACCGCGATTTCGTGCCGGTCACCGACTATCCGAAAGCCGAGCAGCGCCCGCACAAGTTCAAGATCGCGATGACCATCTTCGGCATCACCATGCTGATCGCGCTGTCGTCGCGCATCCCTGCCTCGGTGGCGCTGATGACCGGCGTCGCCGGCATGCTGATCACCGGCGTGCTGAAGATGGACGAGGCCTACGCCGCGATCAACTGGAAGACCGTGTTCCTGATGGCCTGCCTGATTCCGCTGGGCTGGGCGATGGATTCCAGCGGTGCCGCCGCCTGGGTCGCGGCGCATTCGCTGGATCGATTGCCCGAAGGCACGCCGCACTGGCTGCTGGAAATCGCGCTCGGGCTGCTGACCACCGCGTTCTCGCTGGTGATCAGCCATGTCGGCGCCACCATCGTGATGGTGCCGATCGCGATCAACCTCGCGCTGGCCTCCGGCAGCGACCCCACCTCGTTCGCGCTGATCGTCGCGCTGTCGGCGTCGAACAACTTCATGACCGCCTCCAACCCGGTGATGTCGATGATCACCGGCCCCGCCGGCTATACCGCGAAAGAGCTGTGGAAAGTCGGTGGCCCGCTGTGCCTGCTCTACACCGGCATCGTCGTGCTGGTGGTCAACCTGCTGTTCTGAGCCGGGCTTTGGTCGATTCCTGCTCTGGCCGAATCCGGGCGGCCTTTGCGTTCAACCTCCAACGGGTCGCTGTGTTTCGGGGAAGCGGGCCGAGTTGCATCGATCGCATCCATGAGGGCCTGTCGACGGACATCACGCACCGCGCCGCATCCGGGCGCACCGCATCGGGATTGGCCGTCTGCCTGCTGGCGCTGGCCTGCGTTGCGTGCGAGCCCCCGACCGACCGCCACCACCCGACCCGGCCCGACCCGACAAATCCCCCATCCAATCATCACGCGAACAGGTTTCCCATGAATCAGTTGCCCACTCCCTCCAACGCGGAAGACATCGGCCAGCGCGTGCTGAAGCTGGTCGAGAACATCCACGGTCGCGACGATATCGCGCCGGCCCGGATCGAACAGCTCACCGGCATCAAGGTCGAATTCAATCCCGACGACGCCAACGAATACGGCTTCAGCGGCCAGCTCACCGAGCAGTGGGCCTACAACCTCGTGTCGCTGCCGGAGGGCGCCGACGAGAAGCCGTCGCGGGTCATGTTCTCCTTCGACGACGAAAGCCGCAGCAACGCCGACATGGCGCCGATCTGCGCGCTCGATTTCGACGCCTATTCCGCCGCGCTGCAGCGCGCCGGCTTCGTGTCGAATGCGGCGCGAGGCAAGCACGACCGTCTGCTGTACTGGGATTTCTCGCGAGATGATGTCTCGGTGCAGATTTACGTGCGCGGCGAAAACGACGCCAAGGCGAATCACGCCTGCGTTTCCAAACTCATCATCAACGCCTGAGGAATACGACCATGGCCGCTGTTCCCGACGACGTTCTGAAAAAAATCGCCGAAACCAAACTCGAGAAGATCCTCACCGATTTCGAGACCGCCAACGACACCAAGACCCAGACCCCGGGCAAGAACCTGCGCGCGCTGCTCGACCAGTCGCCCGATCTGAAAGAACGCATCGTCGACTCCGTGGCCAAGGGCCACCTCGAGAAATTCGAGCTGCTTCCCAAAGGCGAAAACGCAGGCGGCAGCTACAGCCCCGACGACAAAGCCATCAGCCTGCCGGTGGACGAATTGAACAAGGCCGGCAAGAGCAAGGCTTCGGCCGCCGAGCTGGTGTTCGTGATGGGTCATGAGATCCAGCATTCGTTCAACAGCACCGTCGCCGACAAGGGCTACAGCGACTTCACCACGTCCGTCGACAAGATGGCCAAGGGACCGGGGCCGCACGATTACACCGCTGCGGTGAAGACCTTCATCCAGGTCAACCGCGACGACGAAGCCGGCGCGCACATCGGCGGCTTCAACGCGATCTCGTCGCAGGTGATGAAAGACAATCCTGCTGCCGGCCTGAAAGAGTTGTACAACGCGCATCCGGGCCGGATGGAAGATTTCATCGATCGCGGCGGCAAAGCGCCGGCCTTCACCTATGCGCTGAAGCCGGGACTCACCATCGAATCCGACATGACGCTCAGGGACTCGCCCGAGAACGTCAAGGCGATGGGCAAGTATTACTTCGACCAGCCGCCGAGTTCGGCGGGGCTCGGCGCCAAGGGTAATCAGGACTACCCGAACTACTACGGCGAATGGGCGGTCAACGTCATCAACGACGCCGAGAAGCAGGCGCTGGCCGATGCCAGGAAGCTCGATCCCAAAGCGGTCGCGCCCGAAGTGCAGTTGAACCTCAAGGAGATCGGTCTCGACAAGGCGCTGATGGACACCGGCCTGAAATACACCGACACCACGCCGAAGAAGCCGATCGATGTCTCTGCGGGCGCGCCCGAGATGGCAGGCGCACCGAAGGCGGAACCCGCGCTCTACGGCCAGGCGATGGCCGCGCTGGAAAAGCTCGACAGCGGCGTCGGCGGGCAGGAGCTGCGCAATGTGGCCGCCACGATGGCGGCGCAGGCGGACAAGGCCGGCATGACCGAAATCAGCGGCGCAGTGAAAGGCAGCAACGGCAACATCATCGCCTTCCAGGGCGATCCGTCCACCGATCAGGCCAAGCGCACCGCCGTGGATGTCGATACCGCAAAACTGCAGCCTGCGGACAAAACGCTGGAAGATATGTCGCAAGGCGCAAAGGTCGCGACACCGGAAACGCCGCAGCCGCAACGCAGTCAGGCGATGTGACCGCAAGCCGAAGCGCATTTGCCGATCGCAATGCAAAACGCCCCGCTGAATGCGGGGCGTTTTTTCGTTTCAGGCTATCGCTCCGTAGCGCCTACAATCCCCGCGCCGCCTCTTCCACCGCACGGAACAGCGCGCGGCCCTTGCTCATCGTTTCTTCCCACTCTTTCTGCGGGTCGGAGTCGTAGACGATGCCCGCACCGGCCTGCACGTGCAGCTTGCCATCCTGGATGACGGCGGTACGGATCGCGATGGCGGTATCGGCGTCGCCGTGCCAGCTGATGTAGCCGATGCTGCCGGCGTAGACGTTGCGCTTCACCGGCTCCAGTTCGCGGATCACTTCCATCGCGCGGATCTTCGGCGCGCCGCTGACGGTGCCGGCGGGAAACGTCGCGCGCAGCACGTCGGCGTAATTCAGGCCTTCCTTCAGCCGGCCGGTGACTTCGCTGACGATATGCATGACGTGGCTGTAGCGCTCGATCACGAAGCGATCGCCGACCTCCACCGTGCCCGGCTCGCTGACGCGGCCGACATCGTTGCGGCCCAGATCGATCAGCATCAGATGCTCGGCGCGTTCTTTCGGATCGGCCAGCAGCTCGGCTTCGAGCGCGGCGTCCGCTTCCGGCGTTTTGCCGCGCGGGCGGGTGCCGGCGATCGGACGCACCGTGATTTTTCCCTGCCCCTGATCGGTATGTTCGAGGCGCACCAGGATTTCCGGCGACGAACCCACCACCTGGGTGCCGCCGACATCGAGGAAATACATGTACGGCGATGGATTCAGCGCGCGCAGTGCGCGATAGACATCGACCGGGCGCGCGCGGAACGGCACCGATAGCCGCTGACTGAGCACCACTTGGAAGATGTCGCCGGCGCGGATGTATTCCTTCGATTTCTCGACCGCAGCGATGAAACCTTCGCGGGTGAAACCGGAGACGAAATCGGCTTCGTTCAGACCGGTCGCCTCCAGGGTTTCCGGATACCCGGCGCCGCCCTGGCGCAGACGATGGGTGAGCGAATCCAGCCGGCGATTCGCGCGTGCCCACGCCTGCGGTTCGCGCGGGTCGGCGTGGACGATCAGGTAAAGCCGGCCCTTGAGGTTGTCGAACACCGCAACCTCGCGGCTTTCCATCAACAGGATATCCGGCGTGCCCAGCTCGTCGCGGCGGTCGGGATGCACGCCGCCGCTGCGCAGTCGCGGTTCGATGTATTCGATGCATTCGAAGCCGAACCATCCCACCAATCCGCCGGTGAAACCGGGCAGACCCGCGAGCCGCGGAATCTTCTGCGCGGTGCGCAGCCGTTCGACTTCGGCCAGCGGATCGGCGACTTCGCGCGCTTCGATCAGGTCGCCCAACTCGGTGACGTACAGCGTATGCCCCGCGAACGCGTACACGCGATGCGCGGGCAGGCCGATGATCGAGTAGCGGCCGAAACGCTCGCCGCCTTCGACCGATTCGAACAGATAGGTGTACGGGCCGTCGGCGAGCTTGAGGTAGACCGACAGCGGCGTATCGAGATCGGACAGCACCTCGCGCACCACGGGAATCAGGGTATGGCCGTCGTCGGCGTATTGCTGGAATTGTTCGAACGGGATCACGCGAAAAATCCTTGAATGAAACGAGGCGGGAGGATGGCGGGCCGGCTCAGCGGCGCCATCGCCCGTTCGCGCTCAGGGCGGACAGGGTGTCCAGGCGATGGTGATCGGCGGTCTCGTTCATGGTCGCCACATGCTAGCGATTTCGGCCCGTGGCCGCACCCTCGGGCGCAGCGCGACATCGAAACGACCGCCTGCTGTCACCGAGCGGTCATCGGCTCTGCGGAGAATCGAAGGCCATCGCAGGGACGAACGAAGGAGGCGGGATTGCCTCCGATCTTTCCCGAAAACGCCGGCTTGCCGGCGTTTTCTTTTTGTACGACGTGCATGTCTAGGACGCGCGTGGTTGCCGCTACTCAACCCGGCTCGGCATGCGCAGCCAGCAGCACGCAGCCGGCGGGCAGGTGCATCCGCAGCCGTCCCGGGATGCATTCGATGTGGAACGCGCGCGCTGCGACCGGCTCGCCGTCCAGATTGAGCGTCAGCGGCGGATCGGCGGCGATCCGCAGCCACGGCGACTGCAGTTGCGTCGACAGGCGTTCCAGCGCGGCCTGCTTGCCCTCGGCGATCAGCGTCCCGACGGTGGCGGCGAATTCGCCTTCGATCGTCGGCACCAGGGTGACATCCAGCAGACCGTCGTCGATGCACGCCTGCGGGCACAGGACCTGGCCGCCTCCGGCCTGACGGCCATTGCCGATGCCCAGCGCGATGAAACCGCCCGACCAGGCGAAATCCACGGCTTCGAAACGCGCGTGGATGGGTTCGACGCTGCCGATCCGCGCCAAGCCGCTGACCACGTAAGCCAGACCGCCCAGCATCTTCTTCAGGCCTTCCCCGGTCTCGGTGGTGACGGTGGTGCCGAAACCGCCGGACGCCAGATTGATGCACCACTGTTGCCGGCCATCGGCGTCGATGCGCAGCAGATCCACCGGCTGCGCCACCGACGTGCAGGCCAGAGCGAGCGCGGCTTCGGCATCGGCGGGAATCCCCGCTGCGGTGGCGAAATCATTGGCCGTCCCCAACGACACCACCGCCAGCGACGGCAGCGCATCGGCCGACGCATCGCGCTGCGCCAGCGCCGCCGCGACCTCGCGCAGCGAACCGTCGCCGCCACCGGCGATCACGGTGCGCGCGCTGGCGGCGATGGCCTCGTCGACAAAGCGCGCAGCGTCGCCCGCTTCCCAGGTGACGCGCACCGCCAGCGACACGCCGCGTTCGCGCATCGCAGCAACGGCCAGCCTCACCTCGGCGTCGTGCGCCTGTTTGCCGTTGAGGATCAGCCAGACGCCCTGCGTATCGATCATGGTGTGTCGATCATGGTGTAGGTCCCACCGTGTTGGTTCACGCGCTGCGTACGCCAGCGACCGCTGCCTTCATCTGCGCGACCACAGCGGCGTAATCGCGCTGACCGAAAATCGCCGAACCCGCGACGAAGGTGTCCGCACCGGCTTTCGCGATCTCGGCGATATTGTCCGGCTTCACGCCGCCGTCGATTTCGAGGCGGATCAGCTTGCCGGTACGCGCCGTCACCGCATCGATGCGCTGGCGCACCGCGCGCAACTTATCGAGCGCCGACGGAATGAAACTCTGCCCGCCGAAGCCGGGATTCACCGACATCAGCAGCACCAGATCGAGCTCTTCCAGCACGTAGTCCAGGACTTCGACCGGCGTCGCCGGATTCAGCACCACGCCCGCCTGGCAACCCTGCGCCTTGATCAATTGAATGGTGCGATGCACGTGCCGGCTGGCTTCGGGATGGAAGCTGATCAGCGACGCGCCGGCCTTCGCGAAGTCCGGCACCAGCCGGTCGACCGGCTCCACCATCAGATGCACATCGATCGGCGCAGTCACGCCGTGCTTGCGCAGCGCCTCGCAGACCAGCGGACCGATGGTGAGATTGGGCACGTAATGGTTGTCCATCACGTCGAAATGCACCCAGTCGGCGCCGGCCGCGAGGACGTTGTCGACCTCCTCGCCGAGCTTCGCGAAGTTCGCGGACAGGATGGACGGGGCGATGACGGTGGATTGCATGAGGCTCACGAGCGTTGTTGCTTGCGCAGGGTCTGGATGCGGTCGTAGGCACTGTTGATCTCGCTCGCCTTCTCTTCCGCCAGGCGCCGCAGCTCATCGGCCACGCCGACGAGTTTGTCCGGGTGATACTGGCTGATCATTCGCCGGTAGGCCTGTTCGACTTCGGCATCCGAGGCGTCCTCGGTCACGCCGAGCACGCGGTAGGGCGTGTCGCGGTTGCTCTTGAACCAGTCGGCATCGAAGGCGTGGCCCAGCAGCAGGCCGAGCAGCCCGCCCGCCG
Organism: Lysobacterales bacterium; assembly: GCA_017302135.1. Lineage (GTDB taxonomy): Bacteria > Pseudomonadota > Gammaproteobacteria > Xanthomonadales > Xanthomonadaceae > Lysobacter_I. The sequence goes on along the minus strand of JAFLDZ010000004.1, from coordinate 6,539 downwards.
GATGCCTCAGCAGCAGCCAGCCCGCGATGAATCCCAAAGCTTTTCCGTACCAGCGCGTCATGCCGGCAGTTTACAGGTCCGGACTGGTGTGACGAGTCCGAACCGATGTGACGGGCATCGCCGAAACCGCTGCGCGGGGGCCGTCAACCCAGGCCGCGCGGCCTTACACTAGGCGGCCCGACCGCTTCCGATGGACTGCGCGTGGCGACCACTCTGCTCGAATCCGACCTGCCCGGCCTGACCCTGCGCCATCGCGGCAAGGTCCGCGATGTTTTCGATCTCTCGCGGGACAGACTGCCGGCCGAAGCCCGCGACCAGGGCCCGCTGCTGCTGATGGTGGCCACCGACCGGCTCAGCGCGTTCGACGTGGTGCTGCCCGACCCGATTCCCGGCAAGGGCGAGATGCTTTGCCAGATCAGCAATTTCTGGTTCGACAAGACGGCGCACATCCTGCCCAACCACCTCACCGATATCGACGTCGCCAGCGTGCTGCCGGCCGGCGTCGACGCCGCGCTGTACGCCAGGCGCGCGGTGGTGACGAAGAAACTCAAGCCGGTGCCGGTGGAGGCCATCGCCCGCGGCTATCTGATCGGCAGCGGCTGGAAGGATTACCAGCGCACCGGCCGGGTCAGCGGCATCATGCTTCCGAACGGCTTGCGTCAGGCGGAACAGTTGCAGGAGCCGATCTTCACGCCCTCGACCAAGGCCGCCGTGGGCGACCACGACGAGAACATCGATTTCGACACGATGGTGAAAACCGTCGGCGCCGAACTGGCCGAACAGGTGCGCGACGCGACGCTGCGCATCTACCGCTACGCCGCCGCCTACGCCGCCGGGCGCGGCATCCTGTTGGCCGATACCAAATTCGAATTCGGCACCGACGCCGACGGCCGCCTGTACGTGATGGACGAAATGCTGACCCCGGATTCGTCGCGCTACTGGCCCGCCGACGAATACGAAGTCGGCATCAGCCCGCCTAGCTACGACAAGCAGTTCGTCCGCGACTATCTGGAAACGCTGGACTGGAACAAGACCGCACCGGGCCCGCGCCTGCCGCAGGACGTGATCGACCGCACCCGCGCCAAATATGCAGAGGCGTTGCAGCGGTTGGCGGGGATCAGCGTCGATTGACGCGATGGTTGCCGCAATGACTGACACGATCGTCCCGCGACGCCACACCGACATGACTTCGAGGATCCAGTGATGAATACCAACGCCGACATCGAAACACGCCTCGAACGCCCCATCGATCGCTGGTTCGCGAATTATTCCGGCGACCACCAGAACCCGACCAACCAGAAGATCCACGTCATCGCCGTGCCGACGATCCTGTGGACGGTAACTGCGCTGCTGTGGTGCATTCCGGTGCCGGGCACGCTGTTCAGCGCCGGGTTCTGGGCCGCGATCGCTGCCTTCGCGGCGTGGATGTTCTACTACCGCGCCTCGCGTCCGCTGGGTTTCGGCATGCTCGCGGTGTTGATCGCGCTGCTGTGGTTGAACCGGTGGCTGTACGCGACCCTCGGCAGCACGCGGATGCTGCAGGTCGCGATCGTGGTGTTCGTGCTGGCATGGATCGCGCAGTTCGTCGGCCACAAGATCGAAGGCAAGAAACCGAGCTTTTTCACCGATCTGGTGTATCTGCTGATCGGCCCGGCCTGGGTGCTCGGCAAGCTCTATCGCAAGCTCGGCTGGAAGTTCTGATGCCGCACAGCCCGATGCGCAGGCTGTGAATGCGTGACCATGCCTGAGCGCCACTTCGGCCGGCGCGACATTGCGCTGGCGCTGTTGATCTGCATCGTCTGGGCCGGCAATTTCCTGACCTCCGCGCATGCGCTGCGCGAAATCCCGCCGTTCCTGTTCAGCGCGCTGCGGATGGGCATGCTCGCGGTCTTGCTGTGCGCATTCGTCAGGCCACCGCCGCGCGCGCAGTGGCCCCGACTGATCGCGGTGGCGCTGCTCAACGGCGCGCTGCATTTCGGCACCAGCCTGTGGGCGCTGCGCATGGCCGGCGATCTGTCCTCGCCCGCGATCGTGATGCAGAGCTATATCCCGATGTCGGTGCTGCTGGCGTGGTGGCTGCTGGGCGAACGCTTCGCATGGCGTACCGGTTCGGCGATCGCATTGAGCTTCGCCGGCGTGCTGGTGCTGGGCTTCGATCCGCTGGTGCTGGATCACCCGGCGTCGCTGGCGATGATGCTGCTGGCGGCGCTCCTGATCGCACTGGGCACGGTGTTCATGCGCGGCCTGAGCGGGATCGACGCGCTGAACCTGCAGGGCTGGACCGCGCTGATCGGCATCGTGCCGTTGCTGGCCATCAGCGCGCTGATCGAACCCGGCGGCTTCGCTGCGCTGCACGATGCGCATTGGAGCAATTGGGGCGCAGCGCTCTATTCGGCGGTCTTCGCATCGTTGATCGGCCACAGCCTGTTCTATCGCCTCGTCCAGCGTCATCCGGTGGCCACGGTGATGCCGTATCTGCTGCTGACGCCGGTGTTCGCGGTGGCATTGGGCATGATGTTCTGGGGCGACCGCCCGGGCCCGCAGCTGTGGATCGGCGGTGCGATGGTGCTGGGCGGAGTGCTGATCATCGCGCTGCGCGCCCGGGCGAAGGCCTTGTCGACGCACTGACGCGCATGTCGTTGGGCGTCATCGCCACGCGGCGGGTGTCCGGTTCAGCGGACCGCTTACGTGACTTCGGGTGAGGCTTCCTCATCAAGGCCGATGGATCGGCATCCCTTCCCCCGGAGTTGGACATGCGCACGCCCCACAGCAAACTCTTCCGCTATTGCACGATCGCCGCTTGCGCGGTCGTGGTCGCCAACGGCTGCAGACTCGAACGCAGCCCACTGCCGAGCATCGCGTACGCGACACCGTCGGAATTCTGTCCCGGCGATACGGTCCGCGCCAGCTTCGATTATCTGGGCAGCGAAACCTGTCGCGACGCCACCGCCTGCGAGATGCAGTTTCCGACCGTGACCATGACCAGCACGCCGGAATCCTTTCCGCCGCAGTCGATCCGCAATTACGTGGGCGGCGTCGATTTCGTTCCGGCCGCCGATGTCGTCACCTTGAACTACGGCATCGATCGCGATGCGGTGCTGGTGCTGACCAGCCGCACCGATGCCGAAGGACGCGTGGTGAACGTTTCGCGGAGCGTTCCGCGCACCCAGGCGCAGACGATCCGCCGGATCACCGGATCGAGCGAGACCGAACTGCAGCATGCGGGCATGTGCGACGGTTCGACGCCGGTGAATGCACCTGCCAACTTGAACGGCGACCCCCGGCGTTCGCCGAATCTGCGTTTGGCCGAGCTGTGCAACCTCAACGGCGTGGCGGTGTCGGTGACGCTCAGCGGCAGCGCGCCCGGCACGACGTACACGCAGACGTTGGCGCCACGCGAATGCCTCAACACCACCATGCCCGGCGTGCCTGCGGGCATCAATGCGTCCACGGTGGTGGAAGTGCGTCCGCTGGTCGCGGATCCTTCGACTCGCTGCAGCGCGACCGGCCCCAGCACGCCGCCGCCGACGCTGCGGACGCTGGCGCGCAGAGGCTGCGCCTGAGCGAAACATTGCGACATCTCCATGCGCGATCACGCGGGCGGCGCGATGCCGCCCGCGTCTTGTCCGTGGCCGAAGCGCAAACGCTCGCTGCATGCAGCAGCGACACGGCATCGGATTCGATCGGACAAAACATCCTGATCGGCCGAACATCATTCCGATGACCTGTGGCGCTTTGTTTCGACGTGATAGCTGTTTGTACGCATTTTCGAACAATCGAACTCATCAGCATCGCACTCATCCACAGGGCAACCGCATGCACATCCTTCAAAGCCACTGGTTCCGCATCCCCATGATCGCCATCTGCTCGGTCGTGGTCGCCACCGGCTGCATCATCGAGCGCGGCGAATTGCGGGGCCCCGGCTACGCGCGTCTGGAGCCGAACAACTATTGCCCCGGCGATACGCTCACCGCGTCCGTCGATTTCCTCGGCACCGATGTCTGCCCGCCCGATGCCAGCTGCGCCAGCTTTTTCCCTGTCGTTTCACTCAGCAGCACGCCCGCCGCGTTCCCACCGCAATCGATCACGAACTACACCGGCAGCGTGAGTTTCACCGCGCCCGATGCGGAACAGGTCAGCGTGCTGTTCAATCCGGATCGCGACAGCGTGCTGATTCCAACGGCCGAAGTCAGGCCAGAGGGGCGTGTCTTCGCCCAGCGCGAGAGTCTCGACCAGACCAGAGTCGCCACCCGCATCGCCATGGTCAATCGCGAGCTGATCCATGGCGGCATGTGCGCGGGCAGCACACCCGTCAACAGCTCGCAGCCATTGCCCGGTCTGCCGCAATTCTCGCCGAACCTTCGACTCACCGATCTGTGCAACGTCAATTCGGTCGCCGTGGTCGTGACCCTGTCCGGCGGCCCGGATGGCACAACGTTCACGCAGACGATGTCGCCCGGCCAATGCATGAACGCGATGCCCGGCGTGCCTGCCAGCGTCGAAAACGCGCGTGTGGTCGAAGTCAGGCCTGTCAGTCCTGCTCCCGGCACGCGTTGCGACTCGACGGGCACGATGGACAACAACGTACCGCCACCGCCGCTGCGCACGCTGGCGCGGATGCAATGCCGTTGACGCACCAATGGAAGCGCCGTTGTCCTGTCGGCAGTGGCGCTTGCGTTGAATGGATCGGCGCCGCATGCAAGCCGCTGTGCATGCAACTCCACGATTTCGTTTATCGATCGATACCGATATGGACCATCAAAATCGCATCATCAGGCTCACTCTTTCCGCGATCGCCATCGGCGTGCTGCTCACCAATGGCTGCGCGTTGCCGCATGCGCCTGTCCCCGCAAGCGAATTCGGCAAGGTCTCGCCGCAGAAATACTGCCCGGGCGATACCGTGACCGCCAGCTACGACCTGACGATGGAAACCGCCTGCGTGTCGCGGCCGGGTTTCGATTGCGCCACCATCGCGCCGCCGATCACCATCAGCAGTTCGCCGGTCGCCTTCCCACCGCACACATCCACCGCATTGATCGACAGCACGACATTCATGCCCACGGAACCGCGGATCGATGTGCTGTTCTCATTGCCCACCAGTCCGACGCTTGTCCTTTATCCCTCGATCAATGCGATGACCGGGGCGCCGCAGATGACGTCGCGGTACATCAAGAACACGACGCGCACGGTCGAGCGGCTCGAAGGCGAGATCATGCGGACGTTTACCCACAACGGCATGTGCAACGGCAGCACGCCCGTGCATGCCGCAGCGCGGATCGCGGACATGCCGGAGTTCTCGCCCAACCTCAGCATCCGGCAGGTCTGCAACACCAGCGCAGTGCCCATCGAAGCGACGCTCTCCGGGGCATCCGGCGAATTCACGCGTCGAGTCGACGCAGGCGAATGCTTCGGGCTGGACGAGCCGGGCATACCCGCAGGGCTGGGCTCCGCCCGGATCGTCGGCGTGCGCTCGCTGATGGTCGATCCCACCGCGCAATGCGATTCACTGCAAGGCATGACGCCGCCGCAACCCTTGAGCACACGCGTCGTGCTCGCCTGCGGCAATTGACCGGCGCGCTCTCATTCCACTTCCCACGAGGCACCACCATGAACTTCATCCGTCCGCTCTCCTGCATCGCACTCGCATTGACGCTGGCCCTGGGCTCCGCGCTGTCCGCGCACGCAGCCTCCGCCACCAGCCAGCTCTACACCCTCGACAAGACCACCTATAGCGGCGCACTCGAAGTCTCCGTCGATCTGTACGCGCCACCGGACAAGAACGGCAAGGTCGGCGCGCCGCAGCGCTATCCCGCGACGCTGCTGTTCGAGCGCCCGGATCGCTTCCGCCTCGTGCTGCGTCCCGGTGCAAAGGACGAATTCCGCGCAGTGGCTCAAGCCGGCATCGTGAATTGGCTCGATCTGGCCACCGGTATCTCCGGCAAGGACGCCGCAGACAAGATCACCGATCCGCTCGCGCTTGCGATGCTCGGCACGGCTGGCGAGTTGCTGCGTTTCACCGCGCCGAAGGATCTGGTGTTGTCGAAAGGCAGCAAGATCAGCGGCGCGAGCATCACCCCGAAGACGTGGGGCAGCGGCGTGACGAGTGGGCTGGCGTGGTTTTCGTCGGCCGGTCAGCCGATCGGTTTCGAGTTCGTGTTGCACGATCAGACCCGGGTATTCGTTTCTGTGCTGAGTTTCAAGCAGAACGTGAAGACCAGCCCGGGGGATTTCCAGCTCTGAGCGGCGGCGTTGTTGTTCCGATGCTTTGCCAACTCGTGTGAGTCATGGCTTTGCGCATGACCTTCGGTGCGGCGACGGGAACCAGCCAGTGATTTCCGGCTGAATTTTCACGGGGCAATAGATTCTGGCACGCTATGATTTATGGGTAAGGCTTGGAGTCTTTTTCGCGCTGGTGCGCGAGTTACTTTCTTTGGCGCAAAGAAAGTAACCAAAGAAAACACTTCAAGTCCAATTCCAAACTGCAATCCGAGGTGAAGCCGGCATTTTTCGATGAGACATCCATGTCTCATCGAAAAACG